>CAVYXX010000188.1:0-4219 GCA_963772355.1 uncultured Alphaproteobacteria bacterium | reverse complement strand
TGGTGGTCCCCAAATCAGCCCTAGCGGCGAAAATGGGACACCCCGGCGAAATGGCTAGGGCGCCAAAAGCGGTTTGGGGCGGAAATGCCCACCGACGATCGATCCGAGCTATGCCGCTTCGCACACTTCACTTGCCACCTGCTTGCCAAGCAACCACAGAGCATTTTCGATCGTGCCGATCTTGGTCTGATGATCCAGATCCAGCATTCGGCGCCCCTCGTTCTCCTGCTTCCCAAGCTTATGCGCGAGCGTGACGTTAGGCAGGTGCGAACCTTCCGCCAATGTGACGGAAGGTTCGCACCCTTCTAGCCGCCCAGACACAATAAAGAGACTTGCCTATAACGCAATCCGTAATACCTTTGGCGTCATGGCCATCCAGTCGTTCAGATGCCGCGATACGGAGGAACTGTTCCGGACCGGGGCCAATCAGCGGTTCGGCAACATCGCTCGCGTCGCATTGCGGAAGCTGGATTACCTGAACGCCGCCGCCGTGCTGTCCGATCTCAGGGCGCCGCCCGGGAACTACCTGGAAGCCTTCAAGCGAGAGCGGGCCGGCCAGCACAGCATCCGGATCAACGATCAGTGGCGGATTTGCTTCGTATGGACAGCGGCCGGTCCTGCCAACGTGGAGATCTGTGACTATCACTAAGTTCTATGAAATTAGCCTTTTCTGTTTGTTCTATGAGGGTAATTATGTCGCATCTAACCCATCCCGGGGAGGTCCTCCGGGAAGACTTCATGATTCCGCTAGGACTGAGTGCGAATGCTCTGTCGCGGGCGCTGGACGTTCCGCCCAACCGGATTACGTCCATCATTGCGGAGGAGAACCCGCGCGCTGTTACGCCTGACACCGCGCTGCGCCTGGCGCGCTATTTCGGCACCACGCCTGAGCTCTGGCTGAACCTACAGCAGGCCTACGACCTATCGGTAGCACTGAGTGAGCATGGCGCCCGGATCGCTGATGTCGTCAGGCCTCGGGCGGCATGACCATCGTCACCAACCGGCCCCGCAAACGGCCTGTGAAGCCCGTCCAGGCTGCCACGATCAAAGTGCCCCGGATCGTCCAACACACGCACGGGGCCGGTGGTCCGTCGAGACGCGGGTCTTGACATTTGTTGGCGCCTCCGACTGGCAGCCCCTGTCCCCTCCTCCGTGAAGGAGGGATGGCGCCGCAATGAACGTCCAAACCGGCCCGATACGCCGATATCTCGATAAGAACAGTCAACGGCCGATGAAAAGTCGGTCTCGCAGGTGGCAGGTTACAAGCGCCAATTTGGCGTCTGCATTCACCGCAACGATGGTTTGCTGGATTACCGAATTCGGCAGCCCTCAGTGCGGAAACGCTTTGAATTACCGTTCTGTTATGTTACGCAGCATCGCTGCCTGAACCGGCGACCAGAGAACGTCGGCCAATGAACAATCAATATATGACGGGAGGAACGTTCGATGCGAACGCACAGATGCACACTGCCCGCCTTGACCCTGACTGCTGCCATGACCTTTGGAGCCACGGCAATGGCCGCTGATCTTCCGAAGGAAGGGACCTTTAACGCCACATATTCCGCATTTGGCACCATCAAGGTAACCACGATCGGGAAAGAGCGGGTCATGTTTGTCTTCGATGAAAACGGGCTGACCCGAAGCGACGGATTTCTCGATCACATGACGACGCACTGTTGGGGCATGGCCGAGTTCGTGAACGGCGTGGGTGCGCCCCATGGCAGCTGTGTGTCGACTGACCCAGACGGAGATCAGATTAGTATCGATTTCGCACACGAAAAATGGCGCACGCTGAACGAGAAGAATGCACATGCATCGGCCACGATCACGGCGGGGACTGGAAAGTATACTGGCATAACCGGTGGTTGGACGTATGTGGCACACGTGAACGAGTTTCGGACTGCGGTTGAAGGAACCTACGCCGTAGACTGCACCAATTCGGGCAGCTACAAACTCCCGTAACTATCAGTAGATAGATGCATCAATAGTACATCAATCCGAATGCTTCCAGCGAACGCGTCCGGGCACGGGTGTGGCGTCAAGTCGTTGGTAGGTAAACCGGTCACCCTAAGTGACCGTTTTCTACCCTCGTTGTCGCCGAGGGTTTCTTTCCTGGAGGCGAGGGGTTTCCCGCCGGCGTCGGAGCGGCGGCCGAGCCGGTGAGGCTGGTCACTCGCGCTCTCGCGTTACGAGGAAGTGCGAAAATTTGCGCACTTCCTGACGCCAGATTTGTGGGATAGATGGTGGGAGCAGCGCGACGGTGCGCTCTGATGTCGAGGACATCGGCGGGTAAGCGGCGGATGGAATTCCGCATAACTCTGCTGGACATGAAAAAGCCCCCGGCTACCACACCAAGGGGGCGAGTTTCGAATTCTGATCTTAACTAGTGTCCGTCCATAAACGCTAATCGTCTAAAAACCCAGCTGCTTCGCGATATCGCGAGTCAAGCCCGGCGGCTTCGGTTATGTGTCGGCGGCATACCACTGCAGCCGAATCCATACCCCACCCGCCGGAGCCCGATCATGCGTCAGGAACGCATCACACAGGCCAGTCTATTCGATATCTTCGCCACCCACGAGATCGGTCGCGAGTTGAAGCAGATCTCGCAGTGGCTCGATCAACATCGCCCATTGCTACGCCTGGTCAGCAACGATCTGCGCCGCGACGGGGTGCGCGAGACCGGCCGGCGTGGGCTGCCGGCGGAAGCCGTGCTGCGCTGCGCGCTGCTGAAGCAATACCGCCAGCTGAGCTACGAGGAACTGGCGTTTCACCTGGAAAATTCAGCATCGTTTCGCGCCTTCGCGCGGCTGCCGATGGGCTGGACGCCGAAGAAGGCGGTGCTTCAGAAGACCATCAGCGCGATCACCGCGGCCAGTTGGGAAGCGATCAATCAGGCGGTGGTGCGCAACGCCCGGCAAACCCGGCTCGAGCCGGCAGCGATGGTTCGCATCGACAGCACAGTCACTGAAGCGCTGATGCATGAGCCCAGCGACAGCTCGTTGCTTTGGGACGCGGTCCGGGTGATGACGCGCTTGCTGGAACAGGCGGGTGGGTTAGCCGGCCGCGCCGGGATCCGCTGGCGTGATCACCGCCGGCTGGCCAAAAAGCGTGCCCACGCCATCCAGCACAGCCGCGGCAAGGAGCGGAAGGCCAAGCTGTATCGCGAGCTGATCGCAGTCACGCGTGCCACCAAGCTGGCCCTGGAGCGAGCGCTCATGGTGCTGGCGGCATGCGCGGAACCGACCGCCGCGGATTGGTGCGGCGAGGTCCGCCATTACCTGCCCTTGATCGAGCGCGTCATGACGCAGACCAGGCGCCGGGTGTTCGACGGCGAAGCGGTGCCGGCCAGCGAAAAAGTGGTCAGCCTGTTCGAGCCGCACGCCGACATCATCGTCAAAGGCGGCCGCGAGGTGCAATACGGCCACAAGATCAATCTGGCGACCGGTCGCAGCGGCCTGATCCTCGACGTCGTCGTCGAGACCGGCAATCCGGCCGATGCCGAGCGCTTTCTGCCCATGCTGGAGCGCCACATTGCGTCTCATGGCCAGCCGCCACGCCAAATCGCGGGCGACGGCGGCTATGCCAGCACCGCCAACGTCACCCAGGCCAAGGCGCTTGGCGTGAGCGATGTCGCGTTCCACAAGAAGGGCCACCTTGGCATCGAAGCCATGGTCAAAAGCCGCTGGGTGTATCGCAAGCTGCGCAACTTCCGCGCCGGCATCGAGGCCAACATCTCCTGTTTGAAGCGGGCGTTTGGCCTGGCACGCTGCACTTGGCGCGGGCTGGCGCACTTCACCTCATACGTTTGGTCCTCGGTTGTCGCCTACAACCTGGCTCTCTGTGCACGACTAGCCGTGGCCACGACCTGACCGCCGCTCGCATTGGGCGCGCCGAACCCCGCTGCCCGCACGCGCCCTGCGGTACACGCAAAGGTTGCAATTGCAACTATTCCCTAACCGAGGCGGGAAATTGCTGCCCCAGAGACCGGTCAGGGCGCCACTCGGGACGTTCCGAAGGATCGTCGTCCAGGAAAAAGCCTCGTTTATGGATGGGCACTAACTAATGGTTTGCGGACCCTCCGGGAGCCCGCGCCGGGATGCGGCGCGCTCGGCGGGGGTGGGTCAAGGGACGGGACGGTCGGCGCGGGGCAGATTGGAAGCATTTGAATTCGGGAGGTGCGAGGCATGGTTGGTTTTGGCGCGGTGGTCCTGACGCAGGC
>CAVYXX010000187.1:0-18655 GCA_963772355.1 uncultured Alphaproteobacteria bacterium | reverse complement strand
TTCAATCGGGCGCCCTTGCCTCTATCCGGTGCGCATCTAGACCCGCTATGATCCGGCTGGCGCGGTCATGCATCAGCCGAAGGTGGAGGACCTCGGTCCGGCCGCTCTGCCGAGGTCCAGGCTGCCAATCGGGTCCATGCTTTCTTGTGCATCACCAGGTCATCCTCCAGTCGGCCAGCCAAAGCATTCCGAAATTCCTCGGCGATCAACTTAAAACCCGAGTCCATTTTTTCCTGATCCAATCTCCCCTCAAGCGTGTCGTCAGCAAGATCGTCGAGCCAGTTGCCGAGGTCGGCGATCCGATTGAGGGTATCGCAATCGGTAATAGCCTGCGCGCAACTGAGATCATGAAGGACCAAAGCATGCATCCGCCCCTGACCTGACCGCCATTCCCTGATGTAAGTGCTGGTCCGTATGTTTACCGCTTCAGCCTTGGCTATCGCCCGAGCGGCTGCAGCAATGGTCTCTGCCTGTTCACGAGCTTTGCTCGCAATGTAATAGGCCAATCCTCCCGAAATCATGACGCCTAAAAGCGAAACCAAGGGGGCGACCCAGTATAGCATCCTCGGAAGCTTATTCTCGATCGCTTCTTCCCGTGCCTTTGCACTATCTGTTGCCTGCGCGATTGCCTCGTTGAGATCCTGCCTGGAGGCGGTCCGCTGCATCGCCTCGTCGAAGTCTTGCCTAGAGACGGTCTGCTGTAGCGCCTTGTCGAGGTCTTGACTGGAGATGGTCTGCTGAGGAATCCCTAAACTTAGTTGATCCAGTTTTTGATCGATGTCCGCTTTCGAGTAGACTGGCCCAAGCAGCTTCAATCTGTTCGGGCGTCGGTATTTTGGCCATGAGGTCGCGCCGAATCTGATCAATTTGCTTGTCGATCTCAACCTTGGAGTAACTGCGGGATGACCTCGTTTGAGCCTGCACCACTACCGGCGCCGAGGCGCAGCTGATGGCGATCAGAGCGGCGATTACTCGGGGGAGGTGCCGCATCCGTAAAACCGGTTCGGCGGTCAACCCTCCACTCCCTTGACTGACCGTTGCGACGCTCGGCCATACCTCCGACGAATCACCCGAGCACGCTGGCTTAAGATTTGGATTTACCATCACACTACAAGTTCTGATTTGGCTTAAGGACACGCGAAGAGCGCTTCTCATTGCCCCTCTCCGGCCAACGCGACGGTCGCCTCCGGGTCCGCTTCGCTCTTCATCTATGCTCAACGCCCCCCTGCAAAAGTAGGTATTGCAGATATCAGCGCACATCAACCGATCGAGCGCACATCAACCGATCGAGCGCGCATCGACGCTTGCCGTGGAAGATGCACAAGGCTTCCGGCGCCCGGCAAGTTCACGACAATCCAGATTGACCGTTTCACCACCGACACCGTCGCCAGGACCGGGCAGACCGGGGCATGATGCTCCTAGGGCTTAGCGCTACGGATGATTACAAGGTCTAGGATCGTCAGGCGTCCCGCAGTTGTTTGGGTCGAGCGCTGCCGGCTGACCATATGAATCGCTACCGCCAGCATAGGGTCGGGTAGTAGCTCGGAGGTGTGTAGTACCCAGGCTGCGGATAATACGCTGATGGCGGCGGGTAGTAAGCCGGCGGTGGATAGTAAACCGGCGGCGGAGCGTAATAAATCGGTGGAGGTGCCAGCAACGCGCCACCCAGCACGCCTACGCCTAGTCCGAGTGCTATGCCCGGACCGACCCACCCTCCGTAATTGTGCCCGTGCCAGCCACCATGCCAACCACCGTGCCAGCCGCCGCCGTGCCAGCCACCGCCGTGCCAGCCGCCGCCGTGCCAGCCGCCGCCGTGCCAACCACCGTTGCCCGCGACCGCCGGAGAGACTGCTGCGAGCAGCAGCATGGTGGCAATACCCAGCACTGTCTTATGCATCATTTGCCTCCCTTGATTGGCTCTAACGCTTGATCGTGGCTTTTCCGAGGTGACGGTCGCCGACCGGCGGCCTTGCGGAAAGCGTTGGGCGCACCATCGGCGATTACCTCGGGGCGCGAGTGCGTGCGCGCGACAAGCCAGGCGACCAAGTCCGATGCTCCGGCGACATCGCGATCTCGTTGCTGAACGCCCAAGAGTAGCCGGATCGCAACCGACGATCCTGTTTCGGCATCAGACGGAGCAGGGGGTGAGGCATTATCGCAACCTACGGCCCTGGTTGCGTACGGCACCCAATAGCTGGCGCAAAACGCTCGATAACGCCGCCGCTCAGCATCCTGCGTCGGGTCAACGCCATCTCGATTAGGCCTGTTGGGCATGGCGCCAACGTATCGCCTGCATCCGCGTGATAGACGATTATGGATAATCCTATCTAGGCCGCCTGCCTGACTTCTTCCTCAACCTGCGGATCTGGCACGCCGTCATCGCGTGGCGGGAATAGGAAGTCGAAGTACTCATCGGTCAGGATACTCGGCATCCTCTCCCTTACCAGCTGAATCAGTCGGTTAGGGTCGCGCTGAACGAGCCACTGCTTTGGCACCTTGATAGCATAGGGCGACAAAATCGACAGAGAGCTGGAGTGCTGAGATGATAACAGCTCAAGGGCAAGGCCCTTCGGAGCGACCGTCAGACTTTCTTTTACAGAGGGCCACAGCTTTTCGCGGGGTGCCGTTACGATGGCACGTGCCGTTGGTCCCATGAGCGATAGCTCAATGTCCGTGAATGCTGGCCTGATGGCAGTTCCGATTCCTAGAGCAATCTTATGGTCATGTGTTACGAGGGCTTTATAGGCTTCCTCAAGTTTCTCGCGGGCCGTGGTGTCTGAGACCAAGTTCACCAATGATATCTTATCAAAATCGATCCCGAACAACAACGGCGTGCTGTCATATAGAAGGTTCGTCTAGAAGGTTCGTCAAGGCGGCGCGGAAGCAGGGGAGTCGCATTTCGAATTTGCTTGACCTTCGATTCCCTCTTGCCCGGCTCGAAGCAGATCGACTCTACGCGATGGCCTGAGAAACTCACGTCGGGAGGCTACGTTGGAAGAGTTTGGCGCATGCTGGGAGGGTCTTGAAGACCCACGAACCGGGAATGCCACGCTGCATCACCTGCACGACCTCCTGATGATCGCGCTGTGTTCGGTGATCTGCGGCGGCGAGAACGCCATGGACATGGCGGCATTCGCGAAGGCGAAGGAGCCATTACTTCGCGGCTTTCTGCGGCTGCCCAACGGCGTGCCAAGCCACGACACCTTCAGCCGGCTGTTCCGTTTGCTGGATCCTGCGCCGTTCGGGGCTGCTTTTCAGCGGTTCATGGCGGTGTTTTCGCAACAATGTCAAGGCGTTGTGGCCATCGATGGCAAGGTTCTACGCCGCTCGCACGACCATGCCAGCGGTAAATCAGCGCTGCATATGGTCAGCGCCTGGGGATGCGAGCAACGCATGGTGCTTGGCCAGATCGCTACGGATGCGAAGTCGAACGAGATCACCGCGGTGCCAAAACTGCTTGCGATGCTGTCGCTGAAAGGCACCATCGTCACGGTTGATGCGCTTAATTGCCAACGCGCCATCGCGCAACAGATCGTCGATCAGGGCGGCGATTATGCCCTGGCGCTGAAAGGAAATCAGGCGACCCTGCATGACGATGTCAGGCTGTTTCTCGACGATCCAGCCCGGGCGGGCGGCGTTACCGCGCAAACGGTCGATGGGGATCACGGGCGGATCGAGACCCGCACCGCCAGCGTTTCAACCGACATCGGCTGGCTTCAGGAAAATCATGATTGGCCGGGCCTCAGAGCCATCGGCAAGGTGGAGCGGATGCGCGAAACGCACGGCAAAACCACACGTGAGACAGCGTATTATTTGCTCAGCACCGCGTTGAGCGGCGAGCGTTTCCTGGACGTGGTCCGGGCCCATTGGGGCGTCGAGAACCGGCTGCACTGGCGGCTGGACGTCGTCATGAATGAGGACCAGCAGCGCGCGCGGTTGGATAACGGGCCGAATAATCTAGCGGTGTTGCGGCATATCGCGTTGAACGTGATCCAAAAGGAAGGTTCTAAAGGGTCGCTACGAGGGAAGCTCAAGCGGGCTGCGTGGGATGAAAACTACCTCCGCACGCTGTTGGCGCTATTCTGACGGGCGAAGTGCGATTGCCCTGGGCGCGGAAGCCCTCCAGTTCTACGTAGGCAGGAAGAATTCCCTGATGTTTGAGGCCACGCCGTGCTGCATTGAGGCGTCGCATCGTCTCACGCTGAGGAACCACAACGCCCTTCGCCGCGAGAAGCTCCCCTGCCCGCGCTCAGGGCGTACCGGCTGGCTATCAGGGGCCTCACTATGGCGCGCAAGCCAACGGTTAATCTGGCTTACGCTGCACGATAGAGACCGGGGACACCATCCCCGGCCTTTTTGGTGATCCTGATGTTCTCGACATGTTCTCGATGGTCGGCTACCATCCGGGTATGCCCGACGCCCCTTCCCTTCGCCCTGGCACCGCAGATGAGATCGCCGAGGCTCTGTCGTTCGCACTTCGCTACCAGGGTCGAAAGCGGGTCAATCACGCCGACGACATGATGGCGCGGATTACCGCTGAGCGGTTTGTGCACCATCTGGAGGCGTCGGGGTTCGTGCTGACGAAGGGGCCGCCGCGTGCGCCGCCAACGACAGGCGGAATGCCGCCTGGGCGGGGATCGGACGGCGGCGTCTAAAAGAAAAATCCCGACCGCCGAAGCGGCCGGTAAGGCGACGCGCAGGAATAACCGATTCGGGTAATGGTTTCCGCAGCTAGGGTATTCCGACGCGATAGCGCCCTGTGTACGAATTCTGGGATGATCGACGAACCGGCAATTCGCGCACGCTACCTAGCCATCAAAGACCGGTTGGATGAGCGAGGTCGTCGCTTGTTCGTAGCCGCGGAGAAGGTCGCCGCCGGTTATGGCGGGACCGCGGCGGTGTCGCGGGCGACAGGCGTGGCGCACAGCACGATCATTCGCGGGGCGAAAGACCTTCTGGCGGGGTGCGCGGCGGCCGACCGGGTGCGGCGCAAGGGTGCCGGCCGGCCGGCGCTGAGCCAGTCCAACCCAGGCGTGCTGGAAGACCTGCGCCGGTTGGTGGAACCGGCGACCATGGGGGATCCCATGCGCCCGCTGCTCTGGGTTTCGAAAAGCCGGGAAAAGCTAGCGGCGGCTCTGCGCGCGCTGAATCACGCGGTCAGCGCCAACACAGAACTGGCGCGGAAAGCCGCTGGTCAGCCGCGTCGCGGTGGTCGATCTGATCGCCGCCACGACCACTACAGCGGGCCTGACGGTGCGGTGCGAACTGGATGAGAAAAGCTACGCCAAAGGGATCAAAGTCACCGATGCCGAGATGGCTACGTTGAACATCGAGAGCGGCCCCTGGCATCCCGAATGGAACTATACCATCAAGCCTCGGCCGCCAGGTCGGAGCGGTAATTCTTGAGTGTCGCCTAAGTTGAACTGAAGGAAGGTTCACACTGGGCCCGTGTGGCAGAGCCATCAAGAGCGGCGATGGCCAACTTGGGCCGAAACCCCAATATGTGTCCGTAACCTGGGTCACGAAAACAGGCGCACCTGAGTCAATCGATGCACCTGCTGGGTAATGACGTGCCCGCGAGCGGAACCGCAGCCGGCGGGCGGTTGGTGGCGAAGTGGAGACGCTGGCGCGCCCTAGTAGATACAATCGTATCAATGGCCAGCGACACCCCTACCCCGGCGATATCGTTTCGATAGGCCAGCAGGACCTGCCTTCATGGAGGCTTTCATTTACGTCCGGATGACGTTTCAGCCTTGATCGTGTAATCTCCGCCCGATGCGGTCGACAACATCGCCTCGCCGGCGGAGCGGCTGGCAGATGGCGTGGTGCAGAGAGTCAATGTGGTGGCCCCGCTTCAAAGACAAACTCATGCAACTGCGCGATGCCTTCTCGACAAGCGTAGCTCCCTGATCACCAGCTTAATTAGGATCATTTCCATGAAGATTGCGAGCGTCCGTGCAGACGTCTACAGCCACCGCTTCGACGGCGTGGCAGTAACCCAGGGCGTCGGCCAGATGGTCAAGCGAGACCTAGTGCTGGTGCGCGTGACGGCGGAGGACGGGACCGTCGGATACGGGGAGGCGCATCATGGGCTGAATCCCACTGCCGTCGCTGAGGTCATAAATCACAGCATGGCGCCCCTCGCAGCAGGCGTGGATGCACTCGCGATCGAAGACGTTTGGGAGCGCATATCCCGCCATCAGATCGTGACGCATGGGCTCGGCGCGGGCAGCGTCATCGCCCTGAGCGGAATCGACATCGCTCTTTGGGATCTGCGTGGCAAGCTGCTGCGCACCCCTGTATTCCGCCTGCTTGGCGGAACTCGTCGCAAGATCCGCGCCTATGCTGGCGGCATGGGGCTGGGCTGGCAGCCGGATACGGAGTTGGAGCGTGAAGTCGGGCGCCTAGTGGAGGCTGGCTACAGCGCGATCAAGCTCCGGGTGGGACAGGAACTGGGGGCCGACGCAAGCCGGGTGCGTCATATCAGAAAAGCTTTCGGGTCGGAGTTGGACATCGCCGTGGATGCGGCCACGCGCTACCTCCGGGCCGACATGCGTCGCGTCATCCGCTATTGCGAGGACAACGAGGTGATGTGGCTCGAGGAGCCGTTCACGCCGGATAACGTGGCGGCTTATGCCGAACTGCGCCGGGTTACTGAGATCCCGATCGCGGCAGGGGAGAACCACTATACCAAGCACATGTTTCGTGACCTGCTCTCGGGTGGCGCACTCGACATCGTGCAGGCCGATTGCACGAAGGCCGGGGGTATCACCGAGGTTAAGAAGATCGCCGACATGGCGGCGGCCTGGCATCTTCGTATGGCGCCTCACACCAGTCAGAGCATGATCAGTACCGCGGCGAACGTGCACCTGCTCTGCGCCATTCCGAACCGCCTCATCTACGAGGCCGACATATCCGACACCAATCCCTGGCGCGACCAGTTAGCCGCCAACCCCCTGCTCGTGAAGGACGGCCACATCGAGCCAAACGAAGAGCCAGGTTTAGGAACTCCAAATTGACGAGGAGATGTTGACCCGGTTCGCAGCAATCCCTGGTAGTTGCTACGTTCCTCCACGCTAACGAGAGAGACGGAGTTTGTTGGCCGGCGTTTCATCCGGCAATCCCGCCATCATGTAGCAACCACCACTGGCGGCAGCAAAACCTCGATGTGGGCGGCGACCTGAACCAGCGGGATCGGGCCATTCGCCATGGCGAGGAGGTTATTGGCCCCCATCCCTCGCCGCGCACGGTGGATCTCGGCGCCCACTTCTTCGACGTGCGGATTCCGCTGATCCTGATCAGCCATTCCGGTCGATCGTGATCACCGATTCCGGTGATCCTGATCACACTGTTCACTATGCCTGAGGAGGGCATGGCAGACAGCATGACCTGGCGTTGGACAGCTACCACTGACGGTTGAACAGGTCTCATTTCTCCCTGGCGTTCGTCAAGCTCTCGACCGCGGCAAGTGCCTGACGTTTTCGCAAGCTCTCGCCCTTCAACTCGATCCGATGCGATCGGTGAATGACGCGGTCCAGGATCGCGTCTCCCAAAGTTGGATCGCCGATAATCTCGTGCCAGCGGCCTATGGGAACCTGGCTGGTGATCAGCAGCGAGCCTTTCCCTTCCCGATCGTCGACGATCTCCAGCAGGTCCCGTCGCTGCTCGGCGTTCAGTGGCTCGGGGCCCCAGTCGTCGATGATCAGCAGGCGGGTCCGCTCCAGGCTTCTCATCAGGCGCGCCAGCCGCCCCCCGCCACGAGCCGTCGAGAGGTCGGCGAACAAGCGTGGTGCCCGTCGGTAGAGCACGGAGAAGCCCTCACGGCACGCCTTGTGGCCCAACGCGCAGGCCAACCAGGATTTGCCCACGCCGGTTGGACCCCCGATCAGCACGTGATGGCTGTCGCGGATCCAGCCGCAAGTGGTGAGCGTCTGGAACAGGCCGCGGTCGAGACCGCGTGGTGTGCGCAGATCGGCGTCCTCGACAACAGCGTTCTGTCGCAGCCGGGCGAGGCTCAGTCGTCGGCCGAGGCGCTTGTTGTCGCGCGCGGTGACCTCACGGTCGATCAGCAGGCCGAGCCAGTCCTCGCGCGACAGATCGTCGGCCGCGGACTGGTTGCGCATGTCGAGGAACGCGTCGGCCATTGCGGCCAGGCCCAGACCACGCAGGCGCTCTGCCATGGGGTGGATCAGCATCGTCCTTCCTTTCAATGGTAGTAACCGGGGCCACGAATGTTGTCGTGGAGCAGGCTGGGTTGCTCAGTCTCCTTTTGGGGAGCCGTCTTGCTTTCTTGCTTGTTCTTCAGGATCGCCGCGACCGAGCCGTAGGAACGCGTGCCGAGGGTCAGCGCCCTGGCGCAGGCGGCGTCCAGTCGTTCCACGCTGTAGCGTTTGCGCAGGCCGAGGATGCCGATGCAGGAGCGGAACCCTTGTTCAGGATGCGGGCGCGAACGCAGCACGATCTCCACCAGCGCCGCAGTGTCGTCGCCGATCGCGGCGGCTTCGCGCTGGATGCGCCTATGCGTCCAGTCGCGGTAGCGCCGGTGTGAACTTGGAATGTGCTCGGCCAGCGTGGTGGGCCGATACGGGCGCAGGCTGCGCGGATGCGTGGCCACCAGCTTGCCGCGGTGGAAGATCTCCACGGTCTTCGCTGTGATCCGTGCCTCCACTTCCTGGCGCAGCAGCCGGAACGGCACCGAGTAGAAATGCTTGGCGATCTCGATGTGGTAGTCGAGGTTGACCCGGCAGCGCTTCCAGTCGGCGTATTCGTAGGGTGTTGGCGGCGGAAATTGCAGCGCCGGACGGTCGAGTTGTTCGAACACCGCGCGTCGGGTGGTCCCCCAACCCCGCATCGGCCCGTCGTTCAGTTGATCGACCAGTTCGCGGATCGCCCGGTTCAGCTCACTCAGCGAGAAGAACCGCCGATTGCGCAGCCGCGCCAGGATCCAGCGTTGCACAACCTGCACGCCAACCTCGACCTTTGTCTTGTCACGCGGTTTGTATGGACGCACCGGGATAATCGCGGTGTGGTATTGCGCCGCCATGTCGGCCTAGGTGCGGTTCACCACAGGCTCGTAGAAACAGGCCTTGGTGATCCCGGCCTTGAGGTTGTCGCTGACGATCTGCCGCGGCACGCCGCCGAGTGCGGTCAGCGCATTGACGTGGGCGCCAATCCAATCGGCCAGTGCCTGGCTCGCAGTGGCCTCGGCGTAAATGAAGCTTGAGGCGCCCAGCACGGCGACGAAGATTTCGGCACGCTGGATCTCGCCGGTGGCTGCATCGATCACCTCCATGGTGTGGCCGGCGAAGTCGACGAACAGCCGCTCGCCTGCGATATGCACCTGGCGCAACGTCGGCTTCAGCCGCCCGGTCCACTCGCGATACAAATCGCAGAACCACGAGTAGCCGAACCCATCGGTTGTCGCCGCGCGATACTCCTCCCACAGCAGCGCCAGGGTCACGTTCGGCCGACGCAGACGCGGTGCACCGCGGACCAATCCGGGACCGGACGTTGGTCGGACGGAACATCCGGCAATGGCGGAAACAGCAGCGCCTCGAGCTGCGCGTCGTCCAGTGTGTCCGGCAGCGGCCATGTCAGACCCGCACGGCGCGCCCGACTGAGGTAGTCGCTGACTGACGCCTGACCCAGTCGCAGGCTATTTGCGATAACGCGTTGGGGTAATTGCTGCTCCCATCGCAGCCGCAGAAGCTCGCGTATCTTTCGCATCGACAATCTCTCGCCTGGCATCTCGACCCCTTGCTCCTCGGCAAAAGGTCCAAACTACCGTCGGTTGAAGACTGTCAGCGGTAGCTGAACGGCGCCGTCATATCCGGAATGATCGGGATCACCGGAACCGATGATCGCGATCCACCGGAATGCATGATCGGGATCGAGCGGATTGGATGATCGCGATCAAACGGAATCGGTGATCACGATCGACCGGAATTCGCACCCTGTCGTGCACCAAGAGACGGAGACGACCAACGCGGCGGGTGGGGATGCTGCGGCGGGGGCAGACGACGGTGATTGTCCCGATGGCGGATGAGAGCCTGCGGGCTTATGCCGTCGCTTCGGCCGATCACGCGCAGCGGCGTTCCGCCGGTTACCGCCGCCTCGATTCGGGCGCGATTTGGATGCCGGCAGATCGTGCAAGGCCGGCCCGTCATGTCAGCGAGATCTCGGCGGCACGAGCGCGCGCGCTCGGCAGCGGGCAGAATTAGGACTACCAGACTGTCCAGCCACGAATGGCCGCAAAGTCCCGCGTCCGTGGGATGGCATACGTGCCGGCCGGCTCACCATCAGCCGGCACGATGCAGCACGGGGAAGTCGGAACAGTGGCGGGACGGGAAGAACTCCCGCCCCGCCGGTCCCTATCCTGCGGTTGCCACACCAGACAGGGAGCGAATGACATGTCCGAAGACTCAAAAGAACCGTTCTTCGTAGTGCGGAAGCGCGCGGCTATCACTGGCACCGCCTTCGACTTTATTCGCGTTGGAGTGCATTGTCCTCAATGTCACAAGGACAGCCTTCAACCCCTCGCCGAGTTGGTAGCAAACGATGACACTGCGTGTTCCTATTGCGGTGCTTGTATCAACCTTCTCTCTCACAGAAGGAAGGCCGAGTTGCTCAAGCTCGCGGATGAATACAAACAGATCAAACCGATGTAGCCCAGCAAGCCGACGAAGCTCGGCAAGCTCCTTGGCGCAATCGTCTTGGCAGGAAAAACTCATGGCGACAGCCGATCCTGTTCCGTGTAAAAAGACGAACACGGATGCGGCTCACGCACCATCTGCGGCGAAGGGACTGGCATCCCTATCGTGCATAATAGCAGAACCAGTTAGCCGACGCTATGCGCCGGTTTCCTACGCTATGGATTCGCTTTCCTCCCATGGCTGGGTGACGCTTCGCTGTCGCGCTCCCGCTTGGGCGCGGCTCCCCGCCGGTTGGACGAGAGGCAACGGATGCGAGGGCATCGAGCTAGCTTCGCCGCTGTGGTTCTATTCGGGCTGACGTGCGCGCTCGGGACGATCCCTGCGAGCAGTGCCACGCTCAAGTGCGTTATGGCATACGAGATAACTGAAGCCCAATGGGCGGACGATCCCTTCATTGTTCGCCTTCGAGACCAGGGCCTCCAGCGTCCAGATCATTCCTTCTGTCAGACAGCCTTGCTGACCGGCGAAATCAAAACAGGGGATGCGCGCGCAGTCGAGGCGTAGCGCTCTGTCGGGGTGGTGACTACGCCTTTTGTCGCCGATCAGGTCGGCGTTGGTGGAGCTGCTGTCCCGTCGGCGGCGTCTAGGTGAGCCAGAGATCATCAGGACCGAGATAGTTGAGATCAATTTTTCCTGGCTCCGCGCTGACGGCGGCGCGCATAATCCGCGTCGCGAGGGATTGAGCGGCATGTTGGCCTCGCCGATCAGAGAGCCGTCGGCTGAAATGAATGAAGGCGTCGTCCTTGAAAATGATGCACTCGTAAAGGTGCTCCGGTTGGCGAGTGGCAGCGACCATGTTCCATGCGCCTCTGCCCAATAGCGGTGGTTCTTCCAAGTCCTTGCCGCCTGGGGGACGAAGTTCCCGACGAAAGCCGTCCACATTTCCTTTGTCTCCGGCGTTGGCCAATCGGAGCAGCCCGGCGCAGCACTTTCACTGTCTCCGAACGAGCCATTGCTGAAGTTCGAAACCGTTCGAGAATGTCGCGCCGGCGTCGTTCACCGCTTTGATGGCGGCAAGTCGGGAGGAAAAACCAGCCTGAATAAGGATCGACGACGGGTCGCTGGATCGAACCGGTCTCAACGGCGGATACAGCGAGGCCCAGCTCGAAATCATCCAGCGCTCGCCCATGTCGCCGATCCGGTCGCCGTTGGCGAGGCCGCGCGACGCGGATCGCCTCCATGGCCCAGGGAAGACGGTAGACGAGACCTCCCTCGACGAACTGGAGCGTTTCAGCTTCCTGGCCAGCTGCGACGGCCGCAAGAGGTTGGCCAAGCAGCCAGCAGCGAAGGATGTCGCGCCAGTTGGCCGGGAACTTGTCCGGTATGAACGGGACTGATGGCGAAGACGCGCTCGGCGATCGCGGTGATCGCGGCGATGGCGCCGTCGGCATCTCCAGTCAGAAGGGCACCATTGGCGGTGATGAGCAGGTCATTGCCCTCAGCCGCCATGGCGTCGAGCGCATGGCCAGTTTTCAGCCCGATACCCGCCAGGAAATAGCCGCGCCGCTTGACCGCGCTGGATTGCGCCCAGATCTGACGGCTACGGGACACCAGGCCGGCTTTGAGCACTGCTTTCACTTCGTCCTTACGGCGGTTGAGACGCCGTTCCCAGAGCGAGGATTGCAGGATGTCGTCGAGAGCCGCCGGGATGTCGGCGTCGGCGATGTCGTTTTCCCCTATCAAGCTCAGGATCGCCGTGTCCAGCGTCGCGAGATAGACGTCCCAGTCCGCCAGAGCCTGCTCCCGATCTTCGGACTTCTCTCCCGCGATCTCTGGAAAGGACCATGCCTCGGCGTTGTTGACGACATAGTCGACGAGCTGATCGAGACCGCCGCCCGACCTTCGCGCCCATTCGCTGCAGTAAGCGTGATAAGCAGTCGCACCAAGCCGCTTTCCATCTCCCGCGACTTCAGATCGTCAATCAGCTCTTCCCATTGGCTGGGTGCGTTTCGCGTGATCGTCGAAGATTGGGTAGAGAACCAGGCCCTCGACATCGACATAGGCGCGGCCGGCGCGGCCGACGACGTTCTTGAACTCTGAGGTCTCGATCCGTTCGCGATTGCGGAAGAGCGAATGGATGATGACGGTGGTCGCCGACAGATTGAGGCCTTGCGCCAGCGTTGGCGATGAAATCGTCACCTTGAGGATGTCCTCGCGCAACAGCCGCTCGACTTCCTTGCGGAAGGCCGTCGGCAGTGCGCCATGGTGAATCGCGACGCCGAGTTTCAGGCACTCAAGGATCGGGCTGATTAGCGCCGAGCCATTCTGCACCGAGCGTGAGCGCGGTGTTCAGGGCGGCATGGTCGATCTGCAGCAGCGACGGCAGTGCACCGCGGTTGTATAGGTCGAGGATACGATCGGCGAAGGGTTCGACATGGGCACGTACCGGGCAGAAGAGGAGCACGGACTGCCCGTCGTTGACGAGACGCCATGCGGTGGCAAGGCAGAGTTCGCCGAGATCGCAAGGGAACGGTTTCTTACGCCGTCCCACCGGGGGAACGAATCCGGTGAGGAAGTGTGGAACGAACGGGCGTTCTTGGCCGACGCGCAGGTTCAGCCGGGCGTGCTGGCCATTCCAGACCACCTCACCATAGCGCAGCCGCGTCGGCCGCCAATCGTTCTTGATGAGGCCCCCGGGCTGGTCGCGGCGGAGCCAAGCGGCGAAATCGTCGAGCTGGTCGCCGTCGGGCAGGATGGCCGAGAGACAAACGATCCTACGTTGGGCGGCGTCTGGGCGTCGCAGGAGCCGCTGGATCTGAACCTCATAGCGGACTTCACGCTCACTGAGTCCGATCATGTGGCCTTCGTCGAAGACGAGCAGGCCGACGTCGTCGAGGAGGCTCGAATCGTTCCTCAGCGCGAAATCCAGTTTCTCCGGCGTCGCGACCACGATGTGGCGCTGGCGGATCGCATCTTCGTCGAACCCGCTGACCCCAATGCTCCCATAGAGCGCGGAGATCGTTTTTCCGAGCGGGCCGAAGGTGCGTTGCAGGGTTGCTTCGGTCTGTGCCGACAGCGCCCGCCGCGGTGTTACGAAGATGATCCTGCGCCCCGCCGCACGCCGCCGTCCGATCCCCGCCCAGGCGGCATTCCGCCTGTCGTTGGCGGCGCACGCGGCGGCCCCTTCGTCAGCACGAACCCCGACGCCTCCAGATGGTGCACAAGCCGCTCAGCGGTAATCCGCGCCATCATGTCGTCGGCGTGATTGACCCGCTTTCGACCCTGGTAGCGAAGTGCGAACGACAGAGCCTCGGCGATCTCATCTGCGGTGCCAGGGCGAAGGGAAGGGGCGTCGGGCATACCCGGATGGTAGCCGACCATCGAGAACATGTCGAGAACATCAGGATCACCAAAAAGGCCGGGGATGGTGTCCCGGTCTCTATCGTGCAGCGTAAGCCAGATTAACCGTTGGCTTGCGCGCCATAGTGAGGCCCCTGATAGCCAGCCGGTACACCCTGAGCGCGGGCAGGGGAGCTTCTCGCGGCGAAGGGCGTTGTGGTTCCTCAGCGTGAGACGATGCGACGCCTCAATGCAGCACGGCGTGGCCTCAAACATCAGGGAATTCTTCCTGCCTACGTAGAACTGGAGGGCTTCCGCGCCGCCTTGACGAACCTTCTAGACGAACCTTCTATATGACAGCACGCCGTTGTTGTTCGGGATCGATTTTGATAAGATATCATTGGTGAACTTGGTCTCAGACACCACGGCCCGCGAGAAACTTGAGGAAGCCTATAAAGCCCTCGTAACACATGACCATAAGATTGCTCTAGGAATCGGAACTGCCATCAGGCCAGCATTCACGGACATTGAGCTATCGCTCATGGGACCAACGGCACGTGCCATCGTAACGGCACCCCGCGAAAAGCTGTGGCCCTCTGTAAAAGAAAGTCTGACGGTCGCTCCGAAGGGCCTTGCCCTTGAGCTGTTATCATCTCAGCACTCCAGCTCTCTGTCGATTTTGTCGCCCTATGCTATCAAGGTGCCAAAGCAGTGGCTCGTTCAGCGCGACCCTAACCGACTGATTTAGCTGGTAAGGGAGAGGATGCCGAGTATCCTGACCGATGAGTACCTCGACTTCCTATTCCCGCCACGCGATGACGGCGTGCCAGATCCGCAGGTTGAGGAAGAAGTCAGGCAGGCGGCCTAGATAGGATTATCCATAATCGTCTATCACGCGGATGCAGGCGATACGTTGGCGCCATGCCCAACAGGCCTAATCGAGATGGCGTTGACCCGACGCAGGATGCTGAGCGGCGGCGTTATCGAGCGGTTTGCGCCAGCTATTGGGTGCCGTACGCAACCAGGGCCGATAGGTTGCGATAATGCCTCACCCCCTGCTCCGTCTGATGCCGAAACAGGATCGTCGGTTGCGATCCGGCTACTCTTGGGCGTTCAGCAACGAGATCGCGATGTCGCCGGAGCATCGGACTGGGTCGCCTGGCTTGTCGCGCGCACGCACTCGCGCCCCGAGGTAATCGCCGATGGTGCGCCCAACGCTTTCCGCAAGGCCGCCGGTCGGCGACCGTCACCTCGGAAAAGCCACGATCAAGCGTTAGAGCCATGCGCATAATCAAGGGAGGCAAATGATGCATAAGACAGTGCTGGGTATTGCCACCACGCTGCTGCTCGCAGCAGTCTCTCCGGCGGTCGCGGGCAACGGTGGTTGGCACGGCGGCGGCGGCTGGCACGGCGGCGGCTGGCACGGCGGTGGCTGGCACGGCGGCGGCTGGCACGGTGGTTGGCATGGTGGCTGGCACGGGCACAATTACGGAGGGTGGGTCGGTCCGGGCATAGCACTCGGACTAGGCGTAGGCGTGCTGGGTGGCGCGTTGCTGGCACCTCCACCGATTTATTACGCTCCGCCGCCGGTTTACTATCCACCGCCAGCTTACTACCCGCCGCCATCACCGATTATCCGCAGCCTGGGTACTACACCCTCCGAGCTACTACCGACCCTATGCTGGCGGTAGCGATTTATATGGTCAGCCGGCAGCGCTCGACCCAAACAACTGCGGGACGCCTGACGATCCTAGACCTTGTAATCATCCGTAGCGCTAAGCCCTAGGAGCATCATGCCCCGGTCTGCCCGGTCCTGGCGACGGTGTCGGTGGTGAAACGGTCAATCTGGATTGTCGTGAACTTGCCAGGCGCCGGAAGCCTTGTGCATCTTCCACGGCAAGCGTCGATGCGCGCTCGATCGGTTGATGTGCGCTCGATCGTTGTTGCCTGATATCTGCAATACCTACTTTTGCAGGGGGGCGTTGAGCATAGATGAAGAGCGAAGCGGACCCGGAGGCGACCGTCGCGTTGGCCGGAGAGGGGCAATGAGAAGCGCTATTCGCGTGTCCTTAAGCCAAATCAGAACTTGTAGTGTGATGGTGAATCCAAATCTTAAGCCAGCGTGCTCGGGTGATTCGTCGGAGGTATGGCCGAGCGTCGCAACGGTCAGTCAAGGGAGTGGAGGGTTGACCGCCGAACCGGTTTTACGGATGCGGCACCTCCCCCGAGTAATCGCCGCTCTGATCGCCATCAGCTGCGCCTCGGCGCCGGTAGTGGTGCAGGCTCAAACGAGGTCATCCCGCAGTTACTCCAAGGTTGAGATCGACAAGCAAATTGATCAAATTCGGCGCGACCTCATGGCCAAAATACCGACGCCCGAACAGATCGAAGCCCTGCTTGGGCCAGTCTACTCGAAAGCGGACATCGATCAAAAACTGGATCAACTAAGTTTAGGGATTCCTCAGCAGACCATCTCCAGTCAAGACCTCGACAAGGCGCTACAGCAGACCGTCTCTAGGCAAGACTTCGACGAGGCGATGCAGCGGACCGCCTCCAGGCAGGATCTCAACGAGGCAATCGCGCAGGCAACAGATAGTGCAAAGGCACGGGAAGAAGCGATCGAGAATAAGCTTCCGAGGATGCTATACTGGGTCGCCCCCTTGGTTTCGCTTTTAGGCGTCATGATTTCGGGAGGATTGGCCTATTACATTGCGAGCAAAGCTCGTGAACAGGCAGAGACCATTGCTGCAGCCGCTCGGGCGATAGCCAAGGCTGAAGCGGTAAACATACGGACCAGCACTTACATCAGGGAATGGCGGTCAGGTCAGGGGCGGATGCATGCTTTGGTCCTTCATGATCTCAGTTGCCCGCAGGCTATTACCGATTGCGATACCCTCAATCGGATCGCCGACCTCGGCAACTGGCTCGACGATCTTGCTGACGACACGCTTGAGGGGAGATTGGATCAGGAAAAAATGAGACTCGGGTTTTAAGTTGATCGCCGAGGAATTTCGGAATGCTTTGGCTGGCCGACTGGAGGATGACCTGGTGATGCACAAGAAAGCATGGACCCGATTGGCAGCCTGGACCTCGGCAGAGCGGCCGGACCGAGGTCCTCCACCTTCGGCTGATGCATGACCGCGCCAGCCGGATCATAGCGGGTCTAGATGCGCACCGGATAGAGGCAAGGGCGCCCGATTGAAAGTGAAGTTGCCCCGGTTTTGTGGACATCGGAACGTTTGCGTTCAAGGAGTCCGCGATGGCCAAAACAAGGCTACCCTATGCGCCTGAGTTCCGGCGCCAGATGGTTGAGTTGGTAAATGCTGGTCGTTCACCGGAAGAGTTGGCGCGGGAGTTCGAACCGACGGCGCAGTCGATCAAGAACTGGGTTGCCCAAGCGGCACGAAACACCGGGCACGGGGGCGGCCTGACAACCACCGAGCGTGAGGAACTCAGCCGCTTACGACGTGAGAACCGCCAGCTGAGACTGGAGCGGGAGATCCTCTCAAAGGCGGCGGCCTGGTTCGCTCGGGAGACGAACACGATCCCACCGAAGGGTTCCGGTTCGTGAGCGATCACCAGGCATCCTATCCGATCGCCACCATGTGCCGGCTGCTGGGCGTCTCCCCCAGCGGCTACTATGCATGGGCGAAGCGGCCGCGGTCGCGGCGGGCACAGACAGACGAGGCCCTGCTGGCGGAAATCCGCATCGCCCATGAGGTCTCCCGCGGCACCTACGGCGCGCCGCGAGTTCATGCCGAGCTAGCCGCCAAAGGCCTTCGTGCTGGGCGCAAGCGCGTCGCGCGGCTGATGGCGCGGGACGGTCTCGCCGGTGTGAGTCGGCGCAAATTCATTACCACCACAGTCAAGGGCGGCAATCGTCAGGCGCCGGACCTGGTGGAACGCAATTTCACCGCGCCGGCGCTGGATCAGCTATGGGTGGCAGATATAACCTACGTTCCGACATGGGCGGGGTTTCTCTACCTCGCGGTCGTGCTCGATGCCTGCAGCCGTCGGATCGTCGGCTGGTCGATGGCCACGACACTGGCCACCCAACTGGTGCTTGGCGCTTTGAACATGGCACTGGCAGTACGTCGACCCAGAGGCGTCATCCATCACTCCGATCAGGGTTCGCAATACACATCGATCGAGTTCGGCCAGCGCTGTCGCGAGGCCGGCGTGCGTCCATCAATGGGGTCGGTGGGGGACGCCTACGACAATGCGATGTGCGAGAGCTTCTTTGCCACGTTGGAATGCGAGCTGCTCGCGCGGCATCGGTTCAGGACGCCGGCCGAGGCACAAAGCACGGTCTTCGCGTTCATCGAAGGCTGGTACAATCCGCGACGGCGTCACTCATCAATCGGCTATCGATCGCCGGTCGATTACGAGCGCCAGTATCAGGCGACGGCAGTCGATCCCGACGCACACCAGCCTGCCGCCGCGCTTGCGCCCGTCAAGGACAAGCCCTCCGGCGGCCCCAAGAAGGGGCCGTCCTTGACAGCCGCTGCGCGCGACAGCCGCACCATCGTGCGGGTCGGGACGGAAGAATGGCTCCGCCGGGGGTCGAACCAAAGAATAACGCGAAACAGGAGGACAAAGTGACATCAAGGCCGATATCCTAATCCCAAGCCCTCAACTCTCCACCAAACCGGGGCAGGCCCAAA
>CAVYXX010000186.1:0-4786 GCA_963772355.1 uncultured Alphaproteobacteria bacterium | reverse complement strand
CGGCCGAGGTGCCGTGTTCAGTCGAGGCGAGTAATCGGCGGCCACCGCTTTGGCGCTTGACGTTTCGGACGGGCCGACCAGTCAATCGCACCCCAGATGACCAAGGCGCAAGCTGTTGCAGTCACGAGGGTCCACATCAGCATGGTATGTTCACGCGGTTTTTGAGAGGCTATCGCAATTATAGAAAAGCGATCACGACGGTTAAATCAGTTGAATTTCACTTTTTCGGCAATGCCAAGCCGGTTCGGGGTTCTGGCCGCGCAGGAGGAGGCAGTCGTGTCAAAGGGGCCTATCACCCTGGGTGACGTTGCCGAGCACACCCCGGCACTGGCCGTGGCCTGTAACCGGTGCGAGCGGTCAGGCGGTATGATCTGGACACCCTGATCGCCCGCCATGGGGAGGTTTCGGTATTCCGAGGCTGCTGCGCCTGCTGTCCAAAGCCATCCATCCCACAAATCGCTTGCGCGGAACGCCTCGTGAAACGGTCCTCCCGGGAGGACCGTTTTATTTCCTGGACGGGCCGGTTGCCCTCGTGTATTCAACTTTAATTAGCCGGAACTTATTCAAATCCGGTTGCCCTAGTGTATTCAACTTTAATCAGCCGGAACTTATTCAAATAACGCGTGCGTCTAATCTAAGCATGCGCCAGAAGCATACCACCGCGCATCCGAGCGGCAGCACCTCAGATGCGAAGAATCGAACGCGGGCAATCCAATCTAACCGACGTGTGGCGGCATCACCGACTTTCGGCCCTGTGTCCGACGAGTCAGCGTGAAGCATCGAAGGTGATAGCCACCAACTCCTTCCCGAGGCGTTGAGGCGCGCCAGTGCGCGGCACAAGGAGGAAGTGTAATGCTGAACAAGACGTGGGCTTTTGCCTTAGCGCTCGCCCTGGCGGCAGCGCCAGTCTCATCGTTGCTTGCTGATTCTCCTGGCGCTGGAGCCACAGCGGGCGGCGGCGGACCTGCGGGCGGTGTAGCGGTCGGGGTCACCCCTCGTGCGGCAGCGGCGTCAGTAAAGCGCCCTTACCGAAAGCCGCAACACCACCACGTAGCCGCACCGCAAGGAACCAGGCAACCAGTGGTGATTAGCAGGAAGTCGGTCGTGCAGAGCCACTAGCTCGCACCAGCAGCCTGGTCATGCGACTTTCGGCTTTTCGTCGGTCCGAGCGGCGATCCGTCATGACGCTGAAGCCCTAGAGCGTCCGTCGCCAGCAGCCCAGACTTTCGGCTTTTCGTTTACAAGGCCGAAAGTTTCGAGGGCATGAAAAAGCCCCGGCTACCAAGGCAGGGGGCGAGTTCTCATCCAGACCCATCAGAGATTTGTAAGAGCTGCTTGAGGGCGTCTCAGGCGTCCCGAAAAAGAAACCGAATGGCTTTGGGGTGCGGCC
This sequence comes from uncultured Alphaproteobacteria bacterium, assembly GCA_963772355.1. Classification (GTDB taxonomy): domain Bacteria; phylum Pseudomonadota; class Alphaproteobacteria; order Acetobacterales; family Acetobacteraceae; genus Rhodopila. The sequence goes on along the minus strand of CAVYXX010000186.1, from coordinate 3,396 downwards.
TTGGGCTAAAGAAAAGCCCCCGGCTACAACGGCAGGGGGCGAGTTCTCATCTTGGATATATATTGGGTTGCGGACCCTATGCACGCTGTGGCCCGCACCCGGATGCTGCGCGCTCGGCGGCTATGGGTCAAGGGACGGGGCGCGGCGGATTGGAAGTATTTGAATTGCAGAGGTGCGGACGTTCAGGGGAAGTGCTTAGGCGGCATCAGTTACCGGGTGTTTACAGTCGGCAGGCCGTAAACCGTATAAGTTCGTCCCGCGAGGTTCTGAGGAAAGGGTATCAGGTTTATGCAGTTCTGCGTGTCACATAGTTGAACACGGGTAAACCCTCGGCGTTGCAGGCGATCCTTGCGTGCCGAGAAGGTGGCCAAGCGTGGAAGATGCTAGTGGCGTACCTCACCCCGATCCTGGGCAAAGCGGCGGGAGGTCTGGCCGAAGCGTGGCGGGCGGCGGACGGCCAGCCAAAGGGAGGCGGGGACCAAGCTGCTTGCTGAGGCGCTGGCGGAAGTTGCAGGTATGCGGGCGGAGGTAGAGATGATGGCGGAGGTAGAGATGCGGCTGGCGAAACCACGGAAGTTGGCAGCACCATTGATGCCTGAATTCGACGAGCAGGAGGCCGTTGCGCTGCTAGTCGTTGCCGAGTATTCGCCGCTGTCCGAGCCGCGAAGTTGGCCGAATACCGGCTGGCCAGGCTAAAGTGCCATCCACGGAGCCAGGTTATGGGCGATCGGGAAAGGTTTCTGGCTCTGTTGCAGCGGATAGCTTTATCGCCGGCCCGGGCGGAGCACGATGCCGCCGCAGCGTGACGACACTCGCGATCGGGATCTCACGCGACTGGTGACCGCGCTCGCGACCGAGGACACGATGACGCGCGAAGAACTCGAAACGGTGCGGATCGATCCATTTCAGCGAATTGGCGCGGTTGATGCTGATCTCCGGGACGATATTCGCGACCATGCGGCACTTGGCGATGCAGATGCATAATCGGGCGGTTGCCAGGATCGGCGGCGTCCCGTCGCGGGACGAAGCGAGGTGGCGGCGCGAGCGCGAGCGTAAGGAAGCGCTGCTGCTGCCGATCGAACCCTAAAGCGGCTAAGGCTCAACCCACATCGGCTCGTCGTTGCGGCGGTTCGGAAACGCGGGCGGCTCGATCATCGTCATGACGCTGGCCAGCTCCTTGATGTGCTGCGCCACGGTGTCGACGTTGCCGCCGTTCAGGATGTCGGTAAGCATCTGATTGCGCCTCGCGATGCTCACCTCCATCCCCCCTGTCGCTGCTCGATCGAGCCCAACCGCGCCTCGATCGCCTCGAACCGTGCGCCGAGGCCACCGATCAGACGTTCGACGGCCGCAACTGCTGTAGCCTGTAGCCTGTAGCGCAGGATCAGCCGGATGCCGCGGATGAGGAACATCTCGGCCGGGTCTCGAGCCTGAGCTTGTAGCGCAGTCGCCAGAGCACCACGAGGGCGATGACATCGGAGGGGGGGTTCGGTTCAGCAGGCCGGCGCTGCGTTCGTTGAATTGTTTGCCACAGGTGTGGCGGCCGAACCGGCGGAACCCTGGACGGTTGCGCTCGGGCCGCTCCGAGACGGCTGACGAGCCGCACGCCACACACCGCATCCAACCAGCTTCCTCCCCGAGACGACACTACCGCGGACCAGTCTCGGCCGACCAGGCTGGCGCTAACACTGACAGAACCTCGACCGGTGCTGTGGCTGGCGCGTCCATGCGGGTCGTAGTTATTGCCTCGAAGTCGCCATGACGGCTGCCTATGTAGTCTGGAGATCGGTCGAGGAGGCACCTTCCGCATGAAGTCTTTGCTAGCAATGAGCCTCATTGGTTTATCATCAATGGGTCTGACGCAACCCGGAAACGCTCAACCAATCCCAGCTAATGTGACAGTGATAGATTTCTACTATGAGTATGGTTGCGGTCCGCGCTGTCAACAACAGCGTTGGGCGGAAGAACAGCGGCATCGGGAACATGAATGGCGGGAGCACGAGTGGGCGCAGGAACGGCGGCACCGGGAATGGCAGGAACACGAATGGCGGGGCCACGAATGGCGGGGGCATTCTTACTCTCCTCCTTCCTTCCCTTACCCCACACCTTATTCTCGTTGCTTTCCATATGCTTGTTAGCCGTCGCAACGTGTCGCTGGCAGGCTCGCCCCAAGGCAGAGGGAAAGAAGTTCGGCCGCCCAGCGGTGCTAACCGACGAGGAGTGGTCGTATCACCGCTTGTGCCTTCAAACGCTGCAAGGCCTTGCTTGACCTGCGCGCTCTAGAAAGACATGTGACCGCGCCATGACCATCGTCACCAGCCGCCCGCGTAAGCGCGTGAAACTGGCTGTCGTGGCGCTGATCGCCACAGTGCGGATCATGCAGATCGTGATCGGGCGCGACGGGAGCCCTGGCCGACGCGATGGACCCTGTGCACCAGCCCGCACTCACCGCGCTCAACAGAACGCTCGAAGGGCGAACTGAAAAGCTGAAGAACCCTCATAGTATTGCCAGAGTTACGGACGCTCGCGCGCTGCCAAGCCGAGAGACCTCATGTCCGTTTCCGGCCGGGGGGAAGCTGCTGCTGCACAGCGGCTTACTGATCGGCGGGGTCATCCTGCTGCTGATGACGGGTGCCGCGGTTTGTTCGCCGGCTTCAGCTTAGTTGCCGTCGCGGCCTCTGCCAGTGTCCAGACGCCGCCGCAGTCTTTGCCGTTAGCCTCGCCCCCGAAACCACTGACGTTACGGCCGGAGGCGCCGGCAATATCACCAACGAAGGTGCTCAAGCCCGGACCTTGGTCCCGCACACGAAGGCGGCCCCGGCGTCCGCAGCTCCCACTGCGCATAGTGCACCACATACACTGATCGAAGCCTTAGCGGCGACCTATTCGTATCAGCCGACGTTGCAGGCCGAGCGGGCCAAGTTACGGGCCACCGATGAAAACGTGCCGACAGCGCTCGCGGGTTGGCGCCCGACCGTGGTATTGGCTGGCAACGCTGGCTACGGCAGCGGCCTGACACGCGAACTTCTGACTACAGCGACCCCCGCCAAGAACTTCAAGATTCTCAACCCTCGGCAGATCGCCACGGCCTAGGCCACGGTCACCCAAAACCTCTATACCGGCGGCAAGGTCTCGGCCAACGGAATGGTGCGAAACACGGACCAGACCACAAACACCATAACCGCCAAGGATTACCTTGCCGATGCTTCCGCCGCCGCCGGCGTGAGTTGGGCCGGGCATTTGCTTTCCTCCAAACGGCTATCGGTTGGTTAGGTAGTCCTTCGACGGTGGTGTATCTCCCACAGCCGTTCGTGCGCCGCGACTAGGCTCGTGCGACGAACTTCGATGTTTGAGAGAGGCGGCTTTCGCGTTGCCATGAAGTCGAGGACGCGGAGC
>CAVYXX010000185.1:0-30347 GCA_963772355.1 uncultured Alphaproteobacteria bacterium | reverse complement strand
ATTATAAGTCAAATTTAATCGATCGGATATGACCGAGCGCCGCCTAAAGGTCCTGGATTTCACGGACAAAATCTGGTGGCGCCATCGGAATAACAGCTCTGCAGCTTCAACTATCGACGCTGATATTGCTAAGCCCGGATCGAAAAGGAGCGCAGACAGATACTTTGTCAGCAATAGTCTAGATTTTGCTTTTTCTAACGGGCCGGACAGGCCAAGCGCTGCTGAACCCATCTCTCGCATGATTTCCAGCGCTCAGAATTAATCCTGCCCAACGGCAAAGCGCCGACGGCCGCGGCGAAAGATTAAGACTTTCTTTACGCTTTCCCCCCATCCTGCAGCCGCCTTGCCGCAGGAGCCAACGTGTAGTGCCGCCGTCAACTCTGACCCATCGAGGATGCTACGGTGATTGAAGGCGTCATCATCGTCGGGGATCTATTGCGTCCGGACGGCAGCGGCCACCCAGGGGGCACCGACCGAGCCACGCTCTGGTTATGGAATGCCATCAAGCGGTCCATCTATCTGGCCGCCGGACTTGCCACCGAGCCATTGACGGCCACCACAAGCGCACCACTGCACCAATGGATCGAATTGCTACGCGCCCCGGCTAACGCCGACTCCTACTGGGCCTCGATCCACACGCATATGCCCTGCAGCGCATCTCTGGAGCAGCACGTCCTCGATCGACTTCGCCGGCGCTTCTGCGTCGGCTATGAAATGCCGCCTTGGCTTGTGCGTCTGCTGGACGAGCTGGCAATACCCTACGTCGATTTACGCCTGCACCCGGTCCGATTCATGGACGACCTGATGTTCGCGGTTCGGGCATCTCGGGCTGAAACCCAGGCAGCCGTCCTGCAGATGGCGGTCTCGGAAAGTGAGGTCATCGTCACCGCCGGCCTGCGGGAGGCTATGTGCCGGTTCATCTCCGAATTGCGCGTGCCTGACAACACGTTGCTCGTTGCGGGGCAGAGGCGCTTCGACTCCACACAAATCATCGATGGCGCCTTCTTCGACGCAGATTCGGTGGCGGCGGACATTCACGCGATCTGCGCCCGTTATGACGCTGTGGTGCTGAAGCCGCATCCGCTGGACCGGCACCACTCCCTGCTGACGGTAGCTGCCGGCGCGTCAGCCCCCATTTTGGGTGTCATCGACGACAATATCTACCGGATAATGGCGATGCCGCAGATCAGCGCGGTGCTGACGGTGAACTCCGGCGTCGCCCATGAGGCACCCTAGTTCGGCAAGCGGGTGCACGCTCTGGCGCCGCTGTCGCTGCATCCGGTTTGGCGCGGGGCGGAGGCTGACACACTGTCACATGCCTCGCTGGGTGACGCCGTGTTGACCCCTGATTTCTGGCGCACGGTTCTGGCGCCGCACGCGCCGGTGACGGCGGCCGATGGGATGCGGCTGCCCCCGAAGCCAAACAGATTGCGAATCGCGCTCGACAGTTTTTGGAACTATCAGCAGATCGATACTGACCGCATACCGCACGAATCCACGCGGCAAATGTAGCGGTCCGACGTCAGCGCGCTTGGAGGGATCGCGTTATCCGCTCCGCGGCGCCGCCGCACGCCGGAGCCGGTCGTTGATCGCTGCCCCCAATCCGCTTTCGGGAACCGGCATAACGGCGATCCCCTTGGCTCCCGACCGCAACCCATCCGCATCAAGCCAGTGCAGTCCGTCGAACAAACGCGCCGCGGCTTCCGACGGCCTGCGTGACTCACTGAGTTGAAACAGGCATCGCGCACCGGGCAATGGCGGTCCGAACGCCAGCAGCGCCTCGTCGTCCGCGACTGACGTCGCATCCAGCCGCACCGGCAAAGTCGGCGCATAATGCGACACCATCAGGCCGGGAGATCGAAGCTCCTCACCCGCTGCATGAGCATTACCCCGCAGAATTGGGCCGATACTGGCCTCCAGGTCCTCGATCGTCACGCCGCCTGGACGCAACAACACCGGATCAGGCCCACTCAAATCGAGCACAGTGGATTCAATCCCCACGTTGCACGGCCCGCTGTCCAGCACAGCGTCAATTCGGCCAGCCAGCCCATCCAGCACATGCTGCGCGGAGGTCGGGCTGACCTGCCCCGACCGGTTGGCCGACGGCGCCGCGATCGGGCGGCCCACGCGGCGCAGCACTGACAACGCCACGATATGACCGGGAACGCGCACCGCCAGCGTGTCCAGGCCGGCTCCGGTCAGCAGCGCAACCGGACAATCCGGTCGGCGCGGCAGCACCAGCGTCAGTGGCCCCGGCCAGAACGCACGACCAAGAAGTTGGGCGCGCTCATCCGCGATCACATGCCGAAAAGCGGTGGCGTCCGACGGATAGTGACAGATCAGCGGATTGAATTGCGGCCGCCCCTTGGCCTCGAAAATCGAAGCCACAGCCTCGGGATCTGTCGCGTCGGCACCCAGCCCATAGACCGTCTCAGTACCAAATGCGACCAGCCTGCCGGCGCGCAACAGGTCTGCCGCCCGCGCCACGCCTTCCGTGTCCGCCTGCAAGATGTATGTCATGACGCGTCCGAGATACCGGCTTCGTACTGCGATGGCAAAGTAGCGTCTCGTGCTTCCAGCCGCACTGAAAGCGGACTATCGTGTACGATCGACCCAGCGGAGACATCACCTATATGCTCGACATCACCTTCGCCAAGCCGGCCTTGCCGAGATCCGGCGCGCTGGTGCTGTTGATCCACGAGGGCGAGAAAGCCTCAGGCCTGTGGGCCCAACTCGACGAAACGACCGGTGGTGCCATCGCGCGAGCGTTCCAGGTCGCCGAGTTCAAGGGCGCCAAGGGGAAGACCTGCACGATCCTGGCACCCGGCGCGAACCTGACCCGTGTGCTGGCTGTCGGGCTCGGCAAGCCGGCGGATGCGACGCAAAAGAGGTTGGAAGAAGCAGGGGGCACGATCACCGCCGCCCTGTCCCGCGAGACCTCCGTCGCTGTCGCCAACACCGCATTGTCCGCGCGACAGGCCTCGGAGGTCGCGCTTGGGGCGGTTTTGCGCAGCTACCGCTTCGATCGGTATCGTACCAAGGAAAAGCCCGAGGACAAGGCGAAACTATCCAAACTCACCATCCTGACCCCCGAAATTCCCAAGGCCAAGGCCGCGTGGGAACCGCTGAACGCCACCGCAAAGGGCGTTTTTCTGGCGCGGGACCTGGTCAGCGAGCCGCCGAACGTGCTCGACCCGCCCGAAATGGCCGAACGCTGCATGAAGTTATCCGAACTAGGTCTGAAAGTCGAAGTGCTCGGCCCGAAAGAATTAGGAAAACTTGGTTTTGGCGCTCTACTCGGTGTCTCCCAAGGCAGCGTGAAAGAGCCGCGGATGGTCGTGATGCATTGGTCCGGCGTCAGCGGCAATGCCCGCAAGCTGAAGGACAAGCCGGTCGTGTTCGTCGGCAAGGGCGTGACGTTCGACACCGGCGGCATCAGCATCAAATCGGCCGGCGGTATGGAGGACATGAAGTGGGATATGGCCGGCGCCGGGACGGTGATCGGCCTGATGGCCGCGCTCGCCGGGCGTAAGGCCAAGGTCGACGCCATCGGGCTGGTCGGGCTGGTAGAAAACATGCCGTCTGGATCAGCGCAGCGTCCGGGTGACGTGGTAACAAGTTACTCCGGGCAAACGATCGAGGTGATTAACACCGACGCCGAGGGTCGCTTGGTTCTGGCGGATGTCATCTGGTACGCGCAGCAAAAGTACGACCCAAAATTCATCGTCGATCTGGCGACGTTGACAGGCGCGATCATTGTTGGACTGGGCCATGAATATGCCGGGATGTTCAGTAACGACGACGCTTTGTCGCAGAAGCTGTCGGCCGCAGGGCAGGCAACCGGTGAGCGTGTCTGGCGGATGCCGTTGGATGAGGCGTACGACAAGCAGATCCGGTCCGACATCGCCGACATGAAAAACGTCGGCGGCAGGCCGGGCGGCTCGATCACCGCGGCGCACTTCATCCAGCGTTTCGTCAACAGCAAGCCGTGGGCGCACCTGGATATCGCCGGCACGGCCTGGAGCACGAAGGACATGCCCGTAACGCCGAAGGGCGCGACGGCGTTCGGCGTGCGCCTACTCGACCGCCTGGTCGCGGAGAATTACGAGGACTGATGGCGGAGATCGGATTCTATCACCTCACCCGCTCCGCTCTCGCCCAGGCGCTGCCGCCGCTTTTGATTCGCACGCTGGCAGCCGGGCAGCGCGCCTTGGTGCTTGGACCCGAGTCTGGGCTCGAAGCAGTCAGCGCCGCGCTATGGGCACAGCCGGCCTGGTTGCCGCACGGGACCGCGGCGGATGGCGACCCCGACCTGCAGCCGATCTGGCTGAGCGCTAACCCAGAGCCGCTGAACGGCGCACGCTTCCTGTTCATGGTCGAGGGCGCGGAAACGGACCGAGTAGCGGACTTCGACCGCGTCTTCGACCTGTTCGACGGGAATAATTCCGAAGCCGTCGCCGCCGCGCGGATTCGCTGGAAGATCGCAAAGGAGGCCGGGCACACGCTGACCTATTGGCAGCAGACCGACAGCAGTTGGCAGAAGAAGGCGTGAGCAGAGACGACCGGCCGCAGAATGTCATTGCGATCTCCGGGCGGGACGGGCCGCGAGGTCTGGCGAGACCCTCGATCGTGCTGGGCGGGGCGTGCCTGCTGTTGCATCTGATTGTCAACAATCGCTACGGCGTGTTCCGCGACGAGCTTTATTTCATCGTCTGCGGCCAACACCCGGCGCTGGGCTACGTCGACCAGCCGCCCCTCATTCCGCTGATCGCTGGTGCCTCTCACGCCCTGTTTGGCACAGCGCTGTTGCCACTTCGCCTGGTGCCGGCCGTGGCTATGAGCGCGACTGTGGCGCTCGCGGCCGAGTTTGTCCGCCTCCTCGGCGGCGGTCGGTACGCTCAATGGCTCTGCGGTCTGGCTGTCCTTTTGGGCCCCGTCTTTCTCGTTCAGGGATTGCTCCTGAGCACCGATGCCCTGCAGCCGTTGACGTGGCTCGCTTGCGGCTGGTGTCTGGTGCGTCTGGCTCAGACGAACGATGACCGCTGGTGGCTGGGATTTGGCCTCGCCGCGGGGATCAGTCTGACCAGCAAATATCTGATCGTTTTCTACCTCGCCGGGCTGGCGGTCGGGGTCGTGTGCACACCGCTGAGGCGTTCAATGCGGCAGCCATGGCTCTACCTGGGTGGTCTGATTGCCCTGATTTTCCTGGCGCCGAGCCTGTATTGGCAGGCGGAAGATGGGTGGCCGTTCCTCGAGCTCAGCAAGGCCGGCGCAGGCGGCAAAAATCTCGTGCTTTCCCCGCCTGCATTCATCGGTCAGCAGCTATTGTTCGTTGGTCCCGCATCGGCGCCCATCTGGCTTGCCGGCTTGTGGCGCTTCACCATTCGACCGCCCTTCCCCCAACTGCGCGTCTTCTCGATCGCCTATGGGGTAATGGTCGCCCTGGTCTACGTCCTGCACGGCAAGGCCTACTATATTACCTCAATCTATCCGATGCTGCTGGCCGGCGGCGCGCTCGCTATCGAAAGCTGGTTGGCTGGCTCGACGCTCCGTTGGGCCGCGGCCGGAGTGATCGGGGGCGCGGGCGTAGTCATCGCACCCTTGGCCTTGCCCATACTGCCGCCCAGCCACTACGCCTCTTACGCCCATGCGCTCGGGGTACCGTCCGAGGCGTCCGCGACCGAAAAGGGTGCTGAGGGCGTCTTGCCCCAGCAGCTCGCCGATATGTTCGGGTGGCGCGAGATGGCCGAGAAGGTAAGCAACGTCTACAACGCGCTGCCGCCCGACCAGCGCGCCAGAGCGGTCTTCTTCGGTCGCAACTACGGCGAAGCCGCTGCGATTGATATCTACGGTCCCGCGCTGCACGGCCCGCCCGCGATCAGCCCTCACAACAGCTATTACCTGTGGGGACCCCGAGGCCACGACGGCTCGACAGTGATCGTCGTGGGAGGCGATCCAGTGCGATACACGCGTGACTATCAAACCATAGAGCGCGTCGGAGAGCTTACCTCTCCCTATGCGAGGCGGGATGAGACCGACATCCCGGTCTACGTGTTGCGCGACCGCCACATTCCATTCGCCGCCGCATGGGCAGGGCTAAAACATTATAATTAGTTGCCCCTGGCCACCAGGGCGCGTCAAACGCGTCTCATTCTTGATATTGTCCGACTGAGAGACTACCTGCCCGTGTTACGGCGCACGCAACCCCTATATGCTCCAATCATCGAGAGGAGACACAGCCATGAGTGCGACACAGGAAACCGCTACCCTGGGGGGCGGCTGCTTCTGGTGCCTGGAAGCGGTGTTCAAGGATCTTCGCGGCGTCAACTGGGTAATGTCCGGATACGCCGGCGGTCATGTGGCGAACCCGAGCTATAAGGCGGTCTGCGGCGGGCGGACGGGTCACGCCGAAGTGGTTCAGGTCAAATTCGACCCCAGCCTGTTGTCGTACGCCGACCTGCTGCGGGTGTTCTTCGCCATCCACGATCCGACCACCCAAGATCGGCAGGGCAACGACGTCGGGACCCAGTATCGCTCAATCATCCTGACACATTCCGACGCTCAGGCGGAGACAGCGAAAGCGGTGATGAAGGAAATCGTCGATGCCAAAATCTGGCCGGGAAAACTAGTCACCCAGATTGAGCCGCTGACCGTGTTCTACGAGGCGGAGCCGGAACACCACGACTATTTCGCCCGCAATCCCTACAGCGGGTACTGCCAGGTCGTTGTGGCGCCGAAGGTTGTGAAGTTTCGCAAGCAGTTCGCCGACCGGCTAAGGCGCGACGCCGCAGAGTAGACGACGCCGCAGGGTAGACGCGCTGCGGTCATTGTCCGGGGCAGCACGGCGGGCTGCCCCCAAATTCGGTCAGTCAAGCTTCTTCAGCATTTGCACGATGCCGCCCATGCAGACGTCGTCCCAATCTTCTTCATCATAGCCGGCGGTTTGGTAGAACCCCGCCGCCTCCGGCGTGGAATAGACCACCGCCTTTTTGCACCCCAGATCGCGCACGAACTGCTCGGCCTGCTCCAGCATGACCCGTCCGTGTCCGCCGCCCTGAAAGGTCGGATCGATCGCCACCAAACGCAAGGCTGCGGCCTGGTTCTTCAGGTCGTCTACCTGAATCGCGCCGATCGGTTCGCCCTCGAGGAACAGCACAAGGGGGTGACAGTCTGAATTGATCGGTTCGTCCGGCCGAGGCAGGTGAAACACACGCCGGCGGATCCCGTGATACGCTTGCCAATCCTGATCGCAACGTGGCGGATCGAGACGGTAGCAACTGGCGCCTCTCGGCCGATCGGTTGGCATTATGCCGTCCCTGTTCTCCCGCGGTCCGCCTTACGGCGGCGCGTCTTCCACTCTAGCGATGCCGCCGGCGAAAAGCGAGCCGCGATACACCTTGGTTGTGGCTTCGAATCACCGGTTCTGAAACTGTACCCCACCACCGCATTGGAGTTGGATCGCATGGCGATCGTTATCACCGTCGCGCAGCAGAAAGGCGGCACCGGCAAGACGACCCTGGCGGCCAACCTAGCCGCTGCTCTCGCCCCCACGCGCAAGGTGGCCCTGCTGGACATCGATCCGCAGCACAGCCTGACCCGCTGGAATGAGCTGCGTCCAAATGCCGCAGCCAAACTAACGTTCTCCGACGTATCCGGGTGGCGGGTGACCGGCGAGCTGGACCGGCTCAAGGCAACCAACGACATTGTGCTGATCGATAGTCCACCGCAGATCGATACTAATGCGCGCCTCGCCATCCGAGGTGCCAACCTCGTGCTGATCCCGGTTCAGCCGAGCCCGCCCGATATCTGGGCGGCCGAGGGCACCCTTAAGCTCGCCGCTGCCGAAAAGCGCAGGGCGGTGATCGTGCTGAACCGTGTGCCCTCCACCGGCAAGCTGCGGGAGGTCATGGCCGCCCAGTTGCAACGCGACGGCAAGCCGATGCTGAAGGCGACGGTCGGCAACCGCACCGGCTTCGCATCCGCCTTCGCCGCTGGCTTGGGCATCACCGAGACCGCCCCTCGATCAACAGCGGCGAATGAGCTACGTGCCCTGCTGGCGGAGTTGCTGGAGATGATAGAATGACGGTTTACGCGGTTCTCAAGGCGTTGCATCTGTTGTGTGCGGTGCTGTGGGTGGGCGGCATGTTCTTCGCCTACGTCGTGCTGCGGCCAAGCCTGGCGGCGATCGAAGCGCCGCAACGGATGCTGCTGCACACCCAGGTTTTCCGAAAATTCTTCCTGGTAATCTGGCACGCCATGCCGCTGATCATCATCACCGGCTTCGCCATGCTCGGTTTTCTTGGCGGCATGGCCAACGCCCCGTGGCAGATCCATACGATGCTAGGGCTAGGCCTGCTGATGGCGGCGGTGTTCCTGGCGATCTTTTTTGGTCCCTATCGCCAGTTCCGCCGCACCACCGACCGCAACCGGATGGCCTCCAGCCTGGACAACATCCGCAAGCTGATCGGGGTCAACCTGATCCTCGGGCTGCTCACGGTGATTATAGCGGGACTGCTGTAGGACGATACAAACGCCGCACCAGCATCGGCATTGACAGGCCCTGCACCAGAATGGTGAAGACCACGACAGCGTAGCAAATCGCCAGCAGGGTGCCTCGGTAGGGCGAAGGCTCGAGCGTCAGAGCCAGCGCGATGGAGATCCCGCCCCGCAAGCCGCCCCAGGTCAGCACTGCGATACCACGCAGCTTCGGTAATCGCCGCAGATGCACCAAAGTGGTTGGGATCGCCACGCTGATGAGCCGGGTCATCACCGCCAGCGCGATCCCGCTTGCCGCGGCGGTCAGCAGGTGGACGTCGAATTTCACCGACAGCAGCGCGAAGCCCATCAGCAGGAACAGGACGGCGTTCAGGAGTTCGTCCATCCTGTCCCAGAACAGGATCACCTGCTCGCGGGAAAGGTCGGTCATGGCAAACCGAGTCGACCTATGCCCGGTCAGCAAGCCCGCGACTACGACGGCCAGCGGGCCGGACACCTGCAGCGCCGCGGCGAGGCTGTAGGTGACGGTGACCAGGGCCAGTGTGATCGTCAGTTCCAACGCCGGTTCGTTGATTAGATGTAGCGCGCGGTAAGCGAGATAGCCGGTGAGCAGGCCAAGGGCTATCCCGCCACCAGCCTTGGTAAGAAGCTCCAGCCCGATCATCCCGGGGGTCGTAACGTGCCCATTGGCCCACCCGAGTGTGACGGCGAAAATGACGACGGCGACGCCATCGTTGAACAGGCTTTCACCGTTCACCACCGCTAGAAGTCCGGGCGGCAACCCCGCCTCTCTTAGCAGGCTGCCCACCGCGATGGGGTCGGTGGGCGCCAGCAGGGCGCCCAGGGCGCAGCACCAAGGCAGCGGGACAGTGCCCGCGAGAATGAACCAGATGCCAAACCCATACAGCACAGTCGCGAGCAGCACGCCGAGCGTCGCCAGCGCCAGGACAGTCCATTTCTGCGAACGGAGGCTGTCCATATCGACATGCAGGCTGCCAGCGAACAGCATGAAGGCCAGCAACCCATCCAGGAATACGTGCGGCATGTCGGTGGTGTCGACCAACTCCTCCCACCACTGCCGCAGTTCGACTACATCGACCGACCGATCGACCAGGATGATAATGATGGAAAGAATAAGGGAGCCGGCCATTAGGCCGATTGTGCGGGGCAGGTGAACGTAGCGGTGGTTTAAGACCCCCAGAATCGCCGCCAGCAACAGCAGCACCGAGACGAATTCGAATGATGACATCCGTCCAGTTTCGCACGCGTTGCGCGGATTGGGTATCTTCCGCAAACTGAATCTTTGGACCAGGGAGAGAACCGATGGAAGTGCGCCTAGACGGCCGTACCGCGATTATAACCGGCGCCAGCAAGGGTCTCGGTCTGGCAATGGCGAAGGAATTCGCCGCCTCGGGCGCCAATGTCGCGATCCTCGCGCGCAACCGGGATTCCTTGACCGAGGCTCAGGCGATTGCGTCCGAGGGGGCGTCAGGCAGGGTCGAGACATTTTCGTGCGACGTCGCGAAGGCCGATGAAATTTCGAAGACGTTCGAAGCCGTGATCAAGGCGTTTAAGCAGGTGGACATCCTGGTCAACAACGCCGGCATTTCACGGGCGATGCCGTCGGAGCAGATCACCGATGAACTCTGGCAGGAAGATCTCGACCTGAAGCTGTTCGCCGCGATCCGGTTGTCGCGGCTGGTCTGGCCAGGGATGAAAGCCCGCAAATGGGGCCGGATCATCAACGTGCTGAACACCGGGGCGAAGGCACCGCGAGCAAACGGGGCGCCGACGGCGGTATCACGTGCAGCCGGTATGGCGTTGATGAAAGTGCTGGCGGGCGAGGGCGCGCCACATGGCATTCTGGTCAACGGCATGTTGGTCGGGTTGATCGACTCCGACCAGCACAAGCGGCGGCACGCTCGGGAAGGCTCCAACGAGTCATACGATGACTTCACAGCGAAAATGGGCACTGCCGTTCCGCTGGGGCGCATCGGCAGGGCAGAGGAGTTCGCGGCGATGGCGTGCTTCCTGTGCAGCGATCATGCCGCATTTACGACGGGGACGGCGATCAACATGGACGGCGGAGCAAGCCCGGTGGTTTGAAAGCGGCGCAGGGGATCCCAGTGCCGTTACCCTGCCAGACGCCGCTTCAGCGTCTCGTTGATCAACCCGGGGTTCCCCTTGCCAGCCATCGCCTTCATCGTCTGGCCCACGAAAAATCCGAACAATTTGTCTTTGCCCGACCGGTATTCAGCAACCTTGTCCGGATTAGCCGCCAGAATCCGGTCAACCGCGGCGTCGATCGCTCCAGTATCAGTCACTTGGCGCAAACCCTTCTCGTCGACGATCGTCGCGGCATCATTCCCGCTTTCCACCATCGCCTCGAACACCTCCTTGGCGATACGCCCATTGATCGTGCTATCGGCCACCAGATCCAGCAAACCACCCAATGCGGCAGCACTAACCGGCGGATCCTCGATCGATCGCCCGAGCCGGTTCAGCGCGGCAAAGAAATCCCCGGTCACCCAGTTGGCGGCGATCTTCGCATCTCGCCCCTTTGCGACCGTTTCATAGAAATCGGCCGTCGCTTTCTCGGCAACCAGAACCGAGGCATCGTAGGGCGTCAGTCCATACATCTGTATAAACCGAGCACGCTTGGCGTCAGGGAGTTCGGGCAGCGAGGCTTTCAGGGACGCGACCCAGTCTTCCTCCAGCACCAACGGCAGCAAATCCGGATCGGGAAAGTAACGGTAATCGTGTGCGTCCTCCTTCGACCGCATCGACCGCGTGACACCACGGCCGCTGTCGAACAACCGAGTCTCCTGGATCACTGTCCCACCCGACTCCCAAACCTCGATCTGGCGCTGCGCTTCCGCCTCCACCGCCTGCATGACGAAGCGGATCGAGTTCACGTTTTTGACCTCGCACCGCGTCCGATACGGTTCGCCATGCTTGCGCACCGAAACGTTGACATCGGCCCGCAGCGAGCCTTCCTCCATGTTGCCATCACAGGTCCCGAGATAGCGCAGAATGGAGCGCAGCTTGCGCACGTAGGCGCCAGCCTCTTCCGGGCTGCGGATATCCGGTTCCGACACAATCTCCATCAGCCCCACGCCGGCCCGGTTCAGGTCGATCAGCGACTTGGTTGGGTGCTGGTCGTGGATCGACTTACCGGCGTCCTGCTCCAGGTGCAGCCGGGTAATGCCGATCGCCTTGGTCGATCCGTCGGCGAGTTCAACTTCGATCTGGCCGGTCCCGACGATGGGGTGTTCATATTGGCTGATCTGATAGCCCGAGGGCAGATCGGCGTAGAAGTAATTCTTCCGGTCGAACCGGCTGACCATGTTGATATGGGCGTTCAACCCAAGGCCCGAGCGCACCGCCTGCGCGACGCATTCGGCGTTGATGACCGGCAGCATGCCGGGGAAAGCGGCATCGACGAAGCTGACCTGGCTGTTGGGTTCCGCCCCAAATGCAGTCGCCGCGCCACTGAACAGTTTCGCGTTGCTGATAACCTGGGCATGGACCTCCAGACCGACCACGACTTCCCACGCGCCGGTGCTGCCCTGAAGTGAGTAAGTCATCGCGGCGCCTTTCAAGCGAACCCGTTCGTTGCTTTGGGATTTAGGCGCCTGAACCGGGTGCTGCAACCGCGCGGATTACGGGAGCGGGCACGCGTCCGGATGGGAGCGAACACCGCGTCCGGATGGGGTCGAACCAAAATTTCGGCAACGCCGCCTTAGCGGTCTCCCACTCACCGCCTCAGTTTATCGAGCGTGATCGGCAGGTCGCGCACGCGCTTGCCGGTCGCGTGATAAACGGCGTTAGCGGTCGCCGCCGCCACGCCCACAATGCCGATCTCGCCCAGCCCTTTGATACCGAGTGGATTGACGATGTCATCCGGTTCGTCGACGAAGATGACCTGGATGTCGTGCACGTCCGCATTCACCGGGACATGATATTCGGCGATGTTCGCGTTCATGATGCGGCCAAACTTGTGGTCGATCAGAGTTTCTTCGTGCAGCGCCATGCCGATGCCCCACACCACCTCGCCCATGATCTGGCTTCTAGCAGTCTTCGTATTCAGGATACGGCCGGCGGCGACTGCACTGACGATCCGGCTGACGCGAATGACGTCAAGCTGCTCATCCACCTTCACTTCGGCGAAGATTGCCGAATGGGTGTTGTGCGCGTGTGAACCATCATCCGCGAAGGTGGTGGATTTCTCCTGCACGATGCGATCCACGCCGGCATGTCGCATCACGGCCGCGATCGATAGTTCGCGCGACGGGTCCTGCTTGCTCACGAGTTTGCCGTCAGCAAGTGCGACTTCGGCAGCAGTCGCCTCGGCGAATGGCGAGTTCGGCATCTGCTTCGCCAGACGCAGCAACTCTTCTCGGATCGCATCAGATGTCGTGACAATCCCATTGGATACGGAGGCCGCTATCCATGATCCGCCTTCGACCGGCGATTGAGGCAGCGTCGAGTCACCCAGTTTGACGGTGACATTGTCGAGCGGCAATCCAAGCATATCAGCCGCGACCTGCGTCATAATCGTATAGGTGCCGCATTGCCTCACCTGAAATGCTCCCCAGTGTCGGTCTGTTGCCTCACGTAATTTGCTCCCCGCCGGGGTTCGGCGGGGGCGAGCATGAGGCGGATCAGCATGGCGACACGGGATGAGTTGGTGGCGGTGGTGGCGGAGCGGTACGCCCGGTCCGCTCGCAAAGATCGCAGCCGCATTTTGGACGAGTTCACAGCGGTGAGCGGTCTGCATCGCAAGCATGCGATGCGTCTGCTTCGGATTCGCAGTGAGCCCTCCGGCCCTCGTCGGAGACGTAGGGTTTATGACGACGCCGTGCGCGAGGCGCTGATCTTGGTTTGGGAGGCGTCGGACCGGGTATGCGGCAAGCGGTTGCGACCGTTGATACCTATCCTCGTTGAGTTAATGGAGCGGCACGGTCATCTCAAACTCGCGCCGGAGGTGGGAAGCGGTCTGCTGGCAATGAGCGCGGCGACCATCGACCGATCGTTGTGCAAGGTTAAGCAGCAAGCAACAGGAGGAGGGCGTCGACGATCGGCATCCTCGACCGGGGTCCGGCGCAGCGTGCCGGTTCGAACATTTGATGGCTGGGATGATCCGGCACCTGGGTTCATGGAGGCCGACCTGGTCGCGCATAGCGGGCCGACGGCAGAAGGCAGTTTCGTGCAGACGCTGACATTGACCGACATTGCGAGCGGCTGGACGGAGTGTGCACCGTTATTGGTCCGGGAGCAGACGGTATTGATTGCGGTGTTGAGCGAGGTCCGCAAGCGGATGCCGTTTCCTCTGCTCGGGTTTGATACTGACAACGATAGCGTGTTCATGAATGAGACCGTACAGTCCTATTGCAAGGACGCCGGTGTGGAGTTCACACGCTGTAGGCCGTATCGCAAGAACGATCAAGCATGGGTGGAGCAGAACAACGGCGCAGTTGTGCGCCGCATTGTGGGCTACCGACGCTACGTGGGCCTGGAGGCGGCAGCGGCGTTGGGTCGACTGTATATGTCGGTTCGTTTATTTGTGAATTTCTTTCAGCCGTCTTTTAAGCTGGCCAGTAAGAAACGTGATGGAGCGAGGGTCACGAAGCGCTACTACCCACCAGCGACGCCGTATCAGCGGCTGCTGGCCGATCCGCGTACGAGCGAGACGGTACGAGCTCGCCTCAGTGCTCTACAGGCGACTCTGGATCCGGTGCGGCTGTTGAGTGAGATCCGCCTTGCCCAGAAGCAGCTCGTCGAGATTGCAGATCGGCCGGTAACTGGCGAAATGGTGTCGGTGAGTGCGCCAACGCTAGAGCAGTTCCTGGAAGGCCTTCGAACGTCTTGGCACGAGGGTGAGGTACGTCCGACGAGTAAGCCGAAAGAAAAGGGCCGCAAATATTTGCGGACTTGCCCTGATCCGTTCCTGTCGGTGACGGCGCAAATACGTGAGTGGTTCGAGGTCGAGCCATGGCGGACGTCGCGAGAACTGCTCGAGCGGCTTCAGCGGGAGCAGCCAGATATCTACCCGGACAAACTGCTGCGAACGCTACAGCGCCGTGTCAAAGTGTGGCGGCGGGAAAATGCACATCAACTGGTGTTCGGCGGCAGTGCTCCGGGCTATCACGCTGCACAGTCCCCGCTTCAATCCGTTCCGTAACGCTGAACAGTCATTCCCATTATGGTCGTAAACGACAGGCGCTCGTCTTGGTTAACAGTTAAGCCGGTTGGTGTGGGTGACGCTCCCAGCACGCGCTTTGATCGGCCGGAGGCGAGGGCGCTGCCCCCGAACCCCCGGGATATTTGAGGCCCGCTGATGACAAGTTTACGATTGCCTCGCGGCACAGGCGGGGACGCCAATGACCGCGCCCGGTGATGCGACCCGGCACCGGTTGGCGCCGGGTCGTTTGCTTCCGTAAGGCAAGCCTGATCACACCGCATTCAGCCGCGACTTCCGAACGCCACTACAACGGGAGGTGATGGCAACGCCCCTCCCCAAGCGCGGGTAAGGCTGACGAATTGCTCGCGCCAGGACCCATCATGCCGCCGCCCGCATGTGCCAGATCTCAAGCAATACCCGTTGGATGCCGATTGACAAAGTGACGCCGCGCCGGGAGCATTCTGGTGAGGCAATGCCTAACCCGTTCGGGAGCATTCCTGGATGAGGCAATACGGGGCGCCATCCTGCATGACGGCAAGTGTGAGACAGGAATTGATCCGCCTTCCGTCTACGCGCAACAGATCGAGCAAGCTCGTCCACGGCGCCACGCTCAGCTTCATGTCGATGCCATTTATGGTCAGTGACAATGGGATCTTTTCCGGGTACTGACATTGCACTCTCAATTAGACTGTTGCGTCTTTTTCGCGTCTTCAAGACTCTGCACGCAAATCGCCATGTCACTACAAAACATCGTCAGGGGTCGCGAATATCGCGCGGCGCGCTATTGCAAATCAATCCTGTCCAGCTCAGTCGGCTGGAGATCAAGTGGTAACCACTTCTCCCGGCTTCCCGGCCTAGGTCTATTACCGCGAGCGTCGAACTGCGCGAATGTCACAACTCCGATCGGCAGCGCGTGACGGGGGGACGCCGGTCCCTTACACATCTCCGGCACGAAACTCCGCCTACGGGATGGCTCGATCAGGTCGCTGGCGAGCTGATGCGGCGGCATCGTCATCGCCGTGCGCCTTATCGCGGCCATTGCCGGATCGCCAGAAAGCCGCCGTCGATCGGCAGCATGACACCGGTGATCCAGCGTGCCTCATCGCTGGCCAGGAACACCGCCGCGTAGGCAACATCCCATCCGGTGCCCTCCGTTTGCAGTGGCACCGCCTTGCGCCGACGCTCCCGCCCCTCCTCGCCGAGATGCGCCACCAGAGGGGTAAACACTGTGCCGACCACCAGGGTGTTGACGCGAATGCCGTGCACGGCGTAGTCCGCCGCGACTGACAACGTCAAGCCGTGGAGACCGGCCTTCGTGGTGGTATAGGCCAGACCGCCGGCGGTGCCTGACAAACCCATCGCGCCGGCCGTCGAAGAGACGTTTAAAATCGCGCCGCTTCCGCCCGCCCGCATCAGAGGCAGACACGCCTTGCAGGACATGAAGGCGGAAGTCAGATTGGCCTCGAACACCCGGTTCCAATCGGCCAGCTCCAATGTTTCCGGCGTGCCGGAATGTCCAAACCCGATATTGTTGTGCAGGATGTCGATCCGCCCGTAGCGTTCCATCGCGAACGCCGCCATCGCCTCCGCCGCGTCCTGCTGGGTGACGTCCGCCGCGAACGCCGATGCCTCGCCCCCTTCGGCGCGGATTTGTTCAGCGAGTGCCTCCGCGCGGGCTGCGTCGCGGTTGACCAGCACGACTTTCGCGCCTTCCCGCGCAAACAGGATAGACGTCGCCGCCCCGTTGCCGACGCCCTCGCCCCGGGACGCAGCCCCCGGTTACGATTGCCACCTTGCCCCCCAGACGCTCGGCCATTTGCCCTCCCCCGTGCGGATCCCGTGGCGCCACAAGCCATTCGAGCCAACAGGTAAACTACCATATCAACCGGATCACATGATCGGGTCAGACTTCCCGCAAGCTGCCTTGCAAACGGCAGCCCTATAGATCACTTTCATAGCATCGATTAGCCCGATAGGTGCCGCGCGCCATCGTCGGGGCGTCGTCGTAGATTGCAGACTTTGGATGGAGAAAACATGTCAACAGAAAGCGGATGCCCGGTGTCAGGCGGGCAGAAGGGACACACAACCGTTCTGGCCAAGGTGAACCGTGACTGGTGGCCGGATCAGCTGAACCTTCGTGGTCTCCACCAGAACTCCTCCCTGACCAATCCGATGGGCGAGGCGTTCAACTACGCCAAGGAGTTCGAGAGCCTTGACCTCGATGCAGTGATCAAGGACCTGCATGCGTTGATGACGGACTCGCAGAGCTGGTGGCCGGCCGATTATGGCCACTACGGGCCGTTCTTCATTCGAATGGCATGGCACAGCGCAGGCACCTACCGCATCCACGACGGCCGCGGCGGCGCAGGCTCCGGCACACAGCGCTTTGCACCCCTCAACAGCTGGCCGGACAACGTCAGCCTCGACAAGGCGCGCCGGTTGCTCTGGCCGATCAAGCAGAAGTACGGCCGCAAAATCTCGTGGGCCGATCTGCTGATTCTCACCGGCAACGTCGCGCTCGAATCGATGGGCTTCAAGACGTTTGGTTTCGCCGGTGGCCGCGAGGACGTGTGGGAGCCCGAGGAGGACATCGACTGGGGACCTGAGCACACGTGGTTGGGCGACGAGCGCTACCACGGCGACCGTCAGCTTGAGAAGCCGCTCGCCGCCGTTCAAATGGGTCTGATCTACGTTAATCCGGAGGGGCCAAATGGCAAGCCGGATCCGGTCGCATCGGCCAGGGATATCCGCGAGACATTCGCTCGGATGGCGATGAATGATGAGGAGACAGTCGCGCTCATCGCCGGCGGACACACGTTTGGCAAAGCCCATGGCGCTGCCGATCCGGCCAAATATGTCGGTCCCGAACCCGAGGGTGCTCCCATCGAGCAGCAAGGTCTCGGCTGGAAAAGCACCTTTGGCAGCGGCAAAGGCGTCCACACCATCAGCAGCGGGTTGGAGGGTGCCTGGACCACCAGTCCGGCAAAGTGGGACAACAACTTTCTGGACAACCTGTTCCGTTTTGAGTGGGAGCTGACGAAGAGTCCGGCTGGCGCATTCCAGTGGACACCTAAGGACGCATCTGCAGCGGGCACCGTGCCTGATGCTCACGATCCGTCGCAGCGGCACGCCCCAATGATGCTCACGACAGATCTCGCGCTCAGAATGGATCCGATCTATGAGCCGATTTCGCGTCGCTTTCGCGACAATCCGCAGTTGTTAGCGGACGCGTTTTCCAGGGCTTGGTACAAGTTGACGCACCGCGATATGGGCCCCCGTGCGCGGTATCTTGGCAAGCTGGTTCCGGCAGAGACACTGCCGTGGCAAGACCCGGTTCCCGAGCGGAAGCACGAACTGATCGGGCCTCAGGACATTGCGGCTCTTAAAGCTAAGATCCTCGGCTCCGGACTGTCGATCTCGCAACTGGTTTCGACGGCGTGGGCGTCGGCGTCGACCTTCCGCGGCTCCGACAAGCGTGGCGGGGCGAACGGGGCGCGTATTCGCCTCGCGCCGCAGAACGAATGGAAGGTCAACCAGCCGGCTCTCCTGGCACCGGTGCTTCAGAAACTCGAGCAGATCCAGAAGGAATTCCAATCAGGTGCCAAGCAGGTCTCGCTCGCCGACCTGATTGTGCTCGGCGGTTCCGCCGCCATCGAGGCCGCGGCCAAGAAGGCCGGACACGACGTGACGGTTCCCTTTAAGCCGGGGCGGACAGACGCGTCGCAGGAGCAGACCGACGTGGAATCGTTCGCCGTGCTTGAACCGATCGCAGACGGGTTCCGCAACTATATCAGAAGCGGCCATCCCCGTTCTGAGGAGGAACTGTTGGTGGATCGGGCGCAGTTGCTGACTTTGACCGCGCCTGAGATGACCGTTCTGCTCGGCGGCTTGCGCGTCCTGAATGCCAATGTCGAGCAATCCAAACACGGCGTCTTCACCAAGCGCCCCGAGGCACTGACCACTGATTTCTTTGTCAACCTGCTCGACATGGGCACGGAGTGGCAGGCGTCATCTACGTCCGAAGGCGTGTTCGAGGGGCGCGACCGCGCGACAAACGAGATCAAGTGGACCGGCACCCGGTCCGACCTGATCTTCGGGTCGGACTCTCAACTCCGCGCCATCGCGGAAGTCTATGCATTTGACGACGCGAAGGGGACGTTCGTGAAAGACTTCGTGGCGGCGTGGACCAAGGTGATGAACCTTGATCGCTACGACCTCGCCTGATCTCGGCGGAAAGGCATCTCATACACGGCCTCGGTCGTGCATGGGATGATCCGGACTAGACCGCAAACAAGACATCGGGCGGCGTTTCCGAACAGGACCGCCGCCCGGGTGCCGAACCCGCAAAGCGTCTCGCTCTCCAGCAACCCTATCTACGCTGGCAACAATAAGGTGGAGCATTCGTCATGACGCAATCGGCGGAAGACATCTATCGAAGCGCGAACGGGGATCGCTGGACCCTGATCCGAGACACCAACTCGGGGCGCCGATCGGTCCGCCATGAAGCCAATCCGTCGTCAGGCGGACAGGTTACAGAGATGGATGTCGAGGCGTTTTTGAGCATCGGTGGCTCCGGTCCCGAGTTCGCCGCGCTGCGCCGGCTGCTCGACAGACCCACTGATCCAGCAATGCCGCCGCAGCCGACCGACGGAAAGACGTCGGATAAATGGAGGAGACCCATGGCGGCTATCAAGGTACGCGACCTTGCCTACGCCCGGCTCCGGTCGCCGGACTTGGACGCACAAGAGGAGTTCCTCACCGCGTTCGGCCTGGTACGGGCGGCTCGAACGCCAACGGCGCTGTATATGCGAGGCACCGATCCATCGCACCACATCCACGTCACCGAAAAGGGTGATCCAAAGTTCATCGGATTTGCATGGACGGTGAGCAACGAGGACGACCTCGCCACGATCTCCAAGCTGCCCGGTGCGTCGGATATCGAGAGCATCGATGAGCCCGGCGGCGGCAAACGGGTTCGCCTGAGCGAACCGAACGGCTACACGATCGAGATCGTACATGGCATCGAAGCCGCGCAACCGATCGAGGTCGTGCGGCAGTCGATCAATTCGGGTGTCGAGCCGTTGAACCGCGCGGGTGAGGTCATCCGGTTCGCCGCCGGGCCATCCAGTGTCAAACGGATTGGCCACGCCGTTCTCGGCTCTCCAAAGAACCAGGAGACTGTTCGCTGGTTCCGCGAGACACTCGGTCTAGTCTGCTCGGACGATGTTTATGCCGGGGACAAAGAGAACATCATCGGTCAGTTCAGTCGGATCGATGCGGGCAATGATTATGTTGATCACCATGCCTTCTTCTGCATGAGAAATGAACGGGCTGGCCTCAATCACTTTTCATTCGAGGTTCAGGACATCGATGACGTGTTCATCGGCCACGAATACCTGAACGGCTTGAGCAAATACGAGCACATGTGGGGCATCGGCCGCCACCTGCTCGGCAGTCAGGTCTACGACTATTGGGCCGATCCTTGGGGCCGCGTCCATGAGCACTGGGCAGACACCGATCGGTTGAATGTCCGCAATGGCGGCAACCTCGTCTCGGCTGAGGAGGGGCTCCGGTCGCAATGGGGAACAAGACCGCCGGAGAAGTTTCAAGGTCACGTCAGCCCTTGATAAGGCGGATCGACCGATTCCATGTCGATCGACGCTCGAAGTGGCATAGTCGCTTGGGTGCGCACCCCGCAGACGAAATCACTACCTGCTAGTTTGCGGACGGGTCTGCACCAGACCATCCGGGCAAGCTCTTAGCGTCGCTGCTCTTCGCGAGGTCGAGCGCCTTCACCAGGGCGGTGCCGAAATCCCGCTCGACAAGTTGATGCTTGATGCGGCGACGCAGGAAATCCGCCCATAAGAACTCGAAGAATGGCGTACTGCTCTTGGCGCAACCACCAGCGCGGATCAGCTCGCCGACAAGGCTGCGGAATGGATCGTCGGCAAGTTCAGACAAGCTCTTTGGAATGTCCGACAGTTTACAGCGATTGCCGGTGGCGTCGTAAGCATGACACCAATCGCTGTTGTCGAGGTATGTCCAAAATTCGTCTTTGGCTAGACTTTCGAGATCGGCGACAATGTAAACGGCGATCAGTGGAGCCTTCTCGTCCAGAAGCGCCTTCGTGAAGTGATGGTGATCAACGATAAAGTAGTGTCCCTTGGGTCCGACTACCGCCGGAACGACGTGGCGCCTCAGCAGCTTCGCCCGTGCTTCATCGTCTGCTTCGCGCCACTGGCGACGTTTAATCTCGACCTCCCGAAAACCGACCGTCATCTGCGTCGGACGCAGGCTCGTAAGGGGAACCCCTATCGGGATCGGGTCAGACATTTGGTTCCTAACTTCTGGTGAAGCAGCAGATTTCAGCAGACCCAATGTTTGTGCAAGCTTGCGGCGCCCCTGGCAATCCCCTTCAGTTGCACGATATCGCGGCGAACGATCGTTCGGTTGCTGGGACGATCTGAGGACACGGTGCTGCGAAACATTCCGCGCGCATGGTCCGCCCCTCGCATAGCCTTACGACAATGCGCCCCTCTCTGACACACGGGCTAATATCAGGCTCGGCTGATCCCCGCCCGTAGCGCCGGCAGGGCGGAAAATCCCGCGGCCTGCTCCAGCGCCGCGGACACCGCGAACACCGTCTCCTCATCGAACGGCTTGGCGATCACTTGCAGCCCCAGGGGCAACCCGTTCACGTCCAATCCAACCGGCACCGAGCTTGCGGGCACCCCAGCTAAGTCTGCCGGCACGGTGAACAGGTCGTTCAAGTACATCTGGATTGGATCATCCATCTTCTCCCCCTGCGCAAACGCCGCCGACGGCGTGGTCGGCGTCAGCAGCGCGTCGACCCGCGCAAAGGCATCGGTAAAATCCTTCAGAATAAGTGCTCGGATTTTCTGCGCGCGGAGATAGTACGCGTCGTAATAGCCGGCTGACAGCACATAGGTGCCGATCAGAACGCGGCGACGGACCTCTGGCCCAAATCCCGCCGCGCGCGTGCGTTCATACAAATCCCGCAGGTCCGCGCCGTTCTCGCGCGCACCAAACCGCACGCCGTCATACCGCGCCAGGTTCGACGACGCTTCCGCCGGCGCGACGATGTAATAGGTCGCCAGCCCATAGTTCGTGTGTGGCAGCGACACGTCGACGATCTCCGCCCCCGCCGCCCGCAGCCAGCTCACCCCCTGCTGCCACAGCGCATCGATTTCCGCCGGCATGCCGTCGGAGCGATACTCGCGAGGCATCCCGATCCGCAGGCCCTTCACGCCTCGCCCGCAGGCGGCCTCGAAGTCCGGAACCGGGACAGCCGCGCTTGTGGAGTCCTTCGGATCGTGACCGGCCATCGATCCCAACAGGATCGCTCCATCCCGCACGGTCCGCGTCAACGGCCCAGGGTGATCCAGCGAGGAAGCGAATGCCACCACCCCCCATCGCGAACACCGCCCATATGTCGGCTTCACCCCCACCAGGCCGCAGAACGAGGCCGGTTGCCGGATCGAGCCGCCGGTGTCCGTTCCCGTCGCCCCCATCGCCAGCCTCGCCGCGACCGCCGAGGCAGACCCGCCTGACGATCCGCCCGGCACCAGCACGGCGGCCGCATCCTGCTTGCGCTTCCAAGGATTTTCCACCGGCCCGTACGCCGAGGTCATGTTCGACGACCCCATGGCGAACTCGTCCATATTCGCCTTGCCCAGGAACACCGCCCCGTCGCGCAGCAGATGCTCCGTCACCGTGCTCTCGTATGGCGGCACGAATGGCCCGAGAATCTTGCTGCCCGCTGTGGTCCTCGACCCGGCGGTGCAGAACAGGTCCTTGATTGCCAGCGGAATCCCAGTCAGCGCCCGCTCATCCCCCGCCGCCAGCGCTGCATCCGCCGCTCGGGCTTGATCCACCGCCTGCGCGTGGCTGACGGTGATGAACGCGTTCAGCCGAGGGTTCAATGCCTCGATGGCATGCAAATGCGCCATGGTCAGGTCAACAGCCGAGAATTCCTTCGCCCGCAGCGCGTCGCGAGCCTCGGCAATCGTCAGGTCCGTCAGCATCACTCCACAACCTTCGGCACCGCGAAAAAATCGCCGATCCGCTCGGGCGCATTGGACAATACCTTGTCCGGATATCCGCCATCCGTAACGACGTCGGCGCGCATCGCCATCGCCATATTCGTGGCTCCGGTCAGCGGCGCGACGCCGGTGACGTCGACCTCATTCAGTTGCTCGATCCAGCCTAGGATGCCATTCAACTCATGGCACAGATTTTCCACCTCGTGCTCCTCCACGCGGATACGCGCGAGCGAGGCGATACGGCGGACGGTCGCGTGATCGAGCGACATAGGGGTGGAATTCCTTGGCTTGGCGAAGGGGCCGGACCATAACGGCGCACATGGCTCTGTTCAACCTGAGGGATTTGCTGGCCTCGCTGAGCGGCGACCAGCGCGTAATCGGCATCGACCCCGGATCTAAAACGATCGGCCTGGCATTGTCGGATGTGCGGCGAACCTTGGCCTCGCCGTACGGCAGGCTGAAGCGGGGGAAGCTGACCGCCAATGCGACCGAGATCGCCACGATCGCCCTGAAGGAAGGCGCATACGGATTGATCGTTGGCCTGCCGCTGTCGATGGACGGCACCGCCGGACCGGCCGCTCAGGCAGTCAGGGATTGGACGCACGCGCTGTCATCGGTGACCGGATTGCCGGCCGCGCTATGGGACGAACGCCTGTCCAGCGCCGCGGTAAACCGGTTCCTGATCAACGAGGCCGACCTGACCCGCGCCAAACGCGCCGACGTCATCGATCGTGCCGCTGCCGCGTGGATGCTGCAGGCCGCGCTGGATGCGGGGAACATAGCATCAGAAGAGCACGCAGGCAGGCCGGATACGTAGGTAACCAACGTCGTGCCGCCGAACTGGACGCGCGGCCAGACGCCGGGCGGACGTGCGGATCTCGGCGAGATGGGTTATAAATCGCAATATGGACACCGTGCCGGCCGAAACATGGACGACGGATCGCTTTCTCGTCTGGGAAGACAAGCAGGAGGGGAAGCATGAATTCGACGGGCGGGATGTCATCCCGATGACCGGCGGCAGCGTCGCGCACCAACGCATAGTATTCAATCTCTGCCTTTCGCTGATGGGCTCGCTGTCTGAGCGTCCAATGGCGGCGTTGCATGAAATGCGCCTTCGCATGGGAGCCGTCGTACGCTACCCCGACGTGGTGCTCTGCGCCACGCCGCCTGATCAGACCACAAGGACTTTAACCGACGCCGTAGCGATCTTCGAGGTTCTCTCCGACGACACCGCCACCACGGATCGCGTCGAAAAGCTGCTTGAATACGCTACACTCCCGTCGTTGCGCTGCTATGTGCTGTTGGAGCAGACAGCGGTCGCGGCCACTTTGTTCCATCGGGAGCCGGGCGGCGTATGGATCGCCAGCGCTCACACCAGCGGCGAGCTTCTGCTACCCGGACCCGACATCACGATACCCCTACCCGATCTGTATCGAGGGCTGACCTTCCCGGGCTAGCGGTCCATCGCGCAGGAGGCACACGCGATTGGCGGGACGCCGCTTCCGCGGTTAGTCTCGGGCAAACATGGCCTTGAAACGTCCCTCCGGACAGAATATCCTCACAGGATATCCAGGACACACCAACGTGCCCCTCTACATCAAGGACGATAAGACCGCTGCACTGGTTGCTCAGTTGGCCCAATTACACGGCCTCTCGAAGCAGGACGCCGTGAGGATGGCTGTCGAGGCGGCACTGAACAAGGCCGCCGAACAAATCCCGGTCGAAGGCCGACTCCGGAGATTGTGGTCTGAGAACCCCTTGCCTGCCCTTACGGGAAAACGCGCGAACAAGGCGTTCTTCGACGATTTGTCAGGTGGGCTTTGACGCTCTTTGTAGATGCATCGGCGTTAATATCGATTCTGGCCCAGGAGAGCGACGCTCTCACTCTCGCTGCCTGCCTCGAACAAGACCGGGACCGCCTCTACTCCGCGATTTCGGCTTGGGAAACTGTCGCGGGCCTCTGCCACGCCTACGAATTTTCCGCCGAACAGGCGCGGGATCGCCTGCAGTTGTTTGTGAGAGAACTCGGTTTTCGCCTCGTTTCTATCGGCGAAATCGAATTCGCCATGGCGATCGACGCCCACGCCCGCTTCGGCAAAGGGCGACACCCCGCGAAACTGAACATGGGCGATTGTTACGCATACGCCTGCGCAAGAACCAACCACGCAAGCCTGCTTTTCAAAGGCGGAGACTTCATCAAAACCGACATCGCAGTGGCCGCCCGTCCGTTGTGACCGTCCGCGCACCTGCTATACCGATCGGTGAACGGAAAGGACCACCATGCCCAGCCATTACGACCTGCTGATCCGCAACGGCACCTGTGTCCTGCCGTGGGGTTCGGAGGAAACCGATGTCGGCGTCCAACACGGCCGGATAGTCGCCCTCGGAGTTCTACCCATGCCACCGCCGACAGGATCTTCGATGCCACCGGCCTGCACGTCCTGCCCGGCCTGATCGACCCTCATGTTCACCTGCGCGATCCCGGCGACAAAGCAGTCGAGACCATCCCCACCGGCACGAAAGGCGCTGTGCTCGGCGGCCTGACGGCGGTGTTCGACATGCCCAACACCGCGCCCTCGATCACCGACCCCGAGCGTCTGGCCTGGAAGCAGGATTACGTCGAAAGCGTCGCCTGGTGCGACATGGGCCTCTACATCGGCGGCACCAAAACCAACATTCCGAACCTAGCCGACCTGGAACTCGGCCGCGGCGTCTGCGCGGTAAAAATCTTCGCCGGCAGTTCCACCGGCGACCTCATGATCGAGGACGACGACCATCTGGAAAAAGCCATGCGCTCCGGCCGCCGCCGCATCGCTTTTCACAGTGAGGACGAATATCGCCTCCAGGCCCGCAAGCCGCTGTTCAAGTCCGGCGATCCCTATTCCAACCACATGGTCTGGCGCGATGAGGAATGCGCCTTCCTCGGCACCCGCCGCCTGATGGCGCTGGCTCGCACGACCGGACGCCCAGCGCACATCCTGCACGTCTCGACCGCCCAGGAGTTCGATTACCTGAAGGAATTTCGTAACATCGCCACCTGCGAGGTGCTGCTGAACCACCTGACCCAGGTCGCCCCCGACTGCTACGAGCGTCTGGAAGGCTTCGGTGTCATGAACCCGCCGATCCGCGGCGAGGCGCACAGGGCGGCCGCCTGGAAGGCCATCAACGACGGCACAGTCGATACCGTCGGCTCCGACCACGCCCCGCATCCCCGCGACAAGAAGCTGCTCCCCTGGCCCGATTGCCCCGCCGGCCTGACCGGCGTGCAGACACTCGTGCCAATCATGCTGGACCACGTGAATGCTCGCCGTCTTTCACTCGCCCGAATGGTCGATCTGATGTGCTCCGGCCCCGCCCGGGTCTATGGCGTCGTCGGCAAGGGACGCCTCGCGGCCGGCTACGACGCGGACTTCACGGTAGTAGACCTTAACCGCCACCGGCGCATCGAGGAATCTTGGATTGCCGCTCCCTGCGGCTGGACCCCCTTTGCAGGCATGCAGGTGACCGGCTGGCCGATCGCCACCATCGTGCGGGGACAAATCGTGATGCGCGACGACGAAATCCTCGGCGAACCGTCAGGCAAATTGGTGAACTTCAGAGGATAGGTCGCCGTCTTCTCTTCGACCGGGCCTAACTCGTTACTTTATAATACTTTCGCGACAAGCGCCGTCCCTTTCGCCAAGCTCGTGAACCCAATCCTCGCGACCCTCTTGGCATCCGCCGCTCGGCGGGAAAGAATACGCGGTCAAAAAAGGACACGTCTGCATGAGCACCACCACCGCGCCGAGCCCCTACATTCCCGTCCGCGACGACTGGCTCGCGCGCCGCAAAGAACCGATCCTGGAGCCCAACCTGCCAATCGTCGATCCGCACCACCATCTCTGGGATCGCCCGCACTGGGTGTACATGCTCGACGACCTGCTGGCCGACATCAACAGCGGCCACAACATCGTCGCCACCGTTTTTCTGCAATGCCGCTCCATGCACCGAGCCGAAGGTCCGGAGGCTTTCCGTCCGGTCGGCGAAACCGAATTCGTCAACGGCGTCGCGGCCATGAGCGCCTCCGGCGGCTACGGTCCGACGAAAATCTGTGCCGGCATCGTCGGCCACGTCGATCTGCGCAACGGCGAGAAGTCCCGCGACGTTCTGGAGGCTCATATCCGCGCCGGCGGTGACCGGTTCCGTGGCATCCGCCACATCACCGCCTACGATCCCGACCCGAGCCTGATGAACCCCGCCTATTCGCCGCCGCCCCGCCTGATGTACGACGAAACATTCCGCAAAGGCTTTGCCTGCCTCGCGCCGCTGAACCTGTCTTTCGATGCGTGGCTGTATCATCCGCAGATCGCCGATTTGACCGCCCTGGCGCAGGCATTTCCCGGCACGCAAATCTGCCTGAATCATATCGGGGGGCCGCTCGCCATCGGCACCTACGAAGGCAAGCGAGCAGAAGTCACGGCCGACTGGTCGAAGTCGATCCGCGCGCTCGCCGCCTGCCCGAACGTGGTGCTAAAGCTCGGCGGCATGGCGATGAAAATCAACGGCTGGGATTTTCATACCAAAGCGGAACCGCCATCCTCCGAAGAACTTGCCACCGCCTGGAAGCCATACGTAGAAACCTGCCTCGAAGCGTTCGGCGCCTCTCGTTGCATGTTCGAGAGCAACTTCCCGGTGGACAAAGGCTCCTACGGCTACGCCGCGTTTTGGAACGCCTGCAAGATCCTGGCGAAAAACGCATCAGCAACCGAAAAGACCGCCCTGTTCA
The DNA here is from genome assembly GCA_963772355.1 of uncultured Alphaproteobacteria bacterium. Taxonomy (GTDB): domain Bacteria; phylum Pseudomonadota; class Alphaproteobacteria; order Acetobacterales; family Acetobacteraceae; genus Rhodopila. The sequence goes on along the minus strand of CAVYXX010000185.1, from coordinate 2,839 downwards.
GCGGCACGGCATCGCGCTTCTACCGGCTTGAGATCTGACGAAACCAGCACGCTCAGGCGTTGGTCATGCCGCCATCAATGGTGATCGTCTGCCCGGTAATATAGGAAGCATCAGGCGAGCATAGAAACCGGATCACCGCCGCGACCTCCGACGGCTGTCCGAACCGCTTCAATGGAATCTGATCGCGGTAGTCGTCGCCTCGTTCAGCGATGATCGGCGCTGACATCTTTGTTTCGATCACCCCCGGTGCAATCGCGTTGACCAGCACATCGGGCGCCAGCTTCCGCGACAGCGCGCGCGCCAGCCCGACCACGCCGCCCTTCGCCGCGGCGTACGGCACTCGATCCGCGCTGCCGCGCCGGTAGGCAATCGAACTGGTCAGCACGATCCGCGCCGGCTCCCGCCGGTCGAACCGCTTCGAAAACGCTACCGCCATGTCGTAGGCATTCGTCAGGTTCGCAGCAATCGCCCGATTCCACACCCCGTGGTCGTCAGGATCGAGGTCATCCCGCTCCAACAGCCCCGCGAGATGCACGAGCGCATAGACCGGCGCCCCCGCGGCCTCGATCACCCGGGCACATTCCGCCGGCGTGTCCAGCGATGAGGCGATTGTGCCCAGTCGAACCCGTCCGAGAATCGACTGCGCGCGCTCCAGCGCGGCCTCGTCGATGTCGGCCATTATCACGTGGCCGCCCTGGGCCATGAACGAGCGCACTGTTTCGATGCCGATGCCACCCGCCCCGCCGGTGACGACAATGCGCTTGCCGGTGAATGGCGCAGTCATGTCAGGCGATCAGCGCTAGACATTTTATTGCTGATGGTACCGGCACGTGGCGCATGTTTCGAAGGTCCGGCGGCAGATAGCGGGCGAGCACCCGTGCCGACATTGATCTGCATCAGATCCCTCACGCTCGTAACCACAAATAATTCCTCATAAATTTGCTCGACAAGTTCGCCCGCATCAACCGAATCGCTGCTCTGAGACACGCGGTCGCATATTTGATTGTAGACCATTTGGAGCTGGTCGAGTTGCCCTACCGACCATTCACGCAGATCAACACCGGCTGCACGATCAAGCACTTGGGTAAGCTACGCCACCAATCCGCAAGCGGCCGCGAAATCGCTACGGTAAAGTCGAACAGTTTGTTCACCCTTCCTGGGCATCCCGAGGCGCCCCCACAGGGAGTTGCGACCCACGGCCACGTATCGCATGGTCACAAGTGGGTTCCGCTCAAGCCGGGGTGCAGATCTTTTCGCTGCCTATCGATCGATCTTCGGCTCGGCCACACGACGCGGAGCTCGCTGTTCAGGCGTTTCACGCTGCCCCGGCAAGGGGAAGCTGTCGTTCAACCGTCTTAAGCAGATAACGAGAAAATTGCTCAACAATCAAAATGGGAGACTTCGTCATGAGTAATAACGCAATCGGCTTCAGCGAGGATCGACCGCCGCCGCGCCCCACGTCGAGACCGAGCAGGCCGCTGGCGCGAACAGCGCTACTGGTAGCGACGTTAGCGCTCGCCGGTGTTACGCAAACCACCGCCGCGCGCGCCGCCGGCACTCAGTCGTGGATCACCACCTGGGCTGCCACCCCCGCACCTCGCTGGGCGGAGGAACTGCCCGCGCCGTTCGGCGTGCCCGAGGTCCTGGGGAACCAGACCGTGCGGCAAATCGCCCGCATCAGCGTAGGTGGCGACAAGCTTCGCGTGGTAATCTCCAACGAATTCGGCGCACGGCCGCTGACCATCGGATCAGCCAGTGTGGCGCTCTCCGCCGGCGGCAATGCGATAGATCCCGCGAGTATCAAAGCGCTGACCTTTAGCGGGCGAAGCGAGGCGGTGATCCCGCCGGGCGCCCCGTTGGTCAGCGACCCCGTGGACCTGGCAGTGAAGCCGCTGTCCAGCGTGGCGGTGAGCTTCTATCTCCCCAAGCGGACAGGCATCGGTTCGGTACACTGGGACGGTGTGCAGACCGGCTATATCTCGGGCCCGGGCGACATGACGATGGCCCCTGACTTCAAGGCTGACGGCACCGTCAAGTCCCGCCTACTGCTAAGCCGCATCCTGACGACCGCGAAGCCAGATTCTCGGGCCATCGTGTTCTTCGGTGACTCCATCACCGACGGCAACTGTTCTACGGTCGATACCAACAATCGCTGGCCGGATCACATCGCAGAACGGCTGCAAGCCGAGAACTACCCGGACATAGCCGTCGTCAACGAGTTCTATTCCGGTGACCGCGTGCTGACCAACGGTATGGGCACCAACGCGCTCAGCCGGTTCGACATATCGGTGTTGAATTACCCCCGGGTATCCACCGTCGTCATGATGATGGGCATCAACGACATTGGCTGGCCCGGCGCGGGCGCGGTCACGCCGGCCGACCCGGAGCCGACCGCGGAGGATGTGGTGGCCGGCTATAAGCAGATCACCGACCGCGCACACGCCCATGGCATCCGCTTTGTTGCGGTCACGCTGACGCCATTCATCGACACCTTCAAAGGCACGCCACTCTCTGGCTACTACACGCCAGAAAAGGAGAAGCTCCGTGAGGAAGTGAACGCTTGGATTCGAAATAACAAGATGGCAGATGGGCTAATCGATTTTGACAAAGTGGTCGAGGATCCGAAGAACCCGAAAGCATATTAACCCCGCTTATGATTGCGGTGATCATCTGCACCCGAACGACGCCGGGTATCAAGCCATGGCCAAGGCTGTGGATCTGAACGTGCTGGTGGGCAAAGAATAGCGCGAGGATCGAGCCGGGCGGGCAATCCTGCCCGGCCTTCCCATGCGATCTGTCCCCTGCAATCGGCCTCGTCAGGATCGCAACCGCAGACACC
>CAVYXX010000184.1:0-15250 GCA_963772355.1 uncultured Alphaproteobacteria bacterium | reverse complement strand
CGCCGTCGGTCCGGGTCAGGATCTGCTCAAGCAGCGCCGCGGGCAGAGCCTTGCCGCCGGCGAGCGCGGAGATCATCGCAGCACTCTGCCCTCGGGTCAGCTTGGACAGGTTCAGTGCGCCGACATGTCCCTGCCCGGACCAGCGCGACCGAAACTCCGGCCGGTGGGTGAGCACGACCAGCAGCGGCATAGTCCTCACCCGGTCGATCAGCAGGTCCAATACCTCCAGCGAGGTGGGGTCGGCCCAGTGCGCATCTTCGAACAGCATCACGCTGGGTTGCTGGCAGGCCGCCGCTTCGGTGAGATCGACCAAGGTCCGCAGTGTCTCGTCCTTGTGCTTCTGCGGCGTCATCGGCAGGTCGCCGTAGCGTTGCTCGAAGGGGATGGACAGGATCGCAGCGACGAACCGGACGTCGGCCAGCTTCCGGCCGTAGTGCGTAACGATCAGCGTTTCCAGCTTGTCGAGTTTCGAGTCCGTCGTTTCGTCGCGGCTGAATTTCAGCGTCCGTTCGAAGTTGTCGATGATGACGAGAAGGCGCTGTTCACATAGTAGGGCGAGCACTGGAAACGCAGGGCCTGCACGCCTTGCGCTTGGAGCCGCTGGCGCAGCGCGCTAAGGATGCGGCTCTTTCCGATCCCAGGTTCACCCGACAGCAGCACCACCTGGCCTTCGCCATCCCTCGCCTGCGACCAGCGACGAAGTAGTATGTCCAGTTCTTCTTCGCGGCCGACCAGTGGTGTTAGCGCAGCCCCGCCACGATTGGCATCGAAGCGGCTCTCCGTCACCAACGCACGCTCGACCCGCCAGGCATGAACGGGTTCCGCAATCCCTTTCAGATCGTGTTCGCTAAGATCGGTCAGATCGAACGCATCGCCCACCAACCGACGGGTCGAGGTGGCGATGACGATCTGGTCGGCGGCGGCTAGTCCCTGCAGCCGCGCAGCCAGATTGGGCGTGCTGCCCACCGCCAGCTTCGACTGTTCCCCCACACCGGCCGCTTCGCCGACGACCACAGGGCCGGTGGCGATGCCAATACGGACCGACAAGTTCTCGGTGGACGAGGCCCGCTTGACGGTATAAACGATCTCCAAGGCCGCCCGCACGGCGCGCTCGGCATCTTCTTCGTGCGCCGTGGGCCAGCCGAAATAGGTCAGGATGCCATCACCCACGTAGCGGGCGATAAACCCGTCGTAGCGCGCGATCACATCGCCGCAGAGGGTTCGATACGCGTGCAACAGGCTCCGCAGCTCTTCGGGGTCGAGCTTCTCACTCAGCGCGGTCGAGCCCACGAGGTCACAGAACATCACCGTCAGCTGGCGACGTTCGCCCGCAGATGTCGACGCCCGTGATCGTCCGTCGGCCTGACCGCCTGCGGTGAGGCGGCTTCCTCCTGCAGCTTGGCTATTGCCACCAGCAGCCGGCGCCGATGGCCGATGGTGGCAACGCCGAGTCCCTCGAGATCTTCGGCGGTGAGATGGCACAATACTTCAGCGCTGACGTCATTCTCGCGGAATGCTGTCTCGTAGCGTTCAAGACCCAGGTCTCGCAGCCAGCTTGCGACATCCACCGCCGTTTCTCCGGCTCGATGACGTTCAAGGTGATGTCACCCAGCCTGACACAGTGGCCAGGATGACGCCATCTGAACATGCTTAACACGACGCGTTGACCGAGGAAGTTCGCGCTATTCGCCGGAAGGCTTAGGGTCTGCCGTCGCGTAGAAACTGGGCCGTGCGTCTGAGCGGATAATCTTTTAGGGCTCCCCTTTCAGAGTTTGGATAACATGGACAACACTATCGTAGGCGCCGGTATAGTCACTATATTAGCCGCGATAGTTGGTGGGGGCCTCAAAGGGTTTGGGTTCGATTTGCCAGTCATTGACTTTGTGGGCCGCCAGATTGCGTTGGGGGCTAAGTACGGGCACCTAGAGGCACGGTCATGTCAGGTGTTGCCTCGCGTCATGATCCTGGTTGCGGACCGGCCGCCATCAATGCTCCTGAAACACGCGCTCACGCTCCTCCTCGGAAACGCTCATCGCGGGGACGGCGCTCTCCTGGAAGCCGAATGCGACGAATGAGCTGCGGACTTGCTCCCAGATCTGGTCGTAGTTGGGTTTGATTTTTTCCATGTAATCTTTGCCCACCGGGCCGTTGCCGCTGGGGACGGAGTAACTGCGCCGACCGCTGGAACACCGTCAGGTGCTTGGCGAGCTTCGAGGCCGCACAGATGAACTGAGTACCGGTCGACCCCGTGCCGATGACGCCGACCCGCTTGCCTTCAAGCTTGAGATCCTCCGGCCAGGCACCCGTGTGGACCAGGGTGCCACGAAAGGAGTCGCGGCCCTTGATATCGGGCAGGTTGATCTTCGACAGCAGGCCCAGAGCGCACACGACATAGCGGGCGGTGACGGTCTCGCCGTCGCCGGTCGTGACGGTCCAACTGTTGCTGACATCGTCGAATACCAAGGATTCGATGGCGGTGTTGAGCGTATCGGTTAACACGCTGTAATGGTTAGTCCAGGCTGTGGAATGCTGTGGATTGAGCACGCGAACCAGCGGGCGGAAGCATCGATGATGCGCTCGGTTTGTCCGCGACCGAAGAGGTCCGGCAACTGGCGCTGGAACAGAGGGAAAAAAGCCCGGCTACAGTTGTCGTCCTAACCTCTTGATTTATGCTCCTTCCAGATTTGGAACCCCCCGCCGCTAATGGCGGAGGGTTAGATCAATGAGTTAGTTACACCAGGGGCATGATAGTTATTTCGTATTAGCGGCTTCTTTACTTTCAATGATGGGGGTGACGCTCTTATCATCTTGATTTCCCACGTATCACCCTTCTTGACGTCGAACGCGGCCCAACGAATATGGATTGGTCGTTCTTAGCCCAGTAACCTTCGGGTCCTGCGGCTAATCCGCCCGATCCCAGAGCAAGCCGGGCAGCGGGCGGTCAAGCCGTGACTACACTTTGGCTTTTCTTCGGCGCCCCGTCGCCAGCGGCATTCAGTTGGTCTTTGGCCGCCTTTCCCGCACGAAACCGTAGCGCCTTGCTGGCGGGAATATTGATGGGTTCGCCAGTTTGTGGATTACGCCCAGGCCGAGCCTCTCGGATGACGACGTCAAAGATGCCCAAGCCGGTCACACGAACTTCCTCGCCCGCTTTGGCAGCATCAATAATCGTCTGCACTATGGTCTCCATCGCTCGGCTCGCTTCGGCTTTGGACATGCCGGTGGCCTCTGCGACCTTCTCGACTAAATCGGTAGTATTCATAACTTAGACCTCTGCGGAGAGTTGGTTCTCCAGAATGGTTGCGAAATATCGGGCTGCGAATTGGTCCGATAACTGGATAGTCTAATTCATCCGTCGATTTGTGTCACGCGAAAATGTGAAAGTGGCGGATTGATCGGGGGAACCAGTGACGCCGGGACAACTGCGCGAGAAGGGCAAGCGATATTTCGGGAAGGATTGGGCGAACAAACTCTCGCCCATTGTCGGCTTCGCTCCCGATACGGTCAGAAAGTGGTCACAGAAATGCACCACGATTCCGGATCGGGCGGCGGCGGCGTTTCGGGCTTGGGAGGCTGAACGAAAAGCGGCCTTTCAGCCTTCGCAACCGAGGCCCACTGAATCGGTCTTATAGCGCCAATCCCGATGGTGGCGCCTCGGCCGATTGTTTATTTATATTATACTTCGAAAGTTGATCGTCAAATATGTTTTCATCGCTATCGTAAATCAGAGATTTCCATATATCAGTAGAGGCAACGCCATACTGAACCGCCAAACGACCATTTGTCAAATCAGCCGGTGTCATACCAGCGAAGGTCGTTGCTTTCGGGTTTACCGGCTGCGGTGGCAAACAGCGTAAAGGTCTCGGTGGCTGCATTCCAAGTGCCACCACCATTAGGATCACTTAATGATCCAAAATTGGTGACCGTTGGGTAGAAATCGTAATTGGGTCCGAGCGATGGATTTAGGCTTTGCGATAGCGTAACTGATACTGTCTCGGTATTACTCAACGGACTGGAGTCCGCTACGGTCACACCTTTAAATGCAGCCAGCGATTGGCCATCAGTAACCAGCAGCGGGTTTGTGGTTTTGTCAGTGATGGTGATTGCCATAGGGCGACCTCGAAGGTTCTAGCCGCGGCGCAAAACGTTTTAGGCGTGAGGATTTTTGCCCAGGATATCAGCCGCGCCACAATCGGCGGATTGTCAACAGACGAATGCCGAAACCCCCATCAAGGCAAAATCAGCGCCCTCGATCGAGGTCCGTTGACTGCCGCGGCGCCCTGCCCCACCACAACGGGCCGCCAGCCTGTCACCCGATGCAACGCCTGACGCAGCGGATCCGCCCTCGGCGACCAGGTTGCGCAGGGTCTGCTCATCCACGACGGGAAAGACAACCATGCGGACTGTATCGTCCGGTCTGGCCAGGCTTGCCGCGGCGAGCTTGAACAGCAGCGCCGGCTTGCCGGCAACCCGCTTGAGGTCGGCGATCAGCTCGCTCTCGACCCGCTTCTCCGCCGTGGCGCCGATGCGGTGGACGGTGGCGATCAACAGATCGACCAGGGCATCGGTGATCTCGTGGCCGCGCACATGGCAGAAGGCTGCAAGCAGCGTCAGCCGGATCGGCGCCGGATGGCGGCGCAGCTCGTGCAGTTCCTCGGCTGCAACGCGCCGCCGATAGGTCAGCAGAACCTTCGATGGGAGGTCAGCGAACAGGTCTGCCGGCATTGCAAGCGCGCGGATACAGGTGAGCTTGTCCATCACCAATCGATCTGGCCGGTGTTCCAGCGCGGACACTTGGCCTTCCAGCCAGCGCGCGAGAGCGTCAGTATCGTCCTGCGTGGACTCGCGAAAGCCAAGGGCGTCGCGGATTTGTGCCCGGTGATATATGGCGGCCCGGCTGCGCCAGTCATAGCTACGCCAGGCTTCAGCCGGCACCCCGATCTGACTGGCAATCGCCGCGACCGCGGCGACGGGAACCTCCTCAGGCCGGTATGGAAATCGACCGGTGAGGGGTAAGTTGAAGAACGTGTAAAAAGTGGTCACAAGCCAAAGTTGGGTGGTGTCCGAGAAGGTTTTCCTTTGCGGATCAAACCGCTACCTCCTACCACCTTCAAATCACTTACTATGCCTCACCGCTTCGGCCCACCCTTTTCCGGACACCCAATGACGGCGATCGATCGCACGGCCTACCCGCGCCCGGGCACGCGGCTAACCCGTGAAGAGTTGGGCAGGCGATATGACCTGACCGAGGCAGACCTCGCCTTCGTTCGTGCCAGCGCTCGGGGTGACACGGGTCGCCTGGTGTTGGCGACGTTACTGAAAGCGCGCCGGGATCTCGGATGCTTCCCAGCATTGGAGGAAGTCTCTTCCGGCATCTTGACCCATCTCGCGGTACAGCTTGGGTTGGCGGTGGCGAGGTCGTCGTTCGATGAATTGCGTCGGACAAAGTCGCTGTACCGCTATCAAGCAGCGGTGCGGCTTTATCTTTCGGTCACCGCTTATGGAGACGCGGCCGGGCTTTTGGTCACGAGGACTGTGTTGGAAGCGGCCGAAACCATGAGCGACCCTGCGGACCTCATCAATCGGTCGATCGAAGCGTTGCAGGCCGCGTCCATTGATTTGCCGGCGTTCAGCACTCTTGACCGCCTGGTAAATCGGCTGCGCGCGGAAGTCCACGTTGATATCTACAATCGTGTATCCGTGCGTGTGACAACTGAAAAATCAATAACATGGTCCACAACTGTCGCGATAACACCTGTCATCAAGAGTAAATGCCGGGGGAGACGGTAGGTGGCTCCGTCCTTTCGCAAGCTTCCGTTGAAGCAGCTCTAATCGAGTGTAAAACTGCCTTGATCACCGGGCGAGAACGATTGTGTCCCACGTTTTCATCTCTTACGTACATGATAACAGCAAGCAAGTCGCTCGACTTGCAAGCGAGCTGCGAAGTCGGGGAGTAACCGTGTGGCTGGATAAAAAAGATATCGAGCCTGGTGCACGCTGGCGCGATGCCATAAAGAACGCGATCCGCAATGGAAAGTTTTTCCTAGCCTGCTTCTCTAAGGAGCTTAATGAGCGTGACAGAAGCTATATGAATGAGGAACTCACGCTTGCTATCGATGAACTGCGAGCAAGGCCCTCCAGTAAAACATGGTTCATTCCAGTTTTGCTCAACGAGACCGCAATCCCGTCGCGGCGAATTAGCAGCACAGAAGATTTGAGCGATATCCAGGCACTTAGGCTTTACGAAAATTGGGGTGATGGAGTAGAGTGTATTCTTCGCGTCTTAAAATATGACGACCCCGTCTCCGTACGCGTCTATAGCCTAATTGATGCTTTCCGACGACCGTTTCGTGATGAACGCTGAGGTGGTCCCCGGTTTTCGGACAGGCTGTTAAGCTAATTCCGACTGAAGGTTGGAATGGATTTGATGGGCAAAGTGACGCGCAAGCGGCATACGGCGGAGTTCAAGGCGCGGGTTGCGCTGGAAGCGATCAAGGGCGAGCAGACGCTGGCGGAGATTGGTGCGAAACACGGCATTCATCTGACGCTGGTCGGGGTTTGGAAGAAGGTTGCTATTGAAGGGATGGCGGCGACGTTCTCGTCGAAGGCGGAGGCATCCGAGACGGCGGTGACCGCGGCCGAGGTGACGCAGCTGCACGCCAAGATCGGTCAGTTGGTTGTGGAACGGGATTTTTTGGCGAAAGCCTTCGGTCGATGAGCGTGGCCCGAAGGCACGACCTGATTGCTCTGGAGCATCCCCACCTGTCGATCGTCCGGCAGTGCGAATTGGTCTCGATCAGTCGGTCGGGGTTCTACTACGCGCCCGTTGGGGAGAGGGCGTTCAGCCTGACATTGATGCGCCTGATCGACGAGCAGTTCATGGAAACGCCGTTTTACGGTGCTCGTCAGATGTCGCGGCATTTGCGACGATGCGGCTATTGCGTAGGACGCAAGCGGGTGCGCCGGTTGATGGCGCGGATGGGGTTGGCTGTGGTGTATCAGAAGCCACGGACCAGCGTGCCGCATCCCGAACATGTGGTATTTCCGTATCTTCTGCGCGATCTGAGCATCGATCGGCCGAACCAGGTGTGGTGCACGGACATCACGTATATCCCGATGCGGCGCGGCTTTCTGTATCTCGTTGCTGTGATGGACTGGTCGAGCCGCAAGGTGCTGTCCTGGCGCATCTCCAACACCATGGAGGTTGATTTCTGCATTGCGGCGCTGGAGGAGGCGATCGAGCGATTTGGCGTGCCCGAAATCTTTAATTCCGATCAGGGCAGCCAATTCACGAGCCCGCGGTTTACTGGCGTGCTGAAGGATGCTGGGATTCGGATATCCATGGATGGTCGTGGCCGCTGGTTGGATAACGTCTTCATTGAGCGGCTTTGGCGGTCGCTTAAATACGAGTGTGTATATCTCCATGTTTTCGAGACGGGTTCCGAGCTACGGGCTGGTGTGACGAAATGGATCGACCTTTACAATAGCCGACGTCCGCACTCAGCCCTTGCCGACCGAACGCCCGATGAGGCTTATGGATTGGTGCAATCGTTGCCCAGTCCTGGGCCAACCAGGGACCCGGCGACGACCAAACTGGCGGCATGAGGTAACCAGGAATTAGCTTAACCAGGCCGCTGGACTGTCCGAACGAACGGGACCATCTCACGCTTGTTTGCTCTTCAACAGCTTAGCACTATCGGCTCGGCTGCCGCTGATGCTGTGCCAGCGCTTGCCGAAGCCCTCAAAGATCAGGACAAAGGTATAAGCAAGAATGCGGCTCACGCACTCTCGCGGATTGGCCCTGCTGCCGTGCCGGCGCGCGCGGGTTTCCTCAAAGGTCAGGACAAAGATATTCGCTGGTCTGTGGCTCACGCACTCTCAGAGATCGGCCCTGCCGGCATGTCAGCACTTGCTGAGGTCATTAAGGATGATCAGGACGCAGGCGTTCGCGACAGCGCGTGTTACGCGCTCTCGGAGATCGGCCCTGCTGCGGTGCCGGCGCTCGCGGATGTCCTCAAAGATCAGTCTGCAAATGGCCGCTATTCTGCAATTACGGCGCTCTCGCGGATCGGTCGAGCCGCGGTGCCGGCGCTCGCAGACACCCTCAAAGATCCGTGTGCAAATGTCCGTCAGAGTGCCGTCAATGCGCTCTTGAGCATCATCTTACATGATGGTAATGCCGCCGCGGCCGATGCCGTACCAGCGCTTGTCAAGGCCTCAATGATCCGGTCGGCCTGGTTCGCGTAATTGCGTCTCTCGCGCTCTCGGCGATCGGCCCACCCGCCGCTGATGCCGTGCTGGCGCTTGCCGCGGCCTTACACGATCAGGACGCAGATGTCCGCAAGAATGCGGCTCGCGCGCTCTGGCGGATCGGCCCGCTCGCCGCTGATGCCGTGCCGGCGCTTGCCGCGGCCTTGCACGATCAGGATGCAGATGTCCGCCACGAGGTCGCTGACGCGTTAGCGTCAATTCGTCGGAAGGAACCCTCGTAGGCTATTAAGCTTAGATGCATCAACATAGTAAGTGGTGATTAAGACGGCGACATGCTGGGCGGCGAGTGAACCCACGTTCACCGAAGTCGGAAAGCTCATGGTGATGCTGGACGGGTCGGGCAACCCGCGTGCGGTGCTTGAGACGGTTGAGCTGACCCAGGCCCGCTTCAACGAGGTGAATGAGCAATTTGCGTTCGACGAAGGCGAGGGCGACAGGACGCTATCTTATTGGAGGGATGCCCACCGAAGATACTTTACACGCCGGGGCGCGTTCTCTGAGGATATGCTCTTGTGGTGCGAGCGCTTCCGGGTTGTCGAGATAATTCCGGAGAACTAGCTGTAGCTGTGGCCTTACGTACATCTTTGATGCTGATGTCGGCTTAGCAACTATGGAAAGTCGCTATCGGTGTTTTGGCTACGGCTGTATGGTCGATCGGCGATCGGACGATATGTGGAGACAAAACACCGATAGGAGCAAGCCATGTCTGCGATCGATGTCTGGGTGACGGTGGTCAACGGCGTTACTGATACAACCGCCAAGGACTTTCAACGAGCTGAGAAAGTCTTCGTCCACGTGCCGCTGACGTTCAGGATCAAGAAGTTCACACTCAATCGGGACCAGACAAGGGCGATCCTTGGAACCGATGGCAAGCTTGCGCTCGCCGGGGGACCGAAGGGAGTTCGATCACGATATCCCAGCCGGGGCCGGCAGCAGCACTCCGCGCCCGATGACCATCAAGGATGACAGTGGACGCTTCACCTCCGAGGTCTGGGCCGCGGTACAGAACTGGACCGATCTCGGCGGCCTGCACATCTTCTACGTTCCTGATTTCGATCCTTCCGGCCTCGAAGGTGGTATCTGCATGCGTGTGAGCGACCTGATTGATCCAATCATCTTTGTCAATCAAAAGGCCAACCAGGCGCTGCTGTCCTCGACCAAGGGTGTGCGGGGTGTTCTGGAGCATGAAATCGGACACGCATTCGGGCTCCTGGACACGACGCGCGCTAACACGCTGATGAACGGGATTCTCAGCTCTGACGGATCTGATGCCGGAACGTCGCTGTCGCAAGACGAGTTACGGACTATCGCAAATTCCCGGCTACTCAGCGTCGCAACTGCGGCACATGCGCCGACGCCGTGAATGGACAGGATTTCGTCACGGTGGAATATAGATCGGTATCAAGGTCGTGTAAGCCAGTAGCCGTTCTTCTGAAATATTTCGCTGTCCCCCGAGCCGAAACGAATTAGCGTCCTCAAGGCTCCAGGCTAAGATCAACGCTCCATCAGGAGATGATCCGTTCACGGGCAATGTTCAGACGAACTATAACGATAACAGCTTCACTGCCCTCGCGCAGCCATCCAACGCCCATCCAGCCACTGCTTTGACGCCGTGCTGAACCAATACTCGACCAACATCAGCAACGGCAGTGGACTCAACTGTCCGCTCTCATTCAAGATGCAGAGCGCGGCGCGGTAGACGCCACACTTTCCGAAATCATCACTACATCCGCGGCCGGCAGCGCATCACTGGTCTGCCGGTGAGGCTTGGCGTGGGGCGTGGGGGCCGCGTGGCCGATACTCGACCAGTTGATGACGGGCAGTTCGACCGGTGCAGGCTCGACCGACGCCAGTGACACGATGTCGCGTGCGCGGCTCACGGGAGCCTGCCCGATCCGGCCATGCAAATCCTCCTGCTAGAAAGTTTCAATTGAGTCAGATCACCGGCGCGAAGGCCTGGTGTGCAAGCGACACGCAAAAAGAATACGATGCCAGCAACCCTGCACCCAGTAGGAGGGCCGGGCGGCTGGCATCCGTTACAGCTTTAGGCCGTAGGCGGACCGGCTGACAGGGCGGTTTGCAGGGCTTGGCCGAGCACACTACCGAGTCCGGTGTAAGCATCCCAGCCAGTACCAGCCGGATAGCCTTTGACGTGCCCGAAAGTGTTATTCGCCGGGCCCGGCGCGCCGACGATGTCCCGGAAGGTCGTCGCCGGCAGGGAGTACAAGACCGGATTCAGGAAGCCCACCGAGCAACCGAGATTGGCGTTGATTCGAGCCATCAAGCCGGCATAGAGGGGGGCGACGGCACTTGTCCCGCCAACCGACTGCGGTGCGGACCCGTTGATGACCTGCAGGTAGCCGCTGTTTTCGCTGGCGTTCCCGGAGATATCGGGAAGCCCACGGCCGGCCTTGCCTGTGCCAAGGCGCACCGGAATTGATTTGCCCTCCTGATAGCTGGGAACAAGGAACCGAGCGCTGACACCGCCGCCGGTCGCACCAGGCCCCGCCGCGCCGATGTCGTTCCAAACATATTCGTCGAAGGTCGTTGCTTTGGCGTTACCGATAGTCGTGCCCCCGCACGCCGTCACCCAGACATCGCTTGCCGGGTAGCTGACCTGTGCCTCAGTGGTGCTTTCAATCTGCGCACCCGAATCTCCCGAGGAGACGAATACACTGATCTTGTTGGTCGCAGCGTCCTCGAATAGCTGGGTGAGCTGGGCGAACTCGCTGTCGGAGAAACTCTCACTTCCTTCGTCGTCCGGATCATCGTCTGCAAGGAGTGCAGGATATTCTGCGTTTCGCCGCCGGTGAAATAGACGGCGATGGTGGCCTTCGGCGCGAGCGCACCCGCCACGGTGATATCCAGACCCGTTTCGCCATCGGGCTGACCGGAGTTGTTCACATCATCGACCGACACGTCGATGATGTTCGGCACCGGCAGACCTCCCAAAGCCTCCATGGTGGCGGCGATGTCCGACTTGGCGTAGCCGGCGGGGCCCTCTTGGGTTTGCATCTCATACAGGCCGATCGTCTGACCGGCCCCATCGCCGTCCGGGAAGTCGTAGAACTTGGCCACCTGCCCGGGTGTTAAAGGCTGCGTATTGGCTGGATCCTTCGTCGCGCGTCGCTTTGCCGTCGAATAGTGCCGAGCATGAACCTGGCGATTGGTGAGGCCAACGACCGCCTCAACGTATCCGGCGACGCTCGACGGCAGATTTACCGCGCCATCATGACTGCGATATTGCCCGCGCTCGAATTCGTAATCGTTCAGCGTAACGTTGAAGGCCTTGTTCACGGCGTCGGCAGGACCGCGGACGATTACCATGCGCTTGGCGGTGTCGCTGTCCATGACGCTTCGACAAACGACAGTCGATGCGTTGGACGCCACGCGGCGCGCACTTGTTGTTGCAGACCCGAACGCGTGTGATCAATGGTGATCTCGACCAGCTGATCCGCCGCCGCTACCCCGCCTTCAGATCACCGGCCGTTGGCGATGCTGCCCCCGCTTTGGGATAGGCTCCTGCGCGCATTGCCGGGCTGCGCTGACAGAGGCCGATCAGGTGCTGCACGGGCGCTACGACAAGATCGACCTCCCTGTGGTGCGCCCTGTAGTGACACGGGTGGAACGCTACGCCGGGCATTGTCCCTGCTGCGACGGTGTCACCCTGGCACCGGTTCCCGTGGGCCTGGAAGACGGCTCGCCGTTCAGCGCGAGCATCGTGGCGCTGGCGATCTATCTACGCTTCACCCACGCGATCAGCTACCGCCGTCTGACCCAGTTGTTGCAGCAGCTTTATGCTCTGCAAATCAGCGAGGGTGCGCTGGACGCGATGTTGCAGCGGGCCAAGCCGTGTTTCGACACCGAGGTCACAACCATCCTCGCCCGGTTGCGCCGCTCGCGGATCGTCGGCTCCGATGAGACCTCGGTGCGTATCGACGGACGCACCCACTGGAACTGGGTATTCCAGAACGATCAGGTGGTGATACACGTCGTGCGCAACAGTCGTGCCGCCTCGGTGATCACTGAGGTGATGGCGGCCCATCGGCCCGTCATTTGGGTGTCCGATCTCTATTGTGCGCAGCAGGGCCATGCCGACCTCTGGCAAATTTGCCTGGCGCACGAATTACGCGATTGCCAATACGCCATCGACGCGGGGGATGCGGTTTTCGCCCCGCGCATGAAGATGCTGCTGCTGCGAGCCGCAGTAATAGCGCGGCGGCGCAAGCGCCTGGCCGAGAGCACGCGGCGGACTTATCAGCGGCGATTGGATCACGAATTGAACGTCATCATGATGTTGGCGCCTGTCAATCCGCACGGCAAACGGCTGCGAAAACGTTACGGCAAAGTGCGAAACAGTTTGTTCACCTTCTTAGAGCATCCCGAGGCACCGCCGGACAACAACGGAAGTGAGCGGGAGTTGCGACCCACAGCGACGTATCGCAAGGTCACGGGAGGGTTCCGCTCAAACTGGGGTGCCGATCTTTTCGCTACCGTTCGATCCGTCGTTGGCACCGCAGCACGTCGCGGGCTCGATGCGTATCAGGCGATTCGCGCTGTGCTGGAAGGAGAATCCGTCGTTCAACCGGGTTGAGCAGATACTCGATCGGTTGCTGCGCGAGCACGAGCCCGGCGATGCCGATGCCCAAGGCCTGAACGAGCTAGTGAGCGAGATCAACGATTTAACTCTCGCCATAACCCGGAGGGGCGAGTGTAAGTTATGCGGTCTGTCTCACGAACGCCTGAGCGGCGGCTAAACTTTCGATTGCTCGCGCAGGATTCAACGGCGGCACAAGATGAGATGTAGTCAGTTGACTCTGCGCGTGTGCCCGGCCCAGTACGGTGCGCGTAGTTCTCGGCGCAGGACCTTGCCGCTCGGGTTGCGAGGCAAAGCGGGGATGAAATCGATCGATTTGGGCAGCTTATAGCCGGCGATGAGGGTGCGGGCGAAGGCGATGATGTCCTCTGACGTAGCGGCTGCATCGGGCTTCAGCACAACGATCGCTTTCACCGCCTCACCCCAGTGTTCGTCCGGCACCCCAATCACCGCTATATCGGCAATCGCCGGATGGCCTATCAAGGCGTTCTCTACTTCGGCGGGGTAGATGTTCTCCGCGCCGGAAATGATCATGTCCTTGATCCGGTCGTGGATGTAGAGGAAGCCGTCAGCATCGAAGTAGCCGGCGTCGCCAGTGCGCAGCCACCCGCCCGGAAAGAACGCTGCCCGAGTCGCCTCGGGATTGTTCCAGTAGCCTTTCATGACAGCCGCGGCACGAATGGCGATTTCACCCACCTGCCCGGTGGCAACGGGATCGCCGTCAGGATCGACGACACGTAGCTCCACGCCAGGGTAAGGCCGGCCGCAAGAGCGTATCTTGGAACCTGGCTCCTGCAGAAATCGGGGAGGGAGGGTGGTGCCGCTGGCGTTGCTTTCGGTTGCGCCATAGACCTGCCACAACTCGGCGCCGGGTAGCAGCGCCTTGGCGCGCCGTACTGTGTCGTCAGCAATCGGCGAGGCGCCGTAGATCAGGCGCCGCAACGAGTTAAGGTCGGCGCGGGCGGCATCCGGATGCTGCACCAGGGCGAGAATGACTGCGGGGACCAGAACGGCGATGGTGATACCATAGCGATGGATGGCATCGATCACCCCGGGAACGCTGACCTCTTCGAGCACAATGTTGGTGCAGCCATGAGCGAAGGAGAAGATACCCACGTTCGTCCCCGCGCAGTGGAATACCGGCATACAGGTCAGTACCACGTCTTCTGGGCCGGTCCCGCTGAAGGTAGCGGTCTGATAATCCGCAATGGACGCCAGATAATTGCGATTGGTCAGCTCCACCCCCTTGGGCAGACCGGTGGTTCCGGAAGTGTAGAGCTGGATCGCGGTGTCCTGCGGTGCGATCGGCAGCATCGGATCGGCCGCGGGCTGCGCGTCCCGCCAGGCGGCGAAGCCGGGCCATGAAAGGCCTGCCCCATCCATAACGAAATGCTGGCTCGCGGCGTAGCCCGACGCTACGACCGCCTCGACCATAGGTTCAAAGCCGAAGCCAACGAACAGGATAGCGACACCCGCATCGATGAGGATCGCGGCTGCCTCGGGTGGGGCAAGCCGCCAGTTTACCGGGACCAGCACGACGTTGGCCTTCAGCGCCCCCAGCAGCAGTTCGAAGTAAAGATCGGAGTTCTTGCCGAGATAGCCGATCCTGGTCCCGGGGCGGCATCCGAGCGCGATCAGACCGTTGGCGACCTGGTTCGCGTGCTGGTCAAGTTCGGCATAGTTGGTCGCGCGGTCGCGGAAAATCTGTGCGGTTGTTCGCGGTTGCGCTCGCGCCTGGATGCGCGGGATGTCGGCCAGGACATGGATGTCGTCAACCCGTCCCATTGTCCTCTCCCCTCGTGCCGTCTACGCGGTGTTCTTCATCAATCGGAACTGAAGGTCGAACCGTATTCGCTGGTAAGTTGGTGCTGCAAGTTTTCTTTGGCTTAGATTGCCCTGAGAGTGCAGGGCTGCATGCTTGATGGAGCGGGCGGCCTCGGCTCTGCTGCCGCCCCAGACTTCAAGGAAACAGCGGACTCGACTGTGAGCCAGCCATCCGCGAGATCGATCATCACACGCGGAAAATTTGCCCGCAAGTGGATCAGTTCTTGATGGAACTCAGCATTCGCCACCGGGGTCGAGTTCATAACCTCTTCTCCGGCCCTGTGTAAGCTGATAGGATCATCCAGCCACGCTTGCACTGATCTACGTCAACCGGCTAGCCCCGTGGTATCTGAGAGTGGCCGTATGTCTGGTGCTGATTTCGTGCGTGCGCACGGTGTCGTCGCTCGCGGTCAACTCCACCATGACGCGCCACTTCATCCCATTCCCCCGACCTCCGTTTTCGGCCCCAGGCGCCGGTCGTGGTAATCCCGCATTGTTGGGCGACCCGGTTCTGGAAATCAAGGTCTTCCCGCTTCAAGGCCGGCCACCCGGCCGGCC
>CAVYXX010000183.1:0-13459 GCA_963772355.1 uncultured Alphaproteobacteria bacterium | reverse complement strand
GAGCTCTACGAAAATGTTCTTTGCGCCATGCGGAGATGGCAGCGGCAACTTGCCCGTTACGCCAGGGGAAAACATCAAACGGGAGTGCATGTGATGAATATGAGAACGACGGCGTCAGCTATCGTATTCTTCTTTGCTCTGACTGCTCCGGTTCTGGCGCAGGACGCCAAGTCAATCGTTGACGCGGAAAACCAAAAGTGGATTGTGGCATATAAAAAAGGGGATGCTGCGGCCTTGACGGCGCTTTACACGAAGGATGCCGTGAGATTTACCAATGAGACGGCAAAGCCGGTTGTCGGTTCAGACAATATCCTGAAACTCTTCCAGGCCGAATTCTCGCAACCAACGGAGAATCTGACGCTTACCTCAACCGAGACCCGCTCGCTAAGCGCTGATCGGCTACTCGATGCCGGGGTATGGGGCATCGACATTCCCCAAAAGGATGGCCCGGCCTTGCATCTCACTGGCCCCTACATCGACACGTTCGTTCGGCAGGGCTCGACGTGGCTGATACAAACCGACGGCTCCGGCACAGCACCCAAACCGTAAAACAATCAACAATAAACGCGTCCGCCTCCCTTCAGACTAAATGCTTCCAATCTGTGTCGCCGAATTGCGCGTCTGTCTTCAACGCAGAATTGGCATTCAGCCCTGCTGCCGCCTTCATACATCGGCGGACACCATCCGCCGCTTACCCGCTGGATACCTGGCGTCCGCGTACGGTGTCGCTCGGCTCCTACTAGCTGTCCCACAAATGGCTGGCTCGGAACGCCTCGTGAGGTAAGCGAAAACCTGTCGGGTTGCTGCGGCTCGGCGGAGATGGGTCAAGGGACGGGCCATTCGGCGCCGGGAGAGTTGGAAGTATTCAATCGGAGGGACGGTGGACGCGTCTAGGATTTTAAGACGGCGTTGCGCTGGGTGCACCGAGGCCGATTCTTCTCTTGACGCCGAAGCAGGACTGGGTCTGGACTGACTGCGCGCGCCGCGAATATCGGGCCGCACCTTGTCCTTTTAGCCGCCGCGCCGCGCCTGAAGCCGGTGAACCCAAGAACGCCAGTCGCTTTGAAAAGATCAATGATGAAAAAAGGAAAGTTCAATGCGATCGCACACATGCATATTGTCTGCCTTCACACTAAGCACCGCCATGGCCTTCGGCGCCGCGGCACTGGCTGCTGATCTGCCGAAGCAAGGGACGGACAGCTTCACTGCTGTCTGGGTGATGACGTCACTCAACCCCATACAGCAGGGAAACCGGACCTTTGCAAGCTATGAGATCGAAGGTGTTACGCGCAACGAACTGCCGGCGGACCTATGTTTGACTCGTTCGGCCAACGCTGTGTTGGGATCGCGGAACTCTTGGGCAATGAGCTGCAGAGCGCGCTGGGCGCCTGCACTTTCACGGATAGGGTGGGTGACCACATCTTTGGGCGCTACCACAGCGACAAGGTCAACAGCAAGGACGGCGAACACGGCACTTATGAGCTGATTGGCGGTTCCGGCAAGTTCGCAGGCATCACCGGGAGCGGCGAATACCTCAACCCTCTCCTACCAATCAAAGCGGACGACAAGGCACTGCGGGGTGTCGTGCCTCATAAGATGACTTGGAAGCTTCCGTAATCATTACTGATTCGGTGGGGTTGCTTTTGCGCGGCCCCGCTTCCGCTCTCGTGCATTAATCAACAATGACGCACCAAAACTAGGGCGCTGAAAACACGCGGCTTTAGCAGCACCCGGCGGCGGGGGCACCTTTTGTATGGGGTTCCACGCTCAAACCCTCGAAATTTTTGACCCAATGGGTTTGGAGATCCTGGCGCGCGGCAAACGCAGAATCAGACTCTGCGGAATCCGCATGGTAGCATTACAACGAGCGCAAGTCCAGGCACCATGCCGGATGAAGCCGGAAGGCGGAAAAGAACGCCTTCAACCATGAACCGGAAGTAAGTCGGCTCGACGGCCGTGGTTGAGTGGCCGCACGGAGCGGGGCCTTGGTGATTGCTGCTCGGGAATAAAATACCGACATCCCCGCGCCTTGCGTCGCGCCTCTGCGTTTGTGCCCACTTGCTGATGACGGTCCTCGCCGACGATCGGGAGGCAGGTCATGCTGGAGCGTCTGGAGCAGCAAAAGGCACTGACCGCGAACCAGTGGAAGATCATCGCCACCGCCAATGTCGGCGACATGCTCGACTTCTTCGACTTTTTCCTGATCGGCTACGTACTGGCCTTCATTCTCAAGGACTGGCAACTGACCTACGGGCAATCAGCCCTGATTTTGGTGTCTGCCGGTCTGGGTGCTGTGCCCGGGGCCTTTTTCTGGGGCTGGATGGCCGATCGTATCGGCCGGCGCACGGTGTTCATGCTGACCGCGCTCAATGTCGCCTGCGCGACCGGCATCCTGTATTTCACGCCGAGTCCCGACGGGTGGGTACCCGCCTGGATATTCCTGTCCTTCTTCCGCTTCTTCGTCGGCTTCGGCAACGCCGGACTTATCGCCGTCGATATCCCGCTGGTGCAGGAATTCGTCCCGGCGTCCAAACGCGGCTGGGTAAGCGGGCTGACCACCGTCTTGCTGCCCGCGGGTAATATACTGGGCGCGCTGTCGGGAGCCTATCTGGCGCCGAGCATCGGCTGGCGCGGCCTGTTCCTCGTCGGTCTGGCCCCAGCGCTGCTGGTGCTAATGATCCGCTACTGGGTGCCCGAATTGCCGTACTGGCTCATGCGCATGGGACGCTTCGCGGAGGCACGGAAATCTGTCGCCTGGGCGTTGCAATGCGACCCGAATGACATCGAGTTGCCGCTTGTGCCGCCGGCGGTGGAAAGGACGTCTTGGCACGAATTGTTCCGTTATCCGCGCAGCGTGGTCACGGTTTGCTTGATCGCGCTGAGCCAGACGGGCGGCGTCGGGCTTCTGATGTGGATCACGACCTTGTTCGTCATGGTACTGAAGGTCACCCCGGCCGAGGCGTCGTATCTGATGATCTGGGTTGGCATACTTGGGATCGTCGGGCGTCTCGTCGCGTCCTGGATGTCTGACGTGTTCGGACGCCGCATATCGGGTTTCATCATCGGTATCGGCGGTGCGATATCGATGGCGCTGGCAGGGTACTGCCATGATGTTTATATCGGCACCATGTCGGTTTTTGTCCTGCTGGTGGTGATCCAGCGCTTTTTTGGCGATGCCAGCTACGCGATTATCGCGCCTTATGTGGCCGAGATCTGGCCAAACCGGCTACGCGCTAGCGGCATGGGCTTTGGGTACGGCGTCGGCAATCTGGGCAAGATCATCGGGCCGCTCGCGCTCGCTGTGATCGTCGGTTCGTCCAATTACGTCTCCCCGAAGGTGACGATTGATGCAATTTTTCCGGCGTTCCTGTTTCTCTCTTACCGGTACGCACAGGCAGCGCTCGCCTTCCTGTTGCTGGGGATTGAAACGAAAGGCCGGTCGATCGAAGAGATCGGTCGTACCCTCGACGAGCCGTTCTCGATCAGGATGCCCGTGGTCAAGTAGTTCGGGCACTAACCCCCGTAGGTGACGCCAAATGGCAGCGCCTGAACCCGCGCCAAAAGCCACCACATGATAGTATATCTCGCCGGCGAGATTTCCCGGGAAGACGTCGCCGGTGCCGGTATCGTCGGCCAGGAACTGTTTGAATATCGGGTTCCCTTGCTCAAAGGTACGTAAAGCGACATCGGATTTGACAGAACATCAATATCATCAGTCTAATAGGCCAATTCCCGGATCCCATTTTGCGGCCATGTTTGAGGGTTGAATTTTGCGAGGCAGGCGTCTGGTCGAACTGTGAAGGCTGGACTCGTACCGTGGAGGCCCGAATTCGGCCCTTGGACGGCGACCAGAGGCTGCCGGCAGCGTTTCCAAGCGACGGGATACCTGCCCATAGCGGATTAAACGGCTCGGGTTGGAGAAGGGAAGGCTCGGAGCCGGGCCATGTCGTTTTACGTACCTTTGAGCAAGGGAACCCGACCTACGCCTTCGCCCGCATCGGCGCCGTGGTCGCCATGCGTGTTGAGGACTATTATCCAAAGGGCAAGCGCTGGTGGGTCCGTCTGCATGAGAAAGGCGGCAAGCCGCATGAGATGCCGGCGCACCACAATCTGGAAGCCTATATAGAGGCAGCCGGCATCCGCAACAGCGGCTTCGACACCAGGGATTTGCTCGACGCGAAGTCTCTTCTCGCCGAACTGGGGTAGAGCAGCTTCTCATGGGCCGGTCACGCGCAGATTGAGCGGCGCATGCCCGTTGTCCGTATCCAGCATATACAGCTTCACCTTGGGGAGGATCTTTTCCATTGCCTCCAGGTAGAGCCGCGACCGGGTGATCTCTGGCGCCTTCTCGTACTCCTTCAAGAGCGCGAGGAAGCGATCCGTCTCGCCAACCGCTTCTGCGATGCGCTGCTGCCTGTAGGCTTCCGCCTCGCTGATCACCGTGCGCGCCTCGCCTCGCGCCTTCGGAATCTGGTCGTTCTGGTAGGCACGCGCCTCGTTCTGCAGCTTGTCTCGGTCCGCCACCGCGTCCGCCACGTCCTGAAACGCCTCGGCGACCGAGCGATCGAGCGTCATCGCCATGATGCTCGCCGAGGTGATCTGTATACCGCTCTGGTAGCGGTCGAGGATCTCCTGCGTCCGCGTCTTCACCTTATCCTGCATGGCCACGCGGCCGGTGGTGAGCACTTCGTCGATCGGCTTCGCCGCGACGGCCTCGGTGAGCACGGCCTGTGCCACGGTATCGACCAGCGCTTGCGGCGCCTCCACGCGAAACAGGAAATCGGCGGGGTTGCCAACTATGTATTGCAGGACGAGCGCAATGCTGAGGATGTTGGTGTCGCCGGTCAGCAGCTCCATGCCCGTGGCGTACTGCGAGCCGGACGCGTTGTCCGGCAGCGCGAACCCGACGCCGGTCTTCATCACGCTCGTGGTCTTGAGCACGTCGACGCGATCGATCGGCCATGGCAGCCGGTAGTGCATGCCGGGTCCTACATGCTCGGCCACCGTGCCGAACCGCCGCACGACGCCCCGTTCGTCGGTCCCTACCGTGTAGAAGCCGGAGCCCAGATAAGCCGCAGCCAATGCCAACAGGGCGACGCCCAGCAAGGCGGCACGCAGGCGTTGTCCCGTCCAGCCCGGTCTCGCGTCCGGCGGAGGCGGCAAGTCACCAGGTAGCCGGACGGTCGCTGGCTCTCCGGGCGCTTCGTTGGCCGGCGCCAGCCGGCTGTCGGAGGCCGCCCGCTCAAGCTCGCGATCATAGGCGATCGGGTTCATGGAAACGCCGCCGACGAATTGGTGGCTTGCGGGCTGGCCGGCAGCGCCGGCGGCGAGGCGGATCGGCTGGTGACAGCGGGCGCTTCGGCGTCGGGTCCCGGCCGGTGGAATTCATAGCGCAGAATGCCCGCCGCCGCCGCGTCGGCGGGGAGAAACAGCGTGGTCTTGTCGTCGAGGAACTGCTGGTACGCCTGCAGCGTGCGAAGGAATTTGTAGAACCTCGCATCGCGGCTGAAGGCAGCGATGTAGGCGCGCGCGGCCTCAGCATCGCCCTCGGCTCTCAGCCGCTGCGCCTTGGCATATGCTTCCGCCGCGATGTCCGCCCTCTGGTGGTCGGCTTCAGCGATGATGCGCTTCGCCTCCATCTCCCCCGCCGAGCGGTGCTCCTTGGCGATCCTGCCGCGCTCGGCCTTCATCCGGTCAAACACGTGCTCCTTGTTCAGCTCCGGCAGGGACAGGCGACGAATGTCCATGTCCACTAGTTCGATGCCGTAAGCCTCGTCGGTGAAGCGCGCGGTGCGGTCGCGGATCTCAAGGACCATCGCGTCGTACTGGTTCGCAGCACTGCCGCCAGTAATGAACGAGCCGGCACTGAAGCGGCCCATGACCGCGCCGATCTCTCCCTCGACGATATCGGCAATGCGCGCCTCCGCCGCCGTGCGAGCCCCGAGCGTCTCGAGATAGCGCTTCGGGTCGGCGACGTGCCACGTCACCACGCTGTCGACCACGATGTTCTTCTTGTCCTCGGTGAGGAACTCGGCCTCAGCCGGGCTGGTGAGGAGCAGCCGCCGGTCGACGCGAACAACGTTGTCGAACGGCACCTTGAGATACAGGCCGGGGGCCGAGATCACACGGAGCACACGGCCGAAGCGCGTCACCACGCCGTATTCGGTCACGTCGACGGCAAAGCAGGAAGCGATCAGCCCCCACAGGCTACAAGCCGCGCCGAGGATCGCGAGCGTCCGGACGAGCGCTCGTTTTCTCTTCCCGCCTTCTCCGAAACCTGTCGCCCCGCTCCACATGGCCTTACCTGCCCCCGCCCGTGGCAAATGGCTGCAGGAGCCAGAGGTCGAAATCCTTCACCTCGCCGGCACCCGGCCGAATGATTTTCTGCACGCCGGGCAGCACGGCAGCGATCGTCTCGAGCTGCAGACGGTACATTGTCAGCTCCGGAGCCTTCCGGTACGCATCGAGCCGGAGCGTAAACGCGGCTGCGTCGCCTTCGGCGTGCTTGATGTCCTGGCCGCGCGCGGCGAGCGCCTGCTCGAGCTTCGCCGCCGCTTCGCCCTTCGACTGGTTCACCTTCTCGATGGCGAAAATATTGGCGCGGTTGATCGTGCGCAGCTTGTCCTCCTGCGCGCTCGCGACATCGCGGAAGGCGTCGTGCACCGCGTCTGGCGGATGCACATAGAGCAGTCGGAAGGTGACCACCTCGACGCCGGCTCCATAGAGGTCGAGCTTTGCCTGCGCGATGCGGGAGACCTCGCGCTCGATATCCTCGCGCGCGGTTGTGTAGATGGCGTCGATGGCGTGCTGCGCGATCACGTCGCGCAGCACCGCGAGCGCGGTCGCGCGTACCAGCGCGTCGGGGTCGACGACCTGGTACGCATAGGCCAACGCATCGGTGACGCGATACTGGAGGACCGATCGCAGGTCGATCAGGTTGGCATCACCGCTCAGCAGGAAGGAGTCCTCGGGCCCCGCCTCCCGCTGGAACATCGATCGCGACGCCCTGATCGCATCCGGCACCGGGTTGCCACCTATCGTGCCGCGATCGCCGGTCAGACGGCGCGTCAGTTCCTCACGCGAGACCTGAGCGCGCGGGAAGCCGAACTCCGCGCGGCGCACGCTGGCAAGGGAAACCACCCGATCGCTCTCGATCGGCCAGGGCAGCCGGTAGTGCAGACCGGGACCGAGCGCGGGCGCCACGATGCGGCCGAAGCGCAGCTTCAAGCCGGTTTCGCCGGGCGCGATTCGAAACAGGCCGCTGCCGAGGTAGAGCGCGATCACCGCAACGAGCGCCGCCGCGAGCAGGCGCCGGCCGGAGATCGAAACGCCGCCGAGCGCGGACACCCGATCGCGCAACCAGATCCATTCGTCGGGAACCGGGGTGCGGCGCATGCTCGCCATCAACAGCACGAGCATGACGATCGCGCCGGCGACCTTTACCGGTTCGGGAACGAAGTCGCCCGCGCTGCCGAAGATTGCCCGTGGATTCAGGCCCCAGGCGCGGTAGCCCCAATCGACCACCCAGCCCGCCAGTAGGGTCATGACGACGACCACGGCGAGATAGACGGCGACGACGCGCACGCCCAGGAACTTCAGCAGCATGACCACGCTGCCTAGGTTGGTGGCCGGGCCGGCGAGCAGGAAAACCAGGGCGGCTCCCGGACTGAGCCCCTTCATCACCAGCGCCGCCGCCAGCGGCGTGGACGACGAGGCGCAGGTATAGACGGGGATGCTGATGAACAGCATCGCCAGCATTGAGACGAAGCCACCGGTCAGGTACTGCTCGATGATGGCGGGCGGCAGGGCCGTGGCTACGACGCCGGAGAGGACGATGCCGAGCACGAGCCAATAGCTGGTATCATCAAGGAGTTCACGAAATGCATAGCGGTAGACGCGGGCCCCTCTGTCCCGGACGCACGCGACAGTCCATTCGCCGCTCGCGATGGACGCTGGTGCGGTCAGATGGTCATTGCCGTGCTCATGCTCGTGGCCGTGCGCATGCATATGGCCGTGCGCATGCACATCGCGGTGCTCATGGCAGTGATCGTCATCGTCGCCAACCGCCGGACAGAATTTCGCTTGCGATTGCGAAAGCCCGGGGCTGTGCTCCGCCGGACGGCCGGCGCGCGCGACGCCGACGAAGTTGGTCGCGAAGCCGGCGGCGATGGCCGTGAGGATGCCGGCGAGCGGCCGGGCAACCGTCAGGATCGGGTCCGTGAGGGCATACGTCAGGCTAATGGAGTTGACTCCGGTCTCGGGAGTGGCCACGAGGAAGGCAACGGTTGCGCCCGGGGTCGCGCCCTGGCGACGTAATCCGAGGGCGGTCGGGACCACGCCGCAGGAGCAGAACGGCAGCGGAATCCCGACCGCCGAGGCCCAGAGTACCGACTTCACCTTGCCGGTGCCAAGGAGCCTGGTGAACAGGCCCTTGGGGACGAAGACGGCAAGCACCCCGGCGAGCAGAAAGCCGAAGAGCAAGAAGACTGACGCCTCCTTCAGGATCTCCCAAATTTCGAGCAGGATCTGGAGCAGAACGTCGATCATGCCGAGCCCCTGAAAGAAGGCACCGGTTAGACGCCGGTTTCTGGCATCCCGGCCTCTAACCGGCCACCGCACATTGGCCGCTTGCTATTGCGGCAAGTACTTCTTGTCGATGGCGCACGCCACGGAATACTGCGGATCGACGACGTTTGCGATCTTCAGCTTGCCAGCCTCGCCGAGCAGGTGGACCGCTTCGTATTTCTCGTAGCCGTAGTCCTCGACCAGCCAGTTGACCATGTCGGTGCAGGCGAGCCTGAGCGCGTCGATCAGGGGACGCGTGCTGCCGATCGACATGACCTCGGTGTCAGTGATCATATGCGGCCAGGCGATCTTCTTGCCCTTGATCAGGTTGACGGTGAACTGCACGTCCATCGAGGTCTCGATCGCCGCGCCGTCGATTTCACCGTCGCCCTGTGCGGCATGCCCATCGCCGATGAAGAACAATGCGCCCGGCTCATTCACCGGAAACAACAGGGTGGCCCCCGGGATCACGTCTCTGAAGTCCATGTTCGCGCCGTACGGGCCGGGATATAGCGAACTGATGCACTCCTTGCCTCCGGGCGCGGTGCCGATCGTGCCCAGGAACGACCGCATCGGCACCTCGATCTTGCCGATCTTGCTGTTCGGCAGATCGAGCATGGCGACGTTGCGCGCCTTGTCGAAACGCCAGATGAACAACCGATCGGGTGCCGGCGGCGTGACCATCATGGTTTTGAACTCGGGTCCGAGCGTGCCGAAGTAGGGGATCGATGCGCCCCACCCCCAGTCGCGGTTCGGCTCGATCTTGTCGAGATGGACAGCGAGGGTGTCACCTGGCTGCGCTCCCTCGATATAGAACGGGCCGGTCTGCGGGTTCACCTTGGCAAAGTCGATCTTGGCGGAGAACGTCTTGTCGGAAACCGAGAACACGTCGTTGGACGCATCCCGCGTCCGGGTCACCACCGAATCGCCGGGCTTGATGCGGGCAGCGACGGGGTGCGAGTAACAGTAGGTATAATAGACCGTGTCGCCCGGATCGTACTTCACGACTTCAGCCGCCGCCGGCCGTCCCAGTGTTATTGCCGCGACGGCGAGCGACGCCAACGCGGTCTTCATCAGTATTCCGTTGATCTCAGCCATGAGTGAGTTTCCCCTTATTGATGTGCATTTTGCTCAAGCGAAGACAACCCTGTTTCGTTCTGTCTATGGTTGGACGTTTCCCTCCTGTGTTGTATGGATTCCGTTCCACGCGGCGCTCCGTGGCGCGGCGGCGTGGTTATAGTAGTCACCGTCGAACAGCACTCCGAAAAGCTCGGAGTTCCGCCGGCAGGACCATCGTGGTGCCCTTCTGGATGAAGGCGCGGGATGCCTCCATCGTGCGGAGGAAGCGATAGAATGCGGGATCGCCGCTGAGCGCCTCCGCGTAGATGCGCGCCGCCTCGCCCTCGCCTTCGCCGCGGTACCGCTGCGAGGTTTCGATCGCGCGTGAGAGGATGCGAGCTTTCTCCTCCTCCGATACCGCGCGGGTATTGAGCCCGACCTCCTCGCCCTCCGAGCGGTAGCGCATGCTGATGCGGCCGCGCTCCGAACGCATCCGCGCATAGAGGCGGTCGCGGTTCTGCTTGGGGAAATCCACATTCTGCAGTTGCACGTCGACGACCGCGATACCGTAATCCCTGAGCGCAGCCTCGCGGCACTTTCGGCTGACCTCGGCGAGCACGGCATCGGCGCGGTAGGCGCCGGGATCGAGCGTGACGAAACTGGCCAAAGGACTTTGTCCGAGGGCGGCACCGAGCTCGGCGAACAGGATGTCGCCGAGCCGCGACTCCGCCCCTATGCGATCGAAGACGGTCTCGAAAAATCTTCGCGGCTCGGCGATGCGCCAGATGATCGTGCTCGAAGCGACAACCGGGGTTTTCTCGAGCGACAGGAATTCGCTGGGCGGTCGCCCATATGTGAACAGGCGGCGATCGAACGTGTGGACGCTTTGGTACGGGGGCTTAAGGCGCAGCCCCGGCTTGGTAATAACCTGGACCGGCTTACCGAACTCGGTGACGACGGCGTACTGGGCGGCATCGACCGTGAAGAGGCATAAGCTGCCGAGCACCACGGCTGCCGCCGCACCCACAACGAGGACGGCACGCCAGTTGCGCCTGATCATCGTTCGAGGCTGGTCGACCATTGGTCAATCGCAACCCAAATGGCCAGGGGGCATGCTGCGGTCACGACGATCCACATCAGCATGTTCGTGGTTTCCTCTAGCGTAGCCAATTACCGTAAATTGCAGGGAACAACCAGAACCGTAGCATGACCGGCTGTCCTTGGCCTTACACGATACCAGCAGCCGCACAGGTTGGTGCGCAGCGAGGAGCGCCCCGCGGGTCCGCTCTGTTCTGTTTCGTTGCTACTTAATCTGCAGCAGAGGGAGCGACGGCGCAGCTTTTCCCTTTCAGGCGGCAAATCGTTGGCATCGAAGTTTCGATGTACGCGGAAGACGGTACCAACATCCGCACCGGGCGCGTAGCCCAGCGCGTAGCCCCCTCTCCCCTACTCAAGGGCGAGCGCTCGCATGCTACCCATCGCGGCAGGGGCTAGCTTTTGATGAACGCCAACAGGTCGGAATTGATCGAGCTGATCAACGAGCAGATCGCCCAAGTCGAACGCCCCGGATGGGGGGAACGCCTTTAGGGCCTGAGCCAGGACAACCGAATCGGAAGGAAAGAATGCGGAGGCGGATAAGAACGCAATGAACGAATCAGGGAATTGTCGCGCTTCGGCCACCGGAGCGCTTATCCTGACGCAGTCGCTTCGACTTTATGTGTTTGAAAAGCCGAAAGTGTATGGTGCTTTTCACGGACGTTCTAGGGATACAGCGTCATGTCCAGCACCACTCCAGACGATGAAAAGCCGAAAGTCGTATCGCGGCGTCGCCATCTTCGCCCGGAAGAGGCCGCGAAACTGATCGCGGCGGCTGGTAAGCGCGGTCGCTATCCCGAGCGTCGGTTCTCGGTGCGATCAGACCCTCTCCGCCAGGCGCTTGGCACCGGCCTTGAGGTCCATATGGAACGGCACACGTGGAAATCACAGCTCGTCCATACCCTATGGCGGCTTTAATCTCCTGTGGGGACCGTTCCAGCTGACCAACTACACGCTTACCCTGAACGGTGGAGCTGGCGGGTCGGTGACCACGATCTTCCCGTCGTCGCTGACCATTCAGCCTTCATCATGGCCCCGGGTGAAACCCTCAGCGTCGGCGGTCCTATGACGCTGCAAAATTCGCAGCTAAGTGCCGGAACCATAGACGGCTATGGCCAGATCACCGCAACTAGGCACTCGGTAATAGCGGTATCCTCATCGGACGCCACCAGCGGGACCATCAACCTACAGTCCAGCACCTTGAATATCGCTGGCGCTGTGCCGCAGCATGGCGTTTCAATTTCTACACAGCTCCAGTTACAATGGATGGTAGCTCGACAGTTAATTTGGAGGGTATCTCTGGCACCAGCGCCGGCCAAAACTTCTCCGTGCAATCAGTTGGAGCTCGGCTAGCAGCCTGTCGGACTCGGATTTCCCGCCGACTTAGGGCGTCAAATTTTCATCGCGGAACCTCGATTGACGGCCAATCAGTGTGTGTACCGGGCGCCATGACTGCCGCGACCGGTGGCGTTCGCCATCGTTTTTGAGGAGGAGGCCCTCGTCCCGCCTCAATGGGCGGAGCAAAGGGTGAACATCCGCTTCAAATTCCAGGCCATGGTCACAAGGCTCCACTCGCCGCGCACCTTGTCGAGCCCGCGCAGCAGAAACTGACGGAAGCCCAGCACCGACTTGATGATGCCGAACACCGGTTCCGGCATCTGCTTACGCAGGCGATAGAGCTTCTTGCCTTCCGGTGTCGCCAACCGATAGGCCATCGCCTCGACCGGCGTGGGGTCCGTCGGCTGCGACGGCGCAGCGGCAAAGCGCTCGCTCAGCGACGGATGGTGAGCCTCGCGTCCCATGGCGATCAGTGGCTGAACCACCGCTGCCTCGCAGGCGGCAACATTGGCCGCGCTGAAATATCCGTTGTCAGCAAGCAGTGTTTCGGCTTTGCCCAGCACTTCTGGCAAAGCAACGACCTGGTTCAGCATCGGTTCGAGTTGCTGCTTGTCGTTGGCGGCCTGCACCACATCAACGGCCACCACCAGCAGGCTGCCCTCGGCCACCACCGCCTGGGCGTTGTAGCACTGCTCGAACCCGTCGCCTGCCACCGGCATGATGCGGGATTCTTCGTCGGTCAGATTGACTTGATCGGTCGGCAGCGGGCCTTCCACCGGCGGCTGCGGCGGCTTACCAGCGGGCTTTTTGCCGGTGGCTTCGATCTTGGCTTCCCGCGCCTCAACCTTTGCCTGATGCTCGGCCTGCTCCCGGTCGAACCGCTGCTTCGCCCGTGCCTCGATCGTCGCGCGGGCCGCTGCAAGCTTCTCCACCCGTACTTTGCGCCGCTCCAGTTCCTCCGGTATCGACAGGCCGTCGGGGACATCCGCCTGATCCGCCGCCTCGGCCTTGGCCAGAAGCTCGGCCAATTCCGCTGTGAGTTGCGCCTCGATTTTTCCCGCGTGCTCATAGGACAATGCGCTGTGGCGGCTGGCGTTGGCGTGGATCTTGGTCCCATCCAGTGCCACCGTGCCCATCGTGAGAACGCCCATCTCGCGCGCCAGCAGCAGCACCTTGACGAACAGCGCCTCGATCTCCTTGAGAAACCGCCGCCGGAACGTGGCGATGGTGTCGTGGTCGGGATGGTCGTTCGCGGCGATGAAGCGGAACGCCACCGAATTGTAGGTGGCCCGTTCCAGTTTGCGGCTCGAAAATACGCCCGTGGCGCAGCCGTACACCAGGAGGCTCAGCAGCACCGCCGGGCGGTAGGAAGCCGAACCCGAACCGCGATAGCTCTTGCTCA
>CAVYXX010000182.1:0-25621 GCA_963772355.1 uncultured Alphaproteobacteria bacterium | reverse complement strand
CCGGGCTCAGTTCCGAGGAGTTGACGGATGCCAACCAGAACAGAACGATATCGGTTTTCGCCGTTTACGATCGAGGACGTGAACGCTATCCCGCAACCGCTGCCCGGCGGATATGCTGACGTGGCCCGTGGTGGTGGGATGACATTCGAGCGGGTGGTGTTCCTTGGACCAGACGGCACAAGCCGCGCAGAACTTCACCTCAAGAAAGGGCACGTAAAGAAGCTGGAACAGAGGCTCGCATTGCCTCCCGCGTCGATCCGCCAATCAAGACATGACCGAAGCTGGGTCGTATTCACCGGCGCCGTCCGCAGGCTGGCCCGGGTCAGAGTCCACCACCTCGGGCACCACTCCTTTGACGTGCACCGACCGCAGAAATTCGACTTCGACGGCCATCTCGATGGCATGCTTATAATCGGGTCCGCCATGCGCTTGCGGTGCCGGTAATTCGCCCGCATCGCCTCGGCATACTCGGCGACCAAGTGCGGGGTCGCACGTCAACGCGTCGCCGCGCGGCACTATGACCAGTCGAGCGGACGCCCTGTTGCGCGCGGATCCGATAGACGGCAATGACCGGGTTATCTGCCGGGCAATTTATGCTGCCGCCCCCTCACGCTGACGCATGACGGTGGCACGACTGGCGTTCAGCAACCGCGCGAACTCAGACACCGTTCCGTATCGCCAGATTTGCCGCGCACCACCGCGCGCTGTTCGTTCGGTCAATGATGGCGGGCGGCCGAAGCGCGTTCTCTCGGACCGTGCGCGCGCCTGCCCGGCCATCGCGCGTCGATGAGCAGGTCGCGCTCTGGTGGAGATGCGCGCCCTCGCCTCGGTCAGCTTCGGCCCGCCTTCGTAGGCGGGTTGTGACCCAAGCCCACGATCACCCTCCGCCCAGGTGCTTCAATTCGATCTGCTTTTCGACAGCGGGTGTGATGGGGCCGCGCGCTACCGCGTTGCCCAGCGCCGGTTATGGTATCCTCCATGTCTTGTGCGCCTGGATACCCAACCGCCATTCGGGATGCGCGAGACAATAAGCCGCAGCTTCTGCCGTGTTGCGCTTGGTCCGGCGCGGCGCGGCCATCGGCGACAACCAACGATGCACCGCAGAGAAACCCGCGAACCGTTCAGGCTCCGCGCCCGGTTGCGGGTAGACCAGTTTGAGTTCGTCGGCTTCGCCCAGCACCAACGTCGTCCCGGCCTTCGGACTAACGCACAGCCAGTCAACGTGCGCGGGCAGTGGTCGAGTGCCGTTGGTCTCGACGGCGGTGTAGAACAGGCGAGAGCGAAGCGCCGCCAGCAATGGCGCATCGACCTGTAGCAATGGCTCGCCGCCCGTGAGGACCACCATGCGGTGCCCAAGATGGTTCACAGGCCATAGCGCGAGCACCGCATCCGCCAGAGCCTCCGCATCGAGGTAGCGCGTGCCGCCGACGAACTCGGTATCGCAGAAGCGGCAGGCCGCGGTCGCCCGGTCACGCTCGCGGCCAGACCAGAGATTGCAGCCAGCAAAGCGGACGAACACGGCCGCGCGGCCGATGTTCGCGCCCTCTCCCTGTGCGGTCAGGAACAGGCTGTGGACGGAATAAGTCATGCGGCGAACAGATCGGCTTGCCGCGCCGCACGATCCAATATCGGCAGCGTCACGACAAAAAGGCTAGTGCTCGATCCGTCGATACGTCCGAGCCGACAGCAACGGCGATCCACACCCGGCGCTCGGTATTCACACGCGCCACAGGGTAAATGCCGTGGCGCTGACAGAACTTCCCCCATGTTGCCATGATGCCCAGCTTCCACTCGGTTGATCCCCGAGGAATAGTCCGACATTTCGACCCACAACATACGCCAGATCGCTTTCCTGCATTCCGTCCTGCACCGCGACTGGGACCATCGGGCACCGAACAGGTCCGAGAACGACAGCCACCTTCACCGCCGCAATCCATCAATGAACATCTCCCCAGTATAGTTCGGGAGCGCCCTCAATCCGGGATGAGACCTCCATCCACGTTGAAGGATTGCCCGGTGACGTTCCGGGCCTTGTAAGACGCCAGGAACACCACCATCGCGGCGATGTCCTCTGGATCGTTGGCCCGCTTCAAGGGGATGGCCGCCACCCGGCGATGCTCCACGTCCTCCATGGTCACGCCCTCCTGCTGGGCGCGAACGCGCAGGTTGTCGTCCGACAGCGCGGTACGTGTCACGCCTGGGCAGACCGAATTGACGTTGATGTTGTGCTTGGCCAGTTGCTGCGCCGCTGTCTTAGTCAGGCTGATCACCGCCCCCTTGCTTGCCGCATAGGCCGCATTGGAGGTGCCCGCATAGCCCTTGCCGGCAATCGAGGCGATATTCGGCGCGGCGTGTCACCCCGGCATTGTTCACGACGATGTCGATCTGCCCGAACTCCGCCAGGGCTGCCGGACCATGCGAGCAATACCCCGCAGATCGCCAACGTCGGCCTGCACCGCCAAAGCGCGACGTTGCGTTGACGTGATAGCTTCGGTCGTCGCCTCGGCGTGCGGACCGGCGATATCCGCGGCAACAACATGTGCCCCGTCCTCGGCCATCGCGGCGCCGAAGCTCTGCCGATGCCCTGGCCGGCACCGACCAACGGCCCGCCCCACCTCGACCGGATCGTCCCGCAGGGCATAGTCCAGCAGCTCGGAACGAGACTACCCGCAGCCACCTCCAGCGGATTATGGTCTACGCGACGGCCTTCTTCGTCGAGACCGCCGCCTTTCGGTCCTTCTCCGCCAGCATCGCCCGAACGTCCGCCACCTCGCGCTTCAGGTCCGGATCGTCCCGGCCCGTGTGGGTCTCGGCGCGCTTGAGGTAGGCGACCAAGGACTCCCGTGGGGAGAACTGGGTTCGGCGGCTCGGTTAACCAACTCATCGTCCAAAC
This sequence comes from uncultured Alphaproteobacteria bacterium, assembly GCA_963772355.1. Lineage (GTDB taxonomy): Bacteria > Pseudomonadota > Alphaproteobacteria > Acetobacterales > Acetobacteraceae > Rhodopila. The sequence continues at coordinate 22,728 of CAVYXX010000182.1, read as the reverse complement.
CCCTCATCGGCGTTTCGGTCTGGCGCCCTACGTGGCGGTTTTCTTCTTCGCGGATGCCGCCGCCTTTCGGTCTGCCTCGTCCAGATACCCCTGGACCTCTGCTATCGCGCGCTTCACGTTCGGATCGTCATACGTCGCATATCCCAAAGGAAGTCCAGCAGTTCGGCTCTGGGCGCGACCCGCGAGGGTGAGTCGATCATCATCGGCATGGCCAAGTCTCCTAGCGGATCGTCGCCTATGCCGCGGGCTTCTTCGCGGAGGCTGCCGCCTTTTGGTCCGCCTTGTCCAGATACCCTTGGACCTCCTCCATGCGCCTCGAACTTGGCCCAATGGGTCATGGTCCTTGATTGTCTCGCACTCCTTGAGGAAGTCCAGGCCGCACCCTCGCCTGATCCCGGCTGGACGATCCATCAATCGACCAACGCCCCGCGCCACCTCGACCGGATCGTCCCGCTGGGCAATATCGAGGAACCCTGCCGCTGCAAGGGCCGTGAACGCTGCATCGGGATTGCGGCTGGCGAAGGCACGTTGCTCGGTTGCACGACCGAGACGGCCACGTCTTCGGCCAGCAGGTGTGCCCGCTCCTCGACCGCGTTCTCGACAAGAACATCGCCGAGCCACTTCGGGAATTCTTGAAATACATACGCGGCCATTGAGGATCCTCTGTGCACGTAAGCCTTTAGAACCTAGCCTCATCCCAGCGTAGCAGGTTGTACACCAGCACCTCGCTTTGGAGCAAGTCTGCTTTTGACTAAAACAGATGGTGACGAATTTAGAGAGTAAACGTATGTATGAGCGCAATCTATAGTTTCCTCGTTAACTATATGCGCGAGCCTGCTTGGCGACATCTTGCGAGCGTTGACTCTTGTTTTGGGATTGGTAGATGCAAAAAAGAGCGCGTTCGGCGCGATCGGCAATATGACGAGACAACCGGGATCAGTGAGTGGTATACCGCATGGATAGACCATCCGTGGCATTGCAAGAAGTGGTCGGTCGCCCACCAATATATCGTCCCGGTCAAGCCGACGTATCCACCAATCCATAGCGATGACGGCGGCGATCTTTTCTGGATCAGACGCGAGTTCCATTGCTATCATGAGAGGCCAGTTTCTTTCGAATTCAGGGCGTCTGCACTCAATTATCTTGCTTACGGCGGCTTGCAAGTCCGGCGGCCCTCCCGCAGTGTCTTGTGCTTTTTCAAGGCCCTTTCGAGCTTCGAGCGGACCCATCTGGTGTAAGGTTTCCGGCATCCTAACCGCGAATGATATGATGAACCGTGCCCACGAATGTCGCTGCTTCGGCGAGAGACTTTGAACGCCGTCAGACAATATCGCCGCCAAAGCTTCGCTTGCAGGGGTATCTATCTGGGGGGTAAAGAAGTCGTCTCCAGGCCACGCGCCATCGACCGAAATACCGAGCAACTCCGCACCGTTTCGGCGGAACTCCGGCAGGATGTGGTTGTGTAGGCTCATCTGGTCACCACAAACAGGGCTCCAGTCCGCCGGATCGAAGGCCAGGATGATCCGGCGCCCGGCGAATTCGCCCAGCGAGAGCGTCTGATTCGGCGTGAGCGGGCATTGCAAAGGCGATGATGCCGAACACGATCGCAAACAGTCCGCGCAACGCGAGCGCCCACCAGTTGTCGGCAAGCACCGCGTTTTTCGCAGTTATCAGGTCGGGATTTGAGATTTCGAAAAACACCATGATGCACCTTGCCCAATAGGCATTGCAGATGGGCGGAACCTATCAGCGTTCGGGGTGCTTTACCTTGACGACTGTCAACTTACTGGCCACGGCACGATCGGCACGACAAAGGTCCGCCTGCATTGCTCTTGTCATCGCCAACGTGGCGGCAATAACATCATTATCTTCCGGTTCGCCAGAAAACTCTTCGATCTGAGGTTCCGCTCAGCCGGTGACGGTACGATAACCGTTAGGACGCCTGGGCCGGCCGGTGTTGACGAGGCCCTTTGCATTCCGACGCCAGTCGCTGGGCGACAAGCGATAGGCCGCTTTGAATCTTCGAGCGAAATGAGTCATGTCAGTAAAGCCCCAGCCATATGCGATCTCGCTTATCATCCGATGCGTCTGGAGCCTCACGACTCCCCTCATTTTTACTGGTCCACATCTAGCGTGAATCCGGCGCGTTTCCCTACAGCATGTTGAAGTGCTGGCGGGTGAGGGTGTCATGGGCAAGGTGGAGCGTTGGCTTGGCGGGCGCCTGAAGGATATTCGTGGGTTTATCGAAGGCCTGTATGAGCATGACCTTCATGCCAAGCGGGTTGATGCCTTGGCCGGGGCCACGTTGGGCGTAATGACCAGCGCGTCGCTAGCGGTCGCGGTGATTGGGCAGGCGCTGGCGCAGGCGCGCGGTCTGGTGACCAAGCACGCGATCAAACCGGTCGATCGGTTGCTCAGCAATCAGAACATCGATGTCTGGGACAGCTTCGCCCGCTGGGTGCCGCATCTGATCGGCACGCGGAAGGAAATCGTTGTCGCTGTGGACTGGACCGAGTTCGATCGCGATGGCCAGGCAACGCTCGCGCTCAACCTGGTGACCGGACATGGCCGTGCCACGCCACTGCTGTGGGTGACCGTCTGGAAAGAGGAACTTACAGACCAGCGCAACGATTTTGAGGACGCCTGCCTGCTGCGACTGAAGCAACTTGTGCCGCCAGATTGTGCCGTCACGGTCCTCGCCGACCGCGGTTTTGGCGATCACAAGCTATTCAAGTTCCTCGATGATCTGGGATTTGGCTACGTCATCCGATTTCGCGGCAATATTCACGTCACCGATGCCGACGGCGAGACGCGTCCGGCCGCCGACTGGGTGGGCAAGTCGGGCCGGGCACGCAAGCTGCGCGGTGCGCAGGTCACCGCATCGCACGCCTATAAGGTCGGTGCGGTGGTCTGTGTCCACGCAAAAGCCATGAAGGAGCCTTGGTGTCTTGCGGTCAGCAATGCCGAGGCCTCGACCGCAATGCAGGTCAACTATTACGCCAAACGTTGGACCATCGAGCCTAACTTCCGCGATACCAAGGATCTGCGGTTCGGCATGGGGCTTGGTGCCACGCGCATCGGCGAACCAACCCGGCGCGACCGGTTGCTGCTCATCAACGCATTCGCAATGGTGCTGCTCACAATGCTCGGCGCCGCCGGCGAAAGCCTCGGTATGGATCGATTACTTAAGTCCAACACGTCGAAGATCCGCACTCACTCGTTGTTCAGGCAAGGCTGCATGCTCTACGAACTGATCCCAACCATGCCAGATCAAAGACTATTCCCCCTTATGGCCCGCTTCGCCGAGACCGTATCAAAATGCCGGTCGTTCAGCGGACTTTTCGAGGTCATTTGAAATGAGGGGATAAGTGAGGCTGACGATGGTGCGGGCGCGTCCTCGGTGACAAATGGGCCTTTGATGTGTTTCATTTAAGCGAAGATGGCACATGGGGCAAGTTCTTGCCTTCCGCTTTAATTTACATGAGCCGACGCTGGAAGTCACGTAGCGAAATCCCCGATGCGGCGCTCGATTTGAAAAATTGGTTCATCGCTCCCGTTTTGCCAAAGAATGCACGAGAGGCCCTGCAGTTCATACGAAAGAGTTCAAAGATCTAATCGCCCGTGAGGTCGCGTTGCGCTTAGGTGCAAATGAGCGGCAAAGCTGAGGTAGTTCAAGGAGGCGATCGCCGGTCATCGTAGGTCGCGAGAATTGGCGTCTGTAGGTTGGTGACACGAGGTAGGAGTTATCTAATAGGGAGCGCGGATATTTGAGCAATTCGAGGTCTCTTCCAGAGAATGTTGAATCCCGGTTCCTTTCCCTGCTCCAGACGGTCAACAGCCAAACATTCTCCGCCGCAATCTGGGCTGCCAGAAAGGCCAGCTTCCAGGCGGTTTTGAGCGTCAGGCTTGGGGTTTCAGCTCCGGAACGATACGGAAATTCGCTTTTAGATCAACACGTTCACAATTTGCAGTGATTGTAAAGTTCGAATTCCCACCCGCCTCCGAATTGTGGCCAGCCAAATCACAGATCCAAATTGTTGCGTAGCGCAGAAAGCCGCCATCGATCCTCATCCGCGGCTGGATCGATAGCGATGGACGGATCGCGATGGACGGGATCGCCCTTGATCGTTTCGTCGTCTTAGTTGGATGCGGGCGTCTGCGTGCGCCGTGGTCATCGCCATGGGGTTTTGCAGAAGCTGGTGAACCGCCGATCGGCTTTGCCGTGGTGCTTGTTCCGGGTTTCCTTGTGGATGCGATTGGGCCGTCAGCGGACGTTCCCCCCCTATTGGTGACGCCCCAGATACAGGCGGCCAGAGAGTCCGGAAGACCGAGGGTCGGCTTTGCGGCGGCCCGGCGAAATTCGCCCGCAAGGGGGGCTTTGCGAAGCTTGAGCGCAACCAGCGCCTCGACTTTTTTGACCGCCGCGCCATCTGATCGACGAAGGGAACCGATACCCTGTCCCGAATGCGCGCCGCAAGGTTACAACAAGGCCTTTACTTGAACCTCGGTCAGCTACGTACGTCGATCATGGTCACGGATTGGGAGCGGCAAACCAATGATCGACTATAGAGCACAACGACTACCCAACCGATGAGGAAACTACTCCAACCCCGCGCGACGGAATCCCTCGAGATAATGCTCCAGATCTACGTTTTCCCTGATCGGCATCTCATTCGCTATCCAGGCAAGTGAAAGGTTGGGTTGTAGGCGGCGGAGTTCCCGGAGTGCGCTTGCAGCAACCTCGAGTTGACCGGCCATGGCTGCAGCGGCCACGAGCGGACGGTAGCCGCCCGCAAAATCGGCTCGCGTCCGGATCGACACGCGCGCGAGGCGTATCGCTTCCGCATAATCGCCGCCGATGTAGCGGGCGAAGGCAGCCGAGCCGTGAAAAACCGCCAGAAACGGATCGCGGGGACTAAGCCGCATCGCGCGCGCCAGGGCCTCGATCGCCTCCTCCCAGCGGCCACAAAACGACAGCGCGAGACCCTGATAACCATGCGCCAACGCGAAATTCGGATTGAGGCTCAGTGCCTGGTCGAACTGCGCCAGCGAGTTCGTCGAAGCGACGCGTGAACAAATAATAGCAACCCAGAGCGTGATGACCCCAGGGATCCTCGGAGTCAGCCATGATTGCGGTGTGTGCGGCGCGTTCGGCGATTGGAATCGTGGTCGTCGGGTCGGCCCAGCCTTGGCGCGCGCAAAACATATGGCTGGTGGCGAGGACCGCGTGCGCCTGGCCGTAGCTCGGATCGATGGCGATGGCTCGCTCGAGTAGCGCCTGCGCGGTGAGATTGTCCTGCCGCGACGCCCGCCAGTAATGCGACAGCGCCCGCATCACGAGTTCCCATGCGTCCATGCTGTCCGGCAGCTTGCGCGAGGCGCGAAAGTTCTCGGCCTCGTAAAGGCGAGGTTCAATCGAGGCAACGATCGCCCCGGTGATTTCGTCCTGGACTGCGAACACGTCGGCGAGGTCGCGATCGTAGCGTTCAGCCCAGATGTGGCTGCCGGTCGCGACGTTATTCAACTGCCCGGTGATGCGGATGCGATCGCCGCCCTTGCGTACGCTGCCTTCAAGCACATAGCCGACACCGAGTTCCTCGCCGACCTGTCTGATATGGGTGGGCTTTCTGTAAACAAACGAGGAATTACGCGCGATCACGAAGAACCAACGCAGGCGGGACAACGCCGTGATGATGTCCTCGCTAATGCCGTCGGAGAAATAATCCTGTTCCGGATCGCCACTCATGTTGACAAAAGGCAATACGGCGATCGCAGGACGTTCCGGTAATGCCAAGATTGGACGTGATTGCCCGCTGAATGCTTCCGCCGCCGGTCGCTCCGCTGGCTCGGCGTTTAATGGCAAATCCACCGTGCCAACAAAGCGGAGCCCCTTGCGGGCGACCGTGCGGATCAACCTTTGGCCTTGGCCATTGTCGCCGATTGCCTTGCGCGCGGCGTAAAGCCGGCTTGTCAGAGTTGTATCCGAGACGATTCGACCGCCCCAGACCGCGGCGATGAGATCGTCCTTGCTTACCACGCGATGACGGTTACGCAACAGGTGAATGAGCAGATCAAGCACCTGCGGTTCAACCGGGATCGGCTCAGACCCGCGGCGGAGTTCGCGCTGATCGGTATCCAGGACGTAGTCATCAAAGACAAACTGCATATCTGCGATCTCGAAGTGGCAGCGCACAACGTTCCCTGAGTGCACCGCAGTGTTCAGGTTGGCAGCAGCGCGAGGAGGTCGAGCAATGTGGCGGCCGGCGGCGTGAAGTGCGTCACATCATACCACCTTCAGAAATTATTCAGGTCATCTTCAGCAAAATACAATACCGCCTGAAGCCCGGCTTCAAGCCGGCCATCGGCAAGGCGTCTAAGCATTCAGCCACGCCCGGAGGCGTGCAACTCCACCCCGTCGAAAGCGAGCGCGCTGTCGCGTTGGCCGTTTGATCTTCGAAAGGAATTATTACCATGGCCATCCAAGGCTCATTCAACCCGGTCGCCGGCATCCTGTCGGTGTTTGGCGACACCCGCCAGAAAAACGCGATCACCGTGAGCCGCGACGTCGCGGGCAGTCTCCTGATCAATGGCGGTGCGGTGCCCGTCGTTGGCGGCAAGGCCACGGTCGCCAACACGAAGCAGATCCAGGTGTTCGGGCGCGATGACGGCGACACCATCACACTGGACGAAACCAACGGCGCCTTGCCGCGGGCTGAGCTATTCGGCGGCGCCGGTAATGACATTCTGACCGGCGGCTCGGGCAACGATGCGCTGTTTGGTCAGGACGGCGACGATATCCTGCAAGGCAAGGGCGGCAACGACCTGCTGTTCGGCGGCTCGGGCAACGACACGCTGATCGGCGGCACCGGCAACGATCAGGTCTTCGGCCAGGGCGGCAACGACCTGATGATCTGGAACCCGGGCGAAGGCACCGACCTGTTCGAGGGCGGCGACGGTAACGACACCGCCCAGGTCGAAGGCGGCAACGGTGCGGAAAGCTTTACCATTACGCCGAACGGCACGCGGGTACGGTTCGATCGGGTCAGCCCGGCGCCGTTCAGCCTCGACATCGGGACCACCGAGAACCTTGTGCTGCACGCCAACGGGGGCGACGACACCATCACTGCGGCCAATGGCCTGGCGAACCTGATCCATCTCACCCTCGATGGCGGCGCGGGCAATGACACGATCACCGGCGGCGACGGAGCCGACCTGTTGATCGGCGGCGACGGCAACGACCTCGTGACCGGCGGCCGTGGCAACGATACCGCGCAACTTGGCGCCGGCGACGACACCTTCGTATGGAACCCGGGCGACGGCAGCGACGTGGTCGAGGGCCAGGGCGGCAACGACACGCTGGCGTTCAACGGTGCCAACGTGAACGAGAACATTAACATCTCGGCGAACGGCGGCCGTGCGAGGATGACCCGTGACATCGGCACCGTCGTCATGGACCTCAACAGTGTCGAGAAAATTCAGCTCAATACACTGGGTGGGGCCGACACGGTCACGGTCAACGACCTGACCGGAACCGGTGTGAGCCAGGTTGCCGTCGACCTGGGTTCGCCACCCGGCAGCGGCACAGGCGACGGCGCCGTTGACACCGTGGTCATCAACGGCACTGCCGGAGACGACGCGATCGCCCTCAATGTCGTCAACGGTGTGCTCACAGTGAAGGGCCTCGCCGAAACGGTGACGATAACCGGGTTCGAAGCAACCGACCGCATTGTCATCAACGGTTTGGGCGGTGACGACGTGATCGAGGCGTCGGGGCTGGGGAAGGCGATGCAACTCTTCGCCAATGGCGGCGATGGCAACGACGTCATCATCGGGGGTCCCGGCAACGATACGCTGACCGGCGGCAACGGTGACGACGTGCTGATCGGCAACGGCGGGACCGACATGCTCGACGGCGGGCCTGGCGGCAACGTTATCTTCCATGGCGTCCAGGCGCAGGCGGTGGCGCTGGTGACCCAGTTCATAGCGTCAAGCTTCGCTCCGGTCAGTCTCACTTCCAGCCCGGTGCCGTCGGCACACGAATTGGAAGCCGCCGTGGCGGCGCTGGTCCACCCGGCCGCCTGATCGCAACGATGCTCCGGAGAGAGCCAGTGAGCACATTGCAAGATCTTGTTCCGGCCGATCCGGGGCTCGAAGCCCTGGTGATGTTATTCCGTTTCCAGGGAACCTCGGCCGATCGCGAGCAGATCCGGCATCGGCTGGGAACCAACCGAATTGGCGCACCGGAAATGCTCCGGTGCGCCAAGGACCTCGGGCTGAAGGCACGCGCCATTCGGAGCGACTGGCCACGGCTCGCCAGGACGCCGTTGCCGGCCATCGCATCGCTACGGGATGGCGGCTTCATGCTGTTGGCCAGGGCCGCCGAGGACAAGATCCTGGTCCTGCCGACCGGGCAGCGGCCGGTACTGATGACGCGCGACGAACTGATGGCGATCTGGGACGGCGGGTTGATCCTGATGACCCGCCGCGCCGGATTGTCCGATTTTGGCCGCCGCTTCGACATCAGCTGGTTTCTTGGCGCCATCCACAAGTATCGCCGGCTGCTGAGCGAGGTGCTGATCGCCTCTTTTTCCTGCAGGTGTTCGCGCTGGTCTCGCCGTTGTTCTTCCAGGTCGTCATCGACAAGGTGCTGGTGCACCGCGCGCAGACCACGCTCGATGTGCTAGTCGTCGGGCTGCTGACGGTCTCGGTATTCGAAACGGTTCTCGGCGTGCTGCGGACCTATTTGTTCGCCCACACTACCAACCGCATCGACGTCGAACTTGGCGCGCGGCTGTTCCACCATCTGCTGGCTTTGCCGATGGCCTACTTCCAGTCCCGCCGGGTCGGCGATTCCGTGGCGCGGGTGCGCGAACTGGAAAACATCCGGAATTTCCTTACGAGTTCGGCACTGACGCTGGTCATCGACCTGCTGTTCACGGTGGTCTCCCTGGCGGTGATGTTCCTCTATTCGCCGCTGCTGACCGCGATCGTGCTTGGGTCGTTCCCGTTCTACATCGCGATCTCCGCCGGGGCGACGCCGTTGTTCCGGCGGCGATTGGACGAGAAATTCCGTCGCGGCGCGGAGAACCAGGCCTTCCTGGTCGAGAGCGTGACCGGGATCGAAACCCTCAAGGCGATGGCGGTCGAACCACGCATGCAGCGGCGCTGGGAGGAACAGCTCGCCGGCTATGTAGCCGCCAGTTTTCGCGTGCTCTGCCTGGGTAATACCGCGAGCCAGAGCGTGCAGCTGGTCAGCAAGATCGTCACCGCCGGAGTGCTTTATTTCGGCGCCAAACTGGTCATCGACGGCGGATTGTCAGTTGGCGAGCTGGTGGCGTTCAACATCCTTGCCGGCCGGGTGAGCACGCCGGTGCTGCGACATTGCCCAGGTCTGGCAGGACTTCCATCAGGCCCGTTTGTCGGTCCAGCGACTGGGCGACATCCTCAACACCACGCCCGAACCGACCTATGCGCCGGCGCGCACAAGGCTGCCGTCGATCCGCGGCGATATAATGTTCGATCACGTGACCTTCCGCTACCGGATTGATGGTCAGGAGGTGCTGCACGACATCAGCTTCAACGTGCCCGCCGGGCAGATGGTCGGCATTGTCGGCCCCTCCGGCTCGGGCAAGAGCACGTTCGCGAAGCTCGTGCAGCGGCTCTACGTTCCGGAGAGCGGCCGGGTGATGATTGACGGCATGGACCTCGCGTTGGCCGACCCGGCGTGGCTGCGCCGCCAGATTGGTGTCGTGCTGCAGGAGAACGTGCTGTTCAACTGCTCGGTGCGCGAGAACATCGCGCTTGCCGATCAGGCAATGTCCATGGAGCGGATCATTGCGGCGGCCAACCTGGCGGGCGCGCACGAGTTCATCCTGGAATTGCCGGAAGGCTACGACACCGTGGTGGGCGAGCGTGGCTCGACGCTGTCCGGTGGCCAGCGGCAGCGGATCGCGATCGCTCGCGCGCTGGTCACCGATCCGCGCATCCTGATCTTCGACGAGGCGACAGCGCGCTCGACTACGAGAGCGAGAGCGAGGATCATCCAGCAGAACATGCGGCGGATCGCCAAAGGGCGCACCGTGCTGATCATCGCGCACCGGCTGTCCACCGTGCGGGCGACGGATCGCATCGTCACGCTGGAGCACGGCCGTCTGGTCGAGGACGGCACCCACGAAACCCTCATCAGAACAGGCGGCCGTTATGCCTCGTTGCATCGGTTGCAGGCAGGTCTTCATGAAGTCGGCTGAAGTTACTTTACCCGCAACGCGGCTTGTTGCTGCCCGGCGCGGCGCGGAGCTGGCATTCCTGCCGGCAGCGCTGGAGATCGTTGAAACGCCACCCTCGCCCATCGGGCGAGCGATCGGCGCCACCATTGGCCTGCTGTTCTGTGTAGCTCTGGCCTGGACCTGGTGGGGCACGATCGACATCGTCGCCTCGGCGACCGGCCGGATCGTGCCGAATGACCGCAGCAAGATCGTGCAGCCCTTCGAGACCGGGGTGGTGCGTGCAATCCATGTTCAGGACGGCCAGGCGGTCAGGGCCGGAGACGTGCTGATCGAGCTCGATCCAACGGTGAACGCGGCGGAACGTGATCGCCTGGGTAATGAGCTCGTGGCCGAGCAGCTCAATGTCGCGCGGCTGCGGGCGGCGTTCACAAGCGGCAACGATCCACTCGCCGAATTTGCCCCGCCCGCTGGCGCGGAGCCGGCGCTCGTCAATACGCAGCGTCGGTTGCTGTTGAACCAGGTGATGGAGCATCGGGCGAAAATCGCCGCACTCGACGGTCAGGGGGCACAGAAGGAAGCCGAGGCGACGACGATCGAGGCGACGATCCATAAACTGCAAACGATGATCCCGGTGATCCGTCCGCGCGTCGATATCCGTGGGGCGCTGGTGCAGCAGGGCTTGTCTTCGAAACTGACCTATTTCGAGACACTTCAGCAACTTGTTGAGCAGCAAGAGGAGCTTCAGGTCCAGCAGAGCCACCTACATGAAGCGGAAGCCGCCGTATCGGCGATCCGCGAGACGCGCGGTCAGGCAAAGGCGGAATACCGGCACTCGCTGTCTGATGAACTCGCCAAATCCGAACAGAAGGCGAGCGGGCTCATGCAGGATCTGATCAAGGCAGAGCAAAGGACGCGGCTGCAGCGGCTCACGGCGCCGGTGGATGGCGTGGTGCAGCAACTCGCGATCCACACCGTCGGTGGTGTCGTGACGGCGGCCCAGGCGCTGGTGACCGTGGTGCCTGCGGACAGCCGCCTGGAAATCGAGGCCATGGTGGCGAACCGTGACATCGGCTTCGTGCACGCCGGCCAGGCGGCGGAGATCAAGATCGATACGTTCAACTTCACCCGCTACGGACTTCTGCATGGGCAAGTGCTGAGCGTCTCGCCGGACTCGATTATCCGCGATCGGCCGGCGAACGGGGCCGGTGACGATGGGTCGGCGGCAGGCACCGACAGCAGCGAGCCGAAGGGCCAGGAACTCAACTACAGCGCGCGCGTGTCGCTGGATCGGACACAGATGCGGATTGACGACCACATGGTTAATTTGTCTCCTGGCATGGCAGTCACGGTGGAGATCAGCACCGGGTCACGGACAATTCTGAGCTACCTGCTGTCGCCGCTGGCACGGTATGGCCGGGATGCATTGCGGGAGCGGTAGAAGCGACCATGAGCTGGGCGCACCGCGAATTAGACTAGACTTAACTAGTTCATTCCAACATGCCGTGCCGTCCGAAGCCACTTTCGCTGGGAATTTCTGGCCCGCTTGGTCTGTTCGAGCCGGTTGCCGCTGTTGGAGGCGCAGCGGGCAATCGCTGCAAAGTGGAACTCCCTTAAACGCGATACGTGGAAGACCAGGGACAGACGGACTGAGGGTTATCCTGGTACTGACCATCGGCGCCGCTATCGCGCTGGCCGCTTGGTGTGTTCGAAGGTCGGCCGCGCCGCCTGCCGCACCGGCGCTACCGTCGCACATGTTCAGCCGCCGGACTGGGATTTGCGGACAAGTTTTTCCGGTGATCGGGGACTCCCCGGCAAACCTGTGCGACGGGAGCGATCAGAACGGCGGAAACCGATAGGGGGGATTAGCTGCCGAGCGTCCTGCCATGGTGAGCCACCCTTCCAGGGCTGCCTTGATCAAGCTACTGAAGCGGCGACGGGATGCGGCGAGAACGGATCGTTCGGCCATGTGGGTGCTCCTCGATTACTTGTCGTATTACTTGTCGCAAATGGGTGTCGCGGACGCGGCGGCGAAATGAGCCAACCGCAAGGGAGCGTCGCACCCAGTTCACGCAAAACAGCCATGTGCATCTCCGGCCTTGGCGGCTCTTACGACCGCACTCGGCGGCAGGCGCTGCGCCACCGCGAGCAGTGGGGTGACGTCATCCATTCAACGCGGCGATCTGGCGCAGCGCCGAAACGGTGACCCTGATTTCACTGGCGATGCGGCTGCGCAGAACATCCTCGTCGTCCACCAGTACTTGCACGGCGGCGAGGAAACGGTGCCGTTCGGCTTCGAACACAACGAGCGGGTCTGGCTTCGCGGCCTCAGTCGAAACAGCGGTATCCATGGTTGGCATTGCCATGGCGGTTACTTCTCTGTTGGGGGGTTAGGCGGCCATCCGCGATGCACCTTCGGCTTCAAGCGCATCGGCATGTTTGAGTTGCGCATTGCCCGAGCGACGCAGCCGCGCCACGTTGTAGGCGCGATCAGCATCCGAGAGATGCTTGCGCAGCACGTAGCGCAGGTCTTCGCTGCGCTTGCGCCGGATCGGGTAACGCTCTTGCAGCGTATGTGGGAACAGGTCGTCTTGCTCTTTCTCGGGATCGACCGGATCGAACCGCTTCCGCAGTGTCGAACGCGCGATCTCGCGGAAGTGCCTCTCGCACCCGATATATCCAAGCGGGTGCAGCGAAATCGGGAAATCGATTGCCTGCATTGCCTCCGAGCGAGGGCAATCGGACTAATCGCACGATACCCACGCTGACGTTCACAAATCCTACTAATCACGTCATACAGTTCGTCTCCGGCGTCGCTCATGGCTTGATCCTCTGCAACCACGCCGCGACCCGCGGCGCGAAATCCCGAGTGGTGGCCTGCATGTGCGGTGGCATCGTCGCGACCAGATCATTTGGATCAGCAGCGAACAGTTCTTCGCGCTCGGTCTTTCAGCCTGCCCCACAGCCACAGCGCGCGATCGTCCACGGCATTGACTGTCGGCTCGCTCTGCGCCGCGATGATGCCGCCCGTGGTCACGCGGCCAGGCGCGGCAAGGGCGGCCTCGAACGCTGGCTCTGGCACGGCCGCGAGCCTCCGATAGCGCGAGGACTGATCGCGCGTTATCCCGAGGTCGACTAACGGTGTCGTCTGCTGCGACATCATTCCGGCCCTGCCTTTGCGCCCGACGCCGGGTTGCGCCGCGCCTTTCGCCTTCTCTCGCGCTGCCAGCAGTTGCCCGAGTCGCCGCGTCGCGCGCATGCGGATCTCACACGCCTGCCGCTCCGCCTCGATGTTCTGCGATTGGTGCGCGTAGACCTCGATCGCGGTGGCTTGGTCCATGAGGGTTTTCGCCTCATCGACCGCGTAGGCGCGTGCGATTGCCCGGCACATTTCGTCGTAGCGCAGGGTGGGCGATGATGGCGACGCAGCCTGTGCGATTGCATTTGACATTCAGACACTCGTCGGACGCGTGGCGCCGACGTAGCAAAGCTGTTGCGTCTCCAGCGGGTTCTCGCGGGCGCGCTGGCGGATATCGCCGACGTCGAGAAAGGTGTGCCGATGCGTCTCGCCTTGGGCGGTGTGCACGGTGCGCGCATAGACCGCCTGGAAGTGCCCGAAGCGCTGCTTGAGGCCATGCAGGTCAGCCCTCCGCTCGCCGCTGCCATCCTCGTGCGCCTCGGCGCTGATCCGGCGCAGCACCGTCTCGAAGAGTTCGGGCTCGTGCACCATCATCGCCTCGAACGTCGTGTTGTCATCGCGGCGCAGGTCCAGCTTCCAGATCGGGATCGTGGCACTCCAGCCAGCCGCATCGCCGCGCCGTTCCTGGCGGTAGACGAACTCGTCCGGCTCGATTGAAACCACCGTGGGCTCTTCGTTGGTGTTGGCGATGATCGTCTCGTCCTCGACGATGGGTGCGCGCAGCAGCGCCCGCTCGCCGCGCTCGAACGGCGTCGTCAGGCCCGGGCCGTAGAGCCAGCTTCGGACCTTGTCGTTGACCTCAGCGACCGTGCGGTTAGCGACGCGGCTGTCGTGGCTCTACGCGGGGCCTGGGCCGGAGCGGCGCTCGCCTAGCGGAAACGCCCGCGCGCGACCCCGACCTGCTGCGACAAGTAGGGCGCGCCGGGGCCTCGACCTGCTCCGGGCACACATCTAGGAAATCCCCAGTTGGTCGGTGGCTTCGGAGTATGGTGCTGAGGAAGTAGTCAGTTCTGTTCAGGGCCCGGAAACTGGGATAATATCCGAAGCCGCATCCGAGAGATTGTGTTGGCGAGACTTGTCAACTGAGAGCGCCTCGGCCTGCATCGCGCCATTGTGCGCGGAGTACCATCATTGTGGTTGGTAGTTACTTCGCGGCGCTCATACGGGTCACGGTTCGCGCAGGCGAACCGACAAGGGCAATCAGCTTGCCTGCCAGAAGCCGCTGTTCCTCGGGAACTATAGGGCCGCTTTCACAGGGTGCCCGCCTCCTCGCCATCGCGGATCCGCGCGACGCTGCGCAGAGCGCTAAGGAAACTTGGAAATGTGGATGCTCGATACACCGTCTCCGTTCGCCCCGACGAACGAAATGCTGGCTTTCCTCAAGGAGTGCGAGGAGATCAAGGACCACGACCCATACGGCCAAGTTCAGCGGGCGATGGCGGAAGTGCGGGGGTCTTCTGGACGAAGTAGCCCAAAAGGCGGCGAACTTGGCGTGGACGATAACCGTGCCGTCTCCGTCGGCCCCCAGGAGCAAATTGGCGGCATTCCTCAAGTCGATGGAGACGAACCCAGGCAAGGACGACCCAGACGTAAAGCGCGCGGTGGAGCGGGTCCGGAGATATCTAGCCGAGGCGGACACAGGTGGCTTAGACTAACAACAATTATGTCGCCAGCCACTCAATCGACGCCAGGGTGGTTTTCTGGCTGATCCGCGCTGGCGCTGCGCAGGGCCGTGAAGCGGTTGGTGGCGAGGTGGAGGCGCTGGCAGGTCCGTCTGACCCCTGTCGTCACAAGACGGCGGGTGCTGGGGACAGGGGGCATAAGGGGGGTAGCGTTTCGCTATCCCCTCGCCGGCACGGGCTCGTAGCCGTCGTCTCGATGATGGACGAAAGGGGGGCATCGTATGCACGCCCCTGGTGCGTCCTGAATTCCGCACGCACACATCACACACAAAGGTGCCCCGGTAGCGGCAATCACACTCAGATATTACGGAAATTCGACCCGAGTTCCTCGCCGGCGATCTTCAAGAACCCTGGCGGCAATCGGCCCGGCAACTGAACACGAACCCACATCTGCCCCGGCTGCGTCCCGATCGCGACGATCGTCAGATCAGCACCAGGCATGATACCCGCGCTGATGTCATCTGACTTGCGGCGTAGCGCCAGTGCTTCACAGCGGCGGGGACTATCATCTTGATCGGCGTTATCCGGTCGCCAATCTTCAGTTGCACTATTGGCTTCATCCCCATTGTAAGACCGCTCCCTTCGACGTCCCGACGACCGTCAACAAGCTGACCGAGCAGGGGGTCCGCGTCCACTGCTTGGCGCTGGGTGGCGTCGATCTGACGAGCCCAGCCGGTAAGATGACCATGGGCGTCATCGCCGCAGTGGCGCAGTTCGAGAAAGACCTGAGAATCGAGCACACGCTGGCTGGGCAGGCTCGCGCCAAGGCAGAGGGAAAGAAGTTCGGCCGTCGAGCCGCGCTCACCGCTGAGGGTCGTGAGAAGGCGTTGCAGAGGCTAGCTGGTGGTGCATCGATCAGTGCGGTGGCACGAGAGATGAATGCTAGCAGCCTGTCGGACTCGGATTTCAGGCCGACTTAGGGCGTCAAATTTCCCGTTGTGGAGCCATGGATTGACAGCCAATCGGTGTGTATTTGGCGCCAAGACTGCCGATCGGTCGCGTTCGCCTTCGTTTTGCAGGAGGAGGCCCTCGCCCCGCCTCACTGGGCGGGCAAAGGGTGAACATCCGCTTCAGATTCCAGGCCATGGTCACAAGGCTCCACTCGCCGCGCACCTTGTCGAGCCCGCGCAGCAGAAACTGCCGGAAGCCCAGCTACCGACTTGATGATGCCGAACACCGGTTCCGGCATCTGCTTACGCAGGCGATAGAGCTTCTTGCCTTCAGGTGTTGCCAACCGATAGGCCATCGCCTCGACCGGCGTGGGGTCCGTCGGCTGCGACGGCGCAGCGGCAAAGCGCTCGCTCAGCGACGGATGGTGAGCCTCGCGTCCCATGGCGATCAGCGGCTGAACCGCCGCCGCCTCGCAGGCGGCAACATTGGCCGCGCTGAAATATCCGTTGTCGGCAAGCAGTGTTTCGGCTTTGCCCAGCGTTTCCGGCAGAGCAACGACCTGGTTCAGCATCGGTTCGAGTTGCTGCTTGTCGTTGGCGGCCTGCACCACGTCAACGGCCACCACCAGCAGGCTGCCCTCGGCCACCACCGCCTGGGCGTTGTAGCACTGCTCGAACCCGCCGCCTGCCACCGGCATGATGCGGGATTCTTCGTCGGTCAGATTGACCTGATCGGTCGGCAGCGGGCCTTCCACCGGCGGCTGCGGCGGCTTGCCGCCGGGCTTTTTGCCGGTGGCTTCGATCTTCGCTTCCCGCGCCTCAATCTTTGCCTGATGCTCGGCCTGCTCCCGCTCGAACCGCTCCTTCGCCCGTGCCTCGATCGTCGCGCGGGCTCGCTGCAAGCTTCTCCAGCCGAACTTTGCGCCGCTCCAGTTCCTCCGGTATCGACATGCCGTCGGGGACATCCGCCTGATCCGCCGCCTCTGCCTTCGCCAGAAGCTCGGCCACTTCCGCTGTTAGTTGCGCCTCGATCTTTCCCGCGTGCTCATAGGACAATGCGCTGTGGCGGCTGGCGTTGGCGTGGATCTTGGTCCCATCCAGTGCCACCGTGCCCATCGTGAGCACCCCCATCTCGCGCGCCAGCAGCAGCACCTTGACGAACAGCGCCTCGATCTCCTTGAGAAACCGCCGCCGGAACGTGGCGATGGTGTCGTGGTCCGGATGGTCGTTCGCGGCGATGAAGCGGAACGCCACCGAATTGTAGGTGGCCCGTTCCAGTTTGCGGCTCGAAAATACGCCCGGTGGCGCAGCCGTACACCAGGAGGCTCAGCAGTACCGCCGGGTGGTAGGAAGCCGAACCCGAACCGCGATAGCTCTTGCTCATCGCGCTCAGGTCCAGACCATCCATTACCTCCACCACGAAGCGCGCCAAATGTCTCTGCGGCAGCCACTCGTCGACCGAGGGCGGCATCAGGAAGCTGGTCAGGCGGTCGGTGGGGCGGAAATTCGGCATGCGGCGCATCCGGTGGTGGCTGCGAATTGGTCGTTGCGATTTTGCCACGAATGCCGCGTCGCGTTAAGTCCGACAGGCTGCCAGACTTAGAGAAGCGCCGGCATTTCCTCCGCCGAAGCATGCGGCTCGAGCAGTTTGGGCCAGGGCAATCGCACTTCGCCCGTCAGAATAGCGCCAACAGCGTGCGGAGGTAGTTTTCATCCCACGCAGCCCGCTTGAGCTTCCCTCGTAGCGACCCTTTAGAACCTTCCTTTTGGATCACGTTCAACGCGATATGCCGCAACACCGCTAGATTATTCGGCCCGTTATCCAACCGCGCGCGCTGCTGGTCCTCATTCATGACGACGTCCAGCCGCCAGTGCAGCCGGTTCTCGACGCCCCAATGGGCCCGGACCACGTCCAGGAAACGCTCGCCGCTCAACGCGGTGCTGAGCAAATAATACGCTGTCTCCGTGTGGTTTTGCCGTGCGTTTCGCGCATCCGCTCCACCTTGCCGATGGCTCTGAGGCCCGGCCAATCATGATTTTCCTGGAGCCAGCCGATGTCGGTTGAAACGCTGGCGGTGCGGGTCTCGATCCGCCCGTGATCCCCATCGACCGTTTGCGCGGTAACGCCGCCCGCCCGGGCTGGATCGTCGAGAAACAGCCTGACATCGTCATGCAGGGTCGCCTGATTTCCTTTCAGCGCCAGGGCATAATCGCCGCCCTGATCGACGATCTGTTGCGCGATGGCGCGTTGGCAATTAAGCGCATCAACCGTGACGATGGTGCCTTTCAGCGACAGCATCGCAAGCAGTTTTGGCACCGCGGTGATCTCGTTCGACTTCGCATCCGTAGCGATCTGGCCAAGCACCATGCGTTGCTCGCATCCCCAGGCGCTGACCATATGCAGCGCTGATTTACCGCTGGCATGGTCGTGCGAGCGGCGTAGAACCTTGCCATCGATGGCCACAACGCCTTGACATTGTTGCGAAAACACCGCCATGAACCGCTGAAAAGCAGCCCCGAACGGCGCAGGATCCAGCAAACGGAACAGCCGGCTGAAGGTGTCGTGGCTTGGCACGCCGTTGGGCAGCCGCAGAAAGCCGCGAAGTAATGGCTCCTTCGCCTTCGCGAATGCCGCCATGTCCATGGCGTTCTCGCCGCCGCAGATCACCGAACACAGCGCGATCATCAGGAGGTCGTGCAGGTGATGCAGCGTGGCATTCCCGGTTCGTGGGTCTTCAAGACCCTCCCAGCATGCGCCAAACTCTTCCAACGTAGCCTCCCGACGTGAGTTTCTCAGGCCATCGCGTAGAGTTGATCTGCTTCGAGCCGGGCAAGAGGGAATTGAAGGTCAAGCAAATTCGAAATGCGACTCCCCTGCAGTTTGGGCCCGTCGTTCTTGACGTTGCCGACCTTCTTGTTGACCGGCCATACACGCAGCACGTCTTCCGGCGCTGGCCTTAAAAGCGCACCAACATCGCCCTCCGTCTCTCGCCGAGCCATATCGGCCAGTCGGCCGGCGCGATGATGACCGGCACACGGGGCTGGATCGTCGAGAGTTGGCGGTTGGACTTCGTTGTGATGGTCGAGAACGTCTGCAAAGTCTCGCCATCCGGCGCAATCCACGCCTCCCATATTCCTCCGAAAGCAACGGGATCACCGTCCAGACGGCCAACCGCGAATGGTGTTTTCCCTTCGAGGTCGTCCCGCCACTCGTAATATGCAGCCGCGGGCACCAGACAGCGGCGTTGGCCAAAAGCGGCCTTGAACATGCCGGATGTCGCCAGGCTCTCGGAGCGCGCATTGATCGGCTTTCGCGCTGTCCTCAGGTCCCTCGTGAAATACGGCACCAATCCCCACTTCAGCACGTCGAGGTGGCGTTCTTCGCTTTCCAGATCCCATCGGATAACCAATGCATCCTGGGTGGGTGCCATATTCCAGGTCGGCTTGAGGTCAGGCGGTGGATTTACCGTCCCGAAGAGCCGGGCAATGAACTCCGGGGGCAGATAGCTGGCGTATCGTCCGCACACGTGAGGGAATGTGGGGCTGTGGGAGCGGGAAGTCAGCGTTTGGTTGCCGGAAGTGAAGCAAGCGGAGCGGCCTCGCGACAAAGCCGGCTTCCCCTACCAACCGCCCGTCCCCGATGCGGTGAGCCTGCAAGCGTTGGGATCACGGTTGGCCCGATCGCTCCCGCAATCGCCCCCGCCTGGCTGGTGCTTACGGCATGCGACTACGGGGCCGCCCCAACGAAGTGGCGCGCCATATGATCCCCGGAACTTAAGGTTGGAGCCACGAGCTTCGCCCGGCGGCTGAAAATACTGACCTGAATGACGCGCTGGAGCCTCAGCCAAGGAACGCCAGCAGGCGCCGCAGCAGTTCCGCTGGCTGTTCCTCCGGCATCCAGTGGCCGCAGTTTTCAACGACGTCACCGCTAACGTCCACAGCCAGTCGCCGCAGCGACTTGAGGACCTCTCGCCCCCGCCCCCAGGACCGGTCGCCACCCAGCGCCAGAACCGGCATGGGCAGTTTGAACCGCGCGGCCGTTGCGGCATTGTCGGCGATATCCGTGGAGATCGCCCGATAATACGAAAACCCGGCTTGCAACGCGCCCGGCTGCCGATATACCGCAGGTAATCCGCGATATCGCCATCCGGAATGGCATCCGGCCGAGCGCCGTAGGTGCGGTAGAACCAGCCGAGGTAAATATCCTCGCGGCCGGTTACCAAAGCCTCGGGCAAGTCCAGAGTTTGGTGAAACGCGTGGTGCCACCGCCGCCCGCCCTGACTAATGTTCGGGCTGCAGTCGCCGGGGATCGTCACATCCAGGATTGCCAATTTCCGCACCGCTTCCGGGTACGCGGCGGCAACTGCGTAGGCCGTTGGGCCGCCCCAGTCATGCCCGACCAGATGGAATTCCGAGATCCCTAGGACTTCATTCGCCAGCCGCCAGATATCCCGGCCAACTGTTTTCTTGTTGTACCCGCCCGCCGGACGGGACTAATTGCCGAGGCCCCGCAAGTCGGGCGCGATCACCCGGAAGCGTTGGCGAACCCAGGAACCAGGCGCCATTCGTACGCAACTTTGCGGCCATCCGTGCAGCAAGACCACCGGAAAACCACTGCCAGCCGTTACATAGTGCAGCCGTACATCGCCCAAATCGGCATGATGATGGTCCAACGCCCGTCTCCCGTCCCTCTGCCGTTCAGTTAACCGCAGACCGTCGTCTAATATTGATGTCGAAGCGATGAGGCGAAGTTCGTCCGCCCGATCCAGCGTGCGAAACATCTGCACGCCGCCGATAGTCAAAGGGGGTAACGATCCGTTATACCCTTACAGTTATCCGAGCCAAGGCGCTTGCCCACGAATTGCACGACGCCATCGATTTAGGGTGCGGACATCTACATGCCGTCGGCGGTCAAGGGGGTATCGTTTAGATACCCCCTTTGCAGTGGCCAGCATCGCCTCTGCACCTGCCAGAATTATCGGAGTTTCGGCCGGGTCAAGCCAACGTAGCAAAGTCGTTGCGCCCTCCCGCGCGCTTATGGGTGTCCGGCAAATCCATAGAACTGCGCTTGTACGCTCGCCTTGCGCAGTGTGCACCGTCCGCGCGTCGACTGGCTGGAAATTGGCGAAGTATTGTTTCCTGCGTGCAGATCGCCCACTATTCGCCGGCGCCGTCCGCCTCGGTCGCGATCTTGTTCAGTGCTGGCTGGTACACAGCGGACGCGCGCAGCCTCACGCAGCTTAAGGCCGACGCCTTGTTGGTCGGGAACACCGCGTCGTTGTCGCACGGAAACAGAATGACATCCCTCGATTGCTCCGGCACGCATCAGATCCAGCGGCGTTCGGCATCTTGTATTGCCGCTGCGGCCACACCGGGTCGATGCCGGCCGTGGCGAGGGCGCTGTCAACCTGGAGCAGTGTCGCTACGATGCGAGCTTGTTCGGCCGAGAGGCGGAAGCGAGGCCGTCGGTTGTTCGTAGGCAGCTTTCTCGTCGTAACTGATCAGCTCCAGCGCCTGTTCATCGGATAGGCGCTAGCGTTCGATCAAAGACCAAAAGGCAGCGCTGGAGGGCTGGGACATGGATTACAAGGATCGCCCCGTCCGGCTATCAGCTTTTGCGGACCTTGCTCTGCGGGCGCCGTTGCTGCGGCGGTACGGTGGAAACACTAGGCATGGGTCGGTACCATCGTCGCGGCACTCTTGCCGCTGTCATTGACGCCTGGTCTTTGACGAATGCTGAATACGGCTGGCTCGCAAGTATGATGTTCGCAGGTTACATGGAGGGTGGCCCGCTCGTTGGTGGACGTTGCTTGCGACGGAAGCCGTGGCACTTCAAGCTAGGTTCTCGATACGGTGGAGCACACAGGACAGCGCGTCGGTTAATGGGGGAATGAATGTTGAGAACGAGGTTGCAACATCTGCTGGCGCGCTCGGTCTCGCCGTGCTGCTCGGCACGGCGATTGCGGAAGCCCAGGAATTGCCGCCCGTGCGTGTGCGCGGAACGATCGAGCAGGTCGACGGTCCGAATCTGTTGGTCAAGTCGCGTGATGGCGCTGAACTCAAGGTGGTGCTCGCCGACAACGCTCTCGTGGTGGCGATCGCCAAAGCGTCCCTTGCCGACGTCAAGCCGGGCGCGTTCGTCGGCGTCACCGGAATGCCGCAGGCCGACGGCACACAGCGGGCGGTCGAGGTGCACGTGTTCCCTGAGGCAATGCGCGGCACCGGGGAAGGGCACCGTGCTTGGGACCTGCAGCCCCAGAGCACCATGACGAACGGCAATATCGACCAGACCGTTGTCGGGGTGGAGGGCCAGACGTTGACGCTCAGCTACAAGGGCGGGGAGAAGAAGATTGTGGTCCCGGTCGGATACGCCCATCGTTAGCATAGCGCCTGGCGAAAGGACCGACCTGAAGCCCGGAGTGAAAATTTTCATCGTGGCGGCTAAAAGGCAGGCCGACGGCACGCTGCTGGCGCCACGCGTGAACATCGGCAAAGACGGGCTCACGCCGCCGATGTAGCGTCGATCAGGGTCCTTCGTCTGCTGGGTGCTCGCGCCTTGGCGTCAGCCTGTCGATGCAAGGCATAAGCGTCTGGCGCCGGCTTGCACATCCGGACCGAATCCGTGCTCGGGCTACCAAAATCCATGGTGCGTGATGACGCCTCCGCGCGACCGATCGACAAACTGGGGGCTGGGGCCTCCTGGGTTGTGCTGTCTGATATCGTCGCTGGCGGCG
>CAVYXX010000181.1:0-32161 GCA_963772355.1 uncultured Alphaproteobacteria bacterium | reverse complement strand
CTTCGTGGGTCGAGACCATTTGACGCTGATCTTGTCGTGAAGTTCATTGCCAAAGCGTTGGCCTGTCGCAGACGATCTGAGATGCCGTTCAATTGCTACCTTTCCCTGCGGCGTGGCGGTGCCGCAATTAACCTACTGGCGGCTGCCGACCCAAGTCAGTTGCTCGCTTCCCAGCTCGCCAACCCGGACAGCGGACGTTCTGTGTTAATCGATGCCCGCCGCTTTGCGCCGATTACGGCGAGACCACTCGATAAGGCCCTCATCAACGGCGCTCGCAACTCCCGTAGGAGGCTTTTGGCGCCCGGGGTGCGCATTCGGCACACACCTCGACGAGTGCGGCCTGGAACCCAGTGGTCGCGTCCTCCCGATCTAGCGATGATGTCGGTTATCGCGTCTTATGCAGAAGGTATCGACGGAGCCATCGCGATAGCACTCAATAGCCCTGACGATTTGCGGGACCTGGTCGACAATCCGGTCGAACGATTGGAGGTCGAATACAAGGACTGGCTCGACCTTGCGTCTGGGAATAAGCCAAGGGCCGACCTCGCCCGTCACGTCGCTGCTCTCGCCAACTATGGCGGCGGCCACATTGTCTTCGGGTTTGATGATAAGACGAGGTTGCCGACCGGACCCAATAGATTCCCGTACGTCAGCTATACCAACGATCTGATATCTGGGATCGTCAAGAAATACCTTGAGCCAACTTTTCAGTGCATCGTCCGTCCCGTGGTGACTTCCTCTGGTAACGAGCACCCAATTTTAGAATTACCCGGTCACCGCGAGGTACCGATCTGCGCAAAGGCAGACGGCCCACAGGGCACCAGGGGCCGGCCTGAAGGCATCGTCGCCGGCGTTTACTATATCCGAAAGCCTGGGCCAGAGAGTGCGCCCATCCTTAGTGCGCCAGAGTGGGCGCCCATCATTCGCCGATGCGTGATGCATGACAAGGCGGCGCTGTTAGCCTCCGTCGATGCGGCGCTCCGAGGGGCGGTCATCCCAGAAACCGAACCGGAGAAACTGAACCTCCTCAAAACATGGCATCTCGCGTGCCGGAAACTCTTTCTGTTGGCGGCAACCGCGAATTACGGCTTCTTCCAGTTCAGCTATCACATTGAACGGGCGGACGGCGAAACCCTTGATCAAGGTGGTCTGATTCGTCTACTGCATGAACTCAACAATGAGATTTGGGATACCGTCAACACGGGTTGGAGTATTTTCTATCCCTTTGACCGTCGAGAAATAGCGCCATCCTTCGCCACTGATCCTGAGTCCGGCCTCGACCATCTAGACTTTGTCCAAGCGGTACTTCCAAACGACTCAGGAGAACGGGATACTCATCTCGATACTTGGCGATTTGCCGGAAACGGTCTTGCCACCATAGTCCGGGATTATTGGGAAGATGGTCCAGGATTGAACCAGTGGATGCGCGCATCGCCAGGGACATGGTTTAGCCCCAACCATCTAGTGATGGATCTCGGAGAGTTCGTCCGCCATGCGAGAAGCGTACTCCGAGAGATTCTCCGCTTCGACAGCGGTCACATTCAGATGCGAGTGGGACGGGCTTCTCAATCGGAGCCTAAAAGATCCCCGCAGCAGGTGGTCTCCTGGTCAAGTCGCCAAGGAGGATCACCGTGTATCGACAGGATCATGGCCCGCGTCATCTCTGCGCGACACATTGCCGGAAATCGTGTCTCAGTTGGCAGCTCCGGTCATGCGTTTATTCATGCCCGCCCGACCGCTGACGCCGGAATGGGTTCGGGCAGAGATGGCGGATTGGCGACCGTATCATGGACGATAGCAATCTTCCCTTCTCCAGTCGCAGGGACTTTCTGGCTCCCAGTTCGGCCGTGGGCCGAATGTCCGGTTTCCTAATCTGTCACCCCAAAACGGATTGGCAGGAACCCACCCGAAGCGGCGATTCCGTGCCTCACCCTGATACGCTCGATTTCATGGAAAAGATGTACCAGTCGTGATCCACTCCGCGGAGTTCGTTACGATGGCGTGAACAGCTTAATAAGGTCATCGAGGTGGGTGTGGCGTCGCTGGCCCCGGTCTGGCTTCCGCCGCACCGCGGCGAGCGGGGGCAGCTTGCCATCCTCCCGGATCGTGATGTGCTCCAGGAACCGCTTCCGCTGACCAGTCTGGCGAAACGCAACCCGGTCACCGACCGTGAAGCCACCAAACGACCGTGGGTGCGACACGGGCGGTCTCAGCAGCCGCCGTCAGCACCGAAGCGTCACGGACCGACCGCGGCGTCGGCCAGCCCATAGGCGCCATTTTCCTGATCCCGCCCACCCAGCGGCGACCGCTAGGTAGCCGCGGTGTCCGCGCCGCGTTCTGCGCGGATCTCGTTCACCAGGCGCGATATGGTGCCGTCGATCCGCCAGGCGATGGCAGCCGTGACGGCTATGTTATCGCGGATGGCGCCAATCTCGGACAGCATTTCCCGCTGTTGCCGGGCGATCAGCGAAAGGTCAGCTTCGTCACTCATTTGGGTTGTCCGCGGCCAAGATAGCGATCAAGCAAACGAACACAATGCTGAATTAATTGTCTCATGCTCCCCACGAAGAACGCCAGATAGAATATGACGTAATGCAGAACTATCCATGCTGTGGAGTAGTCATCCAGTTCGAACTGCCTCTTCAGTATGTGCTTGTTGAGCTTCATATTCCCGTTATCGGCTCCGATAAGTTCCGTCTGGATTGAAAGCGTCATGGAAGAACCGCGCGAAAGCGGCGCGCGTCCCGTATTGGTTCAGATCAAAGTCGTGCCGGTTCGCCGCGGCGCGCACGTCGGCGATGAAGGCGGGCAACTGCGCCCGGCTCCGGATCTCGCCGGTCTTGTCGTCGAACGCGAAGCAGACTTCGGTGGCGCCTTCCAAGCCGGTCACGTCGCCGCTCACGAAAATGCTTCCTCCCATGTCCCGGTCGTCGACGCCTTGCTGTATTCGGTCGCGCGATTTTCGAAAAAGTTCGCGTGTTCGACCGCGTTCAGCATCTCGTCCAGCCAGGGCAACGGGTTCGCCGCGACGTGGAACAATCTCGTTCAACCCCAGCTTGCACCAACCGCCGGTCGGCGATGTAAGCGGATGTATTCCTTCACCTCCCGCGCGGTCAGGCCCTTCGACCGCCCCCTGTTCGAACGCGAGATCGATGAACGCGTCCTCGTGTTCGATGATCGTGGCGCAGGTCAGGTAAAGTTCGCGCTTCAGTTCCTCGTTCCAGATTTCGGGATTTTCGCTGAACGAAGGTGCGGAACAGCCGGATGATCGAATCGCAGTGCAGCTTCTCGTCGCGCACCGACCAGGAGATGATCTGACCCATGCCCTTCATTTTCCCGAACGCGCGGAAAGTTCAGCAGGATGGCGAACGAGGCGAACAGTTGCAGGCCCTCGGTGAAAGCGCCGAACGCGGCCAGGGTGCGGGCGATGTCGAATTTTGAATCTGACATTGAAACCCTGCATGAAATCGTATTTGTCCTTCATCTCCTTGTATTTCATGAAGGCCTGATATTCGATTTCCGGCATGCCGATGGTGTCCAGCAAATGGCTGTAGGCGGCGATGTGAATGGTTTCGATATTGGAAAAAGCCGACAGCATCATCAGCACTTCGGTCGGTTTGAACACCCGCGAATAGTGCTTCATGTAACAGTTGTTCACCTCGACGTCGGCCTGGGTGAAGAAGCGGAAGATCTGCGTCAGCAGGTTGCGCTCGGAGTCGTTCAGGTTGCGGTGCCAATCCTTGACGTCATCGGCGAGCGGCACTTCCTCCGGCAGCCAGTGCACGCGCTGCTGGGTCAGCCAGGCCTCGTAGGCCCAGGGATAGCGGAAGGGCTTGTAGACGGGGTTTTCGGTGAGCAGGTTGGCAGCGACCGTCGAGCTCGCGGCCGCAACTTGAGCGTCAGTCATTTTTGTGAAGAATCTTTTTTCTTACTTAAGAAGCCGGGTCATCTATCCTACCGGTTAAGTCCCGCCAGACCGGAATACCGCAGCCTTGCCGCGCACCTCCTCGATGTATCGCGCTCTTGGGTGGTATCTGGGCGAACTCCGCGTGCGATTTCATTTGCGCGAAGATCACACCATTTTTCCATTGTCTCCGGAGTGCTCGAGTCCCGGCTAACAGCACGAACATTGGCTCGCCTGGCTCTCGCTTTACAAGGCACGGGTCGGTCGTCAGTTCCGCGTCCCATGCGGCTTTGACGACCTCTGCTACACGCCCTGTGCTCAGCTCACAGCCGCAATCCGGGAAGGAACAGTGCCCCTCGCAACATGATCTTACGATCTTGCGAACGTCCTTGTCGGATAGGTTATACGGCATTGGGGAAACTCCCGGTAATGCACGCCGGCGGCCGTGGTTTGGTTTCGTTTTCGTCAGTCATTCAGATTGGTCCCTTGGTTCGGTTGCAGGCCGGGAAGTCGCACTGCCCACATACCAGAGCGCTCTCCCCTGCTCGGAACAGGGCTTCGGCGCATTGCAGATCTTCCGGCGCGCTTCCTCGAAACCCGGCGGGCGATCCGTCGCCGTGTCGGGCGAGCTGCTGCGCGAAGCCGGCGTGCATTACCGGGAGTTCGTCCATGCTGGCGCATGAGCTGCATGTCTTCACGGTGTAAATCGATGCAGCCAGAGATCGAACACCTGCGCGCCGAAAACGCACGTCTGAAACGCCTGCTTTTGTCGCTGACCGATCAGCCGCAGCTTCGTGCTCTTGTCCTGCAGTCGCTCCGGAGTGTCCGCGACGCCACGCGGGAAGCCGTTGAACCCGGTTGACCGCACCTCGAGATCAGAGCCGACAATGACCGCCCCAACCCTCGTGCGAGGGTCTTTCGACATTGAAGCGCACAGCAGCGCCATGTCGATAAAGTGTTGTCCCAGCGAGCCATGGTTTGATCAGACATCGATAGCGGGATTGGTCTCGGACATCTTGCGCAGTTTCTTGACCGAGATCGACCGTTGACCGTTCTTCCGCATTGGTCCTGCCGCCTGCCAGACGGGAGCACCGTCACCATTATAAATCACCTCGGCGTGCATTCTGTCTGACATGATACGCATTACCAGAAGCCGGTCACACGTGGCTTGCAGTGCGGCAATACTGCCGCCTGTTAGCTTGATCTGAACATTGCGGCCTTCAGGGTCTATGGCGTCGTGCCCTGGAAAGCTACCTCGAAACAACCGGAGGCCGAAGGCTTCCGCTGCGATGACTTCGCCAATCGAACCAACCATATGGCCGTCAGGCGTAAACCGCCGGCCTGGATACTTTCGCTCAAGATCGCTCACAATCCTGTAGATTTCGATCACCTCGGGGGGCAGCTTCACGAGTTCCTGGCACCGCTTTTTCAGACATCGGCAATTCCCATTGTTCTCAGTTCAGACTTCACGTCGCTGATCAGCTTGGCACATCCGCGACTGGTCGCGCCGCCGTAATGACGCATGCCAACCTCGGCATTTCTGATGACCATCTTGAGGTATGCGACCAGGGCATCCGGATCTGGGTAGCCGTTGGTGCAGAATTCCCAGGTGCTGTTGACTAGGACCATCTCATTGCTTCTCTAGGATCGATAGTATAATATCTGCTGCCTTGTTGAACGCCCCGGCCGCGGCCAGGACAGCCGCCTTATTGAGGCCTCGGCCGGAAGCGAGGATCAGGCAAGACGGCCGCATGCCTGCGCTGCCTGTGCGTGGGCAGTCTCCAGCGCATCGCGAGCGGCCGTCTTGGTGGTGGTCACACAACATCGCCAAATCGACGAAGCGCCTTCTGGATCTCGGCGCGGCGTTTCGTTGCGGTCAACATCGGTCGAGTAGATCGGGCGGCCCGCCTCCAAATCTTTCAGTTCAGCATGCAGGCACCGGACTATCTCTGCTTCCGTCATTTCTGGTACCCGTTTTCGACCGGCGGAGAGCACGATCTTGAGGTTCATCCCCCAACTCGTCAGCTCTGCCAGCAAATCGACAGCTTCCTGGTCGCGATTTCTCATCCAGATTGTCGGACGTTCTCACCTTGATTGTCGTTAAACAGATGGGAACGCGAAGCGCGGAGGCGCAGTCTCCGGAGCGCAGCGACTGACAGCCCGGCCCGAATGGCGCGCCCGTGAGCAAATAATCCATGTCAGTGATGCTTGGCGGCCCTGAAGATGTGGTGGCACAATCGTGCAAAGACCTGGAATGCGCCAAATGTTCTTCAGAGTACCTTTGCCGGATTGGCAATTCGTCCGTTCGCTTGGCGAGTTGCAGATATTGACCCGGGCGTCCTATCTGATGCTCGGCGTCGTCCCGATACTTGCGGGAGTATGGACATACCTCCCGAAAGAGGTGAGAGCATCCCATTTGCTCCCTTCCTCGTGGGTTTTTGCGTTTCTCGCGGCGCTGGCCGTGACCATCGGGCAAGTCATCTATCAGCTGCGAGCGCCACAGGTCGTCCGACGGTCTACGCTCGATGAGCATATACGCAATGCAAGGCGTGAATATCGCGACCAGCCAACGCCGGAACGACTGGAGGCAGCGGATGAGGTCTTGGCTCCTGATAACACGGGAATGTCTGCGGCTAGGCTTAGGGTTGTCTATCCGCCCTCTGCGCGAATCGCCGAGTTCGAGGAAGCAGTCGTCAAAGCCATAATCGATCAAGACGCGCTTGACCCGGACTGGGCGAAAAAGGCTTACGACTGCGAATTAACCGATCCTCTTGTCGCTTCAAAGGACCGCATCTGGATAAAGTTCGGCCAGTATGTGGCCAGGGAGGGGTTTCTAGGCATGCGGAACCGACGCATTTACTCCACGGCCCCACAAGTGGTCGACTTTCCGCGAGACAGGTTAGCGGAAGCGGTCAACTCCTTTGATTCAGCGGGCGAAGGAACGCGGCGCCGAAGTTCTCCAGCGGAACTTGAGGCCCGGGAGGTTAGGAGGCAAACCGACCGACAACTGCATGATACCACGAAAATAGGATTTGCCGCGAGGAAGCTTTATCTGATCGAAGCGAACCATCGGAAGCCGGAGATGTATATCGCCTCAGCGCTCTACATTGCGGCCATCGGGCTCATTGCCGTTATCACCGTGGACCAGACGATCGCCGTGCTGAGGGCAGCTGGATTTTAGAGCCCTATGTGATCAGGGTATTCGCCCCGAGGTGAAGCGGCAATTCCGTGCAAGCGCCGAAAGCCGTCTTCAAAGCTGCCAGGGAACACGCCGGGTTGCGGGCAAGCCCGGAACGTCGGGCAGCGTCGATCGGCTGACCGTCGAGGAAGAGCTGCGTTTTCTTGACCGGGCGTACGCGGGGCCGTTCACTGGGCACTTGCTATGACGCTGATTTAGACGGCGAAGCTGAACGACATCAATTTCCATGGCCTACCGGAACGCATCGTCTCAGGGCGAACCAAGCGAAATGAACTGCACACGCTGCTTCCGTGGAACTGGGCCGCAAGTGGGTCCGACACGATCGCCGGCAACGCCGCTTAGTCGCCGGCAGCGAAATGTTCGAGCCGCACGCCGACATCATCGTCAAAGGCGGCCGCGAGGTGCAATACGGCCACAAGATCAATCTGGCGACCGGTCGCAGCGGCCTGATCCTCGACGTCGTCGTCGAGACCGGCAATCCGGCCGATGCCGAGCGCTTTCTGCCCATGCTGGAGCGCCACATTGCGTCTCATGGCCAGCCGCCACGCCAAATCGCGGGCGACGGCGGCTATGCCAGCACCGCCAACGTCACCCAGGCCAAGGCGCTTGGGTGAGCGATGTCGCGTTCCACAAGAAGGGCCACCTTGGCATCGAAGCCATGGTCAAAAGCCGCTGGGTGTATCGCAAGCTGCGCAACTTCCGCGCCGGCATCGAGGCCAACATCTCCTGTTTGAAGCGGGCGTTTGGCCTGGCACGCTGCACTTGGCGCGGGCTGGCGCACTTCACCTCATACGTTTGGTCCTCGGTTGTCGCCTACAACCTGGCTCTCTGTGCACGACTAGCCGTGGCCACGACCTGACCGCCGCTCGCATTGGGCGCGCCGAACCCCGCTGCCCGCACGCGCCCTGCGGTACACGCAAAGGTTGCAATTGCAACTATTCCCTAACCGAGGCGGGAAATTGCTGCCCCAGAGACCGGTCAGGGCGCCACTCGGGACGTTCCGAAGGATCGTCGTCCAGGAAAAAGCCTCGTTTATGGATGGGCACTAGTCTAGCGGACAGATCACGGTCGGAGCCAATCGTCAACTCAGAACTAGCCCCGTCATCGCCGTATCGCTTACATAGTCGCTATACCAGAACCGACACGACAGGATGATTTGAGAAACGCTGCCAAACCGCCCGGCTCGTCAGCCACTCGTCGGCCGAATACCCTTCTAGAATTCAAAGTTAGACGGGGTGGCGTCGCTGCCCGGGTCGCTCCCGTAGTATTCGCAGGTCCGCTTCGGGATCGGCTTGGCGCACCCGCAGCACGGGCTTCCCTTCAGTTGCCACCGCTCATTTCCTTGATCGCTGCACTGAGCGCCGCGTCGTCGATCTTGCGCTTCAGAGCCTGTCTCTGAATGACGGCGGAACGGTATCTCCGGCGACAGCCGCTCTGGGTGGAAGGCAACCGGTCCGCTTTGTGGGCGCAAGAGCCGAAAGGTGGACATCGGTGCCCACGACCACCTGGCCGTAATCGGGCCAGCGCGCTTTGGGCGTCCAGCACGCGACACCGGAAACTCGTTGGGATTGCCAGGCACGACTATCAACTGTCCAGGGTAGGCCTTGGTCCGGCCAATGTCCTAGCCTCTCACTTCCGCGTATCCGATTCTGGCGGGAGGCGCGTCCGAAGCTGACGTCCGAATGTCTTCGGGAGTTCCAATTGATCCGACCATCGCTCGGGCACCGTTGACCCCCGATGCAATCTTTATCGCTCGCGTCACCGCCAGGGTTGCAAGAAAGGAACTGACGAATGGTGCAGCAGCGCTTGCACCGGCCAGTTCGGCCATGCCGCACGCCTCTTCGTCGGTTCCGGCCAGTCCTTCCTGATAAGCCTTCAGCCGAAGGTTTTTCTCCAAATTCGACATCGGCTCCACCCCCTCGAAATGCTGGGCTGCGGTATAAGAGGGGTCGAAGACATTTAGTCGGAAACGACCATAGTCCTTGGCTGTGGCTCCCAAGCCGCAATCTATGATCCGGTCGAAGCCGACGTCGCTCAGCAGCCTGCGGGTGACGATTTGATCAAGACCCGACAATGCGACCGGAGGTGCATCAGCCCAGCGCGATGTCGTGCTGCTCAGGGCCAGCGGGCTCCGCGATATTCATGAACCCCGATGTCGCCGGGATTGGTCTTGCCGGCGGCAAAGTCCGGCAGGATGAGGGCAAGATGGCCGACCTCGGCGATCATGGGATTTTCCTGATCGGATGAGCTTTGACGATGGCCACCCGGATGCACATGAATGTCGGCCACAACATCCATCCCGGCGTCGCTGCAACGCTGCCACACCGATCCCAGCCTGCGGCCGTCCAGCTCTACGATTCCGTTACGCAGGCATGTCGGGTCGATGTCGTCGTAATAGACGAATTCGAGAATCCGCCGGGTGCGCGCGCCTTTCCGGCCGAGAAGAAGCGCCCCACTTTCGCGCGTGCCGCCGTTCGTCCGAATTCGAAGCTCGGCCACGCCGGAACGCCAGACGGCGGGCTTACAGACCAATCTAGGCGGCTGACCGAACGCGGCCCGCGCGAGCGTTGAGAGCGAGAATCCCATGAATGTCCTCCAGAGCGAAGGTAAGGGTCCGGTTGGGGTTCCAGGCGAGATGCGGGTGCACGGTCCGGAAGTTGTTGTGGTCGGCTGCCATCCGCTCCCAAGGGCGATACACGGTGTCGCTTCCCCACGCCTGAAAGCAGGTGGCCACGCGTCGGCAGCCCTGCGGTCTCATCTGCGTCGGCAGCGGTCCGCCAAGGGCGGGGCTCCAGATCCGAGATGATGGTGGCTTTCCCGGATACCGATCCAGTTCGAACCGAAAGGTGTACCAGGCCGCCGCCCCATTCGGTTCGGTTGCGGCGACGTCGATCAGCATGACCGGAAATCCGCGCTGAACGATCCGCCACCGGCCATCTCTTTCGCCTGCGCGGAAGGTGGCCGAACCCAGGTCTTCTTCGACACGCGCGATCGCCGGATCCTGCATCATTGCGGCGACCCGTTTGGGATGACGCCCCGGACCAGGTTGAAATCGATGCGGCAGGCCGGGTGCTTGACGAGGCTACCGATGTGCTTCGATCCCGGCACCTCGACGTCAGATCCCACGACGGCCAGTTCAAATTCAGTGGCCATCGCGGGATCGATTCCCAACTCCTTCAGGGCCCAGGCCAGCACCGTCTCCACCTTCGTGGAGGGCGGATAGCGGCGCGCGACATTCCGCATGTAATGGACGACGACCTCGATCTCACGCGCGCGGTGAACATGATGCTTGCGGTGATGAGGGTGCGCATCGGTCAGCAAAGTGTCCGGATCGAGGGGAACGGCGTCTCCCTCCAGGAAGATGAGCGCCTCCAGATGGTCATAGCCGCCTTTGAGGGCCGCGATCTGAATGACCTCCCGCAGACTGCCACCACGGCTGACCGTGATGATTTCCGCCGACGCGAGCCCTTCGCCTTCAACGAGAATTTCGAGCGGCTCTTCGGCCACTCCATTCATCTGGTTGAGAGATGTGTCCATGCTCTTCAATCTCCACATTGGTCCCGTGGTGGGAACGCTGTATCTTTGACAGCTCTCGCTCGGGTTTGCAAGCGTGTCCGCTCCCACTAGGGGAGCATATTTGCCCGTGCCAGTCCGAGCCGTTAATGAGATGCGCGATGAGGTTGATCGGTGTTCCTACCCTGTTCGCGCTCGTTCAACGAGGTGATCCGTTGCTTCGTGGTGCCGTTCTTGCGTTGCACGCGGAATTGGTGGCGGCCCGCTGGCGCTGTATCGAGGATGCGCAGGCCGCCTATCCGAACGCCAAGTACGAGGCACACCGGCTCGTCGTGAGCCTGGATGACCTTCACTGCGCCGTGCTTGCCATCAACTATGAAATGGGAATAGCTGTGTTCGAATTCGCAGGAAGCAGAATGGATTCGCCCACATCAAGGCCGAACATGAACTCCGAGCGTGACAGTCTCGGCAATCCGTAGCGAGGAGTTGTATCAGGCAAGCTTGGCGCGCGCCGCCGATCTTATTCACCGAACCGACCAGAAGTCGCTCGACGAACTCGATCTACTTCAGGCTGTAATTGAGCGTTGGGAACGCGGTCGCTTGACCATGCCTATGCCGAGCCCGGTCGAGGCAATTCGTTATAGGATGATGCAGCTAGGGCTCAAACCTAGGGATCTTGAGCCTTATATTGGCTCCCGTGCGCGGGTTTCCGAAGTTCTTTCGGGAACGCGATCGCTGTCCCTTGAAATGATCCGCGCTCTAAGCCGCCATCTCGGTATCCCGGCAGACGCTCTGATCGGCACGTTTGGTGGAGATCCGGCGACCAAGCGGTCGGAACCTTCGAGGGCTGCGATGAAGAGTTTGCGCGCAGCCGGATTGCTTGGGGCGAGCGAGACTTTCGCATCCCTTCTGGAGCGGGCGTTCGGGTCTAATCGCTCGGAAGCGCTGCTACGTAAGACATGCACTGCGCGGACGAATGCTAAGACAGATCTTGCAGCGGTCGAGGCATGGTGCGCGGCGATCGTTCTGAAATCGAACGCAGTCCGTCTTCCACGTGCGAAAAGAGAGCGGGGGGTTGACGCGGCACGACAGCTCGCACAGCTAAGCGGCAAAAATAATGGCCTTACTCTTGTTCATAGTCTACTCTCTGAGATGAGCATTGTACTTGTTATTCTGGAGCATTTACCGGGAACTTACCTTGACGGCGCAGCGATGTGCCGATCAGATGGCAACGCCGTAATCGGTCTAACACTGAGACACGATCGCATAGACAATTTTTGGTTCACCCTTCTCCACGAATTCTGCCACGTGTTCCGGCATTTGGATGGGAATACATCGCTCATCCTCGATGACCTTGACATAGGTAGTTCGGACGAGATTGAAAAGGAAGCAGACGACTTCGCGGAGGACGCCCTGATTCCGCAAAATCTCCGGACTCGATGCAGCTCGGCTTGGCTTAGTACCAGCGATATCGTCGACATCGCGACGGAGGCCGGAGTTCATCCTGCCATCGTCGCCGGCCGCTGGCAGCGCGAGCATGGCGACTATCGTCGGTTCGCTAAGATGCTTGGGCGCGGTGAGGTTTCGAAGCACCTGCGATAAGGATGTGTCACTACCACTGCTATTTCGTGACCTTGCTGCCACGGGGCTTGGCGGCGTTCGTCAGGCCGCAGATCGCAGCGGTTCGCCCACAATGGATTCGGTTGCCGCGCAGCCACGCCGCATGGCGAGTTCCGGGAAAGCGTCCGCTATTGGAAGCGATAAGAGTGACCTTACGACGACATGGTCGGTTGTTGCCGAAGCAAGTGCTCGACGTCCGCGGTCGCTATGTCGCGTATCGGCGCCGAGAGCAGACCGGCTGCTTGCGGCCAACCCGAGCCGTCCCGGTCGGCGCGGCGACGTCCGCGTCTGGCAGGGCCGGAGCGGCGGAAACCGTTGTCCTATCAGAACATATCTCGGCGATCGTCGCCGGGTCGGCCAGGATATCATTCAGGGTGTCCCCAAGCGCGTAGACGCAAGCGAGCGGCACCAAGGTGCGGCCGGGGCCGGTGGCGCCGCACGAGCTGACCGGCTCCAGAAAGACTTCCGGGTGCACATGGGTCACTGCGATGCCGCGGCATTGCGTGTAGCCGAACCGGCCGAGCCAGACCCAACCCGCTTCGGAGCGCGGTCAGGGGCGCCAGCCACACGAGCGTAAGTTAAGAAAAAGAGAGTGGCGTTACTCAGTCCGGAAATAGCCCACGGAACGCGCCAGGTGCCAGATTGGTATAGCGCACCGTGTTCTGGATGTTCCGATGTCCCAGATACGCCTGGATGGTCCGGGTATCGGTGCCACGATTGGCCAGCCTGTAGCCGCAGCCGTGCCGCAGCATATGGGGGTTTACTGGAAATCCTAGCTTGGCAGTCTCGCCGGCTCGGGCCACGATCCGGGCCATCATATCCGCCGACAGCGGGCTGCCTCTTTCTGATTGAAAAAGGTAGGCGCTATCGGGGAATTCGCGCCGCAACTCGCGCAAAGCCCGCAGCGTCGGGCCTTGGATCGGGTGCACCGCAGGGGTGCCATTCTTCGCCCGGTGGATATGCAGCAGGGATGCCTTCCAGTCGATCTGATGCCATTGCAGCGACAAGGCCTCACTGGCGCGCAAGCCATGCCGGTAGGCGATCAGCAGCAGGGCATGATCACGCACGCCTTGCCGCCCTTCGGCGCGGGCCGCCTTGATCAGGCGATCCGCTTCATCTTCGGTGAGGTATGTGCGTTTTTGGTTTGAGATCATGTGCCGCATTCCCGAACATTCGTTTCAAATCACTCAGAACCGCCGCCCCCATTCGACTCTAAGGGCAGGCGAATTGATATCGTCCATCGGTGGCACTCTCTGTCGGGGCATGGGAAGGGCACGGTCGGGAAGGCCCGGCCAATGGCATTTAGAAAAGACACGAATTCAGCGGGAATGGAATAGCCGTTACATCAAACCCGGTAGAGCTCGTTCTGAATTAAGAAGGCAGGCCGAGGTAACGGCATGTCAATTAGAATAGACATGAAGTCAGGGTGCCAGCTCCGAGGTTAATAGATTGTAATTTGGATGGCATTTCTAATTGACGTGATGGCATTTCTAATTGACATGCGGACGGGGAAATCGAGCGTCTGAGTTTATTTGTTGACACTGCCTTAGGGGGGTTTTAACACCTATAATAGGGCCTTTTAACACCTATCTTTAGGACTATAAGATATTGATATTATTAATTTATTATGTAAAGCAGTGTCAACAGGAAAGGGGTTTTGCATCGGCAGGCAATGGAAAAGTAAGAAAGAGCGGGTTAAGCCTTGCTGATCAGGGAAGCCCGATCTTTCTTAGTTAAGGCTGCTGTTAATTCTATATGGCTCAGGGCTGCAAAACGGGTATCCTGTTGACACTGCTTTAAGGTTGTTCCCACAAATCAACAGCTTATGCACGGTATCGTAGGTGTCAATGGGCCTAAAACAGTGTCAATTCTTACTTTCTGGATCAGCAAGGAAATTGCGCGCCTGCATTTTACCAGGAAATAAAACTGAATGCTCCGTGCTTTGGTTCGGTGCCGAGTTCGGGGCGTCTACAAATAAAACAGGGCCGACTGTGCTTGACTTGCGCTTGAGGAAGCCTTATCAGCGGTATTAGGCTAGAAAGTGGTCTTTCTTAGTTAATGTGGTGATTAAGGTATGGTTGCGGAGCGGTATGATTGGGATGGGATGCAGATCGGCGAAACGCGTGCATTTCAATGGGTTTTTAGGAGCGCGGTTGCGACAAGCTTCGCGCAATACGCCAAAGTCCGGCGTCTGAATTGGGAGTGCACAACCCGGAGTGATCCGCCGACGCCAGTGCGGGGCAAGCCGTGCAATACTGTCTGGGTGACCCGGATCGAACCGAGGAAGCAGCCGAGCGGGGTTGTCATTCCAGAAGCGGACAACCCGGCGGTGCCGGAGCGGCCAGAACCGTTCCAACCGATACCGGGAAAGCATCGTTGGCGGGGTATGTGGGTTTTGGATTTGAAAGAGCTCCCGAAAGCGGAGCGACAAGCGCTTTATGAAATGAGAAGCGGCAAGGTGCGCCAAGGTCGCATTGGTTGGGATCGGATGCGCCTGGACGAATGGAAGATTGTCCGCACGAAGCGGGATGAACTTAGAAGCCAAATCATCCTGGCGTGCGGTTCGCGCGGTCTGCTTTGGCGTTTCCAAATGATCCGTTGCGCGCCTCCGGAAGCGGAGCGGAGCGGCCCGTATGCGGAAGCGGTTTGGCATTGCGTGCGACGGGTTGCATAGGAGCGGAAAGGCTTTGGAGCGGCGGCCGGTGCTGATTAAGATGCGGGCCGAGATCGGAGCGGAAGCGATCGGAGCGGGAGCGATGGCAAAGGATATTAAATCAGAAGCGGGAGCGCTGGCAGTCGCCAAGCGGGAATGGCGAGAGGATCAGAAGCGGCTCGCGAAAGCCCCCGCCGATGACAGCCATACGCCACACATGGCAAGGCTCGAGCCTTTCCAGATTGCACGGGCCGGAGGTAATCGCCACTCGAGGCCGATTGTAATC
This sequence comes from uncultured Alphaproteobacteria bacterium, assembly GCA_963772355.1. GTDB lineage: Bacteria > Pseudomonadota > Alphaproteobacteria > Acetobacterales > Acetobacteraceae > Rhodopila. Next base: position 16,986 of record CAVYXX010000181.1, on the reverse strand, counting down.
GCCACCTGAGGCCGGTCGAAACCGCCACCTGAGGCCGGCGAATTCGCCAGTCTGCTGGTGGAGGAAGCCGCCGCTGACATCGAAGTAATCGCGACTACTGTTCCGCCCTTTTTGGCGGGGTAGCAGTAGTGCCGAGACCGAGGGCGGAGATGCGGCGGATCAGGGAAGTGTTACGGTTGCGTGCGGAGTTAGGGCCGAATCTGAGTGCCATATCGGCAGGCGCGAAGCTGGCGCGCTCGACGGTGCGGGCGTATCTGGATCGAGCGGCGGCGGCAGGGCTGGACGCCGCGGCCGCCGATGGGTTGTCGGAGACGGCGCTGGAGGTGGCGCTTTACCCGCCGTCATCGGCCACCGATGGTCGCGCACTGCCCGACTGGGCGGAGGTGGATCAGGAACTGCGGCGCCACAAGCACGTCACGCGCAAGCTGCTTTGGATGGAGTACAAGGCAGCCGATCCGGACGGTTTGGGGTTCAGCCAGTTCAAATTGCGGCTCAGCGAATGGCAGAAGGCCTCGGGGCGAGGCCTGTCGATGCGCCAGGTGCACCATGCCGGCGAGACGGTGCAGGTCGACTACGCCGGCGACACGGTCGCGGTGATGGATGACGGTACGGCGCGTGCGACGCAGATATTCGTGGCCTGCCTGCCGTGTTCGGGGCTGATTTACGCTGAGGCCAGTTGGACCCAGGCGACGGAGGACTGGCTTGGCGCGCATGTCCGTCTGTTTGCCTTCCTGGACGGCGTGCCGGCGAAGGTTGTGCCCGACAATCTGAAGGTCGGCGTCACCCATGCCTCGTATTACGACCCGGTGATCAACGCCAGTTATGCCGCGTTGATCAAGCATTACGGCACGGCCGTGGTCCCGGCACGGTCACGCAAGCCGCGGGACAAGCCGGGGGTCGAAAATGGCGTTTTGCAGGCCTGTCGTTGGCTTCTGGCTCCGCTCCGCCATCGCCAGTTCTTCTCGTTGGCTGAGCTAAACCAGGCGATCGCGCTGCTGCTGGTCGAACTGAACGACAAGCCGATGGCGCCGCCGCGCGAGGGTAGCCGGCGCAGCCTGTTTGAAGCGGTCGAACGCGCCGCCCTCAAGCGCTTGCCGATCGAGCCCTACGTGATCGGCCACTGGGCGATCGGGGCAACCGTCAACCTCGACTATCACGTCGCGGTCGATTGGAACTTCTACTCGGTGCCCTATGCGCTGGTGCGCAAGCGCGTCGATGTCTTCCTCACTCGGACCGGCGTGCAGATTTTCCATCGCGGTGAGCGGGCCGCCAGCCATGCCCGGGTGGCCGGGCAAAATCACTGGGCCACGCTGGGCGAACACATGCCGCCGGGGCACAGCGCGGTGGCCAAGCGGACGCCGGACTGGGTTCGCGACCAGGCGGCCAAGGTCGGTGTGGCCACCGCGGCCTATGTCGAGCGGCTGCTGACCGGGCGCGATCATATCGAACAGGGTGTGCGGTCCTGCCTCGGCATTCTGCGCTTGGCGACCCGCTACCCGGGCGAGCAGTTGGAGGCCGCTTGCGTGCGAGCGCTGTCGGCAGGTGCGAGTTCATCAGGCTTTGTCGAGCACCTGCTCAAGAGCGGGCGGCCACTCGTCGACCCCGTGGCCGAGGATGGCGTCGGCCATCACGGCAACATTCGCGGCCCCGGCTACTACCATTGACGATCGGCGCCACCGATCCAGCAACAAGGACACAAGATGCACCAGCCGACCATTGAGAAGCTGCACGACCTGCGCCTGGGAGCCATGGCCAACGCACTGACCGCGCAACTGCAACAGCCCGAGATTGACGCCATGCCGTTCGCCGAGCGGCTGGCATTGCTGGTCGACATCCAGCATAGCGCGATGCTCACCGCGGCCGCCACCCGAGGCCGGTCGAAACCGCCACCCCTGGCCGCAGGCACCGAGCCGTTAGGCGAGGCAAACTGCCACTGACGAACAACTTTATCTGGAAAGAAGAGAAGTCGTCAATTAGAATATTCTTGTTGTGATTGATGCTGTAATTTTTGCCGACCGTGTAACGTGTGAATAACGGGGATAACTAGACTAAGCTATTTACTTTGTTCGCCTATTTCATCTCCAACCGGATCCGCCACCGCCCGACGGGCGCCGTTGCCGCGCATCGACTTGCCCGTGAGCTCGAGGCGATATGCGTTGTTGACGAGACGATCCAGGATCGCGTCGGCGTATGTCGGATCCCCAATCTGAAGGTGCCAGCTGTCCTGGGGGATTTGGGTCGCCACGATGGTCGAGCCACGGTCGTGGCGATCGTCGATGACCTCCATCAGGTCGCGGCGCTGATCAGCGGTGAGCTTGACCATCGCCCAATCGTCCAGGATCAGCAGCCGGGTGCGAGCCAGTGTCTTCAACAACCGTGCTTGACGGCCATGCAGCCGGGCAATCGCCAACTCGTCGAGCAGCCGCGAGAGGCGCTTGTAAAGCACCGAGACGCCATCGCGGGCGGCCTGATTGCCCAGGGCACAGGCAATCCAACTTTTGCCGACGCCAGCCGCCCCGCTGATTAAAACGTTGCGGTGTTGGCGGATCCATAGCCCGCTGGCCAAGGCCTGTATGGTCGTGCGGTCCAGTCCGCGCGGCGTGCGCAGGTCAAGATTTTCCATGCAGGCGGATTGACGCATGCCCGCCCGGGTCAGACGCTGCGCCAAGGCCGCGGTGAGCATCGCGCTATGCTGGATGTCGACCAGCAATGCCAGCCGCTCGGCGAACGGCATGGCGTCAATCTCGGGCTGTTGCAGTTGCGCGGTCAGTGCGTTGGCCATGGCTCCCAGGCGCAGGTCGTGCAGCTTCTCAATGGTCGGCTGGTGCATCTTGTGTCCTTGTTGCTGGATCGGTGGCGCCGATCGTCAATGGTAGTAGCCGGGGCCGCGAATGTTGCCGTGATGGCCGACGCCATCCTCGGCCACGGGGTCGACGAGTGGCCGCCCGCTCTTGAGCAGGTGCTCGACAAAGCCTGATGAACTCGCACCTGCCGACAGCGCTCGCACGCAAGCGGCCTCCAACTGCTCGCCCGGGTAGCGGGTCGCCAAGCGCAGAATGCCGAGGCAGGACCGCACACCCTGTTCGATATGATCGCGCCCGGTCAGCAGCCGCTCGACATAGGCCGCGGTGGCCACACCGACCTTGGCCGCCTGGTCGCGAACCCAGTCCGGCGTCCGCTTGGCCACCGCGCTGTGCCCCGGCGGCATGTGTTCGCCCAGCGTGGCCCAGTGATTTTGCCCGGCCACCCGGGCATGGCTGGCGGCCCGCTCACCGCGATGGAAAATCTGCACGCCGGTCCGAGTGAGGAAGACATCGACGCGCTTGCGCACCAGCGCATAGGGCACCGAGTAGAAGTTCCAATCGACCGCGACGTGATAGTCGAGGTTGACGGTTGCCCCGATCGCCCAGTGGCCGATCACGTAGGGCTCGATCGGCAAGCGCTTGAGGGCGGCGCGTTCGACCGCTTCAAACAGGCTGCGCCGGCTACCCTCGCGCGGCGGCGCCATCGGCTTGTCGTTCAGTTCGACCAGCAGCAGCGCGATCGCCTGGTTTAGCTCAGCCAACGAGAAGAACTGGCGATGGCGGAGCGGAGCCAGAAGCCAACGACAGGCCTGCAAAACGCCATTTTCGACCCCCGGCTTGTCCCGCGGCTTGCGTGACCGTGCCGGGACCACGGCCGTGCCGTAATGCTTGATCAACGCGGCATAACTGGCGTTGATCACCGGGTCGTAATACGAGGCATGGGTGACGCCGACCTTCAGATTGTCGGGCACAACCTTCGCCGGCACGCCGTCCAGGAAGGCAAACAGACGGACATGCGCGCCAAGCCAGTCCTCCGTCGCCTGGGTCCAACTGGCCTCAGCGTAAATCAGCCCCGAACACGGCAGGCAGGCCACGAATATCTGCGTCGCACGCGCCGTACCGTCGTCCATCACCGCGACCGTGTCGCCGGCGTAGTCGACCTGCACCGTCTCGCCGGCATGGTGCACCTGGCGCATCGACAGGCCTCGCCCCGAGGCCTTCTGCCATTCGCTGAGCCGCAATTTGAACTGGCTGAACCCCAAACCGTCCGGATCGGCTGCCTTGTACTCCATCCAAAGCAGCTTGCGCGTGACGTGCTTGTGGCGCCGCAGTTCCTGATCCACCTCCGCCCAGTCGGGCAGTGCGCGACCATCGGTGGCCGATGACGGCGGGTAAAGCGCCACCTCCAGCGCCGTCTCCGACAACCCATCGGCGGCCGCGGCGTCCAGCCCTGCCGCCGCCGCTCGATCCAGATACGCCCGCACCGTCGAGCGCGCCAGCTTCGCGCCTGCCGATATGGCACTCAGATTCGGCCCTAACTCCGCACGCAACCGTAACACTTCCCTGATCCGCCGCATCTCCGCCCTCGGTCTCGGCACTACTGCTACCCCGCCAAAAAGGGCGGAACAGTAGTCGCGATTACTTCGATGTCAGCGGCGGCTTCCTCCACCAGCAGACTGGCGAATTCGCCGGCCTCAGGTGGCGGTTTCGACCGGCCTCAGGTGGCGATTACAATCGGCCTCGAGTGGCGATTACCTCCGGCCCGTGCATTCAGCCTGCTGTTGCCCGACTTTACGCAGACGACGCCGGGGCCGACGCTGTCGATTGGGCAGGGCGCCTTCATCGCAATCGTGGCCGTGGGCCTTTATGCTACCTTCCTCGCGCTGCAGACCGGCCGGCACCAGAACTACTTCACATTTGAAGACGGCGACCTGCTGGAGAAGGCGGAGGAAGGGACTTTCGCGGGCATCCTGCCGCATGTCTTGCTGCTGATCGCCTACATGGTGCCAGTCGTCTACCTCGCCGAGCAGCTCGCGCTGCCGGCGGATTACATGATCGAGACGATGGGCGCGCCGGACGCCGTGGGCGGCATCGCCATCGCCATCCTAGTCGCTACACCCGAAGCAATCGGCGCGGTGCGCGCAGCGCTTGCGAACCGCGTGCAGCGGTCTATCAACATCTTCCTTGGCTCGGTGCTGTCCACGATCGGCCTGACGATCCCGGCGATGATCGCGATCAGCTACCTCACCGGCCACCCGCTGATCCTGGGCGTGGAGCACACCGACGAGTGGCTGCTGATCGTGACGCTCGGTGTCTCGATCGTCACCTTCGCCAGCGGCCACGCGAACGTCATGCAGGGCTGCGTCCATCTCATCCTGTTCGCGGCGTATATCCTGCTGATGTTCCAGGGGTGAGGGCCGCGTCGTAGTGAGCCTGGCCCCTTCTTCGGACCGCTTTGAAAGAGAAGTTTCCGGATCGTTCCGCATCCGATCAGGCCTGCCTGACCCAACTTCCGCACTGTGGTCGATAATAGAAGCCGATATCAATTACTTGGAGCGCCGATTTGCTTTTAGGCACCACACAGTTTTGAGGAGGAACTATACCGGCCCACAAGCCCCTCGCTCGTGTCGCCTGTGCGCCAACCCAGTGGGCCGCGATCGGCCTACCTCACGACATGATCAGCATCGCCGCTAATGGCGGATTCGACCCGAAGGAGCGGGTCGGCTTGCGCATCCACCGCGTGCTATCGGCTGACCAGTTGTAGGGAAGGCGACGGGCGCGGCGCATGTCGGCCAGAGTCGTTTGGACTTTGGTGTAGCCGAGCTCGGTCCTCTCGACGACGCCCGCGACTGTGGCTCTTTAGTACACCTGCCGCACTTTGATCGGCCTCTGGCTTTCCACGATGGCATCGCGCGCTTGGGGCTTGACATGATGGCCTCCTATCCCGGAAGGACCGTACTGGACCGCGAATGACGGCATGCCTCGTGTGTCGGCTCTGGCGAGGTGCTGGCCCGGCTCCGGGCTGATGAGGGTGCTCGTGCTTCCGATACCTGGTATCCCCCTCAGGTATTATAGTCGTAGGGAATGATGCCCTTTGGGCTATCGGTGGGGGCATGTGCGGATATTTAAAAAGAAGTCGTTCACGAGGTTCGCCAGGAAGGCGCGCCTGCCGGATTCGGACTTGCGCGAGGCCGACGCCGCCGTCGAAAGGGGCTTGATAGATGCCGACCTTGGGGGAAGCGTGGTCAAGCAGCGGATTGCGCGGGCAGGGGGCGGCAAATCCGGCGGCTTTCGCACGATCATCCTGTTCAGGGCCGGGCGCGGGCGTTCTTCGTCCACGGCCTTTGCCAAGAGCGAGCAGGACAATATTCGGGACGACGAGTTGGCTGCGTTCAAAACGCTCGCGGCGGAAATGTTGGGCTATGACGAGGCGGCGCTTGCCAGAGCAATCGCCAATGGAACGTTGACTGAGGTAAATGACGATGACTAAGCAATACCGCAGCAAAATAATGGCCTCGATACACGAGACCGCCGAGGGACTGCACGACGCGAGCGTCATGGACAAGCAGACCATGCGCAAGTTCGACGAAGCCTGTCTGACGCCGGTGCGCCCGCTGACGGCTGCGGAAATCCGCGCGCTGCGGGAGCGGGAAGGGGCCAGCCAGGCTGTGTTCGCCCGCTACCTCAACGTCACTGCAGGCCTCATCAGCCAGTGGGAGCGCGGGGAGAAGCATCCGCAGGGGACTTCGCTCAAGTTGTTTTCCCTTGTCGCCAGGAACGGGTTGGGGACGGTCGCATAATTGGTGTGCCGAATAAACTGAGCGATGAAGAAGCGAATAAGTCTGCGGTTTGAAAGCCTCAAAGTCAGTGCGATTAGGCAGCTTGGGGAGTTGCAGACGATCACCGAGGCGGAGCGGCTGACCCTACAGGAACAGTATGATGCCCATTCCGAAAGATGGCAGCGAGGCGCGAGAGGGGAGGCGACACAGGACGAGATCGACCATCTCCAAAGATTTGAGGACGACATTCAGAACATGCTTGATTTGCTCGAAGATTTGAAAATACCTCATTCGAGCGCGCGCCCGTAGCTCAGCGGATCAGAGCAGTTGACTTCGGATCAACGGGTCGGGAGTTCGAATCTCTCCGGGCGCGCCAAACGCCGCTTGAGTGCAATTCTGGCAGATATCGCTTTATAATAAACTAAGCTTCGTCACAAATATTGATTTAAGGATATTTGGAAGACTTCCGTTCTTATTGTTCACCATCGAGAATTTTCTTGGACACCGCTGAATCAGGCACGGGAGTTCGCGATCGGGAAGCGGTCGTAGTGAGCGGAACACGGGCAGTCATCGCGTGCTCCGCAACGCCAAAACCGGCATGGCCACCAATCTTGCGCTCCACCGCTGCACTATCATTGCATCGCCCAACTCACATCCACCACCCGGAATAGACGAATAGTCCATCCCGGGCGATCATCGCTACGTCTGGCTTCATCTCGCCTTTCGTAAAGTGAAGTGTGTCATCGGCTCCTCGCTGGAAGTCGTTTGTGGCGGACTTCCTTTGTGCATTTTCTTACCTTTCTCATGGCCAGCATGCCAGATGGCTGATTTACGGTCATTCTTCGGGTGCCAAGTTCGCTTTTCATTGCGCTACCCGCTGACAACGGCCTCCGCATTCTCGGGAAATCAATTCACGTCAAGCATCCTCTATGCTGACCAGATCGGTCTGACAGGCGCGATCTATCGGCCTCGCATCCCTGGGCGCGATGAGACGCCAACCGGCATTGCCCAAGTCAAGAAGGCTTTGCCATGAGGTTCCGTGGACTCTACTTTCATAGAGCTGGCTCCAGCGGAGTATTGCACTGAGGTCCGATTTTCCCCCTTCCGATTTGGACACGATGACACCAGCGCGGCGTACCATCATCGCGGGCGCGGGGGCAGGTAAGGCGCGTCGAACGTCGCGTAGCAGGCCCACAAGCGCGTCCGAGCAAGCCGCGCAGGGACTGCGGTCGAGACTCACGTCAAGCATCGTAACATGAGCGAAGAAATCTCCATCGCTCCTCTGTTTCCTCTCCATGAAGTCGATGAACTGGCGTTCCGCATGGGATGGATTGGCGCGGGAGCGGCTGATTGACTGCGAATTGCCCGTATTCCAGGAAGCAACGGTTATGACCGTGCTTTTGTTATCGGGAGACATCACGCCTAGAACGCGTCCGCCCAAAGGTAGTTGCGGCACCCTGCCGCCCCCGATAGGCAGCGGTTTCGATGAAGGATCGATGGCAGCAATATCAGCGACAAGATCGCGCCTACCCTCACCCGTCAGATTGGACAGACCAATGCGAGCGCACAGACAAACCGATCGTCCAGCCGGTTTATCCTGTGGTCCCACGACCGACGGTATTCTCCCCACGGCAACATCCTCCTCCGTTCTGACGCGCAGCAGAACAACTGACCAATTGCGCCACAGCATTACAATTTGGCACTCAAGAGTGCCGTGTCGTTGGGAAGCCGAATGTCAACCCATTCGATCTGGATTTTATCGATCTCATCAGAAGTCGCCGGGGGAGCTTCGGGTTTAGTCGCTTGCACACCCGCTTTGATGATGTCGTAGAGGGCATTTATAAATAAACCGGTTGCGACGGCCGTGATCCCCGTTGCGGGACACCGGGTGTTTTTATCTGAGCCAACTGATTTTCTATAAATGCGAGCCGCGTCTCTTGGCCTTCCAGCTTTCCGGATACAACCTCCCCGCTAATCCGCCCCAAAAACCTATCGGCCTCGTCCTCGCTCAAGCCTGCCTTCACCAGAAGCAGCCGGGCGTGGCGACGAGCGATATGGGTGCTGCTGGTTCTGTCATAACGAGCACTACTTTTCGGGTTTGACTACAACGGCCCGCTTGACTTGGGTTTCTAAAATCGCGATCCTCGTCCCACTTCATGGTTCGCTGGGCGTCAGCCATTGAATGACCTTACGGCGCGCGCGCCTGATGCGGCAGTGAGCTATAGCCGACCGGAGGTTAATTATCGGGCACGCGCAGGACCAAAATTCCACCTGTATCCTCGCTTGGCGAAAATCCTAGTCGCCACGCTGCTCTATCACTTTTGCGTTACTTCGGGATCGTCTCTCCAATCCCTTCGCAATTGCCTCACAATTGTCCACGGGATGGAAGAATTCGCCGCCCTAATGTCTGTGCTGATTGCGCGAAGGCAAAAACGGCTGAAAATTCTCGATATTCTGATCGTTGCGAGTCCGATAGAACAGCCTTTTTATCCAGACCCGGGGCCAATCCTGATTTTTTGTCCACATGATTTTGCACACAGTGATCCACGTAAACTGTGGGTAACTATTTTTAAATCTCCGTGATGTTGCAATTTTTGCAGAGGAGTGTTGCTCAAATAGAGCTGCCGAATCCGGCTCGAGGAACAGTCTTTCGCAACCTTTCGCTTGGAGAAAACGCCCGCGATCAATCGCCGGACGACCAAGTGGATTTACCGTATATACTGCGGCGGGGCAAAGGGCTCACAACAACCTCCGGTAGAGGGCTAAACGGATCTAGGATTCAGCCGCAGTAAGCGGTTCACCCATTCGAATTTGTCTTCGCCGGAAGTCCGTGCGCCCGACGTGGTCGGTCATGAAGTAAGGCAGCGTCTTCGATCAAGGCTGGGAAAGGGGTGTCAAGGACGCCGGCGGCGAACCACTCCCACCCAGCTAATCCGATGCCGGTCCATCAGTTCTTCAACGCGACGGCGACGCTCTTCCAGCGACATATCGGAGACCCCGGATGAGGGAGGGGCTTCCCGCGCCATGGCAATGATTGCAGCATGTAGCCGGACCTGAAGCGGCAAGTCCGGATCGCGGTACACAGATTGAACCAACTCCAGCGCCGTCTTCACGATCACCGGTTTGCCCAGGACCTCCATCTTTGCCGAGGCCGCCGCCAGCACCTCTTGCGTCGTCTTGTTCGGAGTGCCCCGCTGCCGGCCGCCCGAGGTGACCACCGAGGCCACGCCAACCCCAACTCCCACACCACCCACGCCAACCCCCACGCCGACCCCAACCCCCACTTCCGGCATCGCCGTATTTGATACAACGACTGGTCAGCCCGTATCGGCAACTACGCAACCGTACACTGGCCCGGTGAGTGGCCTCCAAAATGAGGTACATCAACATCACTTCGGACAGCCTGAATATGAGCGCCAGCACCCCCAATTGGTTCATCCATAGTGGCGGCGGAAATGATGCGATTGCCGCTGGTAGCGGCATCAATGTCCTGGACGGCGGCACCGGTTCCAATTTCCTCACTGGAGGCAACGGAACGAACACGTTCTTCGTGGATGATCGCGGACCCAATGCCGACATCTGGAGCACGGTCAGTGGTTTCCATGCCGGGGACGCTGCGACGATCTGGGGGGTCACGCCACAAGCGTTCAGCCTCGCATGGGTCGATGGCCAAGGAGCCACGGGTTACACCGGTCTGACCCTGCACGCGACCTCGGCGGGCAAACCAACGGCGTCTTTGACATTGGCCGGCTTTAGTCAGGCGGACATGGCAAGCGGGCGCCTATCAGTTTCCTTTGGCACAGTAGATGGCAACGCTTACATGTACGTCCACGGAAACAGTTGACATTGTATCAAAAGCAAACCTGAGCACCAGGGCAGCGGTCTCTACCAAGGCGGAGTTGCCTCGGCGTCATCTCAGGCGGCGACTGAAGCTCACTTCCGGCGCCACCGGGGGAGGCAAGCCCTTCGGATTGTGACAAAGGTCACAGATACTAACCATGTAGGAGCGCTGGCCGCCGCCTCCGTAGTCGGGCTTCCAGCCGCGATCTTCGCACAGCGGACAAGGTCGGGAGGATGCAGATTTTTCCGACCTGATTTGCTGCATGCGATCACGGATCGCCTTCCAGTCGTTGGCGATTGGTTCCGCCATTTGGGGGTCCTCCCGGATGACACACGTCTAACCAGTATTTAGCACCGACCCTGGTCCATGCCTTGTCACGACCCCGCGCGCCGGTGTTGTGTACCGCGTTGGGGTGAAGTCGTGCACAGGTCGGCCGTAGCGTAAGGGAACGAGCCCAGCGGTGGCGGGAACCCTCCTGCCCTCGGAGTATCCGCCGTCGGGTTTAAGCTGAACCAGGATCCTCGGCACCATATCCGCCGACAGCGGCACAAGGTGACGAACTGGGCCGGCCTACGAGTGGCCTTGCCTCAGCGAGCAGCGTCACGGTTTGGTTCATCCCCGCTCAGTCCTCGCTCCGCTCGACGTCTGGCATTCCAGCGGCTCCACCGTCGGAACCCAACGTGTGCGTGGGCACTCAGCGATACCGCTAACAAGGCTTGGGTTCGTCAGGCGTCCCGCAGTTATTCGGATCAAGTGCTGCCGGCTGACCATATGAATTGTCCGCGCTACCGCCAGCGTAGGGTCGGTAGTAGCTCGGAGGAGCGTAGTAGCCAGGCTGCGGATAATACGCTGATGGCGGTGGGTAGTACGTCGGCGGTGGATAGTAAACGGTTGGCGGAACGTAATAAATCGGTGGAGGTGCCAGCAACGCGCCACCCAGCACGCCTACCCCTAGTCCGAGTGCTATGCCCGGACCGACCCACCCTCCGTAATTGTGCCCGTGCCAGCCACCATGCCAACCACCGCGCCAGCCGCCACCGTGCCAGCCGCCACCGTGCCAGCCACCGCCGCCGCCGTGCCAACCACCGTTGCCCGCGACCGCCGGAGAGACTGCTGCGAGCAGCAGCGCGGTGGCAATACCCAGCACTGTCTTATGCATCATTTGCCTCCCTTGATTATACGCATGGCTCTAACGCCTGATCGTGGCTTTTCCGAGGTGACGGTTGCCGACCGGCGGCCTTGCGGAAAGCGTTGGGCGCACCACCGGCGATTACCTCGGGGCGCGAGTGTGTGCGCGCGACAAGGCTTCGACCGCTCGGGGTGTGGAGTGGACATTCGGTTCCGCTCCCTCAAGACAAAGCGCCTTTTTTGGAAGACGGTCAGGGAAGACGCTTGCTCATATACACGGCCGCGCCGAGTTGTGATGAACCATCTCACGATCAACTCGGTATCCCACGCGATTATAGAGGCTCACACGTTATCAGGTCGGAAGTAACTGAAATGACAAGCTACTTGCTTAATAAGTAGTGTCGGTTAACGAAATTGTAATGATTGGTCCAGATTGTGGATAAACACAGGGCCACGGCAAAAAGAGAGACAGTCAGGCTTGGATAGATTGTGACAAAAGTCGCTTGTCCTGTTGCTGCTGTAATGCCCGCCACGATCCCCAGCGGCCAGATTAAAGGCCCCCAGGGGCTCGCGTTGCGGGAGTTTGGCTGCCAAGCGGCGCAGTGGGCTTTCCACCGTCGGCGGAGGCGATGCCCGGCATCGGAGCCGGTTCGCCCCCGTTTGTCGCTCATTCCGCGCTTATTAGCCGGGGTTTACCCGCAATAATCGGTGATCCGCTTGCCGTATCCCGGATCCATCCATGCATCCGAACCGTCGTCCGTGTAGACCGGAGCACCCTCCAGCCGCGTGCGGTCGATATTCACGATGTACCCGCCCTGCCGTGCGTCGTAGTTCAGGGAGTGCCACGGCAATGGATGATAGCTGTTCCCCATGCCAAGGAACCCACCGAAGCTCATGATGGCGTATTCGCTTTTGCCGGTCGCCTTGTCGATCATTACATCATAGACGCTGCCGAGTTTCTCCCCGGCGGTGTTGTATACGCTGGTTCCGTTGACCTTGCTGGCTGCGATGAGCTTGCCGCCCGTGTCGGATGCTTCGTTGACCTCTGCCATGTTCATCCTCCTGCTGTAAGCTGCGCCAGGCAGGCCCGCGCCCGCCCGGCGACCTTAAAACGGCCCGCGGTCACCCGTCTCTGGTTCCGGCGTCTGCGACGTCGCGGCCAGCGACGGCGCATCTCGTGGGAGAAGATGAAACCCTGCATCAGGCGCTACCTGCCGCGCCCACGCATCGTGCATCCATGGCCGAGCCAACGCTTCGACGTCAGGGGCCTGTCCAGCCCGACCTGAGGTGAGAGCCGTATGCCTGAATTGGGCCCGTACGGATCGATGGTAGTGCCTTGAGGCACGCTCGTTTCGATTTGCCGCACTAAAGTGGCGTCTTGTGATCATTTTTCCGCGCACTGGTGGCCATAGCGCACGATCCTGCGTTTTCCGGCCGAAGGGAGCTAGGATTATGCGGCGATTTACTGTTTCGGCGGCTGTGCTGGCGTTGACCGCGTGTTCAGGCCCAAGGCTACCGCCACCGAACTCGGCTCAAGCGGTCTATGACCGCAGCGCCGGAGCGATTTACGTCACCGTCAGCAGCGTTGCGCCGCCAACGGGGGCAGCTCTGGTTTCGCCGTCAAGCGCCCGCTATCAGGCGGCAGGTTTATCCATGCTGAGTAGTCCCCACGTCGCCTACAACCCGCCTCCCTCAATCGGACTGGGCTTTGGCGGCTTTGGATTCGGTTCCGGAGGCGGGTTCGGGTCGGGGGTCGGCGTCGGCGTGCCTGTTGGAAGCCCGACTGTCTCCGAAGTCAGCAATCAGTATATCGCATCGAACGCCCCTGGGTGATTGGCTTGTGATGATTAAGCCTTGAAGATGCCGTCGAGCCAGTCGAACGCCCGCCGGTTTAGTAGCGAGCGGTTCATGGTCTCGACGTGGTCCCCGGCGCCCTCGGCCGCTGTGAAATGCAGAATCCCTTCGGACAACTAAGCGCGTCGTAAAGCGACTGTGCCCCGCACGCCAGGGGATCGCGATCAGCAGACGTGATCAGTGTCGGGCAGCGGATCTTCCCCACACGCCCCTCCAGCGTGAACTGTTCTCCCGATCGCAGGTAATCGCCGAGGGTGCTGACACCGTTCACCCAGTAACCCCGCTGGATGATGCTCCAGCGCAGCCTCCGGTCTGCCGAAATCGTCTCGGACATACGCTGCAGCGTCGCCTCGTTCAGGTTGGGAAACGCGTCAGCTTCCGCCTGAGACAGCCCAGATGCCAGCACAAGTTGCCGTATGCCAGGCCCAATTCCCCAATTGCCGGGATCGGCAATGCAGGCTGCGAGACGGTGCTCGCCCGAAGCCGCCCGCGGTGCCAAATAGCCGCCCAGGCTCCACCCTGTAAGGGCAATACGGTCGGCATCGATGCCGGGTAGTTTTAGCGCGAAGTCAACGACAGGCCCGACCACGTTTTCCCAATCAGGCCGCAAACGGATGCCCTGTTCGATGAGCACAGCTCCCTGGCCCGGACCGTCGAACAGTAGGCAGTGGTAACCACGCTGGGTCGCCGCTACTCCGGTCGCGAAAAACATGTCGGTGACGCTCGCGTCATAGCCGTTGGTAGAAATCAGCAGGGGGCGGCGCATGCCCTCATGCCCCCCGGCCGAACGCATCAGATATCCAGGCAAGGTTGTTCCCTCGAACGGGATCTGTAGCCGCTCGATACGGGGCTCACTCAGGGCCACAGCCTTGTCGAACGCGGCCATCTGCTTGCGGAAGGCGGCTGGCAGGCGAGGGTCCACCGGCTCGCCAAACAGCGGACGGTAGGAAAAGCTGTAGAAGCTGGTGGCACGCAGGTAGAACTCGCGCGCGCTGCGGCGCTGGCCTTTGCTGAGGCACGTATCGCCCTCTTCGACGAGGCGGTCGGCTGCTCCTGTCCAGGCATCGTAATAGGCGCTGTCGTCTCCATCTCCGATAACGCGGCATATCGCTCGCCGGGAGAAGATGAAGTGAACGACCTCACGGCGGTCAATCGGCCCCGGCGCGGGTAACCTTTGGGGTCCGAACAGAATTGCCGCCGCCAAAAGGGCGACGATTGCGAAGATTTCCATTCGATGACCATATCCGATCTCAGCGCGTTGGGGGTCGAATGCGCGAGCCCCGTAATCGTCGCCTCGGCGATAGCAACCCTCGCTTTCGCTTGCCTTCGATCACCGATTGATCAAATGGCGCGGGCGCCGCCCGTTTTCTAGTGGGTATGCAGCGCGCCATCACGGGCGGTGGCCACTCACAAGACGACCTTCAAGTAAGATGCTATCGAGCGACTCTGGTCCCATTGCCGCGGATATCCCAGAGATACTTCATGAAAGTTTATGTTATGATGTCGTAATGATCGACGGACATGTAGGTGCCCAAATACCACGGCACGGGAGCGAAATCGGGTGGGCCATGCCTCAGTTGCCGTCGTCCCACACCAGGGCGCAAAGCGCGGCACACGAGGCAATACCGCGTGGCTGCGCAGCAGCGGAAAATGACTGATCAAGATAGTTTCGCACGCCTGAGGTAGGCTCTGCAGCCGAGCTTCGCTCGCCGCCACGCGTGCGGCACACCACGCTGCGCGATCTGGATACGGCGTCGGATGCAGCAGATATTCGTCGGCACAGCCTATATGTTCCTGGGCGGCCCAGGCTAGAACCTGGTCTACCGGAACGTGATCAGGCCGGAATGTGTAGTCGTAGAGCGTAAACAGCGGGACGATATAGAGAGGTGGGTCGCTTCCCGGCCAGAGGACGTAAGGATCCTCGGGCGTCAGCACGCCAAAACTGCGAGCTAACTGGACCAGCTCCTGGTAACGAGCCACCCCACGTGTCGCATGAGGGGAGCGGCTGGTCGTCCACAACTCATGGTTCCCTGGAACCCAAATCAGACTAGCGAAGCGTCGAGCCAGATATTCGAATGCAATTGCGAGATGTGTCTCCTCCTCTCCAACGTCGCCCGCCAAAATCAGCCAGTCGTCTCGTGACGAGCCAATGGTCGAAAAAAACTTCCGATTGATTGCATGGCCAAGATGCAGATCACTGATAGCAAGAAGTCTCATTCGCTGCCACATTGTGGGGACGGTTCGGGACAAGGCTAGCATCCGTGGCGAAAGCCGCCGCCTGGGTCAAGAACATCAGGCGCAACCCCGAGGTGGTCCGGATCGGGACACCGCGCGCGGCGGCAGGAACGGTCACGTCCCAGCACCAGACGTCGCCGGGACGTGTGGCGACGTGCACCTCACGGGAGACAGGCGCCCACCGATGAACTCTCCGGCGGCAACAGCCTCGCCACTATCCGATCTTTGTCCCTTGTCCGTATCGAGCCACTTCGTCTTCCGCGCCCCCAAAGGTTTCGATTCCTATTTAGGCGGCAACTTCTCTGACACAGGGGGAACACGGCGGGACTTCCCAGGTCACCCCGATTCCTGTCCAACCGATGGGGTCCACCTCAGACCACCGCGTTCGGTCAAAATACCCACGGGCCGTTGTTTGCCTTGCGTATCTTCCGAAAACGCGTTCAAAAGAGGGGCAGAAAATGCTGGAGTTTCCCGGTTTGGACGCTAATCCATCTTGTGTGGGACGGGCCGATAGCCATCGACGAAGCACTTGGTTGCAAGGGCGACAAGGATTATGGTCTTTACGCTATCTACGGAACTCATGCTTCATCTGGATCTGACTCGTTGCTCTACGTCGGTCAGGCAAACGCAAACTCGTTTGGTGGCCGGCTCAAGCAACACTACGATGATTGGATAGCTTGGGAGCCGTCCGACGTGAGAGTATGCCTAGGTCGTGTCGGCGGTTTCACTCCCGTCACTGAGGAACAGTGGGGCGACCTGATTAATAATGCCGAGGCACTTACGATCTTCTACACAAGCCCGCCTTACAACTGCCATCACATCAAGAAACTGAGTATTCGGACGCCCACGCTGGGAGCAACGTCCTCGGCGCCGGTATCGTCTACCCGCCTATATTTCTAACCTTCACGACTTGGACAGTTCCGAAGACAAGAGCTTTAGACTTTATGGCACAACTGACCACCATCCAAAGCCATCGCCGGAAGCTGTAGTAAATGAGGAGGTTGATCGATTGGATTAGCGAAGATATTTGGTCGGCGGCAACCGATGCGCGCGGTGTTATCTTGAAGCGGGGATGCTTCTCCAGCCAGGCCCGTCACTTTCGGGTGCTTGTGGGTGGCGTATTGTCGGCGATCAGATGTAGGCCGAAGACTCCACCGCGACAGTGGAATTGATCCAGCAAGCGGCCTAGTGCACGTGCGATTGCCGCTCGATCCACGTATTCCGCCGGGTCGAGCAAGCCATGACTCACCAATGCGTCAACCTCGGTGTCGCGCACCGCGAACTGGACGATGCGTAAACCCTTCCGTCGAAGCTCGCGAGAGCGGCGCATCCGCTCCGCTGCTGG
>CAVYXX010000180.1:0-58628 GCA_963772355.1 uncultured Alphaproteobacteria bacterium | reverse complement strand
CCTAACTCCGAACCGGGGTGCAGTCCCAGACAGTGAATTCCATCGACAAAATCGTAATCGTCGACACCGAAGCAAAGCATCAGCCGAACTGTATGCTCACCTTTTTTCGCGTCGGTTCGTTCTCGACCGGCGAACGGAATCGTTCGCGACAGCAATCGCCAGAAGCCGATGACTGCGACAGCAATCGTTCGCCGCCCTGAAATCGTTCGTAGAAATCTGCCGAAAGCACTCCGCATCAGAAGCCGGAATAGGAGCCATACTCGAACGGCATGCTTGAGGTGAGCCATGGCGTTTCTCGGCTGCTGCAACCTCGCAGGACCGATCCTCTCGACCTCACGTATCAGGCGATCCCGATCCGCCATGATGGGAATGCCAGCCGAACAGAGTACCCTATCAGGCGTCATGTGACCTGGATCGGGCAACACGATGCGTCGATAGGGCTGAGCCTCCGCCCTTCGGCTCTCACACCAGTTCGACAGATTGCCCCCAAAGACTTCGGGAGCCCCCCTACGTCCGACAAGTGGGCCGTCGATACCGAGGAGTTCACCGAGCCGTTCTCGAAAATCCTGCGTCGACGTGTCCTCTGCGTCGAAAGGGTCGGAACCAGAGGGTGCTCAACACCAGATAGCGAAAGTAGCCCGGCACGGCAGCTCGACAGGGCCTCGGTATGATGTGCGCCGCGGAGAACATACTCGAGTGACGTTCGTCGGACGCGAACGAACCGAGGAAGCACTCGCTTCGCGTCTTCGGGATCGAGCACCATCCAATGACGTAGCGTTCGCCAGCTCGACTGGCGTGGCATCGAGCGACTGCAAAGGAGCTGATCCGAATGGCCCATCCGAGCGAAGATAGTGGTTGACCAGGAGGTATTCCCAAGCATCCTTGCCAAGCAGCACGCGCGCAGCCTGGATGCCGAAACTTCGACCGCACTCCGCTCCCCGATTTCGCGGACCGGGTCACCATGCGTCACGGCGTAGCGTGCCGCCACCGTTCATGGCAGTTTGTCCCAGCCCCACTCGTTTCAATGTCAACGAAACCGACATGGTGCGCATTCAGGGGGCTTTCCTCGAGAGCGCTCACCGAGTGCGGCCTCGACGCGCTTCACGGCCTCTTCCAGCTTCTCGTGCTCCCATATCCGCACCACGGCCCATCCGATCCGCAGCCAGACGTGTCGTCCGTATCGCGATCTCCTCGCGGTTGGCCTCGATCTTCGTTCCGCCACCAATCCGCATTCGTCTTCGGCCAAGACGCGTGGACTGGACATCCGTGCCAGAAGCATCCGTCCAGAAAAATGGCCAGCCTCGCGCGGGAAAATACGATGTCTGCAGTCGCGCGTGGACCCTTCGATGATCCGCCTATGGAGGCGAAAGCGTAGCCCATGCTCGGTGCAGTGGCCGATCGCAGCGACATTTCCCGCGCGTTGTCACGTTGACGGGTCCTGGACATCCGCAGTCGGGTCGCCGCGTCCGTCGTCTTTGGGGGAGGCCGCGAAGGTACATCGCGCCCGGCCATCACCGTTTCGCGGCTTTCCGGCAGCCTTTTGCGGCTGAGTACCGGTTTCCTCTCGACGCCGTTACCTCAGGCGGCGGGCGCGAAATCGTCGATCGCCGCGAACACTCCCCAGAGCTTGTCCACCTTGATATGCTCTTCCAGAAAATCCGCATATGCCTGTTGAGCGTTGGTCAGCAGCTCGTCATAGAAAACGATCCGTGCATCGACCGTGGCCAGTGTTCGGATCACCCCGTCTCGGCCGGTCCCGCTCGAATCATTCCATTCGGGAGGTGGCTTGCCGACCAGGCATATGATCTCGATCGGCCAGTCCTTGTAAAGTCGTCTTCGCCAAGATGCGCTTGGCTCCGTCGCGATATTTCCGAACCTGTTTCACGAGATCATCGACCGGAACTGCAACAGAGGCACGCTTCAGCTCGACGATGACGTGCTTTCCACTCGTCGTGCGATACCCGATATCGATACGGGCCTTCTTTTCGGCGGCCCTGAGCTGGGCGGTGTTCGTCCTCTAAAAACTCCGGACGAGCGTCTCCGCATGTTCCGTGCCCTTGGTACGCTCCCAGGCTGGATCGAGAAGCCAAAGGTGTTCGAAGATATAGTCGCGTAAAATGAGTTCCTTGTCGTTCTGTTTCAGTTTTTCCTGTAAAGCCTTGATCACACCTACGCGCATCTTGACGATTTGCCCGTAATAGCTCAGTTCCAGATCGTCGATGCTTTTGAATATCTCCAGTACCTGACCGATGTTTTCGTCTTTTATGTTTTCTAGGCGATCGAGTTCCTGCTTTCGCCGATAGCTTTCGAACGCCAGAATCGACGCCTTCAGGAGTTCCTTCTTGTCGTTGTCGTCTGGCGACCGGATCGTATTGAGCCTACCTATCCAACGCTCGGCCTTTTTTCTTCGTCTCGCCTTCCAACCCCGCGAGCCAGTCCGACACGGCGGGATGACTGCAGCCGCTTTGGCGCCGTCGTTCCGTCGCCAGTCACTCCATCGATTGGCGATATGGCGAAGTTCCGTGTAGACGATCCGCCTCAATGCTTCGAAGCGGGGATCGTCCTGCTGCAAGGCCTGTCGGCTGCTCGTCGCGATGTCCTCGGTGATCGTCGAGGTCGAGCTCCTCGCAATGAAGTTCGCCGATGACGTAGTCGGCGTAGATTTCCTTCTGCGCGAAATCGTCGAGCACGTCCTCTTGTGCCAGCTTGCCGCGCATGAAGACGGCGAGCCGGTTCAAGTTGTCACCTTCTTCGCCTTTCAGCTGACTGGGGCTGAATACCGTCCCTATCCAGCCACTCAAGCTCAATCCGAGACTCGGTGAGCGCCGTTCGGATGGTGGGCAGCCGGCTTCAGCGGGCCTGGCCAGTCTTTTACAGGCCTTGGCGAACTCCGACTGATCGCCGTAGGTCCACAAGTACTCCATGAAGTTGTGGTAGCCTCGGTCTTCCGGCCCTATCGCATCCCCATTCACCGACACCTGGAAATCGAATTTGGGGCCGATCACGGAAAATCGACGTGCCACACGCCGCTTCAACCCTGCGGACGGTCATTCCCGATAGTGTCTTCGAGAGGCCCGACAGGACGATTCGGGTTCCCTTCTTCAATCCGGCCAGTCGGTGATTCCCGTGGTCGGTACGTGTTTGGCCTTTGCCCGATATCGCTTTGCGGATTGCGTCTCGATCCATCCTGAAGGCGGTCCTGGTCGACGCGTAGTGGTGTAGACGTCAGCGACCTGCGCAATCGAGAAAATCGAGAGTTTGCCGATACCCTTGCGTCCCATCGGCTTTCTGCCGGCGGGCGTCGTATCACCCATATCTCACGACGCTTGAAACCGACGGTGAGAAATCGATCGACGACGCCGTCACGGTCCATCCCAGTGCCGTCGTCCTCGATCGTAATCGTCTCGGACCTTTGTCGATCGTGACGATCACCTTCTTGGCATCGGCGTCCCAGGCGTTGGCCACGATCTCCGACAAAACTGCCGGAATGTTGCTATCAGGGGTGATGCCCAAATGCTCTAAGGCATTGAGGCTTATGGTCATGACCAATTCGCGATGTGGAGTCATCGCCACCTCGATATGATCCTCACTGCCTTTGCGATTGCAGTCGCCAACTTTACGGGACGGCTTTCCGATGAGGCGTCCGACCTCCTTGAATTCGACCCTCTGTCCCGGTCGACAAACTGATAATCGCGGGGAAAGCCCTGTAGCAGTGCACCTTCTCGCAGGAGAGAGCCCGATCCTGGTCCGGATGTCCGAAGCGCCCGTTCCCGAATCCGTAGAACTGGGTCGTGATGGTGGGTGACGGCGCCGCCCATTCCATTCTCCGTAGACGGCGGAGTATCCCCTTCGGGATCCGCCTTGTGGCACGTCGTTACCAGTTTAGGGTCCCGATCCCGCCAGGTGCCCCCTGGCTTGGCTGAAGCCATACGAAGCGCGTTGGTGTTCGACATCGGCTGGCGCAATGGAGAGGATCGGCTTCGTCGGCTTCACCATGCTTCAAAGGAGGTAGCTCGCCGATTTCGTCTTTCACAGTGCGATGGCGGGTTTCTAGGGTTGGTGCCGGGAGCGTGATCTCGCCCAGGCGCGAAGCCAAAAATACAGTCGCGAACGCGTTTGTGCCAAGCCGTAATCGGGACCGTACAGCACATCCCACTCGACGTGATAATCGGCGGCGCGCAGGAGTCGCGACAAATTTTTGAACATCTTGCCAGCTTTGAACTTCATCAGTTGTGGCACGTTTTCCATCGAAACCACATCCGGCCTCACCTGATCGATCAGCCGGCCGAACGACTGGAGGAGCCGCCAATTCGGATCTTTGTTTTTCTGATTGTACGTGGAGAAAGGCTGACAGGGCGCACATCCTACCAGAACTCGTGGGCTCCGAACTCGAACAGCGTTTCGACATCCTTGGCGGTCAAAGAACCGACATCCTTCCGAATGAAAGGGGCCTGGTTATTGGCCACGTAGGGAAAGCGACACGCTTCGTCGATATCGATGCCTGCTGCGAGGACGAAACCTTCCGATTTAAATCCATAGGATAGGCCGCCTGCCCCGCAGAAGAGATCGACGACCGACGCCTTGCGTCGTTTTGCCCGTCCGCGTTGTTTCATCGACCGGCCGCTTTCCGGCGGTCTACCAGTTCCTCGTCAGGAACCGGGACTCCGCGAGCTTGGAGCGCCTTCAGAATGAAAGTACGCACGGTCTCGTCGCACTCGAGAGCACCGCGGCGGATGGCTTTTTTCAGTTCGGGTGACACTTTGATTTGTAACGTTTCTTGCTGCGCTGATTTCGCCATGACGACCCTCGCCGCGAATCCGGCAGCCTAGCCTGAAATCATGATTTGCATACTGTTCATTGTCAAGGCCGATGTGGCGGCTCGTTCGCTCTCCGAAAGAGGAGCGGTCCGGTGCTGTCTGGCAGGGCGGCTGACCTTTGTCGCCGCTACGGAATGTCTCAGGGTTCGGGGGTTGCTGTGTCCCCCGGCGGTCGCGACCCGTCGTCGGGGCGTTCAGGAAGGTATTTGGAGACTTCTCTCGGCGTCTTGCCAATGAACCATTCAGCGGGCGGGAGCGTGCCACCTTCGATCGTCGTCATCAGTGTTGCCGTGGCGCCGTTGCTCAGGGTGCAATCAGCGTCTGCATAACGGTCAAGGAAGGGTCGGACATTCTCGCATCCGATGATGACAGGCTGACCTCGACGTATCAGGCCGCCCTCTGCATCAAGCGGCTCGAATAGCGTGCCCGGGTTGCGTCGATCGGATAGAGCAACTCGTCCCGCAGTTCGAAAAGAACATACTCCTGTGTCGCCGGGTTCCGCACGGCGTAGCCAAGCTGTGGAAGGTGGTCCCAGCCGAAATCCGTGACGCTCCCCCTCCCCTCATCCCAGCCCAAGGACGTAAAGTCCGCCTTCCCCCAAAAATTCAATGCTTCCAAATTGGAGGCGGTCGCCCAGGGAATAAACCGGTTACTCAAGGTAACCGGTTTTCGCTCGCGTCGCGACATAAGCGGCCGGCCCGCTGGCGGTGAGGCGGAGGTGGCGTCCGCCGCTTACTGGCCGACTACATCACATCAGCGCACACCGTCTCACGTTTCCCACTATCCATCCCACAAATCGCTCGCGTGGGATGGCTGATTCGACGAGGTGCGCCATTTCGGAAGGCTTCCGATTTGGCGCATCCCTCGTTCGGTGTCGCGCAAGGGGCAGGCTTCACGCTCTTGTTGAACAAGTCCGCACAGCAGTGACAGCAAACAAACACAAAGAAACAGAGAGAGACAATACCACCGTCGTGCTTGTGTAGGAACGGTAAATCCCATATATGGAATCTACAGGGGCATTTTTTGGACTGTTATGTCATCCCATGGTTCAGACGATACGAAGAACCGGGCCATATTCGCGCTCAGCGCAGCTTGCCAAGCCAAAGCGTCGCACGCGGGAATCGCGCTTCCTGTTGCAGATCAGGATGGATCTGACGAAGCACCTTGGCGGGTCGCCTAACATCGCGCAGACGCTGATGATCGACCGCATCGCCATGACGTTGCTGCGTATCGAGCTTATGGATCGCGACGCGCTGCGAAGCGACACGCCAGGCGTGATCACGGAGAGGCAGGCGCGGGATTATTTGGCGTGGGTCAACACCGCCGGCCGGTTGCTGCGTAGCCTCGGGCTGGAGGGTGTGGCGCCACAGAAGGACAGTCGCCCATTTTGGGAACGGATGCCGGACCATGCTGAGGACGCGAGTTGAAGCCGCCTACCCTTCTGAAGGCCCTCGGAGATCAAAGCCTATTCGCTAACCACTTCCGTGGCCCATCGTGGGCAGGCTGGAAGGCGTTCCTGGCAGCGCTGACAGCCGGGCCGATGGATGAGCCCGCGCTCGCCCTCTATCGCCAGTGCACGGGCCGCACAGCGCCTCCGACGGCGCCATTCTCCGAGGCCTGTCTGGTAGTTGGCCGGCGCGGTGGCAAAAGCCGTGTGTTGGCCCTGATCGCGGTCTTTTTGGCCTGCTTCCGTGACTATACGCCGCACCTGGCACCTGGCGAAGTTGCGACGATCGCCGTGCTGGCGTCGAACCGGTCGCAAGCGCGGTCAATCTTCCGATTCGTAAGCGGCCTGTTGAAGGCGGTCGAGCCTTTGGCGGCCATGATCGAGACGGAGACCGGCGAGTTCATCGCGCTCTCGAATCGCGTCGTAATCGAGATCTCGACGGCATCGTTTCCGGACTACGAGAGGGTATTCGTTCGCCGCGGTGCTGTGCGACGAAATCGCATTCTGGCGATCGGATGAGAGCAGCGCTAACCCAGACACCGAAATCCTGCGGGCGCTGCGCCCTGGCATGGCCTCGATCCCGGGCTCGATCTTGCTGTTGGCATCGTCGCCCTACGCGAAGAAGGGCGAGCTCTACAACACCTACAGGCGTCACTACGGCAAGGATGACGCGCGGGTGCTGGTCTGGAAGGCCGACACCGCGACGATGAACCCCCGCATTGATCCTGCTATCATCGCCGAAGCCTACGAGAGCGATCCCGAGGCGGCAAAGGCCGAATATGGCGCCGAGTTTCGTGACGACCTGGCCGACTGGGTTACCCGCGAGGCGGTTGACGCCGTCACGATGTGGGGCTGCCGAGAGCTACAGCCGGAGGCTGGCATCCAATACGCCGCATTCGCCGACCCGAGCGGCGGCGCGAACGATGCCTTCACGCTCGCCGTCGCCCATCTGCGGGATAACTCGGTGGGTGTGCTCGATGCTGTGCTCGAGATCCGCCCGCCGTTCGATCCGGACGTTGCTGTGATGGAATGCGCAGCGTTGCTGAACCGGTTCGGTGTCAAACGCGTCGTGGGAGATCATTACGCTGGCTTGTGGCCGGTGTCCCGCTTCGCCGCGCACGGGATCACGTTTGAGCAGTCCGCCAGGCCGAAGAGCGACCTTTACCACGACGCACTTCCCTTGCTGAATTCGAAACGGGTAGAACTGCTGGAGCATCAGCGGCTATCGGCTCAGCTATGCGGCTTGGAACGCCGCACGTCGCGGGCGGGGCGGGATTCGATCGATCATGCCCCGGGCGGTCATGATGACCTCGCCAACGCGGTGTGTGGCGTGCTGGTAGGCTTGGAGCTGGACCGCCGGCCGGCGCTGATACGCCCGGATAACCTGTATGGCCCCGGCGACGAACCCACACCGCTACCGACATTCGCAAGCCTCCTGTACGCCACGATTGTGGTGGCGCCCGACGGCACGGCGGCCGCGGCGTTCTTCGCCAACTATCAGGGCGACGATCCCGCGGTCACGCCGCTGACTCTGCTCGATTACCACACGGCGCCATTGAGCACCGCGACGATCGATGCGGTGCTCGCACGCTTGGAGGAGCTCGCGAGCACGATTAGGGTATTCGGTGGAATGTATAACGTCGTTTATGTTCCCAAGGTGCTCGCCCAGCAAATACATCTACGCGGCCATTGGGCCGACGAAATTCCAGCGGAGGTGCTCGCTGACCCGGAAGGTGTGGCATTGTCTGTTGCCGGCCACATCAATGCGGGACTGGTGAAGATTGCGCAGCCAGCGGCGGAGCGTTCGCAGACTAGTCCGTTGCGGGGGGTGCTTGCCTACCGGGCTGGCGAAAAGCCGGAGGATAACCCGCTGCGCTGGGCAACGCTGCTGGGGATCGCCCTCGGCCTGACCGATCAGCAATCGTGGCGCGCACCGGTGCGAGTGGCACAGTAACGTGCGGGGTGCTCCGCCAAGGCGGCGCATGACCTGCGCGCGCGGGTTTGGCTTGCCAGGGCGGGCGCGGGAAGCGTCCATAAGCGTGCAGTAACGTGCACCGATGTGCATAGTCGTTCACCGGTATAGAGAGAGAGACCAGAATACAGTTTGGTTTATATGCCGATTTATCCTTGCGCAACGAGGACCTGTTGGCCTATATTGGGGTAATGGAATCCGCTGCCGCTAAGGTAATGACCTCGATCATGCTGAAGCCCGATCTGAGGGCGCGGCTGGACGATTTCGCGGCTGCCATGGATCGTTCCAGGTCATGGCTCGCGGCGCAGCGCGATTGAACAATTTCTCGCAACAAACTCGGCCCCGGCGGTGCCTTCTTCTGCCGCGCCTGGGCTTGAGCCGCCGGACGGGGAGCACGCCGATGTCTTCCCTCATTCGGCGCGCGCCACGGCCGCAACCTGTCGCCGGCTGGGGCTGCCCATGCCCCGGGCGGGAATCGGGATCGTGCGGCGACCTTTCTCTGTGAGGAATTACACATGGACCCCGACCCGGTCGCCGCCACACGGCTGATGCATGCGCAGCACGTCGACCGCATGCTGCGGCACGAGGCGCTAAAGCGCAGGCCACGGCTAACGCCCAAGACGCCGCCTACGACAGGGCGGCCGACGACCTCAAGGCACGGATGAGGTAATGGCTGAGATCGGAACATACGCGCGTGTATACGCCCTCGAGCAGCAGCTGCGCGCGATCCGTGACCCGAGCCGTGATCCGGCGGAATTTGAGGCGATCCAGGCGCGCGCTGACATCGTCGCCGCCTTACATGGCGACAAGGCGCCGCCGCCGATCCTGGGCGAGTCCCCGCTCGACTACCGCAAGCGACTCCTCGCTCAGTTTCAGGGCTTCAGTCCGCAATTCGAGAAAACCCGGCTCCACAGTTTCGTCCAGCTTCGGCGACAGTCGCTCAAAAAGAGAGGGTCATGTCGATCGGCGGGATACCGCAATAGATAAGCGCAGCCCTGGAAGAACCACCAGCGTCGAGTTGCATTGGCCAGAACAGCGGCGGGGCTGGAGTTGGGGCTCCGCCGCACACAGATACAATGACGGTCGCAATAGTAAGGTTTTAGTCTGCTCCTGTCTTTGGACCACTCGGTGCGCTGGTCTCGCGAGCATAAAGGTAACACCGCAGGAGATGGATTGCCATTTCGTCCATCGTTTCGGTAGGAAGGCCATTTGCCATCGTTTGGGTCCCTTAGTGACTTCGCAAGGACCCCAATGATAGCTCACGAAGCCGCGATTCGCTTGGGAGTGGATTATGCGCACCCGTGCGCCAGCATAGCGCTTAGATCCGTGGGTTGATTTGTTGGACGTCGCGATACGAAATCCATAACGCATTGAATTATCGCGCGTTATTTTATCGAAACGGAGGACAGGGTTTCCGCGGGATCGGACGACGCCGGGTGAGTGAGTGGATTGCGCACGACGGCGACGCGGTTGCCCAACGTATCCGCGACATAAAGCACCTGATCCGCGGCGGGAGAACGGTTGCAGTCCGCGGCATAGGTAAACGGGGCGCACGATGCCGCCGGGCTAAGTCCTAATCCCGTGGGACCGATGACTAGCGCAGCCGGGTCGGTGCGTGCGGGAAACCCTGACGCAATCACAGTGGCCGATCTGATCGAGGGCTCGCTGTCGAAGTCGAGATCGAGGCGCACGACCGTCGCTTGATTGGCCACCTGCCCGTTCGCGGCGACGGTGCCATTCAGCACGTTCGTGAAGAACAGCGTCGCATCGTGGTCGCGCTCGACCGCGGTCATGTCCCAGGGGCCGTTGATTGGGGATCCGGAAAAAGTCTTCACCGGCACGCCATCGCTATTCAAGACGATGAGGCAGCCGGCCTGCGCGGTGGCGGCCATGCCGTCAGACGTAGGCAGGCTGCCGACAATGACCCAGCCCGAACGCAGCACGACTAGCGCCGTTGTCAATCCGACACCGCCCGGACAGGCGCCCGGCAGCTTCGTTGCATCAATTTGGGCGAACAGGCTAACCGCTCCGTTCGGCGCCACATCAACGATCGTGGTGCCGGTGCCCTGAAGATTAGCCTGATTGTTGAAGTTACTGACTAGAACGTGCCCGCGGTGCAGTCGCCCATTCGTCCGCGGCACGAGCGTCACGCCGTATGGGTTGACGTCACCATTCGCCGGGACAGTGGAGGCCACGGTCGAGATGGTTTGAAGTCTGTCCAGTATCGCGTCTACGCTGCCGGCATGGGCGGAATAGGCGACCACGCCGAGC
Source organism: uncultured Alphaproteobacteria bacterium (assembly GCA_963772355.1). Lineage (GTDB taxonomy): Bacteria > Pseudomonadota > Alphaproteobacteria > Acetobacterales > Acetobacteraceae > Rhodopila. The sequence continues at coordinate 48,121 of CAVYXX010000180.1, read as the reverse complement.
AGCGGGATGGCGAGCAGAGTGATCAAGCGGGGGGTCATCGTAGGGGCCTCTCCGGGGGTTCCTGTTCATTCCTGTCGACGGTGGCCGCGCGGCTTGAGCTACGGCCGGTTCGCAACGTCGTGCTCTTTAGGACTTCGGAGACGCGTCTTTTATTCCGTGAGTGTGTGAGCCTTCAGACATTTTCCTGAGCGGGCTTTCCGCTCAGGCCGCTACCTTGACCCGGGGTCACCTGGCCTCGAAAGTCCATTCGCCACAACACAGCGGGAGAGTGCCATGCCGGCACGCACGGGGGCGCAGTATCTGGCCGGACTGCGGCAACGAAAAACCGAGGTTTGGCTGCGCGGCGAACGAGTCGGCGACGTGACGACCCATCCCGGCCTGGCAAGCGGTGCCCGAACGATCGCGTTGCTCTATGACCTGCAGTGCGATCCGGAGCACCGTGAGGCGATGACCTTCACCTGTCCCGATAGCGGGGACAGATTGGGTCTTTCGTTCATCATCCCTCGGACGAAAGGCGACCTGGTGCGGCGGCGCGAGATGATGCTGGCCTGGGCGCGCACGACCTGCGGCATGATGGGCCGCTCGCCCGATTTTATGAATGTGACATTCGCCTGCTGGGCTGGGACAGCGGACTATTTCGGGCGCGGTAAGCGGGAATTCGCGGACAACATGCGGCGGTATTATCGCTACATCGCCGAGAACGATCTCGTGCTGACTCATGCGCTGATCAACCTTCAACGGAGCCGCCACGTCAGCGGAATGTTCAACCTGCAAGAGGGTACCGCGCTTCAGGTGGTGAAGGAGACCTCGTCGGCCTGGTCGTCCGGGGTGCGCGTGTGCTGGCGACGCTCGGGCCTTTGGCCGACGAGATCGCGGTTTATGCCCCGCGGTTGGGGCAGCATCTGGACCACTACAGCCCATTCGCCCTGAGCTTCGCCCTGCCCTGCGACACGCCGGGTCTGCGCTTCCTTTGTCGCGACAGCTTTGACGAGGGAAAGTCGCATTTCGACCACCCGCTGGGGTCGCGCTTCGAGGAGATGGACAGCATCGTGTTCTTTGACGACGTGCTGGTGCCGTGGGAGCGCGTGTTCATCTCATGGCGACGTCGGGTTGCTGAACGGGACGGCGCCGACGACCCATTCGGCCGCCCATACGGCGCATCAGGGGTGCGCCAAGAACCTGGCGAAATGCGAGTTGGTGCTCGGCGTGGCGTTGCTGATGACCGAGACGCTCGGCAACGCGCATCTGCCGCATTCTGAGGAAAAGATCGGCGAGTTGGTGATGTACACCGAGCTTATGCGCGCCTGCATGCGCGCGGCTGAGGCAGATGCCGAACTGGACGAATGGGGGGTAATGTGCCCGGCGCCGCTGCCGGCCGAGACGACGCGGAATCTATTCATGACCGCGTATCCGCGAATGGTCGAAATCCTGCAGTTGCTTGGCTCATCGAGCCTGATGATCCTGCCGACCGAGGCGGACATGAAGGGCCCGCTGGCGGGGCACGTCGAACAGTATTTAGCAACGGATGCCAGTAGGGCCCGAGACCGGGTCAAGCTTTTCCATCTGGCGTGGGATATCGCGTGCAGTTCGTTCGGAAGTCGGCAAGTATTGTACGAACGTTTCTTTGCCAGCGATCCGCTGACGCGGGCCCGAGCATTGGCTTCGATGTTTCCAAAGAAGCGGGTCACCGACCGAGTGCTAGATTTTCTAGGGCGGGATTGAGCGCGTGGTGTTAGGCTTCGATCCAGACGTCCTCCTGTTGAACCAGTTTTTCCAGAAATCGCAGCACGTCGCTGCCGGTCGTGACACGAGGGCCGAAGAAGATGCTGGTATCAGACCTATGCTCAAATAACTCCGCAGAACCCGGCGGCGGCTGGCCGCAAAACCCCATTGGCCAATCCGGGAAGCTGCGCTGAGGCGTAGGCGTGAAACTCAGAACCGTGACATCGGTGTGGCGTCGGTCCGCCGCGACACGCTCAAAGGTGCGTTCCACTATTTCCCGCCGGCCCTCCAAAACCTGGGCGAAACCCCCGCCGGTGAACAACAAGGCCCCGGTGAGATTATCGTCCTTGTTGTGCCAACGGGCTGTGGACACAATGGCGCGGAGTTCTCGCTGCAGGCCTGCTTCAGTGAGCGCGTCGGGCACGACCGAAGCGATTACCGCGCGACTGCGGTAGATAAGCCGATAAAGCGACCCCGGTGTGGCCGCCTTTCTCATGAAACCTTGCATTCGCATTCCGTTCTAGAAATGGTGTTCTCGGGGGCAGCATTAAGCCGCAGCACTTCGCCGGAAGTCGATGTTGGCGGACTGCCGAAATAACAACCGATTTGATCAATGCCGGTGGCGGAAAGGGCCGCAAGGGCATCGCCCTCTTTGGTGGATGCAACTTCGTCAGCCTGTGAGCCTCCAGCCAAGGCGATGTCATGACGGCCTTTACTGGCCGTCGCTCCGTCGAACATTCGCCAGCTTTGACCGCCAGAGGATTTCGCCTGCTTCAAGGCGAGATCTGCTTGGCGCATCAGGTCATCCGTCGACGGGCCGTGGTCCGGAAAGCGTGCGATACCGATACTGGCGCCAATCGTGACGCGATGGCCCTCGACCAGAAATGGTTGCCCCAGTATGCCAATCGCGCGCGCGGCCAGAGTCTCGGCACGGTCGCCGTTCGGGACCAGTAGGGCGAACTCGTCGCCGCCTAGCCGTGCCAGCAAGTCGTCATCGCGCTTTTCGCGGCGCAGGCGCTGCGCGACCAGACACAGCAGCGCATCGCCCACCGGGTGGCCGAACGTTTCATTTACGGGACGGAACCGATCGAGGTCGATCAGCAGCACGGCTTGATGTGTATCGGCGGTCGCGCAGTCGATCGCCCGCCGCAACATCTGATTGAAATGGCGACGGTTGCTAAGTCCGGTCAGAGAATCGAGCCAGGCGTCTCCCGGAGCATGCGTTATTGCGTTGCCGGCCGCCGTAACCTTGCCGTCGTCAAAAATGAGCATCCAACGCCCTGCGCCGAGTCCATGGATCTGGATCGCGATGTGCGATGCCCGTCCTACCGACAGGCGCAGACAACCGTCGGGCGCGGTCCGATCGCCAGCCTCGATATGGGCGAGCGCGAACGCGACAATCCGATCGCGCTGCGGCTGTGTGAAGCTCCGGATCCGTGCCAACATCCCGACGAGACTTGGTCTCTCGGCAGCCATCCGCGGCGGGCACCCGAATAGAATGCTCGCTTGCTCGTTCCAGAAGGACAGAATTGCATTTGCGTCGCTCACTGCCACCGACAGCGGCAGGCGCGCCAGGACCTTGCGCGCGAGGCCGTCGCCGGCTCGATCCCGACGGAGGGATACTGCCTTTAGCGGCCGAGAGCGGGAACTTCCACGCGCCACCTCGTTCGATGCCTGTGGGTCCCAAAGTTCACTTACCACTGATTCCTGCTCTTGCAACGATCTCATCAGAGCAAGCTACCCGCGCAGCGTTACCGAACAGTTAATTTGAGCGCTTTTCTGGAAGCCTTGGTCGGCTTGCCGCCAGACCGGCAATTTGGCTCGCTTGGCTCGACCCGGTTGTCTTGACCATTCGGGTCACGCAGCCTTACACGCTCGAGATGAGCGAGACACACTCCCACGCGATCGATATCGCCGCGGCGACTGAACAGGCGCATGTCCTGGCACAGGCCCTGCCCTTTCTACGGCGCTACGCCGGCGCGACCGTCGTGGTTAAGTACGGCGGCCACGCGATGGGCGATGAGCATTTGGCCCAGCGGTTCGGCAGCGATATCGCCCTGCTGAAGCAGGTCGGTATCAACCCCGTGGTGGTTCACGGTGGCGGGCCGCAGATCAATACGATGCTCAAGCGGTTGGCGATTCAGTCCACCTTCATCGACGGGCTACGCGTCACCGACGCAGCGATGGTGGAAGTGGTGGAGATGGTCCTGGCCGGCACCGTGAACAAATATGTCGCCGGACTGATAACCCGCGCGGGCGCAATGGCGGTGGGCGTTTGCGGGAAGGACGGCGGGATGATCCGTGCTCGCAAGCTGCGACGCACGATACAGGATCCGGGCAGCCACATCGAGCAGGCGCTCGACCTCGGTTTTGTGGGTGAGCCTACCGCCATCGATGCGCGGGTCATCCACGCTCTGACCGGCGGCGGCCTGGTGCCGGTGATCGCGCCAATCGGCGTCGATACCGATGGCCAAACCTATAACATCAACGCCGATGCGGTGGCGGCGGCCGTGGCGGGCGAACTGAACGCCACGCGATTGCTCATGCTTACAGATGTGCCGGGTGTGCTCGACAAGGACAAGAGGCTGATTCCGTCGCTTACGCTGATCGACGTGGAACAACGGATCGCCGACGGTACGATCACTGGCGGAATGATCCCGAAGGTCGAAAACTGCGTTGAGGCGGTACGCCACGGCGTGAAAGGGGCGGTCATCCTGGATGGCCGTGTGCCGCACGCCTGCCTTCTTGAACTGTTTACCGAAGCAGGACCCGGAACTCTGATCAAGCGCTAGATTGGTTTCCGCTCGCGTTGGCTCAAGAAATGAGAGCGTGATTCGCCGCTCCGGTGGTCCCACCCGCGCGGATCACGCTTGTCCGGAACCGTCACAGTTGCCGGGGGATCCAGGTTTGCGTCTCGGTTTCGGAGGCGCCCAAAAAGTTCAGCTGCCAGCGCATTTCGTCCTCCGAGAGGGGGAAGCCACCGCCCCTCTCCGGGCGTAGAATTTGTGCGGCAGCCAGGTGGGCCAGCATCGTCTGCAACACGATCGCTGTTTGTGGGGAGAGACCAGCCTTCCAAGCCAGGCTGACGATGGCCTTGGCGCTGCGCAGATCACAGGCGCGTTCAACCACCGGCAGTGCAACACCGGCCTTCACAGCCAGCATCGCTTTTGCCAACATCATCTCATTGGTTCGTAATGCATCCACTATCGCATAGTAGTCGAGGCGGCCGGACTGTTTCAAAGTCTCCGCCCGTGCAAGAACGACCCTAGGGTCGAGTTCAGCCTTAGTGGTCCCACCCGATCGGCTTGAGGATGCACCCGCGGGAGGCTGAGCGTCCATTGCGGCACGCAATGCGGCTCCGACCTTGGGGTCCAGGTCGGCCCGTGCCGCCAATGTTTCCAGCAAATGACCGGTGACAATTTCCGCCAACATGCGTTGAGCGCGTGGGGACAACTGTGGCCGGTGAACCAGCGGCTCCTGCCAACCGATATGGTGCTCTGACTGGGCGGCCAGGGCGTCAAGCGTCGCTTCCCGGATCTGTGCGGTTTGATTGCACAACAGCGCCCTGATCGCCGCGGGGTCCGCGACTTCCACGATAGCATCGGAGACGGCCGGCCCAATCCGTGGCCGGTTGGCAACAGCTAGGATCGTAGAGGGCGGCGGACCAGACGCGATCAGCGTCGCCAGATCTTCCTGCGTCAGCATTGGCGAAAACAGGATTACTGGTTCGCAGACCATTACTGCCGGATCCTGAGCCAGCCGCAGGACGATATCGCGTGGGCCCTCCGGCATGTCGCGTACTGCCTCAGCGATGTTTACCCGGACCCGCAGGGCCGCTTCGGCGACCATTGCGGTCAGGCTGGCAACGGCATCCTTTTGCACGCGTTGGCGTATCTCACTCGGGATTGTGTCGGTCAGAGGGGCCAGCTTACGGCTTAGGATCTCGCGCACTCGCGCATCCGTATCAGCCTCGAGGATGGCGATGACCTGGGCCGGTAGCGCGGGGTTCAGGGCCAGGCTGGCCCGAACGGTGACAGACGGATCGGTCGCGAGCGCGCGCAATATCTCTGGACTGGTGGTTTTGCTGGCGCCCAGGCGAATGCGGTTGGCTTCGTCCGCGTCCATCAGTCACCGTCCGACAGCGAGACATGCCAATGGTGGCGGCCATTGCGCTTGACCTCGTACATTGCCATGTCGGCGCGCCGGGTCAGATCCGCAATCGGCTCGTGACTTCCTGCTCGCCGCGTTGCGATCCCGATTGACACGCCAAGGTCTGGAAATGCCTCCGGCAGTGGCGCTTGCAGTTCAATGGGCGCTGCCTTACAAAGGGTATCTGCGCGCTCCGCCGCGGTGAGGTGGTCTGCGCCGCTTAGCCAGACAGCGAACTCGTCGCCGCCCAAACGGCCGATCAGATCGCCCGGGCGAACCAACCTGCGCAGGAGCTCGGCAAGTTGCACAAGCACCTTGTCGCCCTCGGCGTGGCCCAGGCGGTCGTTGACAGCCTTAAAGGCATCGAGATCCACAAACATGAGCGATCCAGCCGCGTTCTCCCGGTCGAGCCGGGCGACATGGCGCTGCACTTCATCCAGAAAAGCCCGTCGGTTGAGCAGGCCGGTCAACGGATCAGTGGTCGCCTTGTGGACCATCTCACGGGCAACCGCTTCATAGTCGAGGATCATACGGACAATGTTGACCGAGGATTCTGCCAGAAGATTATCGTCCTGATCCCACGGCCGCGTCGTAGCGCTGCGCCAGATTGCCAGGCCGGCCTTCGAACCGAAGCGGGTCCGGCAGGCGACTGCAAGTAGGAACCGCCCGTTGAGGGTGACGGCATGGCACGATTTGCATGTCTCCTTGACCAGCAGCTCCGCAGCGGCCGAGAGCATCGCGGATGCCCCTGGTCCACATTCATGCAGGACCTCTATCGGGTGTGCTTCGGCCAGGGAGCCGACCACCGCGGCCCCTTCGGCGCCCAGCGCACGGATCAGGGCCCAGAGCGCCGCGTCCATCATGGCATCGGCGCCAGCCTCCTGCCCGACACGCGCCAGGATATGGCCCAACAATTCGGCCCGGCGTAAGCGACCCGCAATCTGCGCGGTCTGAATGTCGTCATCGGTCATGTCGATGCCGACGCCGCGGGCACCGACGATCACGCCTTGCTCATCACGCAATGGGACGGTTGAAATTGTCATCAACGCCAATCCGCCGTCGAAGCAACGAATCCAGGCACGGCGGCGCCGCACCTCCATGGTCGGGCGGAACGGGTTGAAGAGGGTGCCGCCATCGTCATCGGCGACCAGGCGGTCAGAAGGCTCACCAATCAGCGATCCCGAGGGCCAGCCGAGGACCGCTTCGGGCATCATGAAAACGAAGCAACCAGCGGCGTCGGTCTCGAATGCCAGATCTGCCGCAAGGCCGACGAAGTGCTGCCAGCGATGACGGCTCTCGATCAAGGCGTCGCGGAGAATGCCCTGCAACGGGGCTCCGGACGCCGAGGCAGGGGACGAGAATTCAAGTGCGTCGGTCATCGGTCATGGATCGCGCGTCTCGAGAGGAGGCATCTCGCTAACAAAGCCACGAATGGATTAACGAAAGGTTGCCGGCGCCGATTAAAATTCCGGCCGAGAACTCTGGCGCGACGTTTCGGTCGTCTTTGTGGGACACGAGCCACCGGGCCGGACGGTCGGGCGCCGCGTCGATTGGGTGATCAGATCATAAACACCGCTCATAGCTCTCACCGTTGTCGAGCGGTGCGGGGGGCTTACGCCGGATCAAATCCCCAGGCTCGCCACCCGCAGGCCGGCTCGCTCGTTTCTGCCACAGCGACGATCATCCGCGTAGACGGCGGTAGCGGCCGATCAGTGCATTGGTCGAGGCATCGTGCGCCAGCTTGGGCTCCGCGCCGCGGTCGAGTTCGGGAATGATCCTGCTGGCCAGCACCTTGCCGAGCTCAACGCCCCACTGGTCGAAGCTGTCGATCGCCCAGATTGCGCCTTGCGTGAAAACGCTGTGTTCATACAGCGCCACCAAACTCCCGAGCGTCGCGGGATCCAGCCGCTCGGCCAAAATCATGTTGGTCGGCCGGTTCCCCTCGGTGACACGGAATGGCGTCTGGAAATCGGGTGACCCCTCTGCCTTCAGTTCCTGCTCGGTTTTTCCAAAGCCTAGCGCCTCGGCCTGTGCGAATAGATTGGCCATCAACAAATCGTGTTGCGCGGTCAGCGGGCTGAGCGGCTTGCAGAAGCCAATCATGTCGCAGGGGACGAGCTTGGTGCCCTGGTGCAGCAATTGATAAAACGAGTGTTGACCGTCGGTGCCCGGCTCGCCCCAGATGATCGGGCCGGTCTCGTAGCTCACGCCGTGTCCGTCGAGATCGACATGCTTGCCGTTGCTTTCCATCTGCAGCTGCTGGAGATAGGCCGGAAAACGCGCAAGATGAGCGGAGTACGGCATCACCCCGATGGTCTGCGCGCCGAAGAAGTTGTTGTACCAGACGGTCAGAAGACCCAGCAGCAGAGGCAGATTGCGGGCTGGTGGCGCGGTGCGGAAATGCTCGTCCATGGCGTGGAACCCGGCCAGCATGCTGCGGAAGTTGTCTGGCCCGAGCGCGATCATGGTGGACAGGCCGATCGCGCTGTCCATGGAATAGCGGCCCCCGACCCAGTCCCAGAAGCCGAACGTGTTGGCCGCGTCGATGCCGAACTTCGTGACGCCGGCAATGTTCGTGGAGACCGCGGCGAAGTGTTTCGCGACCGCGGCGTCAGAACCAAGCTTTCCCACCAGCCAGGCGCGTGCCGTTGCGGCGTTCGTCATTGTCTCCAAGGTCGTGAAGGTCTTCGATGAGACGATGAACAGCGTCTCCTCCGCATTCAGGTCGTGGGTGGCCTCGGAGAAATCAGCACCATCGACGTTGGCGACGAAGCGGAAGGTCATTGATCGGTCGCTGAAGGGGCGCAGCGCGCGGTACGCCATCTCCGGCCCCAGATAGGACCCGCCGATGCCGATGTTCACCACGGTGCGGATACGCTTGCCGGTGTGGCCGGTGAATACCCCGCTACGTATTCTGGTGGCGAAGTCCGCCATCGCGTCCAGCACCTTGTGGACGTCGGCTACCACGTCCGCGCCATCGACCTCGATCCGACTGCCGCGCGGCGCGCGCAATGCGACGTGAAGGACCGCGCGGCGTTCCGTAGAGTTGATCTTCTCCCCGGCAAACATCGCCTCGCGCCGCTTGGCCACGCCGCGCTCGTCCGTGAGTTGCAGCAACAGCCGCACCGTCTCATCGGTGATGCGGTTCTTCGAATAATCGAGGAAGAGACCTGCGCCCTCCGCCGAGAACCGTTCTGCCCGGCCCGGATCGTCGGCGAACAGCTTTCGCAGATGTGCCTCTCTGATCTGTCCATGATGCGATTTCAGCGCCGTCCAAGCCGGCGTAGCGGTGAGAGCGGTCATCTGGGTTCTCCGATGTTCGGGCCATGACCCGGCAGGTCACTGTTGGCCGGATGACCGAACAATGCCTTATTCGGCGGATTTGTTCAGCCCCTTGCTGCCTGCTTGATCCCGTGAATCGCGGCCCCGAGCAGGGCGGCGTTGATCATGATAACGTGAACCGGCGTCGCGCTCAGCAGACGGGCCAAGCGTCCCTTCGCGGTGAACGCCTGCATGAACGCGCCGTCTTGAAGCCGCGGCACCAGTCGGGGCGGCATGCCACCAGCCAGATAGACCCCGCCTGTCGCCATCACCTTCAGCGCGAGGTTGCCAGCCTCGGCGCCCCAGACTTCGATCAAAATGCGCAGCGTCTGCGCGGCGAGCGGGTTGTTGCCGGGGTCTTTGAGTTCGCCATCGACGATGAGTGGCGTGCGGTCATGCACGCCCTGTAACGTCGCGGCGAAGTCCGGGCGCTCCAGTGACGGGTCGCGTGATCGCAAGAAATCATAAACGTTCGGCAGGCCCGACCCGGCACAAACCCGTTCATAGGCCGCATGGCCAAACCGTTCGGTCAGGAACGCCCAGAGCTCGGCCTGAACCTGGTTGGTCGGAGCGAAATCCGTGTGGCCGCCTTCGGAGGCACACGCGATGTATTCCTGTCCGCCCCAGATCAGAAACGCCTCGCCAAGACCGGTGCCCGGGGCCAGTACTGCGATCGAACCCTGTTTTTCCGGGTTGCCAGCATTGATCTCGATCGTTTCGTCCGGCTGCAGATGCGGCACCGCGATTGCGATGGCCCGAAGGTCGTTCAGCAGGCTGACGCTCTGCAGCCCGAGCGCGCGCCGTAGTGCACCCTCCTCCAGGTCCCATGGCAAGTTGGTCAGATGGGCGCGCCCATTGATTACGGGCCCGGCGACGTCGAAACAGGCGGATGTGGCGTGGCCGCCGGCATCCGCCAGGAACGCCTCCACGATCGGCTGCAATCCTTTGAAATCCCCACTATGGAATTCGCGTTCGGCGACGAATTTGCGAGGTCCAGCGTCCGGCGAGACGAGCGCCAGCCGCGTCTTGGTGCCGCCGATATCGCCCGCGATCAGCATCACATTGCCTCCGCCCAAATTGCCAGATCCGGTGCAGCCAATGCTCCCCGGAGCCTGGCTTATATCGATATTCATGCGATGTCGCAAAACACTGCGACCGACGTCGTTGGACGCCGTCGTCAGTAGCGGACCTGCGCCTGGAGAAATTGCCGCGCGAGACCAGGTAGCTAATCAGTGGCTTGCCGCGCCAGTTCTGAGTGATGAAGGAAAACTGCCGATGCTCTATTTTGTTCCACTTGCTGGTGCCGGGCGGGACATGACAGACGGTGATCTCGATGCCAAGTTCGTCGGCCAGCACCTGCAGTTCACGCTTCCACAGGCGCAGGCGCGCGCCGTTGCTGCCGCCACAGTCGGCATTGATCAGCATTTGCTTCGCCTCCGGGTAACGCGGAGCGCCGATCTCACGCCACCAGCGTCGGATGCTCGCGACGGAGAACTCTCCGGTGTCCGCGCTGATGCCGACATTGACGAAGCCGGCATTGGCGGAAACGTCGTAGATGCCATACGGCACCGCCTTGCCGCGTTCAGGAATGGCGAAGTCATGCACCCGGACCGGCTCCCGCTGCCCTTGGGCCGCAACTCACGGCCGCCATTCTTGAAGTCTCCGACGAGTTCCTTTTTCTTCGTGTCGACAGAGATCACCGGCTGCCCGGCGGCCTGGAATGCTTTTACCTTGGTGTTGATAGGCTCGAACTGAGCGTTGCGGTCGGGGTGGTTGGCACCTTCGCGCGTCTTGCGGTTGGCTTGCAGGCTGAAGTTGAGACGCTTCAGCAGCCGGCCGACCAGCTTCTGAACGGCGATGAAGCCCCGCTTGGCCAGCGCCGCGGAGAGATGGCGCTGGCTCAGGCTGACCCACCGCAACGCAGCCTCCGGGTCACCGCGGATCGACGGCTCCACCAGCTCATTCAGAGCTTCCAAGATCCCGGGCTGCGTCTCGATCGCGGGCTTCAGTCCACCACCCCTGCGGCGAACCCGCTCGCTGCATCGCATCGCCCCGGACCCGAGGTCCGCCAAACCGCGCCCTAATCCTACTGAGTTCGCAAAACGCCTGTATCGTTTAGAAATTCCGCTTGCCCCGACGCGATGGTGGTTTGGTAGCAGTGGAGATTCGAACCTTCCAGGGGGATGGGATGGATTTTCACGATGGGAGCAGCCCGCAAGAACGCTTCCGGGCCTACGCCACTGATTTGGCGTCGGTCCTGGGCCATGCCGACCGGGTCAGACCGTTCGAGGATTACTGTGTCGGTCTACTCTCGACTGAGGGCCGCAAGAGCGTCGAACCGCTGGCCGCGACCACGGCGCCTGAACGAACAGCGGCGCAACATCAGTCGCTGCTACACTTTGTAGCTCAGGCACCGTGGTCCGATCAGGCGCTACTGACCCGCGTACGCGAGCAGGTATTACCGTCGATCACCAGCGAGGAGCCGATCCAGGCCTGGATCATCGATGACACGGGGTTTCCGAAAAAGGGCAGTCACTCGGTTGGCGTGGCCCGGCAATATTGCGGTCAACTGGGCCAGCAGGACAACTGCCAGGTTGCGGTCAGTCTGTCGGTGGCCACCCATCAGGGAAGCTTGCCCATCGCCTATCGGCTTTATCTGCCCAAGGACTGGGCCGGCGATCCGCTCCGCCGGGCGATCGCCGGTGTGCCCGCGGACGTCCTATTCCAGACCAAGCCGGAGATTGCCTTGCAGCAGTTGCGCCAGGCGGCGGCGGATGGCGTGCCGCCAGGCGTCGCGCTGATGGACCCGGCCTATGGCAACGACAGCAAACTGCGGGCTGGGATCAGTCAACTTGGGCTAACCTATGTGGCCGGCATTTCGCCCACCACGATGCTCTGGCGGCCCGGCGAGGCACCGTTGCCGCCTGCGTCCCGTCCGGGCCGAGGCCGCCCCGCCACGCGGTTGCGCCGCGACGAGACGCATCAGCCGGTATCGGCCAAGACGCTGGCTCTGGAGCTTCCCGCCGAGGCTTGGCAGACGATCACCTGGCGAGACGGCAGCAATGCGCCGCTGACTTCGCGGTTTGCCCGGTGGCGGGTCCGCCCAGCGCACGACGATACCAGCCGGACCGAACCCGCCGAGGTGGAGTGGCTGTTGATCGAGTGGCCAGAGGGCGCAACCGAACCGGATCACTACTGGCTCTCCACGATGGCCGTCGACATCGGCCTCGAACGCATGGTCGATCATGCCAAGCTCCGCTGGCGAATCGAGCGTGATTACCTCGAACTGAAGCAGGAAGTTGGATTGGGCCACTACGAAGGCCGCGGATGGCGCGGCTTCCACCATCATGCGACGCTTTGCATCGCAGCATACGGGTTCCTGATCTCCGAAAAGGAGACCATTCCCCCCTCAGGAGCTTCCCGCCCCTGGCGAGGCTCGCAATCTGCCCTTTCCTCTGGTTTACCGACCCAGAGGATCTGCCACTGCGGTCACGACGCCACATACCGAATTCCATCGCCACCTTGCGAATTCGTCTCGCGCGCACTCTGGTTCTCGTCCTGCCACGCTGTCCCTGCTGCGGGACCCTCCGTCAGACGGTTGTCGAGCAGAATGAGTGACGCAGTAGGACTATGGTGCTTCGGGCAATTCCGGTGGTCCGCGAAACCGCAACAATTCCGCCGCGGCCGGCAACGCGTGCTTCACAGGCCGCGAATAAGCGTCGGTCTCTTTCGTTGCGGAACGGTCCGAGCGCATTGTAGCGGGCCCGGAAGGCATCTTGGTCGATCATCCGGCCAGGCTGGACGCCGAGACACCCGATTCGCATCAACTATTCCGGATTCGTTCGTTGCGTTGTTGCGGCACTCTGGAGTCTTTTCTACCGAGTCGCTTGTTCTGGCTCAGGCCCTTAGGGCCCGTCAGGGATCAACCGCTCGGTCTGAGCGATTGGACGGCTTGATAGTGTAGTTCCATTCGCCGCGAAAATCTGCCCGGACGATGTTTATGGCGGCCAGTTGTTCGTCCGAGACGACGATGCCTTTGGGATACTGGTTGTCGTCGAGTTCGCCGATCACCTTCAGGCCGGTCTTGGTCGTGGTGGCTCCGATTAGATCGATGATGACCTGATAGCTGACCAGCGGCTTGGCACGCCAGTTCATGGTGATGAACGAACACAGCCGATGCTCGATCTTGTTCCACTTGCTGGTTCCGGGCGGCAGGTGGTGGACCGTGATGTCAATATCCAGTTGGCTAGCCAGCTTTTGCAATTCGAGCTTCCACAGCCGCACGCGCGATCCGGTGCTGCCGCCCCCGTCGCAGGTGATCGTCAGGCGCTTGGCCGCGGGATAGCGCTTGCAGCCGATGTCCTGCCACCAGCGGCGGATCGACTGTACGGCAAACGCGGCGGTGTCATGGTTCATCCCAACACTGACCCAACCAGCGTTGGCGGCAAGGTCGTAGATACCGTATGGCACCGCCCGACCCAGTTCCTTGATCAGAAAATCATGCACGCGAACCGCTTCGGGTTCGCCTTGCGGACGCCATTCCCGGCCGGCGTTTTTGAAGTCTCCAACCAGTTCTTTCTTCTTCGTATCCACTGAAATCACCGGCTGCTGCGCCGCCAACGCCGTCGTCACGCTCTGATTGATATGGCTAAACTGCGCGTCCCGGTCGGGATGATCGCCACCCTCATTGGTCTTGCTGTTGGCTTGCAGACTGAACTTCTGCGCTTTTAACAATTCACCCACCACGGTGCGACTGACCCGATGCCCACGCGCCACAAGCTCCGCCGCCAACTGCCGCAGGCTCTTGCAGGTCCAGCGCAACGGCGACATCGGATCGCCCCTGGCGCCGGGTTCGACCAGCGCCATCAGTTCGCGCAATAGGTCAGGGTTACTGACGACCAGTGGCTTGCGTCCGCCCCCCGCACGTCGCACCCGGCCTGCCAACAGACCACCTGCCTCAGCCAGGTCTTTCAGGCCGCGCCCGATCGTGCTGACCGCGATGCCGGTCGCTCCCGAGACGGCAACGATCCCCCCGTAGCCCGCCGCTGCGGCTTCGGTGGCGGCAAACAACCGTCGTTCTCGCTCGTTGAGGTGCGGCGACAAGGCGGTAAATCGGTCACGAATCGGGGCTGGATCGATCATCCACGAACATTATCGTTCGCCGCCTCTGTCGAGAATCCCGGCTCTAAAGGTCAGCCGACGCGAGTCGGTTGTTCCCGGACAGGCCCTTAGTATGGTCTACAAAGCCCCGCGGCGCGCCAGCGGTTCGATGAACTGGGGCTCGGTGTCCCAGGGAAACAGGATCCAGGTGTCCTGTGAGACCTCGGTGACGAAGCTGTCCACGGCCGGGCGTCCTTCCGGCTTGGCGTAGACGCAGGCGAAATGGGCTCTTGGCAATAAGGCGCGCACGACGCGGGCTGTGGCGCCTGAATCGACAAGATCGTCCACGATGAGGAAGCCTGCGCCATCACCGGCCGCGGCCGGCGGCTTGGTGACTACAGGTTCGCCGCGTTGCTCGTCCAGATACGTGATCACACAGACGCTTTCGACTAGACGCAGATCGAGTTCGCGGGCGATGATCGCCGCCGGGATCAGGCCCCCGCGGCTGATCGCGACGATGCCGGTGAACGGACCCGACCCCATCAACCGCCACGCCAGGGCTCTGGCATCGCGATGAAGCTGGTCCCAAGTTACAGTATAGTAGTGCGTGGCCATAACCATTTGTCGGCGGAAACCACGGCCCGGTGCAAGGGGGTTGTCGGCCGCCTGCATTGCGGGAGCGGCGGGTAAATTCAGCATAGTGACATTTGGGACCACACCGTCTTTGATGTGCGAATGGACGGCCCCACACCGCTGCCTGAAGCCGACGAAATCGACCCATTCCGGGTGCTCGTGCCGGAACGGCCATTCGCACCCGTCATTTTCACATCGGCGCATTCCGGACGGGTCTATTCGGCTGACCTGATGTCCGGGGTACGCCTGTGTGCCCTTAGTTTGCGGCGCAGTGAGGATTGCTTTGTCGATGAGCTGTTTCGTGCGGCGCCGGAGTGCGGTGCCCCCCTGCTGGCGGCCAATTTCCCGCGCGCCTTCTGCGATGCGAACCGAGAAGCATGGGAGTTGGACCAATCGATGTTCGCCGACCCGCTGCCGGATTGGGTAAACACATCCAGTTCGCGGGTCAGTGCGGGTTTGGGAACGATCGCGAAAGTGGTTGCATCGGGCGAGGCGATCTATTCAGCGAAACTGCCATTCGCCGAAGCGGAGCGTCGGATTCATGCCTACTGGTGGCCGTTTCACAATGCTTTGGCCCGATTGATCAAGGACATGAAGTCTCGGTTCGGCTATTGCCTGGTGATCGACTGCCATTCCATGCCGTCCGGTGGACAGGGCAGGCGGGCCTCCGCGCGGCCCCTCGATTTCGTCCTGGGCGATTTGCACGGGTCCGCGTGCGCATCGTGCGTCACTCACGCGGCGGAGACGCTGTTGAGCAGCAAGGGCTATCTGGTCCGCCGCAACGACCCTTATGCCGGCGGCTTTATCACGAGGCACTACGGACGGCCGGGCGACGATGTGCACGTCCTGCAGATCGAAATCGCCCGAGCACTCTATATGGATGAGACGCGGATCGAGCGGTTGCCCGAATTTCTTTTTGTAGAACGCCAGATCGCCGATCTTGTCGCCACCCTGACGGTGCAGGTCCACGACCTGATCGGATAGCCTGGGGTCCGCCACAGGGGAAATTTCCAATGAGCGATGTTCTCGTCACGCAGGCTGGACCGATACTAGAAGTCCTGTTCAACCGGCCGGACAAGAAAAGCGCTCTGAGCGGGGCGATTTATCCCGCGGTAACGGAGGCGTTCCGTCAGGCAAATGCGGATGCTTCGGTTCGAGTGGGTGCTGCTGAGCGGGGGATACGTTTGCCTCCAGCAACGACATCAAGGATTTTCAAAGCCGGGCGGCTGGTTCGAACTCATGCCTCGCCGTTTCTCGCCGTGCTGGCGTCTCTGACGCCGCCCTTGGTTGCCGCGGTGAATGGGGCCGCGATCGGTGTCGGCACCACGATGCTGGCTCACGCGGACTCAGTTGTCGCCGCACGATCGGCACGCTTCGCCATGCCGTTCACCAGCCTGGGCCTGGTGCGGAGTCCGCCAGTTCGCTGCTGCTTTTGGGGGAATCACTGGACGCTGAGGCCGCCCTCGGTTGGGGCTTGGTCAATCAGGTCGTTGCCGATGAGAACCTGATGACCGCCGCTCGTGGTGTTGCCGCGAAGTTGGCAGCATTGCCGCCGATCGCCGTGCGGCAGACCAAGAACCTCATCAAGAACGGGCGCGCCGACGTGCCAGGACGTATCGAGGAAGAATTGGCGTTGTTCCGCGACCGGTTGTGCTCCCCTGAAGCGGCGGAGGCATTCGCGGCATTCATAGAGAAGCGAAAACCGGATTTTTCTAAGTTGCGTGAGGATATCGACCGTTTGAATGCCTATGCTCCTGCGGAGACGCAGCTGTGGTGGTTTCGGCGTCGAATGAGATCGCGGCGGGGTGACGCGTCCCGTAATGAAAGGGGGCAAAGCCGCCTCAATGTCTGACGATCAGCTGACGGTGCCGGCCTGCCTCCTCCTGGGTTACCTGCTGGGCTCGATCCCCTTTGGGCTGCTGCTGACTAGAATCTTCGGTTTGGGGGATATCCGGGGCATCGGGTCCGGCAATATCGGCGCCACCAACGTTCTGCGCACTGGGCGAAAGGGGCTCGCTGCCGCCACCTTAGTGTTGGACGGTCTGAAGGGTGCCGCGGCCGTGCTGATCGCGCAGGCGTCTTCGTACGATCAGGACACCGCGCTTTTGGCTGGCCTCGCCGCGGTTCTGGGACATCTGTTTCCGATCTGGCTGCGGTTCAAAGGCGGCAAGGGCGTGGCCACGGGTCTTGGGGTGCTGATTGCAGCTGCTTGGCCGATCGGCTTGGCCGCCTGCGCCGTGTGGCTGCTTGTCGCGGCCCTCGCGCGCGTTTCGTCGCTGGCGTCGCTGGCGGCCTTCAGCTTTGCCCCCTTCGCGGCGTTGGTTCTGGAAGAATTTGGCGTCGTTAAGCTTTCGTTCACCATTGCCGTGCTGGTGTTCGTCCGCCACCAGGCCAATATCCGCCGCTTGCTCGCCGGGACCGAACCACGCATCGGCGGGAGCAAGACGGGACGTGCCTGAGCCGGCCCGCCTGCAGTCCCGCTGGCGGCACGCAAGGACGCAACCTTCATGGCAGAGTGGGCCGACCAGATTGACCGCCTTCGGCTGGTTCGTGCCGAAGGCGTTGGGCCGGTTACCTACCGCCGCTTGCTCGATCGCTATCACTCACCCGCCGCGGCCCTCGATGCACTACCGCGCCTGGCGCGGGCGGGGGGACGGTCAGGGACGGCACCGGTGGTTTCCGCGGCGGAGGTGGAGCGCGAGTTAGAACGCACAAGGGTCGCCGGCGGGCGGATGATCTTTCTGGGCGATCTAGATTACCCGCCGTTGCTGGCGATGATGGATGATGCGCCGCCGTGCCTTATTCTTCGCGGCGAGGCCAGCCTGGGGCAGCGGCGATGTGTAGCGGCAGTGGGCGGGCGCAACGCTTCGGCTAACGGGCAACGGATGGCGGAGACCCTGGCGGCCGACCTAGCGGCGACGCTCGTGGTGGTTTCCGGGCTGGCGCGGGGGATCGACACCGCCGTGCATACTGGCGCGATGCGTAACGGGCGAACCATCGCCGTGATCGCCGGCGGGATCGACCAGCCGTACCCGCCGGAGAATGCTGACCTGCACCGGCGTATTGGTGAAGCTCATCTGCTGATCTCGGAGGCGCCCATCGGCACAGTGCCACAGGCCAGGCATTTTCCTCGGCGCAACCGGATCATCGCCGGCCTATCGCTTGGGGTCGTGGTGGTGGAGGCGGCGCTGCGATCCGGCAGCCTTATCACCGTGCGGATAGCTCAGGAAGTTGGAAGAGAGGTGTTCGCGGTTCCCGGCTCGCCGCTCGATCCGCGCGCGCGGGGCGGTAACGACCTGATACGGCAGGGGGCGATCTTAGTGGAAAATGCCGCCGATGTGCTAGATAATCTGCCGCTGGAACCCGCTCTTCCGCCGGCTCGCATGAGGGGGTTCGGCGAGGCGGAGCCGGAGCCGTTCGAATGGCCGGCAGCGGATGAACACGAGCCCGACGCTGCGGCCGAGATCCTGTCGCTGTTGTCGCCGGAGCCGACGATGGTTGACGATCTGGTCCGGCGCTGCCACTTGTCGCCGTCAGTCACCGTTGCGGTTCTACTGGAATTGGAGCTGGCGGGGCGTGTAGAGACCCTGTCTGGCAGCCGCGTGGCGCTCTCGCCGGTCGTTATTGAGTAGGATACCGCACCCGTCAATGTCAGATGTTGTCGTCGTCGAATCCCCCGCCAAGGCCAAAACGATCAACCGCTATCTGGGCGGCGGCTATACCGTTCTCGCCAGTTTCGGACACGTGCGCGACCTGCCCCCGAAGGATGGCAGCGTCCGGCCGGAGCAGGATTTCGCGATGGACTGGGAGGCCGACGCGCGGGGCGACAAGCAGGTCGGCGCGATCGCACAGGCCCTTAAGGGCGCCAAGACGCTGTGGCTCGCGACTGACCCGGATCGTGAAGGAGAGGCGATTTCCTGGCATGTGCGCGCGATGCTGGCGGACAAGAACGCACTGAAGGGCGTCGCGGTCCACCGCATCAGCTTCAACGAAATCACCCGCAACGCCGTTCGCTACGCCATCGACCATCCACGCGAACTCGATCAGCCGCTGATCGAGGCGTACATGGCTCGGCGCGCGTTGGACTATCTGGTGGGGTTCACGCTGTCGCCGGTGCTATGGCGGAAGCTGCCCGGTAGCCGCAGCGCTGGCCGTGTCCAGTCCGTGGCGTTGCGCCTGATCTGCGACCGCGAGGCCGAGATCGAGGTGTTCCGGGCGCGTGAGTACTGGACCATCGAGGCGTTGTTCCTGACACCTGGTGGCGCACCGTTCACCGCTAGGTTGACGCATCTGAACGGCAAGCGGCTCGATCAGTTCGACCTGAACAACGAGACCCTGGCGCTTGCGGCGAAAGCGGCGGTGGAAGCCGGGACCTTCACCGTCGGGTCAGTCGAGCGCAAGCGGGTCAAGCGCAATCCGCCGCCGCCGTTCACCACCTCCACGCTGCAGCAGGAGGCATCTCGGAAACTTGGGTTCGGGGCGCAGCAGACGATGCGGCTGGCGCAGGGTCTGTACGAGGGCGTCGAGATCGACGGTGAGACCACCGGGCTGATTACCTATATGCGGACAGATGGGGTGCAGATGGCGAGCGAAGCCATCGCCAGCATTCGCGATCACGTCAAGGGCAGTTTTGGCGCGAACTACCTGCCTGCCGCACCCCGCGAGTATGTCAGCAAGGCAAAAAACGCGCAGGAGGCACATGAGGCGATCCGGCCGACCGATGTAACGCGTACGCCCGACAGTGTCGTTCAAGGATTGAACCACGATCAGCGGCGGCTATACGAGTTGATCTGGAAGCGGGCTGTGTCATCGCAGATGCAATCGGCCGAACTGGATCAGGTCAGTGTGGACGTTACCGACGGTAAGGGTCTTAAGCTCCGGGCGAACGGGTCAATCATCGCCTTCGACGGGTTCCTGAAGCTCTATCGGGAAGATACCGACGATAGGCCCGAGGGCGCGCCGGAAGAAGAGGATAACCGGATGCTGCCGCCGATGAGCGAGCGCGACCCGCTCCGGCGCCAGAAAGTGGACGCAAGCCAGCATTTCACTCAGCCGCCACCGCGCTATTCCGAGGCGAGTCTGGTGAAGAAGATGGAAGAACTGGGAATCGGCCGGCCTTCCACCTATGCCTCAATCCTGTCCGTGCTGCAGGATCGCAATTATGTGAAACTGGATAAGCGGCGGTTTGTTCCGGAGGACCGCGGACGCTTGGTCACCGCATTCCTCGTGAGTTTTTTCGAACATTACGTTGACACGGGATTCACCGCAGGGCTGGAGGAAAGGCTCGACGAGATCTCCGCTGGGGCGCTGGAGTGGCGCCAGGTGATGCGGGACTTTTGGGCCGAGTTCTCCAAAGCAGTCGAACAGACTCGTGATCTGAAGATCAGCGACGTCATCAATGCACTCGATCAAGATCTGGGGCCGCATTTCTTTCCGGCTCGGGAAGATGGGTCCGATCCGCGGGTTTGCGCGGCGTGCGGCAACGGGCGGCTGGGATTGAAGCTGGGGCGGTTCGGCAGCTTCATCGGGTGCTCCAACTATCCCGCCTGCCAGTATACGCGGCGGTTGGCGATCAACGCGGGCGAGGAGAGCGGCGAGACCCTGAAGGAGGGGATGCGATCGCTTGGACACCATCCGGAGACCGGGGAGGAGATTACCGTCCGGCGCGGGCCTTACGGGCTGTATGTGCAGCAGGGCGAGACCTCCGAGGACAAGAAGGTCCGGCCCAAACGGATGTCCTTGGCGCGCGGGATGGATGGTGAGAATTTGACGCTGGACCAGGCGCTGGGACTTTTGTCGCTGCCTCGGGAGATTGGGCTGCATCCCGAGACCAAAGAGAAGATCGAGGCCGGGATTGGCCGTTTCGGCCCTTACGTGAAGATGGGGGCGGTGTTCGGGTCGTTGGACCGGGACGACGATGTGCTGGCGCTCGGGCTAAACCGAGCCGTTGATCTGCTGGCGAAGAAAATGGCCAGTGTGCGAACGATCGGGCCGCATCCGGCCAGCAAGGATCTGATCAGCGTGCGGAAGGGGCGGTTCGGGCCCTATGTCCAGCACGGAAAGACTGTCGCCAATCTGCCGCGCGGGGTGGCGATGGAGGAAATTTCGCTGGATGACGCCGTGAAGTTGCTCGCCGAAAAGGGCAAGGCGCTGAAGCCACGCGGAGCGGCGGGGCGGAAGGGCAAGGCGGGAGCCAAGACGGCGGCGGCCGAGGCCGCGGAGAAGTCTCCGGCGCGGAAAGCGGCTGGCGTTAAAAAAGCCGCGGAACGGAAGCAAGAGGCGGGGCCAAAGAAGGCGGCGGCCAAAAAAGCGACAGCGAAAAAGACGGCAGCTAAGACGGCATCGGCAAAAGCGGCAACCAAGATGCCGAGGCGAGCGGCCGAGTAACAGGCATCGTATCTGGATAATCGACAGGTGAGGGTCTTGGGAGCCGTAGGACAACGCAGTCCACCTCCGTCTAGGGATCCTCCTGGCTTCGATATTTCCCTAAATTGTCGCCACATCGTCAACGTCTTTGCGAGCCCAGCGACTTTTCGGTCGGCGAGACTTGCGTGGCCGCTTCGGTCGCCTCACGTCAGCTTGTATGAGCAAACGTATCAGCCGCAACTTTCCCGCCATGATGACCCAACTGACGCTATCGTCCTGGGAAACTATCTATCATCGCAGCCTTATGATGGCTCAGGGCACTCTCAGCGTTGCTGAGTGCCAGCGCATGTTCATGGAGAAGGCTGCGGCGGTGCAGGCTTCGACGCTCGCATTGGTGTCCGGCCGAGGCCATGCCGCTATGGTGGCGCCCTATCTAGTGCGGTCTCGTGCCAACGCCCGGCGCCTGCGCCGAAAATAGTCAGGCGCTTTCCCGATGTGTGGTTTCGATCTCGTCGCGGGGTGCTTCGGCCTCTCGCCGCAGCCGCCGGAAGCTCCGAACGCTGAAGGGCAGCATGCAGAGATAGATTAGACTCGCCCCTGCCAACGCGCCCCAAGGATCGGCGACAACAACCGCCGCGAACGCACCGGTGCCCAGCAGCATCGGCAAGACATACTCGGACGGGACCTTGAAGTTCTTGAAACTCCAGATTGGGAGGGTCGAGACCAATAGGATAGCGGTTCCGATCAGGACCACCGCGTTGAACAAGGGAAATTTAGCCGCGTCCAACAGCCAGCCCATGCCCAGGGATTTTGCCTCGAGCCCAAGAAAAAGCGGAAACAGGGCCAGCGCGGCCCCAGCCGGAGCTGGAACGCCGGTGAAGAAATTATAGGCGTAGGCAGGTTTTGGTGCTCCGTCCAGCGAGGCGTTAAATCGCGCCAATCGCAGTGCCATGCACACCGCGAACATCAGGCAAGGCACGTAGCCATAAGCCCCACCGCGTTGCAGCGACCACAAGTAAAGCACGAAGGGTGGCGCGACGCCGAAACATAGGAAGTCGGACAGACTGTCGAACTCCGCGCCGAAGCGAGAGGTAGCCTTGAGCAGGCGCGCGAGCCGTCCGTCCAGCCCGTCGATCAGTGCCGCGACGACGATGGCGACAGCGGCGGCGCCGAAACGCCCCTCCAGTCCGAACCGCATCGAGGTCAGGCCGGCGCAAAGTCCCAGCATGGTCATCAGGTTGGGGACCATGCGGTTGAACGACGGACCCTTGAAGCGCGGTCGGTTCCGCGGGCGATGCCGATAGCGGCGCAGCCGGCGGATCGGCGAAAACGGCGGGCGGTCACTCATGATATCGGGCACTCGAAGAAAGGCATTCAGGAGGATGGTCGCTCATGCGACGGTAGCTCCGCGATGACGGTTTCGCCGCCGATCATCGTCTGGCCCTCCACGACCAAAGGTCGAACGCCTTCGGGAAGATAGAGGTCTGTCCGGCTGCCGAAGCGGATGATACCGAATCGGTCACCGGCGATCACCGTATCACCTTCGCGCACGGAGCACCGGATACGGCGCGCGATCAGCCCCGCGATCTGCACCACGGCGATCTCTTGCCCGTTCGGCAAACGAATTGCCAGCGCATTTCGCTCGTTTGATTTGCTGGCCTTGTGCAGGCTGGCACTGACGAAAGCCCCATGACGGTAGGCGATGCGGGTGACCACGCCGTCGGCGGGAACGCGATTGACGTGGACGTTCAGCACCGAGAGGAAAATCGACACTTTCCAGCGCGGGCCGTTGCTGAGGCCCAGTTCTGGGGGAGGTACGGCAGGGGTCACGGCGACCACGCGACCGTCGGCCGGCGCGAGGAACAGGTCTGCTCGAGGTGGCGGTACGCGTTCCGGGTCGCGAAAGAAAAACAGGCAGAACAGGGTAAAGATCAGACCGAGCCAGATCAGCCAGGATCCGAGGGCGAAACCGAGCAGGAATGCGATAAGGCCGCCCATTATGAAGGGGCGTCCCGCGGGATGTGGAGGCGCGAGGACGCTGCTAACGTCGTCTGTGATGGCCATCAGGCGCGGGGTTATGGAGGGTTGGCCGGGTTACCGCAAGGTGGATGAACGGGGCTATCCCGCGACATCCGAGACGCCGCCTTGACGGCGTGCGCTCGGGGTGGTGAGCGTTTGAGCCCAGCGATCGGCAGCGCTCGCCATGTCGGGCCGGACGGGAAACGTGCCTAGCGGCCAAACTCAGATGGCGGCTTCCGCGAAGATTGGGCTGACGTGGCCATTCCAGGCATCACGGTATCGAGCCAACCAATGCTCCGCCTGGGTTAGCGCGCCTGCCGCGATCGCTCGCAGCGGGTCCAGGTAGATGCATTCGTCGTTGCCTGTCGCGTCGCGGTGGCGTCGGGCGCGCAATCCGTCCTCGGCGATTGTCACCACGTCGCCGACAATATCGCGCAAAGTGCCGCCGCGCCATGGCGCGTTCAGTCCCTGACGCGGCACGGCTGCGCGGGCGGTGACCGCATCGTCCCAGCCGGCGCCGCGGAGCAGAGCCTCCGCTGAGGTCAGTGCGGCGTCGTCATAGAGCAGACCGACCCACAACGCGGACTGCGCCAGCATCATGTCGGACCGGCCGGCGTCGGAGCCCCGCATTTCCAAAAAGCGCTTCAGTCGGACATCGGTGAAGACGGTGGTGACGTGGTCAGCGAAATCGCCGATCGTGGCGGTGATGCCGGCCAGTGCCGGGACGCGGCCGGCGATGTAAGCGGCGAACGACTTGCCGGCGACATCGATGTAGCCGCCATTGCGATAGACGAAGTACATCGGCACTTGCTCGATCAACCAGGCGGCGTAGCGCTCGAAGCCGAATCCGTCCTCGAACATCACCCTAGGGATGCCGGCGCGCAGGTTGTCGGTGTCGGTCCAGACATGGGCACGATACGAGAGGAAGCCGTTGGGCTTGCCCTCAGTGAAGGGGGAGTTGGCGAACAGCGCCGTCGCCAGCGGCTGCAGCAGAAGGGACACCCGAAGTTTCCTGCACATGTCCTGTTCCGAGGCGAAGTCGAGGTTAACCTGGACCGTGCAGGTGCGGGTCATCATGTCGAGGCCCATGCTCCCGACCAGCGGCATGTAGCGCTGCATGATGGCATACCGACCTTTGGGCATCCACGGCATCGCCGCCCGACTCGCCGTAGGGTGAAACCCCAGCGGGGCAAAGCCCATGTCCAGAGCCTCACACGCGGCGCGAACCTGGGCGAAATGGGTGTGCAATTCCTGCTGGGTTTCGTGCAAGGTTTGGAGCGGGCCACCGGACAGCTCCAACTGGCCCGCCGGTTCAAGAGACACCGATGCTGCGCCCTGCTTCAGCCCGATCGGGTTCTCGCCGTCCAAGATCGGGGTGGCGCCAAATCGGGTCAAACCGGCTAGCACATCGCGGATGCTGCCCGGTTGACCATCCGCCGGGAGATAGGGCGGTGGCGTCAGATCCGCGCGGCGAAAGCCGAACTTCTCG
This sequence comes from uncultured Alphaproteobacteria bacterium, assembly GCA_963772355.1. Classification (GTDB taxonomy): domain Bacteria; phylum Pseudomonadota; class Alphaproteobacteria; order Acetobacterales; family Acetobacteraceae; genus Rhodopila. Next base: position 23,322 of record CAVYXX010000180.1, on the reverse strand, counting down.
TGCTCCGTGCCGACGCGAAACTGCTCGCGCGGTTTGCAGCCAGCCGAAAAATATTCCGCCATTTGTCGAACCGACGTGAGCGGTGTGTCGTCGACGTCTCCGGGATTGGACATTGGGCTCCCAAGGCATTTCGGTTGACATCGCCGGCTGGCGATCAGACGCGCCGTTATGCGTGGCTGATGTTTGAGGAGGGTACTAGCCGCATCCCGGTGCTTGCAACAAGGCCAGACCGACAATGGCCGCCGTTTCGGCTCGTAGGATGCGTGGTCCGAGGGAGGCCGGACGGACCGAACGGCACGCGTCCAGCAGCGTCTGGTCGCGTCGTCCAAAGCCGCCCTCCGGACCGATGAGGAGGCCAGCAGGATCTGCTGCCGGCGACAGTGGTCGAGCGTCGGCTCGCTCCTGAGCAACGAAAAGCGACCGTTCGGCCGGCCATGCCGCTAAGAACTCATGCAGTTGACGGGCGGGATGGATGTCAGGGATGGTGAGACGCTCACTTTGTTCGGCCGCTTCGATGGCAATAGCGCGAAGACGGTCGAGGTTAACCCGCGCGGCATTGGTCCGTTCCGTGAAGACCGGCAGCAGGGCGGAGACGCCGAGTTCGGTCGCCTTTTGCACGACCAAATCGGTAGCGTCGCGTTTCAGCACGGCGAATGCCAGCCACAGATCGGTATCGGCGGCTTGCGGGCGGAACAAGGATTCCACGGCGAACGCCGCCTTGCTGCGCGAAAAGGCGGTGATGCGGCAAGTCCATTCGCCGTCGCGGCCGTTGAATATATGGACCGGGTCGCCGACAGCCCGGCGCATCACGACGTTGAGGTAGTGGGCCTGGTTCTCGGTTGCTTCAACCGCGACACCGGCGGCCAGCGGTGCTTCGACGTACAGGCGGATCATCGCTTTGGTGTATGACGGATTGACGGAACCATAAAACAGCGAACACATCTTTCGGCCATGCACACGGATATTGCCGCTACCGGGTGGGTGGCCCTGCTGCCGCGGGCCTGGCTGCCCTATCTGCTTCTGGCGCGCGTGGACAGGCCCATCGGCATCTGGCTGCTGTTTCTCCCTGGACTTTGGGGGATTTTGCTCGCTCGTGGGCCGACCACCGAGACGATCCGGCTGGTGTCGCTGTTCGCTTTCGGCAGCCTGGTGATGCGAGCGGCGGGCTGCGTCGTGAATGACCTGTGGGATCGTGACATCGACCGCAAGGTGGTTCGCACCGCCGGACGGCCGTTGGCCTCGGGCGCATTGCGGCCGCGTCATGCGCTGAGTTTTCTCGTGGTATTGCTGCTGGCGGGTTTGGCAGTCCTGTTGCAACTCAACCGGTTATCGCAGGTGCTGGGGGCGGCGTCATTGCTGCTGATCGCGGTGTACCCGCTGGCCAAGCGGGTGACCTGGTGGCCGCAGCTTATGATGGGATTCACCTTCGGTTATGGCGCGCCGATGGGATATGCCGCCGCGGCCGGCCGAGTGGACGCGGGTTGGGTGGCGCTCTACGTCGCCGCGATACTTTGGGATTTGGGCTTCGACACAATCTATGCCCATCAGGACCGGGAGGATGATGCGCTGGCCGGGGTGCATTCAACCGCTCGGCTGTTTGGGGCGTCTACACGACCGTTTCTGGCGGTTTGTTACGCGGCCGCTGTGGCGGCGCTTGTTGTCGCCGGATGGCTGGCAGGGCTGGGCGTGTGGTTCTACGCGATGCTGGTGTTGCCGGCCGCGTTACTGGCGCGTCAGGTGATCGCATTGAATATCGACGATCCCTCGGGATGTCTGCGGCTGTTTCGCGCCAACCGCGAGGTCGGACTGGCGGTTGGGCTGGCGATCTTGGCGGGCTGGCTGTGATCGTTCTATTCCGGCCATTGCCGGGTGCAAACCGAGTCTTAGCAAGATGATCCACCCCGTTCACCCCCGAATGCCAAGCGTGGGTTGCTGGGCCAAGCCAGGTCATGACGGTCATTGAGGGAGCCGGGCGACAGGCGGCCGAGTTGTTTATTCAGGCCAATACCGTCCTGACCACGGCGCCACAGGTGCCCGAGGTGAGACTTCATCTCGCGACCGAGATCACGCCAATCTGGCAGGCGTCAGAAGCCTGGCTGGCGGAACGAGACATGGAGCCGCCATTCTGGGCGTTCGCTTGGCCGGGCGGGTTGGCGCTGGCTCGCCATGTCCTGGACAATCCGGCTTTGACCGTCGGCAAGCGTGTGCTGGATTTCGCGACGGGCGGCGGGGTCGCGGCGATCGCCTGCGCGCTCGCTGGGGCGGCTATGGTGGAAGCCGCGGAGATCGATCCACTGGCGCTCGTCGCGGTTGGACTGAATGCCAAGGCCAACGACGTTGAAGTTGTCCCGGTGGGCGACGTGGTGGGTGCGGCTTGCCGCTGGGACCTGATCCTATGCGGCGACGTCTGTTACGAGGCGCAGATGACCGACCATATCATGCCCTGGCTGACCGATATGGCTCGATCGGCCGAGGTCTGGATCGCCGATCCTGGCAGGGCATATTTGCCGCAGACCGGGTTGGAGGTGCTGGCGTCGTATCGGATCGATACCACGCTGGAACTGGAGGATCGCACTAGCCGTGATGTCGTGCTTTATCGACTTTTTCCGCCGGCTTGACCGAGCGGTATGCCGTTCACGGTCATTGGACCGTCACCAAGGCTGATATCCCAGATCAGGCTGTCGCCTTCCGGGCGGCCGATCCCCTTCGCCAGGAGCATCAGCGGCATGACTTGTTGCAGGCTTGGCTGGCTTTGGGTCTGCGCGAGCAGTTTGTCCATCCCGCTGGCAGCGATGTGGATGGCGGCACCAAGCTGGCCATCCGGCCGCGGCACGACTCTGGCTGATCCCTGGACCTGTAGCGGGCCCGAGTTGAACGAGAGCGCCTCGATGCTGATCCGCACCTGCGGATCGGCGAGCAACGTCATCGCCTGCAGCAAAAGGGAGGCGGGATCCATTCCCGGCTCGGTTACCGCGCGCAGGAGTGCCATCAGTGGGCCGATCCGCACACCCGACAAATTGGTCTTGAGATCGACGCGATGCGGGATGAACATGGCGTTCTCACCCGAAAGCGCGGATGAAGAAATCCCGTCCAGTGCAATATGGAACTGGGTGTGCAGCCGCTCGGCAACGGCGTCGCCGGTTATGTTCAGGCGCAGGCGGCGGACACTCCCGCTGATCGCGGCGCTCCCAGTGCCCGCGGCGAAGCGAATGTCCTCCAAGATCTCCTCGGCTTCGGCCCGATTGAGCAATCCGCCGGCGGCTTCGACGATAGCGCGCAAGGCCTCGCGCTGGTCCTGGAGTATGGCCGCCGGCTGGTCAGAACTCTTTCCTACGGCCGGGATGCCGCGCAGAGCGGTGAGCAGACGCGTGCCCTGGACGCGGTCGAGACCTTCCACCGAGAAATGGCCCGCTGCGGCCCGGATGGCGACGTCAGAAGCAAAGTCGTTCGGGCCATGGCCGATGAAGCGAATGCCTGTGCCGCTGCCTTGCGACGCGAGTGTCAACAGGCCACCGGAGTCGGCTGAAACCGTGCCATTGATGGTGTAACGATCGATTGTCTGTTCGACGTGCTGCTCCGCCTGTTTGGACAACAGCCGGACGGCGTTGAGGTCCGCCACATAGGATGATGGCGTGGTCAAACCTGGATCGACCTTCGCGGTGATCGCCTGATGACCGATTGAATACGTGATCGGGACAGGTGAGCCGCTGGACGTGGCCGATTCGATCGTTCCAGCCGGGGGTAATGTCATTGACGTGACGTCCAGCAGCCCTTGATCGGTCGGATGGACCACCGCATTGATCGCGGCGTCCGGAGGCGCCGAAAACCCTTCGAGAGGCAACCTTGCCTCGTAGTTCGCGCCTCTCCGGGTGACCTCGGCGCCATGGTCTCGTACCGTTATGATACCGAAAGTGACTATCGAGAGAAACTGCTCCAAGCTCGATTTGATCGTTTCAGGCGTTTGAGCGCCGGTCTGGGCCTGCCCGGGTGGGGCTGCCAGAGCCAGGACGAAGAGCAACGTCAGGGTGCGAGCGGCTGGCATGGGTTCTTCTCGATACGTTGGCTTCAGGCGCCGCGAGGCTAGCAGGCAGCCGAATTGTAAAGCATGGATGACGGTGGACGCGAGGCTGATCCATCAGTCCGCATCAGCGAGCCGCGCCGGGACATTGACGGCGGGGAGCCAGATGCTGACGGTCGTGCCCTTGCCTTCCTCGCTCTCGATCAGCAACTGCCCGCGATGACGATTGACGATGTGCTTGACGATCGCCAGTCCAAGGCCGGTGCCACCGACGGCTCGGGAACGGCCCTTGTCGACTCGGTAGAACCGTTCGGTCAGCCGGGGCAGATGCTCACGTGGGATACCGGCACCCTGGTCGCCGACCGCGACAATGATCCCGGTCCGGCTCGGCCACCGTTTTCCGGACTGCGCCAGCGTCATCTCCAGCGTCAGAACGCCACCGTCCCGGCCGTATTTCAGGCCATTGTCGAGCAGGTTCTGCAATACCTGCGCCATTTGATCGGCGTCGCCGGGGACAAGCGGCAGGTCGTGCTCGATCTGCATCGCCAGTTGGACGTTACGCTCCGCCAGCCGAGGTTCGAACCCCGCCACCATCCGCCGCACCAGCCCTGTCAGGTCGAGCGCTTCCGACGGCGGCTGATGTTCGGTGAGTTCAATCCGCGAAAGGCTCAGCAGATCGTCGATCAGGCGGTTCATCCGCGCGCCCTGCTCGGCCATGATTTCCAGAAAGCGCTGCTGCGCCGGGGGGTCGTCGGCGGCCGGCCCGCGGAGGGTCTCAACAAAGCCGATCAGGGAAGCGAGCGGCGTGCGCAACTCATGGCTGACGTTGGCGACGAAATCGGCGCGCATCCGCTCGACCAACCGCTCGCGAGAGCGGTCCGATAGAACGATCAGCGCCTGGCCGCCATCAGCCAACGGCGGATCCATCGGCACGACCGTCGCATACAGGTCGCGCGCGACGGGTGCGCGCAGCACGATCTCGGTGCTTTGGGGGGAATTTGATGACAGGGCGCGGTCGATCCCACCGCGCACACCGGGATGACGTAGCACCGCCGGCATGTCCTCGCCGAATGCGAGGCGCGCTGCGGCATTGGTGCGACGAACCGAGCGGTCGCGGGCGAGAACGATGACGGGGTCCGGAAGGCGCTCCAGGATCAGCGTATCGGCGCGACGGTGCTGTTCCTGCAGGGCAGCGCGGGTGGCCAGGCGGCGGGACAGACGCTCGATCTCGCGGCCGAGTAAGGTCATTAGTATCGGGGCCTCGGCTCCGAGGACGGGCCCGGGCTCGTCCGAGCCAATGCGGCGCACCTGGTCGACCAGGAGATCCAGATCGCGGCTCCAGATCAGCGCGAAGATGCCCGCGGTAATGATGAAGACGACGATGCCTACCATCGCGGGCCAGAAGTCCGCCCACAGCGCGGCGGCCATGACAGCGAGGACAGCCGCCGGCACACCAGCGAGGAAGGCCGCGATGCGGATGAGTCTCAAGATCGCCACCGCTGTTGCTGCGCCGGCGAGGCTAGGTCGTCGTGGGACTGTGAGTACGAAATGACAGGTTTGAGCGACTGTCGCAAATGGGACGCACCTATGGAGGGGTCTTCCGGCTCCCTGTACGTTCGCCGGTTGGCCCGGCCAACGACCTCCAGCCCTCTAGCTTTGGAGAGGATCGTTTTGCCGGATACCCGTAGATCCGCGTTACTTTGCGGCTGCTGCGCCAGCAATCGGGGATTGGCGATCCAGATCAGTGGCGCGCCCTCCTGGGCACGGGCCACGACGATCTGCCCGATCCGGCCATCGACGCCCACCGCTATGTCGACGGTGCGCGACTGCACTTCGCCTTGGACCACGAGGTGTTCTCTGCGGGTCAGGTACCAGACCGAAAGCCCGATGATCGCTACGAACAGCACGCCGACGATCAGGGCCGCTGGCGGGGGGAGACGGCGTCTGCCGGTGTTGGTTACCGTCGTCAGCGCGACCGGCTTGGCTGGCGACATCTGCGGCATCCCTCGCGCGATCAGAAAAGGATGTGATTGAACGCCGCCCAGACAGCGGCGATATCGGCAGCGATCGGAGCGGCCGCCTCGTACAGCGCCTTGACCGTCTCGGCTGTCGTCTTGATCTGAGCCACTTCCAGATGCGGCAGCAGGTCACCCGCGCGCGCGGCGGCGATACTTGCCGCCCGATCCGCGCGACTTTGTTGGGCTTGCGCCAACCCGCTTCCCGCGAAATGGCTAAGCGCTATCGCGGCGACGGAGGCAACAACGTTCGGCGCGCTCAGCGATCGGGGCGAGAGATCGGCGGCGGCCATGTCGAGCAGGCCGATCGCCACTGTCCCGAGGCTGCCGAAGGCGAGCGCGGCGATAACCTCGACCGCCACGTCACTTCTCGAGTTGCGCTCGAAATCGGTAGCCAAAGGGTAAGGCAACCACCAGAGCCACCAGGCCGAACACGGTCCGCTTGTCAGCGGGCAGCGAGGCCGCGAGCCAATGGGCGGCGATCAGCGCGACCAGCCCGAGGAAAATGTTGTCCGCCATGTGCGGCCATTTGATCCCTGGGATCATCGGAGGGACCGCATCCACGGTGGCCGTGACAGCGGAAAACTCGGGCTTGGGGGTGGCTGAATTTGCCAATCGCAGCGTCGCTACTACCTGCTCGAGCATCGCGACCCGTTGTTCCAGCGCGGCGCCCTCGTCCGCTAGCCGTTGCAGCGGTACCAGATTGCTTCTGCAGTGCGGGCAGAGCGACGCGGATGGCTGGATTTCTTCGCGACAGAACACGCACCGGTGCGCGCCGCGGAGGACGAGGCCGGTTGGCTGCGCGGAAGAGCCGAGGATGTCCAAGTGAGGCTCACCTCGTCCTAAGAACAAGCTTGTATGCGTGCCAGCAGACCGGGCTTGGGGTCACTTGGGTCGTGATGTCGATGAGAGTTCTGAGCAGGCAGCGTTCAGCATACTTCAGGTCCTTTAGGACGCCTAGTCCACTGCGTAGGGCCTGGTTGGGAGGGGTCCGTGCTGATATCATCACGAGGCAGACGTCTGCTTCAGGGCGAAAGCCGCTGTGCGGCGCAGGGTGTCAACTGCCGGCGCAGGCGCCTCGCCTGGCGTCCCGTGTGCGACCTGCCCGAAAGCTCAGTCGGAAGGCTCAACACGTTGGTAGCGGGCGCGCACGCCGCGTTCGATGGCGGCGGAGACTAGTTGGTCCAGCCCCAGTTCGCCCCGCACAAAATCCAACATGTCCAGTGACTGCCGCCTTGCTCCCTGGCCCCCGGCGACGACCTCGCAGGCCAGTGCGTAGGCGGTTTCGCGCAATTTGGGCTTGAGGGCGTCGCGCATGAGGCCCGCGGCGTGCGCCAGTCCGTCATCGTCGTGCAGCAGTTCGGCCGCGCGCTCGGTTACGTCGGCGAGCGCTTCACGCGTAAAATCCTGGAACGCCGGCAAGGTTTGCACGAGCGCGGACATCACGCCGATTTCGCGGTCAGTCATCCCGCCGTCGGCGGCGGATACCAGCACCATGGTCAAAACCAATGCCTCGGGTGCGTCGATCGCATCACGGGAACGCATCGAATTCCTCCTGTCTGTCCGGCGCAGCAGATGCCTTAAGCCGACAACTCTGGTATCGAAAATGCACGAGTGCGTAAGAAGGCGCCAGTTTCGCTGACGGCTTGTGCCAAACCGACGCGCCGCACCACCACACCCGCGGGAAAGGCTGACATCAATCTGCTGGGTGCCTGCCGGTCCAGCAGCACAAAGACTCCACGGTCGGAGGCGCGGCGGATCAGCCGCCCGAAGGCTTGGCGGAGCCGCAGCCGTACGACGCGGTCATCGTAGCCTTTCGGGTCGCCGTCCGACAGATGGATTCGGCGCTCCCGGTGCAGAATGTCGGGGCGTGGCCAGGGTGTGCGCTCGAACACCACGAGCCTGAGTGCATTGCCCGGGACATCTACGCCGTCTCTCATGGCGTCGGTACCCAGCAGACAGCTTTCTTCCTCGGCGCGGAAGATGTCGACCAGAGTGGCATTGCCCATGGCGTCGACGTGCTGGGCGTAGAGCGGAATACCGGCCGCCTCTAGCTCCGGAGCGATCTTCGCGTGGACGGCGCGCAGCCGGCTGATGGCGGTGAACAGGCCGAGCGCGCCGCCATCTGAGGCCATGAACAGGGCGCGATACGCGCCGGCGAGTTGATCGAGGTTGCCCGACGCGACGTCGCTGACCACAAAGGCGCGGGTTTGTTCGGCGTAATCGAATGGCGACGCCACCGCGGCTCGGATGGCGGGGGACGGCAGATGGAGCGCGCCAACACGAGCCTCGGCGGAGGCCCAGGCGATTTCGGGGTCGCGGTCGCCGGAATCGCGCAGCGTGGCGGAGGTGACCAGCAAGCCCTGCGCCGGCGCCGCGAGCGTGGCGGCAAACGGTATGGTAGGGTCGAGCCAGTGGCGGTTCAGCCCGACATCCAAGTCGCGCAACCCGTCACGCCGGTCCAGCTTCAAAAACAACACGTGGGAGGGGCGCCGACCGGGTTCCGGTGGCGGTTCGGTCAGGCTCCACAGCATGGTCTGCCATGCCTGCAGCGGGTTGAGGGCTCGCCGCGTCAGGGAGCGGCCGATGGCTTCGATGCGGTTGCGGGTGGCTTCGTCCAGTTCTTCGGCTTTGTCATCAAGGCGGGCGAGCAACCGATCGCGCAGCGTGGCGAGCGGTTCGGCGATGCGGGCCAGCGCTCGGGCCAGTCGGTCGGCGGCCTGGGCAACATCGGCGTTCAGCGGAAAAACGTCACACTCCGTGGAGCCCACGATCTGCCGGGCATCCGCGCCGGCGGTGCGCGCCAGGACCTGACGACGGATCAGGCGCAGGAAGGCTTCCGATGGATTGGGACGGGCGGGTTCGACGGCATCGAACTCCGCGCCTTCCTCGTGCATGCGGCTTGCCCAATCGGATGGGGGCAGCGCTATGGCGGCTTGCAAAGCAGCATCGAGCGGCGCTTCGAGGGCGGGACGCTCGGCTACGAGATCCTCCAGCCGCTTGCGAAGACCGCGGGCACGGGACCTGCCACCCTCTGCGCCGCGCAGCCAGCGGCGCAGTTCGGCGGTTTCTCCACCCGAGAGCGCGGCCGAGAACGCGCTGTCCGCGGCGCCGAACACATGGTGGCCTTCGTCGAAGACGTAGCGGGTGGGCACGGCGTTGTCATCAAGGCCACCCCACGCCGCCTGAGTCATCACCAGAGCGTGGTTCGCGACAACGAGATCGGCGGTGCGAGAGCGCCGGATCGTGTGCTCGATGAAGCAGCGGCGCCAATGCGGGCACGCGGCATGGATGCACTCGCCGCGGCGGTCGACCAAAGAGACGATCAGGGCGCCGCCGAACAACTCCGGCAGCCAGCCGGGCAGGTCGCCGCCTTGGATGTCGCCGTCGTCGGTCGCCATGGCCCAACGGGCAATCAGGCCCAGCGGTATGACGTTCTGGTTCATGAAGCCGCCGGAAGCTGTGGCTATGGCGTCTTCCAGGTTCAGTAAACAGAGGTAGTTCTCGCGGCCTTTGCGGACCACGATGCGGCGGCGGCGCTCGGTGGGATCGGGGATCAGGCGTTCCAGTTCGCTGTCGATCTGGCGCTGCAGGTGGCGGGTGAAAGTGCTGATCCAGACGGCACCTTTGTTCTTCTCCGCCCAGACGCTGGCGGGTGCGAGGTAGCCGAGGGTTTTGCCGGTGCCAGTACCAGCCTCGACCAGGACCATGTGCGGATCGCCACGGACTTCCCGTGGCGCAAAGGCCGCGGTGGCGGCGCCGGCGTAGTCTCCCTGGCCAGGGCGTTGTTCTGCGTGTGGGCCGAGCATGGCGGAGAGACGCTGACGGGCTTCGGATTCCGAGACGGGATGGGAGGATGGCGGCGGTTGGGGGGCGGCATCTTCCCAGTCCGGCAGTTTCTTCCAGACCTTCAGGGGCTCGTTTGAGGCTGGCGCGTCGGGCCGGCCAAGCGCATGGGCGATGTAGCCGCCCCAACCCCAGCCGGCTTTCTGCATGCGGGCTGCGAGGACGGCGGCATCCCGGTTGAGCAAGATATCGCGGCCCTGAGAAAGCTGATGCAGCAGTGCGGCAGCGAGGTCGGGCAGCCGGGTGGCCTCGGCTTCCAGCCCGATTGGAGGATGGTCTTCGTCGAGCGCCATGGACACGCCGCGCGGCGTGGGCGCGGCGGTATGGGCCGGGCGGACGAAGGCGAACAGGTCCAGTAGGTCGAAGGCGGGTCGGGGGCGCATGCCCAGGCGACGGTAGGTGGCCGGTGCGTGGACCAGGATCGGTGGCGAAAGGGTGCGAAGAAGAGCAGCGGCCTCGGCAGTGGGCAACAACAAGAGTTCGCCGTCCGACGTCAGGATGGTGGCGCGACCGTGGCCCGCGACCACTGAGGGGGCGTCGGGCAGGGCGATGGAGGGGCTCACGAGGGCTAGGTTAGACTGAATTGGCGATGGCGTCAGCAAGCGGGTGAAGGCCGAATGTCGCTGGCGAGTTGAAATGATTACAAACAAATCGATCGCAAAGTCGTATTAACCTTCAAATTATGCCGCTGCCCCGCATCTCTTGCTGCTTTTTGTGGTCGCGCAGGTGCTCCATGTTCAGATAGCGCGCCGTCTCTAGTGCGCTGCGTGCTTGATCCTGACAGGTTTCCATGACTCTCTCGCAACATCATCCACGGCGGGAGGGAATCGGGTCATGTCAGAGGCCGCGGTCAACAAATATGTCGTCCGTCTGAGCGCAGAAGAAAGACAGGTGCTCGAAGCCCTGACCAGCAAAGGCAAGCACCCCGCCGCCCAGGTCCTGAAGGCGCGGATTCCGCTCAAGGCCGACGTGTCCGAGGCGGGCGAGGGCTGGAGCGACAGCCGCATCGTGAAAGCTCTGGATGTCAGCCCCGCGACGATCTACCGCACCCGCCAGCGGCTGGTCGAAGATGGCTTCGAGGCTGTCCTGGCGCGCAAACATTCGCCGAACTCGGCCCGACCACGCATCTTCGACGGCGCGGCCGAGGCGAAGCTGATCGCCCTGATGTGTTCGCCGCCGCGGAAAGGGCGGGCGAAGTGGACCTTGCGGTTGCTGGAAGACACCGTCGTGGAACTGAACATCGTTGCCAGCGCCAGCGACAACACCATGGGCCGGACGCAGGCTAAAAAAGATCTTAGTGCGCCAGGCGAAGCTGGCGTGGTCCAGCCGGTGGAAGTCCGGCGAGGGTAAGGCAGTAGCGCGCCGCCCTATAGCGAGTGTTGCGTGGACGTCGGTGACGGCGGTCGCGAAGCGTACACAGCAATCATGCGGAGTGGGATATTGAGCCGCGAAAGGTTTAATGTTGCAGGGGCCGAGACGCTTGAGATCGTCGAAGGCAACACGTTGCGTACCGATATGCGAGGTGCGACCGCTCTGCCGTGGTCTGAGACCCCATTACGTATGAATGGAACGCGTCGGAACCTGGGAGACCTCATCTCGCCCAATCCGCTCTGGCGGATTTGGGTCACGACGGAAAGTCGAGGAGACGAAACCGTTGCGGAAGAGGTGAGGAGTCGGACGGCTGCGTATTACCGACGATGCCTCGAACAAAACTGGTGGGAGCCAGCGGCGGAGATGGCGGAGGGAAGGCGGCCGATCGGAGGGAAGGTAAGCGGCGACGCATGTCCCGGGCTCAGTACCGGGAACGGCATGTCACTGAAGCGGCGAACCTACGGATCAGCGGCGTCCACAACCGCGATCGCGTCCGACCTTCGATAGGAGCCCGGTGCGGGAAAGCCGCACGCCGGGATCTGTGCGGGGGGAACGGGGGGACCCGTTTCCCTACCGCGACAACCGCATCTGAAGAAGCAGTATGTCATTCCGCCTGCGGCCAACGCCGCTTTCGTCGCCAACATGGAAGACGTGCTGGACGTCTATCACCGGCCGCGCGATCCCGAATGCCCCGTCGTCTGCCTGGATGAGACCTCGAAGCAGTTGATCGCCGAAACCCGCGTGCCCATCCCGGCCAAACCGGGACGGCCCGGGCGGATCGATTACGAGTATGAGCGCAATGGCACGGCCAACATATTCATGCTGTTCGCGCCTCTGGAAGGCCGGCGCCACGTCGAGGTGACCGATCGCCACACCGCTGCGGACTACGCGCACCTGCTCAAGCAAGTCTCCGACACGTGGTTTCCGAATGCCCCGAAGATCGCGCTCGTTCAGGACAATCTCAGCACCCACAAACCCGCGTCACTGTATGAGGCGTTTCCCGCCGCCGAGGCACGCCGCCTGGTCGAGCGGTTCGAGTGGCATTACACGCCCAAACACGGCAGTTGGCTCAACATGGCGGAGACCGAACTCAGCGTGCTGTCAGGTCAGTGCCTCGAGCGGCGCATTCCCGACAGGGCGATGCTGACTGAGGAGACCGCCGCCTGGGAGGCCCAGCGGTCCTGCTCGAAGCGATCGAGCATGAAATCGCGTTGCCGCGAGGTCCGCGAGATGTTCGCCTGGCCAAGTCAAGAGATTGCCATCGGATCAATCTGCCGTGTCCCGTTCGCGCCCTCCGGCCACGCACCGCGTCCTCGCCTGGCTCATCTCGGGCGAAGCACCAGTGAAGTAGCGTCAAAAGCACAATTCGCGATCATCAAAAACTTATATCGGATCGATGGCTGACTGTTTCCATACCGAATATGAATCTCTATCAAATCAATTCCGCCACGATTCTGGTTGTTGCATGATTGGCGTTGGCTTTCTTGACGCTGAGGGGAGAAGCGACTTGATTGGTCTGGCTCGATTGGTCCGTGGCTCACTGACTTCACGCTACGGCCCATTCCTTTGTTGCTGAACGATGGGATGAGCGAGGCAATCGCCAGAGTGCTCTATCCGGACGACGAACGAACCGCACCTGGATCGCCGCGACGCTGCCTCGGACAACCCGCGAGGTGGGCGCCTGGATCGAGAATGAATGCGGCATAGCCTATGAGAGCCGGTCTAGTCTGATAGCGCTGCTGCATCGGCTGGACATGGAGCATCGCAAGCCGAAAGTGGTGTCGTCCAAGCTGGACCCTGGCAAGCAGGCGGCTTTTATCAAGAGTTACGAGAACTTGCTAAACCACGTTGGCGATGATGAGGCCGTGCTGTTTGGCGATGCGGTGCATCCGACGCATGCGGTGCGGCCGGTGGGATGCTGGGCGCCGAAAGACACCCCGGTCGCCGTGAAACAGACCAGCGGCCGGCAGCGACTGAGCATTCACGGTGCGATTGATCTTTGAGACCGGCAGGACCCGGATGATCAGGCGCCAACCGTAAATCCGGTGAGCATGATCATGTTACTGCGGGCGATCGAGGCGATGTATCCGAGCCAGCGGTTGATCCATCTGTTTGTGGACAATGCTCGCTACCACCACGCCAGACTGGTGCAGGCTTGGCTGGCCCGGCCGGGCTGCCGGATCAAGCTCCACTTCATCCCGACTTATACCAACCGCCTGATGCGTTGACTCGCCTGTGATTTGGAGCGGCGCGGGGACGTGCGATTGAAGCCCTGTTCAGGCGAGGAGGCTTGGACATGGCGGTTGCGATCACGCGGGACGATTTCTCAGCTTCGGATCTCCGACAGGCGGCGGCGCGCTGTAATGACAGTGCGATGGCGCGGCGCGCGCTGGCTCTGGCCTGGGTGCTGGAGGGTAAGAGCCGATCGGAGGCGGCGCGCAGTGGCGGGATGGACCGGCAGACGCTGCGCGACTGGGTGCATCGGTAACGAGCTTGGCCTGGACGGGCTGAGGAACCGTCCCTGTCTGGGTGCACCGCCACGCAAGCTCGCGGCAGAACAGAAACAGCAGGTGGCGACGTGGGTGCGGCAGGGGCCTGATCCCGAGCGCCACAAGGTGGTACGCTGGCGACTGGTCGATCTGCGCGACGAGATTTCTCGCCAGTTTGACGTGCAGTTGCACGAGCGGTCGGTGGGCAAGCCGCTGGCCCGGCTGAACTTCAGCCCCGTTTCGGCGCGTCCGCGCAGGATGCTGCCGCGCAGGAGGCGCATAAAAAAACTTCGCTGGTCACTGCCGCCGTTCCCGACCACGCTCGCGGCAAGCCGGTCGAACTCTGGTGGCAGGGATGAAGCCACGGTCGGCCAGCAAGGCAGCCTGACCTATGTCTGGGCAGAAAACGGCAGCCGCCCTCGCATGCCGCCGGACCAACGGTACAAATGGACCTACATCTTCGGCGCCGTTTGTCCCGCACGCGGTGTCGGTGCGGCGCTGATCCTGCCGCACGTCAACACCCATGCGATGGACCTACACCTCGAGGAGATCCGCCCGCAGGTCACGCCTGGTGCGCATGCCGTAGTCACCCTCGACGGCGCTGGCTGGCATCAGCAGGGTGACAAATTGAAAGTGCCCGAGAACATCAGCCTCTTGCCGCTGCCGCCCTACTCGCCGGAACTGAACCCTCAAGAAAATATCTGGCAGTTCCTCAGGCAGAACTACTTGGCAAACCGCATCTACGACACCTACGAGACACTCGTCGATGCATGCTGTGAGGCCTGGAACGATCTCATCGCAACCTCAGGCCGGATTACCTCTATTGCCTCAAGAGAGTGGGCAAAACAGTCATCACGTAGGGCATCTGGTATTATATTATTGCCCCATCTGGGTCCGATCGAGCCGCTATGGGGCTTGATGCACAAACATTTCACCCACAATCGATGTCATGCGACATTCGCCGACTTCAAAGCCGCAATCCTGACCTTTCTGCGCGAGGAGGTGCCCCGAAAATGGGGTATCGATTGTGATCAGCTGACGGATAACTTCCGTATCATTTCGTTCAAGTCTCGTTTCGTTCTGTCTGAGCGCGGTATACAAGCGCCCGCTGGTGAAATTCCAAGCAAGATTCTTTGGGCGACCGATAGCTTCTCTAACCAAAAACCGAACACGCGGCCGTCCATTAGGCGACGCCCAACAATTAGCGCTTCAGGGCCGGACCCTGGGCGAGATGGTGTAGTTCCATTCGGGATGGAACGCATCGCCCTTGATATTGATGCTTGCCATCTCGTCGTCGCTGACCTTGATCCCCTTGGGGTAATGCGATCGTCGAGTTCGCATCGCACCGTCAAACCGGTCTTGGTGGTGGTCGAAGCGATCAGTTCCACCACCGCGAACCGACTGGTCAGCGGTGTGCCGCGCCAGGTCTGAGTGATATGGCAGGAACATCCGATGTTCAATCTTGTTCCACTTCGAGGTTCCAGGAGGGTAATGGCAAACCTGAAGCGTCAAACCGGTTTCGTCAGCCAGCTTCTGGAGTTCGAGCTTGAACAGCTTCACGCGTGAGCCGTTGGAACCGCCACCATCCGCCGTAATCATCAAGGCGTCCGTTGCCGGATACCGCTCTCGACCCATGACATCCCTCACGACTTCCCTCATTTTTACTGGTCCACATCTAGCGTGAATCCGGCGCGTTTCCCTACAGCATGTTGAAGTGCTGGCGGGTGAGGGTGTCATTGGCAAGGTGGAGCGTTGGCTTGGCGGGCGCCTGAAGGATATTCGTGGGTTTATCGAAGGCCTGTATGAGCATGACCGTCATGCCAAGCGGGTTGATGCCTTGGCCGGGGCCACGTTGGGCGTAATGACCAGCGCGTCGCTAGCGGTCGCGGTGATTGGGCAGGCGCTGGCGCAGGCGCGCGGTCTGGTGACCAAGCACGCGATCAAACAGGTCGATCGGTTGCTCAGCAATCAGAACATCGATGTCTGGGACAGCTTCGCCCGCTGGGTGCCGCATCTGATCGGCACGCGGAAGGAAATCGTTGTCGCTGTGGACTGGACCGAGTTCGATCGCGATGGCCAGGCAACGCTCGCGCTCAACCTGGTGACCGGACATGGCCGTGCCACGCCACTGCTGTGGGTGACCGTCTGGAAAGAGGAACTTACCGACCAGCGCAACGATTTTGAGGACGCCTGCCTGCTGGCCTCGACCGCAATGCAGGTCAACTATTACGCCAAACGTTGGACCATCGAGCCTAACTTCCGCGATACCAAGGATCTGCGGTTCGGCATGGGGCTTGGTGCCACGCGCATCGGCGAACCAACCCGGCGCGACCGGTTGCTGCTCATCAACGCATTCGCAATGGTGCTGCTCACAATGCTCGGCGCCGCCGGCGAAAGCCTCGGTATGGATCGATTACTTAAGTCCAACACGTCGAAGATCCGCACTCACTCGTTGTTCAGGCAAGGCTGCATGCTCTACGAACTGATCCCAACCATGCCAGATCAAAGACTATTCCCCCTTATGGCCCGCTTCGCCAAGACCGTATCAAAATGCCGGTCGTTCAGCGGACTTTTCGAGGTCATTTGAAATGAGGGGATAAGTGAGATGATCCAGCCAGCGTCGGATCGAGTTGACCGAGAACTGTGCCGTATCGTTGTCAATGCCGAGACTGACGCAGCCGGCGTTGGCGGTGATATCGTAGACCCCATAAGGGATGACCGTGCCACGGTCGGTGTCACCGAAATCGTGCACCTTCACCTTGTCGGACAGCCCTCCGGCCGATAATCACTTCCGGCATTCTTGTAGTCGCCGACAAGCTCCTTCTTCTTTGTATCAATCGAGACTACTGGCTTGCCAGCCGCTTGCATGGCAAGCACAGCGACGTTGATGTGCTCGAACTGTGCATCACGGTCCGGATTGCGACTGCCCTCCAGGGTCTTGCGATTGACCTGTCGACGATATTGCAACAAGTCTAGCAGCTTGGGGATACTGCTCTTGGCGATCTGATGCCCCATCTCGCACAGCGCCGCTGCCAGCTTGGCGTGGCTCTTCGACACCCACCGCAACGGCCGCATCGGATCGCCCATCGTCGCGGGCTCCAGCAACTGGCGCAGGTCTTCAAGCAGCGTGGCGTCTTTCGATGTCAAAGCTGGTCGGCCGCTTCCTGGCCGCCGAACCTTGCCCAAAACCGAACCGGGGTCGTCCAGGTCCTTCAGCCCACGGCCTATCGTACTGCGCGCCAGACCCGTTGCCCGCGACGATGCAGTGATCCCGCCGTGGCCCGCAGTCCGTGCTTCTGCCGCCCCGAACAGACGACGCGCACGCTCGTTCAGATCGCAGCTAACCGCCGCATATCGCTCGCGAATTGATGATCCATCCACCATGCGGCGAGGATAACCCGCGCCGGTTCACGCCGGAATCTGTGCCCTCCGCCCCGCACCTCGTCGCGATCCCACCGAACTCGATCATTGTTGGGCGTCGCCTTAGTGGAACATCGCGGCGATCTGCTGGTGGGTCATTTCACAGTCGCGAGCACCGTCGCCTGCCCGGTGCTCAGCACCGCAGCCTGCCCGGTGGTGAGGGCGGCGATCTGACCAGAGCCCAAGGCCGCGACCCCGTGGTGGTCAGAGCGACAATGGCCCCGGTCGACAGCGCAGCCAGGTCGGCGGACGACAACGCGACCGCCTGGGTGGACGTCAGCACCGCCGCCTGCCCCGTGCCCAACACCGCAGCCTGCGCTGTGGTGAGGGCCGCGATCTGGCCAGAGCCAAGGGCGACAACCTGAGCGGTGGTCAGCCCGATGATCTGGGCCAGGTCAGCGCCGCGACGTCGGCGGTCTTCAGGGCGACGATCGTCGCCGTGCTCAGGCTGGCCACCGCGCCGGTGCTCAACGCCGCCGTGGCGGCCGTCGTCAGACCGGCAATTGCGCCGGTCGCGAGCACCGTCGCCTGCCCGGTGCTCAGCGCCGCAGCCTGCCCGGTGGTGAGGGCCGCGATCTGGCCAGAGCCGAGGGCGACAACCTGATCGGTGGTCAGCCCGATGATCTGGGCCGAGGTCAGCGCCGCGACGTCGGCGGTCTTCAGGACGGCGATCGTCGCCGTGCTCAGGCTGGCCACCGCGCCGGTGCTCAACGCCGCCGTGGCGGCCGTCGGAGGGCCGCGATCTGGCCAGAGCCAAGGGCTACAACCTGAGCAGTGGTCAACCCGATGATCTGGGCCGAGGTCAGCGCCGCGACGTCGGCGGTCTTCAGGACGGCGATCGTCGCCGTGCTCAGGCTGGCCACCGCGCCGGTGCTCAACGCCGCCGTGGCGGCCGTCGTCAGACCGGCTATCGCGCCGGTCGCGAGCACCGTCGCCTGCCCGGTGCTCAGCACCGCAGCCTGCCCGGTGGTGAGGGCGGCGATCTGACCAGAGCCCAAGGCCGCGACCGCCGTGGTGGTCAGAGCGACAATGGCCCCGGTCGACAGCGCAGCCAGGTCGGCGGACGACAACGCGACCGCCTGGGTGGACGTCAGCACCGCCGCCTGCCCCGTGCCCAACACCGCAGCCTGCGCTGTGGTGAGGGCCGCGACTTGGCCAGAGCCAAGGGCCGCCACTTGGCTGCTACTAATGGCTGCGAACTGATCCGTCGTCAGCGCACCGAAATCGGCGGTGGACAGCGCAACGATTTGGTCGGTGTTCAATGCCTGGAGTTGATCGGTCGTCAAACCCTGGATGTCTGCTGTCGATAGGGCGGCGATCACGCTGGTCGGCAGGGCGGCGATCTGATCTGTTGTGAAATTGACGGCAGCCATGAGTTTCTCGCTTGTCTACGAAAAGGCCAGAAGGCCTTTCGTGGGATTATCTTGACGAAGCGATTTTTTCGCTGACAACGCATTTGGATACTCGGGAATAGCTAAGAAAAGCTTAACGGACACGAAAAGCTTTTGATTGCTAGGCAAGTGAGTGCCTCGAGTTACAATGACCGGATTGTGTCGAAGACAGGATCGTTATTGAACTTCGCGGGTGCGGTCGGGTTTGCGGCGAAATCTTCTTTTTGGTCAGGACCCCCTTTCGGGGAGAAGACCCTTGTGGGGCTGTTCGGGACTTACCACTGTTTTGTGGAGAGATCAGGACCCGGCTGGCCCAGGGCATCGAGCTTATCAGGAATTCTTGTTTGAGGGGTCAAACCCAACTTCCACACTTTGACCTTTGTTCGGTCGGGTGACCCGCGGAATATCGCGGGTTTCGCGTGCCTGCCCTGAACTGTGGTGCAAAACAGGGTCTTCGCTGGCCAGAAGACTGGCTTTAGAGCTTGACCTCATCGGATTCGGCATGGTGTCACTCTGCAAGCTTGGACAGCAGCTATGTTCGTTCGCGTCAAGAAGATCGGCCACGACGAATATCTCTACCTCGTCGAGAACGTCCGCGAGGGCGGCCGCCATGTTCAACGCGTCATCAAGGCGCTTGGCCGACGCGACGAGGTCGAGAACTCTGGCGTGCTCGACGGCCTGATGGCCTCCGCTGCTCGGCATTCCCGCGGCTCCATCGTGCTATCCAGCTTCTATCGTGGCGAACTGGCGGAACTGCGCCGCCGCAGCATCGGCCCCGATCTGGTGTTCGGTCACCTCTGGCGAGACGTCGGCTGCGCGGCCGTGCTGCGCCGGCATCTGGCGGGACGGCGCTTCAGCTTCGACGTCGAACGCGCCATCGACCTGACCGTGCTGCACCGGCTGATGGCCTCGGGTTCCGACCGCCACGCCATCGCCTGGCAGGACAGCCTCGAAATCCCCGGCGTCGAAGCGCTGTCGCTCAATCATGCCTACAAGGCCATGGCTTGGTTAGGCGAGGCGATCGATGGCGACGACAGCGGTCAGACGCGGCATGGCACCGACACGATCGAAGAAGCGCTCTATCAGCATCGCAAGTCACTGTTCGGGGCGATCTCGGTCGCCTTTTTCGACACCACTTCGCTGTATTTCGAGGGCCACGGCGGCGCCACGCTGGGCCAGCGTGGCCATTGCAAAGATTTCCGACCGCAACTCGCCCAAGTGTGCTTGGCATTGTGCTGGACGAGCGGGACCGGCCCATCGCTTCGTTCCTATGGCCCGGCAACACGGCCGATGTCACCACCCCGCTGCCGGTGATCCAGCGGTTGCGCAGCCGCTTCGGGGTCGATCGGGCCTGTATCGTCGCCGACCGCGGCATGATCAACGCCGCCACCATCATCGCCTTGGAGGCGCAGAAGATCGACGACGTCCTGGGGGCGCGTGAGCGTTCCAGCAAGGACGTGCGCGATGCGGTGCTGCACGACGATGGCGCGGCGGTGCCGCTGACCATCCCGCGATTGGAAGAATGCTCAACGCGAATGGACCGCCTGCTGGGCGAACGACAGTTCGGCTTCGATGTTGAGCGAGCCATCTACTTGACGGTGCTACACCGGCTGATGGTCTCCGGCTCAGACCGCCATGCCCACGGCTGGCACCAGCGTCTGCGCATCCCCGGCGCCGAGACGCTAACCCTGAAGCAGGCCTACAAGGCGATGGCCTGGCTGGGCGAGGAAACCGCCGACAACCGCCCCATGACCCGACTTATCGAGGAAGCGCTCTACCGCCACCGCCAGCCGCTGTTCAGGGAGCTTTCGGTCGCCGTCTTCGGCACCACCTCGTTGTATTTCCAGGGCCAGGGCGGTGCCACCCTTGGGCAACGCGGCTTCTCCAAGGACTTCCGGCCGCAGTTGCACCAGGTGGTGCTGGGCATCGTGCTCGATGATCACGATCGACCGATCGCCTCGTTCCTTTGGCCCGCCAACACCGCCGACGTCACCACACTGCTGCCCGTCATCGAGCGTCTACGGACGCGGTTCGGCGTTGACCGGGCCTGCGTCGTTGCCGATCGCGGCATGATCAGCACCGCCACCATCGCCGGGCTCGAGGCGCAGGGCATCGACTATATACTTGGCGTGCGCGAGCGCTCGACCGCCGAGGTGCGCAGCACGGTGATTGATGATGACGGCGTCGCGGTGCCGCTGACCATCCCCCGTCAGAAGGGTGAGACCAATCTTGCCATCAAAGACGACGTTCTTGCCGGGCGCCGCTATGTGCTGTGCCGCAATGAGGAACAGGCCCGCAAGGACGCCGAAACGCGTACCGCACTGCTGGCGGGTCTCGAACGCAAGCTGACGCAGGGCGACAAGGCGTTGGTTGGCAATGCCGGATACCGCCGCTTCCTGGCTAATCCCGCAGGCGAAGGGTTCACCATCGATGCCACGAAGGTCGAGGCTGATGCCCGTTTCGATGGCCTCTTCGTGTTGCGCACCAACACTAGGCTGACAGCCTTGCAGACGGTTCTGCGCTACCGCAACTTGCTGGCGGTGGAACAGGAATTCCTCGCGGCCAAGACGCTGCTGGCCACACGGCCGATCTTCCATCGAACCGACGCTGCCATCCGCGGTCACATCTTCTGCACCTTCCTCGCTATGCTGCTGCGCAAGGAGTTGATGGACCGGCTCGCAGCCCGCCATCTCGCCTTACCGGAATGGCAGCAGGTTATCGATGATCTCGCTGACCTTAGGCGACGCCCAACAATGATCGAGTTGGTGGGATCGCGACGAGGTGCGGGGCGGAGGGCACAGAGGCGTGAGCCGGTGTGCGAGATGGGCATCAGATCGCCAAGAGCAGTATCCCCAAGCTGCTAGACTTGTTGCAATATCGTCGACAGGTCAATCGCAAGACCCTGGAGGGCAGTCGCAATCCAGACCGTGATGCACAGTTCGAGCACATCAACGTCGCTGTGCTTGCCATGCAAGCGGCTGGCAAGCCAGTAGTCTCGATTGATACAAAGAAGAAGGAGCTTGTCGGCGACTACAAGAATGCCGGAGGTGACTATCGGCCGGAGGGCTGTCCCGACAAGGTGAAGGTGCACGATTTCGGTGACACCGACCGTGGCAAGGTCATCCCTTATGGGGTCTACGATATCACCGCCAACGCCGGCTGCGTCAGTCTCGGCATTGACAACGATACGGCACAGTTCTCGGTCAACTCGATCCGACGCTGGCTGGATGTCATGGGTCGAGAGCGGTATCCGGCAACGGACGCCTTGATGATTACGGCGGATGGTGGCGGTTCCAACGGCTCACGCGTGAAGCTGTTCAAGCTCGAACTCCAGAAGCTGGCTGACGAAACCGGTTTGACGCTTCAGGTTTGCCATTACCCTCCTGGAACCTCGAAGTGGAACAAGATTGAACATCGGATGTTCCTGCCATATCACTCAGACCTGGCGCGGCACACCGCTGACCAGTCGGTTCGCGGTGGTGGAACTGATCGCTTCGACCACCACCAAGACCGGTTTGACGGTGCGATGCGAACTCGACGATCGCATTACCCCAAGGGGATCAAGGTCAGCGACGACGAGATGGCAAGCATCAATATCAAGGGCGATGCGTTCCATCCCGAATGGAACTACACCATCTCGCCCAGGGTCCGGCCCTGAAGCGCTAATTGTTGGGCGTCGCCTTAGTGAGATCGAGGTCGAGCAAGATGGACGGCGTGCCCTGCTGCGCACCGCGCCCGGACCGACCGTTGACGCGCTTTGCCGAGCCATCGGGATCACACTGCCGCCAGTGTTTCAGGAACTCCCGCGCGCTGGAGCGCTGACCTGACACTCCGAAACTGTGGTGCCTAAACCAAAACGGGACGTCTATTGCTTTGTTCTAAAACTATAGTTTTAAAGCCGGTGGGAAAGTTGGGTCAAACCCCGCCGCGCTGATCGCCGGCTTGCAACGCAAGCTGGCGGGCGGAGCCAAGGGCCTGGTGGGCAACACCGGCTACCGCCGCTTCCTGGCATCGCCCGGAGGTGACGGGTTTGCTATCGACCCGGCTGAGGTCGAGGCCGATGCGCAGTTCGACGGTGTGTTCGTCCTGCGCACCAGCCTGTCGATGTCGGCGCTGGCCGTGGTGCTGCGCTATCGAAACCTGCTGACGGTCGAACAAAGCTTCCTCGCCGCAAAGGCCTTGTTGGCCACCCGCCCGGTGTTCCACCGCACCGATGCCGCGATCCGCGGACATGTGTTTTGCACGTTTTTGGCTCTGGTGCTGCGCAAGGAACTGCTCGATCGATTGGCCGCCTGCGGCAGCGGCGTGCCGGAATGGCAGTGCATTATTGACGATCTGCTCGATCTGAGCGCCGTCGAGGTCGAACAGGATGGCCGCCGCGCGCTGCTGCGGACCGCACCGCGCCCGAGCACCGACCCGATCTGCCGCGCGCTCGGGGTTACCCTGCCGCCAGTCTTTCAGGAGGTGCCGACAGACAAGGCAAGTATTTCCGCAGGCTGACGGTGTGGTGCCTAAAAAACTAGTGCACTGGTAGGGTTATGCTTTTTCGGTCAAACTGCGGAAGTTGAGTCATAACTGGCGCGGCAAGCCACTGATTAGCTACCTGGTCATCGTCCAACTGATCGCCAGCACCACCACTGACACCGGGCTCACCGTCGCCTGTCGCCTCGATGACAGTGACTATGCGAAGGGTATCAAGGTCACTGACGCCGAGATGGCTGCCCTCAACATCCAACCCGCCGATTTCCACGGCGAATGGAACCATACCATCG
>CAVYXX010000179.1:0-72916 GCA_963772355.1 uncultured Alphaproteobacteria bacterium | reverse complement strand
ATGAGGACATCTACAACGAGATCGTGGACGACATGCTTCGCGTGCTCACGATCTATGGCCTGGTTGATTCGCTCGACATTGATGATTTGTTCACAGGCTATCGCATCCCTGCGCCCGTTATCGAATGGACCCTTACACCGGTAGTCGCGCGGACCAGCGGAAGTGCCACGAAGTCGGAAAACCCGTCTTTCTGACCCTCTATGAGAACGTGGCCAAGTTGCTGAGCGAGAAGGATCATTCCTTCATCAGTTGGACGCCCGTGAGCATACTGCACAGGTGGATAGCGATATCCGCGAGCAGCGTGAAGCCCAGTTTCGTTCTGCCAAATTACCGATGTTATTTTGCTCTCCAACGATGGAGTTAGGTGTAGACATATCCACTCTCAACACCGTCTATATGCGGAACGTCCCTCCTACGCCTGCTAACTACGCCCAACGCAGCGGGCGGGCCGGACGCAGCGGGCAGCCAGCCTTGGTAGTGACGTATTGCGCCGCCCGATCACCTCATGATCAGTATTTCTTCGCTGATCCCGCCCGAATGGTCGCGGGTTCGGTCAATCCACCCACGCTTGATCTGGCAAACGAGGAATTGGTCCGGAGCCACCTTCATTCGGTCTGGCTGGCTGAAACCACCCAGAAACTTGGCTCATCCGTGCGCGACGTGCTGGACCTGACGGCGCCCGAAAAGCTACCGATCCGCGAGGACATTGCGGCGGCGATCGCGCGTCTCGAAAGTCAGTCTCAAGAAGAGATCGGGTAAGTGCTTCCGCTTTCGCCCCGCCGCCGGCATCCCATGGAGGTTTCCGCGTGGTTCCCCCTGCGTTGCGCTCGCGCAGGTGCACGGGCCGGAGGTAATCGCCACTCGAGGCCGATTGTAATCGCCACCTGAGGCCGGTCGAAACCGCCACCTGAGGCCGGCGAATTCGCCAGTCTGCTGGTGGAGGAAGCCGCCGCTGACATCGAAGTAATCGCGACTACTGTTCCGCCCTTTTTGGCGGGGTAGCAGTAGTGCCGAGACCGAGGGCGGAGATGCGGCGGATCAGGGAAGTGTTACGGTTGCGTGCGGAGTTAGGGCCGAATCTGAGTGCCATATCGGCAGGCGCGAAGCTGGCGCGCTCGACGGTGCGGGCGTATCTGGATCGAGCGGCGGCGGCAGGGCTGGACGCCGCGGCCGCCGATGGGTTGTCGGAGACGGCGCTGGAGGTGGCGCTTTACCCGCCGTCATCGGCCACCGATGGTCGCGCACTGCCCGACTGGGCGGAGGTGGATCAGGAACTGCGGCGCCACAAGCACGTCACGCGCAAGCTGCTTTGGATGGAGTACAAGGCAGCCGATCCGGACGGTTTGGGGTTCAGCCAGTTCAAATTGCGGCTCAGCGAATGGCAGAAGGCCTCGGGGCGAGGCCTGTCGATGCGCCAGGTGCACCATGCCGGCGAGACGGTGCAGGTCGACTACGCCGGCGACACGGTCGCGGTGATGGACGACGGTACGGCGCGTGCGACGCAGATATTCGTGGCCTGCCTGCCGTGTTCGGGGCTGATTTACGCTGAGGCCAGTTGGACCCAGGCGACGGAGGACTGGCTTGGCGCGCATGTCCGTCTGTTTGCCTTCCTGGACGGCGTGCCGGCGAAGGTTGTGCCCGACAATCTGAAGGTCGGCGTCACCCATGCCTCGTATTACGACCCGGTGATCAACGCCAGTTATGCCGCGTTGATCAAGCATTACGGCACGGCCGTGGTCCCGGCACGGTCACGCAAGCCGCGGGACAAGCCGGGGGTCGAAAATGGCGTTTTGCAGGCCTGTCGTTGGCTTCTGGCTCCGCTCCGCCATCGCCAGTTCTTCTCGTTGGCTGAGCTAAACCAGGCGATCGCGCTGCTGCTGGTCGAACTGAACGACAAGCCGATGGCGCCGCCGCGCGAGGGTAGCCGGCGCAGCCTGTTTGAAGCGGTCGAACGCGCCGCCCTCAAGCGCTTGCCGATCGAGCCCTACGTGATCGGCCACTGGGCGATCGGGGCAACCGTCAACCTCGACTATCACGTCGCGGTCGATTGGAACTTCTACTCGGTGCCCTATGCGCTGGTGCGCAAGCGCGTCGATGTCTTCCTCACTCGGACCGGCGTGCAGATTTTCCATCGCGGTGAGCGGGCCGCCAGCCATGCCCGGGTGGCCGGGCAAAATCACTGGGCCACGCTGGGCGAACACATGCCGCCGGGGCACAGCGCGGTGGCCAAGCGGACGCCGGACTGGGTTCGCGACCAGGCGGCCAAGGTCGGTGTGGCCACCGCGGCCTATGTCGAGCGGCTGCTGACCGGGCGCGATCATATCGAACAGGGTGTGCGGTCCTGCCTCGGCATTCTGCGCTTGGCGACCCGCTACCCGGGCGAGCAGTTGGAGGCCGCTTGCGTGCGAGCGCTGTCGGCAGGTGCGAGTTCATCAGGCTTTGTCGAGCACCTGCTCAAGAGCGGGCGGCCACTCGTCGACCCCGTGGCCGAGGATGGCGTCGGCCATCACGGCAACATTCGCGGCCCCGGCTACTACCATTGACGATCGGCGCCACCGATCCAGCAACAAGGACACAAGATGCACCAGCCGACCATTGAGAAGCTGCACGACCTGCGCCTGGGAGCCATGGCCAACGCACTGACCGCGCAACTGCAACAGCCCGAGATTGACGCCATGCCGTTCGCCGAGCGGCTGGCATTGCTGGTCGACATCCAGCATAGCGCGATGCTCACCGCGGCCTTGGCGCAGCGTCTGACCCGGGCGGGCATGCGTCAATCCGCCTGCATGGAAAATCTTGACCTGCGTACGCCGCGCGGACTGGACCGCACGACCATACAGGCCTTGGCCAGCGGGCTATGGATCCGCCAACACCGCAACGTTTTAATCAGCGGGGCGGCTGGCGTCGGCAAAAGTTGGATTGCCTGTGCCCTGGGCAATCAGGCCGCCCGCGATGGCGTCTCGGTGCTTTACAAGCGCCTCTCGCGGCTGCTCGACGAGTTGGCGATTGCCCGGCTGCATGGCCGTCAAGCACGGTTGTTGAAGACACTGGCTCGCACCCGGCTGCTGATCCTGGACGATTGGGCGATGGTCAAGCTCACCGCTGATCAGCGCCGCGACCTGATGGAGGTCATCGACGATCGCCACGACCGTGGCTCGACCATCGTGGCGACCCAAATCCCCCAGGACAGCTGGCACCTTCAGATTGGGGATCCGACATACGCCGACGCGATCCTGGATCGTCTCGTCAACAACGCATATCGCCTCGAGCTCACGGGCAAGTCGATGCGCGGCAACGGCGCCCGTCGGGCGGTGGCGGATCCGGTTGGAGATGAAATAGGCGAACAAAGTAAATAGCTTAGTCTAGTTATCCCCGTTATTCACACGTTACACGGTCGGCAAAAATTACAGCATCAATCACAACAAGAATATTCTAATTGACGACTTCTCTTCTTTCCAGATAAAGTTGTTCGTCAGTGGCAGTTTGCCTCGCCTAACGGCTCGGTGCCTGCGGCCAGGGGTGGCGGTTTCGACCGGCCTCGGGTGGCGAATTGAACCGGCCTCAGGTGGCGAATTCACCGGCCCGCGCACGCGCAGGGCGCGGATTGACACTTTGAATGGCACGAGGTGCGGCGCACACACAATCCGGCGGATGGTTTGAGAGTAGGCAGCGTCGGCGAACGGGAATTTCCCGCAGTTATGTTCTATCTTTTGGCCGATTAGGGATAGAAAGTAGACCAATCAAAATCGATATTGCCAAATCGGCTGTTAGGAGGAAGCAGATGCGCCCAAAATTGGTGCTAGTATTGCCGGTAATTGTTCCATTGTGTGGTTGCAGTAGCTTTGTTACTGCAATATTTGATCGACCCCAAATTAGGGATGAGATCGACACTTCCAAGGACAAAGTTGTCATTTTGACGATGACAGGTGACCGGCGGCTCACCACAACGCACAATGGGGTGGTTTGCGGTGAATCGTATCCGGATGTGGCTACGGCCTATGGAGCTCTGTCCAAAGCAACCGCGAGCGCGTCTAAACAGGGAGCAAGTGCTTCCGGGGATATTAGCGATCAGTTCCAGACTGCGTTGCTACAAACATTCAATCGAACGGAGACGGCAGATGCGATAAGACAAATAGGCTGGCAAATATGCCAAGCTTATTCCAACAAAGGAATTACATCGCCGGAATATCACACACTCCTTGATAGTCTGATTAACAAGTCTTTTGGGTCGATTGATAAGCGGGCGACCACGCCGCCTGTTATTGCGACGGGCCCTGGTTCAGTGCAGGTCAACTTAGGCTCAACTCCGTCTCAAGCAGGAAAGACGGGGACTGCCTCAGGAACAGGAAAGACGGGGACCGACCAGGAACAGGAAAGACGGGGACCGACTCAGCGGCAATCAGGTAGATGATGGTGGCGAAAATGGTGACGGAGCGGTAGCCGCGAGCGCGTGCCCTGGCCGCCTGGAACAGGCCATTCAGCCCTTCCAGGCGGGCGGACCTCCGGTAGCCCCTTGGTAAGTTCCAGAACGTTGTTCCTCGCCCAGTCCGCCCACTTCAAGTTTGACTTCGATCGCCTGATCCGCGCTGTCAAACATAGCGATGGTGATCAGCGTGTCCGGGGCGCCACCGACCAGACAGATCGATACCTAGATAGGTGTAATGTCAGCATTTGCCGGCAAGTCGGGTCGTCAGAAGGGCCTTTTCCTGCCTGCCGGGGCCGCGCGACGCTGATAAGGCCCTGGCTCAGGTGGTCAAGGTTGGGACGCTGGAGCATGCCCCCCGGTTAGAACCGACTCGACCGTGACCGTGTCGCCTGATTCCCAATGACATAGTTGCCAAAAAATAGCCCAGCTGGCGCCCTTCAACAGCTTGATGGCCGAGAGCGTCGTCTCCGGTCGCAAATCCGAACCGAGATGGCACGGCTCCACAACGTCAGCCTACCAAGGTGTCACGGATCGTTGCTTGATACCGGACTAATCTTGCTTAGCCACCCATGATCCCAATTATATCGCTTGATGAGCCGAGGCTTAATACCTCCAACCTTTCCTTTACACTCCCGCAAGCGAACCACTCCTTCGTATTTATTTTTGCTTTATCTTCTTCCATACTCCTTATTTAGCTTTTAATTTCCTACACCGCTTCAGCGCGGCCTTTGAAGCCACCGGAACGGCGAGCACGATCCGCCCGAGCCGGCGACGGCGCGTCGCACGCAAAGCAGCAAGCATGGTTGCACCGGTCGCGATGCCGTCGTCAACTATGATCACCGTACGGCTGGCGACCTCTAACGGCGGACGATTACCGAGATAGACCTGGCGGCGGCGCTCGATCTCCCGAAGTACAGCGGCTTTCGATTCCTCAAGATATTCTGGCGAGATGTCCAGACCAGCGATGAACAGCGGATCGGTCACCGGCTCGGGGTCCGCACCGTCGGCAATCGCTCCGATCGCCAGTTCTGCCTCGAATGGTGCACCGATCTTGCGGACCACCACAAGGTCGAGCGGCGCTGCCAAAACACGCACGACCTCGAACCCCACCGACACGCCGCCGCGGGGAAGCGCTAGAACGATTGGGTTCTCCTCTTTCAACGCCCGCAGCCGCTCGGCGAGCTGCTTGCCAGCGTCGTGCCTATCAAGGAACAGCATGTTGTTTCCCAGCAGCTTGGACAATGCATCTCGACCAATTGGGCCGCCGACTGCCAGATCAGCGACGCGCGTTCTTTTATGCTAAGCTGTGACAGGCGATGAAAAGCGTCCATTGCTCGGCTCCATGACCCTTGCGGACCCTGGAAGAGCAGGCGGCGCGGTGTCCACTAGGATCAGCGGGATAAGCCACCGTCGCGGTTGAACGGGCCGCCAGCGCGGCGCAAACCGTGACATGCGACGCCGCAAGGCCATGTCGCTCCTGCACCGCGGCGGCGATGGCGCGGGATGCGGCAATCCTGACCGGGAAAGAGGCTGAGAAGACGGTGGCCAAGGAAACCGGAACCCTCAGGTAGCGTCCGACGTGGAAGGATGCACAATAGCCGCCGCCCCGCTTCGGGCGGGCTCCAACGAGGCCAGGACGGCCCGTTAAGAAACCACGGGAGGAACTCATTATGCGAAATGTACTTCTGGCATTGGGTGGCATCTTTGCCATAGCGTTGCCGGCGGCGGCGCAAAACCCTCATGCGGACTACATTGCCTTCCTCTATACGGGCGAAGTGCTGCCGGGACAGGAGGCGGGCTTCAAGGAGCTGGTGTCGAAGATCGTCACGACGGTCGAAAACGAGTCCGGGACGATCGCCTATAAGTGGAGCATGCGACCGGACGGGAAGACTTTCGACGTTGTCGAAATCTACCAGGACTCGCAGGCTGTTCAGGCACATATAAAGGACGTTGGCGGGAAATACGGCGAAGAGATCGGCAAGAACTGGAAGCCCGTAAAGTTCGTCGTATACGGCAATCCTGACGCTGACACGAAGAAGGCGCTTGAACGCCTACATCCCGAATATGAAACACCATTTGCAGGCTTTATTCGCTAGTATCCGGACGCCGGGACAGGCTCTCGAGTTCCTGCTGTTCGTTCTTCCTAAAAGCCTCTTGCACCCAGTCAGGGGCGTCGGGCCAGAGGCATCCGGCGCCGCTTCCGTCGCGGCTTCTCAAATCACGCGACCGGGCGGTCTAACAAGCCGCTGATTGCAGTTGAGGCAGGCTCGATCAATGAACCAACTCATCCGGAATGCGCTCACATGCCTGGCCAGAAGTCAATTCAGGCTTGATCGCGTTGCCCTCGCATTTCTCGCCTGCGTGGCAATAGCGTTCAACGTCGCCGCTCAGGCGCCCGATCCGCGCGACATCTTCGCTCCACTGACGTTCCCCGACCCGGCCGGCCCGACCCGCTCGGTCTCAGGCGTTCCCGGTCCCGCCTACTGGCAGAATCGGGCCGACTACACGATCGCCGCGCGCATCGATCCGGCAACGCACGTCCTGACCGGGCACGAGACGATTACCTGCGTCAACAACAGCCCGGACCCGCTGGACATCCTCTGGCTTCAGTTGGACCAGAACATCTACCGCGCTGACGCGCGGGCGGCTGTCTCGCCGCTGCTGCCACTACACGGACGGGGACCGGTTGGACAAGATCGAGGTCGAGATCGATGGGAAAAGTGTTGTCCCGGCGTTCATCATCTCCGACACGAGGCTGCAGATTAGCCTACGCGAGAGGCTAGCGCCGCACGGCGGCATAGTGCGTGTCCGGATCGATTATCATTACACCATCCCCGGTTCGTGGGGTGGCCGCACAGCCGTAACACCAAGCAGCAAGGGAGACATTTTCGAAATTGCCCAGTGGTTCCCGCGCATGGCGGTCTATGACGACCTGCGCGGATGGGACACGCTGCCGTATCTTGGATCTGGGTTTTACTGTGAATACGGCGACATCGACTATCGCGTCACTGTGCCGTGGGACTACATCGTCGCCGGTTCGGGAGACCTACTAAACTCGTCCGAGGTTTTGACCGGCACTCAGCGCGAGCGGCTCGCCCAGGCGGCCACCAGTGACGCCACCGTCATGATCCGAACGCCGTCAGAGGTTGGTGACGCGACCGGCCGGCCGACATATGACGGTGAGCAGACCTGGCATTTCCTGATGCGAAACACTCGCGACGCCGCGTTCGCCGCGTCGCCGGCCTTCGTGTGGGATGCGGCGCGGATCAACCTCCCGAACGACCACCACGCGCTGGCGATGTCGGTCTATCCGCCCGAGGCGACAGGGCCTGACCACTGGGAGCGATCAACGGATTACGTCAAGGCCGGGATCGAGGAATTCTCGCGGCGTTGGTTCCCATATCCGTGGCCGGTGATGGTCAACGTTGGTGGCCACGGCGCGGATATGGAGTATCCAGGGATCCTGTTCGACGGCATGGAGGACGCGGGAATCTACTGGCTTACCACGCACGAGGTCGGACACAGCTGGTTCCCGATGATCGTCGGCTCCAACGAGCGACGCGACGCATGGATGGATGAGGGGTTCAACCTTCATTGACGTCTACGCCTCAGACGCTTTCAACCACGACGAATGGCGGGTCCAGGGCAGGGCCATGGCCTTTCAAAAGCAACAGTTAATTGGCGCCTTGTGGCTAGATCCTCCGCGGAGTGGTTAGATGTGATATGGAAATCCCAGCAAAGCAGATTGCATCGCTAGTACGGCGCCTTGCTTCCGGAACCGTGCGAGCTGTTGCACACGCCAAGAAGAAGCTTGCACGGTCGGATAAGACTGTCGCTCGCTTCAAGGAGGAGATAGCCACCCGGCGCCGCATGATGGATCAGGCACTGCGGAAGAAACGAGACAAGTAATACCAACCGCGCTAAATGACGTCGGTGCTGTCGTTGGTGGGCGGAAGCACCAGGATGTCTGGGCTTTCGGTCGGCTGAGAACCTTGCTTACAGCGGCTCTCCGTTCGGCTGGGATGAGGACCGCCGCGCTCATCTCCGAGCCGATATCGATGCCGCCTACGCCCATCTGTACGGTCTTAGGCGCGATGAACTTCGCTACATCCTTGATCCTGCCGACATCTACGGTCCCGACTTTCCCTCGGAGACCTTCCGGGTGCTCAAGGAGCGGGAGATCAGGCAATACGGGGAATATCGCACCCGTCGCCTCGTATTGGCCGGCCTGGGATCGACTGACGGCTGATGAAACTTTTCGCTCGGGGGCACAATGACACGCGTGGCCGCCCAGCGAGCCGACCTTATCGCCGAGGACGCTTTACTATACAAGATAATGGTCCGAACTGGCAGTCGCCTCCATCACGCCGATCCTGCTCGATTTGTTGAGCCTGGTCACCGGCCATGGCGGGACGGCGCCACTGTTGTGGCTGAGCGTCTGGAAGGAGAACTGAAGAAGCAGCGCAACAAGTACGAAAGCGGTTGCCTGCGCCGGCCGTCTGAGCTGAGGTGGTGTTTCTTTTCCTCCAACGTTGCCGCCGGCCAAGCGGTCGAGAAATGTGTACTACTCTATCAAGCATGTGCGTCAATCGCCATTCCGGCCGCGACGGCGCGAGCTCGTCAGTTCGAGCGGCGCTTTCCTTGAGCGCCTTCTCGCCGTAGCGTTTGAGCATCAGCTGCGCTGCCTGCCAGTTGGTGTCTTGTGTCTCTCCTGGGCTCCACGCGTGAGGACCGGGTGCCAACGAGACGAGGCAAAACGATGGCGAATACGCTTCACAGAGGAGACAGAAACATGGCACAAAAAGGTCGCGGGATTTTCATGGTGTACGTAGATATCGACGCCCAGCACGTGCAGGAATTCAACAAGTGGTATAACGAGGAACATCTACCGGAATTGCTGTCGGTGCCCGGCATTCTCTCAGCGGCCCGCTACGAGGCGGTCAAGGGTGGCCCGCAGTACCTGGCATGCTATGAACTGGAAAGTGTGGCGGTGATGCAAACGCCGGCGTTTACGAACCGGCCGCGGACACCATGGGGGCAGAAAGTCTCGCCGTCCGTGATTGGGAAGAATTTGACACGCATTGTCGGGGAACAGATTTACCCGGACGGCATAGAAATGCCGGAGCGTGGCATGGCGCCGGTGTTGCAGATTGGCCGCATGTCCGTCCCCGCCGAGGTCGATGCGGAGTGGAACGCCTGGTACAGTAGGGAATATGTGCCAGGCTACCGCAAGGTGCCGGGAGTGATCTACGCCCGCCGCTATCGGGTTCTCGAGGGTACCAGCGGCTACAGCACGGTCTACGAATTTGCCAGTGCAGCCGTGCCCGAAAGCCTGGAGTGGGGGGAGCAACAGCAACATTCCTCGCCCAATTCGCCGCGCATGCGGCAGGCCATGACGCATGCACCGGGTTCTGCCGGGGTGTACATACGGGTGAATCCCTAAAGTCAGGGTGCGGGCATTGTCACGTTAACCTGGCGCGGACGGCGCGCGATTGGGATGAAGCCGGCCTCCGGCCACGCGCGTACCTTTCGACCCTTCAGCCGGCGACGGTGCAGAATCCCCGAGCGTTCTGGCCGGCCTCATGCTCTACAGCTTCGCCCGCATCAGTGCCGTGGTCGCGATGAAAATGGAAGATGTGTTTACCCAAAACCGCATATGATGCCCAGAAGCGCCGTCGCCTCGCGGTGCAGCCAGTCTGCGCTCCAATCGGACGCAAGATAACTGCCGTGTCCCCAATACTTCATTACGTTAACTGTAAACATCCGGTCGGGACTGCCACTGCACGCCTGTTGTCACCCAGCACCAACAGATTTTGAACGAGGCCGTCCGATTTGCCAAACTTCCTTGTCGGTAATCGGGGAGAGCGGACATGGCACGCTTCGGCAACAAGGTGGTGCTCGTCAGCGGCGGGGCGCGCGGCCAGGGTGCCGCGGAGGTCCGCCTGCTGGTAGCGCAGGGTGCGAAGGTGGTGATCGGCGACGTGCTGGACAATCAGGGCCGGGCGCTGGCTGTCGAGCTCGGGCCGGCCGCGTCCCTCGGCATGAAGGCGGTAGTGCCGGCGATGGAGCGCTCGGGCGGAGGGTCCATCGTGAATACTCTCGTCCAGTCGCCGGCCTCAAGGGCTCGCCCGGGTCCTTCGCCTATGCCGCGACCCAAATGGGCGCTGCGGGGCATGACCAAGTCGGCAGCGATCGACCTCGGCGGCCGCAAAATCCGGGTGAACATCCGCTCCTCGCGCTGCTCGGGCGTGCGGAACGCGATCATGTCGGTGTCGATTGGACCGGGATGAACCGAGGGAAGCAGCCGGTACTGGTTGATCTGGATGTGCCGCTGCCAGAGCGCGTCGTCAGTCTCCATCAGCGCGGCCGGCTGGTAAATTCCGGCGTTGTTAACCAGGCCGTGCAAGCCGCCGAGCTTCAGGGCAGATTCGACGGCGCGGGCCCAATCAGCTTCCGAGGTCACATCGTGCCGGACGAAGTGAAGCAGGTGCCGATGCACCGCCACGGCACGCCGGAGGAGGTTGCGCAGCTGGTGGCACACAGCCTTGATGCACCGTGTGGGCATCTATTTGCCACCAACCAGGCCCACGCAGCCGGCACGGCGCAAGGCGTCGAGTTGCAGGGCATGATCCTGCCCGTTAGATAGGAAAGTAATCAGGTTTGGTCAATATGCTCATTTAGTCGTTCTTGACACAGTTTAAAATGTGTGTTAACATGTCAGTGGCGCTCATGTCGGCGACCACAATCGGTCAAGTGTGCCGCCAATACCTGGCTGTTACTTTCCATCACAAAAGTCTGGCACTCGATGCTGTGGGGCCGTCCAACAGTTGTCCGTAACTACAGAAGGGTCTGCTCAAAGTTGCTATTGGCGTCGGCTATGGCTGTGAGGTCGCGACAGCCGGATCATCCCATTCAGGATTGCCCTGCGCCAAGGTCGTCGCGCCTCCGAGCAGTCAGACGAAGCCACGCTCTAAACTCCGGTGCGCCATCGTTCTCAATAGGAACCCAGAATTGGAGAGCCTTCCCCGGAATCACTCGAGAGAAAGCGATCCCCCGCTGTTCGGCTGTCGCGTCGTCTTCAGGTGGATCGATGATTTTTATATCGGCGCCCCCGCTATCAGGACGATTCGGACCCCAGGCCAAGCCCCAGCGCCCGTCCTCTTCCTGGAATGCGAGGAATACATAGTCCTTGTCCAGCAATGCGCTTCCCTCATAATGATCGACGCGCCACAGCCGCCCGTTAACCTCATAATCCGGGACTGCCACACGAAGTCGCATTGCAAAGCCCATAGTGCCCTTCTTTGGCTGCCCTTCGATGGTTTCGACCCTATTCGGATCCGTGCGCAACTGTGTGTCCAGAAAGGCAGTGAAAAGCTCTACCGTTCGATTCCAATCTTTTTCATCGCGCTGCTTTTGGCTGAGCATCATGCCTTTGGGAGGATTGGCTTTGCCAAGCAATTCGTCGTAACGTCGGAACGCCGCCGCACCGTCCTGGGCTAAGCGTTCCGTCATCGCCCAGCTCTCTCCGCGAACTCGCAAGAACGTTTCGAACGTGTAAGAGGCGTTGACCGCGAAGTCAGGGTCGTCTTTATGGGGAGCCAATTTATGAGGCAAGCCCAACTCATAAACTTGCAGGTTACCGTCGATGCGCACGTCTCCGAAGAGGAACCGCGACAGATTGCCGAATCCCTCCTCAGAGTTGACCATGCCGTATGGGCCAGAATGGGCTCGCCGGACATAGGCCCTAGCAGCAAGGACCGATTGTCCACCCATGGTTGGATCCGGGTCGGGCCCAGACACATAGGCATTGTCGACTTCGACCAGCCCGTCGCTCCGTTGCCCCACGAGGCGTCGGGAAAAGCCACTCGCGACAGGATAGTCCATTGAACCGGTGCCGATCAGGCAGAAGGTCCGCTCCACTGGGAACTTGCCGTTCAGCGAGTTAGCCTTGGGTGTGCTCAGATACCTCTCGATCTCTTCGCGACCGAAATTGTCGAGTCCAAAGTTAGTGATGGCTCCGATCGCACCGACCAATGCGTTGCCCAGGCCGCCCTGGCCCGTAATGCCATTATGCGGTGTTCCATAGGTAAAGAAGCGCTTGACGGAGCTGCGAGCACGTTGCCAGTCGGGGGGATCGATGGAGCGTACCCGGCCGACGTCAATGAGCGATTGCACCGCATCGCAGCTGCTCCCGAGTGTTGGATGGCTTCTCTCCAAGACGTCCTCATTTTGAAGGAACGTTCGCGCGACGAGGCCGCCCATAGAATGGGCGACAACGTAAACACCGTCGGCACCAGTTGTGTCGAGTAGATCGAGGATTAGTCGCCCCAGCCCCCAGCCAAAAGTTTCCATCCCAAACCGCTTGCCCTCTCCGACTATGTGCGAGTTGATATCGTAATAGCGGTAAATCGCAATGATCGCTTGCGGTCGCGATCCGAGAACTTCCGCCTGACCGCTGAGAAATTCCTTCCAGTCTATAAGCTCTGCTTTCGCTTCCGGGCTTAGGCCACGCACCCCGTCGCTAAAAGCGAGCCGATAATTGAACGGCGGTTGGGTCAGGCGAAGCACAGGAGACTCGAATACGTGACGGGCTGAGTTGCCGGTCCATCCCGTGCGAAGTAGCACGGAGCCTATGTTGAAACCATTGAACGGGTCAGCGGTTGTATCGTCAATTTCACCCTCGCTGGCCGCAAATCCCCGTAAATAAACGATCGGAAGTAGCTGGCGCCCTTTTGCGGCTTGCCACTCACGTACGCGTTTCGCATCGAGTTTCATACGCTTCCCTCGGACTATTCTGATTTCGGGCCGAAAGCTCCCCGGCCCCTTCTGACGGTTTCGAAAGCCCCGCTAGCCACCCGCCAGGCTCATCTTAGAACCGCCGATCCACGGGTGTTGTTTGCAAGGTATTACTTGGGTATTCGGAACGACATAGGGCCGCCGTCGCACATGCCGTCTGACAGGACCAGCAACCGGTGAAAGTCGTTGCCTTCTTCTAATAACGCAATTGCCTCTGGCTTCAACTCCTT
Source organism: uncultured Alphaproteobacteria bacterium (assembly GCA_963772355.1). Taxonomy (GTDB): domain Bacteria; phylum Pseudomonadota; class Alphaproteobacteria; order Acetobacterales; family Acetobacteraceae; genus Rhodopila. The sequence goes on along the minus strand of CAVYXX010000179.1, from coordinate 59,464 downwards.
GTCGCAACTCCCCAATGTGACTTTCGTCAGATCCAGTGTGGCCATGCCTTTTGGGATGATTGGGATCACGGACCCTGTGCCGGTCCCGGTCCCATCCCAATATGCGACGCGCCAGTCCACTGATGGCGAATCATCATCGGGCCCCTCCAGGATCAAAATGCCCTCGGGGACTGCTAGCAAATCCCGGATGCTGCGACCCTTATCGATAACGAAACCGAAGAGCTCCGGTTTGGCATCCCCGCCTGCGAAAAGGGGATCGGCGACGACACGAAGGATAAATGCTCTGTTTTCCTGCACCGGTCCGCGAAACCCGAAATAGAGATCGCCACCCCTCGCCGCCAAGCCCTCAATATCGACAGCCTGGGCCTTATGATCGGCAAGGTTATGGTTGGAGGCGCCCAGACAGGTTTTCTCCCCGGTGAACTCCCCCAGCACCGAATGGCCCTTCATGAGCTTCCAGAGGTTGCCGTTGTCGTCGCTCGTCTTGTCCGCGATTGGCAGTCCAGTGTTCGGATCGATAAATAGACGAATAACGTGCCTGCTGTCGGGGTTTGCGCCGCAGTCGCTCCGCTTCGGCGCATGTGAGCCCGCGACATAGATGACATCTCCGTCCTGTGCTGCGCCTTCCGTATCCAGCTCTTTTCCGCTCGACAAGAGAACGATCTTGTCAAGCTCTGGCCGCAATGTCTGTCCATCGATAACAACGTAGCGAGCTTCGACGCCTTCATCGAACACGGCCACACATCTTCTTGTCGCGCCATTTAGGGGAGGGCAAGCGATCCCGCTGAGGGATTGGCGCACCTTCTCGGGTTTTTTTGCCTGCGGAAATGAGAAGGCCGGTCGGGCAGTCCATGCGGTGCTGTCGGGAGCAACCCGCGGCAGATCGGCAGCGACGCACAAGGCAGGCGTCATGAACGTCAGGACAACCGATAGGCGGAGCGCTTGGAATGCAGGCATGGTGTTGTATCTCCTCCGGACCAAGACCCAATTGCTGTATAACCGCCCCACTATCCTGGTGTTCTTGACAGATCCGCCTGTTGGACGGGTCGTACACCACGCAAACCTTGGCAGACTGGACTGGAACTGTCGCACCGGCACGTTCTATCGAAACGCCTCCATCAAGACGTCGGTCGTAATGCGCCTTGGCTTAGACGTAGGTCCGGAAGCCAGTGACGTCGCCCCCGACACCCCGAAGTTGTGGTCTTGGTCTGGCCCATCCGGCTGAGTTCGGGAGCGATACTGCGTGATGCCACCCGCACATGGCCCACCACCGCCGGCTTGGGATAAGGAGCATAGTGCTGCAGCTTTAGTCGGCCCGAAGTTGACTTCGAGGCTCGTTGTGTGGGAATTGACCCCGCCCGCCCCATTGCCAGGCCATGTTTTGTACGGCCATGCGACACCCCTCCCTCAAAATTCCCAAGACGGTGGACGGTTTTCTAAGCGGCTAAGCTGGTGCCTCTGCTCCTTGGGTGTCGTATCGGTAAAGACCTATGTTCCGCCTTTACCAAAGTCTATTGTTTGATTCTCTGCAGCGGAATACGGACACTTATTTTTCGGCAGGGATATTTAAGAAACCGCCGAACGCCTGGTATAGAACAGACCAATCGGATTTCATCGGGCATGAGGCACGAAGACTGACGGGGACCCGGCCAGACCTTTCTAGCCCAGGGTGCAAGAGGTACAACATGCAAGGCCGTGTGGTGTGATGTCTATGGGTACTCTTACCCTGGGAATATGCGCAGCGGGCCACCTTCGCAGTCACCGTTTCGTCGACAGATTAATCAGCGTTCCCGAGCCAGACAATGCCCATGGGCTGTTTTGAAGATTTGCACGGTGAAAAGAATGTCGCGGCGTTCGCTCGGCGGCTGCGCAAACTTGCCCTGACCAATTTTGGCCCCCCATCGTAGAAATTCATAAAGGCCCTGGTCGCGGAGAACCTCGAAAATCCCGATGAACTCAGTGCCTGGCTCGAAGCGAGGCGCAAAATTTACCTGGCGAAAGCCGAAAAAATCAGTGCGCCCGGCCGGGTTTTAAGTCGTATCCACGAGAGGATGGCGACGGTGTACGCAACTGCGTGTTTCGCGATCAAGCATGGAATTTTTCCCTGGGAATATAAAGTCGTCCGCAACAGCCTGCTTACCTGTGCCCGCGATCACGTTGCGCTGGTTGCGAGGGAAGAGGCGCGATATTTGAGCGCCCTCGTTGGCGCCGGCCGTGGAGGCAAGCCTCTGATTGAGCAGAGAGAGCTGCTCGCCCAGGTGAGGGATCACGTGCGGGCGAACCCACAGGAGATCATCGACATCACAGCAGGTGGGGGGATTGGAGGGCCTTTCCGCCGACCCTGTTGAGTGGCCCGTGCTGACGCTACAGCATAAGGAAAACGGGATTGAATACCTGTTCACTGATCGCAAGCTGTTGGCGATCCTTGGCAGTAAGTCACGCGTCCAGGCTCTCAAGGCCGAGCTGAACGAAAAGGGGCTCATCGCAGTCCAAAAAGGATCCGGTGGTGATCTTCGCTATTCGGTGAAGCGCAAACTACCGGGGCGGAAGGGCCGCCCGCAGTTTATCGCGATCAAGGCCGCTGCGATCGAAGGCGAAGCCTAGTTCACCGTTTCCTGCAGCAGGCGCCGTCGAAAGTTCATGCGCTGGGCAAACACCGTGTCCCAGCCTGGATGGCGAAATCGCAATCGCCCAACTGATGGACAGGGCAGACTGCCAGACGCGCTGCCTTTCGATGCGAGCTGGAACGGGGTAGCGCGCCGGTGATACGCTCACGCAGCGCTGGTTGCGAGCACAGAGCAGTCCAGACAATGACTAGATTACTAAGAAGTGAGGGCCGGCCACAGGAGGGCTTGTGATGTTGGTGAGTGACCAAACAACTCAACTGGCGACAGCAGATCCGGTTCGCAGAAAATCATAGTCAGCGCGGGCAGCAACTCCTGGTGGTGTGCGATGAATTCACTATTGAACCTGCACAGATTCTGGCCGATGCGGCGCTCGATGCTCACGTCGACCCAAGTATCTTCTTTGTGCCCCTTCGCCAACAGCGGGCCGTCTGTTACTGGTGTTCGACATAGATCGCGCCGATCCGCAGCCATGAGAGGCTCTCCTCAACAACGATCCCGCCGGAGACGAACTGATTCCAGCGATCCTGTTCGGCCTGCCAGTCCCGTTCCCGCCGCTGCTGCTCCTCGGCGGCTAGCTGCTCGACCGTCAGGCCACGCTTTTGCGCCTCCCGCTCGCGCAGGGTGCGCTTGCCGATGTCGATAAGCTCTCGGCTATGCTGCTTCAGTGCGGCGGTGCGTTGGCCAGGTAGGTCATCCAGAGCCGATGACCACTCCATCTCGGCTATGATCTCATGTAGCGTGGGGAACCGCGTCGGCTTGAAGTCACGGTCCAGAATTTACACACCCGAAGTGATCTGGTTCTGCGCCTCCTGTACAACGCGGCGCAATTCAGGCGGTGTCTCGTCGACCAGCTTGGTGATCGGCGTCTTACCCCGCTTCATCCCGACCTCGCGGGCTCCCGCTTCGGGCGAGATAGAAACCCTCATGCTCTACTGCTCTGATTACCGGATCGGACAAGGCATGCCCCTCAAGGTTATCTTCCGCGTATGTCTGAGCCGAACTACCTTCACGAGCTTTGAGCCACGGGCGAAACTGACCCGGTAGGTTGTTGCCGGTCGGGTCGGAGGTGAAGCCGAATATGTCAGGCTCCTTGGTGGAACGGAACAGGGTGAGTTTCATGCCCATCCGTGCTGTATAGCATCGCCTCGGTCGAGCCGCACGATATCGCGCCCGCCCACGATCCGGTAAGTCGGCTCCTGAGAGTTCCTGTGAATCCGACGCACGGGGTAGCGGCCCTAGTTTGCGCAGGATCTCCGGTGGACGACGGCGTCGGTCTTTGCTTGCCGGACTTTCGGGGATCGATGCACCGGAGCCCCAGGCGCGAGTGCAGAGTTATTAATTATCCACAGGATAAGCTATTGATTTAGCAATTATTTATTACGTTGGCGTCCGGGTGCGATGAAAGTGGGCACTGGGGAGACGACAATGCGGTGAAGCCCTGATCAGGCGCCTCAAATCGGGGATACGTCACCGTCTCGATCTACTGTCGATGGCGGTCTAAACCGGCGTCTATCCGGCGCCGGATGCCGACCGGGTCGCCAGTCATCGTTGGCTCTGGCGAGCAGAGGGGCCTCAAACGGGCTGCCGATGCTGAGCTGATGTCGCTGTTCCGCGTCGGGCTGACTGCTGGCCTGGGTGGCGCGTATTAGCTTGCTGTTTTCGAGGGGCAGGCACGGCGCCGATCTCAAACTTGGCGGTTCCGCATCGACCCCGTGCCCCACACGTGCTGGGCACGCATGCAGGGGCAGTATCCCGGCAATCGCGGTGGTCGTCCATGTGGCGATCGCGGTTTCGACCATACCGACGCGAGATCGGCGCGGCTGTTTCTTTGCGCGGGCTGTCGGATGCAGGTGCTGATCTGCAGCTGCTGCGACCGCGGCCAGATTTATTGTGCCGAAGGCTGTGCCCAACGGGTCCGGCGCCGCTCGCAGCAGTGCGCTGGCCAGCGCTACCAGAATAGTCCGGCAGGGCGACGCCGCCATGCCGCGCGACAAGGTCGTTACCGGACGCGCGACAAAAAAGTGACGCATCACGGTTCACTCCCACCGCGACCCGATGATCTGCTGGCGCCTGGCTCGCCGATGAGCGCGAGCGACGCAGCTGTTCCGGAGGATCGGCCCCGGCGAACGATCACGTACTGTCACTGGTGCGGTCGTCGGTGCCCGCCACTCGTCCGCCAGGGTTCCTGCGCCGCCGCTGTCACCGCCGAGACCGGCTGTAGCGCGACCCGACCGGATGGAACCCGACCATGGTGACGCCGCCTGACATCGAGGCACGGATCCTGCGCTTCTATCACGCCGAGAAATGGACGATCGGCACCATCGCGCGCCAGCTGCACATCCACCACAGCGTGGTGCGGCGAGTGCTGGCGCAGGCCGGGTTGCCGCGCGGCCGCCGCGCCCGTCAAAGATCGACGCGTATCTGTCGTTCATCCGCCAGACGCTGGAGAGCTTCGCCAGCCGGCTGTATGTACGATCGGGCAAAACGGAAATTGATTGATATAGGCTAGCAAACGGTAACCCATTCCGGCCCAGCGTAGCCGCACACCTATCCAGCCGGAGAATGGACGGGAACGGGAGCCAACTTGCAACCAACTGTCCTGACCAACGCACATGCCATAACCGCCTAAGATCAACGTTATTTCAGTATGTTGCGGAGACCCTACGGAATATCTCGTCATTGAAGCCCGGCTCACAACGCGTCATGGCGGCCGCCGAGCACGACACCCGCCGCGGAAATTGGTAAAGCTCGCCAACGCATCCGGCGGGAGCCAAGCGAATGTCTCGCGTAATCAAGATGTCCACGCCAAAAGGCAAGCTGACCAACCTGCCCAAGACGGCGGCGCTGACCAAGGCCCAAGCGGAACACAAGGCATGGCTAAAAAAGCACGGGATCAAGGTGACCAAGAATACGCTTCGCACTTGACGCCCGACCAGCCAATCGCGTTCGCCAGGGGCCAATGATCGGCCTTTATTCATCGCAGGAGCGGTTCTCGTCATAATTCTGAGGGTAGGCGGCGCAAACGCGGACCCGCAACCCGAGCCGATGCTTGTGCCACCCGTCAGTCCCGCGTGCATCTCCTCACCGTTTGGTCCGCGCGTGCTTGCGAACCACTCCCAGGCAGGCACCTACGATCATGGCGTCGATCTACCAGCACCGCCGGGCGAGGTGCGGGCGTTGCTCCCAGGGATGTAATTTCCTGCTACGCTGGATGCCATGATACCGACATCCGTTATGATCACGTCTGCATCCGTAACCGTTTTGGTGTGGGCGAGTCCATGCGCCGCACAATTGCCCCAGGCGGTGATCCTACGGCCGCCGATCAGTCCGGCCTGTGTCTCATCGCCATTTGGCCCGCGCGTGCTGTCGAACAACCACAGGCCGGCTCCTACCATTATGGTATCGATCTGCCGGCACCGGCAGGCGCACCAATTCTGGCGACCGCGCCCGGCACTGTAATCCTCATCCAGAAGAAGGGTCCAGGTGGCCTTGAAATGCTAGTCCAGCATGAAAGCTTTGTCGGAATCTACAGCCATTTCGGTATGGTCGTGCCGGCATTCGCCGAGGGTAAGCGCACCGTTGCGGCAGGCGAGAAGCTTGGTGTCGTGGGAAATACCGGTCTCACAACCGGTGCGCATCTGTATTTTGAGATGGACTTCGCTGGCAAGCCTGTCAATCCAGCACCGTCACTTGGGAATACACCGATGCGATAGCGAGGCCCACCAAGCGTCGAATGACAGACCGGATACCGAAGGCAAGATTATCGGAGGGCGGAAGTACTATCTCGATTTTTCCGCCGGGGGAGTGATCGTGGTGGCACCACACTAGAGCCGCTCTATCGATCGGCGACGGCAGATAGATCGTGATCGAACAGTTGCCTGGATACCGACTGTCATCGTGACATCGGCGAGGTGATAAAGATGCAGGCTAGCAAATAGATCAGAATTCCGATCAACCAAGGGATTGAGGGAGGCCGTGCAGTGTCGATGCCGGCGGCGGATCGGTCTGTGATGCTCGGATGACAGCAGCCGGCCACTTCATTGCCGGACTTCACCATAAATCACGGCATCATGTCGCACCCTTCTGGTGGGGCACGAACCCGTTTGATGCAAATACCCCTCCTCGTTGATACTTATGGCGGCTCGCCTTGAGCCACTGACGGATGCAAAAGGTAAGAGAGTGTGCTTGTTGGTCCGTGAGGGGCACTAGAGGCCACGAAAAACTGTACCCGCTAAGAGGCCAAATCTGACGGATATCCCCGCAGCGGCGGGGTAACGCCAACGAGTTACGAAGAACTCATGCGGGCTACGGAGGATAAGTATAAAGAACTTGGCGAGTACATAAGAAGCAATTTGACTGTTGTAATAGGTTACAGCCGCAGTTTTTCTCCTGCGCTTTACGGCCTCAGGAATAAGTTGAAAAGGAAACGAGGTCCACAGTGATATCGGATCGCTTCCCTCGTAAACCCCTATCCAAATGCGCCAAGCTTTCTCTGGCAATTTGCCCTTCTGTGCGAGACGCACCCGCTGACGATAGTGAGAAACTCGGCTGCTTTTCTGAGAATATTCTTGAACGACAGCTTTGATTGCAAACCACCGAGCGATTGTAAGTTGATCAGCTTCTGTCAGTCTGATCGGGTATTCCGGTGTGGCTTTGTGCATTCTGATGAAAAGAGGCCGAAGTTCATCCTCCCGAGCCTTCATCCATCCATTGTTGCACTTCTCATCGACGCATTTGACCTGCCAGTCATGAGGATCGCCCGCATGATGCCTGATCTCAAAGGTTGATCTATCTTCGTATTCCACGGCATGTAGAGAGGTCCATTTGTTTTTCCCTTTCGGGATAAAGTGGTGAGACCAACGCGGCCACACATGCTCCCAATTAGTTGGCTGACCGCCGCAAAAGACACATTTGTCAATGACGGGAACCTCGCTACGGGGTATTGACGCTCGGTTAACGAGAACAGATTGATTGGACAACGGACCGACAAAGGCTGCGCCCAACGCTCTCTTGTCGAAAAGTTCCGATGTTCCCCGCCGTCGTCCTCTCATGGTAGCCTTTCCTTATCGATGTCCCCGATGTCAGCGACATGCCCTAGCCGGTCTAGGCGCCACGCGGACGCAAGTTCGCATCGTGACGGCTGGTCCGTATTGGGATGCGACTGCGGCTCGCTGCTGGAGGTTGCCATTTTCCTTGGACAAGTTGCCATTCCCTTGATCATGCGACACGAACGGGCGTTCCCAATCCCTACCTCGTGGTGATTGACCACTGGCAGACCTTGATTGCTGGCATGCGGTGATCGTCAGTGGCAACTCCAAACGGGCGCTGGTGGTCGCCGTTACCAATGCGGGGCGCGTCGGGCGGAGGTCGATGTCATGGCTGACCCGCAGCCTGCCTCCCCAATGAATGAGTTGACCTCCTAGTTGAAATACAATCGGGCTCGCCATGATAGGCCCGCCACAACCGCTATCGGCACGCTCCTTGCCACCGATCACCTCGGTCGGCTGGGCGTTGGGATCAAATCCACCAGCAGCCACGCATTCACCTGCACGGAACTTTCCGGGTACGGGACGCTAGCCTCGCGGTCCCAGCCCGGTGAGCGCGGCCATGTTCCGCAGCCGCAGATTGTTCGATCTGATAGCTGCCCCATTGGTAGGTCGAGACGCGATCGCTGGGAATCCTTCTGAGCTATGGCTGCGGTCGGACGAGATCGTCTGCGTCGCGACGCCCCAGAACTTGGGGTCCGTCGGCCAGTTTTATCAGATTCGTGCAGCTACGCGAGGTGACTAAGCTACTAAGCTACTGGATAAGGCCCGCAACTTCGTCTCTTAAGAGAAGAGCTGGGGCCCCTAATAACCGGATTAGGCGATGCTCTGCCCATGACAAAAGGTGAAGACCTAGACTCAGATATCCCGACGCTGGCCAAGACAGCCACTTGTGGTCCGACCCGCTCTAACGGTATTAGCCAACACTGCGCCAATCGGCCTTTGGCGCCTGTTTGATGTGGCCTCATGCTGATACATCCTGTTATCTAAAGGCTTCAACGCCTATTGCTTACATGTTCCTAAGCTAGTAGAGCAACAATGAGCCATAGTGATCAGATTCCGTTTGCTTATCCTGATTTAGTCTCAAATCCGGAGCCGAGATGTCCTTGCCTTTTGCTCCTCGACACCTCCGGGTCCATGAACGGTCGCCCGATCAACGAGCTCAACCAAGGACTCCGCGTCTTCAAGGAAGAGCTAACGTCGGACGACATGGCGATGCAGCGGGTCGAAGTGGCTGTTATGACTTTCGGGCCAGTCCAGATCATATCCGACTTCCAGACCGCCGATCTCTTTCAACCACCGACCCTAGTGCCCACTGGCGATACGCCGATGGGTGCGGCGATCACGCAGGGCCTGGAAATGCTCGAAGCCCGGAAGAACATCTACAAGCAGGCAGGTGTCAGCTACTACCGTCCGTGGGTCTTTCTGATCACCGACGGTGCACCGACCGATAGCTGGCAACATGCCGCCACCTTGGTGCGCGCCGGTGACAGCCAAGAACGCAAGGCTTTCAGCTTTTTTGCCGTGGCGGTCGAAGGCGCTGATATGACCAAGCTCACCGCCATCTGCAGCGCGAACCGCCCTCCGATGAAGCTTAAGGGGCTGAGTTTTCGAGAGCTGTTTTCCTGGCTCTCCAGTTCCCTTGGTGGCGTCGCACGTTCACAGCCAGGCCAAATGGTCGCCCTTCCCGCACCGACCGGGTGGTCGTCTGTCTAATGCCTGACAGGCACTGGCGCGCAGCCTACGCCTCTGTCCTCGGCACCTCGCATCTCAAGAGGGGTTCTCCCTGTCAGGACGCCGGTGGCTGTGTGGTAGTGCGTGCCACTGACGGGAACGAAGTGCTCATTGCCGCTGTGGCTGATGGGGCTGGCACGGTGGAATGCTCGGACGCAGGCGCATCACTTGCGGTTTCCAGGTTTCTACGGGACTTTGCGGAACCCGAACCGACCTCCATCAAACGCGAGTTTGTTGTCGAGTGGATCGGTTCGGTTCAGAGCGAGATCGCGGTATTGGCAGCGCAAGAGGGACGCGAAAGTCGGGACTATGCCTGCACCATTCTGGGCGCCGTCATTACGAATTCCTGTGCGGTCTATGTTCAGATAGGCGATGGGGCAATTATTGTTGGGACCGAAGAGCCCGGCGAATACACGTGGATCTTTTGGCCGCAGCATGGCGAGTATGCCAACGTGACGAACTTTCTCACGCAGGAGCTTGCGGCAGAAACCTTAGAGTTTGAAGTGGTCCCCGAAAACTGGACAGGCAGCTAAGAGAGAGTCCAGCCTGGGAATGGCCGATTGGCCGGAGGTGAGACTTGTCGAATACACGGAAGAAACACGGTCCCGAGTTTAAGGCGAAGGTGGCGCTTGCAGCGATCCGCGAGGAGGGCACGGTAGCCGAGCTATCGAGCAAATTCGGCGTGCATGCCAGCCAGATCCACGCGTGGAAGAAGACGCTGCTGGACGGGACTGCGACGCTGTTCGCTCGGGACAAGGCATCGGCGAATAGCGGTGACGCGGCGGAAACGCAGCTGGCACCTTTGTATGAGAAAATCGGCCAGTTGACGGTGGAGCGGGATTTTTTGCGGAAAAGGTCTGGGCCATGAGTTCCCGGCGAACGTCGCGCGCTGGTCGACCGAGACGATCCTGACCTCTCGATCGCGGCGCAATGCCAGCTGCTAAAGGTCGCGCGCTCGACGCTGTATTACCAACCGGCGCCAGTGGACCCGGACGACCTGGCGCTGATGCGTCGGATGGACGAGCTTTATACGAAGTGGCCGTTCTACGGGGCGCGGCGGATGGTGGCGGCGCTGCGCCAGGATGGCGCGATAGTAAACCGCAAGCGCGTGCGCCGGCTGATGCGGGTGATGGGACTGGAGGCGATCTACCAGAAGCCCAACACCAGCAAGGGGCACCCGGATCACAAGGTTTATCCGTATTTGCTGCGCGGCTTGGCTATTGAGCGGCCGAACCAAGTGTGGTGCGCCGATATAACCTACATCCCGATGGCCAAGGGCTTCGTGTATCTGGTCGCGGTGATGGACTGGTTCAGCCGCCGGGTTCTGGCTTGGCGGGTTTCGATCACCATGGAGGCGGATTTCTGTGTTGAAGCGCTGCAGGAAGCGATCGCCCGGCATGGTCGGCCCGAGATTTTCAACACCGACCAAGGCGTCCAGTTCACCAGTGCCGGGTTTCTGGAGGAGTTGGAAAGCCGCGGTGTCCGGGTCAGCATGGATGGCAAGGGGCGGTTCCTGGACAATATCTTTATCGAGCGGCTTTGGCGCAGCCTGAAGTATGAGGACGTGTTCATCAAAGCGTATGGCTCTGTTGCGGAAGCGCGCCAAGGCATTGGCGGCTGGCTGCTGTTCTACAACGAGGAGCGGCTGCATCAGGCGTTGGGCTACCAGACGCCGCGTGCGGTTTTCGATGGCGAAGCCCACGAGCGTGTGGACAACGCCTCCGCTTTGAAGGGCTGCGGCGTAGCCCACAGGCTCGCGGGCACGGAGTTAAAAAGGGAGTTGACCTATGTAGAGTAGGGTCTATACTTAGATATTACTTCGTCCCTTGGATCGGGAGGGAACGGGAAGCGCAGCGGGACTCTCTCTTACGTCACCCCGGTTCCTGTCCAGCCGATGGGGTCCACCTCAGTTCGATACCGGTCCTCCTGTCCATGAGATCGCACTGTTTTCCGATGGCATTGAACGCCTCGTCCTCGATTTCTCAGCCAGATCTGTTCACTCGCCGTCGTTTAGGCCAATTTTCAAGTGGCTTGCGGGGACAGAGCCCAGCGACCTGCAACAGCCCGCCGATGCCCTGATCGCTTATCTGCGTTCGGATCATGTCAACAAGCGGACCGACGACGACAAGACCCTTGTCATAGCGACGCGGATCGACCTGGACTAGGGTAATGACGGCGGCTCGCACATTCGATCCATCGGGTGCTTCACTCCATCTTGGCAAGGAATTGGGTCGGGGCGGCGAGGGTGCGGTGTATGAGATCAACGGTCGTCCCGATTCCGTCGCCAAAATCTACTTAAAGCCGAAACCCAGCGATAACGACGAGAAGCTGGCAGCGATGGCTGCGATCGCTGATCCGAAGCTGCTTAGTGTTGCCGCATGGCCGACGAGCACTCTGCATGGCCCTTCCGGATCGATCGTCGGGTTTGTCATGCCCAAGATCGCCGGACATAGCCCGGTGTTCAAACTCTATGGGCCGAAGCTACGGCTTCAGGAATTTCCGAAGGCAGACTGGCGGTTTCTGATTCATGCCGCTGCCAACGCGGCGCGCGCCTTTTCGACCGTCCATACGGCCGGCCTTGTAATCGGCGACGTCAATCACGGCAATCTGGTGGTAGGCGCAGATGCTACCATTCGCCTTATCGACTGCGACAGCTTCCAGGTCTCGAAGGGATCACGCCGATGGTACTGCGAAGTCGGCGTCGGAACCCATCAGCCGCCCGAGATGCAGTTGCCCAGCTACGCCGGGTACCGCGTACGGCAAACCATGATAATTTCGGCCTCGCGGTTATAATCTTTCAGATGCTGTGCATGGGCCGACACCCATTCGCCGGTCGATATCTTGCTGCGGGAAATCCGCCGACAATAGAGGAGGCGATTGCGAAATCGCAATACGCCTATTCCCGCGACCAGCGCCGGACCATGATGGCTCCGCCGCCTGGCAGCCTTCCAATCGAAGCGCTCTCGCCTGACCTGCAGGGACTGTTCGAGGCCGCCTTCGCATTTTCTGCAACGAGTTGGCCTTCTGGGGATCGCTGGGTCACAGCCCTGCAGCAGCTCGGGGCCAGCTTGCGGGAGTGCACGCAGAACCAGGCTCATCGATACTTCTCAAAATTACCCCACTGTCCGTGGTGCCAGATCGAGGCAGCCAGCGGCACGCCTCTGTTCCCCGTCGTGTTCGTCGGCAAGGGTGGCTCCGCGCTGGGAATCGCGGCGCTTTGGCAAGAGGTGACGAAAGTCGCCGAGCCTCTAGCACTTCCGCTGCTTCCCAACCCTGACGGACTTAGGACCCCTCCCTCCCATCAGGCAGTCGCCGCCGCGAAGAGCGGACGAAAGCTTGCGATCATCGCATACGCGGCCATCGCCGCAGCCGTGCTGATACCCCTTTTCATCGCGTTCGTAACGCACGCTGGCACCTTCACGTTGATATCGCTGATCGTAGGGGCGTTGACAGGGGTCCTTGTAAAGGCCGACTTCGGCACGGCACCTAACAGCCAAGGGCTCGATGGGGTAAAGCGGGAGTGGGACACGCTCAGATCCAACTGGCAAGTCGCGCCGTCCCGCTTCGGTCAAATTCGTCGTGACCTCGATGCTCTAAAGGCCCGCTATGACGGGCTGCCGTCGCTGCGGGTGCAACGTATGCAGCAGCTTTCAGATCAGCGACGCCAAAAGCAACTTCAGGATTATCTTGACCAATACGCGATCACCTCAGCGAAAATCTCCGGTATTGGTCCGGCAAAGATCGCAATGCTCGCGAGTTACGGCATTGACACAGCCGGAGACATCGTTACGCACAAAGTTATGGCTGTTCCGGGCTTCGGGGAGGTCACGACCCAGAGGATGGTCGTCTGGAGACAGCAGATCGAGGGCCGGTTCCGATTCGACCCCAACAAGGCCATCGCTCCGACCGAAATCAACGCCGTTGAGCGCGACATCGTCCTTCAGCGTTTCAAGATCGAGCAGGACATTAGCAGCGGACTTGCCAATCTGAGGGCCATTGTGGGAGCTGCAAACTCCCGTCGTCAGGCGCTAGAGGCTCAACTCGCCGAACTCATGCCACGCTATGCCCAGGCTGCAGCGGACGCGGCATTCGCGCCGGGTAATCCAACAACGCATAAGAGCCTGATAGCCCTCGCGAGTGTCTCGATCTGCGTCACGCTGTTCTCGCTGATAACGACCGCAACGCCGGAGGCGGCTTTAATTCAGCCGCCGATTCAGATTGCAACTCCGGGGACCAATTCGCCACCGCTGGCTTTGCCACTGCCTCCTCCTCCTCCGCCGCCACCGGAACCTCCAAGACAACAGTTCGTTACCGTACCAAATCTCCCTCCTCCGACATCTCCTCCTGTTCTGCCGGCGCCGACGAAGGCGCCCGGAGCGCAGCCTACCTCTCAGTGTACAAACGAAGCAGTCAGTGAACATGCGGTCCGCTCCTGACAACTCGTCGCCTGTCGTCCGGATCATTCTTCGAGGCACGGTCATGACCGCCTTCGCGCGGCGCGACGGGTGGGTCCAAGTAGGCGACGATGCTCCTCAAGGGTGGATATACTCCAGCCTGCTAGCGGATGCGCCCTAATCAAACCATCGGGCCAGCTTCTTCAAACGACCCACTTTTGCACTCGATGCAAGCCAGCGTGTCGAACTGACAAAGCTTGTACTGGGCTAGGCCGCGCCGCGCGGGCATTTCGTCAAACTCCGGCGCCCGAGTTTGCCAGGAATATAGGACGGCACCATGGCCGGCATTCGACGGACGGGATCGATCCATCCCGTCGGGTCCCGGAGTGTTCGTGCTCTAGTGAAGTCGCAGAAGAATACAAGGCTTCGGAGGCGACCGGACCCCTACCTACAAGTTTTGAATCGAAGTGGCATCCCCGGCGCCATTCGAACGCACGGCCCCAAGATTGGGAATCAACAGATCGGGCGTATGATCCAAATGATATGAATGTCGAATTGGAGTTGCTGTGCAATTTCCGCGTATACCGCCTTACAACAAGCCGATCAGTTTGCGTTGGCCGTCGGTGTGGCCATCAATATAGCGTTGCGTGGTTCGATCGACCGATGCCCGGCCAGCAGCTGCACGTCGCGCAGACTGCACCCGGCGCGATGCACGTTGCGCGCGGCCTGGGTGATGAACGTGCGCCGTCCCGAATGCGAGGAGCAACCCTCCATCTGCAAGGCAGCAAATAGCGCAACAAACCAATTGACGATGCTGTTGGGCTGCATCGCCCCGCCGCGCACCGACGTGATTACCGGACCATCGCGCTCGCCGGTCTGCGACACGAGGGCCTGCAACGCCGCACGTAGCTCGGGATGAACCGGGATGTTGCGCCCCCGTCGTTTCTTGGCAATCTGATCTGTCAAGCCAAGGGTGTCGCCGATGCGACCGCGGGCATCCAATACCATCGACCACCTCAGTTGCGCGATTTCAGCCGCCCGCAGCCCGGCCCGCACGGACAACAGTATCATGACCCGGTCGCGGGCTGGATCATGGGAACGCTGCCGCACATGGGTGAGCATGCGTCGCAACACGGCCGACGAGATTAGCTTGGCTTGTCTACCAGGCATAGTTAGGACCTCGCTTCAGAATGAGACCAGCGGCGCGATCTTTTGCTCAGTTCCTCGTCGGCCAACATGATGGTCAGCACGCGCCGGGTAACCGCTGGATCACCGGCGTCGGGCGAATGGATGGCAATAATGACTTCCGATGATTGTGAATACTCCCACACCATCCAGCTATTGGCACCGTGAACGGCCAGCAACGGCGGGCTGCACCACCAGAGTGTGTAGTTGAGCAAAGTTCGTCAGCTCAGCCAGTCGAACCAGGTAAAACCAAGCCGCGTCCCTCAGGGTCTGGGTGCTGGCGGGACCATTGCCAGGGACTTTGCCGGTCCATTGGAACAGACACCCGCCGTGCAGCGCGGTGGTGCGATCAGACGGCGGCCAGAAGTCACTCGCCGCATCAACCGCAGCAGTCCAGTCATGCGCGGCACCGGACCACATCACCAGCAGGCACGGCGCGCCGATCACCGCGGCTGGGCGACCCGGGCGTCCGATGTCCGCGACAGCCGACAAATTGCCAATGCGCTGCTTGCGATGCCGTGTCGGGAAAGTCCATCGCCATCCATCGAAGATCCAGCCCTCGCCTCCAGTGCGTCAAACAGCTCGAAGCCAAGCGGCGCGCGCCCCTTTCCTGCACAAAGGTCATATCGATTCGCTTACGTTCGGCGGGGCAATCCGGCGGCAGGTATTCATCTATCTTGCCCAGCACCTTCGGCGTCACCGGCGCGGGCGGGGCAGTATGGCGGGCCGAGGAGCTGCAAACCGATGGTCAAAAGCGCAGCAATGGCCGTTGACGCACACGTTGCCATCCGCTGCCCCTTTCAGACGCCTTTTGTCGGTGTCGCCATCGTTGATCGCAGGCGAAGGCCGGACAAGCGGCCTGATCTAAACGTGACCGGGACAGTGGTATCTTCTCGCGTGGAAAGCCCGGTTGCCTTAGAAAGCAGACGATGAAGCGGGTCATGCCAAGTCAGGTGGTTCAGACCATCGATGAGTTATTTCCCCACGCAGCGAAGGGCGTAGGAGTTGTCCAATTAGAAGCAGCAAACCACGGCCCCCAGTTATTGGGTATAGTAAGCCTGATTGAAGAAATTCCTCCCGAACTGCTGAGCTTCTCCGCCGCGGACTACGCTCAGCTTGTCCTTGCCGTAAGCGCTATAAAATCACATCTGACAATGTGGTCGGCGACGGGCGGAAAGCAAAGAACGATGCCACCCGTCAACGGGCGCGATGCCGTCACCGTAATCCGAAGGGCGCTGGCCGACTGCCCCGACGCGTATCCTCCCCCCTCAACCACCACACTTTTGTTTATCACCGATGATGCTCTGCGGGAGAACATCCGTAACGACGTCGGGGCCGTCACGCGCGCCCTGGAAAATTCTGAATGGAAGGCCGCGACGGTGCTGGCGGGTGCAGCCATCGAGGCCCTTCTTTTTTGGAGGCTGCAGCAAGAGACGGATGAGATCATAGAGCAGGCCAGGACTACTCTTAAAATAAAAGAAGACTTAGCCCGACTGGATTTGCATCGCTACATAAAGATGACAGAACATTTGCGAAGAATTACGGCAGATACGGCAACAGCGGCTAGACTGGCGAAAAATTTCAGAAATCTAATCCATCCCGGCAAGGCCCAACGATTGAGGCAGGTCTGCGACCGGGCTACAGCCTACTCCGCGATAGGAGCTTTAGAACATGTTATCCGTGATTTAGGAGCCTGACGAGCACCCGACAGCCGTGCGCCCGCCCGCGCCCCGACAAGCTGACGCCACGCCACAAGCCGCTTGATCCCGCGACGTGCAACGTTTCGCCGTCAGCCATCCAAGGCGTCCTCGCTGCGGCCGAGCGCGCCGAGTGCGCAACCAACACCAAAATATGCGGAGGCAAGTTTCGAATTGACCCCGATGGCCATACGGAAGGCATCGAGTGCCTTTCCAAATTCCGACGCCGCGAAGAACGTCACTCCAAGATTGTAGTGAGCATCGCAGTCTTTAGGATTGATACGGACGGTTTGTTTGAAACCCTCAATGGCCCGCTCGCGATTGCCAGCCTTTGCGACCATGAAGGCGGCATGAAACGATTTCCTATCTCGCGGCGCTCCTTTTTGCAGCTTAGGCGGCGCATCGGGCATGCCCGGTCGGTAGGCCAGTTCGGGGGGCATCGGTCCGACGATTTCTGCAAGCGCCACCGATGCTAGACTACCCGACATCACCTACCATTCCACCTATCCCCTGCGGTGCGAGGAAATTTCTCTGGCTCCTGATCCAATCGCGCTCAAAACCTGATCCGCTCGACTTCATCGAGCGTCACTTCGTCCGCGCGCCGGTCATAAAGCTGCGTTGTGCGCGTGCTGGCGTGATTTGCCATCAGCGCGGCGTTTTCAAGTGAGCCGCCGAGCTTCCGAAACACCGTTATGCCGGTCGCGCGGAACGAGTGATTGCCGATCTTGGTCGCAATGCCGGCGGCGGCGGCGGCGCACCTGCTCATAGGCGTTGACGCGATGCAGGGGATTAGCTGTCAGTTTGCCATCGCGGGCGACCGTGCGGAACAGCGGCCCCTTCGGGTCGGCCGAAAGGCCGGTTCCTTCTATATAGGTGAGGAGATACGCCTCGGCGTTGTGATTGCGTGGCATCTCGTGGTGCTTACCGCCTTTTTCGTGCAGCCGCACCCAAAGACGGCGGTTCTGCGAGAACACGTCCTCGACCTTCATCGCGAGGACGGCCCCTATGCGCGCGAAGCTGTAGAGCATCAGGCCGATCAGCGCCTTGTCGCGCAGATCGATTGGCGACGTGTTCGCTCCCGAGCTAGCTCAGAAGCGAACACCTAGCGCAACGAAGTGGGGAATTTCCAACCGCCACTTTTGGCTCCCATCCAGATCAACGCCTGGGATATTCAGTGGGCGCTGAGACTTGATCCAGGCCGCAACATGGATCGGCAGAATGTCGGCCAGCGCGCCCAGTTCGTGCCGCTCGCACCAGCCGAGAAATTCCCGCGCGGCGCGAAGGTAAGCTTCGCGCGTGTTGTCGTTCTCGATTTGCGTGGCGAAGAAATTCAGGAAACGGTCGATGGCGTCATGGCCGGACGCCGCGACCAGCGCCGGCACTATATAGGTGTCGACCGAAGCGGCGGGCGCGATTGCGCCCGATGGAAGCACGGCGGGCAGTTGGTCAGTCCTGGACATTCCGCTTCCCAAGATAGGTATAGAAGCGCAGCAGGTAGCCGTCCGGGTCCACGACGACGAATTGCCGGTTACCATTCTCAATCTGCAGTCGACGATACCAGCGTTCTTCGAGCGGGATCAGCACCTGAGCATGGGCGGCGCACACTCGCCCATATGTCGCCATTACATCGGCAACCTCGATCTGGAAATTCACACCACGACCGTAAGGATATTCCAGCGGCGCGGTTCGAAAGCGCCGACCTGGTCCGGCGGCTTCCTCAAGCATCAGGTGCACGCCATCGAGATCGAGAAACACGAATCGCTCTTCAGGCCGATCAAACAAAACCTGAAAACCGATCACGTCGACGTAGAACGCCAGAGCGCGGTCGAGATCGGCCACATCCAGTTCGGGGGTCAGTTTGAAGCTGGTCCTCGGCATCCCATTCTCCGGCTTAGGCGGCATAACATAATGCCGCGTTTATGTTATGCCAAAGTAAACCCGGGCATCGGACTGGCGAAGAGATGAGCCAATGCTATAGGGTCAGAATGGCACCGGCCGTGCTGCGGCAGTCCGTCAGGACTTCCGTGCCGCGGTAGCTGGCGCCCGATAACGCAGTGCGTTGACCAACATCGAGAAGGCTGCCGAAGGCTGCCGACGGCTCGGATAATAGAGGTGATAGCCAGGGAAGGGCGGGCACCAGCTGGCAAGAACCCGCACCAGCTCGCCGCTGTCGAGATGCTTCTCGACCTGTTGCTCCGTGAGATACGCCAGACCGAAACCCTGCAGCGCCGCATTCAACATTAGCGCCGCGGTGTTGAACATCAGCTGACCCTCAACCCGCACTCGCAGATCACGCCCGTTCCTCTCAAACTCCCACGCGTAGACGCCGCGATGAGCCGGCAGCCGCAGATTGATGCAGTTGTGCTGCGTCAGATCCTGCGGTGTCCGCGGCGGCGGACGTTTCGCGAAATAGCCAGGCGAACCAACGACCGCCATGCGCATGTCCGGGCCGATCGGAACCGCGATCATATCCTTTGCGACCGTCTCACCTGGCCGCACGCCGGCATCAACCTGCTCTGTGACGATGTCGGTCAGACCATAGTCGATGATGATCTCCACCTTGATGTCCGGATAGTCCGGCAGAACGCGCCGAAGCGCCGGCCAGAGCATTGCGTCAGCGGCGTTCTCGGTCGATGTGATGCGAATGGTGCCGGCGGGTTTGTCCTTAAGCTCGCTCACGGCCGCCAGCTCGGCATCGATCTCAGCAAAGCGCGGCGCGACTGTTCGGATCAGCCGCTCGCCCGCTTCAGTTGGCGCGACACTTCGCGTCGTGCGGGTCAGTAGGCGAACACCCACGCGACTCTCAAGATTTCTGACCGTCTGGCTCAGCGCCGATTGCGACACACCGAGCTTTTTCGCTGCCCGCGTGAAGCTTCGCTCCTCCGCTACAGCGACCAAAGCAGCCAGATCATGGAAGTTCTCGCCAGCCATTCATAAGTCCCACTTATAGCCTCATGCGGATAATAGCTCACTAATCAGGACCTAATCCAGGTGCTAAATTAAGCATCAGAAATAGGCCGTAATGCGGCCAACATCAGCGACAGGAGAATCGACCATGGAAATTCAGACGCAGCGGCGCACAGCCGTCAGGCAAAGGACCAGCAGATTATTTTACCGGCACCGTGCGGATTGACCCGCTGTTCAGCCCGCCCGATCCCGGCGCGCGTCGCAGGCGCGCTTGTCACCTTTGAGCCCGGCGCGCGCACGGCCTGGCATACGCATCCGCTTGGCCAGACTCTGATTCGTGATGACTGGCCTCGGCTGGATTCAGCGCGAAGGCGGCCCAGTCGAGGAAATCCGGCCCGGCGACGTGATCTGGTTCGAGCCCGGCGAAAAGCATTGGCACGGCGCCACGGCCACGACGGCCATGAGCCACATCGCCATGCAGGAAAAGCTCAACGGCTCGCCGGTCGACTGGCTGGAGCACGTCACCGACGCCCAATACGCCCGCTAATCGACCGCAAAGCGGAGAGGGAACAACGCCATGAAGACGCGCACACTCGGCAATAGCGGCCTCGAGGTCTCGGCGCTTGGGCTTGGCTGCATGGGCATGAGCGCCAATGCAGGACCACCCGGCGATCCTGTCGAGATGGTCTGCGCTCATCAGGACCGCCGTCGATCGTGGCGTAACTTTCTTCGACACGGCGGAAAGTCCTACGGCCCGTTCACGAATGAGGAGCTCGTCGGAGAAGCGCTTCAGCCCGTAAGGGGCAAGGTCGTCATCGCCACCAAGTTTGGCTGGGATCTCGATCCCAAAGTCACGACGCCTGGTCCCTCACGGACCCTGAACAGCCGCCCCGACTCATATCAAGCAAGTCGCTGACGCATCGCTCCAACGTCTGCGGACCGATGTGATCGACCTCTTCTATCAGCACCGTCCTCGACCCGAACGTGCCAATCGAAGATGTGGCGGGGGCCGTGAAGGATCTGATCGCCGCGGGAAAGGTTCGGCATTTCGGACTTTCCGAAGCCGGGGTCGAGACCATCCGCCGTGCGCACGCCGTGCAGCCCGTGACGGCGCTGCAAAGCGAATACTCGCTGTGGTGGCGAGCAGCCGGAAGCGGAGATTTTGCCGGTGCTTGAAGAACTCGGCATCGGTTTTGTTCCGTTTCGCGCCTCTCGGCAAAGGCTTTTTGACCGGCACCAT
This sequence comes from uncultured Alphaproteobacteria bacterium, assembly GCA_963772355.1. Taxonomy (GTDB): domain Bacteria; phylum Pseudomonadota; class Alphaproteobacteria; order Acetobacterales; family Acetobacteraceae; genus Rhodopila. The sequence continues at coordinate 38,635 of CAVYXX010000179.1, read as the reverse complement.
CGACGAGACGACAACGTTCGATAGTGGCGATTTCCGCCGTGACCCAGCCGCGCTTCTCTGCCGAAGCGCGGCAAGGCAAACCAGAGCTCTTGTCGAGTGTCATCGCCGGTCGCAGCAGGAAGGCGCACGTCCGCGCAAATCGCACTTGCCTGGCTGCTGGCTCAGAAGCCGTGGATCGTTCCCATCCCCGGCACAACGAAACTGCATCGGCTCGACGAAAATCTGGCGGCGGCTGACCTCGATCTTACACCGCGGACCTTCACGAAATCGATCAAGCGCTCTCGCGGCATCACGCTGCGGGGCGAGCGATATCCCGCGTGGATGCAGCAAACAGTCGGACGCGAAGCGCAGCGCGAGAGCCCCGCAAACGAACGGAAAGAACCCATGACACAAGGAATCAAAGACAAGGTTGTCGTCGTTACCGGCGCCAGCAGCGGGCTCGGTGAGGCCACAGCACGGCTGCTGGCGCAGCAGGGCGCCAAACTCGTGCTGGGTGCGCGCCGGCAAGATCGCATTCAGGCGCTCGCGAAGGAGCTGACCGGCGGCGGCGGCAAGGCGGTCCCAGTCACCATGGATGTGACCGACCGTCAGCAGGTGCAGATGCTCGTGGACACGGCCGTTAAGTCTTCGGACGCGTCGACGTGATGATCAACAACGCCGAGGCTGATGCCGCAGGCATTGCTGGAGCGCCTCCAGGTAGACGAGTGGGAGCGGATGATCGACGTCAATCTGAAAGGCGTGCTCTACGGTATTGCCGCAGCGCTCCCGATCATGAAGCAGCAAAAATCCGGCCACTTCATCAATGTGTCCTCAGTCGCCGGCCATAAAGTCGGGCCTGGCTTTGCAGTGTATGCGGCGACAAAGTTTCGGTGCGGGCCTTGTCGGAAGGACTTCGCCAGGAGGTGAAACCCTACAACATTCGCACCACGGTGATCTCGCCGGGCGCAATAGATACAGAGCTGCCCAACAGCGTGAGTGATCCGGAAGCGGGCGACAGAATTCGGAAGTTCTACGCGACTGCTGCAATCCCCGGAGATTCCTTCGCGCGCATGGTTGCCTTTGCGATGAGCCAGCCCGACGACGTGGACATCAACGAATTCCTGTTCCGGCCCGACGAGCAGGATGATGTGAGCGCATGCCCCACGTCATCGTCAAACTTTGGCCCGGTAAATCGGAGCAGCAGAAGCAGAAGCTCGCCCAAGGCATAACAGAAGCTGTTATGGCGAGTCTCGGTTATGGCGAAGACGCTGTTTCGGTTAGCCTTGAAGAAGTCGCACCGGCGACTGGACGGAGAAGGTTTATGTGCCGGACATCACTAACGGCTCCGGTAAACTTTACAAAAAGCCCGGCTACAAGCCGCGCTAGCCACTACTACAATATGACTTTAGCCGCGCGAGTTTCTCTCGCGCGGGTGAGCAAGCACGCCGATCAGATGAAAAGTGACAAAGCAAATGTCAGCAACAACTTTAAATCCATCCACTGCAATAAAGTCATCGGCAACGACAGCATTGCTGCCAATCATGGCCGTGGTGTTCGTCGGCTTCTTGATTATCGGCATGGCACTCCCAGTGCTTCCATTGCACGTGCATCAGAGCCTTGGTCTCAGCACCTTTGTTGTGGGCCTCGTAGCGGGAAGCCAATTTGTCGCCTCGCTCCTCTCGCGTGTATGGTCAGGACATTACGCCGATAGCCGCGGTGCCAAGCGTGCCGTCATCGCTGGCTTGCTGGCCTCTGATCTGCGGCGGCTTGCTTTATCTTTTGTCGCTCCGCTTCGTCAGCACGCCGTCTGCATCTGCCTCTATACTTCTGCTTGGCCGTGCGCTTCTTGGCGTCGCGGAAAGCCTTATCATCACCGGCGGTGTCAGCTGGGGCCTGGTGCTCGCCGGGCCCTGCTAACGCCGGAAAAGTTATCGCCTGGATTGGTATGGCGATGTTCGCTGCGCTGGCTGTCGGCGCGCCACTCGGCACGACGCTCTATGGTTTTGGCGGCTTCATAAGCATAGCTGGCGCGACGGTGCTTATTCCGCTTGCCACCCTTCTACTGGTGGCGCCTATGGCGGCGATCCCGCCGCATCGGGGAAAGCGCGCCAAACTTCTGAAGATGGTCCGCATTGTCTGGATGCCCGGGCTTGGCTCGGCGCTTGAGCTGCATTGGTTTCGGCACGATGATCGCCTTCAGCTCCCTCTATTCGGTCGAACGCAGCTGGAATCCGGTTTGGCTTCTCTTTAGCACTTTTGCCGTGTCCTTAACGACCGCGCGCCTGTTCCTCGGCCATCTTCCTGATCGGCTTGGGGGCGCCAGGGTGGCGCTGATCTCGATATTCATAGAAGCCACCGGCCTCGCGCTGATCTGGCTTGCGCCCAACCAGATCGTCGCCGTCATCGGTGCTCTTCTCACGGGCTGCGGTTTTGCGCTTGTCTATCCCGGCCTTGGCATCGAGGCAGTCCGCCGCGCGCCGCCGCAGAGCCGCGGCCTTGCCATGGGCGCCTATACGGCCTTCCTCGATGTCGCGCTTGGTTTCGGCAGTCCTGCCTTGGGATTGATCGGCGGCTGGTCCGGATTGAGCTCCGTGTTCCTCGCCGGTGCCCTTCTGGTGCTCAGCGCATCGATCATCGCGCTCCGGCTCCTGCACCAGCCACAGCATTCTGGAGATTGAGTTATGAACCCGACTTATGATTTTACCGGACAGGTTGCGCTTGTAACCGGCGCTGGGATGGGCGCATTGGGCGGGTTACGAGGAGCTTGGCGCTACCCGGTGCATCGTCGGCCTCAACCCCGAGAAGCGGGATGCCATTCTGCCAGCGCTTGATCGTTGGGCCGAGTTCATGCGTCAGATGAAAACGTGAGTATTGAAATCTCGAAGTGCTGGGAATGACACTAATGGCTTGGCCGAGCATCTCGGATATAGCGAATAACAAAGTGCTTTATTTGACGACGGTCGGCCGTATGACCGGCTTACCGCGCGAGATTGAAATATGGTTTGTGCTCCACTGCGACCGTTTCTATCTGTTTGCTGAGACAGGGGAAGCCGCCGCCTGGGTCAAGAACATTAGGTCTGCTCCTGAAGGTGGTGTGCGAATCGGGGGATCGAGCGTTGGCGCTAAGGCTCGTATCCTTGACCGCGAGATCGACCGGGAACTGTGGGCTCAAGTCGGGGCAATCGCCGATCGCAAATATGGGTGGAGCGACGGACTGCTGGTGGAAGTCATCCCCATTATGATGCCTAACGCGGCCGACACCGCGGGACCGCTTTCGCCGGCCGGGAGTTGCTGAGCTGGCCGTAAGCGTGTCATTTTCAACATTATTTGTCGTAAGTCTTTCAAGATTAAATGTCGCGGTGGCACCGCCCGCTTTAGCATCAGTCGATGCAATGGTCGCGTGCTAGCTTTCGGGTTCCCTGCCGAGCGCCAACTCGCCACTATAGCGAAGCTGCATCCGCTCCTGCGGCCGGTGATATCGCACCCCCTGGATATCGCGGAACAGCCGCTCCAGCCCCGCGACCCGATAGAACGCGGCGCCGCCGGCTACCTCCATGGCGCGTTCGGCGACGCACAGAACCGCGCGTCCCACAAGAGTGCGATCCGTGAAGATGCGGTTCAACGCGTCGGAGCTCGGCTCGAGCGTGCACGCCGCTTCGACCATGTCGCGATGCGCAATGGGCGGAGTAACCAGGGAGACGGAATGAGGATCATCCTCGCATTGACCACCGGCGTCGCTATCGTGCTGGTCGCTGGGTGTGTTCAGGAGCCAGCCGTACTACCCGCCGCTCCGCCGCGTACCGTCGCACATGTTCCGCCGCCGGACTGGTTTCACCAACAACTTGCTGCCGCCCGTGCAGCGAGGCGGAATCACCGGCCGCAGGCGGACACCGTCGGCGCACAGAAAGCCTACGACGACGTTATGCGCACGGCATGTATTCAGGCCGCTTTGGCGGGACCGGGTAAATACCCTGCGCCCTGCGACGCGGTCTTGCGCGCGACGCCGAATCAGGCACCGACTGATCCGTGTGCGGAAGACACGGATAGTCAAGCGATGCTGACCGAGTGCAGCGACTGATTTCCCCCCAAGGACCTCGGCCGCACCATACTGGCGAAGAACGCGGCAATCCGCGCATCAGGGCCATGACCGGGTGCGGACGAATCGGCGTGGAGCACAGAAGGTGATAGCCACCAACTCCACTCCCCCTGGCGTTGAAGACTTGTCGTCGCGCCAGTGCGCGGCACAAGGAGGAAGTGTAATGCTGAATAAGACGTGGGCTTTTGCCGTAGCGCTCGCCCTGGCGGCAGCGCCGGTCTTATCGGCGCTAGCTGCCGGGGGTGCTGCTGGAGGGGGTGCCGCCGGTTCAGGCATCCCTAGCGGCGAGAATGCGACGACCGGGACGGCTGCTGCAAATGCCAGCACACCGGCAGCGAAGATGAACCCCGCCGGGGCGAAGCCTTCTTCGCCTAGCGCGGGTGATCCGGCGGCGACACGGCGAGCAAACAACAAGTAAGCCGAACTACTTGGCCGGGGGAAGTGCACAGCACACGCTCCTCCCGCGCCAGCATCATCATAGGCGCCAACCGTTTCAAAGTTGTCTCACCAATGTCAGGGAGAGCCAGTACCAGTACCCATAGACGGCAAACGGCCGATCATGCTGTTACCATCCACCACCACGAAAGGAGCCAAGTCGTTCGACGGGGTCAAGAGAAGCAGATGATCACGAAAGATGATCTGCAACGGGAGAGCGCTGAAAGCGAGAAATATGCTCTGCGGTACATCGCGGCGGTGACTATTGCCGCTGCACGCTGCTGGAGTTCGTTGGCTTAGTCATCTACCTATCCGGTTGATTTTGCGAAAGGCGGGCTTCGGCTAGCCTTCTGAGCCCTCCTCCCGCCGTTCGATCCCCATCCGCTCGAAGAACGCAATGGCCCGCGCCTCGCAGTGGGCGCCGCAGCGTCATCACGCACCGCACAAACCGGTCATCTATGGACCCGTGAGAAATCACTGCCGGCCGTCTTGAAGCCCAAACCTCCGCATCCAATCTGACGAGTGTTGGACTAACCCGATCCGGGCCCCTCTGGCGGACCGCCGAATTACTCGGCGCAACCCGCGATGTCGGATCACCGCAATCGTGCGGCGATCGACTGGAGCCTTATCTCCCCATTCGACATCGCTCTCGATGGCGGCGACTGCCACCAGAAAGGAGCAACCAGATGTCGCATTCCTTCGCGTCTCACCCCACTGTCATCATCCGGCCAAGCCAAGCAACTGTTCAGGCTATAGCAACGGCCTGTGCCATGATCGCCTGCGCCGATGGTAACGTCGCGAACAAGGAACGGCGGAGCTTCCTTCGCTTCCTGCATCATCACGGCGTGCTTGAGCGCTACGGCCGTGCCCCGTGCCTTGCGGCTTTCGACAAGGCATTGGGTGAAGCGTCGTTGCTAGGTCTCGACGAAATCTGTAAGGCTGCTGATCAGTTCAGCGCCGTCGCCGGCACGCACGCCGCACCGTTGGTGGCGTATGCCGCAGCGTATGTAGCGCTGGCCGATGGCATTACTTGGCCGCAAGAGATCGCGCTGCTGGAGGTAATCCGCAACCGGATAGGCTTGGGTTATCCGCAAAGCTGGGGGTAGCCAATGAGGCCGATATGATGAGGCGCTACGCTGTGACGTAGCCCAACAAAATAGGTCGTAAAGATGAATCGGTGGTTGCCGGCAGCTACGCTAAGCCTAATCCCCTCCTTTACAGAAGCCGACAATCAAACTGCCCTGTGGGCTACGGCAAGTAACTTGGGAGGTGCGCGTTGGGCTCAATCTCCCGGCGTGAAAGTACTACCCCTGCTGATCGTCGCTGGCAGCCCGGATTATCATCCCGTTGCCAAAGCAAAGATCGCAACGCTGGTCTTCGATTTGTCTTCGCCCCATGACATTGAGGGCAGAGATCGATGACTTCACCGCGAACAGGGTTCCGGTGGTAATTGGGGCGATGCAACGGGAGCGCTCGGCCTCTGCTGGGTTGAACTCCGAGGGCCGCGCTGGTTGCCTTAGAGCGACTGTCGGGACGCCCTGTAGCAAGCGGCCCACAGCAAATCTTGATAGCAACCTGCGGTGTTCTCAGCGCTTGTTCCTGCGGGGCGCACGGGGCCGCCCATTACTAGGGAGATTTGTATGACAGAGCATATCGTGGCGGTCTACAAAACAGAGGCAGACGCTACGGCGGCGGCGCGAAGCTTGGAAAGCTTAGGGATACCTCCTTCGGCGATTTGCCAGTACGCGGAGGCTGTCCACGCCAAAGCCGAGCCGGTGGAACACACGTCGGCGCATACATCGGGAGGTGGTTTCTGGGCCTGGCTGTTCGGGGACGAGTCGATGACGGAAACGACTCGTTCAATGTATACGGATGACATTTATGATCGCAGGGTGTCGTCTGGAAATGTTGTCCTCAGTTTAACCGTTGATGATACGAAAATCCACGAGACGATTTCAGCGCTGGAAGCCCACAATCCTGTCGATATAGACGAAGGATCGGAGGAGATAGCGCAGCCGGGGGCCGGCATGACGCCGCCTGTGGGCCTGGGGGGCGGGGAGGCAATGCCGACCGAAGCCGTCGGCCAGCCCGGCGTGGCGGAAGCCGTCGGCCAGCCCGGCGTGGCGGGTTCCTATCCAAGTGGGCGTGTCGCTTCCGCCTCGTCGCGGGAAGTGGCATTCGGGAGCGTGACCCCTGCACCGGCAACGGCTGGCAAGGGCGAAGAAGTCATCCCGCTTTCGGAGGAACAGCTTGAGGTCGGGAAGCGCACGGTTGATCGCGGCACGACGCGTATTCGCCGGTATGTGGTTGAGAAACCGGCGGAGCAGGACGTGACGCTTCGGGGCGAGCGCGTCACGGTCGAGCGACGCACGCCAATCGCTGCGGAGGCCGCACCAGGAGCGGGCGCATTCGAGGAACGGGTGGTAGAGGTTCGCGAAACGGCGGAGGAGCCGGTTGTTGCGAAAACCGCCCATGTTGTTGAAGAAGTCGTAGTGGGCAGGGAGGCGACCGAGCGAACGGAGACGGTGAAGGATACTGTCAGGCGCGAAGAAGTAGATGTTGCCAAGGATGGCGCGGTAAAGCCGTAACGGGAAACGCCGCTTCGCCCGCGCCCACCCTCCGTGCGGGCGAAGCGTTATGAAGTTTTCCGGTTCTCCACCACGGCAACGGTCGCAGCATCATCCGGGCGTTCCGGCACGCCATCCAGCAACGGTAGCGGCATCTCTGCGTGAGGCGCGCTCGCGGCAGCAGCAAGGTTGACCAGGTCTTCGATTTTACCATCCTGTTTCTCGCCGCGCAGGACGACGGTCAGGGAGCCGTCAGAGAGGGGCCGCTGCAACCCAGAAGCCTCCGACCACGGCGCGCGAAGCCATGTCTCGCATTCCTCCGGCGTCGTGAGGATAGCTGGCATCGCCTGCGGATGGACAACGGCGATTTCGGCGCTCGGCTCAGTCGTCAGGAAGCCGAACAGATCGGCGGTCACTTCGCCTTCCCTGACCTTCCTGATGGACGTCCAGCGCGTCCAGATGCCGGCAAAGAATTTCGTAACAAGGGCGACGGCATGCCCCACCGGGCCAGAACGAGTTCCCTGCCATCCCTGCCCTCCCTGACGATGGGGGCGCCATAGTCGGGGAAGATGCCGGGGAGCGGCGGTAGATTGCCGGTTCGATCGTGCATAGCCCGGGTGGCGGCGATGATCGCCTGCTGGCCTTTGGTCTGGCTGTAGAGGTTGCACATGTCGGCGTGGGTAGCATGGGTAGCGGCGGCAGCGCGAGGTTGGGACGGTGCAGCCCGCAGGAAATAATATTGCTGAAAAAGGAAATAGGGTCGCGCCGATTGCGCTGTACGCATGTATTACGACGAGCGCGTGCGCTCCTCCCGAACGAGCAGATCACGCCCCTGAACATCGGGCGAGCGCTGAGCGTCTAAGGATGCGGAAGCAAAGACGGCGTGTCGCCTCACCTCCGACGAGCATGCCGGCAAAACGAAACTCGCGCATGTCGCCCGGCAGCTCGGCATTGCCAAGAGCAGCGTCTACCGAATGCTGGCTGAGGGTGACACGGAGAGCCAATGAGCTACAGGAGCGCTGGCGCCGATAACTTTGATGCCATAACATCCAGGCTTTACGGGCATCTGGAGAGAAAAATGCTATCGCGCCGGAAATACTGGAGTGTAATTGCAGCGGCTTTGGTCAGCGACCGACGCAATTGCGCAGGCAAGATGGTAATCGTTCGGGTAATGGCCTCGCATACCGCATCGGCACCATGTCCGGCGAGTGCGGGTCCGTTCTTCACGCGCGCCTCGTGGCCATGGTCGGTCATACGCGGCAAATGCAACAGCAGAGTGAAGCGCGTCTTGCGCTCGACCAGGGTGCCAATCGCGGAACTGCCGAGGCCCACGATGAGATCCCCCTCCCAATGGCCTGGCACGGCGCGATCAGCTGCCTCCGCGGGACGTTTGCTGATCATTATCTCGGAAGAGATGAAGGTTTTTCCTCGGCCGCGGGTGCGCGCTCGCGGTATTCGCAACGCCCGCCCGGTACACAAGCAGGCCGTCAGCTCGCGGCGCAAAGCGCCACGACTTTGAACAAACAGCGCCTGATAAATCGTTTCGTGGCTGATGCGCATGGTCTCATTGTCCGGGAAGTCGACCGGCAAGCGGCGAGCGATTTGCTCCGGGCTCCAGGCCCTTGCCCACCGCCGAGGCTTTCGGGGTCCATGGCGGCGGCCTCTCCAGTGCACAGCCGGCCCGGAAACAGCAACCCCACCCGGAGCGACGACGACACCGGCCAATCGTTCCTCCACATAGGTTCGCAGTGCAGTGTTAAGCGCAAGCTTGGCCTGCTTGGGGCGGCGAGCAGATCGCTCGGCATGCCACTGCGCTGTCGTCGCGCGATACGCCAGGCCGCCACTTCGGGTCGCAGCATTGCGCCGCAGCTCCCGCGAAATCGTTGAAGCGGCTCGCCCGAGCCGGCGCGCAACCTCCCGCCCGGAGCAGCCTTGAACGCGAAGAAGGGCGATCTCCTCCCGCTCCGCAAATGAAAGATACCGCCCGGACAGCGGCTTCGCTGATCGCCGAAACATCGCTGGTGGCATGCCGCCTGCCTTTCGGAACAATCGTGTTCCCACAGCCTGCGACATACCAGCCTTGAGCGCCGCATCCTCACTCGCCATGCCAGCCGCGATCGCCGCCCAGAACCGTCGTTGCTCATCTCGTCCTGCCACCACCGGACGACCTGGTGAGAACAGGGGCGCCCGACCAGACCGATCCGAATGCCGCCTATGTCTCGTCATCGCAACTTCTCCCTCGAGGTGTTGCGACGACCATTTGAGTTCAATGTTGTTAAAAAAGCGAACACCACTGTATCGGAGTGATGGATGACGCACTCTGGGGTCGACGTCCTGTCTCAGTGCCATAGATGGCTCAACACGCACGCCTGAAGATCGACGCCGGCATCCAGGTCTATTTCTGTGATCCTCACAGCCCATGGCAGCGCGGCACCAACGAGAACACCAACGGACTACTGCGCCAGTATTTCCCCAAAGGCACCGATCTCAGCCTGCACAGCGCCGACGAGATTGCGGCTGTGGCGGCTGCGCTCAACGCTCGGCCTCGAAAGACGCTGGCTTGGAAAACCCCGGCTGAGGCGCTTGACCAGCTGTTTACATCGGCCATGCTGAGCGGCGCTCGGAACCAACCCCCGTATCTGCACGCGACGTCATCCTGGCTTTGATTGCCGCTTGTCCGCATCCAGATCTAAATTACATTCCTTGGTGAGATCAAAAGGACCATTCCTCGGAGCCGACCTGTCTTCGGGCAGAGCGCCGCGCGCAGGTCTTGTCCAGGATGCCGCGTGCGGCACCGGCGCGCAGCGCCGGCTCGTCCTGGACGAGACCAAGCACGGCGCTATGCTTTGTCCAGGTTGGGGCATCAGCATCATCCCTGCCGAGCTAAAAGGATCGTCGTTGCGACGATCACTTAAATCCGCCCAATACACATCGATCGAGTTCGGCCAGCGCTGTCGCGAGGCCGGCGTGCGTCCATCAATGGGGTCGGTGGGGGACGCCTACGACAATGCGATGTGCGAGAGCTTCTTTGCCACGTTGGAATGCGAGCTGCTCGCGCGGCATCGGTTCAGGACGCCGGCCGAGGCACAAAGCACGGTCTTCGCGTTCATCGAAGGCTGGTACAATCCGCGACGGCGTCACTCATCAATCGGCTATCGATCGCCGGTCGATTACGAGCGCCAGTATCAGGCGACGGCAGTCGATCCCGACGCACACCAGCCTGCCGCCGCGCTTGCGCCCGTCAAGGACAAGCCCTCCGGCGGCCCCAAGAAAGGGGCCGTCCTTGACAGCCGCTGCGCGCGACAGCCGCACCATCGTGCGGGTCGGGACGGAAGAATGGCTCCGCCGGGGGTCGAACCAAAGAATAACGCGAAACAGGAGGACAAAGTGACATCAAGGCCGATATCCTAATCCCAAGCCCTCAACTCTCCACCAAACCGGGGCAGGCCCATTTCGTCAGACCCCGGCGCCCGAGTTTTACCAGCTACATGGGAATTGGAGGCATGGTCAGTATTCGAGGGACGGCATCGCCAGCATGCGAATGGTGAGGCTTTGCGCCCGCATCTTGCGCGGCGACCTAAACCACATCTCGGCGCCCGGCCTATCGAGTGGCCAGGTTGAGCAACCCGCGTCTCGGGCCTTGCCTGCGGGGTAATTGACCAAACCTGGACAGGTCTGGGCTGACAGAGCCATGCTCGGCCAGCGATCAGTGGCCCGGCAGGCCAAGGAGCGGCAATGGTCGTTGCTGACTGGCTACGAGCGCTCGGTCTTGAACGCTACGAGGCGGCATTCCGCGAGAATGACGTTGATGCCGAGCTATTGCTTGGTCTGACGGACAACGACCTCAAGGACATTGGCGTTAACTCGCTTGGCCATCGCCGCCGTCTCCTGGAAGCGATAGCCGCGTTGCGCCTCAAAGACGCACCGGTCGATGATCCGGTTCGGTTTTCGCCCAGTCCGCTGGCCAGCCCGACCGGAAGCCTCGCTGAGACCACGGGCGAACGCCGCCAGCTGACCGTGATGTTCTGCGACCTGGTGGATTCGACGGCACTGAGCGAGAAACTTGGCCCCGAAGAGCTGCGGAGCCTGCTGCACGCGTATCGAACCCTCTGCGGCGACGTGATTGCCCGCTATGATGGTTTTGCCGCCCGCTACGTTGGTGATGGCATCCCGACCTATTTCGGCTGGCCCACAGCGCATGAGGAAGACGCCGAGCGGGCCGTGCGGGCGGCCTTGGAGATCGTTCAAACCGTCAAGAGAGCCTCGTCCACCGAGGACTTGTCGGTCCGCATCGGCATTGCCACTGGTCCTGTTGTCGTCGGTGAAACTGCCGGAACGGGGGACCAGTCCAAGCTGGCGGTTGGGAGCACGCCCAATCTCGCCGCACGTCTGCAAGGACTGGCTGCCGTCGATCAAATCGTCATCGCCGCCTCGACCCGCCGACTGGCCGGTAACGCGTTCGAACTGACCGACCTGGGCGAACAGGACCTGAAAGGGATCGCCGAGTCCGTTCATGCCTGGAGGGTGGAGCGTGCCCAGGGAGTCGCTTCGATGCCAATCGCGGCGGCAGCACGCTGACGCCGCTGGTGGGCCGCGAAGAGGAACTGGATCTGCTGCTTCGCCGATGGTCGCAAGCGAGCGACGGCGAAGGCCAGGTGGTGCTGCTGTCTGGTGAACCGGGATCGGCAAGAGCCGCATTCTGAGCCCGCTGCGTGAGCGGCTCGAAGCGCATGGCGTGCATGCCCTGGAGCAGTTCAATCGGCACGGACGATGGGTTGCAGAATACCCGGAAACTGGATCCAATAGGTTTACATCCGATTCAGCGGTTACGAAGTCGGATAGTCTGTCTCGGTCGGCAATAGCGCTGATACGGACAGGTTCAAACGGGGAGGAGAAGGATATGAAACCGATGGTTGTACTTTTGGCGTTAGCCATTCTTATTGGCGGAGGCAGTGCTAACGCATTCGACAAGCCTCCCCCCGGGACTATTCAGACATCCTACAAGGATGTCTTGATGAAAAAGTTCGGACATCGGCCGGTGATTGGGGCCACGGTTCTTCAGTTCAATAACGTAACCATACAGCGTTGGATTGAGACGATGAAACAGGCCGCCGCATTCCACGGCATTGACCTTCGCGTGGTCGACGGGCAGAACGACGTGGCCAAGCAGACCAATCAAATCGACACCTTCATAGCGCAGGGCGTCGACTGTATATTGGTGGACCCCGTCGATGCGAAGGGGATTCTGCCAGTCGTTGGCCGGATCAGTGCCAAGATCCCTTGTAGTATTAACTATGATACCCGCGCGCCTGAGGGAGCGGATAAGTTCCAGACATATGTCGGCCATGATTGGCTTGTGGCCGGGATCATGAGCGGACTGCAGATCGTCGCGGCCACCAACGGCAAGGGAAACGTCGTGTTGGTCGAGGGGTCGCCAGGCACAGACGCTCAGTTCAACCGGACCAAGGGAATCGAATTGGTGCTGTCGCAATACCCCGGTGTCAAGATCATCGCGAAGCAGCCTGGCATGTTCAACCGTGACCAGGGTCTAAGGGTGACAGAGGCGCTTCTTCAAGCCCATAGCGATATCGACGTCATGTATTTTCAGAACGACGAGATGTACCTTGGTGGAATGAAAGCGATTGAGGCATCGGGGCGGCGTGATAAAATGAAAATACTCAGTGTCGATGGAAATCCAGACGCGATGGCGGCGATCAAAAAGGGCGACCTCGACTACGAAGTCGTAGGCCAGTTCGGCCTGTTCGGTTGGGTTGCCGTCGAGACTGCAGCAAGGGTCTTGGCGGGTGAGGCAGTCCCGAAGTGGGTTCAGATCAAACTGAATATGGCCGATATCTCCAACGTGGATGTGGTTCCACCGGGCTGGTAGTCCAGCACGAACACGGAGTTGAGTCCTGTCAATGGATTCTACGATACCCAACCCCTGTTGAATGTTTTGCCAACTTCGACTTTTCTGCATGACCTTTATTGGGACGGGCAGGGATGACAGTGGAGACCAGGACGCCGGTCGTCGAGATGCGAAACGTGCACAAATCATTTGGAGGGGTAAAGGCCCTTCACGATGTTAGCCTTAAGTTGATGCCGGGCGAAGTCCTCGGCCTTGTGGGTGACAACTCCGCTGGCAAATCGACGCTGATGAAGATCTTGACCGGCGTCTATCACCGGGACGCCGGTGACATCCTGGTTGACGATAAGCCGGTGCATTTCAAAACTCCGCTTGAGAGCCGCAACGTTGGGATCGAGATGATCTATCAGGACCTGGCACTCTGCAGGAATTTGGATGTCAGTTTGAACATGTTCCTCGGCCGTTGGCTGACCAGAGGAATATTTCTGAACAAGCGTCGTATGGATGCGGAAACGGGGTCTGTCCTGCGAAAGTTGTCGGTAGATATCCCGTCGGTGAGGCGAAAGGTCGATGGACTTTCTGGTGGACGTCAGCAGTCGTTGGCAATCGCTCGGGCGATCTCGTTCAACCCCAAGGTCATTGTGCTCGATGAACCGACCGCCAATCTCTCGGTGCCTGCAATTACGCGAGTTCTCGAACTCATGCGCGAACTGAAGAAACACAACGTCGCCCAGATCATTATCAGCCATCGGTTGACGGACGTGTTCTCCATCGGTGATCGCGTCATGGTGTTGAAACGGGGAAGGAACGCAGGCGAGCGTGTAGTCAGTGCCACAACCGAGGATGAGGTGCTGGGCCTGATCGTCCGCGGTGATCAGGATGAACAACTTACACGATACCAGCCCGCGGCGCCCTAATGAGGCAGCACAAACCGAAGATGCGCTCACGACATAGTTCGTCTGAACAAAGAGGCTGAAAAGTGTCCCTCAGGTCTTTTCTTGGCAGCGTCTCGGAACAGGGAGTGCGCGATATCGGTGGTAGCACATTCCATGCGGTCAAGGATGCGATTTCCCGTTTTGCGATCTTCTTTGGAATCGTGCTGGCCGGGGCCATCTTCTCACTGCTTTCCCCGACATTCCTAACGCCAACGAACCTTTTCAACGTCGCTCGAACCATGTCGATAGACGGAATGCTGGCAGTCGGCATGACCTTCGTCATCCTCACTCGGGGCATCGATCTCAGCGTCGGCTCTATTCTGGCGCTGAGCGGGGCAACAGCAGTGCTATTGATCCCAATCACCGGACTGTCGTTGGCGGTCGGGGCGGCAATCGTTACGGGCGCTGTCATCGGGATTATCAACGGCGGAGCGATTACTCTGTTATCGATCCAGCCATTCGTCGCGACTTTGGCGATGATGGTAATTGTGAGGGGCCTCACCTTCTTTGCGACGGGTGGCTATCCAATCCTTGTCGGCAGCAAGAGCTTCGAGTTTATCGGCAATGGTCATATCGGCGCGGTGCCGGCACCGATCTTCGTCTTCATCGCTGTCGTGTTGTTCGGCTACATTGCCCTCAACCACACCAAGCTCGGACCGCAGATCTATGCCCTGGGTGGTGATCCGGAGGCCGCTCGGCGCTTCGGTGTGAACACAAATCGCGTCACGGTCATCTCTTACATGATTTGCGGGCTGCTTGCTGCGGCAGGCGGTGTTGTCCTCGCCGGACGCCTCGCATCCGCATCACCGCTTGCAGGAACCGGTTACGAGCTCGATGCCATCGCAGCTGTGGTTATCGGCGGTACAAGTCTTTCAGGCGGCCGAGGTTCAGTTATGGGAACCGTTGGCGGCGTAGCGATTATTGCTATCATGAACAATGGCCTTGACCTTCTCGATGTTGATCCGAACTATCAACTTGTCATAAAGGGGCTGATAATCCTTCTTGCCGTATCGATTGACGCTTACTTCCATAAACAGCGCCAATAAACCAGACCCATGTAGGTATCTGTTTCGATCAGGGTAAGCTGGGGGCCGTTATGTTACACTAGAGCCATGTCCGAGAGCGAACCAAATCCAGCCCGCCAACTGAAGGCCGGTGGCCATCCTGGACCGTCACTGCGCGCGCCGGCAAAGCCTGTGCAGGTCGGGACGAGAGGATGGTCGCTGTCCAGTCGAACCAGGGGATGACACTGGCACAAAGCGGCGCCTTAGATGGGATGTCCGATCGCCAAGAAAAGCCCGATATCCATTTCTGACGTCGAGGAGGCTCAAAGGTTCTTCGACACGGTCGGTGGCCGTCGCCGATTTACCGTGCATGCCAGCGCGTTTCGCGGCTGGTTTGGCGGGTCGGCTCAATGCGCCAAGGCGTTGTGCTGGTTGCACAAACAGGATCTGCTGGTAATGGGCAGTCGTCCCGTTATGCCGTGCCTCATGACGACTGAGTGGGCCGAACGAACCCCTCGCTGGCCTGACGGGCGGGTACAGAAATCGATCGTGTTTCTTGAGCCGCCGCCCGCGGCGCAGGCGTGATGGGTAGGCCAGCACGAGCCGACAGTGCATGTTCGGTGCGATACACTGCTGCATGGGGTCTGCGAGCCGGATTCGACCGTCGCCTTTATAGTGCCATTCGGGCCGTTGCCAGATTATAGACATCCTGACGCTTCGGACCGCGTTCTGCTCTGCCATATGGAGCTGGCTGTCGCCGACTTCCCTTCGCGGCCGCTCTGAGGTGGACCCCATCGGCTGGACAGGAACCGGGGTGACGTAAGAGAGAGTCCCGCTGCGCTTCCCGTTCCCTCCCGATCCAAGGGACGAAGTAATAGCTAAGTATAGACCCTACTCTACATAGGTCAACTCCCTTTTTAACTCCGTGCCCGCGAGCCTGTGGGCTACGCCGCAGCCCTTCAAAGCGGAGGCGTTGTCCACACGCTCGTGGGCTTCGCCATCGAAAACCGCACGCGGCGTCTGGTAGCCCAACGCCTGATGCAGCCGCTCCTCGTTGTAGAACAGCAGCCAGCCGCCAATGCCTTGGCGCGCTTCCGCAACAGAGCCATACGCTTTGATGAACACGTCCTCATACTTCAGGCTGCGCCAAAGCCGCTCGATAAAGATATTGTCCAGGAACCGCCCCTTGCCATCCATGCTGACCCGGACACCGCGGCTTTCCAACTCCTCCAGAAACCCGGCACTGGTGAACTGGACGCCTTGGTCGGTGTTGAAAATCTCGGGCCGACCATGCCGGGCGATCGCTTCCTGCAGCGCTTCAACACAGAAATCCGCCTCCATGGTGATCGAAACCCGCCAAGCCAGAACCCGGCGGCTGAACCAGTCCATCACCGCGACCAGATACACGAAGCCCTTGGCCATCGGGATGTAGGTTATATCGGCGCACCACACTTGGTTCGGCCGCTCAATAGCCAAGCCGCGCAGCAAATACGGATAAACCTTGTGATCCGGGTGCCCCTTGCTGGTGTTGGGCTTCTGGTAGATCGCCTCCAGTCCCATCACCCGCATCAGCCGGCGCACGCGCTTGCGGTTTACTATCGCGCCATCCTGGCGCAGCGCCGCCACCATCCGCCGCGCCCCGTAGAACGGCCACTTCGTATAAAGCTCGTCCATCCGACGCATCAGCGCCAGGTCGTCCGGGTCCACTGGCGCCGGTTGGTAATACAGCGTCGAGCGCGCGACCTTTAGCAGCTGGCATTGCGCCGCGATCGAGAGGTCAGGATCGTCTCGGTCGACCAGCGCGCGACGTTCGCCGGGACTCATGGCCCAGACCTTTTCCGCAAAAAATCCCGCTCCACCGTCAACTGGCCGATTTTCTCATACAAAGGTGCCAGCTGCGTTTCCGCCGCGTCACCGCTATTCGCCGATGCCTTGTCCCGAGCGAACAGCGTCGCAGTCCCGTCCAGCAGCGTCTTCTTCCACGCGTGGATCTGGCTGGCATGCACGCCGAATTTGCTCGATAGCTCGGCTACCGTGCCCTCCTCGCGGATCGCTGCAAGCGCCACCTTCGCCTTAAACTCGGGACCGTGTTTCTTCCGTGTATTCGACAAGTCTCACCTCCGGCCAATCGGCCATTCCCAGGCTGGACTCTCTCTTAGCTGCCTGTCCAGTTTTCGGGGACCACTTCACTCCGCTAGTGCCAGTATGCTCACCGCCGGAGGTATTATGAGGGACGTACTTTCAAAGCCTGCGTCCACAGACATCGCACGTGTTGCAGCGGCTCTCAAGCAACAGTTTGATGCAGGGTCGGGTCTCTCCAGAGTACGGATCTTGATTACGGAAGGAAAGGGCAGGAAGCCAACGCCGCTCAAATGGTCGCCCCGTGAAACCCTCGATCGGCTCTTGGAATGGGATGACTTTGTGGACGAAGCTGCAGAGTTTGAGAGAAGAGCAGCGCCTTCCGAAGAGTTTTGGAAGGATTGGTTGTCGGCCGCGATGAGTGCCCCCTCAGAGTTCCGAGCTCGGTCGAAGCTGACAGTAAAAAAGCAAATTGCTGCGATTAGATCAATAACCACCGCCGCCGCGCGCCTTCAAAAAACGTTGGAACATGCCTTGGTCGTGCCTTCCCCCGACCTCAGCGAGACCAAGTACCCTAGAGGAAGTCGCGAAACTCAGGGTTGAACATGGAAGCATCAGAGTCCCCTCTCTAGTCGATTTGCAGGTGACCCTCCCATCCGTTGGGTTCCCGGAGCTGAGGAAAAAGTGAGGTGGTCCCCGGTTTTCGGACAGGCTGTTAAGCTAATTCCGACTGAAGGTTGGAATGGATTTGATGGGCAAAGTGACGCGCAAGCGGCATACGGCGGAGTTCAAGGCGCGGGTTGCGCTGGAAGCGATCAAGGGCGAGCAGACGCTGGCGGAGATTGGTGCGAAACACGGCATTCATCTGACGCTGGTCGGGGTTTGGAAGAAGGTTGCTATTGAAGGGATGGCGGCGACGTTCTCGTCGAAGGCGGAGGCATCCGAGACGGCGGTGACCGCGGCCGAGGTGACGCAGCTGCACGCCAAGATCGGTCAGTTGGTTGTGGAACGGGATTTTTTGGCGAAAGCCTTCGGTCGATGAGCGTGGCCCGAAGGCACGACCTGATTGCTCTGGAGCATCCCCACCTGTCGATCGTCCGGCAGTGCGAATTGGTCTCGATCAGTCGGTCGGGGTTCTACTACGCGCCCGTTGGGGAGAGGGCGTTCAGCCTGACATTGATGCGCCTGATCGACGAGCAGTTCATGGAAACGCCGTTTTACGGTGCTCGTCAGATGTCGCGGCATTTGCGACGATGCGGCTATTGCGTAGGACGCAAGCGGGTGCGCCGGTTGATGGCGCGGATGGGGTTGGCTGTGGTGTATCAGAAGCCACGGACCAGCGTGCCGCATCCCGAACATGTGGTATTTCCGTATCTTCTGCGCGATCTGAGCATCGATCGGCCGAACCAGGTGTGGTGCACGGACATCACGTATATCCCGATGCGGCGCGGCTTTCTGTATCTCGTTGCTGTGATGGACTGGTCGAGCCGCAAGGTGCTGTCCTGGCGCATCTCCAACACCATGGAGGTTGATTTCTGCATTGCGGCGCTGGAGGAGGCGATCGAGCGATTTGGCGTGCCCGAAATCTTTAATTCCGATCAGGGCAGCCAATTCACGAGCCCGCGGTTTACTGGCGTGCTGAAGGATGCTGGGATTCGGATATCCATGGATGGTCGTGGCCGCTGGTTGGATAACGTCTTCATTGAGCGGCTTTGGCGGTCGCTTAAATACGAGTGTGTATATCTCCATGTTTTCGAGACGGGTTCCGAGCTACGGGCTGGTGTGACGAAATGGATCGACCTTTACAATAGCCGACGTCCGCACTCAGCCCTTGCCGACCGAACGCCCGATGAGGCTTATGGATTGGTGCAATCGTTGCCCAGTCCTGGGCCAACCAGGGACCCGGCGACGACCAAACTGGCGGCATGAGGTAACCAGGAATTAGCTTAACCAGGCCGCTGGACTGTCCGAACGAACGGGACCATCTCAGTATGTGGGAATTGGTTTCCTTGTTTCCCTCCTACAAAATGCAATCGCGGCGCTCGAGAAGGAGGGGCGGAATTTGGCGAGGTCGGGAGACAGTGAGCAGCTAAACAAGGGATACGCGCCACAGAGAGCTCTCGCCCAACGACTAGAGGCTACACTACGAGATCACTTTAACACCCTACCGAAAAATTTTCTCGGGCTGGTGGCAGCGACCGTGAATGCAACCTACGACCTTTCAGGCAACGCAGGCCTCGATCGGAAAGCGGTATCAGACTCGCTCAAGTATGGGCGAAGAAAGCGCCGCTGATCGGTCGTTTTCTTCCGTCGATCCGCAGGCGATTTTCGGGAAAGGTATCGGACAGCCGGGCACCTATCCGTCAAGCGACGACGCGACTGATTCATCGTGACAGGCGAAGGTCGCCCGGCCTGGAGGACGACAATTTTTAGGATTAGTTCCCATGGCACAACAGATTAAGTCGACGATGAATGCTGGATTTTATTACGATGCCATAAATCTAGAGCACGCCGCGAAATTGAAATTGGCGGCGAACAAGATCAAGAAGATAGCGACGGCAAGCATCCGGGAGATCGGTGAGATCCTCGTGGGCGTAAAGTTAGCAGTTGAGCACGGCGCATTCCAAGCCTGGGTTTCCGCCGAGCTCGGCTTCTCTCCCCGGACGGCAGAGCGTTATATGGCTTTTGCCAGGTTTACGGCCGAACACGACAATTTGTCGCTTTTGAAGCCTAGCTCGGTGTACCTGTTGGCATCACCCTCGACGCCCCCATCGGTTCAAGACGAGGTAGCTACGCTGCTGCAAAAGAAGAAGAAGGTCCCGGTGGCCAAAATTCGATCAATGATCGAAGAAGCGAAACCTTCTGGCATCGTCAAGGGTCTGAGGAGAGCCCAGCGTCGCCGATCGCGAAGCACAGGCGCCGATCCAGCGGCTGACGTGACAAAGGTTCGACGTAAACCATTGATACGCTTGACGCGCACGGTGAGGCAAATCGTGACGTCTGGTAATTCTCCTGCCGATGCCAAGGTCTTTTGGGCGCGCGTACGTAGAAAGGACGGGTATTTCGTCATTGTCCGCCTAACCAAAGCCACACCCAGGTAGAAATAACGACCCGACCCGTATGTCTCTCAGACATACGGGTCGCACGCCCTCAATTGTCATATACAAATTCATCTGCCACATGAGCTAGCATAGCAGTGTTATGATTTAGAAAGCCCATTACATGCCCAATCGTAAATTAAATCCCTTCGAGGCTAGTATCAATGCGGAGGAAGATGTCCGGAAGTTTCTGGTAGAATTTAAGTCGAAGGATGCGGCTAAGAGTGAGAAGAGGATACGCGTGAAAGCCCTGCGCCGCTTGAGGGGTGAGCATGCAGGCCGACTGCGTAAGACCTGAGGCGTTGTCGCAAGGAAAGACGCTGCTTATTAGCAATCTGCCCGGTTTGTGTGAGGCGATATCGCATCTGGTATACCGCTCGGGCACTCCGTCTGTTTTTACAATGCGGTCCGCTGCTATTCGTGACGCTTGTCGACCCCAATGATGCATTCTCCCCCGAGAAGCTACAGGGGTTTCAGCCGAAGGTGCTGATCGAGCGTGTGAGGCACCGACTTCGCAGAGCGGGAGTCGATGGTGTACTGCTTGGGGGTCTTGATGGCGAGTTTGATGAGGGTCGCGGCAAGTATCAGCCGCACCTGCATTTCATATGTCAGGCTATTCATGCAGCTAAGCTTCGAGACATGGGGCGGCAGCACTACCCAAGCAGCGACGTGGTTTATCGGGGCTGCGTGATCAAACCAGTATCAAAATCATTAAAGGATCTAGCAAAGGCTATAACCTACACCTGCAAAACCTTTTGGCCGCGCACCGCACATGGCGCAGGCATCAAATCGCTAAGCCGACGCGGTTAAGGTCATCCATGCATGCGGCATGGTTGTCGTGGCTTGGGCGTGCGCGGGCCGGTGAATTCGCCACCTGAGGCCGGTTCAATTCGCCACCCGAGGCCGGTCGAAACCGCCACCCCTGGCCGCAGGCACCGAGCCGTTAGGCGAGGCAAACTGCCACTGACGAACAACTTTATCTGGAAAGAAGAGAAGTCGTCAATTAGAATATTCTTGTTGTGATTGATGCTGTAATTTTTGCCGACCGTGTAACGTGTGAATAACGGGGATAACTAGACTAAGCTATTTACTTTGTTCGCCTATTTCATCTCCAACCGGATCCGCCACCGCCCGACGGGCGCCGTTGCCGCGCATCGACTTGCCCGTGAGCTCGAGGCGATATGCGTTGTTGACGAGACGATCCAGGATCGCGTCGGCGTATGTCGGATCCCCAATCTGAAGGTGCCAGCTGTCCTGGGGGATTTGGGTCGCCACGATGGTCGAGCCACGGTCGTGGCGATCGTCGATGACCTCCATCAGGTCGCGGCGCTGATCAGCGGTGAGCTTGACCATCGCCCAATCGTCCAGGATCAGCAGCCGGGTGCGAGCCAGTGTCTTCAACAACCGTGCTTGACGGCCATGCAGCCGGGCAATCGCCAACTCGTCGAGCAGCCGCGAGAGGCGCTTGTAAAGCACCGAGACGCCATCGCGGGCGGCCTGATTGCCCAGGGCACAGGCAATCCAACTTTTGCCGACGCCAGCCGCCCCGCTGATTAAAACGTTGCGGTGTTGGCGGATCCATAGCCCGCTGGCCAAGGCCTGTATGGTCGTGCGGTCCAGTCCGCGCGGCGTACGCAGGTCAAGATTTTCCATGCAGGCGGATTGACGCATGCCCGCCCGGGTCAGACGCTGCGCCAAGGCCGCGGTGAGCATCGCGCTATGCTGGATGTCGACCAGCAATGCCAGCCGCTCGGCGAACGGCATGGCGTCAATCTCGGGCTGTTGCAGTTGCGCGGTCAGTGCGTTGGCCATGGCTCCCAGGCGCAGGTCGTGCAGCTTCTCAATGGTCGGCTGGTGCATCTTGTGTCCTTGTTGCTGGATCGGTGGCGCCGATCGTCAATGGTAGTAGCCGGGGCCGCGAATGTTGCCGTGATGGCCGACGCCATCCTCGGCCACGGGGTCGACGAGTGGCCGCCCGCTCTTGAGCAGGTGCTCGACAAAGCCTGATGAACTCGCACCTGCCGACAGCGCTCGCACGCAAGCGGCCTCCAACTGCTCGCCCGGGTAGCGGGTCGCCAAGCGCAGAATGCCGAGGCAGGACCGCACACCCTGTTCGATATGATCGCGCCCGGTCAGCAGCCGCTCGACATAGGCCGCGGTGGCCACACCGACCTTGGCCGCCTGGTCGCGAACCCAGTCCGGCGTCCGCTTGGCCACCGCGCTGTGCCCCGGCGGCATGTGTTCGCCCAGCGTGGCCCAGTGATTTTGCCCGGCCACCCGGGCATGGCTGGCGGCCCGCTCACCGCGATGGAAAATCTGCACGCCGGTCCGAGTGAGGAAGACATCGACGCGCTTGCGCACCAGCGCATAGGGCACCGAGTAGAAGTTCCAATCGACCGCGACGTGATAGTCGAGGTTGACGGTTGCCCCGATCGCCCAGTGGCCGATCACGTAGGGCTCGATCGGCAAGCGCTTGAGGGCGGCGCGTTCGACCGCTTCAAACAGGCTGCGCCGGCTACCCTCGCGCGGCGGCGCCATCGGCTTGTCGTTCAGTTCGACCAGCAGCAGCGCGATCGCCTGGTTTAGCTCAGCCAACGAGAAGAACTGGCGATGGCGGAGCGGAGCCAGAAGCCAACGACAGGCCTGCAAAACGCCATTTTCGACCCCCGGCTTGTCCCGCGGCTTGCGTGACCGTGCCGGGACCACGGCCGTGCCGTAATGCTTGATCAACGCGGCATAACTGGCGTTGATCACCGGGTCGTAATACGAGGCATGGGTGACGCCGACCTTCAGATTGTCGGGCACAACCTTCGCCGGCACGCCGTCCAGGAAGGCAAACAGACGGACATGCGCGCCAAGCCAGTCCTCCGTCGCCTGGGTCCAACTGGCCTCAGCGTAAATCAGCCCCGAACACGGCAGGCAGGCCACGAATATCTGCGTCGCACGCGCCGTACCGTCGTCCATCACCGCGACCGTGTCGCCGGCGTAGTCGACCTGCACCGTCTCGCCGGCATGGTGCACCTGGCGCATCGACAGGCCTCGCCCCGAGGCCTTCTGCCATTCGCTGAGCCGCAATTTGAACTGGCTGAACCCCAAACCGTCCGGATCGGCTGCCTTGTACTCCATCCAAAGCAGCTTGCGCGTGACGTGCTTGTGGCGCCGCAGTTCCTGATCCACCTCCGCCCAGTCGGGCAGTGCGCGACCATCGGTGGCCGATGACGGCGGGTAAAGCGCCACCTCCAGCGCCGTCTCCGACAACCCATCGGCGGCCGCGGCGTCCAGCCCTGCCGCCGCCGCTCGATCCAGATACGCCCGCACCGTCGAGCGCGCCAGCTTCGCGCCTGCCGATATGGCACTCAGATTCGGCCCTAACTCCGCACGCAACCGTAACACTTCCCTGATCCGCCGCATCTCCGCCCTCGGTCTCGGCACTACTGCTACCCCGCCAAAAAGGGCGGAACAGTAGTCGCGATTACTTCGATGTCAGCGGCGGCTTCCTCCACCAGCAGACTGGCGAATTCGCCGGCCTCAGGTGGCGGTTTCGACCGGCCTCAGGTGGCGATTACAATCGGCCTCGAGTGGCGATTACCTCCGGCCCGTGCACTTGGGCGGTATGGGCTGGGTGATTTTCATATATTTTATGGGGTAAAGCGCTGTGGCGCTGAACTGGTGCTGACCCGCTGCAATCGTATTCGGCAAGGTAAAAATGGGAATTTGATAAACGAAGGCTTGGTTGTGGCTAACAAAGGTGAGGTTAGCAGTTCGGCAGTATCGGCAGTATCGGCAGTATCGGCAGTATCGGCAGTATCGGCAGTATCGGCAGTATCGGCAGTATCGGCAGTATCGGCAGTATCGGCAGTATCAACCCATGGCAACACTACAGGCGGTAACTTGACGTCGCAACTGTCTGATGATGTGTTGTCACGACATAGGCTGAATGGGCGGCCGCCTCATAAAAACTTCTTCAAGTCCATGTCAACCGCAAGCGCCGCGACGCGACTTGAGCGCGAAGAAATCCTACGCGGCCAGGGGAGAGCCCGGGAATTAACTGAAAAGCAGCAGCAAAAGCTAACCGCGCAGATCCGGAAACTTGCTATGTATTGAGCGGATTGGAATCGGGGTAGCCTACTCAGTTTCCTGAGGCGATTGATTTGCGCCTCGACGAGCCGCAAGAGAAATGTCTCTCTCATCGTATTACCGCGTCGGTTCTGCGTGGGAGTGTCAGGGGCACCAAAGGCCGCGAGGACCACCGGTAACCCGCTCGGCGCGATCTGGGCCCATGGCCGTATCGGTTTGGCTCTCGCTCCGACGACTTTCTGGTTTGCCGGCGGATGCGGCGTTAACATTGGCGCGTTGTGTACGATCGAAGCCGGAACCTCGGCGGTGATTAACACGAGCAGTCTCGCGGATCGGGTTTTGTCCACAGGTCCTATACAATGCCATCGGTTTTTTGCGCGTATCGGGCCGGAGCTAGGGAGCAACACTGAGCTGGAGCTAGCTCGGTGTCGCAGCCGCCAGGATAATGCCTATTGCTGGTCGGCTAGTTCGATCGAGCGACAGAACGCCTCCACGGCGCCTCGCTCATCCGCAGTCTTCTCACGTTCCTGTTTCCTGATCGGCCTCCGGAACGACAGGAAGGTCTCAGCCACCAAAACCGGAATCCCAAAATCGTGCGATGTCATTTTGACATTTATTTGGCGTAGATTTTTGAACGCTATCTTGCGCATCGACCAAAGCCGCCAACTCGTCGGCTTGAGAAGTCGTCGGGAGCTTGTCCGTCAAACCAGGGTTGGACGGTCACGCTTGAGGCGTCCGGAAACCGTGGGATTCCAATGGCGAGGCGGACAACATGATTGCTGGACGAGAAAGCGGACAGCCACACCTTATCCTTTCGAGCGCCACGGCGGTGGACTGCCATCTTCGATGCATCCCTGACCCGGGACCGGATCGCGCCAATTAATTCTCAAAATCCTACGCCAAATAAATTTCAAAATGACACATGGAGGATGCTTACGAAGCGGTGGGCCTGCACGACACGGGCGACATTTTCACCGTCGAGATCCTCGGTCGCCAACCGGAAGCCGTCGCGGTGCATACGGCACAGATGTGGGCCGACCAGTGGCAACCGACCGTCAACCTCTATCGCGTTCCCTTCGTCAACTTCGGGTCGGCAGCGTGGCTCGACGATCAGATGGAACTGGTTCAGTAATTCGGGCCGACGCGCACCGAAGGCTGACGGTCCCGTGCCGTGGCGGGCGACAGCGTCCTCGGGCGAGGTTTGAAGACAGCAGCGTTGGATGGAGATTACGAAGGGTTCTTACACTGGTGCACCGATTAGCAACGTGGACGGCGACCGAGTAGCGACTGATTGTTCAAGATGGAAGCCAGCCTCGGCAAACAGCGCCGTGAATTCTGACAACGTCCGCTCTCGGCCTCCTGTCATCACCAGCATTGTCATATCACTCAGGTTGATCTCGCTCCGATTGGGATCGGTCAACAATCGCTCGATGACGATCAGCCGTCCCGAAGTTCCGATGCCCGACCGGCAGGCTCGCAGGATGGCACAGACCTCTGCATCGTCCCCGTCCATCAGCACGTTCTTCACAACATATGCGTCGCCGCCGGGGGGCACGGCGCTGAACATGTCTCCGCCGACTGTCTGGCAGCGATCTGCAACACCGTGTGCCCGCAACACGGCAGGCGCGCCGGCGACAACGTGGGGCAAATCAAACAAGATGCCCTTTGCCGTCGGATGAATGGCCAAGATACCGGCGAGGAATGCTCCTTGTCCGCCGCCCACGTCCACGATGCAGTCCCAACGCGAGAAATCGAGCGCTGCCGCTATGGTTTCAACAACCCCGCTTGATAGCTCGGTCATAGCAGCATCGAAATTCCTACTTTCATCTGGCTGCTTGGCGCGCCAATCCCAGACCCCGCTACCATGGTGTCGATGGCGGCGAGAATCCGCACATAGACGGCGCTCATCCCTTGACCGGCCGGTTTTCAGCCTCGTCAGCGTCCAGGAAACCTGAAGGCCTGAACGGGGCCGATGGTGCCGGGACCGGGTTTGGTGGCCCATCTTTACGCCAGCACAATGCCGGGCCAAATTCGGACGATGGCTCGATGCGGCAACGGCGACATCAGGTCGTCGTAAGTATTCCATCGGACCAGGACAATATAATCTGGTGGAGATCCCAATCTTGCTGCAACCGGGAAGCGCGCGGTGCAGTAATGGCACGAGCCATACATGTTCTGCCGGATGTGTTGATGAAGTTTCCTGCAGAATATTCCTGTGTGCTCGCTGCCGTTCGCAGAGTCTTATTTGCCGGCGATGCGACCGGGGCCAGATTTACTGCATGGGGAGCTGCGCGCGTGACGCCCGCCGTGAGGGACAAAGGGAGGCTCGCCGACGTCATCAGGCAACCCCCCGTGGCCGCGCCATGCATGCCGAAAGAAATCGCCGCTACCGCGCCCGGGTGAGACGCGTGACGGATCATGGTCTGGCCCGGGAGCATGAAACGGCCCAATGGGGCGGAACGGGGGCCGTCCCGGCTGGCCTGAGCGAGCCGTCGCCAGGCGGCAGGTCGCCAGCACACTACAGATGTCATCATTGCGGGCGGCCCGCTTCGACCTTTGTACGCCTGGTGTGCCTTCGTCCCAGGGGCCGCCGAGGCGAGAGGATCCAGATCAGGCACCGCGACCCGCGACCTGACCGCCCACCGTGACGGGGCCGGGATCGACGCGTCCGCAAACAACCCTGGTCAACAATCGGCTTCTTTATCAGGCCGCAATGAACCGCTTCTTCGTCCCGACCTGAGCGTTCCAAAGGCGACGGGCGGAGCGGCGGTCAAGGAGGCCCGAAGGGCACCGCGCAGCGGCGCGAAGCGTCCTGGACGGCCGTGAGCACGGCGGCACCCTCGACGCGGAGACGGGCGACGATGCGACTGCCCAACGCCTGCGAGCCCTGATGCTCGTCCAGAATGAACCCGCCGCCGTCTATGTGCGGGTTCTCGCCGCCGCTAACACATGGAGGTGGTGGAACGCGTTCTCCCCCGTCGTGACGCTGTGCAGCAGGTCCCCCCATGATTGCCAAACGTAAGGACGTCCAACGTAGCGCGCCCATGCAACACGCGGCTGAGGAGAGTTCTGATCTCAAATACTGACCGATATCAGTCAGCGAAAAATGTGCATCAGCCCGCTCTTCCAGGTGCGCACTTGATGCTCAAGGTTCGATGCGCAGTGATGAACGGCACCCTCGAACACGATCACGCTGTCGCTGAAAGGCACGCCAGTCGCCCCTATTGGCGCGCGGCATGACCCCCAGGTTTGAGACGGTCTCGTTGCAAATAAGGTGTACGGCTAAGCTATTGATAAGGCGCATATCGGTGTTGCAGGTTTAGGGGCTGTGCGACAACACTACAACAGCACCGCCCCGTGCCGCCATGTGCTGCCGCCGCATCGGTTACCTTTTTCCACATCATTCGATGAGGTTGGGAATTCAACCCGGCCTATCAAATCGCCGAGCGCTACGATCCGGCCTTTGAGCGAGAAAGGTGAGATTGACCCACGACGCGATTTGCTCTCGATTCAAGTTCGAGAGCCCGCTCTAACTGATCAGCGAAATCCCTAAAGCGATCGGCTTGCTGCCGCCGGATCATCGCCAGCTTCCGTATGCCTCGGGAAACTCCGATGGCAACTACATCCGCCAGTTCCTCTGCTCGCGGACTTTCCGACGGATTTGCTAATGGTGATCGTGCGACAGTCAGTGCCGTTTCACCAAGAATTGTGTTGAGAAGTGTGTCGTAATCGATAACATCCGGAGTTGTGGCTCCCTCGACCAGAGAATGCGGAGGCTTTGGGAGCAGCGCATCTGCGTGTGTCCCATGTATGAACGCGGCCAGCCATGTTGACGGTGCCCACCGGGGTGCTGTCAGCGCCAGCGCTTCGCGAACAGTTGCGCCAAGAATCAAGACTTGACTGTCGGTGTGATGTCTCCGTCTGGCGAACTCATTGATGGTTGTTACCCTAATAGCGTCGGCTATTGCGTGCGCGAACAATAGTCTCTGTTTTTTACTCGGAATTAGCCAATATTGCATATTTTGGTAATATTCCTGAATCTGCTCTAAGTGCACCCGCCCCTGTGGGGTCGCATTGAACCCTTGCTGTTTATCGCCATCGGGAGTGATCCCGTCAGCTTTTCTTGCAACAGGGTCTCCGATTAGATTGATGTCAAAAAAATGATGCCAAGTAGAGTCTACCGCGACACGTCCAACATTCACCAAATGCCCGTCGTAGGCTCCAACGATTCCAAACGAACGTGATTGTGCGGTAGTCATCGCTTGCGTGTGGGCTTGCTCGTAGGATACGGTCACGTGCGGGAATACGTTCCCCAAGGCAATAATGTCCGGTAGAACCTGAGCACCATTCTGATCACGTGGGTACTCGACGAAGCTTTTGCCGTTGAAAACTACAGACAAGTCCACGCTTGGGGGAAGCACTACTTCCCCCTCATGCATGTGGTCGGGCAAGACCGAGATCGGACCTCGAGACCCGGCCAGCAATGGATGTGGTAAATAAATCAGGAGCCGCCATGGCATTCAGCTCATCGTCATATGCGTCTCCCTGTAAGCTGAGCGATGACGAACGTCCCGCTCCTGCGGCTGTCGTCACTAGGAATCTATTCGTTGAATGACGCCGCACTTACGACCTTAAACTTCGCCACCGTCAAGTCAGTTCAGCTGGGCTGAGCGCGACCGACGACAATACCAGTGTGGTTTCAACCGCGGGCGACACCCCACGCCCGGACCTACAACCACCTTCGGCACCACCGGCCGTATCGCCACTTACACGGTGCCCGTAACGGGACTTTATGACATTACCGCCGTTGGCGCGAGCGGCGGGGGAGGCCCGCGTATCGGCGGCGGCCTGGCCGCTGATGTCAGCGGCGACGTCAAGCTCACCGCTGGCGAGATTTTGAGCATCGCGGTCGGGCGCCAGGGGGATGACAACTTTATCGGGGGCGCGGGCGGGGGTGGAGGCAGCTTTGTGGTGGCGCCCGGCGACACGCCGTTGGTCATCGCCGTCGGAGGCGGTGGTGGTAGTGGTGGTGGCTTCAATCCTTTTCCCCCAGTAGGGCAAAACGGCGGGGGCATCGAGAGCAACGGCGGCGGGGGCGGCGCTGGAGGGGGTGGGCCCGGCGGCGGGGGTGGCGGCGGGCTTCAAGGGGACGGGCAGCGTGGTGCGAACCTGATCCACGACAACTTATTGATCCCCGGCGGCGGGGGCGGCGCGTCGTTCACCCACGACGCCTCCGGCGGCATCTCCGCTGGCCGCCCTGGCTCGGGCGCCAACGGCGGCTTCGGCGGCGGGGGGGGGCGCTGGGGGTGGTAGCGGCACCGGCGGCGGCGGGGGTGGTGGTGGTTATAGCGGCGGCAACGGCGGGGGCCCACGCAGTTGGCAAAGGCGGTACTTCCTTCGACAGCGGCTCGGACCAGCACTTCAGCGTGGCGGCTCAACCTGGCAACGGGTCGGTGGCGATCACGTTCTTGGCAAGCGCGCCCGTCATCAGCGGGACGCAGGCCGACCAGGCGACCACCGATAGCAGGTCGATCAGCCCGTTCTCCAAGGTGACGATCACCGACGCAAATCCCGGCAACCCGACCGAGACCGTCGCGGTGAGTTCTGAGTCCGATAGACGCGGACAATGGCGTGCTTTCAGACCCGAACGCGCCGGGTGACGGTGGCCGTCTGGCGAACGGTGTCTATTGGTGAGTGGCAGCCCCGCCGCCGTGACCAAGGCAGTGGACGGCCTCGTGTTCACGCCGACCAAGGGCCAGGTGCCGCAGGGGCAGACGGTAAATACGGGTTTCCTTCTGACTGACGTCAGTTCAGCTGGGCTGAGCGCGACCGACGACAACACGAGTGTTGTTGCAACGGCGGCCATCAGCGCTAACTTGCCCGTCGCCACGTCCGGTCGCGACGTTTTAGTTGGCGCCTCCAGCGACGATCAGATCCCAGGTGGCAAAGGCGACGATTTCATCCTTGGTGGCTCGGGGAACGACAATCTCAGCGGCGATGAGGGCAACGACACCCTAATCGGCGGCCTCGGTAGCGATGTGCTGCATGGCGGCCTTGGGAGCGACATCTTTCTCCACAGCGCGGGCGACGGTCAGGACACCATTACGGATTTCCAGAACGGCGACCGCCTCGTGCTTCAGGGTTACACGCTCGATCTCCATGACCTCAACTTCTTCGACCTCGACACAAACCGTGACGGCCTGCTCGGCAAGGGCGATCAAGCCGCGTCATTCACCCAGGACGGCGACCTTGTTCTCAACATGGCGGCTTATGGAGGGAGTGCTACTCCCGACACCGTCACGCTCAAGGGCGTAGCGTTCTTGCACAGCACAGATGTTGCCGTGACCTAAGCCTGGTTCGGCACATCCCCGGCGGGCACAGCGGGAAACCGTATAGCCCTGCCTGCCGGGATGGCATCGCTGTGGTTATACTTGTTCTATACTCTCAGAACTGCGGGGCTTTTCCATGCACTCGCGAAAACTCCTTCCTTACGTATCCATAATAGAAGTAGCTTGACTTAACGGCGATATCTAAGGAGGGATAGTTCGCCTCGTCATGTGCTACAAACTTGTTCCTGTAATTCATCATCTCCTTGCGGTAAGACCTCCACCGATCTTCTCCAAAGGGCGCAAATAGTTTGCGCCGAAAGTCAGCGTGACCAGAGACCGGAACGATATCCTTCCAATGCGTCGGCTGGTGCTTTTCGTTATCTGAGCCGAAGAGCTTGCACCAATCGAGCACAACAGTGTCCGACAGGACGCCGTAGCCATGGTCGAGATGGGCGATGGCCTCGGTCAGGGCCGAACTCGACGATCGGCTCTATCCGAAAGGCATCGTCGTCTCGGACGAGGAACTGGCCGCCGTAAACATCGTCCGGGCAGATTTTCACGGCGAATGGAACTACACCATCAAGCCGTCCAATCGCTCAGATGGAGCGGTTGATTCCTGACAGGCCCTTAGCGCCGTCGAACCCACCAGGTCGCAGAACATCACGGTCAGCTGGCGGCGCTCGCCTGTGGTCTCAGCGAGGCTTCCGGTCGAGCTGGTCGACGGAGGGGGCGACAACCGAACGAGATCACCAGCCGGCGTAGTTTCGAGGCGCAACGCGGCGATCGCCTCGAGCATCTGGCGACGATGGCCCACTGAGGTGACGCCAAGCTCCCTTAGATCGTCGGCGGTCAGATTGGGCAAGAGTGCGCTGCTCACGTCGTTCTCGAGGAACGCCGCTCGGTAACGCTCGAGGCCTAGGCTTCGCAGCCAGTCTGCGATATCCATGCGGCGCCTTCCCGTATGGCGGCATGATGATCGGCGCGGCAGAGACTTGTCCAGCGCAGAGAGCGGACGGGCCTTGGCAGTCCTATTGACCGACCGTCGCATGGCTCTCGGTAACCACCATCGGGAGACGTAACGTCCTTCTCTGAGTGCGGTGTCGCCTGTCAATCTCTCTGGGCGCTTGCCGCCGTTCCCGCCTTGAGCCTGGGCGTCGGCGCTGCCTACGCTCAGGGCTGGCTACCAAGGGCCTCACCCTGGTCGCCAGCTAATATAACGATTGAAAAGTTCGGCAAGAAATCCTCGATTTTCAACCGTTTGCGTGAACAGGGCATCAACAATGATAACCCTCGGGAGCCGATTGGTGCTGCGTCACGCATAGGATTGCCCGTGCTGTGCTTCGATCGGCCGCATCAGAGACCGAATCGGCCATTTCCCCAAGCAGCTGGGCGGATTGGCATCCCGCTATCAAGCCCAAGATGACAACCAACAATATCGTCCGCATCTTTGTCTCCGATGCCTCAGGTCAGATCATGACGTCAGGATGAGGACTGCGAGGGCGCCACGCTGTGAGCTGGGAAACAGTCGATTGTTATCTACCGCTCCGATGCTGTCGCGACTGAAGTCGCCGGGCGGCTCGGTTTCGCCACCACCACGTTGAACCACGTTGTTTAACGAAACAGCCTCCTGCCCCCGAGCCGTGCTGGATCTCGATGGCGGTGCCGTCACGCGGAGCTGATCGCAGGTCACGGAAAGCAACGTGACGAGGCTCTCCGTCAGGTCAGGCAGAACTTCGGCGTCGATTTCGCTCTCACGGAACGTCGCCTCATATTGACCGAGACCGAGGCCGCGCAGCCAACCGCCGATATCCATGGTCGCATTCCCAACCGGCTGGGGGCGATGATCCACCTGGACGATAAGGCGTACTTTTTGTTGGCGATGGTGAGGGGTATTGGCCCAAAGGACGAAATTGAAGCCATGATGGCGGCCCAGATGGCGGCAGTTCACATGACCACCATGACCTTCGCTCGCCGCCTCGCCCATGTGGACAACATCCTCCAGCAGGATAGCGCCGAACGGGCATTCAACAAGCTGGCGTGGACGTTTGCGGTGCAGGTGGAAGCGGTGAAGCGATATCGGACCGGGGGCGAGCAGAAGGTCACGGTGCAGCACGTTACGGTCAATGAAGGCGGTCAGGCGATCGTCGGATCGGTTTCGCCACAGGTAGGAGGGAGCGGGGATGCCGGAAAGAGCTAGGGATAATCCCATGCATCGCCTACCGGACTGGAGGCTCACGCTACCGCTGGCACAATCCTGCCACCGCTGCGGGGCGCGTACCCGAAGTGGCGCGAAGTGTAAGGCGCCAGCGATGTCAAATGGCCGATGCCGGATGCATGGCGGATCAAGCACTGGGCCTCGTCCTTTGGAAGGGCTGGAGCGGATGCGACGAGCCAATACGCGGCATGGCAATTATTCGGAGAAAAGCCGCCGGCTCATACAGGCTGTCCGTAAGTTGGTGAGAGAGGCACGACCAACGGTGGAAGAGACATAGTCGGTCGCCTGCTCATCCGATCGTTGGTGAACCATAACACACCAGTCGGGAACGGTTTCCGGCGTATCGACGCAGGCTCTGCGACCCAGCGGTCGCCAAACCGTTTCCGTCAAAGCGGCTGCGAACTTGTCTCCGCTCATCGCGGCGCCGTGCGACCATCTTCGTTCGATCAATCCAAGGCCGGGGTGATCATATTCGGCGCAATGACGGCGAAGGGACGAAGGTGAGCGCGAGGGTGGCCAAGATCGGCAGCCCAAATTCCAAACCAGGTTCAACCTCTGGACGACGAACCCGGAACCCTTCTAACGGGTCGGCTGGCTGCACCAAATGTGGAAACAGCAACACAGGTCGAGACCCTCCCCGTAGCCGCCCGGGATTTCGGGGAGCGATGGCCCCACAACAGCCTCTTGGTTCGCCGGATCAAGCGCGAAATTCGCCAACGGCCCGAGCCGCTCCGTTAACCAAGCCTCAGGGTCCGAAACAAGATCGAGGTCCACCCAAGCAATCGACGGGCGCTTTCCATGTCCCGGCAGCTGGTAGCCAACCCGGACGTTAGAGGGTCCTTCCCGTCGATCTTGAGGCGTCAGTCGGACTTTCGAAGCTCACCCCACCCGCTGCCATCATGAGATCCGCGGGTGATGGGTCGAGATCACTCGCACTGATCAGATGTTCAACCGGGATCGGAAGGGGCGTGTTGGTCATGACGAGGATGTCCACGAGGTTGTCTGCGGTTCGGTTGACGCCTCGTGCGCGGCCGATGATCTGGATCAACTCGGCTTCCCAAATGTGCCAGCGGATGGCCTCTGCGATGGAATTGGGGTGCCGGTCGGTTTGGGCTGGTCGAAATGTGCCGTCTGCCATTTCGTAAGCGGCGTCGGCCTTCTCATACCAGCTTGAGAGTGGATCGATTGCGGCACCTGTCAAAGCTTCGGCCTTACATTCGACGGCGGTGGGTGATGGTGCGGTGCGCCCGACGACGATCAGGGCCTCGACGCCGTCGCGATCGGGTCCGGGTCCCCACTCGTCGCGGCCGGCGACGGCGTTGTGGTGCCCGGTCTCGATGTTGAGGGGTCCAAACCATCACAAGGGGTCAGGCATCGGCCGCGCCGCGGCTTCGTATTGACTTTGAGCGCGGCCAATTGCAGCAGAAAGGTTGCGTTGATCTATCACGGAGTAGCGGCGGCGGCTTTGAATCCGGAACGGGCCCCGCCGAGTATGTTCTTATGGCGATCGAGCGTAACCAAGCTGCTCAGAAAGCGCTCGGGCGGCTGTTCGATTTCGTCTTCGCCATCATCATCGAAGGTGTTGCGCTCAAAGCGCACGCGGCCCGGATCCAGATACATCCCGCAGCGGCGGCGGGACGATTGTTCGCGTCGCTGACCGCGCTCCAAACTCATTACGAGGCAGTTACGCCTAAGCCTGAAGAGAAAAGCCCGGCGACGATCGGTGCGCAACTTGGTGAGCCATCCGCGCCGCCGGCGGCCATGCGCTGGGCCGCAGACTAACGCCGGAATATTTCGCTTCGGCGTAATCGCGGCACGGATGCAAGCTGCGGGCTTCCTCCCACACGATCAAACTAGGCCCCTGGCACGGGGCCCCTTCTTTACGCGGCTGCTGTCGCTTCGGTCCTTTCGGCATCGGGCGACACCTCTACGGTGCGTTCCTCGGTGATCAGCCACAGCGCACCGTAGTCTTTGGCGGCCTACCTGGCCTGCGCCAGCGTATCGTAGCCGTCGCCAAGCTTGTTCATTCTTCGGGTCGAAAAGAAGTCGCTCTACTCGGTAAGTGCTCATTGAGACATCCTCCTATTGTCTGTTGGACCGGCGGCCGCAGTCGCCGGGCACGGGTTGGTTCAGGCTGCTGCGTCCGGGTCGGTGCTCGGCAGCGTGTATTCGGTGTAAGTTCGCAGCACCTCCGACCACGAGCGGGTCTTGTCCTTCCGCCTGAAGTGAGCCCGTATCAGGGGGCGCGGCTTGCCGTAGGAGTAATAGGCGGCCGACACCCTGACCTCGCCGTCGGTAGGCGTCTGGACGAGAGCGCCCCTGGTGAGGCCAGAGCAGCCCGTTCGGCTTCGCCTGGGAAAGCACAACGGTCTTCAGCGGATTTTGCACGGGGTTGGTGGTCGTGTTGATAGCCTGGTCCCAAATCTCGAAAATTCGCTTGAGCATTTTTCGCTCCGTGAAATTCACGATCGCAGGCATGCCGGTCGCGGCGTTAGCTGCTTGGAGAAGTACTTCCGGCCAGGAATCGTACCGAGTTCGAGCCGCAGCAAGAGAAAAATGCAGGAGTGCCCGCATTTTTGCCCTCTTACGCCAAGAACTGACGTGAGCACCGGCCTGTCCTCGACACTTGATCGCCGTGATCTTGACAGGACCGGTCATCTGCAGTAGGCGCCACACCGGAACCGATTCACGCTCGCCGGTGGTTCTTACCAAGCAAAATGCCAGAAAATGAATCGCGGTTTTCGACCACGAGTTCGTCTGATGAACTCAGGCTAAGAGTACCAAGAGTTCCAAAGGAAAAGGGAGAGAACGATGGGGACTTTCTTGAGTGAGCGAGAGCTTAGCGGACTGACTGCCCCGGACAACGAGGCGTTTCCATCGCCGGTGCCGCTGCAAATGGTGTCGAACGGCGAGTTCAACCCACTGCCGCAGACCGAGCAGCAACGCAAAGTCGAATTCCGCTTGAAAGAGCTTGCCGACCAACATGGACCCAGGCTCGGCCTGGACCGTCGCCGGTTCTTACGCTCCACTTGCGGCATGGCGGCTGTATTTGTGGCGATGAACGATGTCTTCGGGCGGGTATTCAACGTCGATCCGGCCGAGGCCAAAGAACCCGAGATGGGCGCGGCCCGTGCGGCGGCCTTGTCGAAGCAGTTCATCCTTGACGACCAGCTACATTTTGTGCGCGATGACTACGGATGGGAGGGCATATTAGGCATCGGGCAATACGCGGCGGATAACTGGAACCCCGCGTTGAAGAGCAGCCTCGGGATGGGGATGGATCGAATCAAATTCGAAAATTTCGTCAAGGAAGTCTATCTCGACAGTGATACGACGGTCGGACTGCTAAGCGGTGCCCCTTTCGATGACCCGAACAAGTGGTTCCTGACCAGCGACCAGATCAAGGCGGCGGCGGACGCGGTCAACACGTTGGCCGGCACGAAACGGCTGCTGTACCACTCGTTGGTCACGCCCAAGCAGCCCGGGTGGATGGACGCAGTCGATCACGCGATCGAAGTGCTTCATCCGACCAGTTGGAAGTCCTATACGATCGGTGATCCTCTTAGCCCAGCGACCACGAAGTATCCGTGGCGCCTGGATGACGAAAAGCTGATGTACCCGTTCTACGAAAAGGCGGTGAGGGCGGGCATCAACACGCTTTGCATACACAAGGGGTTACTGCCGAAGGACTATGAAACCTCTATCCCGGGAGGCGGTTGGCGCTACGCCACGGTCGACGATGTCGGCAAGGCGGCGAAGGACTGGCCGCAAATGAATTTCGTCATCTACCACGCGGCATTGCGAGCCTTCGTGGAGAACCCGGTCGACGATCTGGCCGAATTCGAACGGACCGGCTACGTCCGCTGGACCTCGGACCTGGCGGCGATCCCGGAAAAATTCGGCGTGACCAACGTCTACGCCGAACTGGGTACCTGCCTCGCGGTTTCGGTGGTGACCAATCCGCGATTTTGTGCGGCGTTCATGGGTACGCTGATCAAGGGGCTGGGCTCCGACCACGTGTTGTGGGGCACCAATTCGGTCTTCTACGGCTCCCCGCAATGGCAGATCGAGGCGTTCCGTCGTCTGGAAATTCCTGATGACATGCAGAAAAAGTACGGCTTCGCGCCGCTGGGCGCAGCCGACGGAGCGGTTAAGAGCGCGATCCTCGGCTTCAACGGCGCGCGCCTCTATCACCTCGATCTGCGCGCCGCAATGAACGACACCCCGTCCGACGGCATCGCGAAGCAAAAGGCGACATATCTTGAAAATGGCGTCACCCCCAGCAATGCCGCTTATGGCTACGTTGTGAAGACGGGCTGACCGAGCCGGTTACCCAGCCGGGATCATCGTGCCGGTCCGGCGCGTTGGTCCCGACCGGCCAGGGGGCGACAAAGCCTCCGGATCGATGCCGCGCTGGGAAGGCACGGCAGGCTGGCGCTATCTCACCAGGCGGCCTCGCTCGAAAAGCGACTTCAGCCAAAATTCGCTGAAAAGGAACGCCAATCATGATGGATCGCCGAAGACTACTGACAATTCTTGGAGCTACCGTGGCCACCGCTGGTACCGCGGGCGCGGAGGTGTAGGCCTGGCGCAGAGCTTCAATATGCATAACGAGATCGGTCCCGTAGTTCTGGGTTCCTGAGTGCAGTATTGCCGCTTATGGCATTTGGGAACTGGCATTTGCCTACAGAACGCCAAAGCTTCAAGAATGGGGCGAGCGGGCGGTGCTTGCCGCCGGCAGCGTCCTCCTTGCCGGTCTGTTCGCCGATATGACCCTCCAAATTCTCGGCTGACCCGGACAGTGGGCCATCAGCGTGGCCGCGAAGGGCCCAGCAACGCCGAGTCAGACAATCATCGTGGCCGGTGAGATCCTGCCGCCGGAGCGCTGCAGGTCCATCATGTCGGTAGATTTGTGAACCCACCTCAAGAGAGGTCGGTGAAACTGTCAATAGGGGCAAAGACTTTTGCTAGCTGCCCTAGGGGCAAGTTGCTGAGCACATTGCCCCCATACAATTCCGAGCCATTAATGTGCAGGTCCCCGTCGCACACTCTTGCACGTGGAGCCGTCATGGAAACCCCTTCCCCCAAGTATGCTACGATCGAGAACTGGCTTGTCATTTCGGTATGGGCCGGAGAACCACTTACGATGAATTGGGCCTCGGGAACCTCAAAGCCATCAAGGTTGGCGCCCGGACGCTAATCGACGTCGAAGCCGGTTTGGCCTGGCTTCGGTCGCGCCCGGCGGCGGTCATTCGCGGGCCGCGCATTCAAAATTTCCTTCTACATCCCCGGGAAAGCGCGACGTCGCACACCTGACAACTGGCAGGACTTCGCCCCGCGAATCATCCGCCTTGTCGACGATGCATGGAGCGGCGAAGCCCTGGTGGTAGGGGGACGGCGTAATCCCGCCTCGGACGAAGCGAGGCTAGCCGACAAGCCTGCCCTCCTCCTACGCGAGATCAGGAAGGCACTGGCGCTCCACGGGCGCGAACAGATGCCAGAAGAAGGCTCCTCCGAGTGCCTCGCAGTGGCCCGTTCCAGGGTCCGCGAGCGCCTGATTTCAGCCGGTTTTTACCCAGATCACCAGCTTTGCACAGCTTTGCAGGATAAAGGGGGGCAAGTCAGTCCTACAAAAGTCGGTCTAACCGCCGAGAGCAACGCCCTTATCACTCTGAAAAGAAGGCAGATTATAGGGTTTAATCGCTTCCTTGTCTGGCAGCCTTGACCACAAGCTTTGCACGGGCTTTGCACAGCTTTTGCGGCTTTGCCCGAAATGCAAAGCCCAGCTTTGCAGCTTTGCGCCCCCCTATAGAGGGGGCTGCAAAGCAAAAGCCAAAGCTGGAAGGCCGGGTGATCGATGCTCGGACGCAACTCCAACCCTTGTGCCGAATGCGGACCTGGATTGAGCAACCCTTCGGGTGCAAGCTCCTCCTGCTCATTCTTCCGCCTGTTGGTCGG
>CAVYXX010000178.1:0-22700 GCA_963772355.1 uncultured Alphaproteobacteria bacterium | reverse complement strand
ATTCGGGTTCGTGCAGCGGAGCTGCCGCGCTGAGCCAAACGATCTGCTGCGCTTTGCCAGCGCCCCGCTTCCGAGCCTGCTCGCGGCGCTGCAAGCTGGCTTCGATGGGATGGGCAGCCCCGAGTCAGTGCAAGTTAAGCTTTCAGACGACGGCCATGAATTTATAATCTTGGATTTAAACTACGGGTTCGAATACCACGCCTTGGTCACGGTGGGACAAAAGACCGTGGACGCGGTCCGACGCCGCGAGTTACGGCGGCTTCCAATGCTTGTCAGCAAGTTTTTGCAGGAACTACAGTTGGGCCGGAAGATTTTTGTGTTTAAGGGCATGGTTGCCCTCGACGAGGAAGTTGTTTTCCCGCTCGCAGCGCTCTTGCGTCGCTATGGACCGGCTACTTTGATGTTTGTATCGCTGGCGGACGCACGGCATCCAGCCGGCACTGTCCAAAGGCGTTCGCCCGGATTTCTGGTCGGTTATCTCGAACGTTACGCGCCCGGGGACCAGGCGGATGACCTGCTGCTCGAGCAATGGGTGCAGATTTGCCGCGAAGCCCTTCGACTTGGTTTGGGGTAGGCTGGAGCTACGTGTCGAAGACAGGCCGCCAGGCGAAGCTCGCGCTTTCCAGCCGGTGACGTCCCGGCGGTTTGGGCACCCGAGCCGGAACCGCTCGTCTTTGACACTTTTCCCGCTCGATTTATAACATTTGTCTCAGGCTGGCGTCTCGTCCGCCTCGTACGCGAGGGACCCGAATGCCGCCTATATCGTTCATGCTCTGGCGAAGGCTCGATGTTCCCGGCCATGATGCCTGTCGTCTTGAGCCAAGGGCCGATGGATGGAGATTGGAAGGCACAGCAGTCTTTCGCCACGAGAACGGACCAGCGAATATCGCCTATGCCATCCGCTGTGACGGCCATTGGCATAGCGTGTCTGGCAGGATAGCCGGCTTCATCGGCGAGCGTGTTATCGACTATATCGTTGCCCGTGAAGACCGAGTTTGGCGGCTGAACGGCACAGCATTATCCGGGCTGGGACATCTCTCTGATCTCGATCTCGGCTTTACACCGGCGACCAACATTCAACAACTCCGTCGTGTCGCAATTGCTGAAAATGAGACCGTCCAACTCCCTGTAGCCTGGCTCGACGTGGACGCTGGCACTTTGACGGAATTGCCTCAGGTTTATGAACGCCGCGGCCCAGCCACTTTTTGGTATCAAGCCCCGAGCTTCGGCTATGAGGGATTGCTTGAACTTGCGCCGAATGGATTCATCCGAAGCTATCCAAATTTATGGGAGGGGGAGCGTTCGTTGTGAATTGTCCCGGCTGCTCATTATAGTAATGTATCGAATACAAATACAGTAAATTGTGCCGCCTGGGACGAAGAACCTGTGTCCACACATACGCGCCCTTTGCGCGCCCTGATCTCACCACGTGCGGATCGCTTATACCATCGAAGCAGACAACGAGTTTGAGTTTCAGATGGCTGAGGATGGCGGCTCTCGGAGCACGTCCCTCATCGGAGGCGACGTTCCTGCAATTCGACAGCGGTGGTTCGCCGCTGATGGCAGCGCTGTCCCCGCCGCCCGGAACGCACGGGCAGGCGAAGTCGCCCCGGCCCTTGGCCGCCGAACCACTGGCATCACTGCGCAGCAACGCGTTCGAGACTTGCTCGCTCAGACCGAAGCCTTGCGCGATCCCAACATACTGCCACACTATCCGCTGTGGGACATGAACGGGGATACGGACAATAGGGCCCCTACGAGACGATCCGGGGTCAGTTTGATGAGTTTGCAATTGGCAAAACGCGGGTCTCGTACTGTATCCGGCATTGTTTAGCTTGTCGGCGGTGATCTCCCAAAGCTACGGTGGACCATCGATGATCCTTTGCGAGCGGCGAAAAAGGGAACGCCCATGCGCCTCCCATCACTAACGTCCGGCAGTGCCTCGAGACGCGAGCCCCAGACAGGGGTGCCCCAGCGGCAGCGGCGCTGGATCAGCCGTCTGGCAGTGTGATGCCTAAGTGTCCGTCCGGGAACTTTCCGAGTCGTTAGAGTCGGTTAGCACAGGGGGCTTGAACCCATTGACTCTGCTGTGATTCGATGACGGCATCGATTCGTGGCGGGCATGATGTGGACAACTGAGAACCGTCCTCGGTACAACCGGGACAAGCTGCGCTATCCGAGCGACCTGACCGACGAGGAATGGGGGCACTTGGAGCACCTGATCCCGCCAGCCAAGCGTGGTGGGCGCCGACGCGAGATCGATGAACGCGAGGTGGTGAATGGCCTTTTGTACGTTTCTGAGCACGGGGTGTCAGTGGCGCTATATCCCCCGGGACTTGCCGCCGCGAAGCACCTTGTTCGACTACTTCCAACGCTGGGAGTACGACGGGACGCTGTTGAGAATTCACTATGAGCTTTACCAGAAGTGCCGCGAGCTGCTCGATCGGCAAGCGAGCCCGACCGCCTGCGTCATCGACAGCCAGAGCGTTAAAAGCGCCGAAAAAGGCGGCGCACACATCGACCCTTCGGGTTATGATGCGGGCAAGAAGATCAACGGCAAGAAGCGGCATATCGTGGTGGATACCGAGGGCTTGCTGATGCATGCGGTGGTTCATCCGGCCGACGTTCAGGAACGCGATGGCGGGATACTGGTTCTGGCGAGCCTGTTCGGGCTATACCCGTTTCTGAAAATCCTATTCGCCGACGGCGGTTACCAGGGGCCGAAATTCCGCGCGGAACTCGCCAACCTGTTGCCTGGGTTGGCCGTTGAAATAGTCAAACGTTCGGATACGGCCCAGGGCTTTCAGGTTCTGCCCAGGCGCTGGGTAGTCGAACGCACCTTCGCCTGGCTTAACCGGTGCCGTCGATTGGCCAAGGATTTTGAGCACCGGAGCCGTAATGCCCTCGCATTCATCAGATTGGCTTCCATCCGGCTGATGCTGAGAAAGCTCAGCAATTCGAATGGATAGTTTCCGGACAAACTCTAAGAGCGGGACGGCGCGGGGCCGAGCCATCTCCGCCGCCGAAACTGACTCGGGGTTGCTATCATCATTGTATAAATCCGCCGGCAAGGCCGACGGTTGGGCCACGTTCATCGATGCCCTAGCGCTGTCCTACGCTGGGGGCAAAGGCACGCTCTGCTTTAACGATGCTGGCGCGCGGCACAGCGTCTGCCTGGCAACGGGGCAGTGGGAGCCGGAGCAAGTCGCTCGGTACAATCAGTATTACGGCGCGATCAATCCCTGGCTATCGAGCGGGGCGGGTGGCAACCGGCCAATCGGCGTGGTTGTGACGAGCGAACACGTGCTGCCCCGCTCCGACCTGTTGAAAACCGAGCACTACAACGATTATCTGCGTCCCGCAGAGGTCGACGACGGCGTCGCTGTGACCATCCGAAAGGACAGCGCGCGGTACTTCGCCGTTACCGTGCTGTTCCCGCAGACTACGGCGGAGCATGATTTCGCCATTAACCCACCGAACCGGGCGGCTTACCGCCTCAAAATCCCTAGAAATTAGCCGTTTCTGTCCATCCGATTGTGCTTGCCTGTGCGCCCGTATGCGCCTATATCACCCCCCTGTTAATGGGATGGGTCGCGGGTCGAGGAGTTAGGCGGATGGCGGCACGGAAGATCGGAAAATTGTCGCCTGTCGGGGTCAGGAACGAGACCAAGCCCGGGGTCTATGGCGATGGCGCAGGGCTCTACCTGAACGTCGGTCCAACTGGTGGCAAAAGCTGGCTGTTCCGGTTCATGCGGAACGGAACCGCGCGCGAAATGGGGCTCGGGCCGGTGCACACCATCGGCTTGGCCGAGGCACGGGAACGGGCGAAGGCGGCCCGTAAGCTTCTCCTGGACGGGATCGACCCGCTTGACGCCCGGAGGGCTGAGCGCACGCGCAAGGCAGCCGAGGCGGCGGCTGAAGCGGCGACGATGGTCACCTTCCGGATGGCTGCCGCAGGCTACATCCGAGACAACAAGGCGGCGTGGCGGAACGCCAAGCACGCAGCGCAATGGCCCGCGACCCTGGAAAGCGAGGTCTATCCGATGATCGGTAACCTTGCCGTCTCAGACGTCACCACCGGCCACGTCACCCGCATCCTGACACCGATCTGGAACATCAAGCCGGAAACTGCATCGCGGGTACGAGGGCGCATCGAGACCGTGCTGGACTACGCCAAGGTTCACGGCTGGCGCAATGGCGAGAATCCCGCCAGGTGGAAGGGGCATCTCGATAATGTGCTGCCTCGCCGCGGCAAGGTGGCCAAGGTCGCGCATCACGCCGCGCTGCCCTGGGCCGAGGTCGGCGCCTTCGTTGCTGAGCTGGAGAAGCGGCCGGGAGTTGCGGCGCTGGCCTTCCGGTTCACGATCTTGACTGCGGCGCGAACCGGCGAGGCGATCGGCGCTTGGTGGTCTGAGATCGATCTGCAAGCCGCGCTCTGGACAGTGCCACCTAGTCGCATGAAAGGGGGGATCGAGCACCGTGTCCCGTTGTCCGCCGGCGCCCTGGACGTGCTGCGGGAGGCCGCGACGCTTCGTCATACCGAGCCGGACAGCCCCGTCTTCCCTGGCGGCTCTAACGGCACGAGCACTGTCGGGCTGTCCGATGCGGCAATGCTCTGGGTGCTCCGCCGGATGCAGCGTAGCGACCTAACCGTGCATGGGTTCCGTTCGACGTTCCGCGATTGGGCGTCCGAGACGACAAGCTATCAGCGCGAGGTCGTCGAGGCCGCCCTGGCCCACGCGGTCGGTGACAAAACCGAGGCCGCCTACCGACGCGGCGACCTCTTCGAAAAGCGCCGGCGGCTGATGGAGGACTGGGCGGCGTTCTGCGGCCGCGTGGCGTCACGGGGCGCCTTGGTGGCGTTTGCGGGCGCGCGCGCATGAAGACCATAGCAGAAATCCAGGCCAAAAACGGACTATGGCGGGCCCTCTGGGAGGTTGCCGTCGACGAAGCCTACACCGCACGGGACTCG
The DNA here is from genome assembly GCA_963772355.1 of uncultured Alphaproteobacteria bacterium. Classification (GTDB taxonomy): domain Bacteria; phylum Pseudomonadota; class Alphaproteobacteria; order Acetobacterales; family Acetobacteraceae; genus Rhodopila. Next base: position 17,728 of record CAVYXX010000178.1, on the reverse strand, counting down.
CAGCGCCGCACAGATGAGATCAACGGTCTACCCGAGCGCGGCGTGGTCGACGTGTACCTCACCTACCACCCAGAAATGCGGGAATGGGCCGACAACCACATAAAGGCCGGCACGTGTGAGGCTGGCATCAACGAATTGCGGGAGACGTTGCAGGTCGTTCGCGTGCAGCGGGCGGCTGACCGACAACGGGCGCAGCAGCTGTATTTGGACGGCGTGCCTACAGCACCGGTCCCCGCTGACCCAGACGACTGGATGGCGCCATTCAAATCTGGTCCAGCCATTTGGCCAACAAATCCACCACCGCTGGTCATTGAGCCAGAGCCATCGGCGGTCGAGCCCGAGCTGATCGTAACGCAAACGGTCGAACCACCGACAGATGAGCCCATAGCCATGCCAATCGGCACGGCTCGCACACTTGTAAAGCCGTTACGACCTATTCCGCGGCGCCGAGGGCCCGATCCAGTGAAGCGTAAAGAAGCGATTAGAGCAATGATTGAAGCGGTGGAAGATGGAACGATTTCAACAGACGAGCTAGTTGGAATGAAAGGAAAGACCCTCGTCAGGTTCAACCCCGAAGCGAAGCGGACGATGCTCGTGGAAGCGAGAGAAGAGGCATTGCAGCAACTCACGCTGAGGAAAACTACGGCATAATTCCGACATATTCCGGCAAACGACAAATAGCGGCAGAGAAACTGCCGTGGTTAGACCCTCCGTGCAATTGCATGCACTGGAGGCGTTATGGGTCAAACGGAAGAAATGAAGAAGGCGATGAAGGGTTCGGGGTCGCCTGGTCCCGAACCTGCCTTCTGCTCCATCGAGGATTGGTGCGTCATCTCCGGCATGGGCCGGCGCTGGACGTATGACGCGATCGGACGCAACGTTTTGCGTGCAGTCAAATGCGGCAGTCGAACGCTGATCGATGTGCCGCATGGGCTGGCCTATATGCGCTCCCTGCCTGCCGCCCAGATTAGGCCACAGAAGCGGGATAGGGTGGCCGCCTAGGTGCCGCCGCCTGATCCACAACGAAAACGCCCCAGCCATCACTCTGGGGCGCCTTCAAAATCCACATTCATCAGCAGCGCAGCAACATCTACCCCGCCCAACCCGACGCCGCAATTCATTTTTCCGGTCCGGCTGTAGCGGGCGGCCGAGCACTTGTGCGAGCTTGGTCCGCGCGCCGTGGGCGAGCTGTTGCTTGAAATTGGCCATGAAACGGATGCCCTGCCGCTCGTTGTGGAGAGAGCATCGGCGTATCAGCGCCTAACGCCTGAAGTGCTGAAAGCATTCGGCGGAGACCGATTTCCGCGCCGGCTGACGGCGGTGCCGAGATGATGCCCGCTCTCGACGTTCGCCCGGGCCCGAGTTTGAACAAAACTCTGGCCGCGATGGCCGATCGCGATGGATACGAGCCTGTTAGTATTTTCTTTCGCGCGGTGGCCGATCGCCGGATCGGACTGACGATCGTCTTCAGCCACCGCTTCGCATGGACGCCGCGGTCGATCAAAACAAACCTCCCACGAATTGTCGTCATATCGGATGACTTCGGAGATAGCCGCGAGCCGAGCGAATGGCGATGTGCCATCAGCACCATAGCCTGGTCGAGGACAGCGCTCGTGCACGGCACAGGCGCGCAGGTCGAACACTACCAAACGGCACTTCTTGCAGCCGAGCTTACAGGGCGATGCTTGTTCGTCGAAACCGATTCCGCTCATGCGCCTGCTTGGGCTGCCGCAATCCAACCGCGTGAAATCCCGTGTCTCCTGTTCCGTCCACCGAACGGGGGCGTCCATCCCGTCGACGCGGAGGTGCGGGCATGAGCGAGGCCGCTTTCGAGCTTCCCTCCGGTTGCCCCGACGACATCCTGGGCAACATCGCAGCCATCAAAGCTGTCATCGCCGGCTGGTACAGCGTGGAACACAGAAGCAAATGCTCCCTGACCACCGACGACGATGGTGTCTATCGTCTGCACTTCTACGACGGAGAGGTTCTTGACACAGCGACCGCTGACCAGCTTCCGGAAATGCTCATCTGGGTCAAAGAGGCGGATGCCCTCCTCCGGGCTGAGGCTCGAAGAATTAATGGTGCATGCACTACTAATTCGTCGAGCCGCCGCAGAGGCCGGCCGCTCGACCCTAAGGTCACCGAGCGGCGCCGGCGGATCACCGAGATGGCCGAGCGGTTCCAGCCAGCCAGCATCCGCCAGCTCTACTACCAGGCCGAGGTCGAAGGACTGGTGGAGAAGACGAACAGCGGCTTGCGGAAGGTGCAACATGATGTCCTGGTTCTGCGTCAACAGGGCGACATCGATTACGAGTGGATCAGCGACAACACGCGGTGGATGCGAAAATCGGGGTCCTATCGCGGGATAGACCACTTCCTCCATCTGAGCATCGACACCTATCGCCGAGATCTATGGCACGACGCTCGTGTCTATGTAGAAATTTGGATAGAAAAGGACGCACTCGCCGGCACCGTCATGTCGGAGACAGATCCCTATGATGTGCCGCTGATGGTGGCGAGAGGCTTCTCGTCCGAAACCTACCTCTACGATGCAGCCCAGGCGATCGCCTACAATAAAAAGCCCGCATACATCTACGCATTCTTCGATCACGATCCGTCCGGCAAGTGGTCCGCGAAGCACATCGAGAGAAAGCTGCGTGAGTTCGCGCCCGGCGCAGAGATCCACTTCGAATTGGTAGCCGTCACCAAAGAGCAGATCGAGCAATGGGGACTTCCTACCCGCGAGACCAAACGGGAGGGCAACCGGCACGCCAAGAACTTCGAAGGAGATAGCTGCGAGCTCGACTCCATTCCGCCCGACAGGCTCCGCGACCTCGTCCGCGAGTGCATCGCGCGGCACATTGACCGCGGCCATTTCGCGACCGTGCAGGCAGCGGAAAAAAGCGAACGCACGGCGCTCAAAATGTTCGCGCAGAGCTGGAAAGAACCAGCACCATGAGCCCTCGCGAGGAAAAGTCCTTGCGGGAGAAAATCCGTAAGGCCTTGCTCACAGATGAAGCGATGGTGCGCTTTCTCGATGACCAGTTTGGCCGAGGAAATTATACCTGCGATCCGGAGGCCGATCTCTGGGTTGCGGCGGATAGAGATCGTGGCGGCGCGGGCCGCGGCTTTATCTTGATGCGTCGCGGAGGCCTCTGGCGGCGCATAGTCCTCTCCGGGTCCGCGATCCAATGAGCGAGCCAGCCGCCGCCATCGACCTGACGGATCTCCGCCTCGGGATGCTGGCAAGGGGATTCCACCCGGTTCCCGTGATGCGGTTCGATGCGACAGATAAAGCGGCAGGCAAGCGCCCAACCCTGCTAAAGTGGGAAGAGGTCTGCGCGACGGCCGACGAAGCGGAAATCCGGCGCTGGTCGGTAGATCCGGGGCAGCGCGACTGCCTGAATACCGGGCTGCTTTGTGGGCATGTCATTGGCCTCGATATCGACGTTCCCGATTACCCGCTGGCCTGTCGGATCAATGCGCTGGCCGACGCGATGCTCCCGCCTACGCCGCTGATCCGGATCGGGAAATCACCCAAAAGCTTGCGAGCGTTCAGGGCCGAGGGCGTCCATACCAAGGCAAGCACCCCCGCGCTATTCCTGCCCGACGGAACCAAGGTCCAGATCGAAGCACTCGGGAAGGGGAACCACTTCGTATCGTTCGGCACCCATCCCGACACCAAGCTTCCATACACCTGGCCGCACCAATCTCCGTTGGACGTCCGCTTTGAGGATCTGCCGGTATTGCCGGCCGCCACCCTCCGCGCCTTTCTGAAAGCCGCTGAAGCCGGCATGCGCGCGGCAGGCGCTAGAACTGAAGCAGAGATCAAGGATGCTGCCGAGGGTAAGGTAAAGCCCGCGCCCAGGGCACCGAAGAAACCGCCCACCACCATACGCGGCAACGATTTCCCCCCACCAACATATGACGACGTACGAGAAGCGCTGGCCGCCATTCCGAATCGTCATGATTGGACCGGATGGGTGAAAATCGGCGCGGCAATCTATGACGCGCTGGCCGATGACGGCAAGGATCTGTTCACCTCTTGGTCCGAGCAATCGTCACGCAACGATCCTGATGCTACCCGCAAGAAATGGAAGTCGTTCTCCAGATCAAAAATGAATATCAGCGATTTAACGCTGTTCTGGGAGGCGCGGCAAAACGGCTGGAAACCACAATGGGAGCGCGAGCGAGACGAGGCGCATACCGCCAATGGCGCCACACCTCCGCCGACGGAGGCCCCCACACCACCTGCAGACAATCCGCCGCCGCCGCCACCACCAAAGAGCCCCGTCTCCGCCGCCGTAGCAGAGATGAACACCAAATACATGGTCGTCATCGAAGCCGGTAAAACCCTCGTCTATGAGCCAACCTATGACGTCGTGCTCAACCGACGATATTACGAACGCATAACCTTCGAAGATCTTCGCAAGCTGTATCTCAATCGACGCATCCGAGTTCCGCAGGGGAACGGCAAGACCGCCCTCAAGCCCGTCGCGGACGTTTGGCTATCCCACCCAGACCGGCGGCAGTTCATCGGCGGCGTGATCTTCGACCCCTCCGGCCACCATGCCCGCCCCGATAAGCTGAACCTATGGCAAGGCTTCGCCGTGAAACCCAGGCCAGGATCATGGGCCCGACTACAAGAACACATCCTTAAGATCGTCTGTGCAGGCGACAAGAACCTCCGCGACTGGCTCATGGGATGGATGGCACGCCTGGTGCAGTGTCCGGGTGAGCAAGGGGAAGTCGCCGTCGTCATGCGCGGCATCGAAGGATGCGGCAAGGGCACGCTGGCGAAGGCGCTGCTCCACATTCTCGGCCAGCACGGCATGGCTATTAGCAACGCCAAGCACCTGACCGGCAACTTCAACGGCCACCTAAGAGACACCGTGCTGCTGTTCGCTGACGAGGCGTTCTACGCCGGAAACAGAGCGCACGTCGGCATCTTGAAGGCGCTGATCACCGAACCAACCCTCGCGATCGAGGCGAAGTATCAAAACGTCGTCCAGATGCCGAATTACGTTCACCTGATGATGGCTTCTAACGAAGACTGGGTCATACCGGCCAGCCTGGAAGCCCGCCGGTTCATGGTATTGGAGGTGTTGGCCGCCAGGGCAAACGATACGGCCTATTTCGCCGCGATCTGGGGGGAGATGAAGAACGGCGGATACGAAGCGATGCTCCATGACCTGCTCAACTATATCTGACGTTCTTCAACCATCGCAATGCGCCCAAGACTGTCGGCCTATACGAGCAGAAGAAACTCAGTCTCGGGACGGCCGAGGCCTGGTGGCTCGATGTCCTACACCGCGGATACGTCTACAAGTCTAAGCTCGGCCAGGAAGACCACTTCGGGCAATGGCACGAGACCATTACAACTGAGGTGCTCTTCGCCTCCTATGCCGAATTCGCCAAAGCGAAGAACGATCGCCATCCAATGGCACGCGAAGCGTTCGGCCGATTTATGGTCAACGTAGGTGGCGAGTACACTCAACCGCGCAATGCCGTCATCGGAGAGCACATAATCGATGTGCCGTCCGGCCCATGGGGGAACATGACCCGGAAGGCGGATCTGATCGAGAAGAAACGCGCCACCGGCTATAGCATTGGGACCCTGCAAAGGGCCCGCGACACTTTCCTTGGCGCTACGAAACTCGACGTCAAATGGGAAGCCATCGAGGATGACGCTGGCAAACCTTAAAGGCACCTCGCCCCAAACCGAAAACCCCCGGCAAGGGTTCAACGCCCGGAAATGGGTGGCAAGGGCATACGTTTCCACGAAACGACGCTGAAACCCGCAGAAGTCCTGAGGTGGAAAGGGTAGCAAGGGTGGAAAGGGCTTTTTCGCACCAAAACTTTCTAGCACGAATTTTCCACGGCATAGCATAACGAACTCGCGCGCCACAATCCGTCTCACCCAGCAACTTTATATTATACCCTTTCCACCCTTTCCACCCTTGCCGACGTAGATAAATACGGGAGGTTTCGTGGCAAGGGTATCTCTACACCGGCCAGAGGAACCCTTGCCAATGCTTGCCATATCCCGGCAAAACTGCTTCGCACATTCAACGGTAGTTACTGGGCCTATGTCGAGATTGCACACCGGGCTTCTATTGCCCCATTGATCGGAGATAACCCATGTCACTCGGGTCTAGCTTAGTCTACGCTGTTACGCGGAACGTTCGGTATGCCTCAATGCGAGTCCATGGGGTGTCGGCACTGGTGGAATACGATCCGCCTGATCTCCCGGACCGGAAGCATGTCGTCGTCGAGCGCCTCCCGCAAGGGACGAGGGTGAGTAGTAATTACAGCCCCGAGGTATCGTTGCATTTTTCGATTCCGACACCACTGATAGTGGATCGGGTCGAGTTCGACCTTTCAGCGGGTGCCGCATCAAGATCCAAACGATTTCGAAGTCGAACACGTATTCGACGGCGCATCGGTCTGGGTTTGTCGGGTCGCCATCGCCTTTGTCAGCAACCCCGGTGGCTCAACTTTTACTATGCCCAAGATAGGTTCAATTGAAGTGTGGGATGGTGGCCGGCGGCTCTTTCAGCACAGCGACGCGAGCAGCCTTGTGCTAATTCCTGCTCAGTTGGACGCGTTTCGCGAATCACCCAATCCAACGAGTGAGACGGTGATCGAGTTCGAGCTCAATAAGCGTGTCTACTCAGGCCTGGGCGTGACGCTGACAATCATGCTAGGCGCCCAACTCGACCATAATGAAGAGAGCAGTTTTCTGGCGCACTCGGCCAAAGCCGTTTTTTATATGTAATTCCTCGGGACCCTCGGGACCCAAGGCCAAACTAAGCAAAATCTTGGTCGTCCACAGACCCATAGGCTGCGGACATCTGGCAAAGGTTTTGTTGCTTTGCAACGCGCTAACCGACTATACGCACACCCATGTCCGCTCAGTGTCCGCAAAAACGTCGTGAAACACCAGAGCCCGGGTCCGAAAGTTTGGGATCACCATCGGGCGGCGGCCTCAGCGACCGCGGCGACCAGTTGTCTTGCTTTACCAGGCCGATGTTAATCTGTTACCCAAACCGAACTGACGCGCCCTCAGTCCTTCTCGGCGCCGGATCGAGGCCCGCAATCGCAGCCAGCATCGCAACACGAAGCACGTCGGCCATCACGTCTTCACCCGGCTTCAACGCCAACGCACCGAACAGCGGCAGCTCCGCCGATCGCGCCAACGCCGATGCTGACAACTTCACATGCCCGCCCGACACGTGCGCACCAGCGTTCAGCATCAGCCGCACGGGGTCCTCAAAAAGCACTTGCTCGATCGTGATGACATCGATATGCCGCTCGAACCGACCTGAGCGAAACATCGCTTCCAGCCGGGCGCCGAACACGCCCTGAACCGCGATCACGGCGGCATCCACTAGCTGGTCGGGAACATAGACGAAGACCGACGGGGTCCACCGCTTGTTTTGTGCCAAGGCTGCCGCCGTCGTCGCCTCGCTCATCTCATCCATCCGCTTCACGATGTGCGAGAGGATCCCGCCAGACCAAGGCAAACGATCAAAGTCCAGCAGGATCAGCGGAACGGCGTCCACGTTACTGTGCGAGAAGATCCCATAGCCGGACATCCCGTCGATCCCTACCCATATCGTCGCGTAGATCTGGGACGGGAACGGATGCTCAACCGGTTGCTGCTCCGCCGCCAGCAAGTCATCGCGTTTGATCAACGCCGGCCTGCGATCCAGTTCCAAGCCTACCAGCACGCCACACACCGCGTTCGCGATGTCGTCGTGGCCGCCGGGGCTGTGATCAATCGAATCCCTTCCCGCCCGCGACGTACGGCGTTCCAAGCCGCATAGCTGAGCCGATAGCCGCTGATGCTCCAGCAGTTCTACCCGTTTCGAATTCAGCAAGGGAAGCGCATCGTGGTAGAGGTCGCTCTTCGGTCTGGCGGACTGCTCGAACGTGATCCCGTGCGCAGCGAAGCGGGAAACGGGCCACAGACCAGCGTAATGATCTCCCACGACGCGTTTGACACCGAACCGGTTCAGCAACGCCGCGCATTCCATCACAGCAACGTCCGGATCGAACGGCGGGCGGATCTCCAGCACGGCATCGAGCACGCCCACCGAGTTATCCCGCAGATGGGCGACGGCGAGCGTGAAGGCATCGTTCGCGCCGCCGCTCGGGTCGGCGAATGCGGCATACTGGATGCCAGCCTCCGCCTGTAGCTCTCGGCAGCCCCACATCGTGACGGCGTCAACCGCCTCGCGGGTAACCCAGTCGGCCAGGTCGTCACGAAACTCCGCGCCATATTCGGCCTTTGCCGCCTCGGGATCGCTCTCGTAGGCTTCGGCGATGATAGCAGGATCAATGCGGGAGTTCATCGTTGCGGTGTCGGCCTTCCAGACCAGCACCCGCGCGTCATCCTTGCCGTAGTGACGCCTGTATGTGTTGTACAGCTCGCCCTTCTTTGCGTAGGGCGACGATGCCAACAGCAAGATCGAGCCCGGGATCGAGGCCATGCCAGGGCGCAGCGCTCGTAGGATTTCGGTGTCTGGGTTAGCGCTGCTCTCATCCGATCGCCAGAATGCGATTTCGTCGCACAGCACCGCGGCGAACGAATACCCTCGTCGTAGTCCGAAACGATGCCGTCGAGATCTCGATTACGACGCGATTTGAGAGCGCGATAAACTCACCGGTCTCCGTCTCGATCATTGCAGCCAAAGGCTCGACCGCCTTCAACAGGCCGCTGACGAATCGGAAGATTGACCGCGCTTGCGACCGGTTCGACGCCAGCACGGCGATCGTCGCAACTTCGCCAGGCGCAAGGTGCGGCGTATAGTCTCGGAAGCAGGCGAGAAAGACCGCGATCAGGGCCAGCACACGGCTTTTGCCACCGCGCCGGCCGACAACGAGACACGCTTCCGAGAATGGCGCCGTCGGGGCCGTCGTGCGGCCCGTGCACTGGCGATAGAGGGCCAGCGCGGCCTCATCCATCGGCCCGGCGGTCAGCGCTGCCAGAAACGCCTTCCAGCCCGCCCACGATGGGCCACGGAAGTGACTGGCAAACAGCTCGGGGTCAGCAAGAGCCTTCAGTAGGCTAGGCGCCCTCATGGCGCCTCATCAGTAACCAGATCTTGGTGCCGGTTCATTCGCTCCCAGAATGGACGCGAGTCCTTCGGTGCTGGCGCGGCGGCCAGGCCGATCTGGTTCAGCACCCGGGTCAGCGAATTGCTCCAGGCCAGATACTGCCTCCGTTCCGCTCGCTCATCTCGCCAGACCTGGCGCTCTCGCGATCCATCAGATGGAGGCGCAACGAGAGCGCGGCGGCCCGATCGATCAAGATGCGCTGCGGTGCTGTGGGCTTGCCGCCGAGATGCTGGGTCAGTTCCGCACGTACGCGGGCCATCAGCCTCCCTTCGGCGAGACGACCGTCAACGATCTGCAACTTATCGGGGCGAGAATGCGGACCTATTTTCGGCATCTCTGCGGCATAAACCCTATCCCGGCTATAATTCAAGCATTACCGAAGTCACCACAAGTCTACACTTGTACTTAACTGTATCCGTACCTACATAGTATATCACCGAGCATCACCTGTAAGAGACGATCCGATGACAACCGCCGAACAGAAACCGAAGGAACGAACGACGGTCTACCTGCCCCCATCCCTCAAGCAGACGATTGCGCACGAAGCAGAGGAGGCCGGGCAAACCCTATCGATTTGGGTGGAGCGAGCGCTCGCGTCACACATCAAAGCGAAGGTGACCGCTCAATGAACAGCGAACCGACCGACGCGGAACGGGAGGGCTACAAAGCTTGGATGGAAGGAATAGAGGCTGATAACTGGCCAAACCACTACAGTGGAGGATCAAGATCTGAAGAGTGGCAGCGGGGTTGGCGAGCTGAAAGCCCGCGTCGTCGTATTGCGGCGGTCGTCGCCGCTCTGTTCTCAATCGCTGCTGTGGTGATGCCGTTGATACCGTCAGCGCTCCCCCCGCCTGTGAAGGAAGTCCCACTTGCCCGATGAAACGACCGCCAATCTTATCAAACGCGGTGCGGTCGGCCTAACGGTTCTGCTTTGTTCATCCCAAACCATGGCCGACCCAGCCTGGTCCGATGTGCCACATTATGGGCTCCAGTTTAACCGGGCACTACGCGCCTACTGCGGGACACCCAACTACTACACAGCAGAATGTCAGCGCCACCAGCAACAGGCGTGGGCGTGTCTCCATTTGGCCGAAATCGCCGGCCCGACCTACAGCCTCGCGCGCGGGAAAATGAGCATCGGCGCAAGCGCGGAGGCTGCCGCATCGAGGGTGGCCGGGACAACCCACGCTCCCCTTTCTGTGGCGAAGTATGCAGCAGGCCTAGTGGCGGGTGGGCGCCGAAAAACTGCCCGGAACTTCGCCGAATATGTGGCCAACGATATTCAGCAACATTGTTATGCAGCGTTGCCTCGCGGGAAATCTACCATGACCAACGGGCAACGCGCAGGATCGTCGATCAAAAAAGATGCAAACTTGCACCTTGATCTAAGGCCGATGGAGGAAAGGTTTCTCCTCTAGATGTAAGGGATCGACTACACGCCCCGTCCGCAGCGGTGGCGCGATGGTGGGCGCGTTGCTGGTGGCGCGAAAGGAGTTGGCGGCATGAGTGCGGCTGCCGCTGCGACTGCACAATCTTTGGGTCAGAGCTAGCGCGCTGTGAGCTCTGATCGAGGCCATGTATCGGCCACCACCTGATAGATATCTTGTGTTCGGCACAAGCTAACTCGCTGCTATATATGGACATTACCCAACATAAGCAGGCGCGACCGGTCCTGCGGGTAACGCCGGGGTAACACTGGAGCCAGTTTGCTGGCCGGTTTAGGGAAGCATAGCTGACATATCTGAATGGCAGTGCGTCATAACTTATTCCGATACTGCTTCTGTCGGCAGCGTCCGGAGCAGAAGCGGGCGGTCAGTCGCTTCGCCTCGATCGGTGTGCCGCAACCCTGACATGTAGCCTCGGCAAGGGCCGTTCGGCGTGCGGCAGCCTTGGATAGAGGCCTTGGCGGCAGCCGGTGCGCATCGCGCCACAACGCCCCACCCAGACGCCATATTTGTGGGATGGATGATGGGAAGCGTGCGACTGACCAGCATCGTGCGAGGACGCAGGCCGATAAGCGGCGGATGGTCTAACCGATGTCGCACGGTCCGCAACATCGGTGCCGTGCGACAAACTTCCCGAACGCCGGGAAGTTTTGCGAAAAGTTTCCTGCAACCTAGCGCCGGCGGGAGGTTGTCGCGTCTGAAACCTCCTCCCGTGAGGAGGTGTCTCCAGTGCCGCCGTTTTGAACTTCGCGCCGGCGAGAAGTTCTTTCGTGCGTCGAATTGGAAGCATCCATTTTCTGGAGATGCAGGCGTTCCCCGGGCAGACACCTACTCCTGGAGCGCCTCGTGCTAACTTATGACTTCCGCCTTCCACCCGGTCCGCGAACTGCTGAATACGCTCGTCTAGCAGAAGACCTCGGCTTTCGAGCGGTATGGTGCCCCGAGGTCCCCGCCTTCGGGCACGACATATGGGTCGCTCTCGCCCGCATCGCCGGAAAGACCAGCTGCATCAAATTTGGCCCCGCCGTGCTGATCCCGAGCTATCGCCACCCGATGGCTCAGGCTTCGGCCATCGCAACACTCGAGCAGATCGCGCCGGGACGCCTAATGGTTGGGTTCGGTACCGGCTTTACTGGCCGTGCGGGGATGGGCAAGAGGCCCTTGAGCCTCGAGAGCATGCGTAAGCATATCACGCAGGTTAAGGCATTGCTGCGCGGTGAGGTTGCCGATATCGACGGCGGTCTTGCCCAGATCCTCGCGTCCGACGGCCAATTGCCTGACCGTCCGATCAACGTGCCAATCTACATGGCCGGCCAAGGCCCAAAGGCCCGTGCGCTCGCCAAAGAGATTACCGATGGCCTGATTTCCCTCGGCGGTCCGGCCGAAGGGTTCGAAACCTGTCTTGTGTCGACCAACGGGACGGTCCTCGATGATGGCGAGGACGTCACCTCGCCGCGCGCCTCGACCGCCCTCAAACCGATCATCGCGCTTGCCTATCACCATCGGTACACGACCGATCCTGAAAGTGTGAAAGCGCTGCCGAACGGCGAAGCGTGGCTGGCGAGTGTCGAACGTGTGGGCGAGAACGTTCGACACCTGTCTGTTCACCGCGGTCATAACTTCGACGTTTCAAACGGCCATGACCCGCTGGTCGACGTGTCCAACGCCAAACAGATGACCTTCACGGGCACGCGCGAGGAGTTGCGCGAACGTCTCGCCCAGCTGGAGGCCAGGGGCGCCACCGGCATTATCTTTGGGACGAGCGGTTACGATGTTGAGCGGGAGCTGAGAGCCTACGCGGAGGTCGCGGGTTTGAGGTGATCGAGGCGCGGCGCCTGTTGGTTGCCGGCGATCTCACTTTGAGGGCCAGAACAAAGGGGGATTGTGTCTTTGCAAACGCGGCCGCTTTCGGCCAAGCCAAGCCGCTCCCGCGGTGGCCGGGGTGCGCCTATGTTGGTCACTCGGGCGAAGCGGATCATTTCTCGGAAGCGGACATAAACATCAGCGTCCGCTCCGGCGGTCCTGGGTGGACTCTGGACATTCCTGAAAGCCCTCGCCTGTATCGCCGACCATCCGTCTAGACGCGTGCACCAACTCCCCCGGAACACAAACGGGATCCGCGAGAGGCTCGATCGGTGCGACGGCGCCTGACCGGATCGACGTTACAGGGGAGCCGCGTGGCTGGCCGGACGTTTGCCACCGATCGCGGGTCGACGCGGGAGCGCAATCGGGGCACCTGCATCACGCCGATGACGCCTCCAGCTTCGTCCGCACCGCCCGCGCCGACCGCAGCTGTAGCATTGCCAGCGCCGCGGCGCTCATGGCGGCGGTCACGACCAGGTAGAAGCTTGGCGACAACGGGTCGCCGGTCGCGGCGATCAGCCAGGTCGCGATGAACGGCGCGAAGCCGCCGAAGATGGTCACGGCCGTGCTAAAACTCAGCGACACGCCGATCGCGCGGGTCGCGACCGGGAATTGTTCGCCCAGCAGCGACGGCAATACGCCGCTGTAGCCCGCCTTAAGGAGTTGCAGCCACGCGACGACGAAGATGCACGTCCCCAGCCTAGGCCACGATGCCATCAGGAAGAAGCACGGCCATGACGTCAGGACAAACAGCCAAGCCGTGACAACCATGATCCGCGGCCGCGAGATCTTGTCCGACCAATGGCCGAACAAGGGGCAAAATACCGCGAGAACGACCCCGCCGACTAACGTCGCGGTAAAGCCGCTATAGGCGGGAAGACCCAGTGTCTTTTGTCCGTAGGTTGGAATGTAGAGCAGAATATAGAACGAGCTGTTCGAGATGATCGAGGCGCCGATTGCGAGCACCAGCGCCAGCGGATGCTTGCTCAGCAGTTCGCGGATTGGCGTCGCCTCGGGGTGTTCGGCTGCCAGGAACTCTGGCGTTTCAGCCAGACGCGACCGAATATAGAGCCCGGCCGGCCCGACCAGCATGCCGAAGAGGTATGGCAGCCGCCAACCCCAGATGAGCAGCTGGTCATGACTAAGAAGCGTGTTCAGCGCGATGCCGAACAGCGAGGCGAGCGCCGTGATCAGACCGGCGACAGAGAACTGCCAGCTGGCGGCGAAGCCCCGGCGCTGCGACCCGTGCTCCATCAGGAACGCCACCGAACCGCCGAATTCGCCGCCAACCAAAAATCCCTGCAACAGGCGCGCGAGCGTGATCAGGATCGGCGCGGTGATGCCGATCGCCGCGTAGCTCGGCGTCAACGCCATGAGCGTCGTGCCAATCATCATCAGCACGAGCGAGAGCGTTAGCCCGGCCTTGCGTCCATGCTTGTCGGTATAGGAGCCGACGAAGATCGCCCCCATCGGGCGCACGAGATAGGCGAGCCCAAACGCACTGAAAGTGACCAGAAGCGACACGGTCGGGTCTGCGACAGGGAAAAACACCTGCGAGATCGTGACCGCGAGGAAGCCGTAAATGACGAAGTCGAAGTACTCGAGGACATTGCCGATCGTGGCGGCGATCACGACGCGCCGCAGCGTCGATACGGGCGGTGCGGCTCCGGCCATAGCAGCATTGGTGGCCATCCCTGCGTCCTTTTTTGAGACCGGCTTTGTTCAGCCGGTATCCCCGATATGATCGCCCATCCAGCCATATGGCAACAGCGTATACTTGGGGCATCGCTAGGCCGACGCTGGAAGCCTCGCCGACCGAGGGGCCGATCGCTGTCTGACCGAGAGTTTGGACCCGGAAGCCCACGCCAGAACGCGGTCCCCGTCCGGCTCAACCCCGTGAGGCAGCGAGCCGAGGGAGCCAGTCCGGAAGCGGCCAGCTCTTGCCGGGCGGCTCCGTTCCCATAGCTACCGTTCAGACGAGCGGCACTTCTCCTAAGCGGTCGTTCGCGGATGTGGCGGCCGCTGGCCGGATCGGCGGGACGGCAAATTTTCCCGGCCATGGGACGACGCCATTCACACCGCTGACTGCAACGGGATCGCGTTGTTGAACATCGTTACGACTTGCAGCGAATGGTCGGCAGGAAATTGCAGAATAGAACGAGGCAGCGTTCGGTGGCGTTCGTGCGCGAATTTGGACAGTGTATTCGAACTACTTGCCGATCGTCCGACGCCGCAGGTCCAGACGGTGCAGACCTCCTTGCGCCGGACGCGCCGCTTTACGACCAATCTGAAGTTGGTGCAACTTCAACCAGAGGGCGATCGTGCGAGATCGAACATCACCGAACCGGAGGACGCGGCGGTGGATCTGAGGAGGCTGGCTGCGAAACCTCGGCCTTGAGCAGTCTGAGGCGGCATTCCACCAGAATGGCGTCAGTGCCAGAGGTCTGACGCCATATCACTGGGGATGATCTCAAGGAGACTCGGCGTTGCCGCTGTCGGCCACCGGCGCCAACTGCTGGTAGCGATCGCCGAGATGCGGGACCGCGCACCATCGGCGGCTAGGCCGGCCGAGGACCAGCTTGCGTCGCCATCTGCAGGCGAGCGGCAACCCCAGACGGTGATGTTCTGCGACCTGGTGGGCTCGACGGCTCTGAGGGAGGGGCTTCGAGGCCGAAGAGCTCCGGAGCCTGCTGCACGCGTATCGTGTCCTTTGCGGCGACGTGATTGCGCGCTACGACGGGTTTGTCGCCCGTTACGTTGGTGATGGCGTTGTTGACGTATTTCGGTGGCCCACCGCGAGGGAGGAAGACGCCGAGCGCGCCGTGCGGGCGGCCCTGGAGATCGGGCATACCGTCAAGCGAGCTTCGTCCACCGAAGCTCTGTCGGTGCCCGCATCGGCATCGCCACCGGCCCTGTCGTAGTAGGTGAAGCGGCCGGTGCGGGGGATCAGTCCAAGCTCTCGCGGTGGGCAGCACGCCCAATTTGGCCGCGCGTCTGCAAGGGCTGGCCGCAGCCGACCAGATCGTTATCGCCGCCTCGACCCGTAGATTGGCCGGCAATGCGTTTGAACTTACCCATACTTTGGCGAACATGAGCTGAAAGGCATCGCCGAACCCGTCCACGTCTGGCGGGTGGAGCGTGCCTTGCTTAACGAAAACCGCTTCGATGCTAATCGCGGTGGTAGCGCGCTGACACCGCTTGTAGGCCGCGAGGAGGGACTCGACCTGCTGCTGCGCCGCTGGTCTCAGGCGAAAGACGGCGAAGGCCAGGTGGTGCTGCTGTCGGGTGAACCGGGCATCGGCAAGACCGCCTCCAGGGCACGCTGCGCGAGCAACTCGAGGCGCCCGACCGCGTGCAGGCCCTGCGCTTCCCGTGCTCGCCCTACTACGTGAACAGTGCGTTCTGGCCAGTCATCGACAACTTCGAACGGGCGCTGAAGTTCGCCCGCGACGAAACATCAGGCTCGAAACTCGACAAGCTAGAGGCGCTGGTCGTTACGCAGTATGGCCGGCCGATTGGCCGATGGCCGAGTTCGTCGCGTCAATCCTGTCGATCCCGTGCGAGGAACGCCACGGCGCCCTGCCTATGACGCCGCAGAACAGGGACGAGTCGCTGCGGACCTTGGTCGATGTAGTCGAAGCGGCCGCCCGCCAGCAACCCAGTGTGCTGCTTTTCGAAGATACTGGCGCTCGGCCGTTCCCACCACGCTGGAGGTGTTGGAACTGCTGATCGACCGAGTGAAAACCGTTCCGCTTCCTGGTCATGCTCACCTACCAGCCGGGGTTGCGGTCGCGTTGATTAAAAAACAGGGACATCTCGAGCACATTGAACTTCTGGAACCCGACCCCGACCCAGAGTGCTGCGATGGTCTCGTCGCTCGCCGATAGCAAGGCGCTGCCCGAAGCTCTACTCGAGCAGATCCTGACGCGGACCGACGGCGTACCGCTGCTTATCGAGGAACTGACCAGTCCATTCTGGAATCGGGTGAGCTGAAGGCGGCAGGCGATCACTACGAATACGGTGGCTCTCCTCGTTCCGTTCACCATTCCGGCGACGCTCCGGGACTCGCTGATGGCGCGGCTGGATCGGTTCCTGCCGGTAAAGGAGATCGCGCAGATTGGGGCTGCGATTGGGCGCGAATTCAGCTGCGGGCGAGGAAGCGGTGGCGCCGATGCCGCAAGCGCAACTCGACAACTCGCTTGTGCAGCTGAGCAAAGTCGGGATTGGCCTTCCGCCGCGGCACGCCGCCCGATGCCGTTTACACATTCAAACACGCGTTGGTGCAGGATGCGGCGTATAATACGCTGCTCAGGAGCCGCAGAAAAAGGTGTTGCACGGCAAGATCGCCCGCGTGATCGAGCAGCGCTTTCCAGATGCCGAAGCCACCGATTACCCGATTCTGGCGCATCACCTCACGGAAGCGGGCCTTGCCGAAGCCGCCGTTCCCCACTGGCAGGCCGCCGGCGCGCTGGCATTGAAGCGCCTGGCCCCTGCCGAGGCCATCACCCACCTCAACCAGGGGCTCGAACTGGTTGCCGTCCTGCCTTGATCATCGCAACGAGACGGCAGCGAACTTGGGCTGCGCATTCGCCTTGGTCCCGCGTGGCAGGCGCTGAGAAGACTGGGCCACCCCGGAAGATCTGGTCTACCGTTTGCACCCGGCCCTCGCCTTGGCGAAGTCCCTAAAGCGTCACGGCGCACTGCTACCCATTCTCTCTGGACTGTTCGCCAACGCCCTAACCCAAGGGCGCGTAACGGAATCCCTGGCGTGGGCAGATGAGATGCTGGATCTCGCACAGGCGACCGGCGATGCCGATCTGCTAATTGCGGGACATGGAGCAGCCTGCTGCTGCAACTGTTGGGCGGGCGACCTCGCCAAGGCTGTAGAGCACGCCGACAAGGTGTTGAACCTCTACGACGACGAGAAGCATCGCCATCTTGCAGACATCCTCAATCGCGATCCCAAAACTTCGGCCGGTATCTACGGCTCGATGAGCACCTGGATACTGGGCTACCCGGACCGGGCATTGCGGCTAAGCGATGAAAAAGACGCGCACGCTCGCCGGCGCGGTCACCCCTTCGACCTGGGATATGCGCTGACGATTGGGGCGCATGTGTTCGACCACCGCTGTGACCACGAGGATCTGCGCAGGCGCGCCGACGAATGTGAGCGACTGGGCCGGGACAATAACTTGCCCGTACTGCGGGCGCGGGGCACCCATGTTATATGGCCAAGCACTGATCCGCGAAGGCAAGGTCGCCGAAGGAATTGCGGCGCTCAAGGTCGTCGTCGCGCT
>CAVYXX010000177.1:0-34838 GCA_963772355.1 uncultured Alphaproteobacteria bacterium | reverse complement strand
GGCAAGTCAACCGGAACGGAGTTTTATGTGGCTAGCTCGTGGTTTGGCCGGGTTTTGTAGCTCGTGAAGTGTCCGGTCATCTGTGCCTCCTGTGACGGGGGTTTGGGATGGATCGGGCACGCATTCACGAGGGCATACGTCGGATGCGTTTTGAAGATGTTTTGGGCCGTTCGCAGCGGTCGGAGCTGAGCCAGATGGAAGCGGCTGAATTGCTTGGGATCAGCGAACGGACATTCCGCCGCTGGCGGGATCGGCATCGGGAGGCTGGGCCATCTGGCTGGACGATCGGCGTCTGACGCCATCGCTGCGGCGGGCGCCGGTTGCGGAGATCGAGCGAATGCTGGGTCTTTATCGTGATCTTTACCGGGGTTTCACGGTGAAGCATTTCCACGAGAAATTGGCGAAACGGCACAACTACGTGCTGGGCTACACCGTGACCAAGCTGCACTTGCAGCGCGAGGGCCTGGTCGTGCGGGCGAAGAAGCGTTCGGCGCACCGCAAGAAGCGACCGCGCCGGCCGATGGCTGGCATGATGCTGCACCAGGACGCCTCGAGACACGCCTGGCTGCCCGGCGACACCCGCACGTATGATCTGGTGGTGACGATGGAGGATGCCACCAGCGCGCTCTATTCGGCTTTCCTGGTGGACGAAGAGGGCACGGCGTCGAGCTTCCAAGGACTGCGTGAGGTGGTGGCCACGCATGGCCTGTTCTGCTCGCTCTACACCGATCGTGGCAGCCATTACTTCTTCACGCCCGAGGCCGGCGGCAAGGTATCGAAGAGCGTGCTGACGCAGGTTGGGCGTGCCCTGAGCCAGCTCGGCATCGAGCACATTGCGGCCTACTCGCCGCAAGCGCGGGGCCGGTCGGAGCGGGTGTTCCACACGTTACAGGACCGGCTGCCCAAGGAGTTTAAGCTGGCCGGGATCGCCACGGTCGAGGCGGCCAACGTTTGGCTTCGCGACAGCTTCATTGCCGAACACAATGCCCGCTTTGCGATCAGTGCGGCGCAGGAAGGATCGGCATTCGTTGCCGATACCTCGGGTGCCTGGCGGGAGATCCTATGCATTCAGGAGGATCGGACCGTTGGCCACGACAATACGGTGAAGTGGGAAGGCCTGATCCTGCAACTGCCACCGAGCCGTCTGCGGCCGCACTTCGTCAAGACGACAGTGCGGGTAAACGCGTATCCAGATGGTCGACTGGCCGTTCTCTGGGGGCCGCACCGGCTGGGCGAGTACGACGCCAAGGGCGGCCTCGTACCGTCCGCTCGAATTGCCGCATGACACGCTTCCATGGCGGCGGTTCTGATCCGGGGCATGCTCCGGATCAGAACAAGAACGAAGCGGACAAATCATGAGCTACGAAAACCGGACAGGTTTACGAGCTAGCGACACCGGAACGGAGTTTTACAGGCTCGTCGGCATGAAAAATGCGCGCGCGCAGTACAAATATACAGCGTATGCAAAAGTTGCTGTGCACGAGTCCTTGCATAATCTTTTTCCTGGTTGGACGGAAGATGACATGCATAGCCGTGGCGGGGGTGGCCTAGCGGAGTCCCCGCCCAAATTGCCACCGACCGATAAGAACAAGGAAATGCTTCTGCGTGGGCTCTCGATCCGAAACGAGCAACTCCTCTAAAATCTTCTTTCGCGCCCGGTCTTGGGCCCGCGCGGCTAGCACACCAAGTACGGCGCCATCGGGGAGGAGATTCTCCGGCATTCGAAGCCGGTTCCCCCGTATGGAATGACGGCCCCATCTGCGATACGCCCGGAGCCGTGATGTGAACCGTTTCACAGACAGGCAGTGGGGGCTCGGTACGCGCGACGGCCTCTTCATCAGCACGAACCTCGACGCCTCCAGGTGCTGCTTAAGCCGCTTAGCGGTGATCCGCGCCAGCATGTCGTCGGCATGGTGCACTCGTTTGCGGCCTGGTAGAGCAGTGCGAACGACAGGGTCTCGGCGATCTCATCTGCGGTGGCAGGGCGGAGGGAAGAGGCGTTGGGCATGGCCGGATCGGTAGCCGAGGGTTGAGCACATGTCGAGAACATTAGAGGCAGCAAAAAAAGGCCGGGAATTGCGTCCCCGGCCTCGTAGTGCGTGCTAGCCCATTCAGCGTCTGGTCGAACTTTTTGCGCCATATTGGGGGCGCTTTGCGAGCCATAGTGGGGAGCACCCTGATAACCTGCCAGTGCGCCCTGAGCGTAGACCGCGCCGACGCGCAGGCCAATCGCGGCAACGGAATCATGGTCTTCATCGGAATTCCCCATCTATAGTCGTGTCATATGTCCGGCTTCTCCCTCCGTAGTTGCTAACGACGATCTTAAGCCGCGAGGTGCTGGTACCATCGAGGCCCTATTGATGGCGTGGATTCCCATGACGCCAGCGCTCTGTCCCACGGAGGTATTGCCGAGTGTGATGACAATCTGTGTGGCACTGATTTGTCGAAGGTCAGCCGAATGGGTGTTCACCAATAGGCGGAAAGAGAGCCCGTTCAGTGCCGCCCCAGCGGATCCGACTGCCTTCATTGCTCTGCGACCATGCTCTATTTCCTCGGGAGCCGGCCGACGCTGCATGCTTAGTTTATTGTCGATCGCGCTGGACGCGGAGGCTCCGGGCTGCGCCGTGCCGCCAGGGTCTCAGCTGAAGTTGGCCGCCCGCCCACCGGCGCCGCCGCAGATCACCGAACACAGCGCGATCATCAGGAGGTCGTGCAGGTGATGCAGCGTGGCATTCCCGGTCCGTGGGTCTTCAAGACCCTCCCAGCATGCGCCAAACTCTTCCAACGTAGCCTCCCGACGTGAGTTTCTCAGGCCATCGGGTAAAGTCGATCCGCTTCGAGCCGGGCAAGAGGGAATCGGAGGTCAAGCAAATTCGAAATGCGACTCCCCTGCCATAAACATCGTCCGGGCAGATTTTCGCGGCGAACGGAACTACACTATCAAGCCGTCCAATCGCTCAGACCGAGCGGTTGATCCCTGACGGGCCCTAAGTTGCCCGCGCGATACGCTTCTACCAAGGTCACAATCCCATAGCTGCCGAACACGCAGCTCAAGACGACAAGCGCAATCGCACTCAGCATCCAGTCGTCCATCTTGCCCTCCAGCAAGGATCATGGGAGGCCAACGCAAGGCGTGCCCGTGGGGGCTTAGCGAAGCGAGTATCGTTTCCGGATCAATTCAAAATCAGGATGTCAACATAGATAGACACGGACGGGAAGCGAGGCTAACCAATTATCTGGCACATCGCCCTTGCTGGCCGAAGTGCCCATCGCCATGCTCGGGAGGTGTTTATCGGCGCCGAAGCAGATGCCGCCGCAATCCGCGCCGTCTTCCATCAAGATGGGCTGCATCGAGCTGCCCCGGCGTTTTCTGAGGGTCACCGACAATGCAAAGGTGCGGGCGTGTGCCTGGACTATCGCGGGGTGGTCGTCGCTGCCGAGCCGGACTTGAGCAGTGAGGCTGAGCCCCCGCAACGACGCCAAAGCCGTCGTCGTCCTGTTCCTCTGTTGGTCCAGACAGACCGATGCTCGAGTTGCTACTCACCAGGATGGGCATCACCAGGAAGCTGCATAACCGTTGAGAAGGCGTCGGGTTGGGGAGGTGCAAAAAATGGGCGCACCTGTCAGCTCGACAACTTCATGGGTTATCCTCTAGTCAGTGGATAAATCTGTGACCAACGCGTCCCCGATCCGCGCAAGTCGGCCCTGATCCAGGTGTTTTTGGGCTTTGCCCATAGTTTGGGCAGTTCGGAAGTAACTGAAATACTAGGCTATTTTCTGAATGATTTGTCTCGGTTAACTCGACTGCAATGGTTGATGGTCAAGAAAGCTAGTAGGAAGAGGTGGACATGACGACATCGCTCTTCAGCCACTTCCATCGCGCCTCGGGAACGCCGCTGCTCAACGACACCCTTGGCCGCGCCCTGGACAAAGCCGCCGAACGCTGGCCGGATCACGAAGCCGTCGTGGTCCGCGACCAGGGCGTCCGTTTGACGTTCGCCGAACTCAGCCGGCAGGTGGACCGCCTCGCCTCGGGCCTCATTGCGCTCGGGTTGAAGCCGGGCGAGCGGGTCGGCATCTGGTCGCCCAACCGTATCGAGTGGGTTTTGACACAATACGCTACCGCCAAGGCCGGCCTGATCCTGGTGAACATCAATCCCGGCTATCGCGCGGCGGAACTGGAATACGCGCTGAACAAAGTCTCATGCCGTGCGCTGATCACATCGGATCAATTCCGGTCCACCCATTATATTGGCATTCTGCGCGAACTGGCGCCGGAATTGGAGCATTGCACCCCGGGTGCGCTACGGTCCGAGCGTCTCCCAAATCTGACAACGGCAATCCATTTTGCCGATACCGACGAGCCGGGATATTTTCGGTTTTCGGAAATTCAGGCCATGGACGCTCCGGCAGCTCGGGTGCGTCTGGCCGAGCTTTCCGGACTTCTGCAACCCGACGACCCGATCAATATTCAATTCACGTCCGGCACAACGGGCTCGCCCAAGGCGGCGACACTGCCCCATCACGGGTTGCTCAACAATGGTTACTTCTGCGGTCTGCTCGCGGGCATTGAAGCAGGCGAACGGCTTTGCCAGCCATTCCCATTATACCACGTCGGCGGCATGGTTTGCGGCAGTATTCTGGGTATTACGTCAGGTGCGACGATCATTTATCTCGGTAAGTCGTTTGATCCAGTCGCGTCACTTGAAACCATTCAGGCAGAACGGTGTACTCATCTCGCTGGGGTCACGACAATGTTGATCGCGATCCTAAATCATCCTGCGTTCGGGCTGTTCGATTTAAGCAGCCTGCACGGCGGCTTCTCTGGCGGCGCTCCGGTGCCGAGCGATGTCGCACGGCGGGTGATTGACGACATGAACATGAGGGATTTCATCTGCATCTACGGAATGACTGAATTATCGGGGAGCAGCGTGCAGAACACCCCCGGGGATTCGTTCGAACAGCGTGTTGGAACTGTAGGGCGTGTGCAACCCCACATGGAGGTTAAAATCGAGGACACCGAGGGGCGGACCGTTCCAATTGGCGTCCAGGGCGAGCTTTGTTTCCGAGGCTACATGGTCATGCGCGGCTACTGGGAAGACGAGGCGAGGACACGCGAAACTATCGATGAGAGCCGATGGCTTCACTCCGGTGATCTGGGCGTCATGGATGCGAAGGGCTTCATCAGGATCACCGGCCGCAGCAAGGACATGGTGATCCGAGGCGGGGAGAACATATACCCGAGGGAGATCGAGGAGTTTCTATTCACACATCCCGCAGTGGCCGATGTGCAAGGATTTGGCGTCCCAGACGACTATTATGGTGAGGAATTCTGCGTTTGGATCAAACTGAAGGATGGCGTCACCGCGACCGAGGACGACATCCGCGCCTTTTGTCGGGGCAAGATCACGCACTTCAAGATCCCGCGTTATGTACGGTTTGTTATCGAGTACCCCATGACAGTGACCGGCAAAGTTCAAAAATTCAAGATGCGGGAAATGATGGAGATGGAACTCTCGTCTTCGACGACCGTGCCAAGTCACAAGTGAGGGAATGGCCCGCACCCGTTAACGAGTGCGACGCCATCTATCGTCGGGCGAGATGTCCGGCTCACCTTGTGGATGGAGGTTGCGCACCGGATGATAATGCTGCGGTGCAGCATTAGAGTTATGCGCAAACTGGTTGGGTTATCGTGGTGTGTGCTGGCGCCGTCAGTTCCTCAACAACCGGCCAATCACATCCGGACTGGCAATGTGTTCCGCCTGGATGTGATGGCTTGATACTATGCAGCCCTACGTGTGCACACTGGTCCGAACTTTTTGCATTCTAGGGCTCACGCTCGGAGCCTGCACATCGCCTCCGCCGGTGGTCACGCCGGCAAGCCCGCCACAGAAAGGCCTTGCGCAGGCAAGGTCGCAATTCATCGCCCAGTCGGGGCACTCGCCGCCGTTCGCGCGCATGTCCTACGAACCGTTCAGCCGTGCGGAGGCGGTGGCGATTGCCGAGCAGGAATGGCGCTTGTTCGGTCAGCGGGTCGATGACGATCCGCCGCACTCGGGCTCGGATCCAGAGCGCGCCGACAACCCCGAGCGCTCTCCGGGCCGTTGGGAGCGTATCGGAGAGTATTGGTGGCTCGGCCAGGATGCCGATCGCCGCGAAGCGGCCTGGACGGGGATGCACGATGAAACAGGCCATGGGATCGACGAACGTCATGACGACTATTTCGCCTGGTCAGCTGCGTTCATCAGCTATATCATGCGAACGGCGGGCGCTGGGCCGCATTTCCCGTATGCACCCGCCCACTATGTCTACATCAACATCGCCAAGGAGATGAAACTCGGCCGCGCATCAGGCTGGGCGGTGGTCGCGGAGCGCGTGAATGAGTATGCGCCTGTTCCCGGTGACGTCATCTGCTTCTCTCGCGACCGGCGCCCGCTGAAGTACGGGAAGCTGCCGGCACACCATTTCGCCAGCCATTGCGACATCGTTGTCTCTCGCGACAAGGAGCGGATCAGTGTAATCGGCGGGAACGTCGATCATGCCGTCACCATGAAGCACGTACCGGTTACGACGGATGGGCGGTTGGCCAATTCCGGGGACCGCTCGCTTGACACTCGTTATCCTTGGTTCGTCGTGCTGCAAATCCTTTATGTTCGTTAGTCCACTGTGATCATTAGTCAGTCCAGGGCTCGCCTACGTGAGTTGCCAGCCACTTACTTCTTACTTGTTGCGATTGCAGTGATGATCGGCCTTATGTTGCTTCATTTTCTGTCCAGGTTCTTGCCGTTTGATGGTTCTCGCTAAGATTAGACTACTACGAACGGGAGGCAGCAGCGTATGAGCAGACGATGCCAGATACATGGAAACCGGCCAGTTGGGCGACGATAACGCCGCGTATTGTGGCGCCGGACGTCATAGGGCTGGTTGCGTTCCTGCGGGCAGCGTTCGATGCGGAAGGTGAGTTGTTTGCGGGCGTCCATCCCACCTCAAAATCGGTGACTCAGTGATCATGGTGAGCGACGGAGGCGGCATCAGGCCCGCGATGCCAGCCTTCCTCCATTTATATACCCTGACTGTCATGTCCGTTTTCAAGGGTTCCGGACGTGAAATCCCATCCGCTGTCATGTCTCGGTTGCCATCTATGATGCAGGCAGGCGCGGTGGAGGGCGGGAACTGAGCGACGGTTGATCATGCTGTGATACGCGGGTTGGTTACCGCAAGACCATGGTGCGTCGCGGGCCTGCCTCTTTCTCTATGTCGGAAATCGCGTTCCAGTCGGGGTATCGAGGATTGCCCTGACCGTCCCGCCCTCCGCCGTGCATGCCGGATGGTGATCGGGGTGTTCGGTCAGCCGCTAGAATGACGGTGCGCGATCATCGGTCAGGGCGCTTCCCATCGGCCGATGCACTCCTCATCTGTCCCGGTCGTTCCGCGCGCCGGGCTGTCTCCTTTATCGGTTGACGACGCGGCACGCTGGAGCAGGTTGTTGACCCAGTTGGGCAAATCTTTTCTGATGGCGTCGTTACGGCAGAGTTCTTTGTAGGTGGATCCGTGGTGATGCAGGCAATGGACCAGACGAACCCGGCCAGTTCGCGTGCGATCGCCGTGACCACTACTTGCTTCAACTTTCCCTTGGCCATCATGTGACGATAGCGCTGACATAGCCGGGTTTGCGCTTTCCAAGCGATCTCGCGCACCGCATCGGGCACTGCATCGACGGCTGTCAGCTTGTGACGCGCGACACGGGCTGGGAAGCGATAGCTGTGTGCAGCCTCGATCAGCAGGGAGCGGGCGTGGACGTCACCCGCCTTGGTGATAGCCCCAATGCGGCGCTTTGGGCCAGTGGAATGCTCGGACGGCACCAAGCCGAGATAGGCCATCAAGTTGGGTGCTGACACAAAGCGCGACGGATCGCCGATAGCCGCGGCCAGCCCGGCGCTGGCGATCGTGTCTAGGCCGCGCAGCGCAGACAGGTTCTGCACCAGCGGGAACAGCGACCAGGTCGGGATCTGCGCTCGTAGATAGCCATCAACACGATCGCGCCGCTGTTCGCCCAGACGCACCGCCTCGATGCTCTCCTCCAGCACAATTTGTTGCGCCGGTTGAGCGAAGCTCTGATCGGCCAGCCAGCCTCGATGCGCCTTCGTCCAGGCCGTGCGGCCGGCCGGATAGATCCGCTCGTGACGTAACAGAAACGCACTCAGCTGCTGGCGTGCTGCGCGCACCGCTCGCACTGCCGCCAGTCGGGCGCGGATCAGATCGCGCATCGCCTCATGTGCCGCATCCGGCACCCAGACCGCGGTCAGCAATCCGCCTCGGTGCAAGACCGCCAGGCTGGCGGCGTCCCGCTTGTCGGTCTTCTGCCGATCGCCACTCTTGCGGGGGATCATTGAGGGAGCAACTACCATGCAGTCTTCGTTCATCTTGGTAAGGGCGCGATGAATACCGTAGCCGCAAGGGCCGGCTTCGTAGCAGAACTTCAATGGACCGCTGCCAGCTTGGCGCAGCCGCCTAACCAGCTTCTCCACCGCCGCAGCGGTGTTGGGCAATGTGCCATACGGCGCAGCCTTCCCGACGTCACCGGCGGCGGTAACCGCGACGACGATCGTATCCTTGTGTACATCCATGCCGATAAATCGTGTAGGCTGTTCCATGACCCGTCTCCTGTGTAAGAGGCTCCACGCCAGCCCATCCGGCGCGACCCTCGATCATTGCACATGACGAGACGGGTCACCCTTTAGGGTGGCAACAGGGCAATCGGAGGAGGGAGGTCGAGGCGGTCGGTGGAACGAGCACCAGTCTGGTTCCAAAGAGCCCTGGCCTTAATTCCCTTCCCTTCACCCGGTTGCCCCGGCAGGAAACGGACATGAGGTCTCTGGGGGAACCCGAAAAAGCCCCTTGCAAATCAGTTCTGCCGCGATTCTAGTCCTGGCATGATCCGCGCTGGCTTCCTTGATCCCGAATCGCGCAGCGACCTGATTGACCTGGCTCGCGACGGTTCCGTGGCGTATCGACTGGCCCGGCGCGCCAACGCGCTGGTGTTGTTGGATGGTGGGATGAGTTGCGGTGAAGTCGCGAAGGTCCTGTTGTTGGACGACGACACCGTCCGTACCTGGTATCGGCTATACAAGGACGAGGGCATCGAAGGCCTGGCGAGTTTTGGTTATGACGGCAGCACGTGCCGCTTGAGCGATGCGCAGCAGGACAAACTGAGGACCTGGATCGCCGAGACGCTGCCTCGGACAACCCGCGAGGTTGGCGTCTGGATCGAGACCGAATGCGGCGTCACCTATGACAGCCGGTCTGGGCTGATCGCACTGCTGCACCGGCTCGGCATGGAGCATCGCAAGCCGAAAGCAGTGTCGTCCAAGCTGGACCCCGACAAGCAAGCGGCTTTTATCAAGAGTTACGAGAATCTGTTGAACCACATTGGCGACGATGAAGCGGTGCTGTTTGGCGATGCGGTGCATCCGACGCATGCGGTGCGGCCCGTGGGATGCTGGGCGCCGAAAGACACCCCGGTCGCTGTGGAACAGACCAGCGGCCGGCAGCGGCTGAACATTCACGGTGCGATCGATCTCGAGACCGGCCAGACCCGTATGATCGAGGCAGCAACGGTGAATGCGATCAGTATGATCATGTTGCTTAGGGCGATCGAGGCGATGTATCCGGGCAAGCGGTTGATCCATCTGTTTGTGGACAATGCTCGCTACCACCACGCCAAGCTGGTGCAGGCTTGGCTGATGCGACCGGGGTGCCGGATCAAGCTGCATTTCATCCCCGCTTATTGTCCGCATCTGGATCCGATTGAGCGGCTATGGGGCCTGATGCACAAGCATGTCACCCACAATCGATGTCATGCGACATTCGCCGATTTCAAAGCGGAGATCCTCACGTTCTTGCGCGAAGAAGTACCCAGGAGATGGCACACCTATTGTGATCAAGTAACGGATAACTTCCGTATCATCTCGCCCAAGGATTTTCGGGTTCTGACCTGAGCGGGGTATACGTGCTCGATCCCGATCAGATCTATGCGGCGTGGTTCAAAGGAGGGTTACACGCCGAGGCGGGTTGACGCCGCCAGGGCAGATGACGGCACCCTGATTTGTGGGGGTGGCACGGGCATGGATCAAATCGTTGGCGCGGCGGCAAGGCTGCCAGACAATGAGCGCAAGGACCTGGCCATTCTGGCATTGGCCCGATCGGCGACGATCACCGATCTGGCAATCGGGCGCGGGGTGAGCCGCAAGTTTGTGTACGCGCAGACGCAGAAGGCTCGTGTCGCGTTGGATGATGCATTTCTGCCTGCGGGCGCAGACGACGTGCTGTTTGAGCTGGCGGTTACCAAGACATGGCTACGCCAGGTGATCGTCGCGTTGCCGCTGATCTGCCACAGCTCCTATCGCGGTGTTGTCGAATTCAGGCGTGATCTCTTGGGCATCTCGATCGGCTTGGGCACCGTCCACAACGAGCTTCAGGCCGCCACTCGGAACGCCGTCATCGTCAACGATGCTGAAGACCTGTCCGGCGTTCGAGTGGGCTTGCATGATGAGATCTTCCAGGGGAAGACGCCCGTGCTGGCCGGCGTCCCGCCGAAGATACTAAGCCGAAAAACATTGGACGGATCATCGCGGAATTCCCAGGGATTATTGTGAAGCGTCTTGCCTAAGCGCAGCAGGTAGCGAACCGGTGCCCTGGTCGAGAAATCTTGTCCGTGGGCCGCCGTCTCCCCGACCCCGTTGCCAGCCGGCGGAGCCGGCCGATAACCCGCACTTGGCCGCCTGATCCCCGCCGGTACAGGTACCCATAGACACAAAACAACCGATCATGCTGTTACCATCCACCACCTTAGTCATCCCCTCATTTTGCGGACTTTCGGCCTGGCGTAAGTAAAGAATCAGGAAAGGCCAAACCCTTGTGGAAACGAATCCTGGTGGCCCTCGCCGGGTTCGTTTGTTGCTTTCTGGCTGAGCGGGATTCCCCGGCATGATGTGCGCCTTCAGGCTGAAGTCTCCTTCGAATTCGCGGAGCCGGCCATGAGTGCGTGCAAGACATTCTCCCATCAGCAGGTGCATCAGTTGCTGGACGAGATGCTGGGGCGGGGCCTGCACGCCAAACGCATCGCCTCGCTCGCCGATGCCACGCTGGGAGTGATGCACACGGCCTCGTTGGCGGTCTGCACGATTGGCCATGGCCTGGCGATGGCGCGCGGCCTGAATGCCCGGCACGCGGTCAAACAGGTTGATCGGATGCTGTCCAACCCGGGCATTGATGTCGATCAGATCCTGGCGCTCTGGCTGCCGTTCGTGATCGGCGCCCGCACCTCGCTGTTGGTGGCCATGGACTGGACCGACTTCGACGCTGATAACCAAGCCACCATCATGCTTTCCTTGATCACCGAGCACGGCCGCGCCACGCCGTTGGTCTGGCTGACGGTCAACAAGGCTGAACTCAAGGACCGGCGCAGCCTCTACGAACGCCGCGTGTTGGTCCGCCTGGCCGAGATCGTGCCGGCGGGGGTTGGCGTCTGCATCGTCGCCGATCGAGGCTTCGGCGATCAAAATCTTTACCGGCTGCTGACCGGGGAGTTGCACTTCGAGTACGTCATCCGCTTCCGTGGCAATATCAAAGTGACGGCTGCCAGCGGCGTCACCCGCTCCGCCGCGGCCTGGGTTAGTCCAAGCGGGCGGGCGCGCGTGCTTCGCGGGGCCATGGTGACGGCGGATCGCTACCCGGTCGGCACCGTGGTCTGCGTGCGCGACCCTGAGATGAAGCAGGCCTGGTGCCTGGCGGCCTCCAGCACCGAGGCGACGGCCAAGGACCTGACTGGCTATTACGGCAGTCGCTGGGGCATCGAGTCTAGTCTGCGAGATACCAAGGACCTCCGCTTCGGCATGGGTATGGGATCGGTGCACGTGAGCACCCCGGAGCGGCGTGACCGGCTGTGGCTGATCAACGGGCTCGCGGTCGTCCTGTTGACACTACTGGGGGCCGCAAGTGAGGCGGTTGGCTACGACAGGATGCTGAAGACCAACACGTCGAAGCGGAGGGAGCACTCGCTGTTTCGACAGGGCTGTATGGTCTACGACCTGATCCCCACGATGCCCGAGCGTTGGTTACAGCCGCTGATGCTGGCGTTTACCCGACTGCTCGACCAGCAGCCGCTGTTCTCTCGAACTCTGGGCCTCGTGTAGTGGCGCTGTGTAGTTATGAGGGGAGTTTTGAGATCCACCACACGAAGGGGCCAAGTCGTTCGACGGGTTCAAGAGAAGCAGATGATCACGAAAGATGATCTGCAACGGGAGAGCGCTCAAAGCCAGAAATATGCTCTGCGGTACATCGCGGCGGTGACTATTGCTGCTGCATGCTGCTGGAGTTTTGTCGGCTTAGTTATCTACCTCACTGGTTGATTTCATGAAACGCATACTTCGGCTGGCCTTCGGATCCCCTCTCCCGCCGCTCGATCCCATCCTTCCAAAGAACGCAATAGCCCGCGCCTCGCAGTGGGCGCCGCAGCGTCATCACGCACCACGCAAACCGGTCATCTAGGGACCCTTGAGAAATCACTGCCAGCCGTTCTTGAAGCGCAAACATCCAATGTGATGATCGTTGGAGTAACCCGATCCGGGCCCCTCTGGCGGACCGCCGAATTCCTCGGCGCAACCCGCCATGTCGGATCACCGCAATCGTGCGGCGATCGACTGAGGAGCGTTATTCCCATTCGACATCGCTCTCGATGGCGGCGACTGCCACCAGAAAGGAGCAACCAGATGTCGCATTCCTTCGCGTCTCGCCCCACGGTCATCGTCCGGCCAAGCCACGCAACTGTTCAAGCTATGGCGACGGCCTGTGCCATGATCGCCTGCGCCGATGGTAACGTCGCGGACAAGGAACGGCGGAGTTTCCTTCGCTTCCTGCATCATCACGGCATACTTGAGCGCCACGGCCGTGCCCCGTGCCTTGCGGCTTTCAACAAGGCATTGGGTGAAGCGTCGTTGCTAGATCTCGACGAAATCTGCGAGGCTGCTGATCAGTTCAGCGCCGTCGCCGGCACGCACGCCGCACCGCTGGTGGCGCATGCCGCAGCGTATGTAGCCCTGGCCGATGGCATTACCTGGCCGCAAGAGATCGCGCTGCTGGAGGTGATCCGCAACCGGATCGGCTTGGGCTATCCGCCTGGCTGGGGTAGCCACTGAGGTCGATATAATAAGGCGCTACGCTGTGACGTAGCTTACAAACTAGGTCTTAAAGATGAATTGGTGGTTGCCGGCAGCTACGCTAAGCCTAGTCCCCTCCTTTACAGAAGCCCCCAGTCAAACTGCCCTGTGGGCAACGGCAAGTAACTTGGAAGGTGCGCGCTGGGCTCAATCTCCCAGCGCGAAAGTACTACCCCTGCCGATCGTCGCTGGTAGCCCGGATTATCATCTCGCTGCCAAAGTAAAGATCGCAACGCCTTTCTTCAATGTCTTCGTGACGTGACATTGAGGGCAGACATCGATGACTTCGCCGCGAACAGAGTTCCGGTAGTAATTGGGGCGATGCAACGGGAGCGCTCGGCCTCTGCTGGGTTTGAACTCCATGTCGGGAAGAACGTTGCGAAGGCCGCAGTGGTTGCGTCAGAGCGACGTCGGGACGTCCTGTGGCAACCGGTCACAGCAAATCTTGATAGCAACCAGCGGCGTTCTCCGCGCTTGTTCCTGCAGGGCGCACCGGGCCGCCCACTAGTCGGGAGATTTGTATGACAGAGCATATCGTAGCGGTATACGAGACAGAGGCACACGCAACGGCAGCGGCGCGAAGCTTGGAAGGTTTAGGGATACCTCCCACCGCGATTCGCCAATACGCGGAGACTGTCCCTGCCAAAACCGAACCGGTGGTGTAGCGCGACACGAGTGATGGCCGGTCGTATTGCCTCATCCAGGAATGCTCCCGAACGGGTTGGGCATTGCCTCACCAGAATGCTCCCGGCGCGGCGTCACTTTGTCAATCGGCATCCAACGGGTATTGCTTGAGATCTGGCACATGCGGGCGGCGGCATGATGGGTCCTGCGCGAGCGATTCGTCAGCCTTACCCGCGCTTGGGGAGGGGCGTTGCCATCACCTCCCGTTGTAGTGGCGTTCGGAAGTCGCGGCTGAATGCGGTGTGATCAGGCTTGCCTTACGGAAGCAAACGACCCGGCGCCAACCGGTGCCGGGTCGCATCACCGGGCGCGGTCATTGGCGTCCCCGCCTGTGCCGCGAGGCAATCGTAAACTTGTCATCAGCGGGCCTCAAATATCCCGGGGGTTCGGGGGCAGCGCCCTCGCCTCCGGCCGATCAAAGCGCGTGCTGGGAGCGTCACCCACACCAACCGGCTTAACTGTTAACCAAGACGAGCGCCTGTCGTTTACGACCATAATGGGAATGACTGTTCAGCGTTACGGAACGGATTGAAGCGGGGACTGTGCAGCGTGATAGCCCGGAGCACTGCCGCCGAACACCAGTTGATGTGCATTTTCCCGCCGCCACACTTTGACACGGCGCTGTAGCGTTCGCAGCAGTTTGTCCGGGTAGATATCTGGCTGCTCCCGCTGAAGCCGCTCGAGCAGTTCTCGCGACGTCCGCCATGGCTCGACCTCGAACCACTCACGTATTTGCGCCGTCACCGACAGGAACGGATCAGGGCAAGTCCGCAAATATTTGCGGCCCTTTTCTTTCGGCTTACTCGTCGGACGTACCTCACCCTCGTGCCAAGACGTTCGAAGGCCTTCCAGGAACTGCTCTAGCGTTGGCGCACTCACCGACACCATTTCGCCAGTTACCGGCCGATCTGCAATCTCGACGAGCTGCTTCTGGGCAAGGCGGATCTCACTCAACAGCCGCACCGGATCCAGAGTCGCCTGTAGAGCACTGAGGCGAGCTCGTACCGTCTCGCTCGTACGCGGATCGGCCAGCAGCCGCTGATACGGCGTCGCTGGTGGGTAGTAGCGCTTCGTGACCCTCGCTCCATCACGTTTCTTACTGGCCAGCTTAAAAGACGGCTGAAAGAAATTCACAAATAAACGAACCGACATATACAGTCGACCCAACGCCGCTGCCGCCTCCAGGCCCACGTAGCGTCGGTAGCCCACAATGCGGCGCACAACTGCGCCGTTCTTCTGCTCCACCCATGCTTGATCGTTCTTGCGATACGGCCTACAGCGTGTGAACTCCACACCGGCGTCCTTGCAATAGGACTGTACGGTCTCATTCATGAACACGCTATCGTTGTCAGTATCAAACCC
The DNA here is from genome assembly GCA_963772355.1 of uncultured Alphaproteobacteria bacterium. Classification (GTDB taxonomy): domain Bacteria; phylum Pseudomonadota; class Alphaproteobacteria; order Acetobacterales; family Acetobacteraceae; genus Rhodopila. The sequence goes on along the minus strand of CAVYXX010000177.1, from coordinate 19,575 downwards.
TAGCAGAGGAAACGGCATCCGCTTGCGGACCTCGCTCAACACCGCAATCAATACCGTCTGCTCCCGGACCAATAACGGTGCACACTCCGTCCAGCCGCTCGCAATGTCGGTCAATGTCAGCGTCTGCACGAAACTGCCTTCTGCCGTCGGCCCGCTATGCGCGACCAGGTCGGCCTCCATGAACCCAGGTGCCGGATCATCCCAGCCATCGAATGTTCGAACCGGCACGCTGCGCCGGACCCCGGTCGAGGATGCCGATCGTCGACGCGCTCCTCCTGTTGCTTGCTCCTTCACCTTGCACAACGATCGGTCGATGGTCGCCGCGCTCATTGCCAGCAGACCGCTTCCCACCTCCGGCGCGAGTTTGAGATGACCGTGCCGCTCCATTGACTTAACGAGGATAGGTATCAACGGTCGCAACCGCTTGCCGCATACCCGGTCCGACGCCTCCCAAACCAAGATCAGCGCCTCGCGCACGGCGTCGTCATAAACCCTACGTCTCCGACGAGGGCCGGAGGGCTCACTGCGAATCCGAAGCAGACGCATCGCATGCTTGCGATGCAGACCGCTCACCGCTGTGAACTCGTCCAAAATGCGGCTGCGATCTTTGCGAGCGGACCGGGCGTACCGCTCCGCCACCACCGCCACCAACTCATCCCGTGTCGCCATGCTGATCCGCCTCATGCTCGCCCCCGCCGAACCCCGGCGGGGAGCAAATTACGTGAGGCAACAGACCGACACTGGGGAGCATTTCAGGTGAGGCAATGCGAACGACCCGTTCAATGTACACGGATGACATGTACGATCGCAGCGCGTCGGCTGGAAACGTTGTTCTCAGCGTAACCGTCCATGATACGAAAATTCACGAGACGATTGCTGCGCTGGAAGCACACAATCCTGTCGATATCGAGGAAGGATCGGATGAGCTAGCGCAGACTGGGGGCGGCATGCCCCCGCCGGTAGGATTGGGGGCAGGGAAGGCAATGCCAATCGAAGCGCTCGGCCAGCCCGGCGCGGCGAGCTCCTATCCGAGCGGGCGTGCTGCTCCTACCGCGCCGCCGGAAATGGTGTCTGAAGGAATAGCTGGTGGGCCAGCTCCTGCCGCCGTTCCTACGCCTGCGTCAGTCGCTGCACCTACCGCTGCGCCGGCAACGACCGGAAAAGGCGAAGAAGTCATCCCGCTTTCGGAGGAACAGCTTGAGGTTGGGAAGCGCGTGGTTGATCGCGGCACGACGCGCATTCGCCGCTTTGTAGTCGAGAAACCCGTGGAGCAGGACGTGACGCTGCGAGGTGAGCGCGTCACGGTGGAACGGCGCACGCCAATCGCTGCGGAGGGTGCTCCGGGAGCGGGCGCATTCGAGGAACGGGGTGGAAGTTCGCGAGACTGCGGAGGAGCCGGTTGTTGCGAAAACTGCCCGCGTTGTTGAAGAAGTCGTGGTGGGCAGGGAGGCGACCGAGCGAACGGAGACAGTGAAGGATACTGTCAGGCGCGAAGAAGTAGATGTTGCCAAGGACGGTGACGTGAAGCCGTAGGGACTGGATCGCTTCGCCCGCATGCGGCCCCTGTTCATGGGGCCGCGCCTTGATCCGATCATCTTTTCGAGCGGCTGAAGCGTGAAATAAGGCCGCGCGTTGGTCTCGGGTCAGGAAATTCGTAGTCGTGTAATGGTGCGTCATCTTCCACTGGCAGCCTTAATCGTCGTGGCGGCTTGTTCCGGCCCCAAACTGCCGCCGCCGAATAGTGCGGAGGCTTATTACGATGCTCGCCAGCAGGCCACGTAGCTATGAGCAGCTTAGCGCCGCCGCAGTCTGCCACCCTCGTATCGGCGTCGGGGTTCCATTATCAAGCACCAGCCTTATCGCTGCTGAGCGGCCCGCACGTCGCCTACAACCCGCCGCCCACTATCGGCCTCGGTATCGGCGGTTTCGGATTTGGCTCCTCAGGGGTCGGTTTCGGCTCGGGGGCCGGGGTCGGTATCCCGGTCGGCAAGCCAACTGTGGCTGAGGTCAGCGACCAGTACATCGCATCCGCTATCCTTCCGACACCCGTTGACTACAGAACTAACTGGTCCGCCTACCATGTGGAGCTGTCCATCGGCGGCGGGTTGTTTGAACTGCCGTCGCCCGGGTGAATTACAGGCTGGATATTAAGCCGAGCGTTCACCTCGACGAATTACATGGCATATTGTTGGATGGCAGAATGAAAAACCCATGGATCAAGAAGAATGCGGTGATGAGCATCGTCCTGACTGCCGCAAACGCCTGGGCCGGAGCGCTCAGGGGGCACACAACGGCGGCGACGAAGCGGAACATGGCCGCAGCAATGAAGCCAGCACGGAAGAAGAGGACGCGTAAGCACCGGGCGTTTTAACTTCCGCCCTTCCTGCCGAAGTTCTCCACCACAGCGACCGTCGCCGCATCGTTCGGCCTGTCTGGGGTGCCATCAAGCAAGGGGAGCGGCAGCTCCGCATGTGGCGCGCTGGCCGCCGCAACAAGGTTAACGAGGTCCTCGATCCTGCCGTCCTGCTCTGTAAGCGTCGCGTCAGCACCACAGGGCGCTAAGCCGAACTGATCGTCGCCGGCACGCACGCCGGCTTCCAGTTCCACGGCAACAGCGTGTGCAATTCGTTCCGTTTGGTTTGTCCTGATACGATGCGTTTAAGGACATCGGTCAACCAGGCCAGCGGATCGAGTTTGTTCAGCTTTGCCGCCTGGATTAGTGTTGCGACCAGCGCCCAATGTTCGCCTCCACTATCCGAGCCGGGGACATAATACCGGGTTTCTGACGTTCGAAGCGGAGGTCTCCTATCCGTTTCATCCACTGGTCGGCCAGACTGTACTTGTGATCGGCGACCACGAGCATGATGGTGTCCACCATTTTCTGATCCGCCAACCGGATGGCGGTTCCTACCAGATCCCAGATTGGATGTTCGATCCGGCGACAAGTAGTCTCGCGCTTGTACCGACCCCGCGGCTTCCTGTCACCGAACTCGTCTTGCTGCGCGCCCTTGTCGATCGTCTCGTAGCCTATCCTCCGGAAAAAAGAAGTCCTGGAGGAGTTGGCAATGAGAAAGTTGCTCCGCGCACAAATGGATCTGTTCGTAGTTCCGACCCGATCCGCCGAACTGACCGGCGTCGAACGCCAGACCGCAATCGCACTTCTGCAGACACTGCTGAGGGAAGCGGTGATGACACCGAGCGGCGAGTTATCGAGCTTCCGGGAGAAGGATGCGGGCGATGAGTAAGATCACCTCGGAGCATCTTGCCCGCGCCGCCTTCGTGAATGTGCGTCAGTCGACTACCTATCAGGTGGTCAACAATCTTGAGAGCCAGCGGCGCCAATATGGTTTGGTGGAGCGCGCGCGGCATCTCGGCTGGGACGACGTTCAGCTCGTCGATGACGATCTCGGTCGGTCCGGTGGCGGGACGGCCCGGCCGGGGTTCGAGAAACTCCTGGCTGCAATTTGCGAGGGCAGGGTCGGCGCAGTGGTATCACTGGAAGCTTCCCGCCTGGCTCGGAACGGTCGTGATTGGCATACACTGCTGGAGTTCTGCGGTCTGGTCGGTACATTGATTGTGGACGAAGAAGCTATCTACGATCCGCGTTCGCCCAACGACAGGCTGTTGCTGGGCATTAAGGGAACAATGAGCGAGATGGAGCTGTCGGTCTTCCGTCAGCGGTCCGTCGAGGCCATGCGCCAGAAAGCTCGGCGTGGCGAACTTCATTTGACCGTCGCAGTCGGGTACGTGAAGACCGACGACAACCGTATCGAGAAGGATCCCGATCGACGGGTGCAGGACGGCATCGCGCTCGTCTTCCACAAATTTGCCGAACTTCATTCAATCCGCCAGGTGCTACTATGGTTCCGACAGGAGAATGTCCCTGTCCCTGCGATCGTACAGGGTCGCGGCAAAGGCCAAATCGAGTGGAAGGCGCCGGTTTACCACACGCTTTATCACGTGCTGACGAACCCGGTGTACGCCGGCTCCTACGCCTACGGCCGGCGCAGGACGAGCGTAACGATCGCTGGCGGGCGGAAGCGAATCTTGCGCGACAACCTCCGCCGCAATTGGAAGGAGTGGGAGGTTTTGATCCATGACCACCACGCCGGCTATATTACTTGGGTCGAGTTCGAGAGGAACCAGCACCTGATTGCCGACAACGCCAATGGCAAGAGCTACATGGGTCGTGGTTCGATAAGACGCGGCGAGGCGTTGTTGCCGGGACTATTCCGCTGCGCACGCTGCGGTCGGCGACTGCATATTCAGTACACGGGCAAAGGCGGCAATACGCAGCGATATGCCTGCAAGGGAACGTTCAGCATCAACGCCGTCAGCAATTGTATTGGCTTCGGCGGGATGCGGGTCGACCGCGTCGTCGCCCAGGAGGTTGTGGCCCGCTTGCAGCCGCTTGGGATCGAGGCAGCGCTGGCCGCGATGGAAGCCGATAAGGAGCAGCAGTGCGATAAGCGCCAGCAGATCGAGAACGCGATTTCAGCAAGCCCAGTACGAGGCTGCCCGGGCGCGCCGGCAATATGACGCCGTAGACCCCGACAATCGCCTGGTTGCTGGCGAACTGGAGCGGCGCTGGAATGAGAAATTGGTTCAACTACGCGACTTGGAGATCCAACGCGAAAGCCTCGATCAAACGAAGCCGACGCCAACGCTCTCAGCCGATGACCGTGCGAGGCTGATGACACTCGGCAAGGATCTTGCCAAGGCGTGGAACAGTCCTGGCGCATCAATCGAGATACGCAAGAAGATCATTAGACTACTTGTAAAAGAAATTATCGTTGATGTTTTCGACAACAAGTTAGCACTCGTTATTCATTGGCAAGGTGGCGACCACACCGACATGACGGTCAAGAAGAACAAGGTTGGACATACCCGTTGGACGGTGGAGGCCGATGTCGTCGATTTCGTGCGCGTACTGGCGCGACAACTGCCGGACATGGCGATCGCCGCCATCCTGAATCGCTCCGGCAAGCTGACGGGACGTGGGGCCACGTGGACGCGGACCCATGTCCGGGGTCTGCGGAGCACCAACGGCGTTGCCCCGATTTTCACCGCGTTCGTCATGTGCGTCCTTGTGCCTTCGTTATAGAGCTGCGTCGTGGAGGCATCGATCGCCACATACAGTAATTCCCGCACCTTCGGCTCCAGCGCGCCAAGCTTCCATGGGGCGATGACGGCCTGGCTGACCGGCTCGAATATTTTGCGATAGGGTAATATTCCTGATTTTGTATGTTATCCACACCCAAAAATAATGAATTACGAGTCAGCACGTAGAATTCTGGTCTTGAAGGATTGTCAGATTTGCAACCTTGCTGACAATGTTTGGGGTCCTTGGCGACAGTCGCGGCATGGGGCGGCCGCTCAAGTCGGACGGTCTCTAATACATCGAAGATCCGCAAGGACTCGTCGTTCCGCCAAGGCTGCGTGCTCTACGAACTCTTCAACAGGGGCTCTCTTAGGTTCCCCCAGGTCGTCGGGGTGTAATTCCGCCAAAAGCCTCCCGTAGCTGATTACGTCTCCAGGAGACTCATGACGATGGCAAACGAAATCACACTTACTTCGGGTGAGCAGTATCGGCCGGCGATGCTTCTGAAGAACGGACAAGTGGCCGCATTCAGCGCCAACGGCGCCGCGACTGCCTCCGTCAGCAATACGGTGTGGCAGGAGAACAATGGTACAGCTGGACGGGGTCAGGATGGAGCGCCGGCAATGATCCCGTGCCAGCCGTGAGCGCGTCGCCCAACGACACCATCGTGCGCGCCGGCTCGACAGGCGCGATCACCGATGCCGCGGGCAACCTTTGGACGATATCGTCCACCAACGCCGTCCTGGAGAACGGGAAGGCGGCCGCATTCAGCGCCAACGTCGCCGAGATTGCCTACGTCAGCAATACGGTGTGGCAGGAGAACACCTCCAATCAATGGTACAGTTGGACCGGGTCGGGATGGAACGCCGGCACAGATCCCCTGCCGGCCGCAACCCCAACCCCAACTCCCACACCGACGCCAACCCCAACTCCAACCCCAACCCCCACGCCGACACCTACTCCAACACCGACTGCGTCGCCCAACGATACCGTGGTGCGCGCCGGTTCAACGGCCGCGATTACCGATGCCGCCGGCAACCGCTGGACAATATCCTCCGCCAAAGCCGTCCTGGAGAACGGAAAGGCGGCCGCATACACCGCCAACGTCACCGAGATTGCCTACGTCAATAAGGTCGTGTGGCAGGAGAACACGAGCAGTCAGTGGTACAAGTGGACCGGGTCAGCGTGGAGCGCCGGCACTAACCCCTTGCCGGTCCCAACCCCAACCCCAACTCCAACCCCCACGCCGACACCTACTCCAACACCGACTGCGTCGCCCAACGATACCGTGGTGCGCGCCGGTTCAACGGCCGCGATTACCGATGCCTCCGGCAACCGGTGGACAATATCCTCCGCCAAAGCCGTCCTGGAGAACGGAAAGGCGGCCGCATACACCGCCAACGTCGCCGAGATTGCCTACGTCAATAAGGTCGTGTGGCAGGAGAACACGAGCAGTCAGTGGTACAAGTGGACCGGGTCAGCGTGGAGCGCCGGGTACTAACCCCTTGCCGGTCCCAACTCCAACGCCGACACCTACTCCAACGCCGACCCCGACCTCGCTCAACCTCGCGGGGTATCACCTGACATTTGATTGGGAAGGAAACGACTTCAACTCGTCCCCAATCCCAGGGCGGGCTGAATGGACCACAACCCTTTCGGCCTACCCGAATTTGCAAGGTCTGCGAACCTTAGGCAATGGAGATCAGGAGTATTGGACCGACCCCTCGACCGGGAAAAGTCCTTTCGCACTCAACAACGGGGTGCTGGACGTGAATGCAACCTATGTAGGAGCAGGCAAAACCCCCGGTGGCGGAAGCCTGTCCTATGATGCTGGCATCATGACTACCCAGGGGTCCTTTTCTCAGCAATACGGCTACTTCGAGATGCGCGCCGAACTGCCGCAGGGCGCCGGCATGTGGCCCGCTTTCTGGATGCTGACTAATAACTCTTATCTGCCCGGCAATTGGCCGCCCGAGCTTGACGTGATGGAGGCGTTCGGCGCGACCGCCCCCGATGGGGAAGGCGGAGCCAATCAGGCTCACTGGGCCGTCCATAGCAATAACGCGTCGCAACAGGCGGAAAGCTGGGCAACCGTCAACGCCAACCAATACAACAGCTACAACACCTATGGGGTACTCTGGACCCCGCAGACCCTCACCTTCATCTACGACGGCAAAGAGGTTGCGCAAACACCGACGCCTTCGGATTTCACGCAGAAGATGTACATGATCGCAAATGTGGCGGTCGGCGGCACCTGGCCCGGCCTCGCCACGGGCGAGAACGCGACGATGAAGATCGACTATATTCGGGCGTTCTCGAACAACTCCAGCATACCCGCCGTTGCCCTCCAGACGATCTCCTCACCTGATGGCGGCGGCCATTCGCTTTATGGCGCAACCTCGGCTTCCTCAGCGAGCTCCCCGACTTCGTCGATCATTCCCCTGCTCTCACACTGAATTCGCTCACACTCTCGCTCGTTGGAGTGAGGTGGACCCCATCGGTTGGACAGGAATTGGGGTGACCTAAGAGAGAGTCCCGCCGTGTTTCCAGTGCCCCTCCCGATCCGAGGGGACGTCGAAAGGATATGCGGATGGGCTGTGTCGCTCCCAACGCAACGCAGCCCACTTCCGCGGCTTGTAGGGTAGGGCGATACCCGCTTTCGCGCACTTAAACAGGCGTGGTTCAAAGGAGGGTTACACGCCGAGGCGGGTTGACGCCGCCAGGGCAGATGACGGCACCCTGATTTGTGGGGGTGGCACGGGCATGGATGAAATCGTTGGCGCGGCGGCAAGGCTGCCAGACAATGAGCGCAAGGACCTGGCCATTCTGGCATTGGCCCGATCGGCGACGATCACCGATCTGGCAATCGGGCGCGGGGTGAGCCGCAAGTTTGTGTACGCGCAGACGCAGAAGGCTCGTGTCGCGTTGGATGATGCATTTCTGCCTGCGGGCGCAGACGACGTGCTGTTTGAGCTGGCGGTTACCAAGACATGGCTACGCCAGGTGATCGTCGCGTTGCCGCTGATCTGCCACAGCTCCTATCGCGGTGTTGTCGAATTCATGCGTGATCTCTTGGGCATCTCGATCAGCTTGGGCACCGTCCACAACGAGCTTCAGGCCGCCACTCGGAACGCCGTCATCGTCAACGATGCCGAAGACCTGTCCAGCGTTCGAGTGGGCTTGCATGATGAGATCTTCCAGGGGAAGACGCCCGTGCTGGCCGGCGTCGATGCTGCCTCGGCTTACTGCTATTTACTGGTGGCGGCGGAACACCGGGACGCCGACACCTGGGGCATGCATCTGCTGGACGCCACCAAGCGGGGATTAAAGCCGGACCATACGATCGCCGACGCCGGGCAAGGCCTGCGTGCCGGGCAGAACGCCGCCTGGGACGATACGCCATGCCATGGCGATGTCTTTCACATCCAGCATCAATACGAAGGTCTTGCCAACACGCTGTCACAACTCGCCCAGGGTGTGACAACGCGTCGCAAGAAGTTGGAGATCAAGATCGATCGCGCCAGCCAGCCCGGCCCGGATGGGCTTGTCATTCAATTGGAACTGGCGCGGCAGACCGAGGCTCGGGCCTGCCGGCTGGCTCGCGACGTGCGAACGCTCACGCAGTGGTTGAGCCGCGACGTTCTGGCGGTGGCCGGTCCGGTCCTGGCGACACGCCAAATGCTGTTCGATTTCATCGTCACGGAATTGGCGCGACGCGAGCCCGAAGATGAACGGCGCATTCGCCCGGTGCGCATCGCGCTGCAGAACCAACGCGACGATCTGCTCGCCTTCGCCGGTGTTCTTGACGACAAACTGATTGCCGTCGCGCGAGCGCAGGAGCTTTCCGTTTCGCCTGTTCGGGAAGCCTGCGTTCTGCACCGGCTGCCGACGACTTCGGCGGCCTACTGGCAGGGATGAATCAGCTTCGCACGAAGTTAGGAAGCAAGTTCTGCGCCCTCTTCGACGCAGTGACACGAGTGATGGCGCAAACACCGCGCAGCAGTTCGCTGGTGGAGAATCTCAATTCGCGACTGCGCAATTACTTCACGCTGCGCCGTCATCTGGGTGGGTCGTATTTGGACCTGCTACGATTCTTCTTGAACCACCGCCGTTTCATACGCAGTCAACGCGCGGAGCGAACCGGACACAGCCCGCGGGAATTATTGACCGACGAAAGCCATCCGCACTGGTTGACGTTGTTGGGCCTCGGCGCGCTTCAACCCCAGCAAGCGTGATCTGGGGAGGCCGGCCGGCCTCCCGCACACGACAACCCGCCGATCGAAATCCGGCTTCAAAACCCGGCCGTTCCGACGCGTCCGTGTTACCCAAAAATCGCCGATTTTGAACCACGCCCTGTCAGCTGCTGGTGTTGCCAGCGGTGGCGCTTCCGCCGACCCCGCCGTCCCCGCCGGTCCCGCCGGCCGCACCTGTCCCGGCGGTCGTGTCAGCGGAGTTATCGGTGATGCTGCCGCCGGCCCCTACCGTCACGCCGGACAGGCCGCCATAGGCGTCGCCGCGCCCACCGGCCCCGCCGTCACCGCCGTTTGCGCGGGCTCGACTGCCGGTGTTCCCACCGGAGACCGCGCGCAGCTCCTCGTTTGTTTTTCTTCGTATCGACTGAAATCACCGGCTCGTGCGCCGCCAACGCAGCGGTCACACTCTGATTGATATGGCCGAACTGCGCGTCCCGCTCGGGACGATCACCACCCTCTTTGGTCTTGCTATTGGCTTGCAGGCTGAACTTCTGTGCTTTCAACAATTCCCCGACCACGGTGCGACTGACCTGATGGCCACGGGCCACAAGCTCAGCCGCCAACTGTCGCAGGCTCTTGCAGGTCCAGCGCAACGACGACATCGGATCGCCCCGTTCGCCGGGTTCAACCAGCGCCATCAGGTCCCGCAACAGGCCAGGGTTGCCGGCGACCAGCGGCTTGCGCCCGCCGCCGGCACGCCGCACGCGGCCTGATACCAACCCGCTGGCTTCAGCCAAGTCTTTCAGGCCACGTCCGATCGTGCTGACCGCGATGGCGGTCGCTGCTGACACGGCTGCAATCCCACCATAGCCCGCCGCAGCGGCTTCCGTGGCTGCAAACAGACGTCGTTCTCGCTCGTTGAGATGTGGCGACAGGGCGGTAAAACGGTCGCGAATTGGGGCTGGGTCGATCATCCCGCAACCCTATCCTTCGCCGCCTCCGGCGAGAATCCGGCTTCCACGCTCATCAAAACCCGAGTCGCTTGTTCCCGGACGAGCCCTTAGCGAACATGCGGACGCGCTGGGCGTTGAAGCGAACGACGTCAAAGCCGCGGGCCTGCAGCGCGTCCATCACCTCGATCTCATAGCCGCCGGAGGCTTCCAGGCCGATGCGTCTGACCGCGTGTTCGGTCAGCCAGGCGGCCAAGGTATCGAAACAACCGGCCTGGCCGCGGTCGAGATGCAGCGTGACGGTTTCATCCGGCCATAGCGCAATGTCGAACCCGGCCTTGCTGACATCGATGCCGGCGGTGGTTATAAACTGTGCCATCTTTCGCTCCCATACTTGCAATACGGTGTGGGTGACCTTGCAACTGTTCGGGCTGTGAAGATTGGAGAAGAGGCACCTTGCTCCGAGGCGGATTCATGAGATCCATGTTTCGCGGGCTCTCTTCCCCAGGGCCGGCGTGGCGCCAACCGCGCCGGCCCAACGGCTTTATCGCACAAAAAGGAATACAAGTTTCGACGTGACGGCGATCAGCCGGCTTGATGGGCTCGGTGATATTGCCGATTTAGGTTTGACGCTGGCCGAAGCGAAGCTGTTGCTGGCGCAAGTTCAGCAGCAGGTTGTCGCCGAGCAGGCCAAAACCCATGCGATGTTTCGGACTGGCCGCCGGTGGCGGATTCCATAAAGTGAACCCGATATCCGGAAGCACGTGAACGAAATGATCTAATCTAGAACAGCCTACGACACAACGTAGAGGGACACGGCGATAATGGCGTCTCGTCGCTCCTTCCATCTGTCGAATCCGAGCCACCTCGCCACGCCACGAGGACCTGGTTATCATATGGCAGCAGAACCTCCTGCGGGGAGATTTAGCGGCAAAGCTCTGCGCAACTCCAGCGTCGGATACATCGTTAAGCGAGCACAGGGTATTAGTACCCTATAGACGCCTTGGTGCCGCAGTCGATAGTTATACACCGACAGCTGGAAGAGACATGCAACTCGTCTCTGGCCATACTCGCTGATACGCAGATTGCCAGCAATCAGTCTGCTGCCGGACACGATGGCGCCCCGGGTTCTGTGGCTTGGTGGCTTGGCCCAATTCCCGACGACAACACCGTGCTTTTTGTCAACTCCACCCGCGTCGGCGACTTTGACGGGAGACGAGCCGCTCTGACAATAGAAACGATGCTTGTGCGCATGATCCGATCAAGTAAGTGAAGTGAAGTAACTGCCCGATAGCGACTGTCGTGGCGGTCACCGACCATCGACGACTAGAGAGAGAGAGCCCGAGAAGGTTCATCGCAGTCTCGCTGGAGCGCATCGTTGCTTCACAGACTACACAACTCATGCTTGACGGGAGAGAATTTTCGGTCAACCAGCTCGAGCTCAATGTCTATAGGGAGGTAATAATGTCAACGAATCACGACATTCATGGGGCATCATCTGTCAACGCTTGGGAAGACGATCCGGAGTCCGCGGTGCAGACGTCTCGTCCGGTGCCTGATTTATCTCACAAACCACTCGCCTTCTCATTTCCCAAGCCGGTACCAGCGCCGGGTGCTTATGACCCCGGCACGAAGCAATTCCGCTACTGGACAGCAGCAGAGGCGCTGCGCCGAGGCGCCGATTTCTGGGCCATGCTGCTCCCCGTGCAATCTTGGCAGCCCGGCGAGACGCTGCGTGTGGTGCTCGACGAGGGTGTAGATCTGAACGCGTACCTATGATCGGAATGCCTTGAACTTCTTTCATGGACCTGGCAGTGGAGGGCAGACGGTGTATTCGGGCGAGAGCCCCGATGTTGTCTGCCACGAGATGGGTCACGCCATTCTCGACGCTATCAAACCAGAGCTATGGGATGCGGCAAGCCAAGAGGCGGCCGCATTCCATGAAGGCTTCGCCGATATCAGCGCCATCCTGTCGGCGCTGCAGCTTCCGTCCCTACGTGGCACCGTCCTGAACGAAACGGCGGGGCACTTGTACCGTAGTTCGCGCCTATCGCGTCTCGCAGAACAGCTCGGTTCGGCGATTTGCGCGCAGGTGCCCGATGCCGTTGATCCCGATTGCCTGCGCAACGCCGTGAATTCGTTTACCTATGCGGATCCAATTGAGCTGCCATCGTCGGCGCCGGCTTCGCAATTGTCCTCGGAGCCGCACTCCTTCTCTCGCGTAATGTCCAGCGCAGTATTCGAGGTGATCGCAGGGATGCTCACGGCCTCGTCGGCAAATGCGAGAGCACCAACTGACCAAGACCTCGCCAGGGTCAGCGGCGAGATCGGGAGAATATTGATCGAAGCGATCGTCGCCGCTCCCTTAGCTCCCAATTTCTTCGCTCAGGTAGCGGCGCAGATGGTGCAGGTAAGTGAAGCTGTAAATGCCGATTACCCTGGGGTGCTGCGAGGAGTTTTTGTTCGTCGCAGTATTCTCTCGCTAGAAGCCGCCACTGGCCTACATGCGCTCCCGGTACTCTCAGCTGCTCCAACGACGGCGGCAGCCGCGCAAATCGCCCTCCCGGGTGCTCGTTATGGTCTCGTCCAGCCGCTGCTGGTGCAGGCAGCAGCTCAACCGCATCACTTCGCCACCGCTGGAGCTCCCAATGGCGGCTCCATTCAGCCGCCAAACGCCTTGGAGGCAGCCCGTGCTTTTGTCGACGATTTATTCCGGAACGGACGAATCGATGATCAGAACCTAACTGCCAAGGCTGCGCGACTGGTGCATGGACCACGACGACTGCGCACGCATCGGTTGAAGGCGGAGCCCAACGGGGTAAGGTTGGAGCGCCGACTATTCGATTGTGGAGTTTGTCACGGTTTCTGACATGCCCGATCCGGACTCGAATCATCCAAGGTACGACGAGGGCGCTGAGATCGTCCCGGATACACCCGAGAAGATGGCTTTCGTCCGCGGTCTCATCAGCCGCGGCGAAGCTGCGCGGCCAAATCCAGACGGCTCGCTTCCGAGGGGAGTGACACACGAAATCATTAGGGAGACGCCAAATGGTCTGCCAGCCGTTCGTCGAAGGCGGTTCTACTAAGTCACCACGCTGCAGGTAGATCCAGTGTATAGCACGCGACCTATTGTTGGAGGAGACGCGGCGAGCGGGTGCCCCCAACAACGCAGCCCGCCTTTCCCGGCTGCTGCTGATGTTCAGTTGATCTACCCCCGGTCTGGAGGCGCGAAAATTGAATCTTGTCCCTAACAAAACCGCCGTAATGGCGCTGGGCCGAAGGGGTTGGGGTGTAATAATCCCGCCACCGCGCGAGCTACCGAAGGGCCTTGCCTTCGAACTCGCCGACCTCGTTCTCGCTGGAAGTTGGGCCGAACGATACGATCTTCGGGCAGTGGTCAACTTCGATCATGGGGCTGCGGTCGGCGAGGATTACGAAGAGGTTATCGTTTTCCAAATACAGTCAGGTCCCTTCTGCCGGTTGATCCTGTGGCGTGACGCGGAGGCGGTATGTGTCCAGCCGCTTGTTGGGAAGGTCAGGCGCTATGACTCGGTTGCGGCGGCGCTCGAGAGCCTTACTCCGGATCGGCACCGACCAGGCCTTTCGCTCCCGAAAACTGCTGCAGCTTCTGCAATTCGATACCCCGTCATCGAGCAGCGATCACCAGGCGTGGGTTCAGGCGGCAGCCCGATGGGCCGAGATCGGGGCGCTGCGCTGGTCGCCGGAAGATCTGGATCGTGATTGCGGTTCGACAAGGCTGGCGGAGGGCGCCCGGAAACTCATTACACGCGTATTTACCGCATCTGGCGACGCTGGGTGGACAGCGGCTGCATAGACGCCATTTTTGCCGGGTCGGTGTCGAGGCTTCATCAGGACGGTCTCCTCGATACGGCGATCATTCACGGCGACGGTACTACGGCGGCGGCGAAAAAGGGCGGCGATAACCTCGGCTTTAGTGGGCACAAGAAAGTCAAAGGCGATAAGGTCGTCGCCTTCTGCGATCGCCATTGCAACGTCATCGCGCCGTTTGTGGCGGCGCCGGGCAATCGCAACGAATCGCCGCTGCTGAGGGAGGCCCTACCCGAAGTGATACGCATCTCCCGGGCGGTGGGCCTGGACCTTCAGGGCACCGTCGTCAGCCTCGATGGCGTCTACGATTGCCGGGCCAACCGCAAGGCGATCTTCAACCGCGGCATGGTTCCCAACATCAACCCCAATCTGCGCGGCGGAAAGCAGCCGAGGCGAGGCCGCAAGTCGATCTTCGAGCCGGCCATCTTCAAAGAGCGCTTCCGGACGATCGAGCGGGTGTTTGCCTGGGAGGACAAGTTCCGCCGGCTACTGCTGCGCTTTGAGCGGATCAGCGGGGTGCACTACGCATTCAAGACCCTCGCCTACACGATGATCAATCTCCGGCACTACTGCCAGATCTGATCTTCGGCCGCTGTCGGCCGCTGGTTGATTTTCATTCCGGTGGAGCGCGCCGCGATCCCGCTTGTCCGCGTCATGCCCAAAAGCTGCCTGGAACGGGACAAATCATAACGAAATGCCGCAAATCGCGCTCCGTCCCCGCATCATTTCCGTCCCATTATATCAGCCCCGCCAACCCCCACCAAAACCCGCAACCACTTGATGGGACACGTTTCCGAGCCGTGGCATATCTACCTTCTGTTCCCTCTGATGGGGGTCGGATGGGCCTGCCTTTCGACCACGGCCGTGGCCACGACACTCGCCTCATGGTTCGAGAAATATCAGGGACGCGCGGTATCGATCGCATCTCTGGGGGCGAGCGCGGGCGGCATGATGGGGCCGCCTCTGCTGTTGCTTGGCGCCGACCGAATTGGCTTCGCGCGTACGACCGCGGCGGCCGCCGCCGTGATGCTTGTGGTCTTGCTGCCACTGGTGCTGTTCGTCCTTCGGCGTCGCCCGGAAGACATGGGGCTGTCGCCCGATGGCCTGCCGCGAGCCCAGGAGATGACACAACGCCAGAGCTCGAACTGGCGTCGAGCGGATGCACTACGAACTTCCGCGCTGCAGACAACCATGATTGCGTTGGGCCTCGGAATGTCCGTGCAAATCGGACTGCCGACCCATCAGGCGACATTGCTCGCACAATCTCTCCCGACGGGCGGGGTTGCCGCGATCATTTCGGCGACAGCGATTGCCGCTCTCGGCGGCCGACTTGGGCTGGCGAAGTTCGCGGACTCTGTCGATGCCAGAGTTACCAGTTCAGCCATTCTGATAATGGCCGCGGCGTCCTTTTGCGCGTTCGCCGCTACCGACAACCCGGTCGTGCTGATCGGAGCGAGCCTGTTGTTCGGCCCTCACAGTGGGTAACGTAACGACTCTGTCGCCGATCATTGTGCGGCGCGAATTCGGTGCGGCAGCATTCGGTCCGATTTTTGGCGTTGCGTCCTGCGCGATCCAACTCGTCACAGCCCTTGGACCTGGATTTTATGGCCTTCTCCGCGACACATCCGGTAGCTATCGCGAACCGTTATTGGTTGCCGCGACATTGGACGTGATCGCGGCAATCGCAATCCTGCGCGGCCGAAGGGGAGTGGCGGCGCTCTCGTAGGGAAACGAGAGTCAGATAGCGTTCGTCTACTTGCGGTAAATTTCTTGATTTGCGAACAGGCCGGTCCGGTTGGCACGATTGGCATGGCCGTGGTGAGATGCCTGCTTTCTCCAAGTAAGGGGGTCGAGGTGCGAAATCGCTCCGACAATTCCTATGGTTGACGTTACACTACCCTACCGAGCAATGGCCTATAACAACGGTTGGGCGAATCATCGTCTGCTTACCGCCTGCTCCCGACTGTCACAGTCCGAGTTTATCATGGCGCGAACCGGCTTTTTCCCGAGTTTGCGAGCGACCCTGAACCATATCCTAATCGTCGATCTGTTCTACGTAGATGCGATGGAGGGCGGCACGCTCGGGCCGGCAGCCTGGGCGGACCCGGAGCCTTACGCGACCATGGATGTTCTCCGACCGGCGCAACTGGAGTTGGACAACCGCTTGATTGCCGTCGCGAACTCCCTGGACGCTCGTGATCTTACAGGTATGGTCGAGGTGCATCGAGGCACTCATATTCAGCGGGAGCGGATGGACCGGCTGCTTCTTCATCTATTTCAGCATCAGATCCACCACCGGGGGCAGGCACACACGATGCTGAGCGGCACATCGGTCGCCCCACCACAACTCGACGAGTTCTTTTCAGTGGGCGAGGAGTCTTTGCGCGCGAATGAGTTCGCCGAGCTAGGTTGGACGGAAGAGGCTATCTGGACCTCAAGACTCCCCTCATAACTACACAGCGCCACTACACGAGGCCCAGAGTTCGAGAGAACAGCGGCTGCTGGTCGAGCAGTCGGGTAAACGCCAGCATCAGCGGCTGTAACCAACGCTCGGGCATCGTAGGGATCAGGTCGTAGACCATACAGCCCTGTCGAAACAGCGAGTGCTCCCTCCGCTTCGACGTGTTGGTCTTCAGCATCCTGTCGTAGCCAACCGCCTCACTTGCGGCCCCCAGTAGTGTCAACAGGACGACCGCGAGCCCGTTGATCAGCCACAGCCGGTCACGCCGCTCCGGGGTGCTCACGTGCACCGATCCCATACCCATGCCGAAGCGGAGGTCCTTGGTATCTCGCAGACTAGACTCGATGCCCCAGCGACTGCCGTAATAGCCAGTCAGGTCCTTGGCCGTCGCCTCGGTGCTGGAGGCCGCCAGGCACCAGGCCTGCTTCATCTCAGGGTCGCGCACGCAGACCACGGTGCCGACCGGGTAGCGATCCGCCGTCACCATGGCCCCGCGAAGCACGCGCGCCCGCCCGCTTGGACTAACCCAGGCCGCGGCGGAGCGGGTGACGCCGCTGGCAGCCGTCACTTTGATATTGCCACGGAAGCGGATGACGTACTCGAAGTGCAACTCCCCGGTCAGCAGCCGGTAAAGATTCTGATCGCCGAAGCCTCGATCGGCGACGATGCAGACGCCAACCCCCGCCGGCACGATCTCGGCCAGGCGGACCAACACGCGGCGTTCGTAGAGGCTGCGCCGGTCCTTGAGTTCAGCCTTGTTGACCGTCAGCCAGACCAACGGCGTGGCGCGGCCGTGCTCGGTGATCAAGGAAAGCATGATGGTGGCTTGGTTATCAGCGTCGAAGTCGGTCCAGTCCATGGCCACCAACAGCGAGGTGCGGGCGCCGATCACGAACGGCAGCCAGAGCGCCAGGATCTGATCGACATCAATGCCCGGGTTGGACAGCATCCGATCAACCTGTTTGACCGCGTGCCGGGCATTCAGGCCGCGCGCCATCGCCAGGCCATGGCCAATCGTGCAGACCGCCAACGAGGCCGTGTGCATCACTCCCAGCGTGGCATCGGCGAGCGAGGCGATGCGTTTGGCGTGCAGGCCCCGCCCCAGCATCTCGTCCAGCAACTGATGCACCTGCTGATGGGAGAATGTCTTGCACGCACTCATGGCCGGCTCCGCGAATTGAAGGAGACTTCAGCCTGAAGGCGCACATCATGCCGGGGAATCCCGCTCAGCCAGAAAGCAACAAACGAACCCGGCGAGGGCCACCAGGATTTGTTTCCACAAGGGTTTGGCCTTTCCTGATTCTTTACTTACGCCAGGCCGAAAGTCCGCAAAATGAGGGGATGACTAAGTATCTGGACGCCATAACATGCTGTTGGCATCGGAACGATAGCAGTTCAGGATCGGTCTTCCCTTGTTCAGTATTTCCTAATTTTTTGCATGTAAAGCCGATTTTCAAAATGACAGCGCCGGTCTACGCACAGCACGACTTGGTGGATTGGTCGGAACGGCATACCATCCACGCCCCAATCGTATCTGCTCAACCCGGCTGAAAGACGGATTCCCCATACAGGACAGCGCGAATAGCCTGATACGCGTCGTTTCCGCGTCGTGATGCGGTGCCAACGACGGATCGAACGCCGGCGAATAGATCGGCACCCCAGTTGGAGCGGAAGCCACCAGTGACCTTTCGGTAGGTCGCTGTGGGCCGCAATTCCCTCTGCTGCCATTATTATCTGGCGGAACCTCGGGATGCTCCAGGAAGGTGAACAGATGGCTTCGCACTTTGCCGTAACGTTTCCGCAGGCGACGGCCGTGGCAGTTGGTCGGTGCCAGCACCATGATCGCGTTCAACTCGCGATCCAACCTGCGCTGATAGCTGCGCCGCGTGCTGTCGGCCAGATTGTTGCGCCGCCGCGCCAGCACGACCGCCCGCAACAGCAGCGCCTTCATGCGCGGAGCGAAAATCGTATCGCCCGCCTCGATAGCGTATTTGCAGTCGCGCAGTTGGTGCGCCAAACAAACCTGCCAGACATCGGCATGGCCCTGCTGCGCACCGTAGAGGTCGGAGACCCAAATGTTCGGCCGGTGACCGGCCATCGTCTCGGTGACCACGCTGGCGGCGCGGCTGTTGCGCACGACGTGGATCACCACCTGATCGTTCTGAAATACCCAATTCCAATGGGTCCGCCCGTCGATGCGCACCGTGGTCTCGTCGGAGCAGACGATCCGCGAGCGGCGCAGCCGGGCAAGAATGGTCGCGACCTGATGGTCGAAACAGGGCTTGGCACACTGCAACATCGCATCCAACGCGCCTTCGCTGATCTGGAGCGCATAGAGGTGGCGGAACAACTGCGTCAGGCGGCGGTAGCTGATCGCGTGGGTGAAGCGCAGGTAAACCGCCAACGCCAGGATGTTCACGCTGAACGGCGAGCCGCCCTCCAGGCCCGCCGGGACCGGTGCCAGGGTGATACCGCCGCAGCATGGACAATGTCCGGCATAGCGCTCTACCCGGGTCACCAAAGGGCGCACGATCGGCAGGTCGATTTTGTCATACCGGCCGTGCAGCACTTGATCGGCCTCTGTCAGCGCGGCTTGGCAATGCGCACAAGCGCCCACCTTCGCGGTCACCGTTTCGTCGACAGTGCAGGCCAGCGGGCGGCCACCGCCTTTGCGACCGAGGCTGCCTTGGCGTGGTCCGACACGCTTGGCTTTCTCCGGCTGGTTCGGCCGCTGACCCTTCGACGGCGGCAGGCTGGAATTGTCCGGGGTTTTACTCGGCTCCGCGAGCCGCGCCTCAACATCGGCAAGCCGCGTCGTTAGGCTCTGCACCTCTGACCAGAGCGCCCGGATCAGGGCGTCCTTCTCGGCGTGGCTTAGATGATCGAGGTCGGGAAGCTGCGACACGCCTTCGTTTAAAGTCAACTCGACCGTGACCGCGTCAAGCGATTTTTCTCGACCAGTCAGCCAGTGGTCAAATTACCCTTCCGAGACACGGGTCAATGGGGTTGAGCAGATACCCC
>CAVYXX010000176.1:0-10731 GCA_963772355.1 uncultured Alphaproteobacteria bacterium | reverse complement strand
CCCTCAGCTACCAATACTGCCGTCAGGCATCCGCTGGCCGGTAATTGTGCCCGCTGGCCCATCGCCGTTCATCGTCGTCACAGTAAGAGCGAAACGACCATCGGGCTGACCAGTGCCCTTAGCGAAACTCACGCCGCTGCCATCCTCATACCAGATCGGGCCGCTCAACTTGACAGTCTTGTCAGGCTGCACCATCCGGTATTCGCGGCGTTCTGCGTGATCACCAACACGTCTTGGTGGAAGTGGCGATCGACACCATTCAGCAACGAGAGATTTGCCAGCCGGACGCGGACCTGATCCGACAGGAGCTCGACTTCGCCTTCCTGAGAGATTCCGGCTGCCGGTCCCGGACCCGGGGCCGGCATGGGGCGGCCGAGGACGCTACACTGCGACCCGCGCGCAGATCACGACCGCCGGCCATAGCCTTAATGATCACGAGCAGAAAACGGGCGATCTGGGTAACCGGCCCCTGCTCGCCGGCAATGCTGACAGGGACCGGGCGCCCGGCAGCCAGCGATGGTTCCGGGCGCGGTTGATAGTTATATACGCCGCATGACACGAGGGTAAAGCGCCGAAGCCGTACCGATCAAGGTGGTGGCCCTACGCGTAGGGCTCCGCGCCGCCCGGCTCCGGATTCAGAAAAATCGGCGAGTCCCGGACGGCGACTAGTCGTCAGGGTTTCGCATCGACGTCGAATTCCAGCTTGGTCAGCCAGGTCCCATCCTGCTGGACCAGGATGTCAGTGAAGTAGCCGCGCAGATTTCTCCGGGCCCTTCGTGCCTTGAAGCACGCCGTGCCAGTTTCCCACTACCAGAACGGTGCCGTCTTCAGCGGCCTTGGCATACTCGATCGAGGCGGGCAGCTCGGTGAAGGTTTTCCAGTCCTCGAGATAGCGCGCCCGGATAGCCGCCCGACCCGTTGCAACGCCGGCGGGTTGAACCTGCACGCCATCCGGGACGTAGATGGCGGCGACAGCGTCGCCATTCTTGGCGCCGGTCGCCTTGTTATAGGCCTCATTCCAGGTCTTCGCGGCCTGCAACGCCTCACCATCGGTCAGCTTAGCAGCTGCGACAGGCTGCGCCGCGACAATGGCGAAGACGCTGAACGCGAATAACAGGCAAGTGCGCGGTGACACTGAGCTTCCTCCAAATTCTTTGGCACCCATGGACCAGCAAAGCGACCGCGTGGTAACACGGTAACAAATACTATCGCGTTCGAGAATGGTTTGGGTAAGCCGCACGCTCAATGCCGCCCTGTGCGCGACGACTGCGGCAAAGCCGGCGGGACAGAGCCCCGGGGTAATGCGACGCAGGGGCGAGTTTCTTCCCGAGGGGTTTTCTCGGAACCCCCGCGACCGACGCTGCACGCCGCCGGGATCAGGGTCAAGGCAGATCAAAGTCAGCGGCCGGTCTTACGGATTAGCAGAGTAGCTTGGATAGCAGGAACGCCTCATCACGACAGGCCCGCGTGCCTTCTTCCAGGCGGCGGCGAAACCGGGGGCCACGTCGTAGGGTTCGTCATCGCTCTTGAATTCATACCAATCGCCCGTGGCGAGCGACCGGACCCGGCCCGTGCCAACAGCCCTCGTGATGTGCCCGAGCGTTGACCTAATCCACGCCTGTGGGACGCCGCGGATCGTCGCAAGGTCGGCAGCAGCAAACTTGCTCTCCACCACATCATCGATGATGGCGAGCGCTTGATCGGCTCCGAGCACCCTGTCGCCTTTTGTCTCCAGATTGGTAATGGCGGCCCCTACCCTTGACGTGCCGGCGTGATCACGTGCTGTTTGGCGTCTTACTTCCCTGATTGCCCCGCAGTGGTCGCATTCCCAGATGGCTTGCCATTAACGTCCTTGGTGCTCTGAGCGGTGTTTTGAGGAGAACCCGTTTGATTGCTTCCGGAGGCGGAACTAGAAGCGGTGGATTTGTCTTCTTCTCTCGAAGGGTCGTGTTGCGCCAGAGCGCCAGCGAGCGGGAACGCCAACAAGCTTGCTGCTAGCAGCATTGAGCGTGAGATCGAAACCATCGCTACATTCCTTTGTTCAAGTTGGCCGCCTGCACTTACGCTGGCGCCGTCTACGAAACGCAGTGCCCTTTGATCAGTTGTCGATTCCGCAATGCGGCACACGCAGAAGCGACGTGGGTTCAGGAATGGCGGCGGCATCAGCCTCGGCGATGACGAACATCGCAATAGGATGGCAGTGCGCACCCACGGCCAACAAGCTCCGCCGGATACCGCGTCGAGATCGTCATCTGAGAGCACCCACAGCGCCCTGTTTCCGCCATGTTCCGTTCATATATTTCACCAAGCTGGCTGCCACAGAAGCAGCTAGGTAGGAGGAGAAAATGCGTCCCGGGGCGGCAATGCTGATCGGCGCGGCCACGCTACTTTCCGCCTGCGCCGAGCAGGCAGGCGGCTACGCGCCAACCAATGCTGCCGGTTCCTACTATCCCTACGACGGATACTCCGCGCCGGCTTATCCCGGGTATGAGCCGGGCTATTATGGCCCGGGTTACTATGGTCCCGGCGTGATCATTGGCGGGGGTGGCTTCTGGGGGAACGGCTACGATCAGGATCGCTACTGGTATCATCGGCACCGCGCCTGGGATCGTGATCGAGCATGGCAGGAGCACGAGTTCCTACGGCACCAGAACGAAGCGCAGACCCAAGCTCAAGCTTCGCAACAGCTACAGCAACAGAAGGCTCAAGCCCTGGCTGCTCAGGCCCAGGCGTGGCAACAGCTGCAGCGGCAAAAGGCTGAAGCCTGGCAACAGCTAGAGCAGCAGAAGGCTCAAGCTTCGCAACAGCTACAGCAACAGAAGACTGCCCAAGTCCAAGCGTGGCAGCAGCTGCAACAGCAGAGGGCTCAAGCGCTGGCAGCCCAGAACCAAGCCATTTGGCAGCAGAGAGCGGCAATGCAAGCTGCTCAGCAACATACGCCACGATGACTTCTGGGTGGAACGCCCGCACCCGCCCTCAAATGCTTGCGCAGATCACGCGCTAATTGCTGGGCAGTCGAGTGGCGGATTGGAAGCATTGATAAAACGGGCGTGTGCGGGCGTTTAAGCCTACACGGCCTACAAAGGGCTACAGAACCTGAACGTGTTCTCGCACACACCGGAAGGCAAGCCTGCCTTCGTCTCTCGGATATCCACTTACAAACTGTCCGGTATCGAGTACACCGCTACGCTGTTGGTCTTGGCACTAGACGACGGTAGTGGCAAACTAACAACCTATAATCTCACGGGAGCCACCGAGACCACGCCGGTAACTCGTGAGGGTGGCCGTCTCGCCTTCAAACTGCCGTTTGGCGAGCCTTCGGTTGTGTTCGAAGTGTAGATCGCCGTGCTGATGATGCGGGCGTGGCCCAGGTGTTAGCGGCGGCATGAATCCGCGTCTAAACGGCGCGCCTTGATCCGCCGTGGAGGAGGGCGATCGATCGGGGTTCGCGTTGGTCGTCCGTCTCTGCGATGAGAGATGCCGTCGTGCTCGCAGCCGTCCAGGACGCTGCGCGCCCATGGGTGTGCGCAGGTCGGGACGACAGGATGGCCGTCTTGATCGAACAACAGGATGGTCGTTGCGGTCGGTGGTTCAGGCGCGGGACGATCAGGCGGTTAGAAGTCGATATTCCAATGGTGCGATATCGCCATAAACCGACCAATGAGCAAATACCCCATACGAATCTTGATCGTTGCTGCCGCCATGCTGCTGTGGTCATCTGCCGGTAACGCCGACATGATGTCGGATGACAACATAAAAAATTTTTGGCAATAGAACGTGTCGGCGGTTGTGTGTTGTCAAAAACAGACGAGTATTTGCGCAACCGCGACAACACGAGAGTGCTTTCAGGTAATGAGGAAAAAGACAGGATAGGGATTATGGATTTAGAGCAGGACATGGCGTCTAGCCTCATGCAGACTTGCTTCACGCAATTGCAAACACCCGTTTTCCTATCGTTATTCAAATCACCGCAGGAAGCGGCAGCCTTTACAGATGGTGCTGCATTCGCTTTTAGGAGTGCCATGTTGCAGAAGATCATTGCAGAGGACAGGCGTATTGGCGGCAAGCGCGCCACAGGCGCGAAACCATGAGCAAACTTCGTGGCCTTCGCGGGCCGTGACCGTCTGACCCAGCGTAGTCCAGCGGTACCGGGAGGCCGGACGTGGCTGACATTTTCTCTCCCAATACGCTTCGCCGGTCTCGCGGCCGGTCTTATCCATGAACCGCCATCGCAGTGCCACACGCGAGCATAGTGATCCGGCTGATTCTCCTGCTTTTCCCAGTAATAGTCGAGGCCGGATATATGGGCGACGACAAGACGGGTTTCAGACGGTATGGGTTGAAGTTATGGAGCATGGCACCCGTGAAGACTGCCGAACCCAAGATACCGCTCAACGTTCACATCCCGGTTTCGCTGAAGCGGGACGTCGAGGCCGCCGCCGATATCGCCGGTCAGACCCTGACGATTTGGGTAAGCCGCACGCTCAATGCCGCCCTGCGCGCGACGACTGCAGCAAAGCCGGCGGGAAAGAGCCCCCCGGGTAATGCGACGCAGGGGGGCGAGTTTCTTCCCGAGGGGCTTTCTCGGAACCCCCGCGACCGACGCTGCACGCCGCCGGGATCAGGGTCAAGGCAGATCAAAGTCAGCGGCCGGTCTTACGGATTGGCAGAATAAACGCGTTCGTGTCGCCAAGCAGCGCCAGCACTGAGGTGCCGTGTTCAATCGAGGCGAGTAACCGGCGGCCACCGCGTTGGCGCTTGACGTTTGGGACGGGCCGACCAGTCAATCGCACCCCAGATGACCAAGGCGCAAGCTGTTGCAGTCACGAGGATCCACATCAGCATGGTATGTTCACGCGGTTTTTGAGAGGCTATCGCAATTATAGAAAAGCGATCACGACGGTCAAATCAGTTGAATTTCACTTTTGCGGCAATGCCAAGCCGGATTCGGGGTTCCGGCAGCGCAGGAGGAGGCAGTCGTGTCAAAGGGGCCTATCACCCTGGGTGACGTTGCCGAGCATACCACGGCACTGGCCGTGGCCTGTAACCGGTGCGAGCGGGCAGCGGTATGATCTGGACACCCTGATCGCCCGCCATGGGGAAGGCTTCGGTATCCCGAGGCTGCTGCGCCTGCTGTCCAAAGATTGCGTAAAGCACGCGTCCGTTAGCGCTTATGACTTGTGCGGCGTTCACTGTCCGGAGTTGCCCGGTTTTTTTCTCAGCACGACGGACTGATCCGGCGGACCTCAGGATGGGCTGGTGCGGCCGTAGCGTGTAGTTGCGGCCCCTCGCTGCGGCGACGACCGGGCTTTGGACCGCTTAAGATAGGCGACCGTCGCCTCGGCATCCGCGCGAGTATTAAATCTTTACAGGCAGCCGTCGCTCTGACGCGCCATCTGTTGCTATGACGACCGAGAAGCACTCTCTGCCTCCCTCAGTAATGGACACTACCCTGTACAGGTCCATGTAACCGAACGTATCACGCGACACCGTAAACGCCGAACGAGCGGCGCCTCACGATCGTGCGACGGCAGTCGTGATCAGCACGATAGGAGCAAATGCCGCAGTTCGTGGGAGGCCAAAAAGGCTCTTACAAACCCCTAATGTGGTTGGAACGCCCGAAAGTAGCCGAGGTCTGGTCAGTCCGGCTGCGCAGAAAGAAACCGGAACTTTGCCCCTTCCGATTCGTTGTTGCCGGCGTGTGGCGAGGCAGTTACGGACAGTGGCTGCCCGATGCGATGGATGTGATTGCCGCAGAAGAGGAGAAGCCAACATCATGACGAGGGTTCCTGCGGCGATCGGTATCTGCGCGACGCTCGTGCTCGGTTCAGCCACGTCCGCCTGCACCAGCGTCGGCGGCAATAGCGTCGCCACCAGTCCCGCCGCCACCAGTGGTAACTGCCCTCCCGGCATCTGCGTCGGGTCAACGCCCGCTCAGACGCCCTCCGGGCCAACGCGTTGATCAGCACGCCCAGCCGCGTCATTCACCCAGGACGGCGACTTGGTTCTCAACCTGGCGGCTTATGGAGCTGGTGCTACGCCCGACACCGCCACGCTCAAGGGCGTAGCGTTCTTGCACAGCACAGATGTTGCCGTGACCTAAGCCTGGTTCGGCACATCCCGGCGGGTAGCCACCGCGGGAAACCGTATAGCCCCGCCTTCCGGGAATGGCATCGCTGTGGTTATACTTGTTCTATACTCTATGGACTACGGCGCCTTTCTTTTTCGACCTTCCGGGGCCGCCGTTCCTGCGCCTTGAGGAATTCCTCACCAAGCTCGGCCGCCAACACTCGGCTGCGTGTGTACATCCGCATCGGCCTATCGGCTCTTTCGCAATCAGCCCCAACGTCCAACCGCGCCTGCACAGCGCGCTGACGTTGAGCATCGTGGGATTGCGCTTGTTTATCATGTGCCTTTCCTTGGCCGGTCGTAGCCGTAGGACTGCCCCGATACGATAATCTTGTGCCCGGTCCGGCCGCACGCCGAGCACCGCAGCGGTAGGTGAATCAACGGCACATCCCCCTGCCCCGCTGCGACCAGCGCCGCCAGGTCGAGCTCCTGGATGTGATCGCAATGCGGGCATGCTCCATGCACGGTATGGATTCCCGCATAAACACGCCGCCGGCAGTTCGCCCACCAGTGCCGCGGCCTACGCTTGGTCAGAACCGCAGTGTGCTCGGAAACCTCACTCAGGCTGATTGATCCGGAAGTCGCCATCGCCTCCTCTCAGCGCTGCGGCCCGGTTGACTTGAACCCCAATCGGGCCGGCATTCTCCAAGCGCAAGTCGCCGCTTGCGGACAGCGGAAACGGGCTGACGATCACCCGAGGTTCGACATATACGACCTGAATATTATGCTTGTTGGCCGGATCGACACAACTGATCCAGGTTCCCTCCGACGTTGGCGAGCTGAACAGCGCGTTCGGCTCGGCCTGGGAAATCACACCGGTGTTCGACGGATTTTGCGAGGGATTGGTGAATTGGGTGGAAAGTGGAAATCCGTAGCCAATGCTGTCGCAGATTTTATGGGGGTGACTGTTCATATCGACAATGTAAGTTGTCGTGTTGATAACCTGGTCTCGAATCTCGAGAATTCGCTTGAGCATTTTCGCTCCTCGAAATTCACGAGCACAGGCATGCCGATCGCCGCGTCGGCTGCTCGGAGAAGTGCTTCCTGTTGGGTGTGCTGCAATTGGGCGGATGTTGATTGATTAGCGACGAAAAGAACCAAACTATTACATTAGCAACGACAATATGGCTGCCAACTTCATCATCGCATTCATCGCACAGACTCCAGAGTAACGTCATGGGAAAACCGTCGGATTCGGACATCAGCGCCGCGGCCGTGGCTTGCGTGCCTTCACGATCACCGGTCGCCGGGGCACGGGGTCGGTCGCCACCACGGCAGCGGATGGAACGCGACCCCGCAACTGCTGCCGGAGGAAGCTACTTCCATCGCGTAGATGCAGCCGGACCGGGGCGCCGTCGCGGGGTGCCTCGGACATTGGACGTAACTGCGGACGCTTCCTCACATCTCCGAGGCGTGTGCTGGACTTGAGGGAGACGTTCCAAATGGCGTTCTTATCTCTGCCTTGCAGGACGTGCATCGCCAGATTACTTTGCGAAATTCGCCGCTTGCCGGCGGGCCAGCCGGGCCGGAAACGGACATGAGGTCTCTCGGCTTGGCAGTGCGCGAGCGTCCGTAACTCTGGCAATACTATGAGGGTTCTTCAGCTTTTCAGTTCGCCCTTCGAGCGTTCTGTTGAGCGCGGTGAGTGCGGGCTGGTGCACAGGGTCCATCGCGTCGGCCAGGGCCTGACCGGTCTTCCCGTCGCGCCCGATCACGATCTGCATGATCCGCACTGCGGCGATCAGCGCCACGACAGCCAGTTTCACGCGCTTACGCGGGCGGCTGGTGACGATGGTCATGGCCGGTCACATGTCTTTCTAGAGCGCGCAGGTCAGCAAGGCCTTACAGCGTTTGAAGGCACAGGCGGTGATACGTGAGTTCAGTCGTGAAAACGCCGTGGTGGCTTTTGACTATTCGGGTCGATGACCATGTTTACGATGACTTCAGTGTAAGAGGGGACTCGCTGCTGAAAATCGACCCGGCTACCCTGAACAAGGTCGCCGGTCGCTAGGTCCACCGACCGACGCGCTTGTGGCCTACGCTGTGCTTAGTCAGACGCGAAAGAGCCGGCAAAGGGTAAGAAACGGGACGAAAAAC
The DNA here is from genome assembly GCA_963772355.1 of uncultured Alphaproteobacteria bacterium. GTDB lineage: Bacteria > Pseudomonadota > Alphaproteobacteria > Acetobacterales > Acetobacteraceae > Rhodopila. The sequence continues at coordinate 2,505 of CAVYXX010000176.1, read as the reverse complement.
CCGCCAGCAAAATCAGTCACCTGCGCATCCGGAAAGTCAGTCTCAAGATGAGAGAGGGTAGTGGCCCCGCGTTCGCCCCACCCCCGGCATCCCATGGAACACCGGGGGGAGGTTTCATCCGCGTGGTTCCCCTGCGTTGCGCTCGCGCGGGGCGCGGATTGACACTTTGAATGGCACGAGGTGCGGCGCACAAACAACCCTGCGGATAGTGCCGCCTGCTTACCCCCTGGCGGGACTGCGAGATCGCCGCCGCCCTCGATACCAGCGTCGACACCGTTGCTCGGACCCGCCAGCAACTGGTGGAAGAAGGCTTCGATGCCGTGCTTGTCCGCAAGCATTCCCCAGCCTCGGCCAGACCGCGCATCTTTGACGGCGCCGCCGAAGCGAAGCTGATTGCCTTGGCCTGTTCCAAACCGCCGAAGGGTCGCAAGCGAAACGTTGCAACTGCTGGAAGAGCAGGTCGTGGAACCGAAGATCGTTGACCGGGCCAGCGACAACACGATCGGGCGGACGCTAAAAAAACCTTCTCCGGCCGCATCTGCAGAAGCGATGGGTCATCCCACCGGATGCCAACGCCGCGTTCGTAGCCGGTATGGAGGATGTATTGGAGGTTTACCGGCGACCGCACGATCCAGAATGTCCACTGGTCTGCCTGGACGAGACGTCCAAGCAACTCATTGCGGAAACGCGTGTGCCAATTCCGGCGAAGCCAGGGCACCCTGCCCGGCACGACTACGAGTATGAGCGGAATGGAACCGCCAATCTGTTCATGATGTTCGCCCCGTTGGAAGGCTGGCGGCATGTCGAGATTACCGATCGCCACACCGCCGTAGACTACGCCCACGTCCTCAAGGATTTGTCTGATATGCACTCCTGGGCATCGCGTTTTTCTTCGCCTGATGGCCGCGTGCTCTCGCGCGGGCCGGAACCCGCCGGCGATCCTGGAGTTCAACGCGATCATGGCCAGGAGTAACAGCCGATGACCTACCAGGCGAAGCGGGACTTGGCCAAAATCGCCGAGCCCAGCGGCAAAAACGCGTCGAAGCCGCTCCATGACGCGAACTTCCCGCTTCCGCTCGATACTGCGCCGATGGAAGCGAAGTCCGCGGAGCGGCTCCCGGAAAGCGCCTGGGCTTGGCAATACGAACCCAAATGGGATGGTTTTCGATGTCTGGCCTTCAAGACAGGAACGGCCGTCGATCTGCGCGCCAAGTCCGGTAAGCCGCTCGGGCGATATTTCCCCGAGGTAGTGGCAATGCTGACCGCGCTCGGCGCGGACCGGTTTGTCCTCGATGGTGAGCTGGTGATCGAGATCGATGGGCGGCTGGCCTTCGATGCGCTACAGATGCGACTGCACCCGGCCGAAAGCCGGATCCGGAAACTGTCCGTCCAGACGCCGGCGCGGTTCGTCGTCTTCGACATGCTGGCGGCGCCGGATGGTCCCGTCGTCATCGATCGCCCCCTGCAACAACGCCGTCGCCTGCTGGAAGCCTTCATGGCTAAGGCGGAGATTGCGAAGGCGTTCGTCATCTCTCCGGCCACCTCCGACCTATCAGCGGCCGAGGCCTGGCTGTGCGATGCCGGCCACGGCGCAACGGACGGGGTGGTCGCAAAGGAACTGGCCCGCATCTATGAGCCTGGCGAGCGGGCGATGATCAAGGTGAAGCAGTTGCGGACGGTTGACAGTGTCGTCGGCGGCTTCCGCTATGAAAACGGCAGCCGGAAAATCGTATCGTTACTTCTCGGACTGTACGATGCAGAAGGTAGGCTTGATCATGTCGGGTTCACCGCGACCATCAGCGAAGAAGAACGTCCGGCCCTGACCAGGCGGCTCGAAGCCCTGCGGCAGCCGCCAGGCTTCACCGGAAAAGCGCCGGGCGGTCCCAGCCGCTGGAGCACCGAACGAAGTGGCGAATGGGAACCGCTGCGCCCTGAACTTGTCGTTGAGGTACGATTTGATCATGTGACCGGCGACCGGTTTCGCCATGGGACGAAGCTGATGCGTTGGCGTCCCGACAAGGCGCCGCATCAGTGCACGTTCGAGCAGATCAGGGCTCCCTGGCTGAGGTCAGGCTTTAACCGTCGCGAATCCGGAACGGACCCGGGCAAATCTACCCCCTACGACATTGAAAAGGTGCCAGCGCCAGGATGCCCGCTGCTCGGAACGTTCGGATCGGCTGCAACGGAGGCAGCCGGACCGGCTCGTGGTCCGACATCGCCAGCGGGAACCGCGGCTTCCGCCACAGGTAATTCACGGGAAATTCTTAAGGAGTTATGCTTCCAGGCGCCGGAATTTCCACCCTGCGCACGGCTATCAGGAATTCGGCCGCATCGCCTTTGCCTTGCCCCGGTCAGGCGCGGGTGTCCTGCGCAGGAGTTCGCAGGACCGGCCAGCCCCAGTCCAAAGCCGTTACTTGTCGACGCGAGGCGGGGCGCCGCAGAGCAGCATTATCAAGGTTTGGCCTGAATGCCCGGTCCTTCGCCATGAGCCAGACGCCAGCGCCT
>CAVYXX010000175.1:0-7315 GCA_963772355.1 uncultured Alphaproteobacteria bacterium | reverse complement strand
GTTACACCCGCGTCAAGCTTCGAACACAGCAGAGCTGCCTGCCCCCCACGCCGGCTTCGACCCCTGATCCCTGGCCGTCCGACGTGCGCGTCCACGTCGGACCTCGCCTACACGATTTAGGTCAGGCTGAGGTCGGTCGACCCCATCGCGTGAGGGATTATCCCGAGCAGTAACGTAGTCTGGACAGACCACCGGCGCGCGCAGCACGTATGAAGCAATGACAGCGCGTGGCGCCCCGACGCTCACGATCTGGCGGACGCAGGTGTTGGCGGCCAGCACTGGTCACGGGAGTTTGTAACTCGCCTTCAGATCCGCATAAAAGACATAAGTTCCAGCCGCCGCCGTCCGGAATTCGGCGTTGTTGTGACAAAGGAACGTTATCCCACCTTCGATACCGGTAAATTTCCCAGTACCCGCTGTAAAGGTGCCCGTCGCGCCAAAATTCTTCGTGTCCTGCGTGTGCTTTTCACTGATCACGCTGGTCATAATCTGATCGGCAGCGGGATCGGTCAGTATACAGTAGCCGTGCCACTGCCGTGTGCCACTCGCAACATCCTCCAAGCCAAAGCAATGCCATGTTGTGTGATCCAGGAAGCCGGTACCGACTGTTGCACCGTCGGCCTCCCAGCTGACTGCGACCCGTTCCTTCCCGACCGGATAAGCCTTGTATGTGCCAGGGTTGGAATACGTGCCGCTGTACGTCCCCTCCTTCGGCAGGTCAGCGGCGATTGCCACAGTCGCGAAGGCCGCGGCGACGAGTATTGAGAAGGCCGACCATAGGTATGAGAAGGCCGACCATAGGCATTTGCGCGTTTGCATCGAGCGTTTCCCCTTTGTCGTCGTTGATTGTTCCGGAGCAATTTGTTTTGTAAGAGCACGGCTGCAGGTCGCTGAGGCTACGATCCACCCCCGTCGACAGCATGAGCCCCAGCAACAATCTAGAGACGGTGTCTCTCGCTACAGGCATTTCCTGCTCCGTTCGGCCGATGCGCCATTCCTTTCATCGATCTGTAGTTCTCGCCCGCCACCGGCCAGCTGGGACGAGTTCAGGCAAGAGAACACATCCTGGTAAGCGTTACAGGAACACCAGACGAAATTTTGACGAAATTTCCACGAAAGGGGGGTAGGTTTGGTTAAGAGGCGGAGAGTTCAAAAGCCCCCAATCATGACGAGTTCAGCGCAATACACGGCCTATAGATTTGGCTCCTTCACTCTGGATCTCGAGCGAGGGGCACTTCTGGCGGCTGACGGCACGGAGATGCCGCTGCGATCTAAATCATTCGCGCTGCTGCGGTTGCTGGTGGAGAACGCCGGACGCCTTTTATCGCGGGACACTATCATGAAGGCGTTGTGGCCTAACGTTCTCGTAACCGATGACAACGTCACACAGTGCATTCATGACATTCGCGTTGCCCTGGGGGCCGAGGCCCATCGGATGCTCCACACCCGCTCCCGCCGTGGGTATGTTTTCACTCCGAATCCAATCGCGGTGGCTGCTGCCGTTGCATCTCCTCATCATAACGGTAACGACATACGAGGTCACAATGTGTTTCCCCGCTCGGTTGTGGCGCAATGTTCTGAAGGCGATGAGAGTGTTGCCGAACGGAACGCGGCACAAACCGAGCTTTTAGCGACCCCGGGAACTTTCATTTCGAAACGCGGAGCAATAGTAGAGGAAAGGCGGTTCGGGGCACTTCCAGCCGAGCGCCGGCAGCTAACGGTGATGGCTTGCGACGTGACTGATTTGGCGGTGCTCTCGACCAACCTCGATCTGGACGACCTCCGGGAGGTGACAACCGCTTGTCACCGATGTTGCACAGATATCATTGAAAGCCACCATGGCTACGTCGCCAATTACTCGACTGACGGCATGTTGGCCTATTTCGGGTATCCGAAAGCGGATGAGCATGACGCCGAGCGCGCCATCCAGGCCGGCCTCGCGCTCGTCGAAGCGTTGCCGAGGCTCACGACCGCAGCAGGTATCCCCTTGCACGTGGGTGTTGGGATCGCAACCGGTCTGGTCGTCGCTGGCGGCCACGTCGAGTCCGGCGCCACCCAGACGGTCACCGCGGTGGGTAGCACGCCCAATCTGGCCGCGCGTCTGCGAGCACTGGCCGCCGCTGACGAGATTGTCGTCGCAGAGACGACCCGTCGATTGATCGGCCAGGCGTTTGAACTGACCGATCTTGGGGAACAGGACCTGAAGGGCATCGCGGAACCCCTTCACGCCTGGCGGGTGGAACGTGCCTTGGTGACGGAGAGCCGCTTCGATGCGCTTCGCGGCCACGGTGCGCTGACCCCCTTGGTGGGCCGCGTAGAGGAGTTGGATTTGCTGCTTCGCCGGTGGTCGCAAGCCAAAGACGGTGAGGGCCAAGTGGTGCTGCTATCGGGTGAACCCGGGATGGGCAAGAGCCGCATCCTAAGCGCGTTGCATCGGAGGCTGGATGCACAAGTCGTGCAGGCTCTGCGCTTCCAATGCTCGCCCTACTACGTGAACAGCGCCTTCTGGCCCAGCATCGACAACCTCGAGCGGGCGTTGAAGTTCGCGCGCGACGAGACGACGGACTCGAAATTCGACAAGCTGGAAGCACTGATCGTCACGCAGTATGGCCGGCCACTGGCCGACGTCCGGTTCGTCGCTTCGATCCTGTCCATCCCCTGCGAGCAGCGCTACGGCGCACTGCCGATGACTCCGCAGAAGCACAAGGATGAGACGCTGCGAACCCTGGTGGACATCACCGAAGCGGCCGCCCGGAGGCACCCCAGCGTGATGCTGTTTGAGGATGCGCACTGGGCCGACCCGACCACCCTGGAGGTCTTGGATCTGCTGATTGATCGCGTGAGAACCGTGCCGCTGCTGGTCGTGCTCACCCACAGGCCGGAGTTCCAGTCGCGCTGGTCGGATCAGGGACATGTCGGGGCATTGAACCTGTCCAAGCTGACCCGAACACAGAGCGCGGCGATGGTCTCCACCCTTGCGGGCGGCAAGCCACTCCCCGCGGCGCTGCTCGAGCAGATCCTGACCAGGACCGACGGTGTCCCGCTGTTTGTCGAAGAACTGACCAAGTCCATTCTGGAATCGGGCGAGCTCGAGAAGCAAGCCGATCATTACGATTATGCTGGCTCGGCTCGCGCCGTCACCATTCCGGCGACGCTACGGGACTCCCTGATGGCGCGGCTAGATCGGTTCATGCCGGTGAAAGAGATCGCCCAGATCGGGGCAGTGATTGGTCGCGAGTTCAGCTACGAGCTAATTGCCGAAGTCGCGCCGCTGCCGGAGAGGCAGCTTAACGATGCTCTGACGGCGCTAAGCGAATCAGGGTTGGCTTCCCGTCGTGGCACGCCGCCCGATGCCATCTACACCTTCAAGCACGCGCTGGTGCAGGACGCCGCCTACGACTCCTTGCTCAAGAGCCGTAGACAGGATCTGCACGCCCAGATCGCCCGCGCAATCGAACAGCGCTTCCAGAACATCAAGACCACTCGACCCGAGGTGTTGGCCCATCACCTCACGAAAGCGGGTCTCCCCGCAGCGGCCATTCCGCTGTGGCAGACCGCCGGCGAACTGGCGTCTAACCGCATGGCCCTGACCGAGGCGATCTCCCATCTCTCCCAGGGGCTCGAACTGGTTTCCGCCCTGCCCTGGTCATCCCAACGAGACGCCGCCGAACTGGGGCTGCGGAGCCGCCTTGGCCCAGCGTGGCTGGCACTTAAGGGCTGGGCTGCCCCCGAAGTCTGGACCAGCCTGCACCCAGCCTTTGCCTTGGCAAGGTCGCTCGAACGTCACGAAGCGTTAGTGCCCATCCTCTCGGGACTGACAAGCAACGTCCAAACGCAAGGGCGCATAGCGGAGTCGCTTCGATGGGCGGAAGAGATGCTGGAAATCGCGAAAGCGACGGGAGATGCCGACCTGCTGATCGTGGGTCACGCACGCGCCTGTGCCTGCAACTGTTATGCGGGGAGTTTCATTAAGTCCATCGAGCACGCGGACAAGGTGCTGGATTTATATAACGACGATGGGCATTTTCACCTCGCGGACATCCTCAACCAGGATCCCAAAACCTCTGTCGGTATCTTTGGCTCGATTAGCACCTGGATTCTGGGCTACCCCGACCGAGCATTGCGGCTCAACGATGAAAAAGACGGGCACGCCCGCCGGCGCGGCCGCCCCTTTGACCTCGGATTTGCGCTGACTATGGGGGCTCATGAATTCGATCGTCGTAGTGAATTCGAAGATCTCCTCAAGCGCGCCGACGAATGCGAGCGGCTGGGTCGGGAGAACAGCCTGCCCATGCTATGGGCGATGTTTGCACCGTTTTCATATGGTCAGGCACTTATCCTGAAAGGCAGACCTGCCGCAGGAATTTCTTCGCTCAAAGCCGGCATCGCGGCGTGGGAAGCGACCGGCGGCAAGTCCCGCGGCCCGAGCATGAACGCGTTCTTGGCCGAAGGTATGGCGCTGACCGGCGACCTCGACAACACCCTGCGGCTGATCGACGATGTAATCGCCCAAATCGAACGCCCCGGCTGGGAAGAACGCCTTCACTACGCCGAGATCCTGCGCCTCAAAGGCTGGACCCTCACGCTCAAAGGGGATGATCCCGACGGCGCCGAGCGGAACTTTCTCCTCTCGCTCGCTTGGGCTCGCCGTCAACAAGCAAAATCCTGGGAATTGCGTACGTCGACCAGTCTCGCAAGGTTGTGGCAGAGCCAAGGCAAACGCAGAGGCGCGTATGAGTTGCTCGCCCCGATCTACGACTGGTTCACTGAAGGTTTCGATGCTCCGGACCAAAAGGACGCGAAGGCGCTGCTGGATGAACTCGCATGAACGGTGGGCAGATGCCTCGCTGTGGCGTGATGACGAAAGTACGAACATCGCTGGGCGGAAAGTCTATCAGCCTGGTCTGTCAGACCCCAGCGCCCCCGACTTCACCGAGGTTTAAGTTCTTTGTGTCGACGATCGGCATGCCAGCGCGTATCGCGAGTTGATGACGCTTACTTGTGTGAAATCAATTGAGGTTTCTAACAAGCTTTCGAAGCCGCCGAGCAATTGCTTCGGCCATTTTGGCACCCTGGAACGCAAGGTTCTTGACAAGCATTTTCGGAAGCATGCTTAGCGGGTGATCTCGGCGACGCGCTTCCGGCAGGGACGGCGGGAGGATCGGCTGCCATGCTTCAGCGGACACACCGGATAATTTGGCCATCACCCGGGCGGTTTCTACGAGATAAGCGTAACCAAAGTGACGATCCGGTTCCAAATGCGCGCCCTCGGCCCACTCGTTCCAGGCGTTGATAAAGACGATCCGCTCGCTGGCGTCCGGCACCGCAAATGTACTTTCACAGGCCTCGGTCAGCCAGGAGTGGTATGCCGCGGGGCTAGCACCGACAAAGGTGAGGCCTTTGCCGGGGCGGCGTGCTTCATTATCCCAACTCGGGCAAACGCCGGGGAAAAGCCGGAAAGCCGAAGGCCGGTTTGCTGTGGCGCCGGCGGACAGATCAGCATAGTCGACGACCTGACCTCTATAGTCGGGATCAAAGTGGATCAGCGTGTCGCGAATGTTGACGTCGTCAATGCCGGTGTTGTGTGGAGGAAAGCCGGCAGCGGCGTCCATGCCATAGGGGCGAGGGTCGGCATCGCCATAGACCTGGGCCATGACGATGTAGGGATCGCCTAGCCCAACGGCCTGAAAGTGCGCCCGCCACCGTCCGCTGTCTCCCGCGCGTTTGGCAAGATCTTGGGTCGGTATACCATCAGCAAAGGCCGGCCGTTGATCCGGATATAGCGTGGGTCGCGGAATAGCGGCTCAAGCGATACGGCGAAAGCGATGTCGTCCGCGGAGGAATGAGCCTGGCCGATGAGCACTTCTTCATCGCTGCCGTCCCAGCGGCGAGACCAGTTTTCATTCGCCCAGTTGATGCAGAAAGGTAGATCAATCTCCGGATGCTCGAGCAGGAGCCGGATCGGCGTATCGAGCAGCGTTTTGCCGCCAAACCAATAGTGGTGAAAGCACAACCCTTCCAAGCCATAGCCGCGGACGAGTTCAGCTTGCCGTTTAAGGATCCGTGTTTGACGAAGGTCGTAGAAGCCTAATTCGCCCGGCAGGTGAGGTTGATAATGTCCTTTGAAACGGGGGAGTGCCTTCGTTACGTTGGTCCATTCAGTGAATCCCCTGCCCCACCACGTGTCATTCTCGGGGATAGAATGAAACTGGGGCAGGTAATATGCAATCAGGCGCACAGGGGACGCAGTGGGACGCGGGAATTCCTCCGTCCCTGTAGTATGGGCTGCGGCCATGGTTAGCCGTGAGTTGGGCCAAAAGGCTCATCGTGCTGACGGCTTAGTGTGCCACGTTTTCCAAATCGCAATATTCCAAAAGCCTGCTCACCTAGTTGCTATTGCCGTTGATGACGACCATCTCACGGGGCAGAGGCTCCGGCTTCATCTGGCGACGCCTGGAACCCAAATTGCAAATACCGTATATCAGAAAAATAACCCAAAGTTAAGACAATGAGTACCCTCGAAGCCCAATAATACCAGAGCTCGCGCCAGGCTTGTCCACGATGGATATTGATCGTCATCGAAACAGTGACCTTTGCGAGGTTTACCAGTGCCAGGACCCGGAAGACGCCAATCCGCTCGAGAGATGCTGCTGGCAGTAATTCGAATATACTCAATAATGGAGATAGGGCTAGGAGAAGGAGAACATGTCGGACGCCGGTGTTTCCGAGAATCGCGTCGCTTGCACTGCCGAGCGCCGCAATGGCTGCGGCGGTGACCATCGCGAGGATCACGTTGATGGTGAAACTGGTTGCCAGAACATGGGGCTCAAGGTCGGGCTCACGATTAGATGGAAATTCTCCCATAGCAGACCATTCAATCCTGAGGCGCGCGAATAAAGTCCGAGTTCGCTCACCCCCACGAGTCGCCCGAGAAGGAGGTCCGAAAGTTTAGTGGCGAGATTGCCGACCACGCCGACGGCGAACATTTGTAGCCCGAACCGGGTGATGCGGCGCCAATCCTTGAGACTGAGCCTCAGGCTGACATACTGGCGGCCAAGAACGTTCAGGCAGATCATTCCACACAACGTGCCGGCAAGGCTGCCCCACGCGATGCTCATGTAGCTGAAGCCATTGACCGCCAGAAAAATGGTGACTGTCGATGCCCACGATCGCGGAGGCAACTGCGTATATGCCCATCTCGTAAGGGGTTAGCAACCGTGCCATCGCCACCGAGCCACCGAATTGGAGGAGGAAGAGACCGCCTTGGGAGAGCATCATCCATGCGAGGCTTTGACGGACCGAGAACTCCACTCAT
>CAVYXX010000174.1:0-41408 GCA_963772355.1 uncultured Alphaproteobacteria bacterium | reverse complement strand
TCGTGTAGCCATATAATCGGCGATCGACACCCAGATCACGCGGTGATCGCTGCCTTGATACGGGACACCGTGCCGTTACCTACACCTATCGCCTTCGCGACCTTCTTTATGCCATCGCCGGTCGCCAGACGCGCGCGTATGACCGCCTCCACCTTGGCGCCGGTCTTTGGACGACCCACCAACGCCGCGCGCCTTGGCCCGTTCCAGCCCCGCCTTCACCCGGCTCCGGATCATCGCCCTTTCGAACTCAGCGAAGGCGCCGGTCACCTGGAAGAACATCCGGCCGGCCGGCGTGGTCGTATCGATCGCCTGCTGATGGAGGACCAGCGCCGCGCCGGCCGCCTCGAGTTCGTTGAGCGTATCGAGCAGGTCGATCAACGATCGGCCGAGGCGATCCAGTGCGCAGGCCAGAACCACGTCGAACCGTCCGCGCGACGCGTCTTTGAGCAGCGTTCGAGACCAGGCCTTTGCGCGCGACCCTTGGCGCCCGAACGCCGTTGTCGGAGTAGACCTGAACCACCTCCCAGCCGCGCTGTTCGCACACCGCGTCCAGTGCGAGCCGCTGGTTGTCCACCGTCTGCCCGTCCGTGCTGACCCGAAGGTAGAGCGCGGCCCGCTTCGGCTTTCGCACCATCACGACCTCCCATTGCTGGTCGGGAGGTTAGGCGATGTAGGTCCCGAAATCAAATGTTATCTGGCCCACCAATTCCGCGTGTGAACATCCCATTGGAACAATGGGTTGGCACGGACCGTTTCGGAGGGGTTTTCTGGACCTAGACCAAGCCCATTGCTATCGACGAAGACGCAGCCCACCGGCGCGGCTCAGCCAGGTGCGGAGGAGCAAGCACCAAAAGCTCAACCGCGGCAGCGGGCGTGGCGCTGGTGGTGACTGCGTGAACCCGCTCAATCGGCACCAGGGACTGGGCAACGGTCGATCTTTAGGACCGCTGGTATAAGATGCTGGCGGCGTCGCCCGGCACTGCGGCTCTCGAGCTTGCGCGGCAGCTGCCTCGCCATTACACCGAATGCCGCCAGTCATCACGCGTTTTGACGAGCCCCAGAGGGTGAGAGGGCTGAATTGGGGGTAAGGTTGGTCGAGCTGTCGATTTCGGTTGCTGGAGATCGCAATCTGTTGGCTCGGCTGGGCAGCGACGCGTCCTTGGACGTCAATTTTCTTGTATTGGGATTTGTCAACGCCCTTCAGACGAGCCCGATCGACGCCATCACTGATTTGATCCCCTCCTACAATTCGGTTTTAGTTCAGTACGATTTCACGCGCATCGACCACGATGATCTCTGCACAGAGCTGCGCGCGATCGCCGCGGCGCTTCCTGCCGTCGACGAGATCGAGATCGAGAGCCGGCTTGCGTACATTCCCGTATGCTATCTCGATCCATGGACACGCGCCTGCATAGACGATTATCGCGCGAAGATCGCTGAGCGAGGGTACGATCCGGAATTCGTGGCGGAGGTCAATGGGCTTCCGAATGCGCAGGCGCTGGTCCAACTGCATGCGAGCACCGAACACTGGGTGGTCACGGTATCCTCTTTCCCGGGATTGCCCATTTTGCGACCGCTTGACCCACGCTGCGCCATCACCTCGCCGAAATACAATCCGCCGCGTCTCTGGACGCCGGTCGGATCGATCGGCGTCGGTGGCACATCGACCTCAATCTACACGATTCCGAGCCCGGGGGTACAATCCATAGGGCGCACGCCCGTGCCGATCTGGCAACCTCAGCAGCGTCTGTCCGCCTTTGCCCAGAATCCGATCCTGCTGCGTCCGACCGACCGATTGAAGTTCATCCCGATCTCGGTCGACGAGTTCGAAGCGATTGAGGGGTCCGTGGCGCAGGGCCGATACGAGCATAATATCGTCGCTTACCAACGCTTTTCCGTCGGTCTCTACAAGCAATGGGCCGCCGCGGTGGCACCCGCAAAACAGGCTACGTCGATGACGAACGCGCTTGCATGACGATGATCGAAGTGTTGGAAGCCGGACTGGAGACAGCCGTCCAGGATTTCCCTGGGCGCATCGGAATGCTCCGCCACGGCATACCCCCTTCCGGTCCCCTCGATGATTGGTCGTTCCGATTATGCAATAAAATCGTTGGCAATCCCGAAGGGGCTGCGGGGCTCGAATGTCAGTTTTTGGGCCCGACATTGCGCTTCCATGGTGAAGCGGTGATCAGTCTCTGTGGCGCCGACATGCGTCCGCATCTGGACGATAGCCCGGTGCCGATGTGGTCGAGCATTTCGGTGCGCGCGGGACAAGTTCTTTCGCTCGGGCCGGCGATCGTGGGCGCGCGGACCTACATTGCCTTCTCGGGTGGGCTGGATGTGCCGGAAGTCATGGGGTCGCGCGCGACCTATGTGGTCGCATCGCTCGGGGGGCTGAATGGGGCGGCCTTGCGGCGAGGTGTCCGGTTGGACGTGAGGTCACCAACCGGCCGCGCATCCACCGGCGAGGTTGCTCCGGAGGCGATCAGGCCGCCGATCCGGAATGAAAAGCAGCACCTGATCCGGGTGGTTGCCGGGCCGAACGACGATTGGATTTCCCGAACCGGCCATGAGCGGTTCTGTTCGGCCGAGTGGCGGCTCTCCAGCCGCAGCAATCGCGTTGGATTTCGTATTGAAGGCCCGAAGTTCGATTATTCGCCGGTAGCTTCAGACAAGCCTCGCGAAGCAGGCTCCGATCCTTCGAACACGATCGACATCGGTTACCCGATCGGTGGCATCAACATTGCCGGCGACACACCGATAATACTGTTGCACGACTGTCTCACTCTGGGTGGGTTCATCGTCCCTTATACGGTGCCAAGCTGCGAGTTCTGGAAGCTCGCGCAGTCCCGGCCGTGGGACCTCCTTCGGTTTGAGTTCATCGACGTAAAGCAGGCACAAGCCGAGCGTCGGAAAATCGATGCGATATTCGCGTCAGGCTGATATCGCTTGCAACTAGTCTACGACGCCGGGTTGAGCAGCGAATCGATGCTGGTGCCATGCCAGCCGGCCCGGCGCCGCTCCCAGTATTGCGTGCGCAGAGTTGTCGTGATCAGGCCGGCGGCGCCGTTGCCGAGCGGTTGGTCATTGACCCGGGTGACTGGAACGATAGCCCCGGCGGTGGTGGACAGGAAGGCTTCGTTGGCCAGCATCAGTTCGTTCGGGTCGAGCTTTGCGGCTTTCGCCTCGATGCCCATCTCCTGCGCGAGATCGAACACGGTTCGACGGGTAATGCCTTCAAGCAGATTATCGTCCGGCGTCACCAGCGACTTGCCGCGCACGATCCAGATGTTGAACCCCGCGCCCTCGGCGAGATAACCCTCGGTCGAGAGCAGCACCGCCGCATCGGCGCCATGGTCGAGCGCCTCAAACGTGCCCTTGGTCAAATCCATCCGATTGAAGTTTTTGGCCGTCTGGTCGATCGCGACATTTGGAGAGCGGCGGGTTTCGACGATCCAGATATGCGCGCCGGTGTCTATGCGTTCCTTCGGAACGACGTAGTAGTAAGGAACCGCGTACGCATAGAAACCGTTCTCGCAATCGCGCGGGTCGCCTAAAGTCGCGCCGCCGCGATACGGGCCACGCGTGCCACACATGAACACGCAGGCGTCGACGAACTCCGAGCGATGGACGCATTCCGCCGCGATCCGCTTGATCTCGTCGCGGTCTACTGGCGGACGCATGCGCACCTTCCGGCAGGAATCCTCGAACCGGGCGACATGATCGTCTATCCTGAAGAACACCCGATTCGTCGCCGAGACCACGTCGAACACGATGTCGCTTTTGGTGACGGCCGGATCCAATATGGAGATCCTGGCATCCTTCAGCGGCATATACCGGCCCTCGAAGAACGCAATCGCTTCGGCTGGCATAGAACTCTCCCCGCTGCTCTTTCCAGGTGGATCGGACCATGGAAGTCTATGGTCATTCGCCCGGCTGCAAAAGGGCCAAACCAGACGGTTGCTCGGTTTCGAACGTATTTGGCGCGATGCGGTCATCCTGACCTTCGGCGCATTTGCCGCGGCATATCAGCCTTGCGGTGCGTGTGCTTTCTTCATAGACTTCAGTCGCCGCCTGTGCGGCGCAGTCGAGTCTGAGACGGTATCGAGGGAGATATGGCGGGACACGATGTCGAATTGTCCACTCCCTGGTACGAGACTCGGATTTTGAACTGTTCGTTTTGCGGCAAGATGATCGCAGCTCGCTATTGGTGCGACGATGCTTTCCCGGACGACAAATTCTGCGAAACGGCGTGCGCCGACGTGAAGCGACGCCTGCAGGCAGTCGCATCGCATGATCTTCAGCATTCGCTGTAGCAGCGTCATTCCCGACGAGAGGCCATCCCGTTGCTCATCGGCATCGACACCGGCGGCACCTTCACCGACCTCGTCGCGCTCGACGCCCGGACCGGCGACGTCGCCATCGTCAAGGTCCCGTCGACCCCGAAGCAGCCGGCCGACGCGCCGGTTTCCGCGATCCGCCAGTCCGGGGTGGCGCCCGCTTCGGTGTCGAACGCATCGTCATGGGCACGACGATCGCCATCAACGCGCGCCTGCAGAAGCGCGGCGCGACAGTGCTCTATGTCGGCTCGAAGGGCGTCGAGGATTTGCCGATCATCGCCCGCATCGACCGCAAGGAAGGCTACAATCCCGCCTGGCCCAAGCCCGATTTCGGCGTCAAGCGCCGACACGTCTTCGGGATCGCCGAGCGCGTCGATCACAAGGGCAACGTCCTGCTCGCGCTCAAGCCGGCGGAGCTGAACCGCCTCGGCGACGTGGATTGCCCGCTGGATCAAGGCCGAGCCGACGACCGACTGGGCGGTCGCCGTCAATCTGCTGTTCTCGTATGTGAACCCGGACCACGAGCGCGCGATCGGCGCCTACCTCGCCAAGCGCTTCCCCGGCGTCTCGGTCTCGCTGTCGCACGAGGTCGCGCCGATCTGGCGCGAATATGAGCGCGCCACCAGCGTCATCACCGACGCCTTCGTCAAGCGGCTGATCGGGGAGTTCAGCGGACGCCTCGCCCGCGAGGCGGAGCAGCTGGGTATCAAGGCGCCCCTGTCCCTGATGAAATCGAACGGCGGCCACGTCGAGGCCAAGACCAGCCGCGGCCGCGGCGGTACAGCTGCTGCTGTCGGGCCTGGCGGGCGGCGTCATCGCCGGCCGCCGCTTCGCGCGCGACCACGCCAACGGCAACGGCGTGACGCTCGACATGGGCGGCACCAGCGCCGACGTCGGCCTGATCGCCGACGGCGAGTTCGGTTCGACCACCTCCTACGAGATCGAATGGGGCGTGCCGGTGAGCGCGCTCTTCATCGACTACACCACCATCGGTGCGGGCGGCGGCTCGATCGCCTACATCGACAGCGGCGGGCTCCTGCGGGTCGGCCCGAAGAGCGCCGGCGCCGAGCCCGGCCCGGCCTGCTATGGGCAAGGCGGCACCGAGCCGACGGTGACCGACGCCAACGTCGTGCTGGGTCGTCTCGATCCGGACTTCTTCCTCGGCGGCAGGATGAAGCTCGACGCCGCCCTTGCGCGCCGCGCGCTGAAGGCCTCGCGGAACAGCTCCAGCTGTCGATCGAGGAGACCGCGCTGGCGATCCTCAACACCACGGCCGCCAACATGGCGGACGCCACGCGTCTGCTGACGGTGGACCGCGGGCTCGACGCCCGCGACTTCGCGCTGATCGCATTCGGCGGCGCCGGGCCGCTGCACGCCGCCGACGTGGCGCGCCATCTTGGCATGACCCAGGTCGTGGTGCCGCCGCATCCCGGCCTGGTTTCGGCGCTGGGCACCCTGCTGACCGACCTCAGGGTCGACCGAGCCCGAACCGTGATGCACCGCTCGGACCGCATCGACCTGAAGAAGATCGCGGGCCAGCTCGCCGCGGTCGCCCGCGAGGCGCTGGTCGAGATCAAGCGCGACGGCCACAAGGGCAAGGCCGTCGCCGTCGCTAATCTCAGCATGCGCTACCTCGGCCAGAACTTCGGCGAGCTGATCAAGCTGGCCTCGCCGGAGATCAACAAGACGACGTTCGACCGCGCGCTCGAGGACATGCACCGACGGCACGAGGAGCTGTTCGGCTATGCGATGCGTGACCGCGTGATCGAGATCACCGAGGTCCGGGTCGTCGCCCTGCGCGAGACGGTCCCGCCGGCTGCTGGCGCCGACCGGCGGGCGAGCGGTCGGCACGCGACGCGCTCGATCTATTTCGACGATGTTGGCTGGGTCGACACGCCGATCTACCGCCGCGAGGATGCCCGAAGGCGCCCGTGTCACCGGCCCGGCGCTGATCGAGGAGATGGACTCGACGTCCCTGCTGCATCCCGCAACGTTGCGGAGGTCCGCGCCGACGGCAGCCTCGTCATGGACTGGGCGAGGTCGTCCGGCCCGCATGCGGCGACCAAGGGACGGCTTGCGCCGGAGAAGGACCCCACCACCCTGACTGTCGTCAGCAACGCGCTGCGCAACATCAGCGACGAGATGGGCAGCGCCATGGTGCGCACCGCCTATTCGCCGATCTTCAGCGAATTGCGCGACTTCTCATGCCTGCTCTTCGACCGCAAGCTGCGCATGATCGGCCAGGTCGAGATGAACCCGGCGATCATTTGTGCCGGCCTGCATACGGTGCCGCATTGCGTCGCTGAGTTCGGCGCCGAGAACTTCCATCCCGGCGACGTCGTCGTGCACAACGACCCCTATCGCGGCCAGTGCCACATGCCGGAGCACCTGCTGCTCAAGCCGGTGTTCATCGGCAACACGCTGATCGGCTATGCCGGCAATATCGCGCATATCGGCGAGATCGGCGGGATGGCCGTGGGCTCGTTCGCCTCGACCGCGACGGAGGTGTTCCAGGAAGGTCTCAGGCTGCCGCCGGTCAAGCTGATGGACCGCGGCGAATACGTGAAGGACATCTGGCGCGTGGTGCTCGCCAACCATCGCACGCCTGACGCCACCTGGGGCGATTTCCACGCGATGATGGGATCGCTCACGACGGCCGAGCGGCGCTTGCAGGCTTTGGTCGAGCGTTATGGACTGGACGATTTCGAGCGCATCTGCAACTCGCTGATCGACTACGGCGAGGCATGGATGCGCAAGGAAATCGGCAAGATCCCGAACGGCATCTATTCCTCGGAGGACTATTTCGAGGACGACGGCGTCACCACGACCTCGGTACTACTTCCGATCCAGGGTGCATGTCGGCGACGACGAGATCGTGATCGATCTTTCCGCCTCGGACAAACAGGCAAGGGGGCCGATCAACGCCACCTATGTCGCTACCTCGGCGGCGAGTTGTACCGCGATCCTGCAGAGCATCTGCGCTAACGACGTGCCGCTCAATGCCGGCACGTTCCGGCCGATCAGGGTGATCGCGCCGCCGGGTACGCTGGTCAATCCGATATTTCCGGCGCCGAGTGTCGCCGGCAACACCGAAGGCCAGCCGCGGATCATCGCCTGCGTTCTCGGCGCAATGGCCAAGGCCATGCCGGGCAAGATCGGCGCCAACGAGGGCGGCACCGCCTGCAGTCTGCTGATGGGCGGCACGCATCCCGAAACGGGCGAGTATTGGACGCATTACCAGCTCGAGGGCTGCGGCTGGGGCGGCCGAGCGGACAAGGACGGCAACAGCTCGCAATGCTGTGCGCACGCCAGCACGATCCGGGCGACGCCGATCGAGGTGTTCGAGAGCCGGTTCCCGCTGCGAGTTATCGAGTATTCGCTGCGGCCCGATTCGGGTGGCGCGGGGATGTTCCGCGGCGGCCTCGGTGTCCGCCGCGTGTTCGAGGTGACCGCGCCGTCGGTCACGCTGAGCGCGCTGCTCGACCGGGTGAAGCAGGGCTCCTGGGGCCTGTTCGGCGGCGAAGCTGGAAGCCCTGCCGGCCTCTTCGTCAGGCACCAGGGCGAGGCGACGTTCCGCACCTTCGTGGAAGCCTACGGCACGGTCAGCCCGACGAAGTTCATCAACATCGAGCTCAAACGCGGCGACCAGTTGCTGCTGCATTCGCCGGGCGGCGGCGGCTACGGCGACGCGAAACAGCGCAGCGACCGCGCCGTGCAGGACGATATCCGCGATCGTTTCATTAGCCGGCGGGTCTGGCGGCGTATGGGCGGTCACCAAGCTTCGCCGAGGCGGTGTCGCCGTTCGGCTGAACGCATCAAGGGGGCCGCGGCCCGTTTCCGGCCTCAGCGCACGCTGGCTTTAGAAGTGGACCATTTCCTCGGTGCGCCCCCCGTCATCGAAGCCGAAATAGGCGCGTTCCAGTTCCTTGTCGGTAAGATCCTTGCTGAGGCCGTGCAGGACGATCTGTCCGCTCCGCATCACGTAGATGCGATCCGCATTCTCGAGTGCGCGATGCGTGCTCTGCTCCACCACGAGCAGTGTGTTGCCTTCTTTGCGCAGCGTACGGAGTATTTCGTAGACGCGATCGACGATGTTCGGTGCAAGGCCGAGCGACGGTTCGTCGATCAGCATGATCCTGGGCCGCGTCATCAGCGCCCGCGCGATCACCAGCTGCTGCTGCTCGCCGCCCGACAGCTTGCCTCCCGGCGTCGACAGGCGTCCGCGCAGGAACGGAAAATAGCCCATCACCCGCTCGAAGTCCCCAGCGATGTTCTGGCGGTCCCGTCGCATGTCCGATCCGATGCGGACATTCTCGTCGACGGTGAGCTGAGAGAACACGTGGCGGCCCTCCGGCACGAATGAGACACCGAGCCTGGCGATGTTTTCCGGCGATTTGCCGACCAGGGATGCGCCGTCGAGCTTGATCGCGCCCCTGGTCGGGGCCAGCGCGCCGGCAATGGTCATCATGGTGGTCGACTTGCCGGCACCGTTGGGCCCGACGAGCGTGACGATCTCGCCCTCGTCCTACGGAAAGGCTGACGCCGCGAACCGCGGCGATGCGGCCGTAATGAACGTGAATGCCATCGACCTCAAGCATGCGCCTTTTCCGATCTCGCACCGAGATAGGCGCGGATGACATCAGGATTGTTCTGAATTTCCGCCGGTGTTCCCTCGACGATCGTGCGCCCGCTGTCGATCACATGGATGCGATGACACACCCCCATGATCACACGCATGTTGTGCTCGATCAGCAGCACCCCGCAGCCGAACTTGCCAGGAATTTCCGAGATCAACCCCATCAGTTCGTCGCATTCGGCGTCGCCCATGCCGGCCGCGGGCTCGTCGAGAAAGGTGAACCGCGGCGCTGATGCAAGCGCACGTCCAATGCCGACGCGGCGCTCGTCCGCGTACGGCAGCGTATCGGTCCGAAGATGGGCTTTTCCCTCGAAATGCATCCAGACCAGGATGTCCCAGGCGCGCATCCGGGCATCCGCGCGGCGGAAGCCCGCCGCCGATGCCTGCCACTTCAAGATTTTCAAGCACGGTCATGTCACGGAACGGCCGCACGGCCTGGAACGTCCGGGACAAGCCCCGGCGTGTCCGACGGTGCGCTTCCAGCCCAGTCACATCCACGCCGTCCAACAGGATCGAGCCTTCGGTCGGCTTTTGGAATCCGGTGAGCACGTTGACCATCGTCGTCTTGCCGGCTCCGTTCGGGCCGATCAAACCGAACACTTCGTCACGCCGCATCGAAAGCGACACGCCCGAGATGGCGGCCAAGCCGCCGAAATGGACCGAGACGTTGCGGGCCTCGAGCGTCGCGCTGTCGCTCGCCATGCCGTCTCCGCTCGTGGCCGCCTCGCCGAGCGTCGCCATCCGGTCGAGCGGCTGGGCCGCGTCGCGCTCCGGCGGTCCGGCGCGGCGGGCGAACGGCCAGGGAATTTCGCGCCCGCCGGTCAGACCGGCGTTGCGGATGAGCAGGATCACCAGCATCAGCAGGGCGATTCCGAGCTCGCGCAAGCCGTGCGGAATTCGCACCGTGACCTGGGCGATGTGCACGCCGACCTCGAACTGGCGCAGCACCTCCAGCAATGCCGATACCGTCACCGCGCCCACCACGGCGCCGGTCAGGCTCCGCTGCCCGCCGATGATCAGCATCGCCAGTACCGATGAAGGTTGTCGGTATCCAGAATGCCGTGACGGCGGCCGAACCGAGGAAATGCGCCTGCAGAACCCCGCCCACGCCCATGAACATGCCGCTGACCGCGAACGCGATCAGGCGCTGGCGACGCACATTGATACCCGCGGCTCTGGCAGCAACCTCGTCCTCGCGCGAAGCGCGCAGCGCGAGGCCGAAGCGGGATTTTTGATGAATGGTCGCCGCGAGCAAAGCGACGGCAACCCAACCGAGCGCCACCCATTCGTTCACGTAAGTCGGGATACCAACCAGCGTGCTCGCGCCGAACGTCCAGGAATCCCAGTTCGAGTAGATGGTGTTGAAAATCACCAGCACGGTGAAGGTGCCGATGCTTGCACTGATCCCGCTCAGCCGCATCAGCGGAATGCCGGTTATCAAGGCCGCCATGAAGGCCAGAAAGGCCGCGGCGAGCGAGGACGGGAACAGCGGGAAGGAGTTGTCGGCCAGGAAATCCGGCAGGGACAGTGCAAAGCTTTTTTTGAACGGCGGCATCGTCAGCCAGGCAGCCGCATATGCGCCGATCATCGCGTAGGTGATATGCCCGAACGCGAGAATGCCCGAATTGCCTACGAAAATATAAAGACCGATGACCAGGACTATTTGAATCAATGCGCTGGTCAGCGTGAAGAGCAAAACCTGGTTGCCCACGACGGCCATGACCGCGGTGATGAGGAGCAGACCGGCGGCGAGGACCACCGGCTCCCAGAAGTAGCGGGCTGCGGCAATGAGCGGACGCTTCTCGCGCAAGGTCAGACGCGCTCCTGCGCGGATTTGACCTTCAACAGGCCGCTCGGGCGCAGCAACAGGATAACAAGTATAAGCGCAAACACGCAGGCGTCGCGGTCGGGCCGCAGATCGGGCGGCAGGATGATCTGGAACAAGACACTGGCAGCGCCGACAACGAAGCCGCCCAGCACCGCCCCGAGCAGGCTGCCCATGCCGCCGATTACGGTCGCGACAAAGGCTGCCAGCACCAGCGGGGTACCGAGATTATAGGTCAGGTTGCCGGTCTGGACGACGTAAAGCATGGATACCACTGCCGCGAGGAAACCAGACACCGCGAATGCGGCAGCGATGACGCGGTTGGCGCGGACGCCGAGAAACCGCGCCATCATGAAATCCTCCGAGGCGGCGCGCATGTGCCGCCCTATCGATGTGCGGCGGAGGAACAGGACCAGCAGTGTAAGCAGCAGCATGGCCACGCCGATAGTGACGAGCTGCAGCAGCTGCAGCCGCACCTGGCCGATCATGATCGACGCGCCAAGCGAGGGCCATAGATTCACTCCCTTCGGACGGCTGCCGTAGAACATGATGACGGCATTCTGAAAGAAGTAGCTGAGCGCGAACGACGCAATCAGCAGCACCGAGGGATTGGCACCCCGCAAGGGACGGAACGCAAGCCGTTCACAAAGGACGGCAAAGCAGATCACGATCGTGCAGACCGCGGCGATGACCGCCAGCACGGGCAACGCGCCGATATACATGGTTGCATCGACGTTGCTTGAAGGCACGATCAAGGCGTAGGCACCGACGGTGATGAGATCGCCGTGCGCGAAATTGATTAGGCGCATGATGCCGAACAGCAGGCCGATTCCCAGCGCGGTCAGCGCGTACAGGCTGCCGAGACTCAAGGCATCGATAATATTCTGGATGATGTCTTGCACGCCGAAAAGCGCCTTCTTCGCGACCGGACTAACACACCACACACAGCGACACCACTTGCGGGAGCCTCCGCGGGAGCCACCGCGCGCGCCGGATCGCCTCGCTCGCGACTGCCGCCGATCGCCTGCGCAGCGATCGGCCGCCAGTGCCGCGGGACGAGACCCCAGGCGCAACGATTTACTTATTCTTAAAGATGAGCTGGAGCGGCGGCGGCTCAGGCAATTGGACCAGGTCGACAAAATAGCCTTTGCCGTCCCTGATCCCCATGATCGCCTGCGGCCGCATCAGATTGATGTGCAGGTCCGGCGTATAGGTGGTGGGACCGACGACGAAGTCCTCTTGTTTGAATTTGTTCATTTCGGCGAGAACTTTGTCGCTGTCGATCGAGCCGGCGCGCTGGATCGCCAGCACGTATGCCTCGATGACGCTGTAACCGGTGACCGCGAACGAGGTGGGTAGCCGCTGCCCGTCATTGTATTTCGCAACGCGCTCCATGAACTCGTCGTATCGCGGCCGCGGATCATCCCCGAATGCCGACCCGTAGGTCCCGGTGAAGTGATCGTTCAGGTTCGGAATGCCTTTGGCCCAATAGTCGCCATCCATTGAGTCGCCGCCACCGAGTGGCGTTTGGATCCCTGCCGCCCGGATCTGCCGGATCGCGCTGACCGCGCCGCCATCATACGAGCAGACCATCATGAAATCGATCTTGCCCTTGGAATCGGCCTGTTGCACGCGCGTGATCTGGGATGCGATCGAAGCATCATCCTGCTTGAAGGTGTCCTCGCCCTGCAGCTTTCCGCCGAGCTTCTGCCAGCGAGTTTTGAATCCGCCGCAAATCGTCTTGTCGTATTCGATCGTCGGGTCGAGCAGCAGATAGGCGTTGCGCCAACCCTTCTTGGTCCAGGCCCACTCGGCCAATGCGGCTCCGCTGGTCAGCGAGGAATTGGACATGGTGAACGCGTAGGGACCAATGCCCTGCGCGCCCATTTTGGCGTCGGACGCGCAGAAGGATATGGCGATCATCTTGTGGTCGTTGGCCACGGTTGCGGCGCCCGCGCCCATATCATAGTCGCACGACACGACCATGAAATTGGCGCCGTCGGCGATTACCGACTGGCCGGCCTTCGCCCCTTCGGTCTGATCGGACTTCGTGTCCGAGATGACTGCCCGCAATTTCCTCCCCAGCACACCGCCTTTGGCATTGAAATCAGCAATGGCCATCTCGGCTCCCTTGAGCGGAGGGCCATCATAGGCGTTCATCCATCCGCTCAGCGCGACCGCAAAGCCGATGACGATATCATTGTCTGCCGCGTATGCGGGACATTGCACCCCGATGGCCGCAATGACGGCCGCGGCGACTGCACCTAATGACGACTTTCGCATGACCACTCCCCCTCTGGTGTTTGCTCGAGACTTATCTCCAGAAAACCAACTCGTGAAATCGTAGCAACATCTGTGCCAGGGCTGGAGTCGCTCCGATTTGGAAAAGACCCGCTGCGCGGGCTTGGCATGATTAGCATCAGCGCGATTTTATCACCGTGCTCGCCGGTTTCACGGCGATCCCCAGGCGGTTGACCAGCGAACGCGCAGTCCGCGCGACATCGAGTGCGTTCGGTCCATCGCCGTGGATGAGGATCGCCTGAGCCTCGAATTCCAGGTCGCCGCCATCTATCGTGGCAACCCTGCCGGATTCGAGAAATCGCTGCAGCCGGTCGCCGAACTCCGACAGATCCTGGGGCTGTTTCTGCCGTTCGATCACTAGCGATCCGTCTGCCCGATATCGCAGATCCGCGGCGATCTCGGGAACGACCGTGAAACCACGCTCGCGCGCCAGTTCATAGAAGCGATGCGGCTCGCGCGGTGTCGGATAATAGATGATCGGCTCGATGCCGGTGACGGCGATGGCGTCCAGCATGGCGTTCGCCAGCGTCTCGTCACGGGCGAGCATCGGATAGAGCGCACCATGCGGCACCCAGTGATCGACAACCACGCCGTTCGCCGTGGCGAACGCCAGCAGTGCGCCGGCCTGATATAGGGTGATGCAGCGGGCCTCGTCGGCGGAAAGATCCATGCGCCGCCGCCCGAAGCCGGAAAGGTCCGGAAGGCCCCAATGGACGCCGATAGCCACGCCACAGGCACTGGCAAGCTTGACGGTCCTCTCCATGTGAACGGGATCGCCGCCATGGAAGCCGCACGCAACGTTGACGGACGAAAGGTACGGCATGACCTCGCGATCGGCGCCGAAGCTGTAGTTGCCGAAGCTCTCGCCCATGTCGCAGTTGATGTCGATTTCCTTGATCATACCCAGACCTCGCGGGAAATTATGCCGGGATCGAGTAACAGTGCCTCTTGCTCGCGCAGGCCGTCCGGCGCCTCATTCTGGTCGACACGCACGAAGCGGGTCACCTCTCCTGGCCGCGTCTGACCGACGCGGGACATCTCGAGCGAGATCACCACGCCGATCCGCGCGTAGCCGCCGATTCTTGGTGAATCAACGCCCATGACAATCGGTTCAACACCTGAAGGCACCTGGATCGTGCCAACCGGCGCGCCCGGATCGATGACGATGTTCGACGGATCGGCGCCGGCGTCATGGATCAGGTACTCGGTCCGTCCAGGCAGAAAGATAGAGCTGCGGGCGGTGGCCGGTCCGATCGGACTTCGGATTGAGGGTCCAATCCGCGGAGACAAACGTCTGCACGCTTTCCGGCGTGAACAGAGCATCGGGAACGGGCATACGTGGATGATGGACTGCCACGCCGCCTCGGCCGGATCCCATTCCTCACCTAACATGTCATAGAGGAGATCGTGCGGTTTGACATGATGCAACCCCCGCATTGTCTGACAAATCTTTTGCTGATGAGGTTAGTCGCCCGCTATCTTGGGGGTCAAGCGCGTTTTGCGGCTGCGACCGCGCGGGGCCGCAAAATCCCCGAGAGCGATGAACGCTTGTCAATATGTGGCAGGTCGAATAAGAAACCGGAGCCCATCCCGAGACAATATCTGTTTGCCCATTTAGGAAGGGGCGCCGAAATTGTCCGACAAAGATCTTTCGCCGCTCGCCTCAAAAGTCGTGCGGCAGCTCCAACACCTGATTCTGGGCGGCGAATTTCCGCCCGGGAGCACCTTGCCGGAGGTGCCGTTGGCCAAGCGGTTCGAGGTATCACGCGGAACGATGCGCGAGGCGCTGCGGGATCTGCAGGAGCTAGGGCTCATCGAACTGCACATGAACCGCGGCGCGGTGGTGGCAGAATTGTCGCCGCAGCGGGCCTGGGAGATCTTCAGCCTGCGCGCTGTGCTGGAGCCATTCGCGGCGCGCCTCGCGCTGACGGCGGGACGCATGCGCAACGCGGATCGCGAGACAATTCGCGTTGCGTTTCGCCGGATCGAAGAGAGCGTGCTGTCAGGCGATCAATACGCGCTCATCGAAGCGGATATGGGATTTCACTGGTCGATCTGCGCGCTATGCCGGCATGAAATCCTGCTAAATCATCTGCGCAGTCTGCAGGTGCAAATGCGCCAGTTCATGTTCTACACGAAAATTCTGGATTCTGACCTGGAGAGCGAGGTCAACTCCCATCGGCCGGTATTGGCTGCGGTGCTCTCGGGCGACGCAGACCGCGCCGAAGCGGCGCTGCACCGGCACATCACGGCGGCCGGCGAACAGTTGCTGGTCCGCATGTCCGAGGTCGGCGCGGAACGGCCGCGGCGGATCGCGCAATCCTAGCCGGCGCAGATAAGGAGACAATAGTGGCACATTTTCCGCTGAACTCCCTGGAAGCGATCGACATAGCGCACATGCTGCATCCGTATACCGATGCGCGTCGGCTGGCCGAGAACGGGCCGCTGATCATCGACCGCGGCAAAGGCATTTTTGTTTATGACCGCCAGGGCAAGGAATACATCGAGGGTTTTGGGGGTCTGTGGTCGGTCGCGCTTGGTTTCAGCGAAGAGCGGCTGGTCAACGCCGCGGTCGAACAGTTCCGCAAACTGCCATTCTATCATAACTTTGCGTACAAATCACATGCTCCGTCGATCGAATTGGCGGAGCGGCTGGCGGCTTTGGCGCCGGGCGATCTCCAGCACGTGTTCTTCACCAATTCCGGATCGGAAGCGAACGACACCATCGTCAAGCTGGTCTGGTCCTACAACAACGCGCTCGGCCGCCCGCGCAAGAAGAAGATCGTTTCGCGGCTGCGTGGCTACCACGGCATCACGGTTGCCGCCGGCAGTTTGACCGGACTGCCGAACAACCATCGGGACTTCGACTTACCGATTGCGAATATTCTGCACACCGATTGCCCGGACTATTGGCGGGCCGCCGAGCCGGGGGAAAGCGAAGAAGCATTCGCATCGCGGCTTGCAGACCGCTTCGAGGAACTGATCCAGCGCGAAGGGCCCGATACGGTCGCGGCGTTCATCGGCGAGCCGGTGATGGCCGCTGGCGGTGTGATCGTGCCGCCAAGCTCATACTGGCCGAAGATTCAGGCAATCTGCCGTAAGTACGGCATCCTGGTGATCGCCGACGAGGTCGTCACCGGCTTCGGTCGTACCGGGCGAATGTTCGGCTGCCAGACCTTCGACATCACGCCGGATTTCATGGTGTTGTCGAAGCAGCTGACATCGTCGTACCAGCCGCTCTCGGCCATTCTGTTTACCGAGGCCATTTACGACGTAGTCGCGAACAACTCAGCCAAGATCGGCACATTTGGCCACGGCTTTACGGCCGGCGGCCACCCGGTGGCGACGGCGGTCGCGCTGGAAAATCTGCGCATCATCGAGGAGCGCGGCGTGATCGAGCACGTCGCGGAGGTGGCGCCCAGGTTCCAGCAGCGGCTGCGGCAGTTTGCCGAGCATCCGCTGGTCGGCAACGTGCGCGGTATCGGCCTGATGGGTGCGGTAGAGGTGGTTGCCGATAAGACGTCCGGACGCGCTTTCGAGCCGCTAGGCCGCGCCGGGGGGCTGATCGTCGAACGTTGCCAGGAACATGGGCTGATCGTCCGCGGCATCGGCGATGCCGCCGCGTTCTGCCCGCCGCTGATCATCGAGCGTCAGGAAATCGATACGATGTTTGATCGGTTCGCCCGCGCGCTGGACGAGACCGCGGGCATGCTACTTGCATGATGTGTGGCAGATTGTCCCGCAAATGAGCTCGGCGCGAGGTCGCAGTGCGCGTGCCGGCAACGCGGTAGCAGCGTCGGATGCGTTACGCGCGGTGAGGGGTGAGACGATCGAGATGAAGGATTAGACGATGCGGTTCATGCTGGGAATTGACGTCGGTGGCACGTTCACCGACTTCGTCGCCTACGACAGCGAGACCAAGGAGATTGACGTGTGGAAGCACATGTCGGTCCCGCGCGATCCCGGTGAAGGCATCGTGCGCGGCCTGGCTCAGTTTGAACATCGTTCCGATATCCGCAACGTCCGGCTCGGCACCACGGTTGCAACCAACGCGATCCTGGAACGCAAGGGTGCGCGGATCGCCTATGTCACGACCAGCGGTTTCCGCGACGTGCCGTTTATCCAGCGCGGCAACCGGAAGTATCATTACGACATCAACTGGGTGAAGCCGAAGCCGCTGGTCAAGCGGCGGCACTGTTTCGAGGTCGACGAGCGGCTGGACTCGCAGGGGGAGATCATCGCCGCGCCCGACGAAGCCGGGCTGCGCAGCATGGCGCGGGCGATCGCGGCCGATCCGGAGATCGAGGCGGTGGCCGTCGTGTTCCTGTTCTCGTACATCAACCCGGTGCACGAGCGGCTGGTGCAGCGCGTATTCGCCGAAGAGGCGCCGCGGCTGCCGGTGTCAATCTCCTACGACGTGCTACCGAAGTGGAAGGAATACGAACGCGCCTCGACCACCATTGCCGATGCTTACATCAAGCCGATCGTCGCCGGTCAGCTGGTCGAGATGCGCCAAAAACTCGAAGCGAACGGAGTGACGCAGAACGTCTCGGTCATCAAGTCCAATGGCGGCGAGATGACGCTGGAGGCGGCCGCGGACGCGCCGATCCACATGACGGTGTCGGGCCCGACCGGCGGCGTGGTAGCCGGCCGACACATCGCCAAGCTGCTCGGCATCGATTCGCTGGTGACCATCGACATGGGCGGCACTTCCACCGACGTTTCAACAATTGTCGGTGGCCAGGAAAGTTTCACCACCGGTTTCGAAATCGAGTGGGGTCTGCCGATCCAGATCCCGATGATCGACATTCGCACCATCGGCGCGGGCGGTGGCTCGATCGCGTGGATCGATAAGGGCGGGATGTTGCGCGTCGGTCCGCAAAGCGCGGGCGCCGCGCCCGGCCCGGCGTGCTACGGCTCGGGCGGCAGCGAGGCCACCGTGACCGACGCCAATCTTGTGCTGGGCCGCCTCAATCCGGCGTATTTCCTGGGCGGCGGCATGGCGCTGGATGTGGTTGCCGCTGAAACCGCGGTCGCGCGGCTGGCGGATCGCATCCAAAGGACGGCCGAGGAAACGGCGATGTCGGTCGTGCGGATCGCCAACACCAATATGGTGGGCGCACTGCGGAGCGTGCTGATCGAGCGCGGGCTCGATCCGCGCGACTTTACCCTGATGAGTTTCGGCGGGGCGGGTCCGTTGCACGCCTGCGATCTGATCGAGGAGATGGGCATTCCGCGCGCGGTGATCCCCAACCATCCCGGCCAGTTCTCGGCTTATGGGTTCATTCTTACCGATGCGCGCGTCGACCGCCATCGCACCTTGCAGCTCACCTCCAAGCGCTTCGATCGCGAGCGTGCGACCGAGGTTTTGAGGACGCTGGTGGAGGAAGCGCTCGCCGATCTGCGATCCCAGGGCTACGCGGAGAACGTGCAGATCTTTCGCAGCCTGGAGATGCGCTATCTCGGCCAGAACTACGAACTGGAGTTGCCAATCGCCTTCGACAGGTTCACGCCGGAAACCACGGCGGCGCTATGGGAGCAGTTTCATGCCGCGCACAAGGCACGGTTCGGTTTCGACATCCCGGGCGAGGTGATCGAGATCGTGAATTTTTCCGCCACGGTCGTGTCCGTCACCCCGAAGCCGGTGTTCCGCGAACTCGAGGCGGCGGCTGGTGATCCAAAGCCGGTCGATACGCGCCCGGTGCACTTCGTGGAGGGTCGTCAGCCGGCGCCTGTTTACCGTCGTGACACATTGCGCGCCGGACATCGGATCGCCGGGCCCGCGATCGTGGAAGAAACGGCGTCTGTGACGGTGCTCAATCCGGGTCACGTCCTTGCCGTCGACCGGTTCGGGAATCTCGTGATCGAGCGCGCGTAACGCGACGGGCAGGCCAGAGGAGAAGCGGCATGGACATGGTAACCATGAACCTGCTGGACTCGACCATGGTGTCGATCTGTCGGGAAATGGGCATCACGCTGATGAAGACGTCGTATTCGACGATCTTCAACGAAGCGCTGGACTTCACCTGCGCGCTTGCTGACACCGAGGGCGACATGATTGCCGTCGCCGAGTACTGTCCGGCGCAGATCGGCGGCATGCCGCTCCTGATGAAGACCTGCGCGCAGGAAATCCCCGCCGCCACGATGGAGGAAGGCGACGTCATCATCCACAACGATCCGTACCGCGGCGGCCTGCACACCCCGGAGCATACGGTCTTCAAGCCGGTGTTCTACGATGGCGAGCTGATGGGGTTCGCCGTCTCGATCGGCCATATCGCCGAGGTGGGCGGCATGGTGCCCGGAGCGTTCGCTGGCGAGGCGACGGAGATCTTCCACGAGGGCTTGCGCGTCCCGCCGCTGAAAATAATGAAGCGCGGGAAGGACGTGGAGGAGGTGTGGAAGCTGATGCTCGCGAATGTCCGCACGCCGCGCTACAACTACGGCGATTTGCGGGCGCTGATCAGCTCGGTGGACGTGGGCGAGCAGCGCCTGCGGGACATGATCGGCAAATACGGCAAGGAGGTGTTCCGCCGTACCACGCGCGACCTGATGGACTATTCCGAGCGGCGGATGCGCGCGGAAATCGCCGGCATCCCCGACGGCGTCTACCGGTTCCAGGATGTGGTCGAGAACGACGGCATTGAGGAACGCGAATACACGATCCGGGTTGCTGCGCATGTGCAGGGCGAGGAGATCGTGGTCGACTACACCGGCACCTCGGCGCAGGCGCGCGGCCCGATCAACGCCACGCTCGGTGTCACCTGGTCGGCGACGTATAACGGCCTGCTGCACCTGACCGACCCGACCATTCCCAAGAATTCCGGCTGCTTCCGGCCGGTGAAAATCATTGCTCCTCCCAATACAATTGTGAATGTCGATTATCCGGGGCCGGAGGTCGGGGGCAACACCGAGACCCATCCGCGCATTGCCGGCGCCGTGATCGGGGCGCTGGCGCCGGTGGTGCCGCATCGCGCGATGGCGGCCGAGGGATCCACCCACATCAACTTCGTGTTCGGCGGCCATGACGAGCAGAACGACGAGTATTTTGCTTGCTACGACATCGAAATGGTCGGTTGGGGCGGCCGGATGTCCGCCGATGGGAACGACGCGCAGGATTCCATCAACGGCAACTGCCGGGTGATGCCGATAGAAGTGTTCGAGACGCGCTATCCGTGGCGGGTGGAGGAATGGCGGCTGCTGCCGAACTCGGGCGGCGCCGGCACGCATCGCGGCGGGCTGGCGACGGGAAAACGGCTGCTCTGTTGCAAAATCGATTTCACGGTCAGCCAGATGACCGACCGGCACCGCATCAAGCCCTGGGGTTTTGGCGGCGGCAAGGAGGGTGCGAACGGCGCGACCCTGGTGCAGCGTGACGGCACCCACGAATGGCTGACCGTCGCGCAGGCGTTTAACAAGCGCTCCAGCAGCAAATACGCGGCGATCACCATCCGGCCCGGCGACCGGGTGCAGCTGATCGCGCCGGGCGGCGGTGGCTGGGGCGATCCGGCGGAACGCGACCGCGCCGCGATCGCCGAAGACGTGCGCGAAGGTTACGTGTCGGCGGAATGCGCAGCCCGTGATTACGGTTTTAGGCCGCAGGGGGAGAGCTGAGGATGCGTTTTTCGGCAAATGGCTACTACATCGAAAAGTACATTAAGTGCATGAACTGCGGCGTATTGATCTACGACCGCGGCATCGAAGCCGAGCGCAACGGTAAGCCGCAGATTTTCTGCTCGGACTGGTGCGTGCAGTGGTCGGCGCTGCGCGATTCCGGCGCCGAGAATATTCGTCTCCCGCTGCCAAATAGCTGAGGAGAGCCCGGCCATGGACATGGTCACCATGAACATCCTCGACTCGTCAATGGTGTCGATCTGCCGGGAGATGGGCATTCTGCTGATGAAGACGTCCTATTCGACGATCTTCAACGAGGGGCTCGATTTCACCTGCGGGCTCGCAGACACGAACGGTGACATGCTCGCGGTCGCGGAATTCTGCCCGGCGCAGATCGGCGGCATGCCGCTCCTGATGAAGACCTGCGCGCAGGAGATACCGTTCCACACGATCGACGAGGGCGACGTCATCCTGCACAACGACCCATATCGGGGCGGGCTGCACCTGCCAGAGCACACGTTTTTCAAGCCATTCTATGTCGATGGCGAGCTGATGGGGTTCGCCGTCTGTATCGGCCATGTCGCCGAGGTGGGCGGCATGGTGCCGGGCGGTTTCGCCGGCGAGGCCACCGAGATTTTCCACGAGGGCCTGCGTGTCCCGCCGATCAAGATCAAGAAGCGCGGCCAGGACGTGGACGAGGTCTGGAAACTGCTGCTCGCCAACGTCCGCACGCCGCGCCACAACTACGGCGACTACCGCGCGATGATCGGCGCGGTGGATCTCGGCGAGCGGCGGGTCGGCGAACTCATCCGCAAATACGGCAAGGACGTGTTCAAACAGACTTGCACGGACCTGATGGACTATTCCGAGCGGCGAATGCGCGCCGAAATCGCCGCGTTCCCGGACGGCCGCTACAGTTTCGAGGATTGGGTGGAGAACGACGGCATCGAGGAAAAGCCGTATCGCCTACAGGTGGAAATCTTCGTACAGGGCGACGAGCTGGTTGCGGATTACCGCGGCAGCTCGCTCCAGGCGCGTGGTCCGATCAACGCCACGCTCGGTGTTACGCTGGGCGCCACCTACAACGCGCTGCTGCACATGACCGACCCGTCGATCCCGAAAAACTCGGGCTGCTTCCGGCCAATCCGGGTGGTCGCGCCGCCAGGGCTCGTCGTCAACGTGAACTATCCGGGGCCCTCTGTTGCAGGCAACACGGAGACGCATCCGCGGCTGGCCGGCATCGTGCTCGGTGCGATGTCCCAATGCGCGCCCGATCGGGTGATGGCGGCGGAAAGCGGCACCGGCGGCAATTTCGTGTTCGGCGGCTTTCACCCGGACTACGACGAATACTATGCCTGCTACGACCTGATGTCGGGCGGCTGGGGCGGACGGGCCCACGCCGACGGCAACGATGCCGTCATCTGCATCAACGGCAACTGCCGGTTCAATCCGACCGAAGTGTTTGAAACCCGCTTTCCCTGGCGTGTCGAGGAGTTCAGCCTGGTGCAGGAACTCCGGCGGCGCCGGCACGCATCGCGGCGGGCTCGGTTTTCGCCGCACGCTGCGGGCCATCAACGCGGAAATCACCGCGAGCCAATGCACCGACCGGCACCGGGTGCAGACCTGGGCGCTGTTCGGCGGCAAGGGCGGCGCCAACGGCGCCACGCTGTACCGGCGCGCCGGCTCGGAAGAGTGGCTCACCACGAGGGAGGCGTACAACAAAGTATCCTCCAGCAAATATTCCAATATCCGCGTGCAGCCGGATGACCGCGTGCGCATCGCGGTTTCCGGCGGCGGTGGTTTCGGCGATCCGCGCCACCGCGACCGCGCGTTGATCGAGGAGGATCTCCGGGAGGGTTACATCTCGCCCGACGGCGCGCGGCGGGATTACGGTTTCGAAGCGCCGCAATGAGGCGTGCAGCCAAAGGTGCTCGTCGAGCGGGTGCTGGCACCTGCCAGGAGGGGCGGCTGCGCGGGCTCGGCGATGAGGCGGAGTATGTGGATCTGCTTTGCCGGGCGGGTTTTGCCGTTTCGAGTGTAGAGGACGTCAGCGCGGCCGTCGCGCGCATGACCTGCGCTGGCAGGAGAATATCCGCGGCGACGGAGCGCCGGACAGATGACCCAGGTCAAACTGATCAGTCCGCCTGGCGCTCGTCGCGCTAAAAATAGACCGAAAATAGATGAATAGACGCAATAGACGCCGCCGCTCGCTGCGTAGGCTGCATGCTACCCGATCGGTAGGATCACGTGCCGAGCGCACTCCTGTCCCGTTTGTGATATAATTGCCCTAACGCCGAGCGGCGGCGCTTTTGCAGATACGGTTGGATCGACGCATGGCCAGAGGCCATAAGACCGGCGGCCGTCAGAAGGGCACGCAGAACAAAGCCACGGTTCGGCGCGATGCGAAATTGGCCGAGGCAGCCGAGCGGGCGACCGCAGGCCTGTCGTCGTCGGAAGTTGCAACGATGACGCCGCTGGACGTCATGCACTACGCAATGCGGCTTGAGCTGGAGGGCGGGCAGTGGCGGTCGGCGGCCTCAATCGCCGAGAAGGTGGCTCCATACGTCCACCCAAAGGTGGCTCCGCGAGCGGAGGATGGAGGCGACAACGAAGTCACGATCAAGATCACCGGAGGGCTGCCGGAAGAGTAAGCCCGGGCTTCCGGACTGCCGCCGCCGATCGTGTCTAGTTGCGTCTATCCATCTACTTTTTGTCTACTTTTGCGGGCCGCGGGGCTTGTCAGAGTCGCTCGTTGATGACTTGGGTATGGATAGCTTGGATGTGGCGGATCTCGTGGTGCAGATTGAAACAGAATTCGAGATCGAGATTCCGTACAGCAGTCCGACGGCGTGAACACCGTCCAGGATGTCATCGATAGCGTGCAGAGGAATATCGGCGCCAACGCAAAATAACAGTCGCCCGCCGTTTTGAACCGATCGCCCCGAGTCAGGTTCGGCACTTCGATGGCGGGTTTTGAGACGGAACGATCGGGCATCAGAAGGGAGGGTCTTGCCAGCGTCGTTGAACTGATTCTCACGGCTCGGTCCTCCGCGGTTTCGCTGCTGCGAGCTTGCCTGCGCCCAAACCGGGTGGATTATCGTGTCCGATGCCAAAAGGGGACGACAAATAAATCCACACTCGCCGCCAGTTGGATATCCGCTGTCGTCGGCCGGCGCAGCGACACCCTGCCAAAGCGCAGCGCGACACACGCCTCGCGCTCGCGGCGCCCTGGCAGGGCAGGCAATACGATCGTCTCGCGATGCTGCTCGGGCCACGCATCGATCGTCGCAAATAGGCGTCCGACGTCCGCAAGCGAGCGATCTTGGGCGGCGCGCGTGAGCAGCTGCACGCCGGACGGACGTTGCCAGCAAAAGCGGCTTCGGACAGCATGCCTTGGCGAAAGACCGCAACGAAGCTCTTTGTTTTGGTCGCTTTCTGGATCACAGCTCGGTCAGCCATGGCGAGATTTCTGCTCATCCTCTATGCGACCACCCACCAGATCGGCCTGTCAGGTCCGATTTTGGTCACCACGGTGGTGGGCCTGGCCATCTTCCTAGTCGCCGTGCTTTTGAGCCCGGAGACGAAAGGCAAACTACTTATCGCTGACCTGACCGTCGCTTGAAATAAGGCAACCCCGGCGGCTTCAACCGCAACAATGGCGTCGTTCTGATAGGGACGCAGACCCGTCACGCCCAGTTCGCGATCGGCGTCGGCAGCCAAATTGCCGGTGACCTGCTCCAGCCGTTCGGTCAAATCGCGCGGAGAAAACCACTCGGGAAGCGCGCGGGGGTCTCCGCTGCCGGGTCGCGCATCCCAGAACCAGATGCCGGACTTGGTCGCGAGCTGCTTCACATAGGGGCGCCCGTTGGTGACAAAACGGAACGGAACGCGAAACCCATCCAGGTAGGGGCCGTCCGTTCGCGTCTCGTCAGGGGCAAGTTGAATGTGCCGGGCGTAGCGCTTCGATTGGCCCAATCTGCCTGGCACGTCCTTGATGCCGCGCTTGGCTTCAACGACGCCGACGCACAATCCGTCGATAAAGAGGGCGTAGTCCACCGGTCCGCTAGTCGTTGGCCACTCGGCGATGGCGATGGCTTGCGCGGGTTGCGGTCGGGTGCCGGCCGCGTGCCTGAGCCTCAGGGTGTCAACGATCCAGCCCGCCGATCTGAGCTGATCATCTATCAGGACGCGGGTGGTCGCCTCGTCTAGCAGCCTGTCGAACTCGGATTCCCGCCGACTTAGGGCGTCAAATTTTCATCGCGGAACCTCGATTGACGGCCAATCAGTGTGTGTACCGGACGCCATGACTGCCGCTACCGGTGGCGTTCGCCGTCGTTTTTGAGGAGGATGGCCCTCGCCCCGCCTCAGTGGGCGGAGCAAAGGGTGAACATCCGCTTCAAATTCCAGGCCATGGTCACAAGGTTCCACTCGCCGCGCACCTTGTCGAGCCCGCGCAGCAGAAACTGACGGAAGCCCAGCACCGACTTGATGATGCCGAACACCGGTTCCGGCATCTGCTTACGCAGGCGATAGAGCTTCTTGCCTTCCGGTGTCGCCAACCGATAGGCCATCGCCTCGACCGGCGTGGGGTCCGTCGGCGGCGACGGCGCAGCGGCAAAGCGCTCGCTCAGCGACGGATGGTGAGCCTCGCGTCCCATGGCGATCAGTGGCTGAACCACCGCCGCCTCGCAGGCGGCAACATTGGCCGCGCTGAAATATCCGTT
Organism: uncultured Alphaproteobacteria bacterium; assembly: GCA_963772355.1. Taxonomy (GTDB): domain Bacteria; phylum Pseudomonadota; class Alphaproteobacteria; order Acetobacterales; family Acetobacteraceae; genus Rhodopila. Next base: position 15,971 of record CAVYXX010000174.1, on the reverse strand, counting down.
GTCAGCAAGCAGTGTTTCGGCTTTGCCCAGCACTTCTGGCAAAGCAACAACCTGGTTCAGCATCGGTTCGAGTTGCTGCTTGTCGTTGGCGGCCTGCACCACATCAACGGCCACCACCAGCAGGCTGCCCTCGGCCACCACCGCCTGGGCGTTGTAGCACTGCTCGAACCCGCCGCCTGCCACAGGCATGATGCGGGATTCTTCGTCGGTCAGATTGACCTGATCGGTCGGCAGCGGGCCTTCCACCGGCGGCTGTGGCGGCTTGCCGCTGGGCTTTTTGCCGGTGGCTTCGATCTTGGCTTCCCGCGCCTCAACCTTTGCCTGATGCTCGGCCTGCTCCCGGTCGAACCGCTCCTTCGCCCGTGCCTCGATCGTCGCGCGGGCATCGGCAAGCTTATCCAGCCGCACTTTGCGCCGCTCCAGTTCCTCCGGTATCGACATCCCGTCAGGGACATCCGTCTGATCCGCCGCCTCGGCCTTGGCCAGAAGCTCGGCCACTTCCGCTGTTAGTTGCGCCTCGATTTTTCCCGCGTGCTCATAGGACAATGCGCTGTGGCGGCTGGCGTTGGCGTGGATCTTGGTCCCATCCAGTGCCACCGTGCCCATCGTGAGAACTCCCATCTGGCGCGCCAGCAGCAGCACCTTGACGAACAGCGCCTCGATCTCCTTGAGAAACCGCCGCCGGAACGTGGCGATGGTGTCGTGGTCGGGATGGTCGTTCGCGGCGATGAAGCGGAACGCCACCAAATCGTAGGTGGCCCGTTCCAGTTTGCGGCTCGAAAATACGCCCGTGGCGCAGCCGTACACCAGGAGGCTCAGCAGCACCGCCGGGTGGTAGGAAGCCGAACCCGAACCGCGATAGCTCTTGCTCATCGCGCTCAGGTCCAGACCATCCACCACCTCCACCACGAAACGCGCCAAGTGTCTCTGCGGCAGCCACTCATCGATCGAGGGCGGCATCAGAAAGCTGGTCAGGCGGTCGGTAGGGCGAAAGTTCGGCATACGGCGACATCCGGTGGTGGCATCGAATCGACGTTACGATTCTGCCACGGATGTCGAATGGAGTTAAGTCCGACAGGCTGCTAGGTCGACCTTATCCGCTTGCTGGTTCGCAAACTTTGCGAGCTGATCGAGTTGCGGCGTCGGTGCGGCCTGGGCTGCAGCCTGGGCGGCCTGCAAGCGCCGCTTCGGTCTCTCGCAGACCGGCTTCCGTCTCGGCGGCGTATTGTTCCCAGAACTCTCGCTCGCGTTGCTGGGCCTGAGCCTCATCCATGGCCTTCAGGCGGGCGGCTTCGGCTTCTTGGTAGGAGAGTATGATCTTGGCTTCGTTGTCGGCGCTCGCTCGGACGCGGGCGCGAAGGTCCTCCAGTTCCACGACCAACGCTGCCGTTGCGTCAATGGGCGAGGCCGGTGGAACGAAGGGGCCAGGCTTGAAGTCGGGCGCGCCGCCATAGCTCCGGTGGAATCAGATCGCCGCGGTCCGCGCGATTTTCAGCGCTGCGAGGGCCTCGCTGGCAGTCCCAGAGTCCTCGTGTGCAGCGGCGTTGCCGAGGCGCTTGAGATGGAAGAAGAGGTCGGCGACCTCCCGGGGCAACACCGATCGCAGTTTCAGTGCGCGAAGTACCTTCGTCGAAGCTTAGGGAATTCCGGGGTAACAGCCCGTGGCGGGCCGCAACATCCTTAGCGATGAGTTCCCCAAGCTGGCGTAGTTTGATCAGGCTGGCCGGCGCGTCGTCGAAGAAATAGCGCTCTGCCATCGCCCCGAGGCGGGCGAAGCGATCGCCCCGGGCGCTAAGGAAGCCGAAGTTGCTGGATACCGGCATCGTGTGACGTCCGCTGCTTTTCGTTTCCCATTACCCACAGACGTCGACGCGAGTGGTACATCGATCGAGGATAATCCTCTCTTCTCGACGCTCAACTGCGATGCGACGGTTCACAGATTGGCGTGCGATAATGTTGCACCGAATAGCGTGAAAAAGCAGCCGGGTCTGAACCCCGCGACGCTGGCGTGTTTGGACCCCCGGTGGACCCCGATCGAGGTAATTTGGTGCCGGCGCACAGAATTGAACTGTGGACCTACTGATTACGAATTCATAGGGCTCAACGTTCCGCTACCATCCGCAGCCCCCCGTCAAACGCCTCAAAGGCCCAGCGACATCTTGTCAATAAGTGGCCTTGTTCATCCGCCAGCCTCTGCAATATCCCGCTTGCATACGCAGCCTGTGTCCTGTCAATGTCCTGTCAGGATAAGACGAGGAGAGGCGGATGCGCGTCACCAGCGATGGCCCAGTTAAGATCACCAAGGGAACGATTGACACGGCTTGGCGCCATCGCCAGCCAGACAACAGGCTGATCGTGCGGGATAGGGATTGCCGGGGACTGGCGCTGATCGTGAACCCCACTGGAATGACCTGGACGTATGCCTATCGCCCACGGGGGATCGATGCCTTGACAGGACGCCGCTGGCCAAACAGGACGATGACGATCGGCAATCCCGAGACCCACTCCCCGGACGACGCACGGGCGGCAGCAAACCGAATAAAGGGGCAGGCTGCGGCTGGCGCCGATCCCGCAGCGGACAAAAAAGCCCGCGGGGCTGACGAACTGCGCAAGCGGGGGGCAACTCTCAAACGGCTACTCCATGACTATGAGATAGCGTTGCCCAATCGTCCCAAAATGCGGGGTACCGGCCTGCCCTCGGCCAAATATGTCGCCGAAGAGATCGCCCAGGCGCGGCAAGGCCTCTCCCTCATGGAAGCCAACGATATGCCGGCTACTGATCTGAGTGATGCTGAGGTGCGGAAGCTGCTTCGCCGGGCGTCGGACGGAGCGGCGACCGCCCGGGCCCGGTTTGGTTCGGTTTCTCGATTCCTCGATTGGTGCCAAGACAGTGGGCACATCAAGGCGAACCCTTGCGCCCTGATCGCCCGTGCGCGCCGCCCCAAGGCGCCCGCAGCCCGCTCGCACTATTTGGTCATCGCCGACCTGGTGCGGCTGTGGGAAGCAGCCGGCGGCCTGCGAGAACCAGTATGGCGGGATCTCGCCCGCTTTCTAATTGTCGTGCCATGCCGGCGTGGAGAAGCGTCGCGGGCCGAATGGTTGCACATCGATCTTGCGGCGGCCGAATGGCGCCAGCCCGGCCATATGACCAAAAACCGCGACCCGCACCGGATTTACCTCCATTCGTTGGCCCTGGAGGTGTTGCGGGAGCGTCAAAGGGCGACTGGTGGCAAGGGGTTGGTCTTTCCTGCGCCGACATCTGGGCGCGCGGTAGACACGTTTAGCGACATCAAGACGGAACTTGAAGAAATCACCGGGCTGAGCGGATGGACATGGCACGACTTCCGCCGGTCCTTCGCCACCGCGCTGGGCGAGGCCAGCATCCCAGAAGTGGTGGCCGACGCGGTGCTGAACCATCGGCAGTCCGCGACCCGTGGCGGAGTGCTGGGCGTATACCAGCGTGCGAGCCGCTGGCCTGAACAGGTCCGGGCGATGGAACTGTGGGGGCGGCTGCTGACGGCAGCTCGAAATGGAGGCGACGCAGACGCGAACGTGGTGCCGATCGCATCCCCCGCCGGCTGAATACGGGGCGCCCCTTGGCCAGACCACTGATCGAAAGGGTGCACCGAGATGAAAGGCCGCGTTGACCGAGAAACGAAAGTTCACCGAGCCGTCGCTAAGGCGCGAGGTAGCCGCAACCGCGCCGCTCACCATCCCGACTATCAAATCCCTCTCATTGTTCCGCTGTGGCTAATCACGGCTGAAGACTTGTGGAAGCTGAGCGCCGAAGCCGCGAAACAAAACCATGCGCTACAGGTACGGCAGGCAACGGATGTTGAAATGATACGGGTCGCGCAGCATCTCCGAGAAGCCTTCGACTGGGCCATCCAGTGCGACAAAATGCAGGAGTGGGAGGGCGAGCCACAACGCAAGCGGCGATGGTACATGCGAGTAACGCGACAAGCGGACGGCCTTCTAAAAGCCCTCGCTCAAAGTCCGGAAGAATGCAAGAATCCGACGAAAGACTGGAAGTGGAAGTCTAGACCGGTCGCGATTGACGAGTTTCGCCAGTTATTGGATCGAATGGTCGGTGCTCGCCCCGACCTGCCCGATCAACTCGACGCATTTTCGCGGGCTGCATGGGATGAGCGCGGTCCGGAGATTGAGGGAAGCGGTGTTGATGAGGAGGGACGCTGCCAATACCGCGCACGTGCGTCGTTCTTGATCGACCGGTTGCCTCGGACGGTCGCGCTGGTGAGCCTGCTGGCGCAGTGGCAATTGGAGCAATTGGAAGGGCGTCCTCGCGGCCGTGCCAGCCAATCCGACCTTTTTGGTCGAGAGTTGTTCAAGTCCCTAGCGGGTGCGCACGAGGCGATATTTCAATGCAGACCTCTCACGCGGCAAAAGTCCGGCACGCCAATTGGCGGGTCGATCCACTGGGCGAAGGCCGTCATTCGGCATGCTGCCGACGCGATCGAGTCTCTCCGCATCCCTTCCCATTCCGCGCCAACGGAGAGGCAGAAATCTCCGCCGAAGACGAAGCACAGTACTCGCTCAAGCCCGCACGTGGCCGCCCTACGTCGCACGACTCAAATATCTTTCCCGTCTGTCGGACCGGCGTATTGGTGATCTTCTAGATTTAGGCTGGGACGACTGGAAGAATCGGGTTTAACCTTCTGCGTGATTTTTGGCACGACCTCGTGCCCGAACTTGCGCAAGGTTTCTTCGGGACAGTGCGGGCCGGACACGCTACGTCCGTGGCTTCACGACACGTTGCGGAGATGCCCGGTATCCATGTCCAAACTCACAAATCCGAACTCGGCGGCGGCGGTGCTACCGCCGAGCCTCGTTGAACGGTTGGTCGAACTGCCAATCAACGTGGACCGCCGCACTGGCGCTGAGCTGGTCACCAAATACTTATTCCCGGTATCATTTCGTAGTTTAGAAGCGTGGCCGCTACCAACCCGACATGTGAACGGGAAGGCGATCATCTCGACCACAACGCTGTTCGAGATCGCCTACGCGAAGCTTACCGCCGCGCCTATCACCATGGGCGGACGCCGCGCTCCAAGCGACCAAGCGGCCTAAACGCCGTCGGCGCGGTGGAGGTGATGACATCGTGTCATTGCCGGACGATTTCATCGTTGCCAGCAGCTCACGCCGGTCATGGTCCAGGCGGTTGGCGCTGCAGCGCGGCTTCGTCGCCAACCGGCCAGGATTCCAGCAGCTATCGACCAAGCACTGTTACCTGTTTCAGGAAACTGCTTCGCGCGTACTGCCGCACAGCAAGTCATGAGCACCGGACCGGATGCCACGGCAACGTGGCCGTGCGCATGACGGTCTTCGTGGATCGGTTCGCCCAGACCAAGCGCGAAGAACTGGTCGACCCGCCCGAGAAGATCGTTATCAGCGGAGGAACCGGCCGATGAGCGCACCAGTCGCATGGCTCGTTCAGTCGCGCGAGAAGTTCCGAACCCAGGCCGAGGCGGAGGCGCGTAAAGCGCAACTGCTGCGGAACGACGACGACACCGCCGTGTGCATCACGCCCGTTTATCCCAAGCAACAACATCCTGTGTTGCTGGACGGTGACTTCTGTCGAGACTGGCGGTTGAAGCCATGACGGCCGCCGACGGCCCGCCGATCGACCAGCGACAATGCATCATGGACGTCGAGGTTTATCCAAACTTCACGATGGTCGGTCTGCGGCTACAGGTGCCCGATAGGGAAAACCAGACGCTGGTATTCAGCAGCGAGCCCGGCCTGGGTGAGACGTTCCAGGCTTTTCGCACCTGGTTTGGCGAACACTGCGCGCCAATACCTCTGGATCGGCTTCAACAGCCTTGGCTACGACAACCATATCCTCGCGGCCATCCTGGACGGGACCGATGACCCGGCGGCGCTGAAAGCGCTGTCCGACACGCTCATCAATGACACCGGCTGGAAGCGCAACGAGCGGGCATCCGCCGGAGGTGAGCTCTGCGTCGACCCGTTCGCGATGAACGGCGGCGCGAAAGCGCGGATCGGGTCGCTGAAGGAGATCGCCTGCAAGCTGGATGCGCCATCATTGCGCACCCTGCCCTATGAGCCTGACCGCGTGCTGACGCGCGAGGAAATGGCGGAAGTGGTCGCGATACAACGCGGTTGACCTAGAGGTGACAGCGATGGTCGCCAGGTGCCAGGCGGCCACCATCAACGCCCGGCTCGCATTGGCACGAGAATACCGGTCACGCAAAGTGATCAATGTGCATGATGCCAAGCTGGCCGAGCTGGTACTGGCGCATCGACTGTTCGGCACCACCGCGCGGAAATATCCGAAGGTGTTGAGCTGGATCCTGCTCGGCAGCCAGGTCACCGAGGCCTTCACGTTCCGCACCCCGGCGCTACAGGAGCTGGTGCGCGCATTCCGGAGACGATGCGGTTCGAGGTCACGGTCACAGAAACCGACGATGGGCCCCTGAAGAAGATCGCCCAGAGCGAAATCGTCGACAGCGTCAAGATCGGCAGACGTTACCTACTCGCTGGGATACGGCGGGCTGCACAGCGATGATGAGCCCGGGCCTGTTCGTCGCCGATGCAGCGGTGGACCTTCCTCGATATGGACGTCGATAGTTTCTACCCGGCGCTGATGATCAACCATCGGCTGGTGCCGGCGCATCTGCCGGACGCTTTCCTGACCGAATTCGACGCGCTGCGACAGAAGCGGCTGGCGGCCAAGGCGGCGGGACAGACCGATCTAGCGAACGGGCTGAAGATCGCCGTCAACTCGATCTTCGGCAAATCCAGAAGTCGCCGTATTCCTGGTTGTGCGACCCGACCGTCAGTGTGCGGACCACACTACTAGGCCAGCTCTCATTGCTTTGGTTTATCGACGCGTTGGCGGATGTCGACGGTGTCAAGGTGATCTCGGCCAACACCGACGGGCTGGTGTCTGAAGGTTCGGCGCGACCTGGTTGACTGGGTCAAAGGCGAGATGAACCGCGCGGCGGGCGAGCTCGTCGTTGTCGCTGTCCTGGGCGGAATACCGGCTGATCGCCAGGCGGGATGTCAACAATTACATAGCGGTGACGCCCGAGGGGAAGGTTAAGGCCAAAGGCAGCTACGGCTACGACCAGAAGGATCTCGGCAGGAAAGCTACAAACCGGATCGTCGTCGCCGCCGTCCAGGCTTTCTTCATCGATGGTGTGCCACCGGCGGACACCATCCGCGGCTGCCGCGATATCCGGGAGTTCCTAAACTACTTCAAGGCGACCAAGGGTTACACCATCGTCGACGCGGCGGGGTGCGATTATGGCGGGATCGCCCGCTGGTACATCGGCACCAGCGGGGTGCGGCTGCTGAAGTTGAAGCAGGCGACCGGCGGTCTGACGCAACTGGTCGAAGCCGGGGCCGTCATCGTGCCCGACCTGCCGGAGACGTTCCCCGCAGACGTGAATGTCGACCACTACGTCAGCATGGCCGAGGAGTTGGTCAAGGCTATCACGGAGCCTGAGAGCCGACAGAGCCACACCATTCCGCTCGCCGAGCTCAGCCGCGCGCAGCGGGACCAGTTCGAAATCAACAAGACGGCCGCTTACTGTCCGGATCGCTGCGCCGGGCTCGATCTCGAGCCGTATCACACCGACTGGGCCAACGTGGTGCGCGGCAATTCGCACGACACGATGAAGCACCTGTTGTGCCGGCTCTGGTCGCCGAGCGGGGCCGGTTAACCCGCGGCGACCTGGCCTGGGTCGCCGATCAGCTCGACGAGGCGAGCGGCGAGGTACGAAAAAGCGAGTGGCATCGCCTGGCCGACTGGATCGTGCGTCACGTCTCGCCGTTTCCGCTGCCGCGGACAACCCAGGAGCATGTCGCCCGGGCGATGACCTGGGCGACGGAGACCGTCACGCCTAACAAACGTCAGACGCGCGCTGGAGCACGTCGACGTCCTCCGTTCCGACTTCGTCAAAGGGGACGCGCTGGAACGCTATGAGAAAGACCGCGACGTCTACCGGCTGGCTTGCTCGTTGTGCGCAATTTGCGTGAAGAGCGCAGCAGGTCTCTCGGAAGAAGCAATCTGCGGTATCATCGAACAGATAGACGCGTTCCTGGACGACGAGACGGTGCTGTCGCCGTGAAGTCTTACCAGGAGAGCGACAGCTTTTATCCCGCGGGCTACACCACAACCAAAGGCCGCCAAATGCCGCCCAAGAGGCAGTATCTGGCCGAGCGCGCGTGCATCACCACCGACGGCAAATGGTACGTCAAGACCAAGGCTGGGACCTGGGATTACATCAGTTCCGTCAAAGTGGTGGCGAACGCTATTACACAGAGCTGGGTTGGCGGACCGCTCAACATCACCCCCGAGGACATCCACAAATTCATCAACGACGACCCGCCGATCGTGCGAGGCGCGATGTCGGTGCCGACGAGCGCCTCGCCCTGCGTCGTGTTCCAAGGTGGGCGGTTCATCAACACGTGGCAAAACACATTCCTGCCCGCTTGCGCCGACGCGTTGACAGATCCCGCCATGCTGGCGCCGCTCACCCTGATCATGCGGGTGATCAGGGAGAACCTGTGCGGGCGGGCGAACGAGCTATCGCTAGATGAAATGCTGAAAGCGGCAGTGAGCGACGACCCGGCGGAGCTGCAATTCCGGTGTGTCATGAGTTTTCTAGCAGCGCCGTTGCAAACGCCAGGGTTGAACCTACAAACGAACCTGTGGCTGCTGGGCAATGTCCAAGGTCTCGGCCGGGGAACGCTGACGGCGCTGATCCTGACGCGGCTATACGGCAGTAACCACGTCGCCATCCTGAACCCTGACGAAATCCAACAGGGCGGGTGGACCGACGTTATCGAGGGCAAACTGATCGTTGTGGTGAACGAGCTGAACCCGAAAGGTAAGACGGCTGCGTTCTGGAACACCCTCATCAAACGGCTTTCCACGGACGCCATCATCCCCATTCGCAAGCGCGGCACCCATGGGCACGACGCACTCAACTTCGCGAACTGGATTTTCACCAGCAACAATCAGAGCCCGCAGTGCCTCGATAGCGAAAATCGCCGAGACGCGCTGATCGCCACCACCACCGACAAGACAAAAGCCGCTCTCGCAACAGAGCTGTACGAATGGATGCACGACAACGACGGCCCTGTGCTGGACCGGATGCTGGGCGGGCTGATGCAGATCCTGTTGAATCACAAGGTCGACTGTAAACTGGTAAACCGCGCGCCCCAAACGGAACTCAAAGCGGATGTGCTGGAGGCTGCCGGCGATGATAACGGGGTCAGGTGGTGGCTGGAAAACAGCGATCGCTACCTTAGGGACGTCGATCTTCCAGCGGCAGATTACCTACCGGACTATCTCCGACTTACGCCATCCCAGGCGCAAATGGACGTGCGCACGTTCGGCGGCATCCTGTCCGAGCTGGCCCGTTCCGGGGACATCGTGAAGACCCAGCGATACAAAACCCAGCCAGGTAAGTATCGCATTAGCAGCGAAAAATTCCCCGTGCCCTCCAACGAGGCCGCTAGCGAAAAGCCGACGCCAAAGCCGCCGTTTTCCTTGGTTCCAGGTGGGAAGATGAAGTGGTCGGCGCCACGCTCTGGCAACGACTAATTAACGCATTTCTGCGGGTTTGCCGGTCGCGGCTGGTGTATAAGGCGATTTGGCGGAGATCGCCGCCACGACGGCCAAACCAGCAGAACTCCTCACGTTTGTATATCTTTGTAGATGTATATTAAGACTTCAAGCCCGTTATTTTTATTCGCGGCCCGTTTACCCTTCCGCTGTTATTTTATCATATTCCTTATACAGATATATAAACATAAATAGAAACAATGGGTTAGGCTAGTCTGAGTCGTATAAGCCGTATAAGCAGAGGTCGGAGCCGTCCATATGGGGCTGGTGTTTGGCGCGTCCTGGCCCGATTTTGGCTCTCGGCGGTGCGTGTCAAGGTAGTTGCCGCTTAAATCCCGTAATGATTTCTCCTATTGACGATGCCGCTGTGCTTGCGGGGTAGGTGTCCGGAGATGCGAACCTCCGACTGGTGCCGAGTGTGCCACGGTGCTCACTACGGAGAAGGTCCGGTGCTCGCCATCCTCGCCATGCTCGTGCGCCAGGGCGCTCTGCGCGTGGTTCCGGGTGGCTCCGCTCCTCCCATCTCCTGCGTTGCGCGTCGCGGCTTGGGCGCTGCCAGGTCGGGGCGGGAAAGCAGGCTCGCCGATCGAACCGGAAAGCTGGATTTGTGAGGTGGCCGCCCGAACCACGATGTCACGCTCCGGATTGAGGGTGACGGCGCCAGCCGGTGTCCAGTTGCGGGTCGACCCACTCCAGCGTTGCGGGTTGCGCTGCCGGGCGTCCTGGTAGACCGCGTAACGGGCGATGAGCACAGGGCCATCCTGCCCGGCATGACGCTGCGCCGGGGTGACGTAGCGGATGCCGCTGTGGCGGTGCTCTTGATTGTACCAATGCACGAAGCGCGCTGCCCATTGCCTGGCGGCATCCAAATCGGCGAATCCCTTGAGGGGGAACTCCGGCCGATACTTCGCGGTGCGGAACAGTGCTTCAGCGAAAGAATTATCATCACTCACGCGCGGACGCGAGTAGGATGGCTCGATGCCGAGCCAATGCAGCATGGCCAAAACTGTTGTTGCCTTCAGAGTTGCGCCGTTGTCGCCATGCAGCACTGGGCGCACCGGCTTGGCGTGCACCCCTTCGGCGAGCGCTGTTCGCCTAGCCAGGTGAGCCGCGTGCTCGGCACTGTCGGTGTCATGCACCTCGAAGCCGACGATCTTGCGGCTGTAGAGGTCCAGGATCAGGTAGAAGTAGAACCAGCGTCCTTGGATTTGTGCCGGCAGGAACGTCACGTCCCAGCACCAGACGTCGCCGGGACGTGTGGCGATGTGCGTGGTCGGTGGGCGCGACGTCCGCGGCGGCTGGGCCCGTCCCCGGGGGTTCATCTGGCCGTGTGCGCGCAGCACACGATGGAAGCTGGACTCACTGGCGATGTAGATACCTTCGTCGGCCAGTGCCGGGACAATCCGCGCCGGCGGCGTGTCGAAGTACTGCCACGCTGCTTTCAAGAAGGCATAAAAGGATCTCTCGTAGAGGCTCTTCTCCACAGCAACGCGGAACACTGGAGTAAACATCTCAGGACGGAACGTCGTCACGGATCATCTTGCTCTGAAGCCTCGATTATCTGCGGCGCTGCCCCCACCATGTCATCCCATATACGTAGAAATTCCGCGAGCTTCTCGATCGGAACAGTTCCTGCAGCTAACGCCGCCTCGATCTGGCGGCGTTTTTGCGATCTGGCGGCGTTTTTTGTGGCCGCACACCGTGCATTGTGGAACAGCAATCGCTCGCGAGCGGGGCATAGCAGCCGCTTACCACCGCAGCGAGCACCGTTCCACTTCCCCCTGTTCCAGCCGCATTACCGCTACTGCGCCGTTGCGCTCGCGGAGCGGCATGCAACTCGCTGTTCCGCTTCGGTCGGTGCGTCGCGCGCGTGCCCGCCCGTAGTGGTGGCGGATGAGGGCGCCAGTTCATGACGCGGGTGACGATGGGGCGCAGCGGCGGCAGGTCGATGTGGTCGTAGGCATGGATATCCAGCAGGTCGGCGGGGCCGAATGCGTGGGCGCAGTGCGGACAGGCAGCAAGCGTCGCCTCAATGATCCTGTCCGGGTGTTCGGTCAACGCGCGGGCGACGCCAGGATGACCGCCACGCGGCTTCTTCGGGCGGTCGGGAAGGTTCGACTTCTGACCCTTCGAGGGCGGGATGCTCGAGTTGTCAGGCGTCTTTGCTGGAGCCGCGAGCCTGCCTTCCAATTCCACAATACGTGCCGTCAGGACGCTGATCTGCTGAGCCTGCGCCTCGATCTTCGCTTGCTGCGCCTGGACCAGGGCGATCAGGTCACCGTGCGAAAGGGAGAGAAGGGCTGCGCGGTTCACCCCTCTCCGGTAGGCGACTCGGCCGTGACCGTGTCAAGCAGGATTTCCCAGAACGGTGGTGAGTAGTTGCTAATGTCGGCCTATATTCAAGCAATGAATGTAGCTACACTTGCATTCTCTTGCGTCCATTCTTATATGACAGCTTCCACATGGACGTAACAGGATACTTACGATGCAGCGCCGTCCCGAACCTTCATTGAAACTACAGGTCTACCTTCCCGCATCCCTTAAGCACGAGATCGAGCACGAAGCAGAGGAGGCCGGGCAGACGCTCTCGACCTGGGTGGAACGGGTGATCGCAAGCCACATCAAAGCGAAGATGACCGCTCAATGAGTGCCAATAGTTCTGGGTGGCCATAGTTGGCAGGTTTAGGGAACGACCGAGAGCGCCCTGAAGTCCATCTAGGCTGGCAAAGCGAAAGATGCCTGAATGGCGCTGGATCAGACAGCGCTCAGGGACCCATGAGTATGAATCCCAAAACGACACGGACTTATCCTGGCCATACTAGCGGCCGCTGTCGCCGCCATCGTCGCCTTTAACGTTCTGACACTGACACGGGAGTATGGCGATCCCGCCCGCGATCTCATCGAACGGGAGACCGTGACAAAGCCCTGACCGTCCCGTCCCTTACCGGTTTGGCGGCGTTGTTGTTGACGGAGCCGGTGGCGTAGTCGCCGGTGGATTTGTCGCCGCTGGGACAGAAGGTTCCATAGTCTGGCTGCGTGGCCAAAATACAGCCGCCACAATCACCACCACGATCACGGCGACAATCGCATACCAAAAACGCTTTTCTCCGAAGAAGTTCATGGCGACCTCCCTCATCTTATCCGGCGTAGGCGGATCGCCCCGCGCGACGACGCCGACCGGGCTTTGGACCCCCTCCGTTATGTAACCGAACGTATCACGTGACACCGTAAACGTCGAACGAGCGGTGCCTCACGATCGTGCGACGGCAGTCGTGATCAGCACGATAGGAACAAATGCCGCAGCTCGTGGGAGGCCAAAAAAGGCTCTTACACCGCGTGACCGGGGGAAGTCGGCCTCGCAGGCCGGGTTCAGCCATACTCGAGTGGCGAATGCCCCGTCCCTTGACTTATTCCCGGTGCGCGCGCAGGGTCGTCAGCGCATTGAACCTTCCAAAGGAAGCTCGCCCCCTGGGTAAGAATGGCAGGGGGCTTTTTTCGTTCTTCTGCCTCTCGCGGTATTCGGCTTGTCCTTGAGGCTCTTACGCCAACGGGAGACAACCTCGCGACGAATTTGGGTTGTCCAGAAAGCGAAGTCTTCGGAAAATGCCCCACCCAGGGCCAGGTTGCATCAGCCGACGACCTTACCAGAACCATGGCTGCCGCTCAGAAGGAAAAGGCCATGCTTGGCTACCACCCTGGCAACAGGATCATCGGATCCTATGAGCTCGACTTTACCACCGACCGCACGCCACGGAGCGTAATCAGCCGGTAGGTTGTTGCCCGTCCGATCCGAGGTGAAAGCGCTCACGCTCGTCGCGCTGTCAGAGACGAACCTATAAATGTCCATGGGGCATTCTAACACCACGGCGATCCCACGGAAGCACCCAGCAAGCGCCCGTGTAACCAGAGACGACTAAGCGATTTGTGGGATGGACAATGGGAAGCGTGCCAAGGCGTGCGCTGAAGTGAGGACCTATGCGGGTAAGCGGCGGAAGGCTCGCTCGCATAACTCCGCTGGGCATGAAAAAAACCCCTGCCTAACCCAGGGGGCGAAGTTGATCCATCTCAATATCAAGGGCTTTGCGGACTATCACCCGCGCCCGGGATGCTGCGCGCGCGCCGGAGATCGGTCAAGGGTTCGCAGATGGGCCGAGGGCATTGGCTCCTTTTGCTCCTCTATGACGGCAATGCGTCGATCCTGCGCAACCCACGACGCAGCGTCAGCGTAGGACGAGAAGCCGTCTGCTTCTTGGGCAAATTCGCCAAGGCGTGTGATCCGGACTTTGTAAGTCTGTCCGTCCTGGAAGATCTGGTAAGTCGTGTCGCTCATTGGCCGACCCCTCCTTTCAGGCGGCCGCGTATGACTCAATCTGAAGCGCCTCGGCCGGCATCTCAGCCCGCGCCAGCTTCAGGGTCATAGATCGCCCGGCCTCTCGGGCGGTTTCAGCCATACCCGCGTGGCGAATGTCCCGTCCCTTGACTGCGCGTTGCCGCCCCTTATTGATAACAAGGCTTGGGGTCGTCCGGTGTCCCGCAGTTATTCGGATCAAGTGCTGCCGGCTGACCATATAAATGGTCCGCGCTATCGCCAGCGTAGGGTCGGTAGTAGTTCGGGGGAGCGTAGTAGGCAGGCGGCGGATAATACGCTGATGGCGGCGGGTAATAGGCCGGCGGTGGATAGTAAACGGGTGGTGGAGCGTAGTAAACCGGCGGGGATGCCAGCAATGCACCACCCAGCACGCCAAGTCCAAGTCCGAGTCCGATGCCCGGACCGACCCAGCCTCCATTATTGTGCCCGTGCCAGCCGCCATGCCAACCGCCGCCGTGCCAGCCACCACCGTGCCAGCCACCACCGTGCCAGCCACCGCCATTGCCGTGCCACCCGCGATCACCTGCGACCGCCGGAGATGCTGCTGCGACCAGCAGCGCGGTGGCAACGCCCAGCATTGTCTTATGCATCTTTTGCCTCCCTGGATTACGCGCATGGCTATAACGCCTCGATCGTGGCTTTTCCGCGGTGACGGTTGTCGGCCGGCAGTCCCTTGCGGCGGCGATTTCGGGCGAGTCTCGGGACCAACGCGGTTGTGCGTAACGACTCTGTATAAGTCCTTCCTGGTCACCGAACCCTCAGCCCCGCAAGCCGCTTCACCTGACCGAGGATTTCCATCAGTGTTTCATCTACAGCTCCAACCAAAAGGACGCGAAGCTGATCGGCATCGAATACATCGTCAGCGAGCGCGTGTTCAAATCGCTGCCGGATGACGAAAAGCGGCTCTGGCACAGCCACAATTACGAAGTGAAGTCGGGGAGCTTGTCGCTCCGCGCGTACCGGCCCTTGCCGAGCATGCCTTCATGAAGGAACTTGTTACCACCTATGGCAAGACCTGGCACATTTGGCAGATCGATCGCGACCAGACCTTCCCAATGGGGTTCCCCAGCTGATGATGGGCTTTACGAAGGACGGGCAGGTCAATCAGCAGATGGTCGACGCTCGCGACCGCCGCTTCAACCTCTCAAGCACCTCCGAGAAGAAGAACCGCGCGGACATTCCCATGCCAGAGGTCGCGGCAGGCGCCAATGGTTGGGAGGGCGGGAAGACGGTTCAGCTCAAACTTGAGGAAGTTCTCGTCCGCAATCTGCGGACATAACCCTCCGCTTCTCCTCCATCTCGTGCCGCACTTGTAACAATAATGATGATGAGGCAAGAATTTTGCACCACATGCAGATACAGAGCGCCCTGATATCTAGCTTCCCGTAATGATGTCTTTGATCTTGGAAGCCAGCTTATCCATCGCAAATGGCTTGGTCAGAACGTGCATGCCGGGTTCCAAATGACCATTGCTGATGGCGGCATTCTCGGCGTAACCAGTAATAAAGAGCACCTTCAGCTTCGGACGACGCTGTCGGGCCGCGTCCGTCATTTGACGGCCATTCATGCCGCCTGGAAGACCGACATCTGTGATGAGGAGATCAATCCGCACGTCCGATTGAAGCACCTTCAACCCGGAAACGCTGTCGGCTGCTTCGATCGCAGTATAGCCCAATTCCCCCAATACCTCGGTCACCAGCATGCGCACGCTCGGCTCGTCGTCCACGATGAGCACAGTGTCACCCGCTTCTGCCCTTGCCGCCTGCGACAGTTCTGGCTGAATCCCCTCGTCGTCTACCGCGTCGCCTTGATGGCGGGGCAAATAGATCCGCGCCGTGGTGCCTGCGCCAACCTCTGAGTAGAGCCGCACCTGGCCATTGGACTGTTTGACAAAGCCATAGATCATGGAGAGACCCAACCCAGTGCCCTCACCGGTTGGTTTGGTGGTGTAGAACGGATCGAATGCACGAGTTAGCACGGCGGACG
>CAVYXX010000173.1:0-67301 GCA_963772355.1 uncultured Alphaproteobacteria bacterium | reverse complement strand
ATCAGCATGGCGAGCGAGCTTTTGGGCACCTTGGTCACTACGTCAAACTCGGGGTCGACCAGCTCGGTTACTTCGATCTTCATCACGGCTCCCAGCAGCAGCGCGACCTCGCTGTCGCTGAGACCGTAGTCGTGCTTGATCCAAGTTGCGAGCTGCGCGGTCGACACCTTCAGCGCCTCCTGCAGTGAACCCGCCACGCCGAACGAGATGATGTAGTCCGAATCCTCCTCACGGACGCCTTGCGTCTGGTAGCCCTTGATTACCTCGACGGAAAAATCGACCGCCATCGAGACCTCCAGTCCCGTCTGCGTTACTTCGCCGTCGGCCATAGCCGCGTGGCCATCGCCGAAACCGAAGAGCGCGCCCGGATGAAAGACGGGGAAGAACATCGTCGTGCCGGAGACAGTGCCGTTATAGTCGAGATTGCCGCCGAAGACGCCGAGGTGCGGGCCGGTCATGGCCTCGAACCCAGGAGGCGCGACGGAGATGCAGCCCAGCATCGGCTTCATGGTTACCTTGAAGTTCTTGAGCGCAGGCGTGGGCGCGGTGAGCACCGCGATGCCGGTCGCGTTGTCCAACTGGTATTCGCCGTTGAAGCCCGGGTCGTACTTCGCGGCGAGATTGTAAGCCGGCGTGACGCCGAACTGTTGAATTCTACTCCCCTGCCGAGCCGTCTTGCGGTTTGGCTCGATCTTGATCAGGTGGACCACCAGCGTGTCGCCCGGCAACGCTCCTTCCACGTAAATAGGCCCGATGTTCGGGTTGCCGCCCAGAGCCACGCGTTTCAGGTTCTTATCCGTGCCCGCGGAATCGGGCGCCCAGGTGTGCACGATGTCGCCCGGGAAGATGTGAATGCCGGGCTTGTTCCCGGCGTAGTAGTAAGCCTGAAAGGTGGTGGGATCGTAGTTGATCTCGCGCGGTTTGGCCGGCGGCGTCAGTTCGCGGGTCAGCTTCCATGCCACCTCTTGCGGCACGGGAGCGCGTGCGCCAGAACCAGCCCCGCCGCGGCCTCCCCTGCGTCCCACGCCCGCCATCGTTCCTCCGCCCTCGCCCGCATCACCCTCGATCTTGCCGGTGAGCGTGCCGGCATCGCGGCCCGCGGTATCTGTCAGCGCCAGCGAAACGGTCGAGCCCTTCACCGTACCCTTCACGATCTCAGTGCCCCACGCGCCGCTCACCGCATCGCCCGTCCGCGCAAGGATGACGCGGATGTATGCGGGCTCCAGGAGCGTCGGGCTCGTCAGCTCGGCGACCCATTTGCCCGCCACCTCGCCACGGCCGACACTGGGCACGAGAGCCGCAGTCACCACAATCGTTGCAAACCAGCGTGAAAGCATAGCCATCTCCTCGCCCCTCGGGGCCCATCAGAATTCAGTGATTTATACCACGCTGCGCTCTGCCTCTACAACCGGCATCAGCCTGCGGGCGGCGACTCCGACTAAAATCAGCGGCCGAATCGACGATCGGCGCTGGAGCGGCGCTTGAACTTGATCGACGAAGAGCTACAGCGCTGCAAAAGGAAATCGACGCGCCGGACGGATCCCTAGCCGCGGCCGATCAGGCAAGCCAGTTGAAATCGGCGGAAGCGTCGCTGGCGACTCTGTATCGTATGCTTGTGAGCAGAGGACTGCGCCATGATCCCTTTCGTCCGCGCCGTCGCGACAATCGTCACGCTTGCTTCCGGCCTCGCCCCCAACCCATGCCCGAGCGCCGGTTTGAAGTGGCCTCCGTGAAGGCCCATCCCGATCCGCCTCGCATCATGGGCGTAAAGACCACGGGCGGACGCCTCATCGCCGACGCCGAAACCGTCCGGGGCCTCATTATGTGGGCCTACAAGCTGAAGAACTACCAGGTTTCTGTCCCGGCGCAATCTCCGTCGGCGATACCTTTTTCGACATTGTCGCCAAGGCCGACGGCGAAGCGGCGCCCACCGTAAGTGAGTTCCGCGAGATGTTACAGGTGCTGCTGGCCGATCGCTTCCACCTCAAAGTCCATCACGAAATGCGTGAGATGCCCGTATACGCGCTGGTGCCCGGCAAGAATGGATCCAAGCTCAAACCGAGCGTGCCCGATGCCGGTGAAGGCGGCAGACTCCAGGTCGTCGACCGCAACTATCGAATGGCCATACCGAAGGCCTCCATGGACGACGTCGTCGACGCGGTCGCAAATGCTTTCCTCGATCGCCCCGTTGTGGACCGCACCGGCCTCACCGGCACTTACGACCTCAAGCTCTACATACACCCCGATATCCGAAGCAATCGCGGCGAACCGAACGACGCCGACATCAGCATCTTCCCCGCCGTGCAGGAGCAGTTGGGCCTCAAGTTGGAGCCGCAAAAAGCCAGCGTTCCAATTCTGGTCGTGGACCACGTAGAGAAGCCGTCGGAGAATTAGCGCATCGCGCCACGGGGAGCAACTTCTCGCGCGGCCGCTCAAGTGCCCGCGAGAAGCGGTTTCAAGACGGCGTTAAGGCAAATATCGGTAGCGATTCAGCCCGTGCGTCGAGTGCGGACGCCGAGATCATCCGCCTCTTCGGGCACGACTCGCGGCAACGCTGATGTTTTTCGAAATCCCGCGGCATAGGCTGGCGGAGATAAGCAGATAGATTCGTGCTCAAAGTTTGGCAGCCTTCTTCAGCGCCACAGCGTTCATGCAATAGCGCAACCCGCTGGGCGCGGGACCATCCGGGAAGACATGCCCGAGGTGGGCATCGCAAGTGTTGCAGATAGTTTCGACACGCTTCAAAAAGGCAGGGCCGTCAAAGCGGTACGCGATGACGTTAGCGGCGGCTGGCTGGGTGAAAGACGGCCATCCGGTTCCAGACTCGAATTTCTCGGTGGCATCGAACAGGATGGTATCGCAGCAAAGGCAGGCGTAAATGCCTGGCTCAAACAGGCTGCACATCTCCGAACTGAAGGGATGCTCGGTCCCAGCCTCTCGCGTAACGTGATACTCCTCTGCGGTCAGTTGCCGTCGCCATTCCGCGTCGGTTTTGACAACCTTGCGGTCCGGGGAGGGGTTGCCGTTTTTGGCGAGATTAAGAACGTCGGGCCACTTCAGCATCATGTTGTAGTCTATTGATGATATCGCGGTGTCAGGGGCGATTTCGTGACACGGCGCCGCCGATTTCGTGCTGGGCCGTAACGTTTCTCGCTGGAGCATGCTCGGCAACGACCCTGAACAGGCGTGGCGCGGACCGCTCGGTGGGGCGTTGGTTCTTTTCCGCGCCGGCCGCGTGCTGCACACGTTCAAGGCGGTTCAGCCTATCCGGGAGTGGGAGTTCGAGGATGGCGGTAAGCGGCTCGCCTATCGGGAAACCCCCATGCACGAAGGCTCGCAGACTTGTTTTCTCGGTGATGTGGATTCCGGCCGGATCGTATTGCAATCCTTTTAGCACAGACCGGCAGTTTTTCAATCCACTGCCGGTCACATGCCGAGCTTCATGTTTTCTTCAGTCCATTCAGTACCGCTTCGGCGGTGATCGGCATGTGACGCACGCGCACGCCGACCGCGTTGTAGATCGCGTTGGCGACCGCCGGCGCCACCACCGTTGAGGCCGGCTCCCCAACGCCGCTTGGGTGATTGCCGGATTGGATCAGCTCAACGTCAATCTCCGGAACGTCAGCGAGGCGAATAGGCGTGTAGTCGTGGAAGTTGCTCTGTTGGATCGCACCGTTCTTCAGGCTCAGCCGTTCCGCGAGCACCTGACTTGCGCCCCATAGCGCCGCGCCCTGAACCTGGGCCGTCGCGCCGACGGGGTTCACCACCAATCCCGGGTCCATTGCGACGGTGACCCGATTAATTCTGTATACCCCGCTGCTCGGATCCACGGTGACCTCGGCGATGCCGGCTACCCAGGTCGGGCTCTGCCGCTCCTCGGCTGAAGATACGGCAATGCCCATGCCAGTATTCGGCGGCAGTTGCTTCGACCCCCAGCCGGCCTTGTCGGCGGCCACGCGAAGGCAATGCGCGAGCCGCAGCGCGCCACCGACGGTGGATGATTCGTATGGGGGCCAGCTTTTGTCGGTTGGCCACGGCAGCGAAATCCACAGCCGATCCATGTAGTAGTCAGACGGGGTGCCTGGCGCATAGCCGGTGTTGGGGATGCCTCGATTTCCGCCCTTGCCGTTGAGCAGCGCGAGGCGGAATTCCAGTGGATCCCGCTTCAATGCATGCGCCACCTCGTCGATGAACGATTCGACCACGAACATGTTGTACGAGTTCGACACAGTGCGCAGCGCGCTCGCCTGGACGGCGAACGTTGTGCGCTCGCTGTCGAAAGCACGTACGCGGTGGTTTTCGACGTCGTACCAATGATCGCTGCCGCCGATCGACCACTGATCGACATTCTTCTTCTTGTCGGGCCAGGAGTCGAGCTGCAGCCAATCGGTGCCATTCTTGAACTTCGCGCCCACGGCGAAACGCGGGCCCATGAAGCCGCAGGCGATGTCGTGGTTCATTGCAACGAGTTGGCCACCCTTCAGCCCCGCCTTTAGCCGATGCAAGGTTGGTGTGCGGGGGAAACTGGTGGCGAAATTCGATTCCCGCGTCTGGATCAGCTTCACCGGCCGTCCGACGTCGTTGGCGCAGTATGCCGCAGCCAGGATCTCATCGTAGTCCTGTTTGCCGCCGAAGCCACCGCCTACCAGTTGCTCGTGAACGTAAATCTTGAGGTCCCCGGGCTTCTGCTTGAGCGCCGCCGCGAGATAGCCAGTCAGCGTCATACGCGCGAACGTCGTACTCTGCGTGCCGGTGTAGACGTGCCAGGCACCGTCAGCGAATTGAACCGTGGCGTTGAGCGGTTCCATGGTCGCGTGGCACACCATGTCGGTAGTGTATTCCAAATCCAAGACCTGCTCGGCGTTTGCCATGGCCTTGTCGACGTCGCCTTCGAGGACCCAGCTCGCGCCCGCATCCGGGTTCTGCATGTTCTGCGCAAACTCCGCGAAGATGTCGTCGAGGCCGAGATTGCCGTACGGCCCAGGATCGACCTCTACCTTCAACGCTTTCGCGGCCTTCATGGCGGCGGGGAAGGTTTCGGCCAGCGCGACCGCCCAGCCGGTGCATTTGCCTAGCGCGTTGTCCACCCTGACGGCCTTCACGAAACCCGGGATTTTGCGCGCCTCGGAATCGTCGATGCTGACGACTTTGGACGCATAGCGGGTGCGTGGGACTGCGACGGCGCCATAGACCATGTTCGGCAGAAAAACGTCGATGCCGTATTTCGCCTGACCGCTGGTCTTCGCCGGAATGTCGAGCGCGGGCAGCGATTGGCCGACAATTGTGTAGTTGACTGGTTCTTTCAACTTGATGCCGTTGAAATCGTCCGGGTAGGCGAACTTGCGGTCTATCCTCACGGTGCGGATGATCTCGCCGTAGCTGATAGAGCGTCCTGATGCCGGATCGACGACACGGCCGTTCTCGGCGTGGCAGCCATCCGGCGCGGCACCGAGCAGCTTGGCGCCGGCTTCGATGAGGGCCATTCGTCCAGCGGCGCCAGCGCGGGACAGGCGATCGAACTCGGTCGTGACGCTGCCGCTGTTGACGGTGTAGGCGAGGCCGTAAATGGCAAAGTTCTCGACGCTCTCGAGCGGCGTGTCGAGATGGACGTCCTGCCAGCGGACCGCCAGTTCCTCGGCGATCACCTGCGCCAGCGCGGTGCCGATGTGCTGACCCATTTCAGCCTTCACGATGTGCATCGTGACCTTGCCGTCGGGGGTCAAGGTGAACCAGATCGAGGGCGTGAAACTGGTCATTGCTGCGCTGCTCGCTGCCTCGGCTCGGCTGCCGGGCAGCAGGGCCGGCAACCCGACACTCAAAAAAGCGCCGGCGGTGGTGGCCGCTGAGCGAACGAGAAATTCGCGCCGCGTGGTGCCGGTTGTTGTTGCATTACGCATGGATCGCGCCCTCCTGCATGATTTCGGCAGCGCGTTTCACAGCGGGAACAATGCGTGAATAGGTGGCACAGCGACAGAGGTTGCCGTTCATCGCCTCGACGATCTGCGGCTCGCTCGGGTTCGAATTGGCCGACAGCAACGCCGCGGCCTGCATGATTTGGCCCGACTGACAGTAACCGCATTGCGGAACCTGAAATTCGATCCAGGCCTGCTGCACGGGGTGAGCGTTGGCCGGGTCAAGTCCTTCGATCGTGGTGATGCTGGCGCCCACGGCCTCCCCAACGGTGACGGCGCAGGAGCGTACCGCGTGGCCGTCGATGTGCACCGTGCACGACCCGCACAGACCCATGCCGCAGCCATATTTTGTCCCGGTTAGTCGCAGATCTTCGCGGATGACCCAGAGCAGCGGGGTGTCCGAGGGCGCGTCAGCAAAGTAGCTCTGACCGTTGATCGTCAAATTCGGCATGGTTGGGTGTCTCCTTCACTGTATGGACGAACGTATTAGGCGAGCCGCACGCGTGGGCTTTCGAGTCATTGCTGCCGAGCCAGTGGACAGCCGCCTTGTTCCAGCGGACGAAATGCCTTCTCGCCAGGGATTGTCTCGAGGACTTTGTAATAATCCCAAGGTCCTTTGGACTTCGGCCGGTGTCTTCACCTGGACGAAATACATATCGTGCACTAGCCTGCCGTCGGCGCGGATGTATCCGTTCCTCGCGAAGAAATCGTCCACCCGAAGTTCGCGCATCTTGGCCATCACCGGGCCCGCCTCGACGGTGCCTGCCGCCGCGACCGCTCGCAGGTAGTGGCGGACCGCGGAGTAGACGCCGGCCTGCCCCATCGTCGGCATGCTTTTGTGGCGCTCATAAAAGCGCTGTGACCAGGCTCGGCTTCCGTCGTCACGGTCCCAATAGAAGGTGGTAACGAACTTCAGGCCCTGCGCCGCTTCGAGCCCGACGCTGTGGATGTCGGTGATAAAAGCAAGAAGTGCCACGACGGACTGACCATGCCCGGTCAATCCGAATTCCTTCGCCTGTTTGGTGGCGTTGATCATGTCGCCGCCGGCATTGGCAAGCGCGATCACTTTCGCCCCGGAGGCCTGGGCCTGTAGCAAATAGGAGCTGAAGTCGGCGTTGTTCAGCGGATGCCGCACGCTGCCGAGGACCTTGCCGCCGCTCGCCACCACGGCACTGGTCGCAGCGGCCTGCATGGAATTGCCGAAGGCGTAGTCCACGGTGACGAAGAACCAGGTGTCCTGCCCCTGGCGAACCAGAGCGTTCGCAAGGCTGGTTGTCAGCGCGTAGCTGTCGTAGACCCAGGCGGCTTCATTCGGGGTGCACGCCTTGCCGGTGAAGTCGGTTGTCGCGACCGCGCCCGCGATGGCGATGCGGTTCTTCTGCGCCGCGAGTTGCTCGACCGCCAGGGCGACTGAGGAATTGTCGAAGCCGATCACCATGGTGACGTTATCCGCGTCGAACCATTGCCTGGCGATCGCGACCCCGATATCCGGCTTGCTTTGGTGGTCGCCGATCAATACTTCAATCGGCTTGCCGAGCACTCTTCCCTGCTGATCCTCGACCGCCAAGCGCGCTGCGATGACCGCACCCGGCCCGCCGAAATCGGCGTAGACGCCGGATTGGTCGTTGAGCACGCCAATCCTTACAGCGTCCTCGGAGGCTTGAGCGTGCGTGCTGACGGCAAAGCCCACCATCGGCAACTGCAACAATATTCGTCTGGAGAGAAAGCGGGCAGGCAAGACCATACCCTCCTGGATTCATCTGCAGAGCACATCGGCTTGAGAGAAGTATTCGAGCAAACTAATGCTAGGGCCCGCGCGGCGACATCGTCAAGCAGGCTTGATCGGGACTAGAAGATAAATGGCATTTTTACTGATCGTCCCACGCGATTTGTTTTCAGTGCGGTCACGACCACACCTCGCGCTGTATCGATTGCCGAACGACCGGCCGGTTTCAGCCGCAGCGCCGGCAGGCGTGGGATGATGAGCCTCAGCTAGGCGCTCAGATTTGCCCCGGTGCGGTTCACCATGCCTCCATCCTCACCAGCATGGTGTTGTCGTACCCGGTGCCTTGCAGCCAGAACCGGATTGGGTCGCCCGCGCGGGCTTGGCCGTGATTAGCGGAATCGGCCAAACGAAAGCCGGTGGTTCTAGCGGGGAGCAGGCCGGGAATCTCCTCGTGCGTGACGAGGAGCAGCTTGGGATAAACCGCCCGCACGATCCCTCGCCCCTCCCATAGCTGCTCGCCGACGCGGGCTCCGGCAAAGCATGCCTCGCGCTCGCGCCTAAGCTGCTCCGACCTGCGCTTGCGCCGTCTTGAACTCGCCGTCGAGTGTGGCCAGCCGGCGACCCCAGGCGCCGTAGCCGAAGCCGAGACCGACCGCTAGGGCCAGGTTTACGAGTATGACGACCTGCCACATCCGCATCACCAGGATCCTCCGATCTCATCAATGGACATGGTCATCGGGGAGCGCCGGCGGGGACTTCTCCTCATTGAGTCTCTCCACCTGGGCTTGAACGGCGTCGGCTTCCGGCATCCCCGTCTGGTCGCTCCGCCAAATCGCGCGGATATATCCCTGCCGGTCGATCAGGAATTCCGCATGCGCGGCGCCGGGCGCGAACAAGCGGTACGCGGCGGCGATATCCTCATTTCCGTCGGTGACAATCGGGAACAGCACCGGCGGCGACTCGCCGAGCTCGGCGATCCCTTCCGGCGAGCTGCGCGGCGGCACCGCAACGACCTCCACGCCCAGAACCGAAAGCGCTCCATAACGCCTCGCGAGTTCGGCCATCCGCTCGCGCGAGCCCGGCAGGTCATAAAGCACCAGCAGAACCATCCGCTTGCCTCTCAAGTCGCGCAGCGTCGTTGGCGGCAGAGGCCCGACAGAGATGGTCAAGTCGGGCGCCGCCAGCCAAGCGTCGTTCGGTTCGACCACGGCTCCGATGCGGCGCGGGTCGGCGGTCGCGCCCATCGCGCGGAGGAAATTGATTACGTGCCAGCACTGCGCTTCTTCAAGCCGGCTGCCGAACTCCGGCATCCCGCGATCCGGCCGTCCATGCGTTATCAGCCAGAAGAGGTCTCCTGCGGATCGCCGCGCCGTTCCAGGAGCGAGCAGATCGAGGGCGCTTCCCTTTAGCCCCGCGCGGCCGGGCGCCGGCGTCTCATGGCAGGACGCGCAATGCGCCTGGTAGACCGCCATTCCCTCCGCAATCGAGCCGGCGGTATACGACAACGGCGGGAGCAGCGAACGAGGTCGGGTATGCTCGGACTATCGCTGGCTGCAGGCCGACTGCGGCGCCGCTTGCAGCCAGGGCGAAAAGCGTCCCGACGAGAAGGATGGGTCGCCGGCGCACGAGGAACGCGACGGCTAAAATCGTCAGGCCGGAAGCCCCAAGCACAAACGCGATCGGCAGTTGCGCGAGACGCTGCAAGACCGGAACTTCAGGCACGAGGTCGAGCGGAGATCCGAACTGGCCAGGGCCATACCGGATCGTCGTGAAGCGCGGGCGTAGTCACCGTCATCGCCGTAGCGAGGCCGAGCACGACCAGCACGAGACCCGCCTCGAGCGCGATGAACAACGCCATGCGTCGGGCCGTCGCGGACGACTTCGCCGCGGTCGGGCTCGACAACGCAGGCAGCATCGCACGGCTTGCGGCGGCCAGGAGAAGTGCCAGAACAAGAACGGCAATTTTGGCGAGAAGCAGGAGACCGTGCGTCGTCCCCACCAGGCCGGCGACGCTTCCGACCAACAGCCAGGCGCTCGCGACGCCCGAACCCACAAGAATGAGCACTGTGATGAGCGCGACGCGGGAAAAGCGCTGCATGGTCCGCACCGCGTAGGGATCAGGAGCCGGCTGCGTTCTGGCTAGCGCCATACAGAAGGAGTGCGAGCGGCGGCAGGCCGCCGACCCAGATGCCCGCGCCCAGCAGATGCACCATGTCGATGGCCTGCGGCCATGGGCTTTCGGAGCTTGCGGCCACGTGGCTGGAACTGCCGAGAAGAATCAGAGCGAGCGCGGCCAGCAAAAATGCTTCGCCCCGCGCAGCGATCCAGTTTTGCCGGGCGGAAACGTCGCCGTCGAGGAAGAGAAAGGCCGCCAGCACGATCAGCAGACCGTGACGCACCATCCATAGGAACCCCGGCCGTGTATCCAGCATGGCATGCCAGATAGCTTGCGGCTCGAGCGCAGCTTCGGGGCGGCCCTCAAACAGCCCGGTCTGGGCAGCCAACACGGCGATGCCTGAAGCCAGCGCTACGATCACGAGCCATCGCGCCCAGTGCAGTACTCGCTGCTCCCATCGGCGCATGAAGTCGGTCGCGGGTCGGCCCGGCAAGCAGCAACAGGAAGAACGCGCCCGTGAGGAGGACGCACTGAGCAAGATGAACCCACTGGGCGCCGAAGAACAGTGTGGTCATTTGACCTGGAACGTGAAACGTCCTTCGGTCACATGACCATCGACGGAGAGCACCCGCCAGTTCACCGTGTAAGCGCCCTGCTCAAGCGGCTGCAATGTCGCCCGCAGGAGCAGGGGATTTGAAGGGTCGACGTGGGCGTCCTGGCGATCGACCTGAGCGCCATTGTCATCCTTGACCCGAACGGTACTATAGGCCGGCTCCAGGCGCTCGGTAAAGTAGAGCTTGACCTCGCTCGGAGGCCGTTTGAGCTTACTTTCAGCCGGCGGCTCCGCCCGCTGAAGCCCACTATGTCCAAGGGCGAGGCCGACGCCGAGCACCCAGGCGACAAGCGCGAGGACTAATCCTCGCGCGCATGTCGGGATTCTCATTGCCGCGATCCATGTCGGTTAGCCGATGCCTGTTCTCGCCTTGTAGTACGCGATGAGCTCGCTTGTGGGCAGCCAGAACAGATCATAGAGTCCGCCTGCACCGTTGCTGCCGCCGGAGATCAGGTCCGGTCCGTGATCGTAGCCGGCCGACCAGATCATCCTTTCGCCGTTGGCCTGGAAATTCGGGCACGCGCCGTCGATGTTCCAGTCGTTGAACGGCGCCTCGACAATCGGCCCCTTCCACTCCTTGCTCTTCGGGTCGTAGTGCACGAAAAGCAAAGTGTGGAACTTGCCGAAATCGTGGACGGAGACGACGCCGAGGGTGAAGTCGTCCCTCGTTACCAGACTAAAACGGCATTTGTACGCAATCGAGTTCGAGCAACCGGTCCGCATAGCGCTGGGCTGGCTGCCAAACGCCGTCCACCTGTCGCGTCGTGTAGAGGTCGGTCGTGTTCGGCGCTCCCGGTTCGCGGGGCCGCATGGATACGAAACACATCGCGCTAGGCTGGCCCGGAAGATCGAACGGCATGAAACAATGGGTTACGTATTCGCTGTTGTTTATATTGCCCCCAGGGACTGGCTGTGCCTGACCCCATTCACCGTCGGATTGCTTGTGGCTGACCCAGATTCCCACCGGCCCCACGCCTGGCGCTTTACGTTTGCTCATGAAGTAAAGGGTATTGCCGTCGGGTGTGATCCACGGCTCCTGGTCGACGCTATCACTGTTGACCGTGTCGAGCAGGCGCTCGGGCGACGACCATTCCTCGGCCGTCCCGGGCCACTCGCCGCTCTGTCGGACGCGGTGGGTGACGAAGATATCGGTCGGACCTTTCACCCTCGTGTCGCCGTTGTTCCCAAAGCGAGCGAAGTAGATCGTGTTCCCGTCCGCCGAGATCGTCGGCTCGTAGGTGCCAAACTTGTCGTTCGGCGGGAACGGCAATTTCCGCGGCACGAGGCTAGGGGCGGCGGCATACGCCCTGTTGGTCAGGATGGTGGGCGAACTCACAGCTGCTACGGCGGCGGCGGCTGAGCCGAACAAACTTCTTCTCGACAGGCTGTTCATGCGAAATTATCCTACTGCCAGGAATAACAATGTCGCCGTTTCAAAGAATATATGAACTACAGAATATGTCAATTTGAACCAGGGCTCAGCCTTGCCGCGCGTCGATCATGGCCATACTCGTGCCTGTTGGCGTTCGACCACCATCGCACCGCGACCCTGCACCAGGGCGGCCGAGACCGGCGCAAACCCCGGATTAGCCGTTAAGCATGGTGCTCCTGACAGCTTCCACGGAGAGCTATGCATGCACGCCAACGGCGACCCGACCATCGGGACCTGCAACATTATTTGTCCAAAGAGAGAGTGAAACACCGGTATCCTGTCCCTCTTGATTCACTTATTCAGATAAATTGGCTGATTCGAAGATTTTATTGAGCCGATGCTCGGGTCAGTGCCCCGACCACGTCAAGCAAGCTCATTGCTTGAGTGCGTACCGACCGGAGGACAGGTTAGGTGCGGGCACATCTGGGCCGGTCCGGTCCACCTGCAAAAGGCGACCTGCTTGCCCGCGCGAACGTGGCTCGTCTGAGGTCCTGTTCCGTCAGGCATGCTGATGATCGCGCCGATCAACCTTCCCCCTTGCTGCGCCGGAATGACTCCCCGGTCGCGGTGCCGCGTGCCCGCCCGCGATCACTTCGTGGCTAGACGAGATCGTTCGATGGCAACGCCGGCACAAGCTCGCTATAGCAGGCGAGCGATGGTCTGATCGCCGGCAGCGGTGATCAGAATAGCCGTCGCTTGGCGTTCCGTTGGCGAGTATATTGGCAGCAGTAACCGGGCATGCCGGGAGTTGCGACCAAGCTCACGATAATGCCTTCTATCGATCAACCTGCTCCGAAAGGGCGCGTGTCTCGTCCGTGAACGGGTTGCTTTAGGCGACGTGCTTTTCATTCAGTTTCCACATCATTGTGCGTATCTACACTCTAATCTCTAGGACCGAAGCGAATTTTTGATTCGGTGATCATATCATTGTATGTAGCCTGACGATGATTTCGATCTAAGTGGGTGGTTTTCATTTATATATCACATCATTGTGTGGGTCCGAACGCTGATTTCGATCTAGCGTGAAGTCCTCATTGTGTGTATTCAAACGCTGATCTCTATAATGAAGTGTTCGATAAAAGGACCAAACAAAATGAAGATCAAAATCGCTGTAGCGGCGACGTTGGTGTTTTGGGCTGGTTCAAGTTATGCCCAAATCAACAAGACATCGTTTAGTCTAGTGCCCAATGCGCCACTTCTTTACTGTATCGCAATAGATGGCAAAACGCCACCATCTGCAACCGTTGGTGTCGTGCGCGATACTCTCAATGACACCCTTGTTGTTCATGTCACTGGACTAAGACCGAATTTGCAATTCGATCTGTTCACGGTGCAACGCAGTCCCTTCCTTGCTGATGGAATGAAAGACCCCAATTTCCCGACGACATTCGGGCTGGCGTGGTATCAGAGTGATCTCGATGCCAACGAAAATGGAACCGCAGATATTAGCGTGCCTTTGCGCTCTATCTTTCTGGATCAGATTTTTGGCTTCGATGGCGACAAAAATCCGGACGGAACTGTTATATTACCGCCGGTCAACACCTATCATGTTGGGTTCTGGTTCAACAAACCAGAGGATGCCGCGCAATGCGGTTTCGACGTGACCAAGCCCACACCCTTCAATGGTGAGCACCAAGCGGGCCCGCTGGCGATGATCTCGCTGCCTGTAGCGGCAACCAATCTTGGACCGCTTTGCATATCTCCGGAAGAAGGCACGCCTTGTAATCCGCCACACTAATCGAAACCATGGTCAATGGGATCGGTCCGTAGACAAATGAAAGGGGCGGGATTTCTCTCTTTTTCGCACTTACTTCGATGGTTGTTGTGGCGTCGCTGGAGAGAGGTTGATCAATCGCCGACCTTTCCGGACCTGCTTTGGTCCCGGCTGGTCCTGTGCGGATGCCACTCTCCATAACTTCGTCCGCAGCTTGCGTATACATTACTATACTACTCGAAGCATTCTCTTACCGTTCGAACCGAAATCGCGCCCATTTGCAGCCTACGCATGCGCGGCAGCCTTTTATCGACAAAATCGTCGCTTCAGACGGCTAGAACCGCCGGTTTTGAACCACTAGCGTTTGATTTTGTGAGCCGATTTACCCGACCGCATGGGATGCCTCTGTCGGGATCGGACCACTAAGCAGGATTTGCATTTGATGTGTTGACATAAGTCCCGCCAGCACCTAGTCCGCGTATAATAAGCAGATCCCAATTTGCATATTTACGGAAGGCAAAGGTATGTCACGCATCATCATCGCTCTACTTCTGCTCCTGGCGGCACAGCAGGCAAATGCCGCCGAGTGCGGATCGACCGCCAACCGAGCCGGGTGTGTTGGCCCCAACGGAGCGGCAAGTTACAATAAAAATACCGGACAGGTTCACTCCGCACAGCCGTACCACTCAAACGAGGTCGCACCGGGCACGAATGTTCGCGGCGTCCGCGGCAATAGCGCGACGAAGGCTGTGGAGCCAGGGTGCGCTTTCGTTAATGGCCGGCGGGTTTGCAACTAACCCAGGCACGCCGGCCTCGCAGAAGGTGTAGGATGCTTTCCTTATGCAGCACTGGATAAGACCAGCAACATGCGTATCATGAAGCTTGCGCGGGGTGCGCCCCCTGTTGCGAGACTAGCGCTCGTGCTTTTGCTCTGGTTTGCCGCTTGCACCACCACTGCGCCGAGACCGCAACTAACCGCCGCCGAGACCGCGGAAGTCGACCGTGTTGCGGCGTATCTGAACAGTATTCCGCGGTTCCAGGCGCATTTCATTCAGTTCGGGTCGTTTGGCCCGGATGCGGGGGTGATCCGGCTGGATCGGCCGGCTGGCGATATGCGCATCGACTACGCCGGCTCCGAGGGACGCATCATCGTGATCGCCAACGGGCAGGTGCAGATCGTGGACCAGAGCAACGGGTCCACCACCACGATGCCGGTCTCCCGCACGCCGCTCGGCATGCTTCTGACCCCGACATTAAATTTCTCGGGCGCCGTTACGGTAACGCAAGTGGTCAGGCAGCCGGGGATAGTTCAGGTTACGCTGGAAAAGACCAACCAGGCCTCTCAGGGCAGCCTCACGCTGACGCTCGCTGACCAGCCGCTTGGGCTTATCGCTGTCACCGTTGTCGACGCCCACCAGCGGACGTTGACGATGCACCTGTCGAATATCGATTTGGCGCCGAAGCTGACACCGAACATGTTCGAGTTGCAGTGGACACCGTCTGTTGGGCAGGAAACAGGGTAGCTGATTAGCGCGCCCGCCCATTGCGAAGAGTGATGCTGAGCAGCTACGGCTACTGGACAACTCTAGAGTGCAGAACGGTCGTGGTCGATCACAGCCCATGACGGAGCCCAGCCCGAAGCACGGTTCTGGGCGAGGTGGCGCGGTGCAGGCCTGGGTCCGCGCGCTCGGTGCACTGAAAGCAGTCGAAGGCCAGCCGGATATCACGCTGATGTCTCTGGTCCGCGAGGCGGCGAACGGCCAGCCCGATGCCATCGCCCTAATGGATCGAGACGGACAATTCACCTACCGGGAGCTGGAAGACCGTTCCACTTATTACATGGAATGGGCGATTGCGCAGGGGGTGACGGCTGGCGATCAGATCGGCCTCCTCATGCCCAACTGCCGAGACTACGTCGCTATCTGGTTCGGGATCACTCAGGCGGGTGGTGTGGTAGCGCTGCTCAATACCAACCTGGTTGGCGCCGGACTCAAGCATTGCATAGAGGCGGCGGCGGCAACTCACCTCATCGTTGCGGCTGAGATGATGGATAGAGTGCGCGCAACAACGTCGCAACTAGCGAACCCGCCGCAATGTTGGATGCATGGTTCGTCCTGCGATGTTGACGTCCAGCGGATCGACGCGCATCACGCTGCCGTGGTGCGCAGCGCGGTGCCACGGCGCCTGCCAGCGGCGCGCGACCCGGCCCTGCTGATTTACACTTCGGGAACCACCGGGCTGCCGAAGGCCGCGATCGTCACTCATGGACGCCTTGCTGAATGGAGCTGCTGGTTCGCCGCCATGATGGACGTGACCCCGGCTGACCGCTTGTACGACTGCCTGCCGATGTACCATAGCACCGGTGGTGTCGTCGCCGTCGGTGCAATGCTCGTCAAAGGCGGTTCGGTGATGGTCGCACGCCGGTTTTCGGCCAGCCGGTTCTGGGACGATGTGGTGGACGGCGGCTGCACGATTGTCCAATACATTGGCGAACTGTGCCGTTACCTGGCTCAAAGCCCGACGCATCCGCGCGAATTACAACATCGTCTGCGGCTCGCCTGCGGCAATGGGCTGCGTGCCGATGTCTGGCAGCGGTTTCAGAAGCGCTTTGCCATACCCCATCTGCTGGAATTCTATGCGGCGACGGAGGGCAGCGTCTCGCTCTACAATTGCGAGGAGAAGCCCGGTGCGGTCGGTCGCGTCCCGCAATTCCTGGCACACCGCTTTCCCGTCGCGCTTATCGGTTGCGATGTTGAAACAGGAGAACCGCTCCGTAGTAGTGACGGTTTCTGCATCCGCTGCGGACCGGACGAGACGGGCGAGGCGATCGGTCAGATCGCGGGCGCCGATGCCTCGCGCGGCCGCCATTTCGATGGCTACACGGACGTCGAGGCCACCGCTCGCAAAGTGCTGCACGACGTCTTCGTGTCCGGGGATCGCTGGTTCCGCACAGGCGACCTGATGCGCAAGGACCGCGCCGGCTACTACTATTTCGTCGATCGCATGGGAGACACGTTCCGCTGGAAGGGCGAGAACGTGTCGACATCGGAAGTGGCGGCGGTGTTGGCTGGCTGTCCGGGTGTCACGGAAGTGGTCGTCTACGGTGTCGTGGTGCCGGGTAACGAGGGGCGCGCGGGTATGGCCGCCGTCACCGTCGAAGCAGATTTCGATCTTGGTGTGCTGCACCATCATCTGGTCGCAAGCCTGCCTGACTACGCGCGCCCCCGCTTTCTGCGCGTTTGCGAGCGCCTCGAGGTGACGGGCACGTTCAAGCCAATGAAGGCGCTCCTCATGCAGGAAGGGTATTCGAGCTCGGTCGCGCCAGACCCGATTTGGTTCTACGACCGAAGCCGCGGCGCCTTCGTCGTCTGCGACGATACATTGCGTGCGGCACTCAACTCAAGCGCGCTGCAAGGGCTGTAGTGGTTCGTCAAGCCGTGTTGCCGGCATCTACAGTCACGACGGTTCCGGTGATGTTGCACGCCCGCTCGCTGAACAGGAAATCGACCGTATTGGCGACATCGCTCACCTGGGCCATCCGTCGCAACGCGCTGCGGCGCGCGATCTGTTCGCGCTGCGCGGCGGTCAGGCCATGCGTCATGTCGGTATCAATGAAGCCAGGCGCGACGGCATTCACGGTGATCCCGAGCGGCCCCAATTCGCGCGCCAGGGAGCGGGTGAAGCCAACCATCGACGCCTTGGTGGCAGAATAGACGGATAACCCGGCATACCCGGTCGACGCTGTGACCGAGGCGATGTTCACGATACGCCCGCCGTTGCCCGTCATCATCGAACGAGCGCTGTATTTCGTTACCAACGCCGGCGACACGACGTTGAGATGCACCAACTGCTCGATGAGTTTGTCCGGCATCGTAGCCAAAACCCCGGCGTCACCAAGCGCTGCGTTATTAACAAGGCCGTACAGCGTCCCGAAATCTCGGCGCACGGCCTTGATCAGGTCCGCGATCCCAGCGGTGTTCGCAAGATCGAACGGGCGGAAATGCAGCGCGCCGAGGCCGGCACGGCTTGCCTGCTGCATGGCCGCCTCCAGCGATTCCGACTGTTTGCGGGCAATGGTTATGACACAGAAGCCGGAAGCCGAAAGCCGCTCGGCGATACCAAGACCCAACCCCCGGCTGCCGCCTGTTACGACGACGTTACGCATGCGCATAAAGTTTTGTCGGAGGCTGCGATGTCCCCCCGGGAATTAGGATCTTGAGCGGGCCGGCGCCTTTGTGTCGGCCTCCGCCAAGGCGGCGAGTTGCTCTGCCACAGTGGCCCAGCCCTGTTCGAAGCCCATCGCCTTATGCTGGTCGTAGGCTTCCGTGGTCCAGTGGCGTGCGCGGCCCGTATAGCGGGTCTTGCCGTTCTCATCGGCGAACTCCATTGCACCAACCATGAACGGGCCCTTCGGATGCCAGCCCGTGGTGAATGCGTCGGTGAAGACGAAGCGCTTGCCGGGCGTCACCTCAAGGAACACACCATCATGCGGCATCTCCTCGCCGTTCGGCCCGCGCATTACCATGGCCGAGCGTCCGCCGGCGCGCCAGTCCTGCTCGATGATCTCGACCGTCCAGGGCTTGGGGCACCACCATTCCTCCAGGCGTTCGGTGGCGATTTTCCAGACGGTCGCGACGGGCGCGTCGATCAGGCGGGTCACGGAGAGTTCAAGGTTTTCGTTGGTCATGATCATTATCCTTAGGATTAGTCCCGATCGGGTGCGCCTAGCGGGAAGAACGGCCGATAGGGGCGGGCGTCGTCGATGCAGCGAGCAAACGAAGGACGCGCGAGCAGGCGGGCGCGATAGGCCTTAAGCGTGGTGCGATCGTCGCCGATCGGGTGGGTCCAGTCGGCGTAGAACAGCGCAGGCGCAGCGGCTGCGTCGGCCAAGGTGAAAGTATCGCCGACGGCCCATTGGCGCCTGACCAGGGCATGGTCGAGCCAGTCGTAGATGGTATCGAGTGCGGTTCGGGCCTGCGTAACCCCGTACGGATCTCGCGCTTCCTCGGGGCGGCGCGCATTGAACACGATAGCCTGCATCGGCGCCATCACATGGCTGTCGAACACGCGATCGAGCATCCGCACCGGCACCGCGGCTTTTGCATCAACCGGGATCAGCGGCACCGGTCCGGGATGGAATGCGGCGAGATACTCGATAATCGCGCTGGTTTCGAACACCGTCGTCCCACCATCGACGAGCAACGGGAATCTGGCGATTGGCCAGTGCCTAGCCAACTCCGCACCGTTCTCCGGATGATCGGAATCAAGTATTCGGAAGTCGAACGGCGTCTCGTTCTCGTACAGCGCGATGAGTGCTTTCATCGTAAAGGACGAGAAGGGGTGGCCGAAGAGTTGCAGGCTCACGCGACTGACCTCCCGCCTCGCGCGCGCTCGATCGCGGCGATGTCGATCTTCTTCATGGTCATCATGGCTTCCATGGTGCGCTTCGCCGCCGCCCGGTCGGGATCAGCCATCGCGTTCATCAGCGCTCGGGGCGTAATCTGCCAGGACAGGCCGAACTTGTCTTTGCACCAGCCACATTGCGACTCCTGGCCGCCGTTTTCGACGATCGCGTTCCAATAACGATCGGTCTCCTCCTGGCTGTCGGTATAGACCATAAAACTAACCGCCTCATTGAATTTGAAATGCGGTCCACCATTGAGGCCAATGAATGGCATGCCCAGCACCGTGAACTCGACGGTGAGTTCGTCACCCTGCTTGCCGGCCGGATAATCGGACGGTGACTTATGGCGGGCGTCCACATGGCTGTCGGGAAACGTTGCCGCGTAGAATTCGGCCGCCTTATGCGCCTGGCCATGGTCAAACCATAGGCAGGTCGCGATCTTCTTCTGGGTTTTGTCGAGGTCCGCCATGAAGGTCTCCTTATGCGTGGGCGGTGTCGAGGATTGGCGTAAAGCCGCCGAAGATCGCGAGCTGGCCGTTCCATGCTGGCGAGGTCTCACGCATGCGCGGATCTTCCATCAGCGCGCCCATGCCTTTGTCGCGTGTCGGCTTGTCGGGCCATTCGATCCAGCCAAATATAACCGTCTCGCCATCCTTCGCCTGCACGGCAAGCTTGAAATCGGTTACTTTGCCGGCGGGGACGTCAGTGCCCCAGCCGTCAACGAGTCGCAGCGCGCCTTTTTCCTGGAACAACCCAGCGGCCTTGGCTGAATGATCGATAAAGCCCTGGCGATTGCCGTTGGGAACACTGGCGATCACGCCATCGATGTAGCCAAACTTGCCGGCGTCACCAGTGTCGCAACTCGTTTCGAACCCAGCGTAGATCATCCGCTGGCCGTCGAACGGCATCGGACCGTCGGGCTTCATTCGATCGTCGGCCATGATTTTTCCGGCGGCCGCGTCACACGACGCCTTGTCGGGCCACCAGACCCAGGACAGGACGACGGTCTCGTCATCGTGCGCCTGGACGGCTTTCTTGAGGTCGGTGATCTTGCCGTCCATCACGTCGTCACCCCAGCATTCCACGTGGCCCATCGCGCCGTATTCGGCGAAGATCGGCGCCATCTTTTTCGCCATGTCGAGGTAGGGCTGCTTGTTCCCGGTCTTCACCGGAACCACGAAGCCTTGGAAATACGTCATCGTTTTCTCCGCTTAACGTTCGGGGGCGTTGGAAATTAGACGGGGGCCGGCGCCTCGAAGGTCGCCATGTGATCGGCCAGGGCCTTTTGGTAGGCTGGCCGGCTCTCCCCCCGCGCGATATAGGCAGCGAGAAGCGGGAAGGGGGCAAGTTCGGTGGTGCGGCGCAGCCCACTGAGCACGGAGATCATCATCAGGTCGCCAACGGTGAACTCGGACCCATCGAGCCAGACGTTGTTGCCGAGCGCGGCCTCGAGATCGGCGAGGCGGGTCTTCAGGTCGGCGACGACTTTGACATGGCGTGCCTTGGACCATTCGCGATCTCTTTCGAAAATGTCGTTGATCGCGAGTGCCATGACGAACGGCTCGACAGAGTTGAGCGCCGCCGCTACCCATTGCAGCGCCCGCATGCGCGGGGCGGCATCCAATGGGATCAGTTTGCCGGCGCGTTCGGCTATGCGTAGGACGATCGCGCCGGACTTGAAGATCGCAACCTCGTCGTCCTGATAGGTGGGTACCTGGCCGAACGGCTGGAAGCGGCGATGTTCTGGGGTTTTGGAAATCGGCGATCAGGTTGACCCGGTAGGCTTGGCCGACCTCTTCGAAGGCCCAGCGTGGGCGCATATCGCGGACAAAGCCGCGGGCGAATTCGGGCACCCAGCCGAAGGTGGTGATGGTCGGAATCATTTCACTCTCCCGGTTACTGTTTTGGCGAAACGCTCTATTCTATAGTCGTTTCTTTAACGGTATAGACTACGTCCGGACGTCGGGGAAATGCACTACCAGCTTGTCGAGCGCACCGCTCCAGCCCTCCTCGTGGCTCGCCCGCGACGCCTCATTCTGGAGACGCGAGTGCGTCAGGGTTAGCTCCGTCCCGGTATCGATCGGTCGCAGATCAATCTCGAGGCGGGACTCTTCGCCAGCTTCCTCG
Source organism: uncultured Alphaproteobacteria bacterium (assembly GCA_963772355.1). Classification (GTDB taxonomy): domain Bacteria; phylum Pseudomonadota; class Alphaproteobacteria; order Acetobacterales; family Acetobacteraceae; genus Rhodopila. The sequence continues at coordinate 46,257 of CAVYXX010000173.1, read as the reverse complement.
GGGTCGCCGCCATGGGTCCAACGCCAGCTCATGACCAGGCGGACGGGCTTGTCGACTTCGATATACTGGCCGCTGCTTTCATGCTCGGTGCCGTCGAGCATCCGGAACCGCACCCGGAAGTGACCGCCTGTGCGGATGTCGGTTTCGGCAAGAAGCACCGGTCCGGCGTCGGGGCCCCACCAGCAGGCGATTCCGTCAGGCGTCGTCACGGCATCGAAGACGATGGAGGGGCGGGCTGCGATCCGGCGCACCAGGGTCAGGCTGGTCATGGTTTGGTCTCCTGGGTTTTCGCCGCTTCGGCCGTCGCCTCCTTGGCCTCGGCATAGGCGGCGAGGCGGTCGAGGCTGGCCGACCAGAACCGTTCATATCGGCGCAGCCAGTTCATCGCCTCTTCCATGGGTTCGGGTGCGAGGCGCACCGCCACAGTGCGGCCCGTCTTCGATCGGGTGATGAGCCCTGCGTTGCCCAGCACGTCAAGATGCTTCATCACCGCCGGAAGCTTGATCGCGAACGGGCGCGCGAGCTCGCCGATGGACACGCTGTCCTCCTGCTCGAGACGTGCCAGGATCGCCCGGCGCGTTGGATCAACGAGCGCTGCGAATGTCCGGTCGAGTTGCGATCCTTGAAACTTCGCCATATGGTGAAGTGTGGGGAGCGACGGCCGTTCTGTCAAGACTGACGGGCGGGAAGGCGGTGCGGATCCGCTTCTCCAGTTCGGCCAACCACGTCTACCCGACCCGGGCCGCAGTGCAAAGCCGCAACAGGCGGTTCGGCAAGCGCCAGGAAGCGGACGCGACCATTGCGCCGAATCAACAAGCAATGATAGCGCAGTCATTCTTCGTCTTCGCAGCCATTGGGCGACGCGTTGCTGCCAGTTTCCGCCCACGCCCCAGGGGGAACGCAAAACGGATGACGTTTGCCTCGAAGAGCTTTCTGTTCGGCTTTTTCCCCGCCTTCTTGCTCTGCTATTTTGCCTGCCGGAAGATTTGTGCCAGGAACATTGTCTTCATTGCCTTCTCAGTGCTGTTCTATTCCTCTGGCAAGACGATCTTCCTGCCGATCCTGCTGGCCTCCATCGCCGCCAATTTCCGGCTGGGCATTGCAATCGACAATGCGGAGGGCCCTCGGCGCCGTCGGCTGCTGGCTTACGGTGCAACGGGTAACTTGTTCGTCCTCGGCGTCTTCAAGTACACCGGCTTCGCGATCGAAAATCTCAACGCACTGCTCGGCTTCGTGGGCATTGCCTTGCCGGTCCCACAAATCGGCCTGCCGCTCGGCATTTCTTTCTATACCTTTCACGCGATCTCCTACATTGCGGACGTTGCCAAGGGCCGAGCCGCAGCCAGCCGCCGGTTCGACGAGTTCATGCTCTACATGTCGATGTTCCCGCAGCTTGTATCGGGTCCGATCGTGCGTTACTCGACAGTCGCGCGGCAGTTGCACGACCGGCGCCACACCATCGACCGGTTCTCCGCCGGCATGCGCATCTTCATCATTGGCCTGGCGTGGAAGGTGCTGATTGCCGACCAGATCGCGCCGGTCGCGGACGGGGTCTTCGACTACGCTCCCGCGCCCGGTCAGGTAGAAGCGTGGCTGGCCCTCTACGCCTATGGCATGCAGATATACTTCGATTTCGGCGGCTATTCCGCCATGGCCGTCGGACTCGGCGTGATGACCGGCTTTGCTCTCCCGCGCAATTTCCGCGTTCCTTACGCATCGTTGAGCGTCACCGACTTCTGGCGTCGCTGGCATATGAGCCTGTCCGCCTGGCTGCGCGATTACGTCTACATCCCGCTTGGCGGCAACCGGATCTCGCCGACACGGACCTATGCCAATCTGTGGATCGTCTTCCTGCTGTGCGGCTTATGGCACGGCGCAAGCTGGACGTTCGTGATCTGGGGCGCTTACCACGGTCTTCTGCTGGTGCTCGAGCGCGCTGGTTTGCGCCGCCTACTCTCAGGACTGCCGCATCCGATCGCTCATGGCTATACTCTGCTGGTTGTTTTCGTCGGCTGGGTCTGGTTCCGCGCAAACGGTTTCGATCGCGCAGCGATCATGTTCAAGGGGCTCACCGGTCTTAACGGTTCGAGCGAGCTGTCAGTGCAGATGCACATTGCGCTTACACCCGTTGCCTGCGCCGCGTTGGTTGTGGCGGGGCTGCTAGGACTATGGCGGTGGCGGTTCCCGCGGCTGCGGCAAAGCGCCGAGCGGCTGCTGGGGGAGACGGTCCTGGGCGTCGGAGACAACGCCTGGCTGCTGGCCTTGCTCGCATTGTGCGTCATTATTGTAGGCGCGAGCACCTACAATCCCTTCCTTTACAACAGGTTCTAAACGTGGCGCTGATTCCCGCTCATCGCCGCTATCTCGGTCCCGCCGCCCTGGCGCTTCTCGTACTCGTCATGTTCGGATCATTGGTTCCCGATCCAATTGGCACTTGGCACCCGTTCATCGTCGCGAAGAAGGCTTCCTTCGGCGACAAACTCAATGCTCTCTGCCGTGCTGGTAGGCAGTATTTCGACGACAATTTCGGTTATGCCCGCACCCTGCCCTACTTGCGGGCTGCCCTCGAGTACGCCGTCATGACGCCAAGTGATCCGCGGGTGTATTTCGGGCCGCGCATGCATCTGTTCTACAGCGGCGAGAACGTGGTCAACCAATCCACTGGCGCGCTCTACCGGTCTGACCAAATTCGGCACTTCGTCGAGGTAGTAGATGGGATGCGACGGGCGCTGGCGCCCACGGGTGGAGATGTTGTCGTGCTGGTGCCGCCCAACGCCCAGTCCATCCCGACGCATGATCAGCCTGCTTGGTGGCATATCAGCGGCCCATTGGAATACGATCTTGCCATGCGCGGGCTTCGCGAGCGCGGCGTCGCCACCATCGACCTGAAGGCGGCTTTCGTGGCCAGCCCCGACCGCGACCTGCTGTATCGCCATACCGATTCGCATTGGCGCTTGAATGCGGCCCTGCTGGCGTTCAACATGACGATGAATTCTATCGGTCATGATGAGTGGTCGCTCGACCCTGCTACTTCACTGACGCCATTGTCGCCGGTACCGGCGGGCGATCTCGCTCGCCTGCTCGGGCTGCAGGACCGCTTGAACGATGCCGACTATGCTCTGCGTATCGGTTCGCCGGCAGACACCTGGGCGGTAATCGACGTGTTTCGGGCACTCCCCGCTTATGTCTTGGACCTTCGCTACGCCTTGGAGCGAACTTCCGAGGGCGAGCGACTCCTCGTTCTGGGAGATAGCTTCACCTGGGATTACTGGCAGCCCCTGCTCAAACATACTGGTGCTGCCCGCATCGGCTGGATGCCCTTCTTGGGATGCACCTTCGATTTCACCGACCTGGCACGCTTCGCACCAACCCACGTCATTGTCGCGCCGACCGAGCGTTATATCGCTTGCGGGCTGACGAACTGGCCGAAGGGCCTGCCTCGTGACCCTGCTTTGGCGTCGAGATGACGTTCGCTCCGCGGCCGTCAGAGGTCTGTAACCGCCGCCCGTCGCTTGGTTTCCTTACCGAAACCGCTAGTTGGATACAGTCCTTAGGATTGACGCAGCTTTTTGCGGTTGAGCGAGGTCGCCGGGCTTAGCAACACTTGGTAGAGCCTCGTTGGTAATTTCTTCAAACCGGTACTTCCAATCACCAATCTTTCCGAGATCCGGGTTCTCGCTAGTGGCACATAGACTTGTAGCCGCGAAGACATCATTACCGACGCGCCAGTGGAGCTGCTGTAATTGAGCCAAAGTTCGCTGATTTTGCAGCAAGTGCGTCTGTACGTCTGCTAGAGCACTGAAGCTCGAGAGCGTGCCGACGGTTCCAGAAAAGATGATGGCGGCTGCGGCAATGCCAGTATTGACCAGCTTGAGGCTCTCAAATCGTTCAAAGAGAGGCTTGAGGCCAATCAAGATTGCCGCCAGGGTGCCAAGCGCTGCGATCGCTACTTTGGACCACCAGGACAACGCCTGGCCGCCATTGATTTCCTGGTCGAGCCTGATGCGTTGGTCCCGAAGCTCCTCGCTGTAATCCCTAGCCGAAATCTGGAACGTCGTCGGTTTTTGTGAAAGAGCTGGGTAATGAACCTCCTCTTCGCTGCCGGCCGGCGCATTGACGACCGTAACCTCTGAAGTTGTCGCAACCGAGTTGTCGGCACACATTTCGCTAATCGCCCGTAGCACTTTCAGATGATCGCGTTTTGCCAGGATCGTCTCAGTCAATACGGCTTCTGGTTGGCCACGCGACTTTTCTATCCCCACCGCCCCCGCGACCAGAACGAGGCAAATGATAATACCAGCCGAAAACACGCGCTTCATGTCATCCCCCGCCCGCTTGAGACTACGAGATACCAACAGCGATCCGGGGGAAGTTTTTCATGTGGACCGGGAGCGTGCTATGAACTACTTCACAGGATGGGCAGGTAATTCGCTGGTGTCCGATCCGGGACGATCCATCAGGCTAGCCACCCGGTCGCGGTCCTTCCAACCCTGGGTATCGGTCGAGACGCTGGTCGTAATTGTGCCCTCATTGAGCATCAGAAACTTGCATCTGGAGAAAATCCTTCAGCTTATCTCGGTTTTTGGAAAATACCGGAGACGGCGGCTCGCCAACCGGTTAGCCGGAGGTAGCGGGATTGAGATGGCCTCATTTATGACGTTAGATGCCTTGGGGCGGACGCGCGAGAAGCGGGAACCACTTGCGACAAAGGATACCTGCGATGCCGGATGAACTGATGACACCTGCACAAGACTGGGAGATCTGTTTCCTCGGCGGCGCTGCATTCGCCATCGGCGGCGGATGCGGTATGTATTTCGTAGCAAGTCCGCCGGCGCTCTCGAACCGTTTTACTTAGCCACCATCGGCTTGGGAGCTGGCGGTAATGCAACGGGGTTCGATCTGTCGAACCGTTCGGGACTGAACTGGTCGTCACTGAACGTCTTGACTCCGTTCTCAATCACTGGCTTGCATCTTTCCGGTGGTACTCTGGTATCGGCATCGGTTGGCATCGGAAAAGCGGGATCAATTACGGCTACACATATCTTGATGCAGTCCAGAACGGAACGAGACTTTTCAAGTCGAGCGGGTTCGGGGCGGGCGCAGGCTCCGGGACTGGTGCAACAGCCTTTGTCGGCCTTTGGTACTCTCACAAGCTTAACAACGATTCCATTAACCCGATCACCGCCTATACAGACTCGATCAAGCGGGATTTTGAAGAAATTGTCGGCACGATTGACCGTGGCATCCGCAATTTATATGGCCTACCCCCATAGATGAAGCGCTGAAGATGGCCAGTTTTGTCATCGGGCCGTAGCCGTTAGGAGTGTTGGGATCTCGAAGCCATTCCATCTTGATGGCCACCGCCGGAGGTCGTCGTGCCAATAGGTCTTCAGCGCTGTCGCGTCGCACCAACGCGAGCTTTAACATCGAATTGGACCGCATCGGGCGACTCGAGATTGAGGTCGGTTTCCACCTGAAACGGCTGTCGTTATAACTCGGCGAAGATCTCCCCAAGTCGCCGGATGGAGCCGAGGACCTTGTCCTGCTGAAGGCCAGGCCACTGGCTGCGCATAATAAAGTGATCCGTTCCGAGAAGGTGAGTATAGCGCAGGATCTCGTCCTTAACCGACACTTTGTCGCCGATGATAAAACGATCCTTGGCGAAGTCCTCGAAGGTGGTTCCCGCAAGAGGACTGGTCATTCCCCACGCGGCGTAGGCGGCATACTTGTATTCCAGGGCCGCTTTGCATTCTTCATAGGCTGAGGCCCGGCTGTTGCCGACGTAGCATTCGCGGGCTAGGGGAAACTCCAGCGGTGTGCGATTGTATTCCTTTAGCGCCGCGCGATAGGTATGCATTTGCGGCGTGATCTCCTGAATCGAAGATGCATTGGCGATCAACCACGCATCGCCGATCCGAGCGGCGCGGCGCACGGCGGAGTTGACGAGGCCGGCGATATAGATCGGCGGGCCGCCCGGGCGCATCGGCTTCAAACTAATACCTGCGTCGGCGATGGTGTAGAATCTTCCCTCGTGGGTGATCTTCCCGCCGGCCCAAAGTTTGCGCATCAACGTAATGCTTTCCGAGAACCGCCCGGCGCGTTCGGCCAGCGGAATGCCGAACGCGGAGAACTCCGGTTGCCGATATCCCAGCCCAACACCCAGCACGTAATTGCCGCCGGTTAAAACATCGAGCGTTGCGGCTTCCTCGGCGACGTGCATCGGGTTCAGCAGCGGCAGGATGAGAATGTTGGGACCGATCACCATGCCCTTCGCTTCGGCGGCCAAGAACGCCATCGCCGGCATGATCTGCAGCATCTGCATCGGCTCTGTCAGCCAGTGGTGCGGAAACCAGAGCGACTTAAACCCGGCATCTCGCGCTACGCGCACCTGCTCGACGAGGGCAGGGATCTGCGCCGGCACGTCGACCTGTTCAGGATACTGTGTGTTGATGAATAGCCCAACCTTCATGGTGGCGGCTCCTTTTCCATGACCGAGTGCCAGACTAGGGCAGGAGCGTGCGGGGCGATACGCCACGGAGCGGTATGCCAGGGGGGCGGTGCGTCAAAGGTGGCCCTGGGCTTGAAGCCGGGCCGTGGGGGCGCCACATCGACGGCATGAATTGACGTCCGCCGCCTGAACTGGAGATGACTGTCGACGGGGAGTTCGTCTCGCCGCCGAAGGTGCCGATTTCCAGTCGCATCCTGCTATGGGCGATGGTGGTCGCCCTCATTGCTGGTGGGCTGTCGCTGGCGGCGCTCGCGCTGTGGGTGGCTCTGCTGATCCTGCCCGTGGCTTTGGGCGCGGCGGCGGTAGCCTGGGTTATGTTCCGGTATCGCGTGTGGCGTGCGCAACAAGCGGTTGCTGGTCAGCGCGACGTGTGGCGGCGTTAACGAGCCTGAATTCGGCCAACCATCCCGGACGGGGTGCTGCGCTTCGTCCCTCCTCCGGCCGACAGCAGGGTTGGGTTCAGATAACGTGCGCGGTATGTAATCTCGTAAGTTAGGCGCGGCACGCGGATGGAGCGGTCGAACTGATGCGCGCGGTTTTCTTGTGTATACACAGGTCACCGCTACATCGGTCCGGAAGCATGTCGAAGACACAGAAGACGCCTTTCCGTCAAATCATGCCAAAGGAGAACCATTCTCCCGCCCTTCTGCGCAGATGCTGTTTTTATGTTCACTGCCGCTGTCGCTAGCTCGTAAACCTGTCCGGTTTTCGTAGCTCATGATTTGTCCGCTTCGTTCTTGTTCTGATCCGGAGCATGCCCCGGATCAGAACCGCCGCCATGGAAGCGTTTCATGCGGCAATTCGAGCGGACGGTACGAGGCCGCCCTTGGCGTTGTACTCACCCAGCCGGTGCGGCCCCCAGAGAACGGCCAGTCGACCATCTGGATACGCGTTTACCCGCACTGTCGTCTTGACGAAGTGCGGCCGCAGACGGCTCGGTGGCAGTTGCAAGATTAGGCCTTCCCACTTCACCGTATTGTCGTGGCCAACGGTACGATCCTCCTGAATGCATAGGATCTCCCGCCAGGCACCCGAGGTATCGGCAACGAATGCCGATCCTTCCTGCGCCGCACTGACCGCAAAGCGGGCATTGTGTTCGGCAATGAAGCTGTCGCGAAGCCAAACGTTGGCCGCCTCGACCGTGGCGATCGCGGCCAGCTTAAACTCCTTCGGCAACCGGTCCTGTAACGTGTGGAACACCCGCTCCGACCGGCGCCGCGCTTGCGGTGAGTAGGCCGCAATGTGCTCAATGCCGAGCTGGCTCAGGGCACGTCCAACCTGCGTCAGCACGCTCCTCGATACCTTGCCGCCGGCCGCGGGCGTGAAGAAGTAATGGCTGCCACGATCGGTGTAGAGCGAGCAGAACAGGCCATGCGTGGCCACCACCTCACGCAGTCCTTGGAAGCTCGACGCCGTGCCCTCTTCGTCCACCAGGAAAGCCGAGTAGAGCGCGCTGGTGGCATCCTCCATCGTCACCACCAGATCGTACGTGCGGGTGTCGCCGGGCAGCCAGGCGTGTCTCGAGGCGTCCTGATGCAGCATCATGCCAGCCATTGGCCGGCGCGGTCGCTTCTTGCGGTGCGCCGAACGCTTCTTGGCCCGCACGACCAGGCCCTCGCGCTGCAAGTGCAGCTTGGTCACGGTGTAGCCCAGCACGTAGTTGTGCCGTTTCGCCAACTGCTCGTGGAAATGCTTCACCGTGAAACCCCGGTAAAGATCACGATAAAGACCCAGCATTCGCTCGATCTCCGCAACCGGGGCCCGCCGCAACGATGGCCTCAGACGCCGATCATCCAGCCCAGATGGCCCAGCCTCTCGATGCCGATCCCGCCAGCGGCGGAATGTCCGTTCGCTGATCCCCAGCAATTCAGCCGCTTCCATCTGGCTCAGCTCCGACCGCTGCGAACGGCCCAAAACATCTTCAAAACGCATCCGACGTATGCCCTCGTGAAGGCGTGCCCGATCCATCCCAAACCCCCGTCACAGGAGGCACAGATGACCGGACACTTCACGAGCTACAAAACCCGGCCAAACCACGAGCTAGCCATAATATGTTCACTGCCAATTGACATGGGTCTCGGCAGGAGACACGCTTCGAACGCTGCGCGATTTCCCGTGGAGCGACGATACACCGCACAGCATTGCATACCATCCTGGGCATGGCCGCCTGAGTCTTGCTCGGCTTCAAAGGAGGCATCGCTATGAAAGTAAGCCCCGGTCCCAGAATATCCCTGATCTGCCGTCGTCGGCCCGCCGCGGCTTCATGAAAGCGGCCGCCGGCGCTGTCGGAGTTCTTGGCGGAGCCTCCGGCAAAGTCAACGTCGTATCAATCACACCGGCGGCGGCGCAGTCATCAGCGCCAATCGATTACCAGGTCTTCGATTTAGGCTCGGTGCAGGTGCAGTCCGGCATCGTATTCCCCAACGCCAAGCTTGCCTACAAGACTTACGGCGTACTCGCGCCTGATAAGTCAAACATCATTGGATTGAAGGAAAGGGCAAATAGCTCGGAGATCTCATGACCACACCGCGACCGCCATTCCAGTTCACTTTGGACTTGCTGATACTGGAGAGGGGTGAAACCCCGCGCCCGGTCGTGCGAGAGGTCGAAATGACCACGGCGATGTTCGAACCCGAAAGCCCGGCGCAACCAGTCAACTAATGGAGGCGATCTGTGATCCTGACAGCATAGAAGCGGCGTTGCGTGCGGTGGTGCGCAACAAGGGAGCGCCCAGCGTCGACCGTCCGACAATTTCCGGGCCTCCTCAAAGCGCGCTGGCCGGAGATCGAATACCAACCGCTGCAGGGGCGCTACCAGCCGCAGCCGGTACGTCGGGTGCAAATCCCCAAGCCGGCCGGCGGGGCACGTGGCCTCGGCATTCCAACCGTGATCGACCGTGTGATCCAACAGGCGGTGCTCCAGCGGCTCCAGCCGCTGTGGGACCCGACGTTCAGCGAACACAGTTACGGCTTCCGGCCGGGCCGCTCCGCCCAGCAAGCGGTGGCGCAGGCGCAAGCCTACGTCACCGAAGACCATCGGTTCGTTGTCGATATGGATTTGGCGAAATTTTTCGACCGAGTTAATCAAGACAAACTCATGGCACGAGTGGCAGCGCGCATCCCGGATCGGCGGGTGCTTCGGCTTATACGGAGCTATCTGACAGCCGGTGTGCTTAACAACGGGCTGTTCTCGAACAGCCGGGAGGGGACCCCGCAAGGGGTCCGCTCTCGCCGCTGCTCTCGAATCTCGTGCTGGACGAATTTGATCGCGAACTTGAGCGTCGTGGCCACCGGTTCGTGCGTTACGCGGACGACTGCAACGTCTACGTCCGCAGCGAAAAGGCCGGCCTCCGGGTCATGACCGCTTGACCCGCTTCATCGAGGGACGCCTTAAGCTTCAGGTCAATGCGCAGAAGAGCGCCGTCGCCCGGCCGTGGCAGCGCTCGTTCCTTGGCTTCACGGTCACGGACGAACCGCAGCCGCGGCGACGTGTCGCCGACAAGGCGGTGGCCCGGTTCAAGGACCGGGTCCGCGACCTGACGCGGCGTCAGCCTCCAGCGGATCGTTGCTGACCTGAACCGCGCCGCGGCTCCTACAGCCGATCGCTGATCACCCGTGCCGGCACCATGAATTGCGTGCTCCGCGCGACCGAACGGGATTGTTCTCGACCGAGTTGTTTGAACGCTACCAGCGGTCGGAGAAGGGGTTGGTGAGTGCGCTGGCGGATATGTATGTGCAGGGCGTATCGACGCGCAAGATCAGCGGTGACCGAGACGCTGTGTGGCCACAGCTTCTCGGCCTCGGCGATCAGCGAGATGAACCGGACGCTGGATGCGGCGCTGACGGCGTTTGCCAGCCGTGGTCTGGAGGAACCCTATCCGTATCTGATCCTGGACGCGCGCTACTAGCGGGTGCGCGAGGGCGGGGTGATTGCCAGCCAGGCGGTGTTGGTTGCGGTTGCGGTGGATGGCGAAGGCCGGCGTCAGATCCTGGGCGTTGATCTGGCCAACCGGGAGAGCACGTCGAGTTGGCGGGAGTTTGTGCTGCGACTGAAGCAGCGCGGCCTGCACGGGGTGGAGTTTGTGGTGTCTGACGCCCACCCCGGTTTGAAGCAAGCGATCCGCGAGGTTCTGATGGAAGCGGCCTGGTAGCGCTGCTACGTGCACTTTCTGCGCAACGCGCTAGACCATCTGCCGCGGCGGGCCAACGACGATTGCTTGCAGGAGTTGCGCTGGATCTACGACCGGCGGGAGTTGGCCGAGGTGCGCCGCGATTTGTCTGCCTGGCTGACGAAGTGGAGCGGCAAATATGGCCGGCTATGCAGTTGGGTGGAGCGGCTGAACCAGGAGATCAAACGGCGCACGCATATGGTGCGGATCTTCCCGAACACCACCAGTTGCTCGCGGCTGGTGCGGGCGCTGGCGGTTGAGACGCACGAGGAGTGGCTAGCGACGTCGCGCTATCTGAACATGGAGCACCTGCGCGAGCACAAACAGCAGCAGATGCGGGCAGCGGCATGATGGCGCCCATCGGTCCAAGCCTGGCCCGTGCTCGCCGCCGTGAAGCCCGCTGCGCGCCGGCTACGCCGATGGGCTGCGGCCATCCTTGACCGCGTCCACCCACGACGCCCATGCGTCATCAGGCTGGGACATGGGGTAATCGCTGTTGGGGTTAGCCTCCTGGCGGCATGACGCCAAAGCAGGAGAACCCCATGGAACCGTCGCACTATGTTGGTCTGGATGTTTCGCAGGAGCTGACTTCGGTCTGTGAGATTGATCAGCAAGGCATCGTGGTTTGGCGTGGCAAATGTGCCACCGATCCTGATGCCATTGCCGGGGCGATCCGCCAGCATACCCCCGCGTCGTCCGAGCCGGGCTTGAGACTGGGTTGCTGTCGAACTTTCTGACCCGGACGCGGCGTGCACGCGGCGTGCCGATCGTCTGCCTCGACGCGCGCCACGCCAAGGCCGCTCTTCGTGTGCAGATCAACAAGACCGATGCCAACGACGCGTACGGCTTGGCGCAGGTGGTGCGGACCGGCTGGTTCCGCGAGATTGCGGTCAAGAGTTTGGATGCGCAGTCGTTGCGACTCTTGTTGGTTGCCCGCGCGCAACTTGTCCCGCAGCGCCAGGCAATTGCCAATACATTGCGTGGCCTGTTGAAGGCGTTTGGCCACGTGGTCCGCAAGGGCGCTGGCGGGCTGTTCGCCGGCCGTGTGCGAGAGGTCTGCGACGGCAACCCGACCCTTTGCCTCATCGCCGAACCAATGCTTGCTGTCTGGCAGAGCCTGCGTAAGCAGATCCGTGTCCTTGATGGGCAGCTTCTCAAGCGCGCCAAATCTGATCCTGCCACACAGAGGCTGATGAGCATTCCGGCGGTCGGCGTGATCGTCGCGCTGGCCTATGGCGCGGTGATCGACAACCCAGAACGGTTCAGACGATCCAGCACGGTCGGCGCCTATTTGGGCGTGACCCCACGCCGCTACCAATCCGGCGATGTCGATTGCGCGGGGCGCATCTCCAAATGCGGCGATGGCTTCTGCGCGCCTGTCTGTTCCAGGCGGCGAATGCCATTCTCACGCGCAAGGTGACCGACAGCACGCTGCGACGCTGGAGACATGCGTTGGTGGCGCGGATCGGACTGCGCCGGGCCACCGTGGCCTCCTGCTGAGGAGCGGGAGAGTGTCCCTGCCGGGACGAGGCTCGGTGGCTCCGCTTTCTTCGCGGCGGCCCAAATAACAGCGGTGACGGCGCCTGGGACATTAGGAGCACCGGCCTTCCGGATCGCCATGTTCGACTGCCCGCGCTTTGCGGGCAGATCGCGGAAAAGAACCATGATCCGGCAGCGACAACACCCGGCCTGACCTCAGGCTCGCGCCGTGCTCGATCGCGTTCAAGACCACTGTGCGCCGCTACGCGGGGCCTACGGCCCGTCTTGACCCAATCTCCGCGCGGCGCACGCAACGTGCATGGGCCGCGACAAAAAGCGGCGCTTCAAGCCGAACAAAAGCACATTTTTGGCTTGCAAATATCCCAGCGACTAAAGAACGAAGAAACGGCCCCACTTCAGCCGAACCAAGAAACATCCACCAGAAAAGACACGGCCGCTTTTGCACAGCTTGACCGACACAACTATATGCACTATAATAGAGTACTACAGGTCTGCGTCGGCTAGCAACGGGGCTCGTGGTCATAGGCGAACCGATCGGGTCGGGTGATGCTCGCCAGCAGACAGCGGTCGGTGAAACGCCGAACTCGCGGCACGCCTGCAGGGCCTCGCCGGGCCGAACCAGGTGGTGATCGATTCTGCCACACGCTGGCAGATCGGCGGCCTGTTCGAATGCCAGCACCTCGGCACGGTCCAACTCAAGGGTCTGCCGGTGGGCGCGCCCGCCTGGCAAGTGTTGTCTGAAATCGCGCGGTTGGTCAGTTCGAGGCCCTACGCTCTGGCGCCACGCCGCTGGTCGGCCGTGACGAGGAGCTTGGATTGTTGCTCCGCCGTTGGACGCAGGCGAAGGCTGGCAGCGGGCGGGTGGTGCTCATTTCGGCCGAACCGGGCGTGGGCAAGTCCCGGCTCACCGAGGCGCTGGCCGAGCGGATAGCTGACGAACTGCATGTTCGCCTGCGCTACTTCTGTTCGCCACACCATCAGGACAGCGCACTCTATCCGGTGATTGCGCAAATGGAGCGCGCGGCCGGCTTCGCGCTCACCGACGCGCCAATGACCAGGCTCGCCAAGCTGCAATCACTCCTCGCCGCCTCCGCGCCGTCGATCGAAGACGTAGGTACCGATTGCCGACCTGCACTCGCTGCCGTCACTCAATCTCGCCTCGCCGCTCGATCTCACGCCGCAGCGCAAGAAGGAGAAGACGTTCGAGGCGCTGCTGCGGCAGGTGGAAGGTCTGTCGCGGCAGCAGCCGGTGCTGATGATCTTCGATGACCTGCACTGGGTCGACCCGAGTTCGCGCGAACTGCTCGACCACATGACGGAGCGGATCGCCGAATGGCCGGTGCTGCTGCTGGCGATGTTCCGCCCTGAGTTCCAACCGCCGTGGGCCGGCCAGCCGCACGTGACGCTGCTGACGCTGCCACGTCTCGACCGGCACGACACGGCGGCGATTGTCGCGAACGTCGCCGGGAGCGGGGCGCTCCCACCTGAGATCGCGGAGGAGATCGCCGACCGCACCGACGGCGTGCCGCTATTTGTCGAGGAACTGACCAAGGCAGTGCTCGAGTCCAGAACGGAAACCCCCGCATCGCTGTCTGCTAGGCCGCACGCGGCATTGTCGGTGCCGGCGACTCTGCACGCCTCCCTGATGGCCCGACTGGATCGGCTGGGATCCGCCGCCAAGGAGGTTGCGCAAACCGGCGCGGCGATCGGCCGCGAGTTCAGGTTCGGGCTGCTGTCGGCCGCCCGATGTGCCGGAGCCGCGACTTCATGAGGCGCTCGATCGGCACGGCGATCGGACGATATGCGGGGACAAAACACCGATAGGAGCAAGCCATGTCTGCGATCGATGCCTGGGTTACGGTGGTCACCGGCGTTGCTGATACGACCGTCAAGGACTTTCACCGAGCTGAGAAAGTCTTCGTCCACGTGCCGCTGACGTTCAGGATGAAGAAGTTCACACTCGATCGGGACCAGACAAGGGCGATCCTTGGAACCGATGGCAAGCTCGCGCTCGCCGGGGGACCGAAGGAGTTCGACCACGATGTCCCAGCCGGGGCCGGCAGCAGCACTCCGCGCCCGATGACCATCAAGGATGACAATGGACGTTTTACCTCCGAGGTCTGGGCCGCGGTAAAGAACTGGACCGATCTCGGCGGCCTGCACATCTTCTACGTTCCTGACTTCGATCCTCCCGGCCTCGAAGGCGGTATCTGCATGCGTGTGAGCGACCTGATTGATCCAATCATCTTCGTCAATCAAAAGGCCAACCAGGCGCTGCTGTCCTCGACCAAGGGTGCGCGGGGTGTTTTGGAGCATGAGATCGGACACGCATTCGGGCTCAAGGACACGACGCGCGCGAACACGCTGATGAACGGGGTTGTCAGCTCTGACGGATCTGATGCCGGAACGTCGCTGTCGCAAGATGAGTTATGGATTATCGAAAATTCCCGCTACTCAGCCTCGCAACTGCGGCGGATGATGCTCGACATTAGATGGAGCTTTCGGATTGACCGACACATCGGTCCGCGCCGTGAACCGAAAGGTCTCTTCACGGTGGATTGTAGATCAGTATGAGGGTGCGTACAAGCCAGTAACCGTTCTTCTGCACTATATGTTGCTGTCCCCCGAGACGAAACGAGTGAGCGTACTAAAGGCTCCAGTTGTTGCCAATATCTGCAGAGCGGAACTCGTGTCGGTTAAGATTAACGCTCCATCAAGGGATGATCCCGTTCTCTGAATACTTCTGCCCTCGGCGTCCGGTCCCGACCAGATAGGCTGGTTACGGCCGCCACGCGTAATCGCCATCTCGGGACGAATATTTGCCATTATCGTATAAATCCCGGATATTTTAAGCCCGTGAAGTTATTAGCGTAGTTGTCGCACAGTCAAAAAGCGGAGAACTGTGGGCGCCACGCTCACTTATCCCCTCATTTCAAATGACCTCGAAAAGTCCGCTGAACGACCGGCATTTTGATACGGTCTCGGCGAAGCGGGCCATAAGGGGGAATAGTCTTTGATCTGGCATGGTTGGGATCAGTTCGTAGAGCATGCAGCCTTGCCTGAACAACGAGTGAGTGCGGATCTTCGACGTGTTGGACTTAAGTAATCGATCCATACCGAGACTTTCACCGGCGGCGCCGAGCATTGTGAGCAGCACCATTGCGAATGCGTTGATGAGCAGCAACCGGTCGCGCCGGGTTGGTTCGCCGATGCGCGTGGCACCAAGCCCCATGCCGAACCGCAGATCCTTGGTATCGCGGAAGTTAGGCTCGATGGTCCAACGTTTGGCGTAATAGTTGACCTGCATTGCGGTCGAGGCCTCGGCATTGCTGACAGCAAGACACCAAGGCTCTTTCATGGCTTTTGCGTGGACACAGACCACCGCACCGACCTTATAGGCGTGCGATGCGGTGACCTGGGCACCGCGCAGCTTGCGTGCCCGGCCCGACTTGCCCACCCAGTCGGCGGCCGGACGCGTCTCGCCGCCGGCATCGGTGACGTGAATATTGCCGCGAAATCGGATGACGTAGCCAAATCCCAGATCATCGAGGAACTTGAATAGCTTGTGATCGCCAAAACCGCGATCGGCGAGGACCGTGACGGCACAATCTGGCGGCACAAGTTGCTTCAGTCGCAGCAGGCAGGCGTCCTCAAAATCGTTGCGCTGGTCTGTAAGTTCCTCTTTCCAGACGGTCACCCACAGCAGTGGCGTGGCACGGCCATGTCCGGTCACCAGGTTGAGCGCGAGCGTTGCCTGGCCATCGCCATCGAACTCGGTCCAGTCCACAGCGACAACGATTTCCTTCCGCGTGCCGATCAGATGCGGCACCCAGCGGGCGAAGCTGTCCCAGACATCGATGTTCTGATTGCTGAGCAACCGATCGACCTGTTTGATCGCGTGCTTGGTCACCAGACCGCGCGCCTGCGCCAGCGCCTGCCCAATCACCGCGACCGCTAGCGACGCGCTGGTCATTACGCCCAACGTGGCTCCGGCCAAGGCATCAACCCGCTTGGCATGAAGGTCATGCTCATACAGGCCTTCGATAAACCCACGAATATCCTTCAGGCGCCCGCCAAGCCAACGCTCCACCTTGCCAATGACACCCTCACCCGCCAGCACTTCAACATGCTGTAGGGAAACGCGCCGGATTCACGCTAGATGTGGACCAGTAAAAATGGGGGAGTCGCGTGAGGTCTCAACCATCTCCACCCCGTTACGGTTCTGTTCTGCCCCTTCCGCCGCAATACGCCACGCCGTCGCCCCAATAGCCGAGCCACGTGGCGTCAATGACGTTCCCTGCCGTGGCTATCGGTGCCAACGCCGCCCGCAGCGCGGTCAGCTTCTCGCCTTCCGGTGTGCTATGGTCGAACGTTACCAATGTGGCGGCAACCTGCTGCGCCGTCGTACTATCGTATCCCGAAAATATTTCGCCAGCAGTCAGGATCGTCCGAAGTCTCGCCGCGCATTGGAAAAAGCCGACCCTGCCGCCACGCGTGTAACCGATATCGCAACCGAGTTTGACTTCTGGGAATTCGGCCGGTTTGCAGTGGCCTACAAATCGGCATTTGGCGAGTCGCCCTCTACGACCCTGCGCAAGGACTGCGAGTCTTCCCGGTCACCCCGCGCTGTAGATCAGTAGCGACGAGCATTATCAACCGGGGGCGGGAGCCTCACGCGCGGCCGCGAGACAAAGCTGCCTAAAATCCAACTTTATGTGGTCTTGCGGTCGATCTTGTGGCGCGGGCGGGGGACAACGACTGCTGTAGCGCACCGGCCGGCGCATCGAAACAGGACAGCACTTCGTCTTGACAGCGAGAAGGCGGCCGGGTGCGGTTGCCATCTTGGGGCGAGAGCGGCAGGATGTGCGTTCCTTTACCATGTTATGTGGTGATGACGGATAGTCCCTACAGACCGCCGATCGTCCGAGTTGAGGTAACGGCGCAGTGGCTCGCCGAGGGTGCTGCTAAGCAGCGGGCCTATGAAATCAGTCGGCGCTTGTGGATGGCTGCCTTTGGACCGTCAGACCCGCGCGCCCAGCCGGCGTCCCGGTCACGCAGTCGCGGAAAAATCCACGATCCCCGTCAGGGAAAATTCGACCTCTAGCCCACCTGGCTTCGATCAACGATAGCCGCGCTGACACAATGGGGACGCCATTCCGTATGACGGATTAGGGTGCGGGGTTCGCCGCTCGAACGGCCATCGCCCAGCTTCGCGAGCCTCTAGTGGTCCGATCCCGACAGAAGCATCCCAGCGGTCCGGTGAATCGGCCCACAAAATCAAGGGTTAATGATGCAAATCAGACGGCACCATCCGTTTGATTTGAACCACTCGGGTCGCCCCCTATCTCAGGCGAACATGTGGTCTAGCCTATGCCGGGTCTTCGCACAGACACGTGCCAGACATGTCTTGTCGGCATTCGTGTCGGTGCAACGTTTGACTTCCATTGGGGTCGCGCCTGAGAGCAGCTCGTTTATTGCTAAACAGCACCCGTTCGAGAAGTGAATGCAATAGGTCTTTCTGAGCCCTGCCTGGCGTAGATCGGTTCAGCTCACTTTCTTGTTCGTCACCGACAACGCCGAGGCACGGTCAGGCATCCCTGCGGGAGGGGAACGCGTTGCGCGCACCAACTCCCGGTCAGGGGTCAGCTTAAATTTACTTGTTGTTTACTGGCTCCCGGGACGTGCTTGTTCCGGCCGAGGCAGTGTTGGATGCCGTGGGATCGCCGGCTTGGGGCGAAGAAGGCTTCGCCCCGGCGGGATTTATCTTCGCCGCGGGTGTGCTGGCATTTGCAGCGGCCGTTCCGGCGGTGGCGTTTTCCCCATTAGGCGTGCCAGAACCGGCTCCGCCCCCCCCTCCAGCGGCACCTCCTCCAGCAGCTAGCAACGATGAGACCGGCGCTGCCGCCAAGGCGAGCGCTAATGCAAAAGCCCACGACGTCTTGTTTAACATCATATTCCTCCTTGTGCCGCACACTGGCGCGACGACAAGCCTTCAACGCGGGGGGCGTGGAGTTGGTGCTATCACCTTCCACACTTCACGCTGATTTGTCCGGCGTTGCCAGCGATTCCCCGGGCGTTCGAGGGGTGCTCGGGGCCCTTCTCTGGGGCTTCCCCAACAGCAAGACCGGTTGCTGCTTCCGATCTTATGAGGCCATCGCGGCCAAAGCGCGATGCTTCCGGGACACAGTTTACGAGGCCCACAAAGTGCTCAAGAACGCCCGGGTGCTGACCTGGGGCTCATACATACCTGCCGTATGACCATCCAGTAGACGCCACGGTGTGTGGAGGCTTCCGGGCACCCGATCCGAAGGCCGATGCTCGGATTGCCGAGCTGCGTGGCCTTCTGGCTGCTTCATCGCCTAGGCGATGAATTCCGATGTCAAATCAATGGATGTGAGGTCGGACCTGCGCGATCCGACCGCGATGCAGATTCCAAAATAGGCCAGAGCTCTCCGCGTTCGACGACGGAACCGCTACAACACCAGACGCCCGCCGACGATGCAGAGCACCGCGGCCAGCAGTGGGCGCAACACCGCATCGGGGACGTGTGCCGACAGATAGCTGCCCAGGATGATGCCAGGGATCGACCCGCTCAACAGCGAGGTCAGCAGCGGTAGGTCGACCGACCCCAACCACCAATGCCCGGCACCGGCCACCAGCGTCAACGGCACCGCGTGAGCAATATCGGAACCAACAATTACCTTCATCGACGCACGCGGGTAGAGCAACAGCAGTACCGTTACGCCCAGGGCGCCCGCGCCGACCGAAGACAGCGTGACCAGAACCCCCAGGATGGATCCCGCAATCGCAGTGAATTGCCCCGCCCGGCGCGGCGTGACTCGCTCGATCGACGGTCCCATAAGATCGATAAAGCGCTGCCGGAAAATCAGCGACACTGCCGTCAACAACAGCATGATCCCGAGCACCAGCGATATGATCCGACCACTCGTGGGACCGCTGATGTCGTATAGAGAGATTGCCAGCAGGGTTACCACCGTTGCCGGGACGCTGCCGGATGCCAGCCGTCGAACGATCCGCCAATCGACCGTGTGATTTAGGCCATGCACCAGCGTTCCGACCGTTTTCGTCGCCGAAGCATACAGTAGATCGGTCCCAACCGCGGTGGCCGGGTGGACGCCGAACACCAGCACCAGGAGCGGCGTCATAAGCGAGCCGCCGCCGACACCGGTTTGGCCAACCAGCAGGCCAACGAAAAACCCTGAGAGCATGAACAGGGGATCGATGGCGGCAAACGAATTCATCAGCCCTCACTTGATGATACGGCCAGTTTAGCACACCGGCGCCGTCGGCATCAGTGCTCTGGTCACAGGGCTTATCAGGCGTCCGAGCGGTTCGTCATAGCCCCCTTGGCAATAAAGAACGATTGCTCCCGACAGACGCCGCGAGCGATGCAAATCATCTTCCCGAGCTACGCGGGCGAGAATTTGCTACCATGTCTCGGCTCAAGAGCGGCCGCGACCGAGGGCCACGTCACGCTTCCCCCCGCCCAAACCCGTCCAACATCCCCCAAATCCGCTCCGGATCGCTCTGCTCCATCACCCGGCGGGCAAACCGGACGCAGGCGTCGATCGCGACCGATCGGATCGCTTGCTTCACCTTCGGGACCGCCGAGGCATTCATGCTGAGCGACCGCACCCCCAAGCCCAACAGCAGCGGAGTAACTTTCGGGGCCGCCGCCAGTTCGCCGCAGATTGCAACCGGCATCCGCATCCGCAGCGCCGCCTCGGTGGCGAACTGCACCAACCGCAGCACAGCCGGGTGGATGGGGTCGTACAGCTCCGCCACGTCGCTTTCCGCACGATCCACCGCCAGTGTGTACGCTGTCAGGTCGTTGGTCCCGATCGAGAAAAAATCCGCTTCCAGAGCCAAGGCATCGGCAGACAGCGCGGCTCCGGGCGTCTCTATCATGATCCCTAACGGCGGTAGCTTCTCCCCGATCCGCTCGCCCCTGCGCCGCAGCCGCCGAGCCACGCGTTCATAGACCTCCCGGGCGGCCCTAACCTCGCCAACCGTGGTCACCATCGGCAGCAATACCCGGACCGGGCCGGTCATCGAGGCCCGCAGGATGGCTGCGAACTGGGTCTCCAGCAGTTCCGGCCGCCGCAGCAGCAGTCTGATCCCCCGCAACCCCAGCGCCGGGTTGGGGTCGGCGATCTCCGGCACCACACCGGCCAGCGTCAGCGCCTCGATCTCCTTCTCGCCGCCCCAGTCCAGAACACGGATAGTCACTGGATCGCCATGCATTGCATCAATGATCGTGCGATAGCTTTCCGTCTGGGTGGCCTCGTCCGGAATGGTCTCCCGGTTCATGAACAAGAACTCAGTTCGTAGCAGACCAATCCCGACGGCGCCGGACTGCACGATCAGCGGCAACTCAACGGGCAGCTCCAAATTGGCCTGTAACTCGACGCTCACCCCGTCCTGAGTGACTGCCGGAAGTCGCCGCAGCCGAGAATAACGTTGCCGTTCTCGCGCAAACGCCGTCACTGCCTTGCGTGCGGCCTGCATGGTCTGGGGCGCTGGGTTCAGAGTGACTGTCCCAACTAATCCGTCCACAACGGCAACATCGCCTGGCTGCATCACATGGGCCAGTCCAGCAGCCCCGATACCGCCGGTACGCCCAGCGCTCGCAGCATAACCGCGGTATGGCCGTCGGCGCCGCCTTCCTCAGTCACCACCGCAGCCAATCGGGCGGGATCAAGCAATGCCGCGTCGGCCGGCCGCAGCGCCTCAGCCACCAAAATCGCGCCCGCCGGTAAGCCGGCGAAACTGCGAAACGGGGAACGGGTTAGGTTGCGTACCAGCCGACGCGCGATTTCCCCGATCTCATCGGCGCGCCGCCGCAGCCCCGCCAGATCCTCGGCCGACAGATCCGGCTCCGCCTGTGCCATAATCGCCTCGCCGATCGCCACGGCCTCGGTCATCACTGCGGATTCGGCGGACAGCAGCGTTTCCTCGATGCGCGCGCGAACCCCGCGGACCAGTCGGGACGGACCCAGCATGCGGATGTAGGCGTCAATCAGCGGGGCGATTTCGGATTGGCTTTCCTCCGGCAGCACCGCCAGCCTGGCGCGTAGCTTGGCCAACTGCTTCCGGGACTGAACGATTGCGGCTTCCAGGCGGGCGCCCTCGGCACCGATGTCCGATGCCTGGATCTTCTGCCGGGTGATGACCGCTTCCGGTTCGGTGGTGCCAAACACCGGGCCGATGGCAACACCGGCCGACACGGCTATACCATGGAATAAGCGCTCGGCACGTGGCTGGGGAGCAGCGAGGGCACGACCGGCCAGTCGCTCGTGTTGTGGCGGTGGTGGCTCAATCCTGTTCATCGAAGCCGGCCTCGACCAGCGCTGCCAAAGCGTCTAACGCTTCCTTGGCATCCCAGCCCTCGGCACGCAACTCGATATCGGCACCACGCGCCGCGCCGAGCATCATCAGACCCATGATCGAGCGGGCCGAGATCACCTGTCCGTCCTTCAGCACATCGATCGACGCGCCAAACCGCTCGGCGAGCGTTACAAAGCGGGCCGCGGCACGAGCGTGTAGACCACGTTTGTTGCAAATCGTGACGACACGGGTCAGGACAGTCTCACCGGACGGCGGTGAGTCAGTCACTCAGCCTTTCCATTCCCACAGGATCCGTTGGTCCCGTTGACCTTGCAGCCATGCAGCACGTGCGACGCCGCTGCAATGTATTTTCGGCCGGCGTCCTCCGCGCAATTGACCGCGTCGGCCAGAGGTTGCTTGGATCTGACCTTCGCTAGTTTCACCAGCATCGGCAAATTCACCCCCGCGATAACCTCGACGCCCTTCTTCTCCATCATGGAGATGGCGAGGTTGCAGGGCGTTCCACCGAACATGTCGGTCAGTAGTACCACCCCGTCGCCAGTGTCACACCGGCCGATACACGCCTCGATTTCGGCACGCCGGTTGTCCATGTCGTCGTCCGGCCCGATACAGACCGTGTCGACGTTCCGCTGTGACCCGACCACATGCTCCATAGCGGAGCGCAACTCGATCGCGAGCCGCCCGTGCGTCACCAGTACCATTCCGATCATGAGCGGACCAGCGTGTCCCGCAGCGTCGGTGAGCGAGCTTTTGTATAACCGTTCGATGTTGCCATCGTATTGTATCAGGCCTCCTATGCCTGAACAGACAAAGCCTGCGCAGCCTTGTCTAAGTCCGTTTGATCCCGGCGCGCAACCGGGCGGTCCATCAGAAAAGCATCGGCCTTACCGTCCCTCGCCAACTCCCGGTGGGTGACCAACACCCGCCAAAGAGCTTCATCGCCACCATCATCAGGCCGGCTCATGGCCCGACTGGTGAGATGATTCGCAAGTTTTTCAATCAGATGAACGGACCTGTGACGACCGCCTGTGCACCCAATCGTAATCGTAGCGTATTTTTTGCCTTCTTGCACAAATCGCGGTAGGATAAATCCAATCAATTCCGCGATCCGTGAAAAAAATGTCGGATAATCCGGATCGGCCTCGATGTAATTCCCGACATCGGGATCCAATCCTGTCTTGTTACGCAATATGGGATCGTAATACGGGTTGCGAAGGAAGCGCGCGTCGAATACCAGATCTGCTTCTCGTGGCAGGCCCTTTGGATAAGCGAAGGACACCAGCGAGATCGCCAACTGGGCCTGGGTGGCATCCGCGCCGAAATGCCGCTCGATCAGGTGGCGAAGGTTGGCGATCGGCAGGTCTGAGGTATCCACCACCAGGTCCGCTTCTTCCCGTAGAGGCTCCGTCAGTGCAATTTCGGCAGCGATCCCATCCGCCACGATGCCTCGCGGCGCCAAGGGATGGCGCCGGCGTGTTTCGGTGTAGCGACGCAGCAGAGTGCTTTCGTCGGCCCACACATACACCAGCTGAAGGCGCAGCCCACGCTTCTTACGCAGCCTGGCGAGTGCCTCCAGCACCGCAGCCGCGTCGAAACCGCGTGTCCGGGCATCGATACCGACAGCCAGCTTACGGTCGCCCAAAGCCGGGCCATCCGGGGGATGGGTGACGCCAAGGACTGCTTCATCACCGCTGGCAATCATTTCCTCCAACATCGTCACCGGCGGGTTATCGACCGCTTCGTAGCCGACGTCTTCCAACGCCCGCAAATCGACGCCTTCCCGCTGCCGGACAAACCCGTGACGATCACCACGCTCCGGCTGCTCATGCAGCGAATGCCCCAGCGACCTGGCTGATCCGGCCAAGCGCGCAATCCAGCGCGAGGGCGACGCGTTCCGGCGCGGACGGCGCGGAGGCGTCGATATATACCACTGGTAAATTCAATTCGGCATGGTTGACAGGCAGCGGCATTCGGTCGGCAAGCCTATCCAATTCGACCACAAGAACCAGCCGAGCACGAGCACGGTACGGCAGGCGCACGATGCCAAGCCCACGGACTTCAAGCAACCCAGCTAATTCCGCGGGGCCGGAAGCGACGCCGTCAGTAATCGTCACTTGATCGTCTGCCACCAGTTCGAAGCCACAAGAAAGGAGCCGCAGGACCAGATCGGATTTGCCCGATCCCGGTGCACCAAGCACCAAAACCGCATCTCCATCCCTCGATACGCAGCTTCCGTGCATTCGCTGCTGGCTGTGCATGAGGCAGCACTCTGAGCGCATCGCACAGGAAAAGGAAGCGACTTGTCGGGGATTTGCCAGCATGCCAGCGTTCGACATTATGATTGATCGAAAATTGGTGGCTGCGGCCGCAGCTCGCATCCGCTCGAATGTTCGTCATACCCCGGTGCTGAAGGGCGATCTTGGTATCGGAGCCCCGGTTACGATGAAGCTGGAGTTGCTCCAGCATACTGGCAGCTTCAAACCCCGCGGGGCGTTCAATCGGCTGCTGACGGCGACGCTCCCGGTTGGAGGGGTGATCGCCGCATCCGGCGGGAATCATGGTGCGGCGGTCGCATATGCGGCGCGTAGTATGGGCATCGCAACGGAAATCTTCGTCCCCACCGGCACGCCAACGGCTAAGGTCGCTCGGATCGCCGGTTACGGCGCCCATGTGGTACGGGGTGGTGACAGCTATGCCGAGGCACTAATTGCCTCTCGCAAGCGCCAGGCGGAAACCGGCGCGCTGGAGGTCCATGCTTACGATGATCTCGACGTATTGGCGGGGCAGGGCACCGTGGGGTGGGAGTTCGAGCAAGCCGCCCCGCATCTCACTCACATCCTGGTGGCGAGCGGCGGAGGCGGGTTGATCGGCGGGATTGCGGCCTGGTACGCAGGAAGTGCCGAGATCATCAGCGTCGAACCAGAGGCCTGCCCTGGCCTCCACAATGCGCTGCTGGCCGGTCAACCGACCAACTCGGCGGTTGGCGGCGTAGCCGCGGACAGCCTCGGCGCACGGCGGGTTGGCGCCCTAATGTTCCCCATTGCCCAGCGTTTTGTCAGCCAGGCGGTGCTGGTGTCCGACGAGTCTATCAGGGCGGCGCAGCGGGAAATATGGCACCGATTTCGCCTCGTCGTCGAACCCGGGGGCGCCACTGCCATCGCCGCGATACTGTCGGGACGGTTTCAACCACCACCCGGCGCACGCGTTGGCGCGGTACTCTGTGGAGCGAATACGGACCTAGCGGCGGTGGCCAGCTAGTCAACCAGCTAGTCAATCAGCCGCACCGCTGATAGTTCGAAACTCAGTGTTGTTTGGTGACGTCCTCCATGGCTGGATCAGAGTGGCTGAGGCTCTGCGCGACCTGCTTGGTAACCTGCGGATGACTAAGACTATGCGCAGCCTGCTTGATTGCGTCGGAATGGCTCAAGCTTTGCGCCTGCTGCTTCGAAACATCGGGATGGTTCAAGCTCTGCGCCGGCCGCTTCGATACGTCAGCGTGGCTCAGGCTTTGCACCGGCTGCTTGTTCGAATCTGGCGTTGGTTGAGCAAAATCCTGGCGCCGAGGCGAGCACTATAGCGGCGGCGGCGCTCATGGCGATCATCTTCATTGGCGCTCCTGGTTCATGCTCAAGCGACCATGGAAGGGATGGTCCAATGTCGCCTTGCCGGCCGTAAAATCTGGTGGGAGCCCGTCACCTTGCAAGTGGGAAACCGAAGCCGGGAAGGACCCCTTCCTCGACGCGATTTTCCACCCTGACAGAAGACGCGCGCCGAGACAGTTGTATCAGGCCCTCTGCTACACCAAATCCTTCAAAGCCCGGCAGACAGCCATGCCTGAATCGCGGCACACCTCCGGAAGTCGAGCCAAGTATTTCTACCGCTGTCTACGATGAGCCATGAAAGCTCGTCTTGCAAGAATTGCTCAATCTGCCCTTCCCCAGCGTCCGTCACGCCCCGAGCTACCTTGCCGGCCGTCCATGCACCACATCATGCACGAACGCCAGCTTTGTAACGACTGTCGGTGACAGGACAAACGGATAGAGGTCGGGACTGCCCATCGCCCGATTTAGACTGTTCATCGCGAACGTCAGAGGCAGCCAGGCATCGATGATCTCCTTCATGTCGGCATCCGCCGCGTAGGGATCGAGGTCGATTACCGCGCTCAGGGTTTCGTCCCGGGTCAGCCGAGGCTTCACAGTGATGCCGAACGCACTCGCCATCTCCAGCGTGTCGACGATGTGCAGGTAGTGCGCCCACGTTTCAGCCCAGTCCTCCCACGGATGGGTGCTGGCATATTGGCTGACGAAGTGTTCCTGCCAGTCGGCTGGTGCGCCGTTCTGATAGTGGGCCTGTAACGCTGCGTTGTAATCCTGGCTGTCGTCGCCAAAGATCGCTCGGCATTCCTCCAGTCGGTCACCGTCGCGGATCAACACGTCCCAGAAGTAGTGGCCGACCTCGTGACGGAAGTGACCGAGCAGCGAGCGGTAGGGCTCCCCCATGGCGGTGCGACGGCGTTCGCGTTCGGCGTCGTCGGCCTCGATCAGGGCGATGGTGATCAAACCGTTGTCGTGGCCGGTCATCACCTTGGGGCTGGCATCGGGGCTGTCGGCGAGGAAATCAAACGCGAGGCCATGCTCGGGGTTGTCGATCCGGTTTTCCAGCGGTAGCCGCAGGCGCAGCAGTGAATAGAACAGGTGATGCTTGGCTGCCTCCATGCGCTTCCAGCGCTCCAGGTTCTGCTCGATCGCAAGATCCGGGATCGTGCGGTTGTGACGGCAGGCGAAGCAGAGGGTAGCCACGCTATCGGCCGAAACCAGCCAGTTGCATGCGCCGAAGCCGGCATTGTCGCAGAGGCGGACCGAGGTCTTCGGCGCAGTGAGGGCACGAAACGCGTCGTTATCCGGCTCTAGCGCGGACATTGTCATCGCCTCGGGCAGGTAACCGAGCGGATGGCCGCAGGATTCACATTTCGTATTCTCGAAATAGACCATCTGGCCGCAGTTTTGGCATTTGAACAATTTCACGCGGGTTTCCTTCTCGGTTCGCGATCGGCGCCAACCCAGGTCCAAATGGGGCGTTAGCCCGCTTCATCCCGCTCAGCAGCCACTATAGTCGCGCTGAAGCGCACAAGACCACATGACGTTCCATGACCGAACGTCCGTCTTGTGTATTATATGATCACCTCACCGCAAGGTGCGACGTGCGGGCTTTATGCAGCAGCGAGGTTATGCAGCGGCGAGGTCAGTGACGAAGCGTCGCCCGATCAACTCATGACGAACCCTTCATACCCCTTTTCCGCGATACCGGCGCAAAGCTCGCGGTATGCGCCCACACCCCCGGCGTACGGCATGAAGACCCGCGGCTTACCGGGGACATTCGCACCCATGTACCAGGAGTCCGCCTGCGGGAACAACGTGGTATTGGCTACCTCGGTGACGTGAGCGTCCCAGGATTGCTGCGCCGCCTCCGTGGCCTCGATTGACGCACGGTCGTTGCGCTTCAGATACTGGATACAATCGGCAATCCATTCCACGTGCTGCTCGATCGACACCGGCATATTGCTCAAGACCGATGGGCTTCCGGGGCCGGTGATCATGAAAAGATTTGGGAAGCCGGCCGTGGCAACCCCAAGATAGGTGTGAGGCCCATCCGCCCAATTTTCTTCAAGCGCGAGCCCGCCTCGGCCTTTGATACCCAGATTGAACAACGTCCGCGTCATGGCATCGAAACCGGTAGCGAAAACGATGCAATCCAACGTGTATTCGCCGTCCCGGGTGCGAATACCCTTCTCGGTGATCGCCTCGATCGGAGCTGTCCTGATGTCCACCAGCGTGACGTCGTCACGATTGAACGTCTCGTAATAGTCTGTGTCGATGGGCGGCCGCTTGGTGCCGATCGGGTGAGTGTGTGGCGAAAGCTTTGCTGCGATGACTGGATCCTTAACGATTTCGCGAATCTTCGTCCGAACGAATTCGGCAGCGGTCTCGTTGGCCTCCCTGTTTAGGATCAGATCGCTGTAGCTCGACAGCAAAAACTTGAAGCCGCCATAATCCCAAAGCTCCTCGTATAGACGATCCCGCTCTTCGGCCCGCACCTCTAACGCAGATTGCTCGGCCGGATCGAACGGGATGCCAAAAACCGATTCGCGCATTTTTTGCCTCATTTGCGCGTAATTGGCTTTCGCATTTCGCTGGGCTTCCGCCGTCAACGGATGGTCCTTGGCCGGGACAGTGAAATTCGCCGTCCTTTGAAAGACCGTCAGGTGGTCCGCCTGGGCAGCGATCACCGGAATGGCCTGGATGGCGGTCGATCCAGTGCCAATGATCCCAACCCGCTTGCCGGTGAAGTCGACGCCCTCGTGCGGCCACTTTCCGGTGTGGTACCACTTGCCCTGGAAGGTCTCGAGACCCCTGAAGTTCGGCAGTTGTGCGGCCGATAGACACCCGACCGCGGTAATCAGAAACGTGGCGGAAACACGTTCGCCGGTCTCCGTTTCAATATCCCACCGATTGGTCTGCTCGTTCAGTACGGCGGCCGTGACCCGCGTGTTGAACTTGATGTCCCGGCGCAGGTCCAGCTTATCTGCAACGAAGTTCAGATAGCGCAGGATCTCCGGTTGTTCAGGATAGCGACACGTCCACTCCCATTCATCTAGGATCACGTCAGAGAATGAATAGTTGTAGAAATGACTTTCCGAGTCACAACGTGCCCCTGGGTAGCGATTCCAGTACCAGGTTCCACCGACGCCATCACCGGCCTCGTAGACTTGCGTGGAAAGCCCAAGTTCTCGTAGGCGATGGAGCATGTAAAGCCCGGAAAACCCGGCCCCGATGACAACTGCCTCCAACTCCAAAACACTTTTGCTACCGCTGCCCGAAAACTGTGATGACACGCTCATACCAAGCCTCCCTTATCAAGGGCCCCTCGTTGACGCGATCTACGTTAAACGCTGCTCTGTTTCCGTAGTTCGTTGCCGATCTCGGCGATCAGTTGTTTTCCAGCATCCAGCGCACCTGCCATCCAGAAAAAGCCATGGATAAGCCCCTCGTAATGCGATGACTTAACGCTAACACCAGCGTCTTTTAGCCGCTTCGCATAGGCTTGCCCCTCATCGCGCAATGGATCGAACTCTGCCGTTATTACCATGGCAGGCGGTAATTTGCTCAGGTCAGAGGCCTGCAGCGGTGAAGCGTAGGGGTTCTTTCCGTCACTTGGCGACGCCAGGTAATGATCCCAGAACCACACCATGCCTGCTTTTGTCAGCAAATATCCGTCGGCGTTTTCGCGATAGGAGGCGAAGGTATTGCCCTCGGCGGTCGTCGTCACCGGATAAAGCAATAATTGATACGATAGCGTCGGCGCCCCACGATCGCGCGCCATCAGCGCCACCGCGGCGGCCAGATTACCGCCCGCACTGTCACCCGAAACCGCGACAAAGCGCCCATTGGCTCCCACAGTCTGCGCGTGCTCGGCCAACCATCGAGTTGCAGAGTAGCAATCCTCGACCGGCCCAGGGAATTTCGTTTCTGGACTTATCCGATAGTTCACCGAAGCAACCACGCATTGCGATGCGTTCGCCAAGGCCCGGCATGGCTTGTCGACGATCTCGATATCACCGATGACCCAGCCGCCCCCGTGAAAATAAACCACCAGCGGAAGCGATTTCCCGGGGGAGGGATGATACAGCCGCACCGGCAACGCCCCCGCTGGACCGGGAATGAGGATATCGCGGACCTCGGCGACGTCCTCCGGCTCGCCCTGCAGATCGCGGAAGCCCATCGCAACGAGGCGTGCCTGCGTGGGGCTCATTTGTTCGAACGGCGGCAGCCCCTGCTTTTCAAACTCATCGAGAAGCGCCCGAACTTGAGGATTTACCGGCATGTAATGACTCCGTTTGGGGACCCGACAGCGGGTCTGTTGCGGGTGAAGCAGAAATTCCGGCGGATGCCGGCTGCGAAGGTCGGGAAATGGGGACCTCTGGCCAGATGAGCGAACAGCTCTTGCGGACGCCCGTGTCGGGATGCACTTGTGCTGCCGCTCACGGTCTCGGCACCCGCAGAATTGGCCAAAAAGCCTTCAAATGACACGACGCGGTTCTTCGACCGTTTCACTGCCAACCTCCCGTTTCGAGTTACCCAACACGACGTTTGGATGCTCGTCAAGCAGCCGGACGGCCCGGCCGGCAGCGGCTGTCAGGGGCATCATTTGCGCGGGGCAGCGAACCGGGAGGGTTACGCCAACGGAGATTTCACGCGCGCTCCCCGAGATCGACAAATACTGATAGCGTTGGTCCCCGGACGCATCGGTTGTCACTAGGTCGGCGTGGTCGGATGAGACGGATGCAGCCGTATCGGCGACCTCGAACACCCTGCACGCCGAGGAAACACCATGCCCCGTATGACGACAGCCGAGGCCGTGATCGAAACGGTTCTCACCCACGGTATCGACACAATTTTCGCGCTGCCCGGCGTGCACAACGACCATCTCTTCGACGCTGCGCGCAGGGCGTCGGACCGCATTCGTATCATGCACCCGCGGCACGAACAAACCGCCGCATATATGGCGTTGGGGGCGACGTGGTGACGGGCAGGCGGCAGGCATTTGCCGTGGTGCCGGGGCCAGGGATCCTGAGCGCGTCGGCGGCCTTGCTGATGGCACATGCCATGGGTCATCGCACTAGCCGGCCAGATCCCGTCCTTTGCGATCGACCAGGGGGCACGGGCATCTGCACGAAATCGACGACCAGATCGGGCTGCTGCGCCATATCGTCAAACATGCAGAACGAATACGGTCCTCCGGAGGCCTCAGCTCGCCGCGCCAAGGCCACCGCGATTGCGACCTCGGGCCCTGCCGGGCCGGTGGCCTTAGAGTGCGCCATCGACATTTGGGGCAGGCGACCGAGGCTTCATTGGCCGCGCCCATCGCGCACGCGTCGCCATGCGCCGATCCGGCGGCGATTGCCGCGGCGGTTGCCTTGCTCGCCAAGGCTCGGCGACCGCTGATTGTAGTGGGCGGCGGCGCTCTGGACGCGGGGCCGGAGGTGCAGGCGGCGGCGGAGCTACTCCACGCGCCTGTATCATCCTTCCGGCGGGGCCGAGGGGTGATCCGACATCGCATCCTCTGGCCGTATCTTTCACCGAGGGGCACAGCTTATGGAAAACCGCTGATGCCGTCTTGGCCGTCGGCACGCGGCTGTTACTGGCAGCAGAGCAACTGGGGGGTGGACGACGACTTGCCGGTCATCCGCCTCGATATCGACCGGACGCGATCGGCCGGTTCAGTAGCCCGGCGTGTGCGCCGCTGGGCGACGCGGCAGTGACTCTCCAAGCGCTGCACGCCGCTTTGCGGGGAAGCAAGGTAACGTGGCAGCCTAATCCGAATCTGCCGGCGGTGCGGGCCGCGTTCGCTGAGCGGCTGGGCAGGCAGGAACCGCCGATGGGGTTTTTACGGGCGATCCGGGCAGCGCTGCCGGACGATGGGATTTATGTGGAGGACGTGACCCAGGTTGGGTTCGCCAGCAGGCTGGCGCTACCCGTGTTCGCGCCTCGCACGTTCCTGTCGCCGGGGTATCAGGACGCGCTAGGATGGGGATATGGCACAGCGTTATGGGCTCAGGCGGCGGCGCCAGGACGGAAAGTGGTGCTGGCAACCGGTGATCGCGGCTTGATGTTCCAGGCACCCGAATTGGCGACCGCGATGCACCACAAATTGCCTGTCGTGGCCGTGGTGTTTGATGATGGGGCATTCGGTAACGCCCGGCGCATCCGGCTCAGCAATATGGCAACCGGCTGATCGCCAGCGATCTGACTAACCCCGACTTTGTGCGATTTGCCGAAAGTTTCGGGATGGCGGCCTTTCGCGCGGGGTCGCCCGAAGCGCTGGAGGAGGCACTTCGACAAGCCTTTGCGCTCAATACGCCGACCTTGGTGCGTGTGCCGGTGGGGGAGATGCCCAGCCCGTGGGACATGATCCTGCTGCCCAGGGTGCGCGGACCGGAAGGGCGGCCGCCGCTGCCCTGAACATTTCGAGTAGAGCAAATTAGCAGGCTTAAGATGCTCCGAATTGTTCTTGGCGTTATCATGGCTTTTGTCGCCGGACCAGCGATGGCGGAGCCGCAGTGGCTAACCTTGCCACCAACGCCGAGCCTGCCCGCCGCGGCAAGGCAAGGGATCGCGCCGGTGAACGGCGTCCGGATCTGGTATGCGGAGTTCGGGGATGGAGAACCCGTCATCCTTCTACATGGCGGCCTGGCCAATGCGAATTACTGGGGCAACCAGGTACAAGCACTGCTAGGCCGCTACCAGCTCATCGTGATGGACAGTCGTGGTCACGAACGTAGCACTCGTAACGATACACCCTACAGTTACGACCTGATGGCTTCGGACGTAATCGGTCTGATGGATTTCCTGAATATCAGGAAGGCCGCGATCGTCGGTTGGAGTGACGGGGCGATCATCGGTCTAGACATCGCGATGAAGCATGCGGAAAGGCTGACCAAGTTATTCGCGTTCGCCGCTAACTCCAGTCCTGGCGGGGTTGCCGACGTTGCCCATAACGCGGTGTTTAGCGCGTTCATTACCCGCGCAAAATCGGAGTATTGACAGGCTGTCACCGGCGCCCAACCAATACAAATCGTTTGTGGCGCAAATCGAAAAGATGTGGCGATCACAACCGAGCTGGACGACGAGCAGTTGCACGCGATCACAGTCCCAACCTGGATCGTCGATGGCGACCACGATCAGGCGATCAAGCGCGAGACACCGAGCTCATGGCCGCCCATATCCCAAACGCCGGCCTGCTGTTTCAGCCCGAGGTCGGCCACTTTTCATTCCTGCAGGATCCGTAACAATTCAGCGCCGACGTGCTGCATTTTCTCGACCACGTAATCAGCAAGTGACGATCCGGCTGAGCCATCGGTTGCGCCCGGAGGGTTCCGGCCTATGCTACACCGCCTAGGGAGGCCTACGCGCAGGGAGGCTCAAATGACCGAAGTCAGCCACCGTTTCATTGAGACCAATAGCATCCGCATGCATCTCGCAGAGCAAGGCTCCGGCCCGCTGGTTCTGCTGTGCCACGGCTTTCCCGAAGTCCTGGTATTCGTGGCGGCATCAGATCGGCGCGCTGGCGGACGCCGGCTTTCACGTCGTGGCACCGGATATGCGCGGCTATGGCCAAAGCGAGGCTCCGGAGGCAATCGACCAATATACGCTGTTGCATCTTGTCGGCGACATGGTCGGTGTGCTCGATGCGCTCGGCGCGGAAACCGCAGTCATCGTGGGCCATGATTGGGGAGCGCCGGTCGCCTGGCACGCCGCGCTGCTGCGACCGGACCGATTTCGAGCCGTGATCGGGCTCAGCGTGCCATACCGGCCGCGCGGGAAAGTCAGGCCGACGACAGTGATGCCTCGAACCAAAGATGCGATGTTCTATCAGTTGTATTTCCAGCAGCCCGGCGTGGCGGAGGCAGACCTCGAGGCGGACGTGCGAGCCTCGGTCCGCGGAGTCTTGCTGCGGGTTGCGGGCGAAGCGACGGTTCCGCCGAGCGGCTTCGCCATGGTGCCTCTGGATGGAGGGATGCGGGCACGGAACCCAACTGAGACACCGGCGCCGCTGCCCGCTTGGCTGACCGAGGCGGATGTTGATTTCTACGCAGCCGAATTCGCTCGGACCGGGTTCCGTGGTGGGTTGAACTGGTATCGTAACATCGACCGGAACTGGGAGATTCTCGCGCCATTCGCCGGGGCGAAGGTGACGGTTCCGGCCTTGTATGTCGCGGGGGAACGGGATTTGGTGCTGGCGTTTCCCGGGGCGGCCGACTTCGTCTCGAACCTTTCCACGGTCGTTCCGAGGTTGAAGGAGACAATCATGCTGCCGGGGTGCGGGCATTGGACCCAGCAGGAACGGCCGGAGCAAGTGACCGCCGCGATGATCGGATTCTTGCGGACGTTGTGATCCAGCAGCCTTTTCGCATTACAGCGCGACAGAGGGCGCTGTTCTCGAGCTGTCGCGGGCCCAAGTTACCGCATGCTGGTAGCGCACCACGCCGCGACCTGGGCGTGCGTGGCGAACCAGCAGCCACCCTTCGCCTTGATGTGCCTGATCAAACGCTCCAGCAGCGGCAGCCGAGACCGGTGGCCGATGATGTGCGGATGCATCGTCAGCAGGAACATCCCGCCCTCGTCCCATGCCCCATCGAACTCGGCCGTAAAGATCTCCTCCACCGCCGACGGCGGCGTGTAAGGCCGCAGTCCCGAGAACCGCAGCATGTTGAAATAGACCGCGTCATCGCGAATCCATTCTGGAGGCAGTTCGACAATCCCCGTCCGCTCCCCCTGATCCTCCAGTTCATAGGGATCATCATCCGCCATCAAACTGCTGTCGTACAGCAGTTTCATCTCTCGAATGATATCCAGTGTATTGACCGAAAAATCCCAGCTCGCTGTCCGGATCCCCACCGGCTCGACCCCACTGATCTTCGCCAGCGTATCCCGCGCTCGGAACGTCAATTCGCGTTCAGCCTCCCGAGGCAACGCCGTATTGACCTCATGAATCCACGAATGGATACCGATCTCGTGCCCGTCCTCCGCGACCGCACGCACCTCGTTCGGGTGCAGCAGGGCCGACACGGCAGGATAGAAGAACGTCGCCGGCACCGATTCCCGCTGCAGCAACCGGCGGATCCGAGGCGTCGCCTGTCGGGCTCCATAGTGCCCCTGGCTGATGACGCATCGGGCTTTCGTCGTTGTCGCGCAGCGGAATCGTCTCGTGATCCGCGTCGAAGCTGATCGCCACCGCGCAACGCGCGCCATGTGGCCAGGACGCCGGCTTCAAGCTGCGCCCCGCCCGAGCGCGACCCACTATTTTGCGCCAGGTCTCTTCCTGCCATTGCCACGGTTCGATGCTCATCCGGGGTTCCCTCCGTGTGCTGCCGGCGCCATGCTGCACTTGGTTCGCCCTGATCGGAAAAGAGCACCCATGCCCGACGTAGACCCCGCCCTATTGAGCGCCGCGGATATGCTGGCCGCCTTTGCCCGCCGCCAACTAACCCCGGTCGACGTGCTGCAGGCGGTCACCGAGCGTGTGGCACGACTGAACCCTGGCCTGAACGCGTTTGCCGTGATGAACCCGGGCGCGCTTCAGGCCGCGGCGGAAAGCACGTCCCGATGGCGCTCCGGCCGCCCGATCGGGATCCTCGACGGTGTCCCCTGCACCGTGAAAGACCTCGTCGATCTCGCGGGCTTTCCAACGCGCCGAGGCAGCCGCACCACCAGCACCGACCCGGTAGCAGACGACGCACCGATGGTCGCCGGCCTGAAAGCCGCCGGCGCGGTGATCTTGGGCAAAACCACGACCACCGAGTTCGGCTGGAAATCCCCCGGCGACAACCCGCTGCACGGCATCACCCGCAACCCATGGAACCCGGCTTACACCACCGGCGGATCTTCCTCCGGCGCAGGCGCGGCCGGCGCGGCCGGGTTCGGGCCACTGCACATCGGCACCGACGCCGGCGGGTCGGTGCGCATCCCCGCTGCGTGGTGCGGGCTTGTCGGCTTGAAACCAACCTACGGCCGCATTCCACAGTGGCCGGCAAGCGCCTTCGCGAGCGTCGCTGTCGCCGGCCCGATGACACGCACCGTCCGCGACGCCGCCCTGATGTTCTCCGCCATGGCGCGCTGGGACCTGCGCGACCCGTTCTGTCTCCCCGACGAGCCTCGCGACTGGACCGACGGTATCGAGGCCGGGGTCGCCGGCCTCACTGTCGGGGTTCTCAATAACCCGGGCTTCGACGCCCCGGTCGACGCCGGACGGCATCGCCGCGGTGGAGAGCGCCGCGCAACTGCTGGCAGATGCCGGCGCCCACGTGGAACAAGCTGACGCCGGCCTGCCCGATACCAGCCTCATCTTCGGTCGAGTATGGGGCGCCGCACTGGCCCGCTTGGTCGCCAACACCCCCACCCAGCTGGCAGGCCTGCTGGACCCCGGCATTCGTGAAGTTTCGGAAGCCCTGGGCGGGATGACCGCGATCGAGTTCATGGACGCCGAGGCCACCCGCGCCACCGCCGCCCACGCCATGGCTCGGCTGCACCAGCGCTACGATCTTGTGCTGTGCCCAGCGGTGCCAGCCGGCCCGCCTTTGGCCGATGCTCCAACCGTCGATCCGATGCGCGCTCTGTGGACCGAGTGGGCGCCGTGGACCTTCACCTTCAACCTAACCCGCCAGCCCGCGATTTCTGTCCCGATGGGGCCGCGAGCGGACGGGATGCCGAACTCGGTACAGATCGCGGCGGCGCAATTTCGTGACGATCTCGTGCTCCGCGCCGCCCGGGCGATCGAGGTGGCACAACCGTTCCAACTCGCGAATTTGAGGTGAAGACGCCGGCCGTTTCAAATGAAACCGCTGAAGTTGCGTGCCTGATCCTTTGCTTGTTAGCGGCATGGCCACCGGCTTCGCGTGGGGCCGGTGCTCATAACTGCTACATGGGTCATCACCACGCGACGTGTGACGTCCCAATGAGAGCGTGCGCTCCATTTCCACTATTTCGGCTGCGCCGATAACAAGCTGTTGTACGGGACAAACTGCGCGCCTTGCGTGTCACCAAATTAGGAAGAACCAGGTCCTCATTTTCCCCAGAGGGGAGCCGCCTTGTCCGCCATCGCTGCTTCGGTCATAAGCAGCGCGACTTTTTGATCAGGGGTTCCAATGCCGATATTTCCGGACTGCTCATTTGGCGGGCCGTACCGCTTGCTTGCCGCCACTGCCCTGTTGGGAGCGATCTTCGGGGCGCCAGCCCTAGCGCAAGCGGATGCCGATCCGGTGCTGGCCAAGGTTAACGGCCAACCCATCCATGCCAGCGACCTCAAGGCCGCGGCCGAGACATTGCCGGCTCAGGCTCGCTCCATGCCGCCGCAGCAATTGTATCCCATGCTGCTCGACCAACTTGTTGATGCTCAGGCGCTGCTGGTTGCAGCGAAAAAAACCGGGTTGGACAAGGAACCGGATGTGCAACGTACCATGCAGATGGCGCAAGATCGGGCGCTGGAGTCGTCGTTGCTGAACAAAGTTGTGCGGCCGCAGGTCACCGATCAGGCCATTCAGGCGCGCTATGATGAGCAATATTCGGGCAAATCCGGTGAACCTGAAGTGCATGCGAGGCACATCCTGGTCGGCGACGAAGCGACCGCGAAGAAGATCATCGCCGAACTGAAAAAAGGTGGTGACTTCGCCGCTTTGTCCAAGCAGTACAGCAAGGACCCGAGCGCGTCGCAGCAAGGTGGCGATCTGGGCTTCTTCAAGAAGGGCGACATGGTGCCCGAATTCGCCGACGTGGCGTTCGCTTTAAAAGACAAAGAAGTCACGCCTACGCCAGTAAAGACCCAGTTCGGCTGGCACGTGATCCAGACGCTGGAGCATCGGACCACCGCGCCCCCCACACTCGAACAAGTGCATGATGAACTGCGCCAGCAGATGGTGCAGGCGGCGGTGCAGAAGGAGATCGCGGACGCACGCGGTCAGGTCTCCATCGAGCGGTTCAATCCGGACGGTTCTGCGGTCAAGGCGACAGATGCAGCGGAACCACCATCGGCTGATTCCGCGCCGGCTGCTGACTCCCAGCCAGCGTCTCCTCCAGCCGCGGAGCCTCCGCCGGCCCAGAAATAGCGTCCGGATCGCGGTAATCGATGGCGACCGCTATCTCCCCGCTTGCAGTTCCGCTCCCTGAGCTGCCGCCCGTGGCTGGGGTTCGCCTCTCCGCCACCGCGGCGGGGATACGCTATCAGGACCGCACCGATGTGGTGATGATCGAAGCCTCACCGAACAGCACGGTTGCCGGGGTATTTACCTCGAACAAATGCCCCGGCGCCCCAATCGATTGGTGCCGAGCCTCCCTGAGAGGCGGGAAAGCTCGGTTAGTGGTGGTGAACGCGGGGAACGCGAATGTTTTTACCGGCAAGGCGGGGCGCGACGCTTGCGCGGCGACAGCCGAAGCGGCGGCCAAGCTGGTGGGATGTCCGTCGAGGCAGGTTTTCGTCGCTTCAACCGGCGTGATCGGGGAAGTTTTGCCGCACGATAGGCTGATCGCTGTGTTGCCCGCGTTGCAGTCAGCGCTGGCCGAGGACGCATGGGAAGCAGCCGCGCGCGGCATGATGACGACAGACACGTTCCCCAAGGCGGCGACCCGGACGGCGCATATCGGCGACGGGACGGTCCGGATCACCGGGATCGCCAAGGGCAGCGGCATGATCGCGCCGGATATGGCGACGATGCTGTGTTTTGTATTCACCGACGCAAAGATCCCCGCTGATGCGCTGCAGACGATGCTGAGGAAAGGTGTCGATGCCAGCTTCAACTGTACGACGGTGGATTCCGATACGTCGACGTCGGACACGGTGCTGCTGATCGCCACCGGGCAGGCGAAGCACGCACGCATTCCGTCCGCTGACGGGAATGCTGCGCGCAACCGGATGCTGGCCGATTTTGCTCGGGCGTTGGACGCCGTGTTGCTGGATCTGGCCTTGCAGGTCACAGGGGACGGCGAGGGCGCGCAAAAACGGGTACGCATCGACGTCACCGGCGCGGCCAACGCCAGGTCGGCTAAGCGAATTGCAATGGCCGTGGCGAACTCCCCACTGGTGAAGACGGCAATCGCCGGCGAGGACGCGAACTGGGGCCGCATCGTGATGGCGGTGGGCAAATCCGGGGAGCCTGCGGATCGCGACAAACTTTCGATCGGTGTCGGCGGGGTGTGGATGGCCAGGGAGGGTGCGGTCATCCCCGGCTACGACGAGACGCCGGTTGTCGAGCACATGAAGGGCAAGGAGGTCGAGATCACGATCGACATCGGTCTGGGCAAGGGCAAGGCCACCGCCTGGACCTGCGACCTTACGCACGGCTACATCGACATCAACGGCTCATACCGAAGTTAGGCCATGCAGCCTGCTTCAGCGCTTTCGCTTGAATGCGACGAACATCATGCTCTGATCGAGGGAAAAAAGGAGGGCATCGCGCCATCCAGGGGTCCGAGCGACGCTGGATCCTCCCTATCCTCGCAACTCAGGCGCAGGGTCATTGTCGTCCCCTCACCGGGCAGCACGTCGACATCAAGTGCGCCGCCGCGCATGGCGACACGCTTCATCAAACCCCGCACGCTGGCTCGACGGACATCCTGATCGGCATTCGGGATGTCGTCGCTCATCGAAATTGAGATATTCGCGCCATCTGCGGCCGCGGTCAGCAAAATTCGGCTGACCGGCGCCGCATGGACTACCACAGTTAGCATTTCTTCCAGCAGTTCCACCAAGGCGGCCCCATGCATTCGGACCATTAGCCCAAATGAGGCTGCAATGTCAGCCTGGACCGATAGGTTCGCCATGAGGGGGGCGAGACGTTTCAACGCCAGCCGGAGGGCTGCTCCCGCATCGGCCTGTAGCTTGGTCTCGGACAGGTCGATCTCAGCTTCCTTCGCGAAAGGATCGCTCGGCAGTTCATGACCTGTGCGCAGGGGCGATACGCCGTATACCTGTTTGCTTTGCCAACCGGCAAATAGAAAGACAACGGACGAAACCGCGGCAGCCAAGAAGTATATCATCCAAATCGTGATCACGCTGACCTAATCCGAATATAACCAATAATTCGTAGCAGCATGACCTTAACAACAGGTAAACAAGAGGCCGTGTTGACGTGGGTTGTATTACCCGCGTTTGTTACCCGCGGTAGCTCGGATACTCTGCTTAGGCAACAAACGGATATGGTCCCCGATACGAAATCAGTGTAGACGGTATGAGATACGAAACCGTGCTGTCTGGACCACAAATGCAACTGAAACGCAGGTGGCTCGAAATTAAAGGCGCCAGGATCAAGAGGATCGAAGGTTAGCTGAACTTGGTGTGCGGTTGAAGACGAAATGGATGCAATTGCGTGCGCACACTGTCCGATAACTGGACGGTGATGGTGCCCGCAGACGATGCGCTCAACTTGCCGATGGCGGGCGATAACAGAGCGGAAAGCCTCCCGGTCAAGTAAAGCAATTTTGTCCATGTGGGGGATGCCGGTGACGAAGGGCGGGTGGTGCATGCCCACCAAAGTCGGCTTCGACGGCTGCGCCCCTAAGGTGTCGTCCAGCCATTCCAACTGAGCGGCGGATTGAGCGCCGTGGTTTTTGCCGGGCACAAGGGTGTCAAGCATTACCAGGCGGACCGGGTAGTCTTCGACTGCGTATTGCACGAAGTGTGGGTCGGCGTTAACGCCAGGGAGATGGGCAAGGCTGGCCCGCAGGGTCTCCCGCTGGTCATGGTTGCCGGGTACGACGTAAACTGGAACCGAAAGGGTGCGGGCTAAAATCGCCGATACGTTGGCGTATTCCGCTTCCTGGCCGCTGTCCGTGAGGTCGCCCGTGATGATCACCACGTCGGGAAGCGGCGTGAACGCCGCGACGACGCGACATGCGCGTTCGGTCAGCATATTGGAATCCGACGCTCGGTTGGCCGCTCCGTCCGGATGGACATGCAAGTCAGTGAGTTGGCAGATCAGCATTCTTGTGACTCTACTCCAGGACGTTCAGCTCGGTCTGCTCGACATACGGACTCTTCAGCACACATGGCCATGTTGTTGAGCCTTGCCATCGCGGCCTCCAGCATCGCTTTGCCGGATAGCATGCCCCGCTCGCCGTTCTCCAGCGCCTAATGATGTGGGTGCAGAACCGGCCGCGCATAGACGAATCAGTCCCTCACCCACGCTGGCGCGATTAAACCGCGTTCATTTTGCGGGATTGTTTCAGGAGAGACCTGGTGATGGACCGGCTCGTCACGCGGGTGTAAACTTCACCACCTATCTTGAAGCAGGGACACCCCCATGCCCGACAGCGCTTCCCCGTCCATTTCGCCCGATGGCGACACCCTGATCATCGACATGATCCGACGCTTTTCCCAGGACCGGCTCGCCCCGCTCGCGGCGGAGCGGGAGAGGCAGAAGCGGATCGAGCCCGAAATCATCGCCGAACTGGGCGAACTCGGGGTGTTCGGCGCCACAACGCCGGCCGAGTGGGACGGCAGTGAGATCGACCCGGTCACCTACGCCCTGCTGCTGGAGGAAATCGCCGCCGGGGACGGATCAGTCTCCACAATGGTCTCGGTGCACAATTCGCCCACCTGCATCGTCGTCAACAACTACGGCAATCCGGCCCAAAAGGACCGCTGGCTGCGCAAGCTGGCGACCGGGGAGCATGTTGGCTCGTTCGGGCTGACCGAGCCTCAGGCGGGGTCGGATGCCTCGAACCTGAAGACCCGGGCGGTAAAGAAGGGCGACCGGTACGTCATCAACGGCGCCAAGCAATTCATCAGCAACGCGGCGCATCCAGGCAGCCTCGTCTTCTTCGCCGTCACCGATCCCGGCGTCGGGAAGAAGGGACTCTCGGCGTTCGTGATCGACAAGACCCATCCGGGGTTTTCGGTGGCCCGGGTCGAGGAGAAGCTGGGACAGAAGGCTTCAGACACCTGCGCTCTGACGTTCGAGGATATGGAAGTGCCCGAGGATCAGCGCATCGGTGCCGAAGGCGAAGGCTACAAGATCGCGCTGTCGACGCTGGAAAGCGGCCGCATCGGCATCGCCGCGCAGAGCGTCGGGATGGCTCGAGCGGCGCTGGAATACGCGATCGGTTACGCGCGCGATCGAAAGGCGTTTGGCGGGGCGATCATCGACTTCCAGGCGGTTGGGTTCCGCCTGGCCGAGGCGAAGACGCGGCTGGAGGCGGCCCGGCAGTTGACGCTTTACGCGGCGCGATTGAAGGCCGAAGGGAAGCCCGCGCTGGAGGCGGCCTGCATGGCGAAGCTGTTCGCCTCCGAGGCCGCCGAGGCGATTTGCACCGCATCCATCCAGACGCTCGGTGGATATCGATTCCTCGCCGATTACCCGGTGGAGCGGATCTATCGCGATGTCCGCGTATGCCAGATCTACGAGGGCACGTCGGACGTGCAGAAGCTGATTCTGCAGCGGATGCTGTAGGTTGGCTGCTAACGCCGAGGCGCCACCCCCCGATTTTTTGGCCGTGTGCGACCGGCGGTTCGCGGCATTGTTGATGTCGGTTCGGAAACAGAAGGGCGCACCACCTGATGCTTCACCACCTGCTTCAGGGACTTAGGAAGCCCCTTACCGCGCCGCCGCCGCCGCTGGACAAAGCACTTAAGTCACTGGCCTCCACGCTCGACCAGATTGCCAAGGCTCGGCTTGGTCGGAGCCTTTCGATCCGGCAGGTAGACGCCGGCTCCTGCAACGGCTGCGAACTGGAAATCCATGCGTTGAACAACGCATTCAATGATCTGGAACGTTACGGCCTGCGCTTTGTCGCTTCTCCGCGCCACGCCGATGTGTTGCTGGTGACAGGACCAGTGACCAAGAACATGCGCGAGGCGCTGGAGCGCACCTGGCGTGCCACGCCAAATCCGAAATGGGTCGTCGCGGTCGGGGATTGTGGTGCCGATGGCGGGATATTCGCCGGCAGCTACGCGGTGACGGGGGGTGTCTCGACTGTCGTGCCGGTGGATCTGGTGATCCGCGGCTGCCCGCCCACGCCGAAGCAGCTGCTGCAGGGATTGCTGACCCTGCTGGAGCACGATGATGTCGTGC
Source organism: uncultured Alphaproteobacteria bacterium (assembly GCA_963772355.1). Classification (GTDB taxonomy): domain Bacteria; phylum Pseudomonadota; class Alphaproteobacteria; order Acetobacterales; family Acetobacteraceae; genus Rhodopila. The sequence goes on along the minus strand of CAVYXX010000173.1, from coordinate 4,095 downwards.
GGTTATAGCTATTGGCGAAGCAGCCTGTACAACGTCGGACCTCTGCCAAACCAATAGCCGCGGACCAACTAGCGACAACAGCGCGCTTCGGCACGCCGTTTCGATCAGGAGCGGACGCCCTTCGGCGGCGGACGCCTGGGACGCAGAGCGCCGGGCCACTAGATACCGCACGCCGTCGGCTTCGGTGTGCTCTTCATGCATCAGGGACGCTGCAGGCGCCACGCGGACCGTAAGCCACGCGGTCCTGGCCGAATACCAAAGTGATGGAACCGTCCAGTATGAACAGGCGGGCGTCGAACCCATGAGCGTGCGCCTCGCGATGCTCGTTGGGCTTGATCTCGCCTTCGCGGACTTCATAGCCTTCTCGGGATACATCGGTCTCGAATTCGGTTCTGAATCGATTTCTCCTTGCCGACCATCACAAGCTCGATGCTAGCGCGCCAAGCCTGGTCAAACGACACTGGAGGCGATCGCACCAGCAAATCGAGCTACTGATTGCGCTCAGCGAAGGAAATTGGATAGGCCGCGTCGCGCGTCGCGATCAGCGGATCGTCCGAGAGTTCGATCCCGTCGGTCACCAAGCCGGGCAGAAACAGCAATTGCTTTTGCGCCGCATCACTGTCTGGCACCACGGTGGTAATTGTCAGCACGCCTAGATCGACCACCTTGTTGCTTTCGGGCCAAGGCTTCGTTGCGTCTGCCGTCGGATCGTCAGGGCCGCCTAGCTGTGCTTTCAAGTGGAACGTTATCGGACCATGCTTTAACCGCGCAGGCAGGTCGGTCATCAGAAAATCTGGCGCCTGCTTCGCCGCCTCGGCCGGCGCCAGATGCACCACGTGCTCCGGCATCATCTGATAGCGTACCGCCTGTCGATGCCCGGCCTTGTCAACCAGCACGAAAGCATTGACGCCAAAATACGCCTCGTCGGCGAAGCTGTCGGGCGTGGCGACCGTCGCGAAGGCGGCCGGCGCGGCGGGATGCGCCGCCATGAACCGCTCGATCGGGGTTGGCTTGGGGGCATCCGGCGGACTTGCCGCGATCGCCAAAAACAGATCACGAAAGCCCTCGCCGTTGGGTACCGGAAAGAACTTCAGCGAGTTGATCACCATGTCCGTATCGCTGCCGTCCGGCATATGAAACTTGATCGACATGCCGTGCGGGTTCGCGAGTTTCGACCCATCCGGCAGGTTCGGGATACCGGTCGAGTCGGAGAAGCGGACCGTGACTGGAATAGGGACACCGCTGAAGATCGCCGCCTTGCTAAGGCCTGCTCCATCGGCCGATCCTTTGAAGCTGCCCTCCGTGACGATGCCCTTCGCGTGGTTGGCGCGAAACCCAGGATGAACACCAAACGTCTTGTGCAACGCCTCAATGATCTGCGCCTCCACCGGTGTGTCCTGGGCGCGAAGCGAGTTCGCTCCGGCGTCGAGGCTCATAAGACAGGCAAGCACGGCTACGGTCCTTCGCATGAATGCCTCCGCGGCGGTAACTCGATGATGTTCGGTGGTGGGAAACAGCATGGCAGGCACCGGACGAACGCACAATGGCGTATACAGACACGGCCGTGCACCCGGTGTGGCACCTCTCGTTCTTCCTTTTGATAAAATCGCCTTCAACCAAACAGCCGCCCTTTCAAACTACTGGCAGCACCTTGCGACCTTGACAGCGGCGGCCCTGATGCCACCCTCCCGCCAACGCAACAGGAGGGGACATCATGCGCTTCGGCCTGATCATCCGCGGCCAGTATCCGCAGGGCGACGACATGCGTGTCCGCTTGAAGGAGGACCTGGAAGCGGCCAAACGAGCGGAGCAACTCGGCTACGACATCATTGCCAAGGGATCGCACTACAGTTCTTACCCGTTTCAGTACATCCAGCAGATTCCCTACCTCTGTCAGGTCGCAATGATCGCGCCGAACTTGCGCCTTTGCCCCGGCGTGGTCCTACTGCCGCTGCACAGCCCGCTACACGTCGCGGAGGAACTTGGATCGCTCGACGTCATGTGCGACGGCAAATTAGTCTTCGGCGCTGGCATCGGCTACAGGGAAGTGGAGTTTAACGCCTTCGGCTCCACCCAGAAACAATCCGGCCCAAGATTTGAGGAATGCCTCGCTGCCGTCAAACGCCTGTGGACCGAAGACTTCGTCACGATGACCGGCAGTTACTTTAAACTGGACCACGCGAACTGCACCACCATGCCGGTTCAAAAACCAATGCCGCCAGTGTGGATCGGCGCCAACGCCAACGTCGGTATCCGCCGCGCTGCGCGCATGGCGGACACTTGGTTTATCAACCCGCACAACAAGATTGACACTATCGCGCAACAGATGGAGGTCTATAAGCGCGCCTTGGACGACTGCGGCAAACCGTTCCCCAACGAACTCCCCATGGCGCGTGAGGTCTTCGTCGCGCCCACCCGTGCTGAAGCCATCCGCCTCGCCAAACCGTCCTTGGAAACGAAGTATAAAGCTTACAAAGACTGGGGGCAGGACAAGGTGATGCCATCGGGCGACGCGTTCAGCATGGATTTCGAGGACTTGATGAACGACCGCTTCCTGTTCGGATCGCCAAGTGAAGTGGTTGAACAGATCCTCACGCTGAAACGCCAGTTCGGGGTCAATACGTTGATCCTGGGCATTCACTGGGTTGGTATGCCAGCTACCCTGGCAATGGAACAGATGCAGTTGATCTCGGAAGAAGTATTCCCCGCGGTCCGCTCAGCCTGAGCGAGCCCAATCCCGAGGCGGCCGTCACGCAATCCTTCGCAACGACCCAAGAACACCATCCACGATGCCCTCATTTTAAATCCGGATGGCTGCCTGAGCCGCGACGTTCAGTCGGTTGTATGCAGGCCGCAACCGCCTCTTGACGCCGCCGCCCTCCGGAAGCTCACACTGCCGCCGAACCCGGGGAATCAGAATGAAAATCGGCGCCGTCATGTTCTTCACCACCAACTCCATGCAGCCCGCCCCGCTCGGCCGAGCGCTGGAGGAGAGGGGCTTTAAATCGCTGTGGGTGCCGGAGCATACCCATGTGCCCTCGACGCGTCTGTCGGAGTATCCGAGCGGCGGCCCGCTGCCCCGGCCCTATTACGACATCTACGACCCCTTCCTGGCGCTGAATACCGCCGCGACCGCAACGACAAACCTGAAGATCGGTACAGGCATCTGCCTGGTGGTGCAACGAGATCCGATCGTGACGGCAAAGATGGTGTCGTCGATCGACCAACTCTCGCGAGGGCGTTTCTTGTTCGGTGTAGGCAACGGCTGGAACCGCGATGAGATCGAAAACCACGGCACGGCGTTTTCAACACGCAACAAGCTGGCCCGCGAGCGGATCGAGGCTATGCAGACGATCTGGACCCAAGACGAACCCGCCTATGAAGGCGAATTCGTGAAATTCGGCCCGATGAGCCAATGGCCAAAGCCGTTTCAGAAACCCTACCCGCCCATCATCGTAGGCGGCGCCTTCCCATATGCCGCGCATCGCGCTATCCGTTACGGCAACGGCTGGATTCCCCGCGCCGACCGGCTGGAGCACGATGGCGTCGGCACCGTCATCAAGAAGTTTCGCGACATGGCAATCGAGGCCGGGCGCGACCCGGCTTCCCTGCCGATCAGCATCTTCCGCGTCCCCGACGACCTCGCTAAGCTTCAGTTTTGCCAGGAGATCGGAATCGATCGCGTCGTCTTCAGCCTGCCCGCTGAGAACGAGGACAAAATCCTGCCCATCCTCGACCGGTGGGCGGAGGTGAAGCGCACGTTGGGGATCTGATCCATCTCGTCACGGGCCGATAAATCAACTCCACTGTAAGCTCGGGTCCTGAAGGAGGGAAAGCGAACGTGCCACGGCAACTCGGCTCCCTGTTACCGACCCGCGAAGCGTTCATGGAGGGCCGCCAGGAGACCGCCCCCTCCTGAAACTCGACCGAACAAGCCGCGTCCCTGGGCTTCGCCTCCGTCTGGGTCGGCAACTCCGTGACCGCTCGGCCCCGCGACGAACCGCTGACGTTGCTCGCCGCGAAATCGGCTCGAACACCGTGTCTGACGATCGGCACCGCGGTCTCCTCCCCATGCTGCGCACGATATGAGACATT
>CAVYXX010000172.1:0-27320 GCA_963772355.1 uncultured Alphaproteobacteria bacterium | reverse complement strand
TGCACGCCGCGATCGCTGTGGTGCACGAGGCCGCCCTGGCGGACCGGGCGGCGATCACACAACGCCTGCTCGAGCGCGTCGAGCACGAAGTCCGCCCGTGCTGAGCGCGATACTCGCCAGCCGACGATGCGCCGGGCAAAGGCGTCGATGACGAAGGCGACATAGACGAAGCCCTGCCAAGTGGCGACGTAGGTAAAGTCCGCCAGCCACAAGGCATTCGGCACCAGCGCCCCGGAATTGCCGGTTCACCCGGTCGAGGGGAGACGGTGTCGATTTGTCGCTGTGCGTGGTCTTCAACGTCCTGCCGCGCACCGCGCCAGCCAAGCCCATATGCTTCATCAGCCGTGCAACTTGGCAGCGTGGTGCTGCGATGGCCTCGCGCTGAAGCTGACGCCAGACCTTGCGCACACCGTAGACCTGGAAGTTCGTATCCCACACCCGCTTTATGTCGGTCTGCAAGGCCGCATGGCGGCTGTACCCGGGCGGACGATTTGGTGGGATCGGCGCGCTTTGCTGTATCGGCATGGTAGGTGCTCGGGGCAATCGGTGAGACCCGGCAGATCGGCTCGACCCCGTAAGCAGCACGATGATTGTCTATGAACGCGATCATGGTTTGGACCGGCGGTCGAGCTCCGCCATCGCAAAATACGCCGACGCTTTCCCCAGAATCTCGTTGGCCTGGCGCAGTTCGCGGTTCTCGCGCTCCAGCACCTTGATCCGCTCCCGCTCGTCGCTGGTCGGACCGGCTCGCCGACCCCCATCGCGCTCCGCCTGGCGCTCCCAGCCTCGCAACGTCTCTGCCGTGCACCCGATCTTGCCCGCAATCGACCCTATCGCTGCCCACTGCGAGGCGTGATCCGCCCCGTGCTCCAATACCATCCGGTCCGCACGCGAACGCACCTCAGCCAAATACCGGCTCGCCGTCTTTGCTTTCTCCATCGCTCCAACCTCTCAAGGTTCAGAGCCTCCGGCAAACCCGGCGCGGTTCACACCATTACGGAGGCAGTGCATGAGCACGGCGCAAAATCTTCAGTCGATTGACCCACGGCGGTCACACCTCGCTGGAACAGCCGCCGCACATCAGTGGCCTGAGCATGAAACGATCGGCGAGGTCATCTCCTATTTGCAGGCGGCGGTTTCCGAACTCGGCGTGGCGCTGCACCTCAGGGTGAGCACCCCGATTTGCTGCGTGGCCTCGGCGCGCAAGCAATCGTGGTGGCGTACGGGTCGGAGCCGAACCTACCTGGCCGAGGCGAGGACGCCGGCCGACTATCGCGCGAGCGCGGGTCGCAGGCTCTGCCGGAACTGCCGGGGCTCGCGTTGCCTTTCGTTGGCTCTTCCGACCAAGTCATGTCGGATGCCGTCGACATCCGCGGGCAGGTCTTGGTGATCGATACAACACGGCCACTGGGAAGCCGCCGGCACTGCGGAATTTCTGACCGCGGTTGCCGGGGTGGAGATCATCGCAGCCCACCCGACAGTCGGCGAGAACATGGAGAACGGCGCCCGGGCGCTGTTCCACCGACGGGCCGCCATCAAACGAATTCGCCCGCGTACCAGTACGATGGTGCAGGAGATCGCGCTGCGGGCGTGCAGTTGGCGAGCTGTTCAGCGCGCGGACGCGCCGGCTCGGGGCTAATACCCTGCTGCTCCCTGGTAACGAGGAATGGCTCGAGGATGTCGACTGGGTCGTGCCCGTGATTGGACGGCGTTCACGCGGAGACCTGTTCCTGACGCTGAAGGCGGCCAACGGGTTCGACAACGCCCGCATCGAACGCGTCGGGGATTGCGCGGCGCCGCGACTAATCCAAGTTCACGTCGCCGAGGCACTCGACGTTGCGGTGACGCTGTCAGCGGTGTGCTACGCAAGATGGCCAGGCAACCGGGTTACGGCATTTCGGAACGGCGTGGTGGAGTGGGCTCCGCGGGGCGGGCAAAGCTTCGACGACCGTGAAGGAAAAGGATCGCTGCTGATCACCAGCCCGGTTCCCATTGGCCGATGGCACGAGATTATCGGGGATCCAACTTTGGGAGACGCGATCATGGATCGCGTCATTCACCGATCGCGTCGGATCGAATTGAAGGGTGAGAGCTTGCGAAAACGTCAGGCACTTGCGGCCGCCGAAGGCTTGACGAACGCCAAGGAGAAATGAGACCTGTTCAACTGTCAGTGGTAGCTGTCAGACGCCACGTCATGCTGTCTGCCGTGCCCTCCTCAGGCACAGTGAACAGCGTGATCAGTATCACCGGAATCGGTGATCAAGATGGCCGGGATGGCTGATCAGGATCAGCGGAATGCGCACGATGCCTAACCTTAGTCAGGTGATCGGACGCTCTTGACCAGAATGGCAAGGAGTTGCCTATTGAGGGCGCCCCCTCACGACTCCCCTCATTTTTACTGGTCCACATCTAGCGTAAATCCGGCGCGTTTCCCTACAGCATGTTGAAGTGCTGGCGGGTGAGGGTGTCATGGCAAGGTGGAGCGTTGGCTTGGCGGGCGGCTGAAGGATATTCGTGGGTTTATCGAAGGCCAAGCGGCCGGGGCCACGTTGGGCGTAATGACCAGCGCGTCGCTAGCGGTCGCGGTGATTTGGCAGGCGCTGGCGCAGGCGCGCGGTCTGGTGACCAAGCACGCGATCAAACAGGTCGATCGGTTGCTCAGCAATCAGAACATCGATGTCTGGGACAGCTTCGCCCGCTGGGTGCCGCATCTGATCGGCACGCGGAAGGAAATCGTTGTCGCTGTGGACTGGACCGAGTTCGATGGCGATGGCCAGGCAACGCTCGCGCTCAACCTGGTGACCGGACATGGCCGTGCCACGCCACTGCTGTGGGTGACCGTCTGGAAAGAGGAACTTACAGACCAGCGCAACGATTTTGAGGACGCCTGCCTGCTGCGACTGAAGCAACTTGTGCCGCCAGATTGTGCCGTCACGGTCCTCGCCGATCGCGGTTTTGGCGATCACAAGCTATTCAAGTTCCTCGATGATCTGGGATTTGGCTACGTCATCCGATTTCGCGGCAATATTCACGTCACCGATGCCGGCGGCGAGACGCGTCCGGCCGCCGACTGGGTGGGCAAGTCGGGCCGGGCACGCAAGCTGCGCGGTGCCCAGGTCACCGCATCGCACGCCTATAAGGTCGGTGCGGTGGTCTGTGTCCACGCAAAAGCCATGAAAGAGCCTTGGTGTCTTGCTGTCAGCAATGCCGAGGCCTCGACCGCAATGCAGGTCAACTATTACGCCAAACGTTGGACCATCGAGCCTAACTTCCGCGATACCAAGGATCTGCGGTTCGGCATGGGGCTTGGTGCCACGCGCATCGGCGAACCAACCCGGCGCGACCGGTTGCTGCTCATCAACGCATTCGCAATGGTGCTGCTCACAATGCTCGGCGCCGCCGGCGAAAGCCTCGGTATGGATCGATTACTTAAGTCCAACACGTCGAAGATCCGCACTCACTCGTTGTTCAGGCAAGGCTGCATGCTCTACGAACTGATCCCAACCATGCCAGATCAAAGACTATTCCCCCTTATGGCCCGCTTCGCCGAGACCGTATCAAAATGCCGGTCGTTCAGCGGACTTTTCGAGGTCATTTGAAATGAGGGGATAAGTGAGGGGCACCCCCGGACTTTGGATCGGAAAACCAAAGGTTATTAGCGCGAAGATTTAGGATTTGAAGTCGTATTGGTAACGTACTTGTTCCGATAGCATGTTATACAATGTGATCACATTATCGTGAATTTTTGATTGCCTCGCGAAATAGTGAGAGCTATGCAGTGTTTGTTAACTGCGAAAGGAAAATTGATGACCCACTCCAACTCGGTTTCAGGCTTCGACAATATTGACGATCTCCCGCATCCCGCGGCGGCAATTGTCCGCGATCCTTCAGCATCCGTCCTGCCGCGTCCCGTGTCTTCGCAACCTAATATCGCCGATACCGGACGCATTAGTTTCGGAGCCGGCATGCGTATCCGTTCGAGCAAGTAAAGACTGACGCGGATATCCGGGCCCCATTCTCAAGGGGCCCGGCCCGACGCGATCGGTATTGCTCTGATCCGGAGTTGTTGCTGCCATGTTAGACACTGAGCCGCGGCTCCGGTTTCACCGCTTTATCGAGCAAGTCCGCCCACCGCAGCGCGCCGATCGGGCTGCAGCCGGAACTCTTCCTACCAGGGCCTATCGTTACTGTGACGCTGTCACTAGCGCTGCGGGCTATGGCTGGTGGATCTTCGCGCCAATGGATCTGCAATTGATTTGGGATGGGCATGACATCTTCTGGTATTTCGACGGAGCACCCGACTGGATACCGTTATCGCCGTCGGCGCAGTTCCCGAATTTCTCCAAGCATTCGACGACGCCGCTCCTAACGCGCTACGTGGCTGCGCGCCACCGTTTCTTACCGCGCTTCCGGAGCCAGGCTGCTTGCAGATCTGGACCGGGTTGATGGCACGCACAGCCCCAGGCTGGAGCTTGCTGGTCCGTCCGCCGGCAAATCTGGCATCTCCCGGCGGTTACACCCTGTTTGAGGAAATCGTTGAGACGGATTGCTGGTTCGGCCCGCTGTTCACCAATCTTCGTCTCACCCGAACCCATAAGCCGGTACATCTCCGAGCCGATTTCCCGCTCCTCCAGGTCCAGCCCCTCCCGCGCGAGGTCTATTCCGAAAAGACGCTCAATGCCACCGTCGTCGTCCCCGACATGAGCGGCATGGGCGACGAGGATTGGAGCGCATATCATGCAACTATTGTAGAACCGACAAAAGATCCCGACCGTCCTTTTGGCGCCTATGCTGTCGCCGTCAGAAAGCGTCGCCAGAGTGCATGCCCGTTCAGCGGCGCGAAGGCGGTCGCGTCGAAATCAATGCCGGTCCAGACCAGCACGCTGTGAGGTTGATGACGACCAGCGATTTCGTGGGTGGAGCAGCAGTTTCAGAGGCCGCTTTCCTACCTCCGTAATTGTTCGAATTCCGCGGCGCTCAAATCATGATTTGGATCGCATCGGTATGCCGGCTAGGCGCAGGCCCTTGGCATACAGGTCTCGATCCTCGGCCAGCAACAGCGGTGATCGAGCGAGGGCCATGCTGATCGAAAACCGCGGTTCCAACGCCAGCAGTTCCTTGCGAACGGAGGCTGCTTCCCGCGTAGCACCTAGGTGCCCTAGCGCCGGAAGCAGATACTTGTATGTAGACGACAGTCCCGGGTGAAGATCTCTTGCCCGCCGTCCTACGCGCAACGCGGCTTCGTATTGCCTGGTAAAAAGGAACGGCATCCCAAGGGCCATTTCAAAAAAAATCCGTGAGGATCATGTGGCGACAAGCGCTGGGCGTGCTCGATGCGGCGAATGGCCTCGGTATGCCGTCCCAGGTAGGTATGAGCCAAGCCGGAATAGCACCACGCCATGGCCAGGTTTGGGTTCAGAGCAATGGCGCGTTCATGGAGCCACAATGCGGCCTCGGCGTCTTTGTGCAGGAAGGCCCGAACATGCCCTGCCACTGTAAAGCCGCGAGCATCGCCTGGGTCCAGGATGACAGCTTGTTGCGACAAAAATCGGCCCGCTCGATCGCTAACGCATCATCGGTCGCCCAGCCTTGTCCTAACCAAAAAAGGTACCAGTGGGCAAGCCAGGAATGACAGGCTGCGCTGGAGGGTTCCAACGCCAACGATCGCTCTAACAGAACCCCCGCTTCGCGAAACCCCGCTTCATCGACGCAGTAGGTTGCAGGAATAGCGCGCAGCATCAAATCATACGCGGTCGGATCGACTTGCCGACGAGACGCGGCTCGCTGCCCCTCCCATACCACCAATTCCGGCGCAATCCGTGCAGCCGTTTCTGAAGCGATCTGGTCCTGCAGATTGAGCACATCCGGCATCAGGCTGTCAAACCGGCGGCCCCAGCTAATCTCACCCGCGCCACGCATGTTAACTAGCCGCAACAAAACTCGAATTTCGTTGCCCTTCTTGCGGAAGCTGCCATCAACCAGAAAATCCAGGTCGAGTTGGTTCCAACGGTCGGTTTGCCGATCTGGCTCATCCGCCAGCGCAGCGACCGACGCCGGCGCGACGCAGACGATTGGACGGAAGCGCGAAAACGCGGTGGTGATCTCCTCTGCCAGGCCCAAGGAAAACGCAGTGTCGGTACCCGATCCTATCGTCCTAAACGGCATGACACCCAACCTGATCGCATTGCCGCGCAGGGAAGTCGGCGCCTGGCTTAGCGTTGTTGATTCCCTAACATTGACTTTGCGCGGTCCGAGTAACGACGCACTGGTGCGCGCATCCGCCAAAAGCTCTTCCGTTTCAGTCGAAAACGTATCGCTTGTAAGGACTGCGCTCACCACGCTTGCAAGATCAGACGGCTGATAGGGTTTCAGAAGAAATTCGAATCTTTTGTCGCCGCCTCGTGCGTCCGTCGCCCGGCAAGACGTGACCAGCACCCGGAGATCGGGCCGCACTTGCCCGGCGCTTCGGGCCAGCTCAATGCCACTCACGTTGCCGGGAAGGTTTACCTCGGTCAGCAGGAGATGGATGGCCGAGTCGGACACGAGGTACGCTAAGGCGCTGGAACCGTCGGCCGCCGCAAGGGGTCCATAGCCGGCGCGAGCCAATGTTTCGCAGGTCGTGCTACGAAGGTCCGGATCAGGTTCGACGACAAGCACAATCTGATTCCGCCCAACCGGCGCCGGATCGTCCTGTTGGGGCGGTGGCATAGGCTCGCGCCGCCTGTCGCGCGGCAGATACAGCGACACGGTCGTGCCGCTGCCGAGGTTACTCTCCAGATCCACCCAACCGCCGGACTGACCGGCAAATCCATAGACTTGTGAGAGACCAAGACCGCTGCCCTGTCCAAGCGGTTTGGTGGTAAAAAACGGCTCGAAAACCTTGTCCTGCAAGTTTGGTGAGATCCCGCATCCGGTATCCGTGACATCTATCCGCACGTAATTGCCGGCAGCCCGCGACGAGGAACCGGCCTGGCCTCGGCGGACAGTATAATTGTGGCAATGGATCGTGATATTCCCGCCTTGCGGCATCGCATCGCGTGCGTTTAGCACCAGGTTGAGAATGGCCGATTCCAGCTGCCCCGGATCGACATGGCACTTCCAGAGATCAGGTTGCGTCTGCAGCCGAAAGCGCACGGCTTCTCCCGCGGCCTGTGCAAGCAATTCAGTCGTTGCAGAAATGATTTGATATGCCGAGATGGTTTCCGGCCGCAGCATCTGTTTGCGTGAATACGCCAGTAATCTTGCACGGCCGCGAGACGACCGCCGCGCTCGGCTGCCCGCTCGATCATTTCGGCACGCCGGATAGCCTCAGCGTCGCCGCGCGCCTCCGCATTTAGGCGAAGGGCGGCCGCATTGCCGAGGACGACGGTCAGCAGGTTGTTGAAATCGTGCGCGACGCCGCCGGTAAGCCGCCCCAGCAACTCCATCTTCTGTGCCTGATAGAGGGGATCCTGAGGTTCGTCCGCGCTTGAACGACGTTCGAAGCTATTCGAACCGGTATTCCGCAGCCGGAGAGTTCCGCCTGCCAAAAAAGCAGAGGCGGACGCGATGACGGGCATCGAACGAACGGTGTGGATTTTATGGCGGAAAGAACGCCAAAGCCCGGCGCCGCCGCGTACGTCGTCGGGCATTCTTCGAGGCCATGATGACTTATGGACAAAAAATCATAGATAGGCTCGCAGAAAATAGCAAATTCCGTGCATGAACTGAATGCACGACCCTGCGAACGCAAACTAGCCGTCAGTCGCGAAATAATCGAACTCACCGTTACGAAACAGGCATCGTCACATTCAGCAACTGCCGCAGCCGAGCAGCGCCCGATGGGCCCTTGACGGCTTCCCGCCAGCTTGCCTCCGCGACACGTTGATGCGCGGCTATTGCCTCATCCGCGCCGGTGATCATGGCGACGCCGGTCTGCGCCGCCGGATGGGTATCCGTCCGGAACGGGTTGATGGCGAGGCTGACACGATCTCGGGCACGCAAAATCTTGAAGGATGAACTTGGAGGCGACCCGGTAAGCAGGCCGAATTGAAGGCCCATCGGTTCGGTTTCCATAAGCGTTGCGATATTGTCCACTTCGGCCATCGCGATGTCGCGGCAAATCCGCCGCACACGATCCGAGACATGGCCACCGCCCACAATCCCAACCTCGATCAGCCGCTGCACCGCCGGCAGGGAAATCATTGCGATGATGCTCGGTCGCCGCATGGCGTACATGCGTTTTCTTGCCGCCAGGATGCTCAGGACCTGTTCCGCCATGCTGCGCATCGCCATGCGCTCCCCGCCCCCCTGGTCGGCGGCTTCCTCGAATGCCTCGGCCAGCGCGTTGTCATAAGCGTCTGATGTTGTGAGATAACACAGCGGTCCCGCCAGTTGTAGAACCTGGTCGGCGGTTTCCTCAATCTGACGGATGCGTTCAAAATAGCCGATCGGCCGGTTGTAGTACTCGACCCCGATCCCCAACAGCGAAAGCGGCGAAATTTTCAGCAGTTCCGCCAGCCGCTTAATCGTATCGAGCTTGATGACTTCGCCTTTTTCATAGCGATAAAGGGCGGCCCGGGACACACCCAGGCGGGCGGCAATTTCCTCTGCTCGCAGACCAAACTCCAGACGATAGGCCCGAAGTTGCTGGCCGATCTCGGTGAAACGCATCGACATAAAGCCCGTCCCCACGCAACTCATGCGAGTAAACAACTGAAAGGCCACTACTATTCGGAAAATCGCTGTCTACATTACCCGGACACGCGCGATCTCCGGGGATGTGTTCGTCTCAGAATCGCCGTGGCTGACGCACTTTATGGCGTGCGGGCTCTAAAACTCAATCTCTTTTCAGATGATGCAACTCGTTTCGTGCCTTACAGTGGCGATTATTTTGCGTCCCGTATGCTATGCGCCGCCAAGCCCTCGATCGCCAGAACTAAGGCCGAGTGGTCTAGTTCTGCCCCGCCATGCGCAATGCAGGACGAGAGCATCTGCTGCGCGACAGCGGTGTTTGGCAGCGACAGGCTGAGTGCCTTGGCCGACGACAGCGCCAAATTCAGGTCCTTCTGATGTAACTTGATCTTGAAGCCGGGATTGAACGTGCCGTTGAGCATCCGTTCGGCGTGCACTTCCAGGATCCGGGACGACGCAAAGCCGCCCATCAGCGCCTGGCGAACCTTGGCCGGATCGGCCCCGGCCCTCGAGGCGAATACCAACGCCTCCGACACCGCCTGGATATTTAAGGCGACGATGATCTGGTTCGCCACCTTGCAGATCTGGCCGGCGCCGGGCTCGGATCCCACATGCGTGATATTCTTGCCCATGACTTCGAACAGGGGTTTCGCGCGGGCGAAGGCGGCGTCGGCACCGCCGACCATGATCGTCAGCGTCCCCTGCTTGGCGCCGACCTCTCCGCCGGAGACCGGCGCATCAAGATATTCGCAGCCCTCGTCCTTGATCCGTTTGGCATAGTCTTTCGTCTCGATCGGGCTGATCGAGGACATGTCGATGACCAGCGCGCCTCTCTGCAGCCCATCAGCCGCGCCGTTCTCGCCGAATAGGACAGCCTCGACGTCGGGGGTGTCGGGGACCATAAGGACCAGCACCTCTGACTCCGACGCCACCGCCCTCGGTGTCGCGACGACCTTGGCGGCGGACCGGATTTCGTCCGTCAGGCTGGGCCGGTCGGGGACGATCAGTTCATGGCCGGCATTCTTCAGGTTCAACGCCATCGGGCGGCCCATGATGCCGAGGCCGATAAATCCGATTTTCATGTCGTTTGCTCCTGTCAGCGATTAATTGCTTCTCTCCGGCCGGACTCGGTCGGGTCCGTTGCGTCGTGGCTTCGCCAAGCCGGCTAGATCTTGAACCCGGCGTGACGAAGCCGATGAATGGCCACACGAACTTAAACGCCGAATTGCTCGCGCCAGTTCAACCCCGCAACGGTGTCCCCAACGGGCCGATATTCGCATCCCACCCAGCCCTGATAACCTAGCTCGTCCATCCGGCGGAACACGTATGACCAGCCGATTTCTCCGGTCCCCGGCTCGTTACGGGCGGGCACATCGGCGATCTGCATATGGGCGATCAGCGGCATGAACTGCTCCATGCGCTTGGTAATGTCGCCCTCGGTCACCTGGACATGATACACGTCGAACTGAAGTCCGAGGCGATCGCGCCCGATTGCCTCGACAATCGCGGCGCCCTGCGCCTGGGTGTTCAAAAAATATCCTGGCATGTCACGATGGTTGATGGGCTCGATCACCAGCCTTACCCCGGCTGGCTTCGCCTGTTCAGCCGCCCAGGCGAGGTTGGCGGCATACACCGCCGCCGCCGTGGTCGGCGATACGTCGGACGGCACGATTCCGGCCATGCAATGTGTCTGGCGGCAATCCAGCGCGGCCGCGTAATCGAGCGCCTTCTTCACCAATTCGTGGAACTCCGACTGGCGGCCGGGGATGCTGGCAGTTCCCCGCTCCCCAGTTGCCCAATCGCCCGGCGGCATGTTGAACAGCACTTGAGTGAGGCCCTCGCCGCTTAAACGCTCACGCAACGTCGTGGCGGGGAAGTCGTAGGGAAACAGAAACTCGACCCCCTCAAATCCGGCGCTTCGGGCGGCGGCGAAGCGATCAAGGAAAGGCAACTCGTTGAACATCATGGACAGATTGGCTGCTAGGCGCGGCATGACGGACCTCCTTCTCCCTATTGCATTGCCGGTCGATGTCCGGCCGCAGGCAATGGACGCCCTCTCGTATGCCCGTCCGAAGCACGTACCGACCGGCATCGACCGGTGCCCCTTGGGCAGCGGTTGAGGCGGAAGCTACAGGCGAGCGCCGGACTTGGCTAGAGCATCCGGCCGGGCGGACGCTCGATGCCGGGTGAATTTTTGCGGTCGATCAACAAGCTAAGCAGCGTCGTGCACGCACCCTTGCCGCATCCTGCACCGAACGTAGGATGCGGACGCAACCGATCAGCAGGCCACTGAAAATAAAGCTAGCGGCCCGATCTCAATACTCACCATCCGGGCGCCGGCTGCCACGGAAGCATGTGCGAGCAATCGCGGATGGAGAAGCATGATCGCTGAACGTATTCTTATGGGCTTGTTGTTGGGGGGCGTCGCGATCGGTTGTGTCCTGGTTTTGTACCCGTTTCTATCGGCGCTGCTTTGGGCCGGGATCCTTGTGTACACCACCTGGCCGGTCTTCGAATGGCTGCGCGTCCATCTTCACTTACGCCGGATGTGGGCCGCCGTCCTAATGGTGACGTTGACCGCCGTGGTCCTGGTGCTGCCAATCGGTGTCGCAGCACCCGGCAGCGCCGATGACGTTACACATTTGCGGCATGCCATCATGGACGGATTGCGAGCCGGACTACCGGACTCGCCTCTGTGGGTGTTCGACATCCCGTTGGTGGGCAATATCGTGGGCGACCTGTGGAACCGCTGGGCCGCGGACATCAGCGTGATGCTCGAAGCGCTGCGTCCATACTTCGGCATTGTCGTTGAGGATGGGCTTAGCCTGCTGCTGGGTATTGCCAACGGTGTGCTGATGTTTCTGCTGGCGCTGTTCGTTGCTTTCTTTTTCTACGTTTATGGCGAGCCGATCGCTGCCCGGATGCGTCTGCTTCTTCACCGTATTGCCGGGATGCAGGCTGATCGACTGATAATAGTCACGGGCGCGACTGTACGGGGCGTGGTTTACGGCATCCTCGGAACAGCGGTGGTGCAGGGGATCTTGACAGCAGTTGGCCTGTGGATTTCCGGTGTCCCAAGGCCGGTACTTTTGGGCAGCATCGCGGGCCTGTTGGCCGTGCTGCCGATTGGCGCGCCGCTGGTGTGGATACCGGCGTCGATTTGGCTGTTAGGCAGTAATCACCTCGGCTGGGGCATCTTTCTGGCGATATACGGTGTCGGGGCAATCTCCGGCTCCGACAGCTTGATACGGCCCTGGTTCATCGCTCGGGGAGCACAGTTGCCGTTCTTGTTAACTGTACTCGGTGTGTTAGGTGGCGCGCTGGCATTCGGATTGCTCGGGATTTTCCTTGGGCCCGTGCTGTTGGGGATCGGCTACACGCTGGTCAACGAGTGGGCGCGCGGGACCGATCCCAGAACGCCGGCGGTTGAAAATTGACCGAGACCATTGGCGTGATCTTGGGCCGAGACAGACGAAGCCTCCTACGACGGCACCACGACCATTGTCGCTGCTTCGAGGTCAAAGCTGCCATCGTCTTCGATCGCGAAATGCGCCCGCACCATATCCGGAGAGGAAGCCTGCAGGGCCAGGATCGCCTCGGCATGGAGCTTCGGCGTCCGCGTCCGCGCGATCCAGACCGGAAACTCCATCCGCAGCGTACGGATCGTAATGTTGTTGAGCGAGAAGCCGGATCGTGATAGCGCCGAGACCCATTCTGCCGTGCTATAATTTCGCACGTGCGATGGATCACGCAGGAGCTCGACGGCCTGCAAATGTGTATCGAGGGTCCGATCCTCTGGCGCAATGGTGTCGACGAACATTGCCCGACCGGTTTCTTTGATGACGCGCCGCGCCTCTCGCGGGCCAGCTTCCATGGCTTGCCAATGGTGCGTGGTGAAACGGCACAGCACGACGTCGAAAGAGTCGCTCTCGACGGGGGAGTTTTTCAGCGGCGGCTTGGCGGACGACGACGTTGGGCAGACCGCGTTCGGCCGCCGTCCTCGCGACTTCATCAAGCATGCTTTGGGTTATGTCGCACGCGACCACCTGGGCCACCAAGGGCGCGGCGCGGTAACTGACGTGGCCGCCACCACACCCCAGGTCTAGCACTCTGACAACCTCACGGGCCGTACCTAGGCCGCGCAGTTCGGCCTCGATCTGGTCGAGGTCCGCGCCGGCGCTGTGCACGGCACTGGTGACATAGACTCGGGCGCGAGGTGAATAGTGGGCGGCAACGAAACTCGGCTGTGACATGACGCCGTTCCTCCAGAGAGCGATCCCGTTTGACCCCCAGTCAAAGGTCCACGGATCGCCATGACGAAGTCGGCCGAAGGGATCGGGGCCCGTCTGCTGCTACTGGTGTATACAGGCGACCGGGCGATCTCGAAAGCTACACTCGTTCCAGTTTCCGTAAATTCTGGCACGGAGAAGGAACCGGAGCCTGGCGGGCATCGCCGCTCTAGCACAGAATGGCTGGAAGCGGTGGTCGGCGCCCGTCGTGACGCGCTGACGTGCGAGCGGGTACGGCTTCAATGGGTGACGACGTAGACGAACCTTTTCCTGGCGGGGTATGGTCCTTCCGACGCCTCCACACTCGCCAGCAGGTCGCCAGCCAATACGGACTTGCCGTTCTGCTCGACAATGCCTGCGGCGGTCCGGCCCCAGCTCCTCAGCGTCCGTGTCGCGGTCCGCTTGTTCACCGATAAGTAGTGAAGCCTGGGTCAGCTCAGCTTGAGCATTCCGCTGCTAATCAGAGAGCTGAGGGTGGCATCCGGTCCGACCCCTGGCAGCACAGCGAGGGCCGCTGCGTGGCCACCTCCCATTGGGTCGGGATTGAATAGCACCGTCGCGTCACTGCCGGGATCGGTCACCTGGAAATACGCCGCCAACTGCGATGTATCGCCAGGGCTGATGTGATATGCAGAAAGCAGCTGGGTCAGATCCACGGCAGCACCAGCCGTCATGCTGCTGCTAGGCAGAAGATCGCCGCTGCCGGTGCTAGAGACAAATGAGAGCGCGGCCGGTCCGCCGAGCGCTTCTGTGGGGATGGGGGCCACAGTATTCGCTGCAGCTAGGGGCGCTTCTGTGTCCACCACTTCGTCGCTCGGGACGGTATTGCCGATGTTGGTGGGCGGATTGACCGCGGTAGGTGCTTTCGGGTTCAGAATGGATGTGATCCCCGAAAATTGCACTCGCAGGACCGTACCCTCGTAAACCCAACCATTGCCATTGTTGTTCGTGATCGTGAACGGCTGGCTATTGAGCTGCTTAAGTTTAGTGAGATCCAGCGTATTTGTGCCGAGCCCGCCTGTAACCAAGTAGTTGCCGCCGGTGAGATCGAAAACATCGTTCCCATCCCCGCCGTTCAGTGTATCATTGCCGTTGCCTGCAAAGATCTGCGACCCGCCGGTTCCTCCATGAACGGTGTCGTTGCCATTGCCGAGAGTAATCGTATCATAGACATCGTTCCCATAAATAAAGTCGCTGCCATTCCCAACTTTGAGGTTATCGAGTTCTGACCGGGTGTCCGTGCCGTACAGCTCGGCATTGTATACGTTCCCCTTGGCGAGATGGTTTACATCACCCGGCGCTGCGCCGAGGTTGGCAAGTTGCTGGAAGGAGAACCGCATCGGTCCGCCCGGCCGCATATCGAAAGAGCCATTTTCATTGAAATTGCTGAGATCGTACGTGCTGGTGGCACCGTCGGTCCATACCGTCATAAAGATACGGTTTTGGAATGGTGTGCCCTGACCGACGTTGTTGATGAATTCCTGACCGGTCGTTGGTGACCACGAGTAAGTGACGTTCTGGCCCACTTTGCTGAAATTGGCGCCATACATGTATTGTAGCGCGGCAATGTCATCCATCATGTACGACTGCGGAGATGATCCTGGCACTTCCGTCGCATCCGTCCCGACCTGGCCGATATAGGTCGTGTAGTTCATGACCGAATACTCAACGCCGAGATGATCGCTCGGCTCCGCCCCGTAGGGCGGAACAAGCTCGCCATGCTTGAGCCCCAAGGCCATTCGCCCCGGGATAGAAGCCAACCGCGGAGGTATGAACCACCGGGCTCGTGTTCGCCAGGCGAACCGTTCCGCGGACTGGTGGCGTGGGCGTCGGAGTCGGGACGCCTTCTGTAACTTGCTGAAAGGTTAGGCCTGTGTAGCCAGCGATCAGACCGAAGGCGCGCTGTACTTCGCCGATCTGCGCCATGGTGAGCGAAGTGAGGCCCGAGAATGGATATGGCGCGGGATACTGACCTGGACCATTGCCTTGCGAGGTTCCATAGGAAGTAGACTGGTTGGGGAAGCTATACGTGATTTTGGCGCTCCCGTATCCGACTCCCGCGTTCCAGGCAAATCCACCCAGCAGGCCATTTATATCGGGTGAAATGGTGTCGTTTGTATTGGTCGTACGCGTCGCCTTCTGGACGGTATGCCAACCCAAGCTAGGTACGCCCATGTCTCCTCCCCCAAGTATCGTGCCGGAATTCTAGTGCCAACATCCCATTCTAGATCCGCATCGGTGCTTATCAGAGAGATTCTGTCAAGCAAGACAGTTGGGTTCGCCCACTATTTCAAGACCATTGTGGTTGTCTGTTGCATGGAAACAACCACCGCAATTCGATGAATTTAGAAGCCTGTGCCAAACAACATCTTCAGTGTTGAGCGGTTAGCGTTCATCGATGCCATCAGGCCTTAAGCAAAGCGAACGGGCGCACTGATGCCCGCCTTCGATGCCCGAGGCTTTCATCCCGTCACCTCCAGCACCATTGACGTCGCATGTGCGCGGCCATACTCGTCCATCGCCCGCACTGAGACGCGATGCGTTCCGGTGCCCAAGTCCTCTGGCAAACTGCCCTGCCAAATGTGGCTCGACTTCCCCGCCTCCACCCAAGATTTCTTGGTGTCCCGATTGCGGTCGTAGACCTCGACCACGAACGGATCCAATCGTTCTACCTTCGTCAGTCCTCGGTATGGTCGGGCACCGATCGAAACCTCGACCTTCGACCGCGGCCCGCCGTCAAAGAAATTCACCACCAGCCGGGTCGAAGCCACCCGATCGACACCGATCGGCTCCGTCAGCAGCGCACCCGGGTGGTAATCGCGGATCACGTCGTGGTCCACGCCATGAAGCTGGCTGTCGAGCATCACCCGCATCTGCCCGCGTGCCGGGTCGTGCGCTGGTACTAGTGTCGTCGTGTAGCCCTCCCCGTCCACCGACAGAATATGGAATCCGTTGGGCGAGCCATCCGATTGAAGCGCCATCGGGATCCCTCGGGCATCGAACGGACCCGACCACCAACTTCCGGACACTGCCGCCAAAATGTGATGATGGTGCAGGCTCCCCGGCTGACCATCGGCCTCGTAGCCATCAGCCGGGCCAAAATACCAATGTTCATTGGTATGAGTGTGTCCGCAAAAGCTGACCGTGTTCGCGTGAGTGCCTATCGCCTCCAAGAAATCCTTCATATCGACAGTATTGTTCGCCGCATCCGTCGCCGCGAGCGTCTTCAGGGGAATATGGAAGCTGATCACCACCAGGCTGTCGCGCGGCACATTCGCCAGCACGTTGCGCACAAAGCCCAACTGCTGCTCGCCGAAATAGCCGCGGTACTTCCCGGACCCATTCGGCCTCGCTGGATCGGTGCCGAGGTAATCGACATTGTCCAGCAGAAGGAACGTCGCTCTGCCATATTGGAACGCATGCCACCGGGCTCCGAACATCCGCTTGAAGGTCTCGGCAGCGAGCGCGTTATTAGGCGCTTCGAGGTTCATGTCGTGGTTGCCGCGGCAGTTGAACCAGGGCAGCCCGATGGTGCCCACGATGCGGTTGTATCGCGGATAGTACGACAGATCGTCAAACATGATGTCGCCGTGAGTGATGCCGAACGCCGCCGTCGCGGCTTGGACGACGGATATCACGTCATCGCGAATATAGCCGACTTCATTCAGGCTTTCCGGCTGAGGATCGGTGAACAGCACCGCGTCGAATTCGAGCCGTTTCTTGCTTCCGGTGGAGCGCGAGGTCGATTCTCGCGGGCAGCGGCCCGGTCGGCGACAAGCCGACGAAACGAAATCCATGGTCAGGCGAGCCGTCGGGTGCGTGCACGTAAGCGAAATGCGGTAAGTTGGTGGCCGGATCGACCGGGAGCGCCCACCCCGCCGGCTTGATCACGAACACCGAGTTGCCATCACGCACCGGCAGCGACCAACCTCCGTCGGCGCCAGTCTTCACTACCTCCAGCCCGTTCGACACCATAACGCCGGGGACGCCTGTGCGGGGACTGCTGTCAGCATCGAACACCGTCCCTCGCGCTGTCGCTGTCGTCCCTTGGGCCGGCGCGGAGGCGGCGGTCAACGCCAGGACGGCAGCCCCGGCCAGCACGTCGCGGCGGCTAGGCATGAGCATCTCCTGCGCCATGGTCGGCGTCCTTCCCTCAAGTCTGTCTGGCGGTCGGCGACTAACACGTCGATAGCTGGTTCGCCACCTCGGGGCGCCCACGTCAGTTACTGTCGTGCTGACCCGCCCAGCGAATATCGCGCTCTTTGGGGAAGGGCGCCAAGGTCGATTGAACCGGCGATCGGGACCCGATCGCAGGCGAACCGTCGTCAAGGGCGCGCGAGATTGCCGGCCAGGGCGTGGGGCGCGATCGTGCGGGCGCGAAAGTTGACTCCGGCCATGCGTTGATAACGCCCGAAGCTGCGCGTCATTCCTAGATCAAAACCGCGGAGGTCGGACCACGTATCACCCGGCAGCGGCTCCATCCGCAGCAACTGCCGCACGCGCGCCATCGAGCTCCGATCAACCTCATGCCAGTCCCTGGCATCCTCCCAGTGCAGGCGGCCGCGCCGTTGATACTGATGCCACAGCAAACACTCGATTGGTCCGAAGAAGTCCCATCCACGGGTCCAAAGGCGCGCCGCCAGGGTGGCTTCAACGCCGTGGAAGTAGAGGTGGGGGTCGTACGGCACCTCGCGGATCCAATCCGAGCCTCCGAACAGGAATCCCGCCGCGATGAAGGCTGTCGGGCGCGGGCGCGCGGGCGGCGGCTCGACGCGGCCCTGCAAAATCAACGCCCCGCGCCCGTCGAACTGCTTCGCCGCCAGAAACGCCGGCCTGTCACCCAACAGGGTGCCAGGCGGCACGTACCCCTCCGGGTATGTCGTCAGCAGGGACTTTGGTGAGGCGCACAAGGCTAGTTGGTCGAGCATCCGTGCGTCCCAGTCCGGGGCGAACCGCATATGGGAATGATTTGCAAGGCGTAGAGCTGACCAGACCATTCCCTATACCCCAGGGCGCGCGCGTAACAAGGTCCGCGGGCCTGTGCCGCGTCCAGGTGCACGACCCGAACGCGGGGGTAGTCAATCGTGATCCCGTCAGATGCGAGCGTCTGCGAAACGACCGCAACATCAATCTGATCTGGATGGCGCGCCTTGCGAAATAGATCCGCGATCGTGGTAACCACCTCAGGATCACGATAGGCGGCGACGTTGACGAAGATCACTGGTATTTCATTCCGGGTCTTGGGCTCGACATAGAGTTGGTCACTCTTGTAACGTTACAAGAACGAATCGCTATGCTCCCGATCGGCGTCGGGATACAAGGGAATAAATCGGAGGGCGGATCGCAGCGCAGCACTCAATGCCAAGCCCCCGCTTATACCGTTGTGCAAACCGCGGCTGCTAATGCGACTACAAACTAGACCTCGGCCGCGGCGCTCTTCCGGCTGAATGTGGTCGAGAGGTTTTTCGCGAAGTTGACCAAGCGACCGCTTCCGAAGCGTGTTCTGCTCGATCGTGTTGAGCAACCGGCCGCCATCAGGCGTTTTCCGGCCAAGACCACCGCAAACTACGATCATTGCGATTTTACAAATGATACCGGTGATATATCGCCGCCTAAAAAGACGACGGCACTGAGTAACGAAATCTATTTACTGAACGCGCCCTGCAAGTTGGTAAATGAAACGCTTATCGATACATCCAGCGCTCGGACGTGATGCCACCAGCCAACCGGGATGAAGAGCGCCTCTCCGGGATTAAGGTCGAAGACAAATTTGTCGGCGTAACGATAAAGCGGATGGCGGATGAAGTCCGGCTGCTCGCAATCGACCTCGCCGAAAACGCCGACGCTGTTGTATACAAGTGCCTTTTGCGCGGCCGGGATCATCGTCACTCGCTTCCGGCCGTGGACCTGTGCCAGGATGATGTCCGCCGTGTCATGATGCAGCGGCGTCACCGTGCCGCCCGGGCCAAACCAGAAGAAAACGTAGCCGTCCCGCCGGTTGTCCAGATACTCCGGAAATATAACGATATCGTTATAAAGACTCTTCGCGCTCTCGGTCCGCATGAACTCATTTTGCGCAACGAGGTAAAAGTCATTTGTCTGCTCCGCGCTTTTAATTTTTGTCACGTAATCGCTGAAGCGCATGCTGGTGCGCCGTTGGTCGGAGCGGAGTTCATAGTCGGCGTCCGAGTTACGTCCTGCCATCACCTGAACCATCTCGTCGCCGCAGACTTGGTCCAGGTAATCAGGGTTCCACCGGGTCATCGCCGCCCAGTCCTTCATTCCCTCAACAAGGATGACTGGCCGACTTCCGTCCTTGTAGCGGCCGAAAAATTCCTCCCTTGACAGGGACTGACGGCGTTCGATCATTGTTATACTCTCATGAAACCGATGGACAGCCGGCCAACTTGGTTGACCATCGACGGGATTGCTAGCTCGACGCTGCGTGATAAGGCAAGCTTTGATCGGGGTCCGATGCCCCAATTTTTACCGATCCTGCACTAAAAGCAAATTCGCGGGGCGGGGATGGGTGTGGCCGAGACAAGCCTGCGCCTCGGCACGAGAACCTACCTCGTCGTTCCTCCGATCAGTCGTAGCCGCAGGTAGCGCGATATCGTGTCGATTGTGGCAACAGAGATCAGGATCAGAACGATGATATATGCCACCTGATCCCAGGCATTGATCTGAATCCGCTCCGCCAGCCGCAGGCCGATGCCGCCGGCTCCGACCAGGCCCAGGATTGTCGCCTCGCGGGAATTGGACTCGATCGAATAAAGTGCCTGACTGATCATTACTGGCTCGACCTGCGGCAGCACGGCGAAGCGGAGCCGGCCGACGAAGCCAGCCCCGACCGCGACGATGCCCTCAACCTGATTTCTGTCAATGTTCTCCACCGCCTCGGCAAAAAGTTTTGCCAACACACCGGTTTCGGCGACCGCGATGGCCAGGATGCCGGCGATCGGACCTAGGCCCATCGCGCGGACGAAAACCAGCGCCCAGATCAATTGGTCCAGCCCGCGCAAACCGTCGAACAGCCGGCGAGTGCAGAAACGAAACACCCGTTGCGGGATGACGTTGCGGGCGCCGAGGAAGCCCAGCGGCACGGCAAACACCATCGCCAGTATGGTCCCCACATAGGCCATCGCCACCGTCTCCAGCATCGAGCGCCAGAGTTCGGCGTGATCCCATTCCGCGATGCTCGTCCAGTCCAGCATCAGTCGCACGATCACCCAGACCTTCGGCAGACTGGTGAAGATACGACCGAGATCGAACACCCACATCAGGTAGAACAGATAACCAAACACGCCGGCCACCAGCATCCAGCGTGGCCAGCCGTTGCCGCGGAAAGCCTCGGGATAGCGTGCGCGTTCGGCCCCGACGTCCAGTGTCGCGCTGCTCATGAGGTTGAGACAGCCAAGGAAGGGGATCCCATGAAGCGGTTGCGGATTCGTTCCGATGCCAGGTCGATGACGACGACGATCAGCAGGATCAGGATGACGATTGCGCTGACCTCCTCATAGATGTTGAAGCTGATCACGCGCTTTAGCTCCTGCCCTATACCGCCGGCACCGACGAAGCCGATAATGGTGGAGGAGCGGACGTTGATCTCGAACCGCAGCAGCCCATAGCTCAGGAAACCGGGCATAACTTGAGGCACGACGCCCAACCTCATCTGGGCGAGCCAGGAACCGCCGACCGATCGGATACCATCGACCGGGCGCAGGTCAGCATTTTCGTTCAATTCGCAGAACAGCTTTCCCAAGGCGCCGGTGGTATGCACGGTAATTGCAACGATGCCGGCCAGGGGGCCGATGCCGAAGGGCCAGACCAGGATGAAGGCGAGCACGATCTGAGGGATGGTGCGCATCAGTTCCAGCAGGCGGCGGGTGACGATGACGACCACGCGACTTCCGACGAAGGTCCGGGTCGCCGGGAAGGCCATTACGAAAGCGGCGGCAAAGCCTAGCGCCGTGGCAAGGATGGCCATCTCGATGGTTTGCAACAACAGCGAAACATAGACATTGATCCGATAGAACCAGTAAGCGATGGACTGTGGTTCCTTCACCCCGCCGAACAGATGCGGCAACGCCAGAACGGCCACCGGGCCGGTGCGTGGATTCGGTTCGATGGAAAACAATTTGCCAAAATACTCGCCGATGCGGGGGAAGCCCACGGCGACCTTTTCCGGGGAGAAGCCGGTCCATCCGGCCGCGATAACGAACAGCAGGATGGCGGCGGCGAAGGTCAGCAAGGACTCGGTCTGTCGTAACCGGCGTAGCGCGCCGAAACGCCGCTGAAACAGCCGGTAAGAGGGATCACCAGTGGGATCGTCAGCGGGATCTGCGGCAGGATCAACCGCGGTCATCGGGTGCCGCGGCGCTCGGCTTCGCGCAGTGCGATAATGTCCTGGTAGAGATCGAGCGTGGCCGGTTGATAGCCCACGCCAGATCCTTGTTCTACCTGCGCATAGATATCCTTGTGCGACTTCGGGAGGTCGAGCATCAACTCGGCAAACGTCGTCTTCAGGCCGGCGGGCAAGGCGGATCGCAAAGCCCACGGGCCGTTCGGTATCTTGCCGGATTTCCAGATAATCGCGACTTCGGACATTTTCAGCATGCCGTGGTCCACCATGCCGCGCAGGGCGCCTCGGCTATAGCCCTCATTGATATCGCCCTGACCGGAGGTCCAGGTGACGCTGGCATCGTATTGCTTGTGCAGGACGGCGACGATGCCCTGCTCGTGGCCGCCGGCAAAACCGGTGTGGGAGAAATAGGCGCCGTCGGTCAGGTCGATGCCGGCGGCTCTAAGCGACGCGCTCGGGATCAGGTAGCCGGAGGTGGAATTTGGATCGGCCCAGGCCAAAGAGTGGCCCCTCATCTGCTCCAGCGACGTGATACCGGAATCCTTCCGCGTGATCATGACTGAGATGTAGAAGATCGAGCCGTCCTTCTCCTGCGGCACGACAATAGGATCAATGCACTTGCAATCCAGCCAGGCGCCGGCGAAGGCCGAGGGGCCGAACTCCGCGAGGTCAAGCTGACCGGCGGCCATGGCCTGCATCACGCCGGCATAGTCGGCGGCGGGATACAAGGTTATTGGAATGCCGAATTTCTCCTGCAGCAGGTGCTGGAACCCGTCGTACCGTGCCAGGTGGGTGGGGGTATTCTCCCCGCCCAACAGACCGATCCGGAGTTCCTTGACCTGCTGCTTCCAATCCTGGGCGTAGGCGGTCAGCGATGGGGTCAGCGCGAACGCGACGAGCGCTAAGCGAACAATGATGCGGCGGATCATCGCGCAGGTCACTCCCGGACGGATACTAGCCCGCCAGAGCGGCGAGCGAGCCTTGGGGAGACTAGTGGCGGCGGCGCGCTCGTCCAGGGGTCCTCGTTTGCCTGGCCATCTATTTCGCGCGCCACGGGTCGGTAAGGGCTTCGGGCGCGCCGTCGAAAACGGTCCAGCCGGCCGACACACCGATGATCCCGCCGCGGCACTAGGCGCCTCCGGCGCCTAGTCCGGGGGGTGCCGACTCGGACGGCGGACAGCCTGATGTAATCCTCAACTGCGGGAAGCGGTGTGGAAACCCTTCACCAGCAGCATCCTCGCCGTGGGAGACGCTCTGGATCTGACAGCGGCGCTGGGGCGACTGTGGCGGCGTCACCATGTATAGGGTCGGATTTTTGACGGCACACAACCCCTAGCGGTCGGTGCGCAGGGTTATCCACATTATTTTGTGCGAGCGCCCGCGATTTAAGTTGACCACCCGTCGGTCAACGGATAGGTCGGGAGTGTGACAACACCCGAGACAAAACCGCTGATCCGACTGCGTGGCCGCTCCATCATGGCGCTGGTTCTAGCGCCCGAGGTGCCGCTGGAAAACTGGCTCAGCGCCCTTGATGCGCAAATGGAACGGTCCCCCAATTTCTTCGACGCACGCCCCGTCGTGGTCGATCTTGGGTCGGTCCCACGGGAGCAATCTGGCGTCGCGCAATTTCTCCATCTTTTGGAGCAGCGCGGCATCCGCATAATCGGCACCGAGGGTGCGCACCCTGCCTGGGACGGTATCGAGGCATGGGGCCGGCCTCTGCCTGTCTCCGCCAAGCCTCCCCGCGAGATCGAGGCGCCGGAGAAAAAACCGGTCAAAAGTACGCCGCTTGCCGAACCTGTTCTGCCCAGCGGGGACGTAAACACGCTGCTGATCGACCAGCCGGTTCGCTCCGGCCAGTCCGTGGTATTCGAGCGGGGCGACATCACCGTGCTGGGTTCCGTCGCATCAGGCGCTGAAGTCATGGCTGGCGGGTCGGTTCATGTCTACGGAACGTTACGTGGAAGAGCCATTGCCGGCTTGTCCGGACATCCCGGCGCACGGATCTTCTGCAGCAAGTTGCAAGCGGAATTACTGGCGATCGATGGCGTGTACCAGACCGCAGATGACATGCCGGCCAAGTTGCTGGGCAAGTCGGTGCACGCCTGGCTCGACGGCGAACAGATGAAAATCTCAGTCCTGGATTAAGGGGAACGCAGATGGGTAAGGTGCTGGTGGTGACGTCCGGCAAGGGCGGTGTCGGTAAGACAACCTCCACTGCCGCGCTCGGTGCTGCGCTCGCGCGCAGCGGCGAGAATGTCGTGGTGATCGATTTCGATGTCGGGTTGAGGAATCTTGACCTGGTGATGGGGGCAGAACGCCGCGTTGTGTTCGATTTGATCAACGTGGTGCAAGGGGACGCCAAGTTGGCGCAGGCGCTGATCCGCGACAAGCGGATCGATACGCTATCGTTGCTGCCTGCGTCCCAGACGCGCGACAAGGATGCGCTGACCCTCGCGGGCGTCGACAAGGTGATCGCCGAGCTTCGAGAGAAATTTGACTGGGTGATCTGCGACAGCCCAGCCGGTATCGAGCGCGGCGCGTTACTCGCAATGCGCAACGCCGATCTGGCGGTGGTCGTGACCAACCCGGAAGTTTCCTCTGTGCGCGAACTCAGACCGCATCATCGGCATGCTCGATTCGAAGACCCTGCGAGCGGAAAAAGGTGAGCGGATCGACAAGCATTTGTTAGTTACAAGGTACGATGCCGGCCGAGCGTCGCGCAACGAGATGCTGAAGGTTGATGACGTGCTGGAAATCCTGTCGATACCACTTCTGGGAATCATTCCGGAAAGCGAGGAAGTTCTCAAGGCCTCCAACATCGGTTCGCCAGTCACGCTGAATAATCCGAACAGCGCACCGGCACGAGCCTATTTCGATGCAGCGCGGCGGTTGAAGGGAGATGTGGTCGATGTGGTCGTTCCGATGCATCGGCCCGGCTTCATCGGCCGGTTATTTGGCCGGAGGGTGGCATGAACTTGCTAGAGTTATTCCGGAAAAAGACCACCGCCCCAGTGGCCAGGGACCGGTTACAGGTGCTGCTGGCGCACGAGCGCAGCGTGATCGGAAAATCCGATCTGCTGGCAACGCTGCAGGAGGAAATCCTGGCGGTAATCGCCAAGCATGTCACCGTCGATCGGGATGCAGTGCAAATCAAGCTGGACCGGGGGGCCTCATTTTCGACGTTGGAGATCGATGTGGAGGTTCCGCTCGACGTTGCGAAACTGGCCCAGACGCCTGCCAAGGCCGGAGTCGCTGCTTCTGCCTGAACGGGTTGTCGCCGTGGCCGGCCTCTTCCCGACCACGGCGATCACATTGTTTCTGTCCGTCCCATTTGGCCGCGCGGGCGGCCAAATGGGGAGTAAGTTACCCTTGGTTTTGATCGCCCACGGTGACGCCGACGAACATCGGCTGGCCGTCGCGGATCACCCGCAGCGCCAACGCATGCTCACTGCCGCTCAACGCGTTGCGCATCGCCTTGGCAGCCTCGGCCGGAGAGGTGACCGCGTGGTTGCCAACGCCGACGATGACGTCACCCGCCTGCAAGCCTGCTGCCTCAGCTGGTGAGCCTGGTTGCACGTTCTGCACGACCGCACCCTTCGTCCCGTCGGGCACGTCAAGCTGCTCGCGCATATCCGGCGATAGCGGCGCCAAGGCCAAGCCGACCTGACCGCGGTGCGCCTCGCTGCCATGGTTGTCATTGCTGGCAGTCTGTTCGTTCGGCAGCGTGCCGACTTTCACAGTAACGTCCTTAGTCTGTCCGTCGTGCAGGACACCCAAATGCGCCTCGGCACCCGGCTGGATGTTAGAGACGTTCAATGCCAGTTCCTTCGGGTTGGAAACCTTCGTGCCGTTCACCGACTCGACCACGTCGCCAGGCTGCAGACCGGCTTCCGCCGCCGGACTATCGGGCTGTACGCCAGCTAGCAACGCACCGCTGTTCGCCTTCAGGTGCATTGCTTGGGCTGTGCCGGGGTCGATTTGCTGAGCCTCGACGCCAACATACCCGCGTACCACTTTACCGTCCTTCTGCAACTCCGCAGAGACGGTGCGGATCATGTCGGACGGGATGGCGAAGCCGATGCCGACCGAGCCGCCGGTCGGCGACAGGATGGCAGTGTTCATGCCGATGACCTTGCCGTCCTGGGTGAACAGCGGACCGCCAGAGTTGCCCTGATTGATTGGCGCATCGACCTGGATAAACTGGTCGTACGGACCAGCGCCGATGTCACGGCTCACGGCAGAGACAATGCCGGCAGTAACAGTGCCGCCAAGTCCGAACGGGTTACCCATTGCGACGACCCACTCGCCAGGCTTCACATCGCGCGAGTTGCCGAGTTGGATGAACGGCAGCGGATGGCCGGCACTCACCTTGAGCACGGCGATGTCGGTGCGCGGGTCGGTCCCGATCACCTTCGCAGGCAGGACAGTGCCGTCATCGAGCGTGACGCTCAGTGTTTTCGCGCTTTTCACCACGTGGTTATTGGTAACGACCATTCCGTCCGCGCTGATGATGAAGCCCGAGCCACGTGCTTCGGTCGCGTGCTCATGCTGATGCGGCATATTCGGGATCATCTGGTTGAACGGGAACGGAAGTTGCGGCATCTGCCCTCCGCCCTGCTCCTCGTCCTCCAGCGATGCCGGGGTTGCTTGTAGTTTATTGGTAACAGAGACGACCGCTGGCTTGACCTGGGTCACCAGGTTGGTGAAGTCCGGCAGTGTGTGCGGCTGCAACTGGGTGTCGGGTGGATTGACTGGGGTGGGATTGTCGGCCCACGCGTTATGGCCAAGGGCGTAGCCGCCCAGGCTCGTGCCCGCCAACAATGCCGCGGCGAGCGCCGCTCGGCGCATTGGGCGGCGTTGGGGTGAAAAGCGTTCATGTTGCAAACTCATGTGGGCATCTCCTGTTCCCGAAACTTAAAGGTTTAGGCGGGGTCGATGCGACACTGACCGGGTCAGGACCGCCAAGACGACATCGCGAACATGAGGGTACTTAGGTGAACGTTCCCTAGGCGGAGCGATTAAACTCGTGTCATAAGAGCCACACCGCCTAAAATTTTGCCGAATGGCGGAATATTCATCTGCGGGTCCCAAACGGGGCGCAAACGGCCACCACCTGCGCGCAGGCGATGGAAGCGTTCGCAAGCGCGTCACCCGAAAATCAATTCAGGGCGTGACCTGCTGGGCGCGCACAGGGTCGCCGCGATTGCCGCGAAAGACCAGCAATGCGGTCGCCGCCGCCGCGATCACCGCAAATAGACAGGCCACCAGGAAGATACGCGTCGGCGCCACGCCGATCGCCAACAGATACCCGCCCAAAATCGGCGCGACGATCGCGCCGAGCCGCCCGATGCCAAGCGCCCAGCCGAGGCCGCTTGTCCGCATGCGCGCCGGATAGAGCTTCCCGCACGCCCCGTTGAGGCCGGTCTGACTGCCGATGGTCGTCATCCCGGCCAAGAAAATTATAATGCAGAGAATGGCAAACGGGAGAGCGACAAGCGCGATCACCGTGATGAACACAGCGCCCGCTGCGTAATGCAGCGCTAGTGCCCGCTCGGGACCAATCCGATCGATCGCCAGGCCAAGATACAAGACCACGAATATCCCGCCCAACTCCCTGAGGCTTGAGGCAAACACCGCCTGCGCCGGACTCATGCCGATCAGATTCAGGACCGTCGGCAACCAATAGACGAACAGGAACAGGTCCAGCAGACTGCAGAAGTAGATGATCCACAGCAGCCCGGTCTGAAGGGCATAGCCCCGGCCGAATACCATCCAGACCGGATTGCCTGGCGCGGTCTCAACGACGCCACCCTCGACTGCAGCGATGTCCAGGCGTTTGAGCACGGCGGCGTTCCGCGGGGATAAAACCTGCCTCGCGGCCAGGAATCGCGGCGATTCCGGCAGCCATAGTGCCAGCACCGCCACCAGCAACAGGGGGAATACGCCACCAATAATGAAGATCACCGGCCAGCCGGATTGCCCGAGCAGCAATG
>CAVYXX010000171.1:0-7958 GCA_963772355.1 uncultured Alphaproteobacteria bacterium | reverse complement strand
CTGTCGACGACTATTCACGTTCCATATCGACCTCTACGTCAAGTTAAACTTACCGGTACAGTCGCGATCTGCAATGCTACTTCGGCGGGGTCAAGTCAGATTGAAAGCATTCGGTTTGCTGCGATTCAGATGCGTTTGGGGGTTCCGCCCCGATTGTTGCTGCTTTCTATTATCCCGACAGTCACGGGAGTTTGTAACTGCCCTGAATGGTGCAGTATTGCAGGTAGGTTCCGTCAGTCGCCGGCTTGAACTCTCCCGGGTGGCACCCATCGTGTTATCACCACTGATTCCGGCATATTTCCCGGTGCCCCCCGGACTGCGTGATCGATTCGCCAAAGCTCTTCTGGTCCATGGGGCGCTTCTCACTGAGCGGAATTTGAACGATTTGATCTCCTTCGGGGTCAGTCGCCACGCAATAGCCCTGGTCCTGAACGATGCCTTTCGGATCACGTCCCCCAACAGTGCACCGTCGTATGATCGAACATCCCGTTGGTCAGCAACAGGCCGTTTTCCTCCCAGACGATCAGCAGCCGCTCTTTGCCGATCGGGGTAGCCTTGACCGTGCCGAAACCGGATACGTGCCGCTATATGTCCCTTCCTTCGGCAGATCAGCGGCCATAGCCGTGACCCCGAAGAACATGGCGGTACCAGCGTAAAGGCGGACAAGATACACGTGCGCGGCTGCATCGAACTTTCCTCCCAATCGTTGATTGTCTCGATCGCGCCTTTCGATTCGATTGGGCCAAGGACGATTGTCGTGGTCGATGACGACCTCGGTCGATCGGGTGCGACCATCGAAGGTCGACTTGGCTTTCAGCGCCTGGTGGCGCAAGTCGGTCTCGGCCATGTCGGTCTAAGGCCGCGCCACGCGCTTGAGCACTTGGCCCAATCCGTTCATGTTGCCCATCGCTTTAGCGCAGGGGACTAGCCGCTCGCCACCGCTAAGTCTATGGTGTACCCTATAGGGTTTTGCCACTACAGGAGGTCGCGTCAGACAAAGATCTTATTTGGTGGTGCAGACTTCTTGCAGACCGTGTGAAAACTCGCCCGTGCTGTGATTTGTCAGCTGTCCAGGCGATCGGCCGCCACCAAAGCCCGGTGGAACAGCATAGCCAATTTCCTTCAACCGGTTAAGTGCCGAGTTGATAAAACATGAATGTGCGAGGGCGGTTTTGATGTTTGCTCTACCCATCCTCTTCCAATCCACCCCCGGTCCAAGCGTCAGCGGCTCCGGAGGATAATCGTGCAGCACCTGATAACCAATCAGGGGGTGGCTGTACGTCCAAAAAATCAGTGATCGGCCCGTTATCAATGGACTGTAGCTGACATTCTTATCGGCAACGGCAAAGCTGCCGTTGCCGATAAGCCTCTCATGCAGCGGGAGCAGCACCCTGCACGGCCCGGTGCACGACGCAAAAGCTTGTCTTTGCGGCCAAGAAAAAGCCCCCTGTCAACGCTTAGTCAGGGGGCGAAGTTGATCATCTCAACATCAAGGGCTTTGCGGACTATGACCCGCGCCCGGGATGCTGCGCGCTCGGCGGGAATGGGTCAAGCGACAGGACGGTCGGAGCGGGGCAGATTGGAAACATTCGAATGCAGGGGTGTGGGAGTTGCGTTGCTAACCCGACTTTCGCAACTCGACCTGGGTTATGGAAATTTTGCTCCCTCGGGGTAGATGTGAGGCCAGGAGTTATCGCCGATCAGGCGGCGGGAACGGAGTAAAACCGGCCGCGGTGCCGACCAACCCCCTTGCGAAACGGCCAGCGGCTTTGAAAGGCTGGCGTTATGTTTTTGCGCCACAAGCTTCGCCGCAAGGACGGCACGGAGCACCGTTATTGGAGCATTGTGGAGAACCGCCGGGTCTCTGGCGGCCGGACGGTGCAGCGGCACGTGCTGTATCTGGGCGAGATCAACGACGAGCGGTTAGTGTAATGGCGATCAGCGCGTGGATGGTTCACCGTTTTATAATTAGTCGAACAGATTTTACCCGGAATTCCGGGGGAGGGCGCGGCGGTCCGCAGCACCCCGGAAGGCGTTCGTGGCCAACAGGCCGGAACCTTGCCGGCGCCACAGGGATCCCGGCCTATGACCGGTATTGCGATGGCACCTGCAGGTTGTTCGCCGGATTCGTGTCGTGTCTGGACATCCGCGTGACTAGCCTGCCGCCGAGAAGGGGCTGTAGGTCGGCTTCGAGCGCGTCCGCGGCCGCCTTCGGATAGACTTCTTTGCCAGAGACATGGATCGCAAAGGTGTTGATGTGCTTCGCGCGCTTGGCGGGATCTTCGACGATCGCCTTCGTCCATTTGTAGAGCGGGAAATTTTCAGGGCCTTCCTCCTCAGCTTCCAAGACGTAGCTTGCGAAGGCGTCGAACTGGTTCACCAGAGTCGCGTGATGTTTGTCCAGGATATCTGTCAAGGGGCGGAGCGCCGGATTGTTGCGATCGTTGCGCGCCACATCGGCCAAGTCGTCCGTCAAATACACCCGAAGCTGATACTGCCATTGTTCGTTCATGGGCATCTCAATCGGCTGACACATTGTCACAGGGCACCTTGACATGAGTTTGTGAGCATAGAGGCGTATCATATCGGAGTTCGAGGCGAGCCGAATGCCCGCCAGCCCCCTGTCCTATATGGTAATGTCCTCTATCGGACCCGGAAGAGGCAGAGCTCCGCGTCCACGATGCCGCTGCTCCGTGACCACAATACTGGTCGTGGAGAACGATCCAGAAGTCCGTCCAGCAGAGCGTTATGCGGATGAAGCATCCGCCGCTTACCCGCCGCAGCTGTATAAGTAAAGAAACAGGCATCGCCAATCGTGTGTCCCCATGTGCATTATTTCATACAAAAATCGGGACATTGTCGGCAGGGAAGCGTAAAAATTAGCAGTGCCGTCCCGGCGCCAGAGGCGGGCGGCACGTTCGGCGGGGCGTGCTCTCTCGTGTGTGACACTCGGCAGACGGAAGCATGGACGGGTTCGGGCTGCGCGCCGGTGGCGAGTGCGACATTCCTCCTCGCCTCGGCGGGCGCGGGTCCGAGCGTTCCCAGCTAACATTAACGAACGATCACGCGCGCGGCCGATCAGCACTCGTCAATGATTGTCCACTACTAGGTATCGATTTGACAATGTTCCCACGAAACCTAGTTTCTCCACGTAGCACGATCCGATATCGCATCTAATATGGACAAGGGCAATTGGAAATATCTGTATCGCGCGGTCGACAAGGTCGGCGCCACGGTGGACTTCCTGTTGACGGCCAAACGGGATCGCAAGGCGGCGCTGCGTTTCTTACGCAAGGCAATCGGACAGAACGGTACCCCAAGAGAAGATCACGATCGACAAGAGCGGCGCCAACAGGGCAGCGATCGAAAGCTACAACAAGGATCATAAGGCTGGCATCGAGATCCGGCAAGTGAAGTAACCTCATGCACTTAAGTGGCACGCGTCTAAGCTAGTTCCCAAGGGTCTACGGCGACAAAACCGAGGTTGCGAACCGGTGCCAACGGCGGCCCGGTGCAGACCGTGAGCGCGACGGTTGAGATTCCAGCAAACGATCCAATCGAGGCGGCGCGGGTTTATCAGAAGTTAATGTCGGGGGATGGGTGATCATAACGGTCATTCGAAGATGACCGTTATTTGGTGGCTTTACCGCAAGCGATCTGAGCAATCCTTCCCGCCACACCCGAGGCGGCACGTATGCCCACGAACTTCGCATCACAAGTTTCCGGTCAGGCATCGCTGACCGAGGATGTCCTCGCGCGCACGCGCGCGTATTGCGCAGTAACCTGAGCCGTTCACATCACACGTCTCTCACCAGCCGGAGCGCGGAATGAAGCGCCTTTGGATGCCACTCGCAGTCCCAGAGTGACCAGGCAGGGACGGACCCCGGCCTGTAGTGGGTATGGCGGTTGGTGGCCATCGTCCGTGCGACGCGCTGAACAGTGCCGCTTCCAACGGGATCGGCCGCTTCGACCGTAAACCGCTTCCGCGCGACGCGACTAGTCCATCACTTTTCAACTCAAGTCTGCCCGGGTGGGCAGACCGGCAAAACCACTGGGCAAACAAAAGCGCCTCACCTTACTTGACGCAGCGTAGGCACGTGATGATTGCGTGGAGCGCAGGGCTGGCGGCCTGAGTCGCTTTGTAGTTAACTCCGCAGTCACCAACGGCTCAAAAGGAGACCTCGATGGCCGAGGCCAAGATTGCTCCCGGTCTCCCTCAGTGGACGATCGATCACGCGAACCGCTACATTTCCAGCGGTGGCAGCGACGGACACATCTACACCATCACGCCGCCGGGTTACCCGGAGATGCATGTGCCGTCGCTGTTATTGACGACAACTGGCCGAAAATCGGGCGAGAAGTATATATTTCCCCTCTTTTATGGCGAGGAGGGAAAAAGTTACATTGTCGTCGCATCCAAAGGTGGCGCGCCTGAACACCCGGGCTGGTATCGGAACCTTGTCGCCAACCCGGAGGTCGAGGTCCAGGTCGGGACGAAAAAGATCCGAGCCAAGGCCAGGACGACCAGCGGCGCGGAGCGGGAACGCCTTTGGGAAAAGGCACTGAAGTTCTGGCCGCCCTATGCTGACTATGCGCAGCAAACCGAGCGCCAAATTCCGGTAGTGCTCCTGGATCCTGTCGGGTAGGGCTTGGGCGGGGATCGCTCTCGTTGCTCTGGCTCCCATGCGGACACTGGAACGAGACGGAGAAAAGCGCGCCTGTCTATCCATCCTTTCCGTATAGATCCAGTCTGATCCGTCATCCCCGGCGTGTTGACCCCGCGCGGGGCGGTGATGAAATCAGGCGGCAGCCGCTGTCGGCGGCTGGTTAGCGGCGGATGGTATCTCCGCATAACTCTCTGCTGGATGTGAAAAAGCCCCCTGCTGCCACGTAGGGGGCGAGTTTCGGATCAGACGATTTGTAACGCTACGGATGCTGCGCGCTTGGTGGAGACGGGTCAAGAGCGCGCGCGTCTGATGGAAGCATTGCTTTCGCGGGGAGGCGGACGCGTTTGACGTAGAGAGTCGAAAAGCAGGAAGAGGGGGGGTAAGGAGGGAAGAAACCGGCAATCTTCGTAGAACAAGCAGGCAAAAAGCGGTAGGCGCCAAATGGAGACCCCGGGGGTGAGGACATACCGGAGCGCAATCTTCTTTGTTTTCCGCCGAGCATCACCATCGTGGCC
Organism: uncultured Alphaproteobacteria bacterium; assembly: GCA_963772355.1. Lineage (GTDB taxonomy): Bacteria > Pseudomonadota > Alphaproteobacteria > Acetobacterales > Acetobacteraceae > Rhodopila. The sequence continues at coordinate 2,776 of CAVYXX010000171.1, read as the reverse complement.
AGGGTTCTGCAAAAAGCCGGCATCATCTCTTACGGAAATAACAGCAAGGGCAGCATTATCATCCTCGACCGGGAAGCGCTTGAGGAGACCGCCTGCGATTGTTACAGGATCGTGCAGGAGAGGTTCAAAACACTGCTCGGATGACCAGGCGACTGTATGATACCGAACAGTCAAGCTTCCCGGCAGGTGGTTACGGCTTCGGGATGCAAAGCACGCCATCCCCCGGTGGCTTTAGCCGGGACAGTAAAAAGTTTCGGGGCGGAATGCGGGCGGCCGAGGCCGTCCTAAGGGCCTCGAAAGCCGAATTTGCCGCCGAAATGGCCGCGCTGAGCGCCCCGGCCGCACGGCGCATTCAGCAAAGCCGGGACGATCTCCTGGACGCCCGGAGTTCCCCGGCGATACCAACCGACAAGTCGGATCGGATCGGCTCTCAGGAACTCAATCCTTCATCCCAGGCGGGCGGTCTGCCGCCTCCAGTGTCGTCGCCAGAGCGTCATACTCCGCCGCCAATTCCTTCAAAGCCTCAATTGCCTGCCCGTCGCTCATCGAATGGGCGATACGCCGGTAGCGCTCTGCCCTCTGTCGCAGCTCATCCGAACTCTCCATCGCCACCTCCCCGGCGGAAATTGCCTCTAGCCGGCTCCCGTAGCCAGCCGGGCATGCCGCCGAGCATCCTTGTTAAACGAGTGAACGGCCCGAAAACGCCCACGGTAACAAGCCGACGCGGAGTTGATGCAATCCCTCCAATTGAAAAAGGAAAATTCGGAGACGAACATGCCAAACGACTGGAACCCAGAGACATACCGGCTTCGCGCCAAGCAGTGGCATGACAAAGCTGTAGCGCTCCCTTCCGGCGATGAACGTCAGGCCTGCGAAGTGTTGGCGCAGGGTTATGCCCGGTTGGCGCAGTTAATCGAACATGCGCAACAATACGGCAGGCTCCCATCGATCGATGCTTCAGCGAGTGTCCGAGGATCTGATTCAAATTTAGCGGGGCGCAATGGCGGCCGCCCGCGCGGCAGAGTGCGGGCGCCGGGTGCTATGCGCCGGAGCGCACCGAGCCATCCGCCTACGCTAAAGCTTCGGCGCGATGTCTCGGCCTGGCGGTAACGCCCCCTGCCGCATTATTCCCGCCATCCGGCGGACGCATGTTTTTCCTGCTGCCACCGCCAGGTGCTAAGGGCGCTGCCCTCGCGCGCTCCAAGGGTCTTCCGCCGTAAAAAGCAGACGCGGCCGCCTTGTCCTCCCTCCAGGTCGCGGAACCCATAATGCTCTCGGATCGTAGCTGTATGACGCCACCGCTGCCGACCGTTGCGATAGAAGTCCAACGACGTCGCACAGCGTAAGCGATATGCCAGGCCAGGGGGACGCTGACCATGTGCGGACGGTTCACGCAGCATTATACCTGGGCCGAGGTGCATGCAATTGCCGTGCCGATGGGGAGCCTCGGCGACACCAGCAGCGTAAAGTCGCACGCTGGAACGAAGGCAAAGGCAGGGGGGATAAGTTGTGCGCAAACTCATCATGGGTATCGTCGACTTCCGCGAGCGGATGCTGCCGCACTATAAGCGGCGGTTCGAGGCGCTGGCGCTCACTCAGGCGCCGGATGCGCTGTTTGTGACCTGCTCGGATAGCCGCGTGGTGCCGGACCTGCTGGCCTCCACAGAGCCGGGCGATCTCTTCACCATGCGTAACGTCGGCAACCTTGTGCCACCGGCAACGGCTGAGGGTGTCTCGATTGGCGACCTGTCGGAGGCGAGTGCGATCGAATACGCCGTGCTTGTGCTTAAGGTGGCGAACATCGTGGTGTGCGGGCATTCCGAGTGCGGGGCGATGAAAGCGGTGATCGCGAGCAGCACCCACCAGGAAGCACCCAATCTCGCGAAATGGCTACACCACGCGCATGGGGCGGCTTTCCGGCTGGAGCACGAGGGCGCGCTGGATGCGAAGCTCAAACCGCACGACCAACTTTCTCAGCTCAACGTGCTCGTGCAGCTTGAGCACCTGATGTCCTATCCAATGGTGCGGGAACGGGTGGCGGCCGGAACGTTGCGTCTGAGCGCTTGGTGGTTCGAAGTCGCGTTGGGGACGATGTACGCCTACGAACGAGCCAGCCGATCCTTCGAGGTGATCGACCGTGCCACGGCCGAGCGGCTGGCGGCGCGGCTCGACGGTCCATGACCCTGTTCTTGCAAGCTAATGTAAATCAACGGCCCGGCTCAATTATCCCGCTTACTTGGCTGCCATGCCAGTGGATGATGCCCACAATGGGACTGGAAGAGGAGTTCGCCTTTCGCTAGCCACTCCACGTCGCGGGTGCGTTCCTGGATTGGCGCAGCATCAGTAGATCTCGGGCACGAAGCGCTGGCTCGACATTTTCGGGCGTTTATAGTCGTCCGACTGGCGGGGCGGCAATTCGATCTCCACTGGCTTGAGGTCCCTGTATGGGACCTTGGACGGTACATATACGCGATGCAATTCAGCCGCGATTTCTTCTTGTCGTCGGAATTGACCACATACCACGGGCTGATCCTCACGGTGTCGGTCTCGGCGAACATCGCGTCCTTGGCGCGCGAGTAGTCCACCCAGTGACGGCGCAATTCAACGTCCATGCCACTGAGCTTCCAGCGCTTGATCGGGTTGCGCATGCGCTCCTGAAAACGCACCTCCTGCTCCTCGTCGTTCACCGAGAACCAGTATTTCGCAAGGATGATACCTGATTTGATCAGCATCTCCTCGAACAGTGGGCAGGCGCGCAGGAAATCGCGATATTCCT
>CAVYXX010000170.1:0-89273 GCA_963772355.1 uncultured Alphaproteobacteria bacterium | reverse complement strand
AGTCGAGGTTGTCGGAGGCTGCAGGCAACAGCTACCTCGAGCAGAGCCAACGTCCCCAGATAGCGACGGACGATGGTGATTTCTGGATCCGAAAGGTTACCTAGTCGAAACTCAAGCAATCCGTAGACCTGGAAGAACGCCACGACTGCATTCCGGTGGGCGCTGCTCCAAAAGCCGGATATCCGCAAAAGCGTCGCAGATCGACCCTTTCAGCGTCTGTGAGAGGGTTCAAATGATTGATCCGTCGCCACGGCTAAACAGAATGCCGCCTGATCCCGAGGGCGAGATTGCGGCAGCATAGGATATAAGGCTATTGATCGATAAGATTATCCGACTGCCGGCCAATACAGGCATGTCGACAACTGAAGCAGTGACGGTCATATCAGAACCAAATCGGACGTATCCCAGGGCAGTTGTTGCATTGGTAACCACGACCGAATTGACCACCGCCGGATAAGGGCGTGTTGGACGAAACGTTGCCCACCGATACACTGACTGTACCGGTAGGACGGAACGGACTTACGGAACCGAGAGGCATCCTCTGCCGCCTTAGCCGATATGTTCAACAATAACAGGCACGTTTTTACGCAGGTTCGTGGCTGTTGGAACGGTTGTCGGATTAGTGGTGGTGTCGGAAGGCGCGCAAAAGCCGCCGATCCAATACCACGATTGGGCGATGATTTGCTCAACTCGGTTAACCGCCTCGCGGGTCACCATGGCAATCCCATCGACCATTGTGATCATTGTCCTCAGGGGCAACGTCGGTCGCCGCTAGGCCAGCGAAATCGCCCTCGATCAACGCTCCTTGCCCACAGATCACTGGGCGCCGGATCATTAGTCCGAACAGTGTCGGGTGGGGCTGCACAAACGCTTCAGTTGTCGGAACGAACCGCAGGCCCAGGAAATCGTTGGTCATCCCCTTCTTAAAAGTCTGGTTCGCCGAGGTCGCCCCTTGGAAGAGCTGCTTGAAGTCCGGGTCAGCGAAAAGCTGTCGAGAGGAAACCGGGTCTAGATAACAATTGTAGGCCCCTTCAATCTCAGGTACCGCGTTGAGCCGCAGCTTCGCAACTGCATCGAGGAGATTTCGATAGCAACGTATCAGACGCCGTAATCAACGAGGTGTTTCCTCGTTGAGAGGGCGGACCATTGTCCAGCGCTGGCGGCAGTAACGGTATTTGCGGTCGTCCCATCGGATACGGAGACGTTGCCGGAAAGCGTCAGCGTGCCCGATATTCCATTCGGTGCGGTCGACACGTTGCTTATATCCACCGCTACCGAAATGAGCGCATAGACGTTGGAGCCTATGGAGACCGTCATGGGGTTGCTGCTGCTGACTGGTTGCTGCACTCCGTTGACGAAGACGGTCAGGAACCCGCGCACGTCGTCGACGGCTACCGTGGGAGCGGCGCTGGCCAACGTCGTGCGTATACGAGTGTTGCCACCCAGATAGGCACCGAACAGCGCATTGCGACTCAGCTCGTCGAGGCTTCGAGCACCTGTTCTCCGTTCACAAAAGCATTTTGAGGAACTGCGAAGCGATCCCGACTTGCTCCGTCACGACATTCAAATCTGTGGTAGCCGCGTAGAGATTGATACTGATAGTGTATTGCTCAACTCCCCAGGAGGTGGGCTGAGGCCATTGTCAAAGTTGGTATTAGTCGCTGGTGCCAGCGGCGTCGTAACCGACGGCTTGAGCCCGGCGCGAATCTGGTAAGGGTTTCACCAATACCAACAGCGACGTCGACTTGATCGGCGCATGCCCGATATCCGAGGCGCGAGCGAAGAGCTTGCGAGAACTCGCGCTCGAGAAAGCCCTGCTGGATGATAGGCTGAAGTGAAACCGGAAAATTTTGAATACCCATTAATAGTCCTATCTAGAAATCTAGGTCGTTGTCGGAAACGATGAACTGTCAGGGTCGGTATTTTGTGACAGCGGTTCGGGCAGCGGTGTATTCTGCTTCCGTCATGTCCATCGCGGTCTTTTGTCGAACAGGCTGTGATGCCGGGGCGGTGGCGGTGCTCGAAGTGGATGCCACCCCAAACAGCCAAGGTTTATTCCGTCTTAGGTCAGCCATTATCTTAATTCCGCCGACGACCTTGTCACTCTCGTCGAGGCGGACCTCCGATAATTCGATCAACTTCAAACCGTCAAGATCGATCATGCCTGCGGAACAGCCTCGGTTCTCAAGTTTGCCGTTATCAGGCGAGACTTGAAGTCGATTTCGCAGCATGGCAATCTCTTCGTTTTCAGGCTGCTGCTCATCCGGCTCGCCTCCGTCGGCAAGATTGGATCGGATTTCTTGCACACTGTCATCCATCTGCATCTCATTGCATATCATCAGGGGTCTCGGACATTGTTTGATCTTCAACATATTCCATGTCGTAACATGTCGCGATCGCCTTCAACGCGGTCTCTTTGCTGATGCAAACCGTCGTGACTAAAGACATTAACGATTGAACGTCTTTCTGGCGGTCGTCCGCCGTGGACGGATACCATCTCGGCCATTTGAGACTTAGTCGGGCTCCGGTGTCTAGTGGACCAATTTTCTCACCCAAAACGACAAGTGTGTATACCTGAGATGCGTGTACGATAAGTCGGGCGAGATGTAGAAGCCCAACTTCGCCATAGCTGGTCCGCAGATTATCCGCCAGCCATATCAGCCCTTGATTTAATAGTTCGAGTGCGCGACCGGATTGAGCTGCGGCGACTTTGTCTGGCTCGCCCGATTTCCGTGAATGCTCTCCAACGCGAGCTCGCGCAACGTCCTGACATATTCGATAACAGCGGCTGAGGCGGTTCCGCCGATCTCCAATAAGCGCGCATCTCCCTTCTCGGACAACAAGTGCATTGCCTGCGCCTCTGACGATCTGACCATCGGGAAGGGTTGGATCTTTAAGGAGAAGAGTTGGTCGCTGCTATACTTGAGACCCCGGCCAACCAGACTAAGTCGATATCGATTTCCACTTGGGTATGCATTGCAGCTGCGAACGTGCATGCGCCGTCGGCGCTGTCTCTAGTTGTAGGTAATCCCGGCAGGTTTTTAATCCAAACGATCGGGACCGCTCCAAGCTTATGCGAGACCGAGCGGGCAGCGTCGATCATCGGTTTGGATGGTAGGCTGACGGGCACTGGTTCGTACCATGTTTCGCCATTCTTGTTCCAGCATCGGGAGAACCAATACTCTTCGTCCGGATCGTCTATAGTGTAGCCATTCCCTTTGAGATCACGGCCAGAGACCTTGTATCGCTCATCAACCCGTAAAAGCGTGTCGGGTTCCAAAGGATCCCATGTTGGCGTGAGGTAGGTAGTTTCCAGAACATCGACGAAGATACGGCCTTTGAGTACTCGCAAAAGCAGAGCAACAGATCCGGTCGCACCTCTCATCGCGGCATCGATCATGACGAGATTAAGCCGTGTTTCCTTAATGATATTGGTAAACGCGGAGCGAACTGTCTGATCAGGACTTTCGATCGTTGGGAAATGACCTTCACTGAACAGCAGGGAAACACTGTCCTCTACGACGATACGACAGAGCGGATACCTGACACTCGGACGGCGCTGGCGCAGCGGGATATATTCTCCTGCTTCATTTCGCTCTTCGTGGAAGTGATACGGTAAAGTGTCGTAAATGTACCGTCGAGCGTGCGATTTAGGATGGCCAGCATCCGGCACCTGTTGGGTAGGCATTGTCGCGCGGAATCGGATCGCAAAGTGTATCGAACATAAACTTCCAGACTTTGGTTTCGATAATTGTCAGCGGTCGAATATCGATATGGAGATCGAACTACGCGATTGCGAGCGCATGGTCAGGGTTGTGAAAGCGCGAACTAGAGCGTCCACCTGATCGTCTTCCCGTCCCCACGGAAAGTCGCGCATTTCGTCAAGAAACATTCGATTCCAGTCAGCGCGAAGGATCGAAATATTGCCAGCCTCAACTTGAGATGCGAGTGGCATGGCTCGTGTCGACTTCGATCCAGTTTCCCGAGAGGAGGTCACGTAAAAGCCGGCGAGTTGGCGCGTCAGGTAGGACATTTGACTTTTCCCGCCTGACCCGGATCCTCGGGAATAGCGATGATCACTTTGGGGCCGTCTTTTTGCGCAGTGCTGACAATCAATTCCTTGACTTGACGCGGTGTTCCCCGAATGCGGGCGATGTCTAGAACGAGATATCGTCCGGTTTTATCCCGGGATAGTTTGTTACCAGAGTCGAGTCTCGACCGTTCCGTCAGCATTTCGGTTGCAGCGAGGTCCCAAGCCGAACGGCTGCCTCGGAGTCACGCTCCGATTGAAGTGGCACTACCGCAATGCGATCGATCGAGAATAGCCGGCCACCCGACGGTAACGGTGTCTGTTGGATAGGGCCGACCACGCGCGCTCGCCGATAAGGTCGCGTTTGCGCATGAGGGCCGTGCTGTCCTCCCACTCTGGCCACAGTGACGTTCTTACCGGTCGACCCAGAGGATCGTCCGGCTCCGCAATTGCGGGAAGACGAACTATGCGCCACTCCGCCCGCGCCTGCTCTAGCAACTGGCCTCCCAAATCATCTGGATGCCAACGGGTCATTATCAAAACGACCCTGCCGCCGGGCTTTAACCTTGTCGTGATGTCGGACTTATACCATTCCCAAATATGATCTCGCTGTCGGCTACTTTCGGCATCTGCCTGTGATTTAATCGGATCATCAATGATGACAAGACCGCCGTCGGCCCGTTATTGCTCCCCGGGCGCCTACGCAGAAATATTCGCCGCCTTCGCTAGTAGTCCATGAATTAATGGCTCGCTGGTCTGAAGTTGTGCTTATCCCAAGCCATGGTTGTTTAGAAGTTATTAGTTTACGAACTCGGCGACTAAAATGTTCGGCAAGGCTATGAGAATGGGAGGCGACTTATGACCGACGTGCGTGGATGCTGAGTAAACCACCAAGCCGGAAAGATAACCGATGCGTAGGTCGACTTCGCTGACCCTGGCGGCATCAGTATCATTAAGCCGAGTTTCCCTCTTTTGCTGAACGTAAGGGACTGAAATACATTCATCATTCATCGAATTACCCTTCCGCTACTGGGCCCGTTTGATACCCAGGAGGTCGAACGCCTTCTGCTGAACCGGGGTTGGCCGGGTCAGCACGGTGAGCGGATAGTGCGGCGTGATCGCGGTGGTGATGGTGTTGCGCGCCAGCGTTGCCAGATCGGCCAGCAGCGAGTGGAAGCTATGCACTGGCAGGCCATCTTCGGTCAGCCCGGTGGTCTGCTTCTTCATCGCGGCCTTCGAACGCTGCGCCTGTGCCACCACGCTCCGACGCTGCGCTTCGGCTGCCTCTTTGTCCGTGTCGTCGAACAGCATCGGCGCCAGCTTCTGGCGCATATGCCATTCGAGATAATAGGCTAGCATGCAGAGAAACACGTGCGCCCGGACCCGATCCTCCAGTCGGTGGTACACCGGTCGGACGTGCAGATCGACGGTCTTGATGCAGCGAAAGCCCCGCTCCACCAGGCTCAAGGATTTGTAGCTGCGCACCGTCTCCGGGTCGCCGAGCGTGTCCTCAGCCAGACTGGTGCGCACGACGTAGATGCCGTCGGTGGCAGCCTCGGCGGCGATCGCGTCGGTCTTTCGGGCGAAGCTGAGGCCGGCGTCGGTGATCTCCAGATCGAAATGCTTTTTCATCTTGTGCGTGTTCAGCACCTCGCCGACCTTCAGCGCGATCTCGGCCGTCCCGCGCAGCGGATTTCGCTTGCGTTCGACGGCAGTCTTGATGCGCGCAAGGTCGTTCTCCGTCGCCGCCAGCAGGTCTTCGCGCTTGCGGCTGCGTTCGGTGGCGAGGTCGGGATTGCGGCAGACGATCAGCCGTTCGCCGGGAAAGTCGGGCGAGGTGATGGAAGCGATATCGCGCCGGTCGAACAGCGTGAGTTGCAACGCCCCGCTGTTCAGCAGTTCCTGGATCGCCGGAGCGGGCAACGCGGTGATCCAGTCCAGGCCTGCCGCTTTAAGGTCTTCGGTGATGCGCGCCCGGTAATCATGCCGCGGTCGCCGACCAGCACGACACGATCGAGGTGAAGCGCTGCTTCAGCTTCTCGATCTGTGGCGCCAGGGTTTTCGGATCGGCGGTGTTGCCGTCGAACACCTCGATTGCAACCGGACATCCGTCGGAGGCGCAGAGCAGGCCGTAGACGATTTGCAGTGTGCCTCTGCGGCCATCACGGCTGTAGCCACGCTTGGCCAGCGGACAGCATCGGCCCTCCATGTATACCCCGCTCAGTGCAGAACCCGAAACTTCTCGGGCGAGATGATACGGAAGTATCCGTTACCTGATCACAATAGGTGTGCCATTTTCTGGGCACCTCCTCGCGCAGAAAGGTCAGGATTTCGGCTTTGAAGTCAGCAAATGTCGCATGACATCGATTGTGGGTGACATGCTTGTGCATCAACCCCCATAGCCGCTCAGCGGGATCCAGATGCGGGCAATAAGTCGGGGATGAAGTGCAGTTTGACCCGGCAGCCCGGCCGGGCCAGCCAAGCCTGCACCCGTTTGGCGTGGTGGTAGCGGGCGTTGTCCACAAACAGATGGATCAACCGCTTGCCCGGATACATCGCCTCGATCGCCCGCAGCAACATGATCATGCTGATCGCATTCACCGTTGCCGCCTCGATCATACGGGTTCTGCCGGTCTCGAGATCGATCGCACCGTGAATGTTCAGGCGTTGCCGGCCGCTGGTCTGCGGCACCGCGACCGGTGTGTCTTTCGGCGCCCAGCACCCCACAGGCCGCACCGCATGGTCGGATGCACCGCATCGCCAAATAGGACGGCCTCGTCATCCCCAAGCTGGTTCAGGAGATTCTCGTAACTCTTGATAAAAGCCGCCTGCTTGTCAGGGTCCAGCTTGGACGACACTGCTTTCGGCTTGCGATGTTCCATGCCCAAACGATGCAATAAGGCGATCAGGCCAGAGCGGCTCTCATAGGTGATGCAGTATTCAGTTTCGATCCAGCCACCAACCTCTCGGGTTGTCCGTGGCAGCGTCTCGGTGATCCAGGCTGTCAGTTTGTCCTGCTGCACATCGCTCAAGCGGCAGGCGCTGCCTTCGTGGCCAAAGCTCGCCAGGCCTTCGATGCCCTCTTCTCGATACAGCCGATGCCAGGTGCGGATCGTATCGTCGTCCAGATAGAGCACCTCGGCGATCGCCTCGCAGCTCATCCCGTCGTCCAGCAGAAGCAAGGCATTGGCCCGCCGCGCCAGTCGGTGAGCCACAGACCCATCTCGGGTCAGTTCAATCAGGTCGCTGCGCAATTCGGGGTCAAGGAAGCCGGCGCGGATCATGCAATGACTAAAATCGCGGCGGAACTGATTCGCAAGAGGGGGATTCGGGTTTTCAAAGAGACCTCATGTCCGTTTCCTGCCGGGGCAACCGGGTGAAGGGAAGGGAATTAAGGCCAGGGCTCTTTGGAACCAGACTGGTGCTCGTTCCACCGACCGCCTCGACCTCCCTCCTCCGATTGCCCTGTTGCCACCCTAAAGGGTGACCCGTCTCGTCATGTGCAATGATCGAGGGTCGCGCCGGATGGGCTGGCGTGGAGCCTCTTACACAGGAGACGGGTCATGGAACAGCCTACACGATTTATCGGCATGGATGTACACAAGGATACGATCGTCGTCGCGGTTACCGCCGCCGGTGACGTCGGGAAGGCTGCGCCGTATGGCACATTGCCCAACACCGCTGCGGCGGTGGAGAAGCTGGTTAGGCGGCTGCGCCAAGCTGGCAGCGGTCCATTGAAGTTCTGCTACGAAGCCGGCCCTTGCGGCTACGGTATTCATCGCGCCCTTACCAAGATGAACGAAGACTGCATGGTAGTTGCTCCCTCAATGATCCCCCGCAAGAGTGGCGATCGGCAGAAGACCGACAAGCGGGACGCCGCCAGCCTGGCGGTCTTGCATCGAGGCGGATTGCTGACCGCGGTCTGGGTGCCGGATGCGGCACATGAGGCGATGCGCGATCTGATCCGCGCCCGACTGGCGGCAGTGCGAGCGGTGCGCGCAGCACGCCAGCAGCTGAGTGCGTTTCTGTTACGTCACGAGCGGATCTATCCGGCCGGCCGCACGGCCTGGACGAAGGCGCATCGAGGCTGGCTGGCCGATCAGAGCTTCGCTCAACCGGCGCAACAAATTGTGCTGGAGGAGAGCATCGAGGCGGTGCGTCTGGGCGAACAGCGGCGCGATCGTGTTGATGGCTATCTACGAGCGCAGATCCCGACCTGGTCGCTGTTCCCGCTGGTGCAGAACCTGTCTGCGCTGCGCGGCCTAGACACGATCGCCAGCGCCGGGCTGGCCGCGGCTATCGGCGATCCGTCGCGCTTTGTGTCAGCACCCAACTTGATGGCCTATCTCGGCTTGGTGCCGTCCGAGCATTCCACTGGCCCAAAGCGCCGCATTGGGGCTATCACCAAGGCGGGTGACGTCCACGCCCGCTCCCTGCTGATCGAGGCTGCACACAGCTATCGCTTCCCAGCCCGTGTCGCGCGTCACAAGCTGACAGCCGTCGATGCAGTGCCCGATGCGGTGCGCGAGATCGCTTGGAAAGCGCAAACCCGGCTATGTCAGCGCTATCGTCACATGATGGCCAAGGGAAAGTTGAAGCAAGTAGTGGTCACGGCGATCGCACGCGAACTGGCCGCCCCCCCCCCCCGACGCCATCAGAAAAGATTTGCCCAACTGGGTCAACAACCTGCTCCAGCGTGCCGCGTCGTCAACCGATAAAGGAGACAGCCCGGCGCGCGGAACGACCGGGACAGATGAGGAGTGCATCGGCCGATGGGAAGCGCCCTGACCGATGATCGCGCACCGTCATTCTAGCGGCTGACCGAACACCCCGATCACCATCCGGCATGCACGGCGGAGGGCGGGACGGTCAGGGCAATCCTCGATACCCCGACTGGAACGCGATTTCCGACATAGAGAAAGAGGCAGGCCCGCGACGCACCATGGTCTTGCGGTAACCAACCCGCGTATCACAGCATGATCAACCGTCGCTCAGTTCCCGCCCTCCACCGCGCCTGCCTGCATCATAGATGGCAACCGAGACATGACAGCGGATGGGATTTCACGTCCGGAACCCTTGAAAACGGACATGACAACGGACATGACAGTCAGGGTATAGCTCGACGAGACGTCGTAGAGCACCAGCATGCCATTGGTCAGATGGCGTTTGGCCAGGATGGCTTCGATGGCAGGCTGGCGCACCAGCAGCCAGTCGAGTGCGGCGTCGAGTTCGTTATCATCGACATCGCCGAGACCGAGCGCTTCGCCGAGGCTGGTGGACGCGGTGGCGGGCGAGAGTGCCCGTGCCGTGGCCAGCTTTGAGACCGGATCGAGGATGCGGCTGATGAGCATCGCCAGGACGAGGTCGCGGCATCGATTGCCGTCGGGGCCGAGGATGCCCTCGAGGCCGATCTTGCGCGCGGTCGCGACGGCCGCTGCGACGTGGCCGTGTGGCAGGCTGCGGATGACGGTGAAAGCATCGCGCCCGGCGGGGATGACAGTGCCCCCTTTGAGCACACCGCGCAGGCCTTCGACATGGGCAGTGGGCCAGTTGGAGAGGTTGCAGAGGGTGCGCTTACAAAACTTGCCGTTCTGGCGGTAAGTCTCGCGCAGGAGGATGGCAGGAGGCGAATTCCGGTTCGGGACGGCTTCGATATACATGGCCAAACAAAAGCCGATTCGGTTCCCTGGTACAAATCACCAAAGCGTGATTACATGGCCACGGCTCGGACAGTTCCATAACCATTCCGCCGGGATTTCCGCCGGTTTAATAGTATCAACAAGAGGGAAGCTCGGTCTAGTGTGTGACTAAAGGTAAGAATTTTCCTTGATCGTTTTGTGAAAATGGTCATCACCCCAGACCCCACCTGGGGAAAGCGATCAAAGGCGAAGGGATGGCTCCGGCTAACAGCGTGCGTATCCAGTGGCAGGCCTTCCTTGTGATCTGCACACGGGGTATCCACCGGCTCCGGCATCCAACTAGCTGATGATCGAATCAAATGGCATTTTGTCGTGCAATGACGCGCACGAGCCTATATCACGGCGGGCACCTCACGCGTTACAGATCATGCTGACGTGGCTCCCGACCGCTCGAATGCCCGCAATTGGGTTGAGAGATACCCTAGCAATTTTGCCCTAGTCTGGCCGGTATGAGCCAAACATTTAGTTTTTTGATTTTGATATTGCCTCGGTGTTTCAAGTCAAGAATTTAGATAGGTAGTGTTCTTGATCCAAAGTGTGGTCTGGTTCGATTACTGCGTATTCATATCCAGGCGGTTGGTCCCCGATATAAGACAGCTAGGCTATACCGTGGTTGTGAAGATTGCTCCCCATGCCGTCTAGTCCGATGACAAAAAGGTTTTCCTTTTTCAGGGCAGGGATTGACGGGAGCGGGATTGTGCCTAGAAGCCAAGGACGCTCAGCAGTTCTCGAGCGATCATAGCATGGATTTGTTCGTTCCCTGTGGAAAGCCGACAACGAGTTGGCGTACCTGATGAGAAACATGGCGCATTCCGACGGGTTGAGTGCGTCGGCGGCTAGAGTTCTAAGCAGCATCCGTGGGGTGTGATACTCGATCTCTGTCTGCCACGAACGCAGCAAACCGCTTCTTGTCATTTCCCCGAGAGCCCAACGTCCGCCCATCGAGTGCCCAAAGTTCGGACCGAATCGCTCCCGATACTCGGCGAGAACCTCTTCCCGCATAGCCTCACGATCGGCAGCGTGTGCATCGCCGTGAGCTCACACGGCCCAACTCTATTCGGCCGCAGAAAGACGACGATCGTTCCGGCGACGCTAGAGCCGCCGCCTTCGGAGGCATTAAGCCGCCGCGGCCAGCTCGCGAATATGACGAATGACATCGCGGTGCTGGTATGGCTTCGCCACAAATCGGCTTTGCTCAGGAAATGCGGTTTGATCCGGGTGGGGGCGGGCCGAGGTAACGAGCAACCCGATCCATGGCCAGTGCTTTGAGGTATGATGCGCAAGGGTCAGGCCGTCCATCGCTCCGGGCATTTGGATGTCGGTGAACAATACATGGATGCGGCGGCCGTGGCTCTCTAAACAATCAATGCAGCTTCGGCATGCTCGACTTCCATTACCTCGAAGCCTTCATCAAGCAACGCCTGAACAATAATTAAGCGGACCAACTCTTCATCCTCGGCGACGAGTACAAACGTTTGACCTGGCATGATTTCGAACACTCCACTCCCGCGCCAGAGCCATCAACCGCCCGCGACGCGCGAAATTTCCCTTGAGGTTTGCCTTTGTGAATGAAATTGGACGGTGTCGGGAAAGTTCGGGCGTTACCGCGACCCCCGTGCGGCGCTGCTCGCTGCAATTACAGGGGCGTTGAGCTGCTTTAGGAACTCGGCTCCGAGACCCGGGTCTGGTTTCGGCATACCGGGGAAGCCTGCGCCGAAGGTGACCTTTCCTTGCGAGATGAAAGCAACTTTGTCGTCAGCACCAGCAACAACCATCACGCTGTCACCTTTATGCGAAATCATCAGCAGAATGCCGGGTGTTTCCACTAACACTTCACGGTCATCACAGAATGCAACCCGTTTTATCCGCGCCTTCAGAGCGGTATGTATTTCGCTGCGGTCGGTTAGGCCTTGGATCGATGGAATATCCGCTTTCGCGACAGCCGCAACACGCTTCGCGCTTGCCAAATGGGCTCTCGCATCAGGGACAGTCGCACCGTGGTCGGTGAATTGTTAAAAGCGCAGAAGTTCAGTCTGCAAGCCAACAGCAAGACCAATGAGGGTGGCGATCATCCCGACCGGGACGCGCAGTTTAGCCATATCAATCAGAGCGTGACGACGGCGTTAGCGGCGCAGCAGCCGGTGATTTCAGTTGATACGAAGAAGAAAGAACTGGTTGGAGACTTCAAAAACGCCGGCCGGGAATGGCGTCCGCAAGGCGAACCCGAAGCGGTTCGCGTGCATGATTTTCTGATCAAGGAACTGGGTCGGGCGGTGCCATACGGTATCTACGACCTGCCGCCAACGCTGGTTGGGTCAGTGTTGGGATGAACCATGACACCGCCGCGTTTGCCGTACAGTCGATCCGCCGCTGGTGGCAGGACATCGGCTGCAAGCGCTATCCCGCGGCCAAGCGCCTGACGATCACCTGCGACGGGGGCGGCAGCACCGGATCGCGCGTGCGGCTGTGGAAGCTCGAATTGCAAAAGCTGGCTAGCCGACTGGATATTGACATCACGGTCCACCACCTGCCGCCCGGAACCAGCAAGTGGAACAAGATCGAGCATCGGCTGTGTTCGTTCATCACCATGAACTGGCGTGCCAAGCCGCTGGTCAGCTATCAGGTCATCATCGATCTAATCGGAGCCACCACGACCAAGACCGGCCTGAAGGTGATCGGCGAACTCGACGACAACCAGTATCCCAAAGGCATCGTCGTCTCGGACGAACAACTGGCCGCCATAAACATCGTCCGGGCAGATTTTCGCGGCGAATGGAACTACACTATCAAGCCGTCCAATCGCTCAGACCGAGCGGTTGATCCCTGACGGGCCCTAAGTTCGCGCAACTGCCGCGCAATCACGTCGAACAGGGTATCGTCGTCCAGTTCTTGGAAACGCTTTTCAAGCCGATGCTCACGGGCGAGCAAGGTCTCAAGGTTTGCGGACAGGGCAGGGAGGTCATCCGGCGAGGCTGGCGGAATGCTGACCGACAACCATCCAAGGTCACCCAGAACCTCCTTTTCTATCCTATCAACACGATAGCGTGATTTATTGTCACACCACTTAAAGACGGCATGGTTAGTGCATTCATAGTACCGGTAACCGGATCGGGCATGGGTGTTTATCCTCATGTTCCCGCCACACTTGGCGCACGCGGTAGAACCGGCGAACAGGTTGACGAATGCGCCGGTCTTGGCGCCCCCCGATCCCTTGCGCGCCTTCCGAACGGCCTCAACCCGAAGCCAGTCATCAGGGTCGACAATCACCGGAAACACGTCTTCGATCATGCCGTGACGAGTTTCGAGATGTCCAATCGGCGCCCTGCTCCGAAGGATGTTCCGAACATACATTTGGTTCCATTTTCCAGAGCGACCGAAGGCAGGGATGCTGTTGTTGATTAGGTGTGCGGTAATGAATGCTGATCCGTGGTGTAACGCCATTTTATAGATGAGTTTCACGGTCTCGATGTGCTGCGCTATGCGCTTATACCGACGCGTAGTCTGGTTAGTAGCCGATGCGGCTTCGGACACCCTGAGCCACGCTGGGCAGTTCTGATGCAGAACTTGTTTCGTGACCTGCGCCTGCTCAACTCGCTTCCGCTTGGTGTGGGCGATCCGCTCCGACTTGTCTTTCGATGACTGATGAGCCTGTGCCATATATGCAACACTAATAATCATGTCCGCCATGTCGCTATTTTCATGATAAATCTTGCCGTCGATGGTCGTCACGACCGTGATCCCGGCAAGGCAGATACCGGTCAGTTGGTGTGTCGCTTGCATAATTTTTTGGCGGCTAAGCCTGTCTAATGCTTCAACCAGGATCCAGTAACCGCGGGGGATCAATCCATCCTTAATCGCCCGCAAGAGCTTGCCGAGTTCGCCGTCTTCCCCGACGTGCATTCCCTTATATGCTGATCGGGCGCGGTCGGTGATAGTCCGATCTAACGTGAGGTTGTACTCGGGGTGTTCGGCGATCCATTCTTCTGCCGCAGCGGATTGACGGTCTAAGCCTTCACCTGAGAGTTGCGGCGGCGATGATACGCGTCGATAGGAGATGACCACTGGCATGGCTGGCCGAATATCCGCACATTCTGTGGTCGTTCAACCATAAACATAACCTCCAAATACTTTTCGATGACCGGCTGGCGGGTCGGCTGGCTGGTGCTGCCACCAGAGATGGAACGCCCGGTAGAGCGTCTGGCGCAGAATCTGTTCATCAGCGCGCCTTATATTTCGCAGATAGCCGCCGAGGCGGCGTTCGACTGTCATGCCGAGTTGGAGGCCAACGTCGCGCGATATCGGCGATCTCGCGACCATCTTCTCGCCGAGTTGCCTGGCGCGGGGTTCAACCGACTGTCCGCCGCCGAGGGCGCGTTCTACCTGTTCGCGGACATCGGTGACCGATCCAACGACAGCGCTGCCTTTTGCGCTCGGATGCTGGACGAGGCGGGAGTTGCCGTCAGTCTCGGAGTGGATTTCGACCGGACCCGAGGCAACCGTTTTGTCAGGTTCAGCTACTGCGGATCCGAGGGGGATATGCGGGCGGCCGCGACGCGACTGCGGGGCTGGCGATAAGGTTGTCCGGCTGGGCCCGGTCTAACCCGCTACGTCTCTATAGGCACGTGATTGCATCGCAATACGGTTTATTGTAGAAACGAATTGGCGATGATAGAAAGGTGCTTTAGGCGGACTAGCTTGAAGTGCATAAACTTAAGGCAGCGAAAAAGTTTGGTGATCGTCCTGATATCGTACATATCCTTCGATGCGGTAGGTTCGGAAGAGTATTGGCATTCAGGGCGGCTCTGCTACTTCCCACGTTTGAGTTACCGCGCAACTCATGGCGGAGGCGGCATCTGACCCAAACAGTTCATGCGCTTAACGATACGGTTGAAGATTTACGCGCAATGATGTCCAGTGCTAGCGCGCAAGTAACATGCTTGCCTCCGAAGACGAGAGCGAGCGCGGTGAAGAAGCGGTTTTCCAAACCCACTACTGCGCCTGCTGAGCGGAGAC
Source organism: uncultured Alphaproteobacteria bacterium (assembly GCA_963772355.1). GTDB lineage: Bacteria > Pseudomonadota > Alphaproteobacteria > Acetobacterales > Acetobacteraceae > Rhodopila. The sequence goes on along the minus strand of CAVYXX010000170.1, from coordinate 74,531 downwards.
TGACGTCTCATGTCGTGACCCTCTCAGCTCGACCTCGGCCATTTCCCACCAAAGTTCGGGCTCCCAGGTTCCGCGACGATCGCGCGTGAGGGGTAGTTTTGAGGAGGACTAATGTCTTATAGGGAAACCCTGTCACTGCAGACTTGGTCACACAGGCTCCATAAGCAGCTATTACGTATAGCTGGCGCGGCGGTATCTTGCGCCTTTCTGGTCCTCATCTCGGTGCGGCTAATCGATCGGCCAGTTGCCACCTGGGTGCATGAACATCTTGGGGGTTCGCGATTTGCCTGGTTGAGATTATACCGTGATGGTCATCTGTTGCCCGTCGGCCCTTTCAGCTTTATGGCCGGTCCGGCCGAGGCGATCGGGCCACTTGCTCTCCTTGTGCTCGTGCTGCTGGCTCTTGCGGCGACGGCAGGGTGGCGTCTCAATGCGCGCGCGCACTGTCCTGGCCCTTTGCCTGTCGGTTGTCGTCACGCTCGAATTAACCCATGATATCAAGATCTTGTTTGGGCGAACGTGGCCCGAAAGCTGGCTGGGTGACAATCCGTCCTGGATCCGTGACGGTGTGTTCGAATTTTCTTTACTCCACGGCGGTCAAGGTTGGAATTCATTTCCGTCGGGGCATACTTCAGTCATAACGACTGCGGCGACCCTCCTCTGGCTCTTCTGGCCCGAGCTGCGAATTCTTTGGGCCGCAATAGTTGCCATGGTTGTCACAGGTCTGGTCGGAGGGAATTATCATTTTGTATCAGATATAATAGGCGGTCTTTATCTCGGTGTCGCAATCGGCCTTGGTAGCGCCGGGATAACGCTTTCGACGAGTGAGCGCTTCGGGAGGTCAGTCATTCGGAGGCGATCACCAGCTGAGCAGCCACTGAGCGACCGAAGTCGGCCGGCGTCTGACGCGAGCGCCGGTGCACGGGCAAGCCGCTCTTAACTGAGCCCACCGCCGCGATGTGATGGTCTAACCCAGCGCCAACTCCTTATAGCCGTTCACCGCCACGTCGTTGCATGTGGCGCGATAGGCCGGCGCACTACCGCTATAGCGGTTGATGATGCGGACCTGCTTGCCCTCGACATTGGTGTTAACTCCGGTCATCCACGAGTTCACCTCGTTGGACAAAAGACCCACCCCCAGTGACTTGACGTGATCGGTCCAGGTCAGCACTCCCGCTTTCGTTGCCTCTAGACGCGTCACGTCGTGGTCCCGGGCGTATCCTATCAATCCTGTCACCCAATCGACGTTGTATTCGATGCTGCGCGGGATGTTGCCAAGCGCGGTATGAGGTCCCATCAGCATCATCATGTTCGGAAAGCCGTTGACCATGACGCCGAGGTAGGTTTCCGGCCCGTTCTTCCACCGGTCCTTCAGCCGTTCTTCGCCGGGGCCGCGAATGTCGATCCGGTCGAAGCTACCTGTGACGGCGTCAAAACCTGTTGCATAGATGATGATGTCGAAGGCGAACTCGGCATCGCTGGTATTGATGCCGCTGGCAGTGATACGCTGGATTGGTGATTCCAAGATATCCACCAATTTCACGTTGTCCTGGTTGTAAACTTCGTAATACTTGGTCTCCAAAGGTACCCGTCTTGTCCCAAACCCGTGGTTCTTCGGGATCAATTTTTCTGCTGTTGCGGGGTCTTTTACTCGCTGGCGGATCTTTTGGGCTACAAAGGCGCTGAGCGCCGCGTTCGCCTCGCGGTCGGTCAAGATGTCGCGGAAATTGCCCTGCCAGATGCCGAAGCCGGGTTCAGCATACCGCTTTTCCCAGAATGCCTCGCGCTCCGCCTCGGAAACCTCGAACGTGCCGCGAGGATCTGGCGTGTGCAGGAAGCAGGCGAACGTCTCCTGACAGCGGCGGAACATCTTCGGGTATCCCGCCTTGATCTTCGCCATCTCCTCGGTGCTGATCTTGCTGTTGAGCAGCGGCGCACACCAATTCGGCGTGCGCTGGAACACTGTCAGTTGGCCTGCGGTCTTCGCCACTTCCTGAATAGTCTGCACCCCGGTGGCGCCGGTGCCAATCACTGCCACTCGCTTGCCCTCAAAACTGACAGGCTCATGCGGCCAGCGCGCGGTATGGAAAGACTGGCCCCGAAACGTATCCACCCCCGGGATCGCCGGCATCGTCGGCGCTGAGAGCGGCCCGATCGCAGTGATCAGAAATCGCGAAGTGAAGCGGCTGCCGTCTTCCAGCGTCACATCCCAACTGCGGGTTGCATCCTGATAATGCGCCGAGGCTACGCGGCTACCGAATTGAATGTCGCGGCGGAGGTCAAACTTGTCGGCCGCGTAGTTCAGATAGCGCAGCGTCTCTGGCTGGCCGGCGAAATGCTCGCCCCAGTCCCATTCGTCCAGCAACTCCTGCGAGAACGAGTAGGCGTAGGAGTAGCTTTCGGAATCGAAGCGCGCGCCAGGATAGCGGTTCCAGTACCAGGTGCCCCCGACGCCGGTGCCGGCCTCGAGCACGCGGACAGATAGGCCGAGTTCCCGCAGGCGGTAGAGCTGAAGGAGGCCTGACATGCCTGCACCGATGACGATAGCGTCAAACTCTTGTGGGGCTGCCATTGGGTTTCCTGTCCTTACGATGCACCGCCCATGACGGAAGATCATCCCGGCATGATGGAAATCCTCATAATGAGAGATTCCTGCAGGGTCAATTAGGAAAGGATGAAATCTCTTAATGAGAGGAATCTTGTGTTTCTTGTTATAAGAGAATATCGCTTATCTGCATCGGCGGACGTAATTCGCGGTTCAATCCGGTAGGGTGATGGTATGGATCAGAGCAGCCCCTTCGAATTCGCCCGCCCGGCCCAGGGTGATACGAGCGTTGCGCGGGTGCTTGGAATACTCGATCTTTTTACGCCGGAGACGCCGGTGTGGACGGTTGATATGCTCGTTGAGCGCTTGGCGCTCGGGCGCGCCACCGTCTATCGGTATGTCCGAGCGCTAGGCGACGCTGGGTTTTTGGTGCCGGTTTCGGGGGCCGGGTATGTGCTCGGGCCTCGGTTCATCGAGTTCGACCGCAGCATAAGGCTGGCCGACCCGCTGTTGCAGATCGTTCCCCCGGTGATGGCGGAGCTGCGGCAGGCCGTGAACGGCGCCCAGTTGCTGTGCGCGTTCTATGGGCTGCGCGTGCTGAGCGTACTGCAGGACAAGACCGATCCGAACATCACCATGAGCATGGAGCGGGGACGGCCGTTTCCCTTGTTTCAGGGGTCTCCGTCGCGGATGATCCTGGCGCATCTGCCGACGTATCAGTTGCGCAATTTGGCGCTGAACCATCAGGCAGCGATCGCCGCTGCCGGCCTGGGCGAGAACTGGACGGAGTTTCGGGACGCGATGCGGGTGATCCGGAGGACCGGGTATCTGGTGGCGAGCGATATCGACAAGGCCCTGGTTGGAATCTCGGCACCGATCTTTCATGCCCCCGGTGCGGTGGCGGCTAGTCTCTGTCTGGTGCGGCTAAAGGAAAATGTAACGGAAGCGGATGCTGAGGAGTTGGGGCGGCTGGCGGTGGACGCGTGCCGACGGATTTCGCGGGAGTTGCAGGCGTTCCGGCCGGGCGAGGGGGATGCGAGGCCCGTGGCCTTCCCAATTTCGCGGGTGCGGTGACCGAAGTTGAAAGGTGGGAAAATCCGCTTGCCCTTGTTGTTTGAACGGTGACTTGACGAAGCCGGACGCTGGGCCTCTCTGACCCTGCGCGGTTTCGCGCCCGGACGTTTCGTCACGATCACTGCTGCCGGAGCAACCCATGCAACTTCCGTTTCGAATTACCGTCTGCGGCCTGGATGAGCTTTCCGGACATAGCGACTCGCGTGTTAGTCATGTTCTTTCCATTCTCGATCCGGAGTGGCCGGTGCCAGAGGTATTCGGCACCTTTGGCGAGAATGATAAACTTGAGCTTCGCTTCCACGACGTGATCGAGGACCGCCCTGGTTCGATCGCGCCCACGGCTTTCCATATAGAGCAACTACTCGCGTTCGGCCGCGGGCTTGATCGTGAACTCGCGGCAGATGCGCATCTGCTCGTGCATTGCCACGCGGGCGTTTCGCGGTCGTCGGCATCGATGGCGTTGCTGATCGCTCAGGCCGTCCCAAATCGCTCCGGTGATGAGATCTTTGCCGAGATTCTCCGAATTCGGCCGCAGATCTGGCCGAACCTGCGGATCGTCGAGTTGGGGGATAGCGCGCTTGGCAGGCACGGCGCGCTCATCGACGCGGCGAAAGGCGTGTACCGCTTGAGGATTGGTCAGAACCCTTCCCTGGCGGAGGAATTCACGTCAGGCGGTCGCGGGCGCGAAGTCGAGGCGGCGCTGGCTTAAACCAGCCTGCAGGAGGCCTGACTTGACCCCAGACGGCGGTTTCTGCAACCGCGGTCAGGATACCAAGGAAGCGACTACTCGAGATCAAGTTTCACCTCTTCGTCTGGCACGAGGAGTCTGCGCGCCCGGCGGCGGACAGCAACCTGAGTAGTCGTTATGATTGGACACGCTTCGCCTGAGCGTTTTGATCGAGCTAATGAAAAACGCAGCCTTCTAGCCGAATTTCTTCGGATAGACAGGTGCGGTTAACTCTCAATACGACCCCCGGATTGCAGGCTTAGTCGGTTGAGGGTTATCTCGGCGAGTGTTCCGAACCACCGGATCACGAGGGAAGCCGCCGCACATGACCAATCCCTATGACGACCTGCCGAAGAATCAGGCGAACTACGCCCCGTTGACGCCGCTGACGTTTATTGAGCGCGCCGCCACCGTCTATCCCAACCGACTGGCCGTCGTGCATGGCGATCAACGCTGGACCTGGAAAGAGACCTACGCCCGATGCCGGCGGCTGGCATCGGCATTGTCCCTGCGGGGCATAGGCAAGAACGATACCGTGTCGATTATGGCGCCGAATACACCGCCGATGTATGAGGCGGCGTTTGGCGTGCCAATGTGCGGCGCGGTGTTGAACACGCTGAACACCCGCCTCGATGCGGAAGCAATAGCCTTCCAATTGCGCCACGGCGGCGCCAAGGTGCTGCTCACCGACCGCGAGTTTTCGCCGGTCATCGAGGCCGCCTTGGCGTTGCTGGACGACAAGCCGCTGGTCATCGACCTCGATGACCCAACTCACCCGCAAGGCGAGCTTCTGGGTGAAACTGTGTACGAATCATTCTTGCAGGAGGGCGATCCCGAGTACGCCTGGCAGAGCCCCGGCGACGAATGGGATGCGATCTCGCTTAACTATACGTCTGGCACCACGGGGGACCCGAAGGGCGTCGTCACCCACCATCGCGGCGCGCATCTGAACGCGGTCAACAATATCCTGAACTGGGGCATGCCGCACCACGCGGTATATCTCTGGACGCTGCCAATGTTTCACTGCAACGGCTGGTGCTTTCCCTGGACGATAGCGGAGCGAGCGGGTGTGAACGTCTGCCTGCGCCGGATCGAGGCGAAGGCGATGCTCGACGCCATCCGCGACAACCAAGTCACCCACATGTGCGGCGCGCCGATCGTTTATGGGATGCTCATCAACGCGCCCGCGGACCTGCGCTCCGGGATCGATCACCGTATCGCCGGTCAGATCGCCGGCGCGGCGCCGCCCGCTGTGATCATCGAAGGCGCCGAACAGATCGGCATCGAGTTGACCCATGTCTATGGGCTGACGGAAACCTATGGCCCCGCCAGTGTCTGCGCCAAGCACGAATCCTGGACCTTCATGCCCGTCGATAAGCGGGCTGAGCGCAACGGCCGCCAGGGAGTACGATCGCCATTGCAGGAGGCGATGGCGATCCTCGACCCTGAAACTATGCAGCCTGTTCCGTGGGACGGCGAAACGATGGGCGAGATCATGTTCCGCGGCAATATCACCATGAAGGGCTATCTGAAGAACCCATCCGCGACCGAACAGGCTTTCGCGGGCGGATGGTTCCATACCGGCGATCTCGCCGTCGCGGAGCCGGACGGATATGCGAAAATCCGCGACCGATCGAAGGACGTCATCATCTCCGGCGGTGAAAACATTTCCTCGATCGAGGTAGAGGAGACGCTCTATCGACACCCGGCGGTGATGAACGTCGCGGTGGTGGCGCAACCCGACGAAAAATGGGGCGAAACCCCCTGCGCGTTCATCGAACTGAAATCGGGGGCGTCAGTCACCGCCGAAGAGCTTCGAGATTTCTGTCGCGAGCATATGGCTCGCTACAAGGTCCCGAAGACGTTTGTTTTCCGTGACATTCCGAAGACATCGACGGGGAAGATCCAAAAGTTCGTCCTTCGGCAACTGGCGAAGTCGTCGTCGGCGATCGAATAGACCGTGATCGCGCTGAGCGGCACGTTCCGACTGTAACGAAATCGGCTCGGTCGAGCGAGATCGTCGCACGCTCGGCAAGCCGACATGATCGCTTCCGGCAAGAGCCAGCGCCTCTGCCTCGATTTCGCCCGACATGCTTGCGGCCCGATGCGGGTGCGCGGCACAATATGCGGATGTCGATTCCTCTCCTCGTCCGCCGTTTGCCCCACGCCGAGGGCCTGCCACTGCCATCCTATGCCACCGCCGGCGCGGCTGGCATGGATCTGATCGCGGCGATCCGGGACCCGATCTCCGTGCAACCAGGCGAGCGCGCGCTGATCCCGACCGGACTGACCATCGCGCTGCCGCCCGGGTATGAATTGCAGATTCGCCCGCGTTCCGGTCTCGCTCTCCGGCACGGCATCACCCTGCCGAACTCGCCTGGAACCATTGACGAGGATTACAGAGGCGAGATCGGGGTGATCGTTCTAAACACTGGCACCGAGCCGTTCCTCGTCGAGCGCGGTACCCGCATCGCCCAGGCGGTTCTGGCTCCGGTAAGCCGAGCCGTATGGAGTGAAGTTCAGAGCCTTGAGGTAACGACGCGCAACGCGGGCGGCTTCGGGAGCACGGGCACAACATAGCCCATCAACGCTCAGTTCTCACAAATAGTTGAAATTTGAAACTGGTTTGGATACGAACTGTTCCTATGGTGTAAGCGTACTGTGACCGAAAGGACAGCGCTCCGCCCGAGGGAAATGTCAGATGCATCCGCAGATCGCAGAGGTCGAATTAATCCGTTCCCATGCGCCCGACGTCGCGGAGTTGATGACTGGATGCCCCGCTGCAGATCAGTCCACCACCAAAAGCGTCCGTTGATCGCGGCCCGGGGTATTGTAACGGCCACATTGATTGTGGCCCCTTTCTGGGCATTGTTCGCATTCGCCCTGTACCTGATCATCTAATAATAAGATGAGGGGTGCCCTGAGAGGCGAGAGCGGTTCCTTTGCGATTTTCTGGTTGACCCATGCATCCTGGCCGGTCTTCTGACAGGAATGCGCTTGCTGTTTTTGGTTGCGAGTCTGCTGCTGGGTCCGTTGGCCGCCCCGTGTTTGGCTCAATCCCTGCCGGGTAACGTGACTGACCACTTTTTCCTGTCCAGCGACGGCGTGCGGCTGCACTACCTGGAAGCAGGGCCGTCTGCCGCACACACGCTGGTATTCGTTCCAGGTTGGACCATACCTGCCTGGATCTGGATGCCGCAGATCCAGGCTCTTTCGCGCCGCTACCACGTCGTGGCTTTCGACCCGCGCGGGCAGGGGGATTCCGCTGCTCCTGCCAGTGGTTACGAACCGGTGCGCCGCGGTCGCGATGTGGCTGAGCTAATTGGCCGCCTGGGAAGTCAATCGGTGGTGGTGATCGGCTGGTCGCTGGGCGTGCTGGATATACTCGCCTCTATCCACGTCGCTGGCGACAGCCGGTTGGCGGGTCTGGTGTTGGTCGATAACTCGGTCGGCGAGGAACCTGCCCCCGCCCCACTTCCGTTTAGGACGGGGCCGCGCCGGACCGCCCGGCCGCCAAGCTATTCGGAGTCAATGAAAACTTTCGTTCGGGCCATGTTTCGTCGCCCGCAGCCGCCGGCCTTTCTTGATCGGCTAACCGAAGCGACCCTACGAACTCCGCCGGCTGCCAGCCGTTTGCTACTGGCCTACCCAGTGCCCAGATCATATTGGCGGGAGGCAATTTACGCTACGAAAGTGCCGCTGCTGTACGTTATTCGGCCGCGCTGGGTGGCGCAGGGGGAGAACCTCATGCGAAACCGCCCGGACACCGAGATGGAAGTGTTTACCGATGCAGGCCATGCGCTTTTCATCGACGATGCGGCGCGGTTTAACAGCGTGACCGATGATTTCATCAGACGGCACGTCTGGCGGTGAACTTGATACCGCTGTTTCTCGTCTCCCTCGCCGCTGTAGGGTACGAAATCGCGCTCACCCGCTATTTCGCCGTCGCCAAGTGGTCGGAATATGGCTACTGGGTCATCTCCATCGTAATGGTGGGCTTCGCTCTTAGCGGGGTCATCCTCGCACTTTGGCGAGATCTTTTCGTTCGTAAAGCGTCGGTTTTGATGGTGTCGCTGCCGACTGCATTAGTGTTGACGGCCGCGGTGGGGTACCGCTTCACGACGACGAACCCTTTCAACCCGTTGCAATTGCAGAATCCCGTAACCTGGCAGCCGCAGATCTGGAACATCGGCGGGTACTATGCCGCGCTGCTGCCATTTTTTTTTCTGGCAGGTCTCTTCGTCAGCTTGAGCTTCGTGCTCAACGCGGACCGGATTGGCCGGGTCTATGCATTTGACCTCACCGGCGCCGGCGTCGGGGCCGCCGGCGTGCTGGCAATGATGTATATCGTGCACGCGTTCAACCTTGTCCCGCTGTTGATGGTACCACTTGCTGCGTCGGCCCTCTTCATCGCCGGCCCTCATCGGATCAGAGCGATCGTGGCGGCTATGCTCGCATTACTTGCCGCCGATGCCGTGCTGCTGCTGGACAATCGAGCGGAGTATAACGATTTCAAAGCGATCTATGCACCGCTGCACACGCCTGATGCCAAGATCCTTGCGTCGGTCAACTCGCCGCGCGGCGATTACGCACTGCTCGACGATTTCACCGAACGCGTGGACACGGACATTTCGAACAACGCGGGCATGCTCGGAGTCGAGGGGCCGCCACGCAGCTTTGGGCTTTACCGGGACGGCAACCGCATTGCGGCCTTGCCACGGGACTTCCCGACCCGGTCTGGTTATGCGGCGGCAGCGCTGGACGCTCTGCCATACCAATTGATCCCGCATGCACGGGTGATGCTGGCCGGTGCATCCGGCGGATTTCGAATCGAAGAGGTGCTTCGGCTGGGAGCGTCGCAGGTGCACGCGCTGGAGCCGGAACCGGAAATGTTGCGAGCTATCCGCCACGGGCTCGGTCCGGTCCCGCCGGTCGACGCGTCACCTTATATCGATATCAAGGGGAATGGACCGCTGGCTGGTGCCAATCGAGGCGTTTATGACGTGGTGGACCTGTCCGCCGACTTCCTCGATGCCGCCGAAATTAATGCGACGGCTTTCACTCAAGAGGCGCTTGTTTCGTATCTGCGCGTGCTGGCGCCAAACGGAATCGTCTCGATCCCGGTCTCGATCCGTGACTTCCCGGTGTATGCCCTGCGGATGCTCGCAACTGTGCGGGCCGCGCTGCTGACCGCCGGGGTCGCTGACCCGCTGTCCCACGTCCTGGTTTATCGGTCCGCCTGGAGTGTCCGCATCCTGGTGGCTCGCGATGGCTGGAGTGCGACGATGATCGAAGTTGCGCGCAAATTCTGCGACGATCGGTCCTTCGACTTGTCCTGGTATCCGGGATTTGATGTCGCGAAGGCGCGGGCTGGTCTCTACAACGACTTGCCGGCGGTTTCCTTCGACAAAGGAGAGGTCGAGTCAAACGGTCCGGACGATGCGATCGCCGATGAGGCTGCGGCCGTCCTATCCGGCCAGCCCACGGCCTCGCGCGAACAATTCAATCTTTCTCCGATTACGCTGGACCAGCCCTTCTTCTACGCTGTGTTGCGGTTGGACCGCATCGGCACCATCCTCAAGCGGCTGGAAATTCTGCCGCAGGCGGAAGTTGGAGCACTGGTGAATCTCGCGGTGCTGGCCCAGGCCGTGGTGATCGCGGCAATCGTTTTGCTGGTGCCGCTGGCTGCGCCAGGGCGGATCCGAGTTTCTCGCGCCGGCGTGTTTCGATCCATCGTTTATTTCCCGGCTCTCGCGCTAGGTTTCCTGTTCATCGAAATCTATCTAATCGAGAAAGCCAGCTTCTGGCTCGGCGACCGGGCCAATGGTTTCGCCGTGGTGCTGACCGGAATGCTGATATTCTCCGGCCTCGGAAGCCTTTGCTCGCCATGGTTCGGGTCCAGGCCGCGGCAGGGGATGGCTATGGCGGCGGGGGTGGTGTTGGTATGGTGCACCGCGGTCATGCTGTTTCTGGAACCGGCCATGCTGGATACGCTCGACTGGCCGTTCGCCGTCCGCGCAGCGCTGCTGCTTGGGGCGATCGCACCGGTGTCGATCGCCCTCGGGCTGCCCTTCCCGCTTGGACTGAGTCGGGCAGGGACTGGTGGGTTCCTGCCTTGGGCGTGGGGGCTGAACGGCGCGTTTTCCGTCGTGGCGACGCCGCTGGCCAACCTCATTGCGCGCGAGGCTGGATTCAGCAGGGTTCTTTTGTGCGCGGCGATCCTCTATGGCATCGCCTTGGTTGCGTTTCCGGCATTGAGGAAGAATTTGGCTTGGCACGAAATCTCAGTAGCATCACCCGTCGCGGAGTAATTTCCGCCGCCGCAGCGACATCTGTGCTGCCGTCGGCCGCCCGTTCGGCGCCGGTCTGGACGAGAGCCGCGTATGAGCAGGCGATGCGTGAATCCGGCCGGCCAGTCAGCCTGACCGAAGGGCAGTTCGACGCCATCCAGCAGCGCAAGCCGGCTGCGATGAAGCGGATCGAGGCCTATCTGAAGGATCATCTTGGTAACGCCGATCCCGCTGTATTGGCGGCCTTTCAGGCGGTGCCGCGGGAGTATTTTCACTACGAGTACCCGGACCATCGTGCGACACCGGGCGACGCCTATGAAGATAACCCGAAGCCCTGGGGACTGGGCTACGGGTCGGCGTTGTCCGACTATCTGGGACAGGCATATATGACGCAGGTCTGCAAACCGCAGCCCGGCGAGATCACACTGGAAGTTGGAACCGGAAGCGGATTTCAGAGCAGCCTACTATCCCGAATCGTCAAGACCGCCTATTCGATCGAGATTATTGAACCGTTGGGCAAAGCCGTCGGGAAGATCTTCGCGCCGATCGGTTACAACAACGTCCATAGCCGGGTCGGCGATGGCTACTACGGCTGGCCGGAGGTGGACGGCGGCTTTGACATTATCATTGTTACATGTGCAGCGACCTTTGCTCCCCCGGATTTGTTCAAGCAGCTAAAGCCCGGTGGCCGCATGATTATTCCCATCGGTCAGCCGTTCAAGCGCGGGCAGGTGCTGTACATCTATTCCAAGGATAGTGATGGAAAAATCCATTCGCGCCGGGACATCGGCGTGTTCTTCATCCCTATGACGGGGGCGATCGCGAAGAACCAGCCGATGCCCGAAGCGGTGTCCGATCATTCATCAAGACCCGCCCTGGGAACCGATAAGCCCGCGTCAGAGTAGGAGGCTTGCTATCCTCCAAGAGGTTCCGCAAGGGACGGGTCGTCACGTCAGCGTTCAAGGCGCACCGAACTCGGAACAACCATCCCTCAACCTCAGTTATTGACCTATATCTAGCCGGCTCTCGCCTTCCTCCTCGTGTCCCGGAGGATCGCTCCTTCTCCAGGACACGAATGGCTGACGGTGCAGGATCGCCCTTGCCGTTCGATACGAGACTGATTATGCTTCAACGATATGCGAATGACTCGCAATTAGGAGCGCTTCCCGCGATGGAGCAGGAAAGCCAAATCGGCCGCCGGTGCGAACGAGCTGTGATAACGGCATACAGTGAATTGCGCCAAATCGGATCGGACGACATGTCGGCTTTTCAGGCCTGCACTGCACTGTACCGAATTCATCATCCAGAGGCCTCGATCAACGAGGCTCGTCGGTTGGTGGCTGAATGGATCGACCACCACTTGGTCCGCAAGGCCCCTGGTCCGACCGATGGGTGCATCTGCGACTAAATCGCGGCCGGGCTAACGGCTTAGGGTAAGCGCGTCGCGCCGCGGGTTTGGCTTACGGCGATGGGCCGAAAATCCCAGCAATCGACCCCGACATCCGTTTGCCCAGGCAGTGGTTTGAGCCGACCGTGACTGTGGCCGTGGAGATTTAGCGTGCCCTTTGCCATGCCATTCCAGGTGCGGAAGGCGTAGCGGCACAGGATGAGCCTATGCGATTCGACCGTGATCTCGGCGTAAGCCTGGACGCTGGACCATTCACCCAGCCGAATAATCTCGGGCGGATCGTTGTTGCCGGTGATTAGGTGCTTGCGTCCATTCAAAGAGCGCAGCAGAGCCCCGGCCTGTGCCGCTCTGACCCTCAGAGCAAAGTCGCCGAGATGCCAGACGTCGTCGTCGGGGCGCACGGCCTCATTCCATCGCGCCACCATGGCAGCGACAGAACCAAACGGGCGCCGATTTAGACCAAGGGCGCCAGCATGCCCGAAATGCGTGTCAGCGGTGAACCACTCCCCCAATCCACGCTAATCCGCGGCGTCGGCGACTTCCTCGATGGGCTTTTTGCCGGCACGGATCCGCTTCAACGCAGTCTCGACGTGCCGACTGAACACAAATTCGGCAGGCCGCTGCTTATCCAGAGGAATGTCCGGTGCCATCGGGCCCTCGGTGCGAATTCCACGCATCGCCTGCGCCGCCGCAGCCCAAGGTTTGCGAATGGTCTCCGCCACAGCGCTTGCCTCGTAGCCGGAGTGTACCATGCAGTCGGCGCATTTTTCGTAGTTACCGGTGCCGTATTTATCCCAGTCCGTCGTTTCCATCAGGTCCTTGAACGACTTCGCGTAGCCCTCGCCCAACAGGTAGCAGGGACGCTGCCAACCGAAATAGGTGCGCGTCGGGTTACCCCAGGGTGTGCAGTGGAAAGTCTGGTTGCCGGCAAGGAAATCCAAGAACATCGATGACTGGTTGAACGACCACTTCTTTTTCCACATCCCCTTGCCTTGCCGACTGAAAATACCGCGGAACAACTCCTTGGTTTTTGTCCGGTTGAGGAAATGCTGCTGGTCTGGCGCCCGCTCGTAGGCATAGCCAGGGGAGACTGAAATCCCATCCACTCCCATCGCCATCACGTCATCGAAGAACGCAGCCACCTTTGCCGGTTCGGCGGTGTTGAACAGAGTGGCATTGATGATCGTGCGAAAACCCCGGCGCTTCGATTCCGCGATCGCCGCGACCGCCCGATCGTAAACACCGTCCTGACAGACGGAAATGTCGTGCTCGGTTCGTCCGCCATCCAGATGCACTGACCAGGAGAACCACTTTGACGGCTGAAACAGGTCCATCTTCTTTTCAAGCAAGAGCGCATTCGTGCACACGATCACGAATTTCTTTCGGGCAATAGCGCCCTGTACGATCTGTTCGATTTCCTTGTGCAGCAGCGGCTCCCCGCCCGCGATCACGACCACCGGCGCGCCGCACTCATCCACAGCCTCGAGGCATTCGGCGACGGACAAGCGCTGATTTAGGATTTCCGTTGGGTAGTCAATCTTGCCGCACCCCGAGCAGGCGAGGTTGCAGCGGAATAGCGGTTCGAGCATCAACACCAGCGGATACCGCTTGCGGCCTATCAGGTGCTGCTTGACGACATAGGCACCGACACGCAGTGCCTGATTTAACGGGACGGTCATTCTGGTCTATTTCCTTACCCGTGATCGGGTTGGGTGGTACGTCCATAGGTTCGGATCATGCAATCCAAACAATGGTCTATGCGTCAACGAGCTGTGAGGGGAAGCGGAACCGAACGTCCTCGGCCACTCCATCCTGAGTTGAAATGTCGAGTTCGCCAAACTGACGCAAGCCATCCAAAACGCCTTGTACCAGCATCTCCGGCGCCGACGCACCGGCGGTGACGCCAACCGACGCGATCCCAGTAAACCATTCCGGTCGCAAAGAGTCCGCATCGTCGATCAGATAGGATGGTTTGCCCAATTCCTGACCAATTTCGCGCAAGCGGTTCGAATTGGAAGAATTGCGTGAGCCCACGACCAGTATCATGTCCACCTGATGGGCCAAGTCTCGCACGGCTTGCTGACGATTTTGGGTCGCGTAGCAAATATCCCGCACATCGGGTCCGACGATGGTGGGGAAGCGAGCCATCAGCGCCGAAATGATCCCACGAGTGTCATCAACGGAAAGCGTCGTCTGGGTGATGTAGGCCAGCTTTTCGGGATCCTTCACATCCAGCAGCGCCACGTCGTCGACGGTCTGCACCAGGTGCACTTTCGCCGGTACTTGGCCAATAGTGCCTTCGACTTCTGCATGACCTGCGTGGCCGACCAGAACAAGCTCCCGGTCCTGACGCGCATAACGCCGACCCTCGTTATGAACCTTTGCGACCAGCGGACAGGTGGCATCGATCACCGGCAACCCCCGCTCGGCCGCGGCTTCTTCGACCCGCTTTGCCACACCGTGAGCAGAGAACACTGTCATTGAGCCCATCGGGATCTCGTCCAGTTCGTCGACGAACACCGCGCCGCGGGTCCGAAGATCCTCGACAACATGACGATTGTGCACAATCTCGTGACGCACATAGATCGGCGGGCCGTATTTCTTGAGCGCGCGTTCGACGATCTCGATGGCCCTCTCCACGCCGGCGCAAAAGCCGCGGGGTTGGGCAAGGACAACGCGAATCATGCAGAAAGTCTCCCAAGTGATACCGGGCCCGTCAACTCGGGGCTCGGATATGGCAGGTAGGCCGTGTTGCTGCAACGCCGCAGAAATGCCGTCAGGCGGTTGTTCGCTGTTGCCACGGCACATAGGGTCGGTTCCCGGCGTCTGCCATGCTGATTCTGATCAATGCAGCATTTGGACGGATGCCAAACCACACTCTGCGTGGCAAATCTGCAACAATCACGATGATCGCGTCTGCGTTACCATGCGCAACCGTTAGCGACGTGTTAACCGTTTCCGGATTGGCTCCCTGTGCTCGGAGTTGCTGCTGTCGAGGATGCGTGTGACGTCTGATCGCTTCCGTTCAACATCCGAGTTGCAGAGAGAAATGGCGCGCGTCGCTACGGCGGTTGAGCAAGCTCTCGACGTTTTACTCCCCCCTATCGAGGGAGCGGAAGGCCGGCTGGCCGAGGCGATGCGTTACGCCGCGCTGGGCGGCGGGAAGCGGCTGCGAGCTTTCCTTGTCATGGAAAGCGCAGCGCTCTTCAGCGTTAATGAGACCTGCGCGGCGCGGGTTGCTGCATCGGTGGAGATGATGCACGCTTATTCACTGGTGCATGACGATCTGCCGGCGATGGATGACGACGACCTGCGGCGTGGCAAAGCAAGCACACATAAGGCCTTTGACGAGGCAACCGCAATCTTGGTGGGCGACGCGCTGCAATGCCGTGCGTTCGAGGTTTTGGGAGAACACGACACCCATTCCGACCCCCAGGCTCGCTGCGAGCTAGTGGTGGCGCTCGGGGCCGCGGCGGGAGCACGAGGTATGGCGGGCGGCCAGATGATCGACATGCTTGCCGAGGGGCAGGTTCTCGACGGGCCGGCGGTAACGCGGTTGCAAGCGCTGAAAACCGGCCGGCTGATCCAATACAGCGCGGAATTTGGCGCTATTCTCGGCCGAGCGACGGGTCAGCAGAGACATGTGATGGCGGCGTATGGTCGTGATCTGGGTGCTGCTTTCCAAATCGCTGACGACCTTCTTGATGTGCAAGGCGATGAAACAGACATCGGCAAGACTGCCGGGAAGGATGAAGCGGCCGGCAAAGCGACAATGGTGTCTGTACTTGGGTTGGAACTGGCACGCGCCCATGCCGATATGTTGGCTCGTCAGGCAGCTGCCCATCTCGACGGATTTGGGCATCGCGGAGCGAACTTGCGTGCGTTGGCCAATTTCGTGACGGCCCGGCGAAGCTGATCGAGAACAGGAGATTTGATGAACGCTATCAGCACCCCGTTGCTCGACCGCGTCCGATATCCGGACGATTTGCGGAATTTCTCACCCGAACAGTTGAGGCTGCTCGCGGACGAATTGCGAGCGGAAACGGTGGATGCGGTCTCGGTCACAGGCGGCCATCTCGGCGCATCCCTGGGCGTGGTGGAGCTGACGGTCGCGATCCACGCGATCTTTGACACCCCACGCGACAGACTGTTGTGGGATGTCGGACATCAGGCCTATCCGCATAAAATCCTGACAGGACGCCGCGACCGCATCAGGACTTTGCGCCAGGGCGATGGGCTGTCGGGCTTCACCAAGCGATCCGAGAGCGACTACGACCCGTTCGGAGCCGCGCACTCCTCGACCTCGATTTCTGCTGGTCTGGGCATGGCTGTTTCGCGCGATCTAAAGGACGCTCGGTATGCAGCTGCCAGTGAGGAGGAGCGCCGGGCGAATGGGCTGGAGCGAGATGACCGCAACGTCATTTGCGTCATCGGCGACGGCGCGATGAGTGCCGGTATGGCCTACGAGGCGATGAACAACGCGGGTGCATTGAAATCGCGCCTTATCGTCATCCTCAACGACAATGACATGTCGATCGCACCACCGGTGGGCGCCATGAGCGCTTATCTTTCACGGCTGATGTCCTCGCGGAGCTACTTGTCGCTGCGGGAATTGGCCGGACGCATGGCAAGGCGCTTTCCGCGCGGCATCGAACGGACCGCCAGGCGTGCCGAAGAATACGCCAGGGGGATCCTCACGGGTGGGACCCTGTTCGAGGAGCTGGGCTTTTACTACGTCGGTCCGATCGACGGGCATAACCTCGACCACCTGCTGCCGGTGTTGCGCAATGTTCGCGAAGCCGAGGAAACCGGGCCGATCCTGGTTCACGCCATCACTCAGAAAGGCAAGGGGTACGCGCCTGCGGAACAGTCACCTGACAAGTATCATGGTGTCTCCAAGTTCAACGTCGTTACGGGAGAACAGGCGAAGGCGCCTCCGGGACCGCCGGGCTATACCAAGGTCTTTGCCGACGCGCTGATCGCCGAGGCGACGAAGGATCCAAAAGTGGTCGCCATAACCGCGGCAATGCCGTCCGGCACTGGGCTCGACCGTTTCGCCAAGGTCTTTCCCGATCGCTGCTTCGATGTCGGGATTGCCGAACAACACGCGGTGACGTTCGCAGCGGGCATGGCGACCGAGGGGATGCGGCCGTTCTGCGCGATCTATTCGACGTTCCTCCAGCGCGGTTACGATCAGATCGTGCATGACGTGGCGCTTCAATCGCTGCCGGTACGCTTCGCCATGGATCGAGCAGGCTATGTTGGGGCGGACGGTGCCACTCACGCGGGCAGCTTCGACCTGTCCTACCTAGGCTGCTTGCCAAACATGGTCATCATGGCGCCTGCGGATGAGGCGGAACTGGTGCACGTCGTCGCGACCGCCGTCACTATTGACGACCGGCCCAGCGCGTTCCGCTATCCAAGGGGTGAGGGCACCGGGATTGCATTGCCGAAGGCCGGTGAGGCCCTGACCTTGGGCAAGGGGCGCGTTTTGCGTGAGGGCAACAATATCGCCATCCTGTCGCTTGGCACCCGCTTGGCCGATGCCTTGAAGGCGGCGGATGAACTCGCAGCGCGGGGGTTCCCGACCACAGTTGCCGATGCCCGCTTCGCCAAACCGATCGACACGGCACTGGTGGAGCAACTGGCGCGGAATCATGCGGTGTTGATAACTATCGAAGAGGCAGCGATTGGAGGCTTCAGCGCGCAGGTGATGCAACATCTGGCGTGGAAGGGTCTGCTCGATTCCGGGCTGAGAATCAGGCCGATGGTCATGCCCGATCTGTTTATTGACCATGATTCGCAAGCCAAGCAGTTGGCGAAGGCCGGCCTGTCAGCGAAGGACATCGTTGCCGTGGCACTCAGAGCCATGGGGATCGAAGCTACGGCCGCGGGTCCGACGAAAGTCATTACCTCCCGATGATCAGGCTGGCGGCACGAGGTAGAGTGATTTCTCGACGCGTCGCGCTGTTATCGGCGGCGATGGCTATGACGGCTTTTACATTACCCGTGCGGGCGGACATCGCTCAACTTCCCGTGAACCAGCCACTGCGTGACCTCTACGCGGCGTTGGACAGGGCCATGCACGCCGGACCCAAAACGCCGTTCGCCCAGCGCTTCGAAGCGCTCGCACCTGTGGTTGACCGAGTTTTCGACCTGGAAACGGTGTTGAAGGTATCGATCGGGCTGCGATGGGACGGTCTGGATGCAGAAAGCAGAGGCCGCCTTCTGGGTGTGTATCGTCGGTTCACGATTGCGACATACGTCGCTAACTTCGACAGGTATGACGGCGAGCGCTTTTTGGTTCTGCCAGGTTCGCATGACGCCGGCTTTGATCGGATCGTTGGGACAGAGATCATCAGCGGCGGAGATCGTCTGCGCGTGGACTATGTGATGCGCGACGACGGGGCCACGTGGCGGGCGGTGGACGTGTTGCTGGAGGGCTCAATCAGCCGGGTTGCCGTGCAGCGGTCGGATTTCCGGAAAATCCTGACGGGAGGCGACGCTGACGCGCTGATCACGAGCCTGCGCCGCAAAATCGTCGACTTGTCGGACGGCGCACTGAGTTCATGATCGCGCCTATCGCTGGCGCGACGGCGATCCTCGCCGGCATCGGCCTGGCCCAGGCGATGGTGGCAGCCCGGCTTGTCGTGTCCTTCGTTGGCGCTCCAGTGAGCGAGCCTGATGCCCGGCCACCCGTTACGGTGCTTAAGCCACTACATGGCGACGAGCCGCTTTTGGAGGCCGCGTTGACGACGCTTTGCCGGCAGGATTACCCAGAGCGACAGCTTGTTTTCGGTGTCAGCGATGAGTCCGATGCCGCGACGAAAGTCGTACGCCGATTGCGAGAGCGGTTTCCGGACGTGGACATGACGCTGGTGGTTGACCCCGCCCTGCATGGGGTCAATCCGAAAATCGATAATCTTATTAATATGATGCCGGTGGCCAGGCATGATGTGCTGGTCATCGCGGATTTGGATGTGCATGTTCGCCCGGACTACCTGGAACGGTTGGTGGCCGCTTTGGAACAGCCAGGGGTTGGTTTAGTGACGACGTTATACGCGGGCCTGCCGTTACACCCTGTCACGTTGCCGGGTCGGCTCGGTGCGATGCAAATCACTAGCTGCTTCCTGCCAGGCGCTTTGCTGTCTCGTGCGATCGGGCGCCAGGACTGTCTAGGCGCGACCATGTGCCTCCACCGAAAAGATCTCGATCGGATCGGCGGCTTTCACGCGCTGGTTAGTCACCTCGCGGACGACAACGTGTTGGGGCGTCGCATTGCTGGGCTCGGGCTCCGGGTTGTGCTGGCTCAGACGGTGCCGCTGACGACGGTGCCGGAAACCGGATTTCGTGCGCTGTTCCAGCATGAGTTGCGCTGGGCTCGGACAATACGGGCGTTGGAACCAATCGGATTTGCCGCGTCGATCGTCCAGTATCCCCTGGCCTGGAGTATGCTGACGATCGCTTTGGCCGGCGGCGCGTTATGGTCGATCGCTCTGTTCATGGCCGTCTGGGTGTTGAGGGCGCTTGCCGCCCTTGCCGTGGACGGTGCGCTGGCGTCGCTGTGGGGCCGACGACGGACCGTTGGCCGCGAGCGATGCAATGACGAGGCTGCTCTTGCATTCTTGTGCCCGGTCTGGCTTTTGCCGCTGCGAGACATCATGTCGGTGGCCGTTATGCTGGCCAGCTATGGCGGGCGCCACGTAATCTGGCGCGGCTATGGCTTAGAGGCCGATACCCCGCCGCCGATCGAGGAAATCAAAGCGCGATGATGAAGACCCTGTTCCTGCATCCACCCTCCTTCGACGGTTTCGACGGTGGCGCTGGCGCCCGTTATCAGGCAAAGCGCGAAATCAAATCGTTTTGGTTCCCCACCTGGCTCGCTCAGCCCGCCGCGTTGGTGCCCGGCAGCAAGCTGATCGACGCCCCGCCGGCCCGCGTCGGGCTCGACGCGGTCAGCCGCCAGGCCCGAGACTATGAGCTGTGCGTTATGCATACCTCCACCCCGTCGTTCGCATCGGACGTGAGGGTGGCGGAGGCGCTGAAGGCGGCCAACCCGTCGCTGAAGATCGGCTTCGTTGGTGCGAAGGTCGCGGTGCAGCCTGCGGAAAGCCTCGCACAGGGTGGTGTGATCGATTTCGTCGCGCGTAACGAATTTGACTTCACCATCAAGGAAATCGCCGAGGGCCGGGACTGGGGTGTCGTGGATGGCATCTCCTACCGCAACAAGGCGGGTGTCATCATCCATAACAAGGATCGGCAAATTCTGGAGGATATGGACCAGCTCCCCTTTGTGACGGAGGTCTATAAGCGCGATCTGCGAATCGAAGACTACTTTATCGGCTACCTGTTGCACCCGTATGTCTCCCTGTATACTGGCCGCGGGTGCAAGTCCCATTGCACGTTCTGCCTATGGCCGCAGACGGTCGGGGGTCATCGTTACCGGGTTCGTTCGCCGGAGCATGTCGCCGAGGAAATTCGGCAGGCGAAACAGATGTTCCCGCAGGTGAAGGAGTTCTTTTTCGACGACGACACTTTCACCGACAATTTGCCGCGGGCCGAGGCGATCGCGCGTGAACTCGGCAAGATGGCCGTGACGTGGTCCTGCAACGCCAAGGCGAACGTGCCGCGGAAGACACTGGAGGTTTTGAAGGACAACGGGCTGCGCCTGCTGTTGGTGGGATATGAGAGCGGCAATCAGCAAATCCTTTATAACATCAAGAAGGGCATGCGGATCGAGGTTGCGCGTAAGTTCACTCAGGACTGCCACGAACTGGGCATCAAGATCCACGGCACGTTCATCCTCGGCCTTCCGGGCGAGACACGCGAAACGATCGAGGAGACGATCCGCTTCGCCACCGACATAAATCCTCACACCATTCAGGTTTCTTTGGCCGCACCATACCCCGGCACGTTCCTGTACAAGCAGGCGGTGGAGAATGGCTGGCTCGACGCCGATCACGCAGAACTGGTCGACGACTGCGGCGTGCAGATCGCGCCGCTGCATTATCCGCATTTGTCCCACACCGAGATCTTCGACAACGTGGAGACGTTCTATAAGCGCTTCTATTTTAGAGCGCCGAAGATCGCATCGATTGTAGGCGAGATGGTGCGCAGCCCGCAGATGATGAAGCGTCGGCTGCGCGAAGGTGTCGAATTTTTCCAGTTCCTACGAGAGCGCCATCACGCGGCCTAGCGCGACGCTCTGGCCTAGAGGGCCACCAAGGTTCCTAGGCCGACGGCAGTGTCTTTCCTCTATCAGGGCTATCGGCAAGGGCGCGACACGATCCCCAATCGCCAGAACCGGGCGGCGGGAGAGAAATGAAGTGAGTTGTTATGTAGTATGGGGCGCATTTGCCGCTGTAGCGGTGTCGCTGGCGATTGTCGGATTTACCACTGGGGCGGGCACGAACCCATCCTACTCATTCCTGCTGACCGATTGGATTTGGCGTCCGGATATGGTTAGCCAGTGCATGATCAGACTGAACCGCGGCTCGAACCCGCAGGATCAGGACGTGTGGAAGGCGATGGGAGTAACTGACCCCGCAATGCTTCCCTACTTCGGCCGGCTTCGCTATTGCTATGACGGGTTCTGGGCTTGGCAACGCGCACTTCAGCCGCAATCTGGTTGATCACGAGCGAGCCCGCAGATTTAAATCACGGGCGGCGACCGTGTCTTACGGGCGTCGGTTTGTGTCGCCCAAACGGGTAGCGCAATTGCCCCAATAAGTGATCGGGAACGTCATTGTACGGAGTGCCAAAAATCAACGGCAACTCGCCGTTCGGCATGTAGAAGGTGCCAAATGCTAGATCGAGGAAGGGAAAGGTGGGAGCGAAGTTCTTGTTCCCTCCTTGCTCAGCGTAGGTGTGATGCCAACGATGAAAGACCGGGCTGGCAATAAGATAGCGGAATGGACCATAAGTCCAGTTCAAGTTTGCGTGCACCAGGAACGCAGAAAGTACATTAAACGGCACAAGAAAGAGGAGTGTCTCAGCACTGAATCCGAGGAGGCCGATAAGCAAATTGATCAGGGTGGAATAGAGAACGAAGTTCACGGGATGTATTCGCACCGAGGTCAACCAATCAATCCGCGTTGGAGCATGATGGATGCAGTGAAAGCGCCAAAGTGGGTGTCGATGGAATAGCCGATGACCCCAGTATTGCAACAGGTCTGTGAGGAGCAAGACGATGGCGACCTGCCCCAGAATTGGTAGCTTGGCTAGAGGAGCAGCGACGGTCGATGCAATCCGATCAAGGTGTCCATAGTCCACAGCGTAAGTGTGCGCCATAAGGGCGACATAGCCGTAAGGGAGCGGAGCCAAGAACCAGTAGGCGAGGTCCGTCTTCATGTCGCTGCGCCAAAACGGCTGCTTCTGCGCCCTGAGCATCCAGTGCAGCAGGCCAAACACGGTCACGCCAATGGCAATCCACACTACGGTGAAGACCAGTGTCGGAATGAACACGGCAATGACATACGAGGGAAGGTCCGGCATGACGCTTGGTCCATTTGACTGGGTCTGAAAGGAGCTCGGGTGAAACGCGAGACGAGAATTTCGGTGCCGAGCCCAACGCCCTGTTCGATAGGCTAAGCACGCCTGCATCGGTTTGAACGCCGCCGGTCCTCAGCACCAAAGCTCCTTGCGGAGGGTCTCGCACCGATCTGCGGGCATCGGCAAGGGCGTGGTCGCGATCGTCGCTGCCCTTAACCCGCCGGTTCTAGCAGAAACGTTAAGAATTCGGCCGCGTTGTTCGAAATAACCGTGCGAACCCTTCATTCTGGCCATCTGTCACGACCTCTCGTGCGACGCGCGCTAACAGGCCATTTTGCTGTCCGCATCCGTGAGGCCCACTTCACTGGCTAAGGCGGTGGCTTCGTCCGTCAGATCGAGCTCGAACGGACCCGAGGTGGTTCCAGGTGACCCTTGAGGCGGGTTGGTACCCACGCCAAACAACCCTCCGACTGCCCCGGGCGATGCCTCCCCCGCCACCCGCACCCGAATGAAGTAGGTCCTCCCGGGTTCCGCCATCAATGAAAGGCTGCTCGTCTCGGGAACGTCCCACAAATGTGCCGCCACGGTCACCTCTCCGCTTGCGACATCCTTTTTGAATCCGCCGCCGCGCGGGAGATCGCAGGCTGGAGCACCATTCACATCCACGCTTGGTGATCGGAATATCAACATTGGACCGGAGGGTCTGTAGATAACTAGCCTTGCCGAATTGGGTGGGGGAGAACCGATGTCATTTCTGCTAATAGGAAAGCCAACGGCGCACCCGGCTAGCGTGCCCGCTACGATCACCACACCAGCCAACCTAGTCAAATGCATTGCCCAGTCTCCTCAGGTTCAAGCGGCGCCGATCTCCGGCACCGTTGTGTGGCCGGTCGCGGTTTCGAACGAATTGTCCGCGGGGTAGATATCGCCACGATCTTCGCTTAAGCCATCTCAGTGTTGCAGACGTAGAACGTATCGTCCACCGGAACCCTGCCAAACAGCCGGTTTACCCCAGCAGACATTGCACTCGGGTTTCGGCCACGGCCGTCGCGATTTGCGTCGCGGGGCAGCGTGATGCGATTTTGCGCTGACCCTCATAGCGTCGACGCGTTTCGCGGTCGGCATCTTGAGGATCGGGATACTAGCCTGCGGCTTTGCGGCGGGAATCGCAGATGTGCTGCCCCACGCCGGCTCGGGCGTGCCGCTTGGCGACCGCAGGAGCGCAGCGCTACCAGTCGGCACAACCGTGCGCGCCAAACGGTCCGAAATACTCAAAGCACTATCCCCCGGAGTCATGCACGCTGGTTGAGGTCAGCCGAGGGATGGACGATCGAATACAGGAGCACGCCGGCTGCCGAACGCGTCTGCGATTGCGGTGAGGGCGCGCCCAGAGCCAATGGGAGGAACCAATCTTTCACGGGGACGCACCTTACCTATTCCGGCTCCGAGTTAGCAGGGTAGGCGTAGCTGGGTTGGTCGCGAAGGCCCCTTAAGCTTTCCGCGGCGACCAGCCATAAGCCTTCGCGCAGGCGCCCCCCATGAGCATTGCGCGCTCAGTGGCACTCAGGCGGTCAGTGTCAAGAAAGGGCTGGACAGCCTGCTCGTAGTTGACGACAGCAAATGCGCGCGTCCAGTCCGTACCCCACAAGCAGCGGTCGAAACCCCAGGCATCGAACAGGCGGGCAAGCGGGTCCCAAATGTCCGGAAAGGGGTACGGCTCCCGGGACAGCGTGGAGGCGCCGCTGACCTTGATCACCGCGTTCGGGCGCTTGGCGAGTTCCAGCACCTTCGGGAGGTCGGCCCAGGGTTGCGGCGGCGCGGGCGGCACGCGCGGCTGTAGGATGCCCAGATGGTCGATGATGAATCTCGTGTCGGGATGGCCATCGATGAGCGCTGCGCCCGTGTCCAGGTTGTCCCAGCAGAGGATGTTAACAGGAAAATCTTGGCGAGCGGCCGCGCGCAGGATCCGGTCGAGGCCCGGGTCGTTCGGCTCGCGCTGTGCCTCTTTCGGCAGCATGATGCGGACCCCGACCGCACCCGGCGTCTTCTTCCAATCGGCGATGACATCGGCGACCGCCGGATCATCCGGGTCGACCGGCTTGACAATGGCGAGCCGGTCGGGATGGGCCCGGTGCACTTCCACCGCATAGCTGGCGTCAAAGCGGTACATGGAAAAGGCGGAGATGAAGATCGCGCCGTCGACGCCGACCTTGTCCATCGCTGCGACCATCTCGTCACCCGTGACATGATCGGGCCAATTCGGCACACTGTGCCACGGTCGCTTCGCGGTGTTCGCCTCATAGGCGTGGACCTGTGAATCGATGATTGTCATCGGGGACGCTCCTCTATGCCACCGCAGTTTGGCGACCATGGAAGGTATGTGTCCAGAGGCTCAGGCTCCGCTGACTAGCGGCTAAACACAGCTTCCGCCCTCAGCGGACGATGCCGCATGACCAACCGCACGTGTGCGCATGCTGTTGATCGGCCCCATGCGTAGTCCGCCAGTCGCTTCGGGTCTGCCTCAAACTCCCATCAGACGGTCCAGCGTGATCGGGAACTGACGGACGCGCCACCCAGTCGCGTGCCAGACCGCATTGGCGATCGCGCCCACGGTGCCAGTGATCCCGATCTCTCCAACGCCCTTGATCCCGAGCGCATTTACGTGGACGTCGTGTTCCTCGACCAAGATCGCCTCGATGTTCGGCACGTCCGCATTCACCGGGACATGGTATTCGGCCAGATTCGGGTTCATCGGGCGGCCGGTTCGTTCGTCGACCACGGCGTGCTCGTGCAGCGCAAACGACACGCCCCAGATCATGCCGCCGTAATACTGGCTGCGAACCATCCGCGGGTTGACGACCGTGCCGGAGGCGAAGGCGCCGACCAGCCGGGTTACTCGCACTTGGCCAAAGTCCGGGTCCACTTTAACCTCGGCGAATACCGCCCCGTGCGCGTACATGGCATAAGCGGATTGCGCTGCCGGGTCGGCTGCCCCGGTTCCGCGACCCTCGATCTCGTCCCGGCCGGCGCGGGTCAGGATATCGGCATAGCTCTCATTCACCGCCTCGTTGTCGCGGCGGTGCAAGCGGCCGTTGCGCGCGATCACGCCCGCATTGCCGGCGCCGAACAGCGGCGAGCGCTGGTCGCCCGTCGCCAGGCCCGCGAGTTCCGCGATCACGTTCCCTCCTGCATCGTGGATCGCGGCGCCGGCCGTGGCGGTGTGGGCGGAACCGCCCGCGATTCCCGCGTCCGGCAGGTCCGAAGTGCCGGAGCGAAACTCCAACCGGTCAGGGTCGAGGCCGAGCGCGTCAGCTGCGATTTGGGCCAGCGCGGTCCAGGCGCCCTGGCCCATGTCATGGGCACCGATCTCCACCACGCCCGAACCATCCCGGCGCAGGGCCGCACGCGCGTGACCCTGAAACATGATCGCCGGAAACAGCGCAGTCCCCACGCCCCAGCCGACCAGCATGCCGGCTTCGTCGCGCATCTGCCGCGGCGCCAGCGGGCGACCGGCCCAGCCGAAACGTTCGGCACCTTGATGATAACACTGACGCAGCGCCTTAGAGGAAAACGGCTTGCCGCTCATCGCCTCGATCTCGGCGTAGTTCTTCAGCCGGAACGCGAGCGGGTCCATGCCGCAGGCCAGGGCCATCTCGTCGATCGCACTCTCCAGCGCGGCACTCCCGGGGGCCTCGCCGGGCGCGCGCATGAACAGCGGCGTCCCAGTGTCGATCCGCACCGCCTCGTGCGACGTCCTGATCGCCGGACTGGCATACAGCGCGTGCGAGGCATTGGCTGCCGGTTCGATGAAATCGTCGAACGTGCTGGTAGCGGTCTTGGCGTGGTGGCTCAACGCCGTCAGCCTGCCTTGGTCGTCGGCCCCCAGGCGCAGCGTCTGCCTTGTGGGGGCGCGGTGCCCGACCGGGCCAAACATCTGCTCACGCCGCAGCACCAGCTTGACCGGGCGGCCGACGAGGCGGGCCGCCATGATGCCGAGGATCTGCGGCCCCGAAACCAACCCCTTCGACCCGAAGCCGCCGCCGAGGAACGGGCTGCGGATGTGGATGCTCTCGGGCGTGATGCCGAACAGCCCGGCGATGCGAGCCTGTGCCATCGCCATACCCTGGCTCGGCGTGTCGATCGACAAAATGTCACCATCCCAGGCCGCCACGATGGCGTGGGGCTCCAGCGGATTGTGGTATTGCGCCGGCGTTTCGTAGACCGCCTCGACCCGCAATGACGCAGCGGCGAGCCCGGCCGCGACGTCACCATGGCTATCCTCGGTCGGCATGCCGGGGCCGACATACGGGGGCGCGAAGCTATCGTCCGAATCCAGGCCAGTGCGGGCAGGCTCCGTCTCGTAACGCGGGGCCAGCAGGATGGCACCCTCGGTCGCGGCCTCCAGCGTATCCGCCACCACGACGGCGATCGGCTGGTTGGCGTAGCGCACCTTGTCAGTCTGCAGCACGTCCATCCGGAACATGAACGGATTGTCCTTCGCGTCCGGATCCATCGCGAGCCTGGGCGCGTTCGCGGGCGTCATGACCTCGATCACGCCGAGATGCGCCTTGGCCGCTGCCACGTCGAGCGCGGTGACCCGGCCGCGGGCGACGCTGCTGACGGCGAGTGCGGCATAGACCATGCCGGGTGGGTGATTGTCGGCGGCATAGCGGGCGGCGCCGGTGGTCTTCAGCACACCTTCGCGCCGGGTCAGCGGCTGGCCGATGCTCGACCCCATGCGGATATGTGCAGGCGCTTGCGTAAGAGCGATCTCAGCCATGGGCGACGACTCCGGAGAAGGGTGAGGCGGGGAGCGCGGGCATACGCTCAGGCGTGCCTGCCACGGCCAGCGCGAGCGCGCGCACGACGATGCGGCGGGCGAGTTCGATCTTGAATTCGTTGTCACCGGACGGTTTGGCATCGGCCAGCGCCGCCTCGGCCGCCCGGCGGAAGGCAGCGTGTTCCGGCCGAACGCCGGCCAGCGCTGCCTCTGCTGTTCGGGCGCGCCATGGCTTAAGCGCGACACCGCCGAGCGCGATGCGGGCCTCCCCAATCAGTCCGTTTTCCAGGCGGAGTGCGGCGGCAGCAGACACAACGGCGAAGGCGTAGGACGTGCGTTCGCGGATCTTCAGGTAGCGCGCATGGGCAGCAAAGCCCGCGGCTTCGGGTGGCAGGCGCACCGCCGTGATCAGTTCGCTAGGTTCGAGCATCGTCTCCCGCTCCGGCGTGCCGCCGGGCAGCAGGTGGAAATTCTCCAGCGGAATTTCGCGGCGTCCGGCCGGGCCTTGCAGCTCCACCACGGCATCGAGGGCGGTGAGGGGGACGCAGAAATCGGAGGGGTTGGTGGCGATGCAGTGCTCGCTCCATCCCAGGATGGCGTGCAGGCGGTTCTCGCCTCCGACCGCATCGCAGCCGGCACCGGGGTCGCGTTTGTTGCACGCGCTGGCGGTGTCGTAGAAATACGCGCAGCGCGTCCGCTGCGACAGATTGCCGCCCACGGTTGCGGCGTTGCGCAACTGAGCGGAGGCGCCCGATAGCAAAGCTTCCGCCACGGCCGGGAATCTTTGGGCGAAGTCCGTGTCGTACGCCAGGTCCGCATTGCGCACGAGCGCGCCAATTCGCACGCCGCCGTCGCTCAGCCGCTCGATCCGGTCGAGCCCAGGGAGGCGGCTGATATCGACCAGGTAGCCGGGGCGCATTACGCCGCCCTTCATCAGGTCGATTAGGTTGGTGCCGGCGGCCAGGTAAGCCGCACCCGGGACGGCAGCGGCCGCAACGGCCTCAGCCAGTGTCGCGGGGCGGGCGTATTCGAAGCGGTTCATGCTGCATCCCTCCGGGCGGAGGCTGCGATCGTCTGCTGCGCCTCCAGCACCGCCTCGGTGATCCCGACATACGCGCCGCAGCGACAGAGATTGCCGCTCATCGCCTCACGCACCCGTTCGGGGTCAAGGTCGGTCCCGCTTCCCCAAGTCTGGCTCTCGCGTATCATCCCGATTGCGCTCATGATCTGGCCCGGCGTGCAGAAGCCGCACTGGAAGCCATCATGCGCGATGAACGCGGCTTGGACGGGGTCGAGTTGCCCACCCTGCGCCACACCTTCGATGGTGAGGATGTCGGCACCGTCGTGGCTCAGCGCCAATGCCAGGCAGGAATTCACCCGGCGGCCGTCGATGAGCACAGTGCAGGCGCCACACTGGCCGCGGTCACAGCCCTTTTTGGTTCCCGTGAGATCTAACCGCTCGCGCAGCAGATCCAGCAGGGTGATGCGCGGATCGTCGAGCGTGATGACCCACTCGGCGCCGTTGATCGTGAGTGTGATTGACAGGCTCATGCAGTACTCCGATCAGAGCTGTGATATGACGGCAGATACGGAGGCACCCTCCGCTTTGCAAGGGGAGCGAAGCTGAATAGGCATGGACGGTGTTGTGGCAGCCAGGTCCGTGCGGAAACCCCGCGCGGACAGTGTCCGAAACCGCGAGCGGGTGCTCCAGGCGGCGAAGGCTGTGTTCGCCGCCGGCGGCCCCGAGGCGAGTCTTGAGGCGGTGGCACGTCAGGCCGGTGTCGGCGTGGGAACGCTATACCGGCATTTCCCGGCCCGCCAAGCCCTGTTCGAAGCGGTTTACCGTCACGAGGTAGAGCAGCTTGTGGAATTAGCGGAACAACTCCAGACGGATTTGCCGCCACTGGAGGCGCTGCGCAACTGGATGCGCGCCAACGTTGCGTTCGTGGCTACGAAGAAGGGCATGTCCACTGCCCTCGCCATCGCTGTGCACGCTGGGTCAGATCTCACGGCCTATTCAATGGACCGGCTGGGACGAGCGCTCGAGGCGCTGGTGCGGCGGGCGGTGGAGGCTGGCGTCATCCGGGACGACGTCGGCGCGGAGGACATTCTGCGGACGATCGTGGGCCTGTGCTACACACATGACAAGCCGGGTTGGCAGAGCAACGTGCTCCGCCTGGTAGACGTGTTCGTTGACGGGATGCGTCGAAGCTAGCCCGATTTTCGCAACTCGCAGTTCGTGCATCCGTGCCGGAGAGACGCCATTCCACCGCCGCGCCGAACTGTCGGGGCCAACCCGCGCAGCCGTTCGTGGCGGCCATCTTCGAGGGCGCTCGCCTCCATGATCATCGCGCCGAGGCGCGTCATGCGGTCCCCACGCTGGCGCTGCCCATTAGGGCGCGCGGGTTATGGCGACCGGTGGCTCGCGTTCCGTGTCGACCCCAAACAGTGGCAGCGCACCGTTGGCATTGGGCGTCGCCCGGCCAAAATTCGATACCGCGACGCCGAGCAATCGAACACCCTTGGCAGTTGGTAGCAGCGTGCGCACGAGTTCGACGCTGGACTGTCGCAAGAGGTCGTAGCGCGTGATCACCGCCGGGAAGCTTCGGCTACGGGTGACCTGCTGGAAGTCGGCGAATTTTACCTTCACCGTCACGGTCCGACCAAAGGCCTCGGCCTCCTCGCACCAGGCCCAGACCTCGTCGGCCATGGCCTCGACGCCGGCCTCGATTTCGCCCGCAGTGGTCAGGTCGCGGGCGAAGGTCGTCTCGAAGCCGGAGGATTTGCGCGGACGATCGGCGACAACGGGCCGATCATCTTCGCCATTCGCTATGCCGAGATACCAGGCCGCGGATTTGCCGAAATGCTGCTGCAGGAAGGCAAGCGACTTCGCTTTCAGATCCGCGCCCGTTTCGATCCCGAGCTGCAGCATCCTTGCCGCGGTTACTGGTCCGACACCGTGGAACCGCGCGACCGGCAGGGATGCGATGAAGTCCCCGCCCATCTCGGGCGTGATGACGAACTGGCCGTTTGGCTTACGCTGGCCGGACGCGAGCTTGGCGAGGAACTTGTTGTAGGAAACGCCCGCCGAGGCTGTCAGACCTGTTTCCTGGAGGATGCGGGCGCGAATCTCCTTGGCGGCAGCGGATGCGGTCGGCAGCCCTCGCCGGTTTTCCGTGACATCGAGGTACGCCTCATCGAGCGACAGCGGCTCGATCAGCGCGGTATATTCCGAAAAGATGGCTTGGATCTGGCGCGAGACGGCGCGATAGACGTCGAAACGTGGCAGCACGAATACCAGTTCGGCGCACAGGCGCATCGCCGTGGTCGACGGCATAGCCGAACGCACACCGAAGACGCGGGCCTCGTAACTTGCCGCCGCGACCACACCCCGCTTGGCGCCATGGCCGACCGCGACGGGGCGCCCCTGGAGCGCCGGATTGTCCCGCTGTTCGACCGACGCGTAGAACGCGTCCATGTCGATGTGGATGATCTTCCGCGTGGCCATACATTCACATTATCAGGCTGGAAACAGAAAAAGAACTCTGGCCTGTCCGGTCCAGGGTGTTTGGCTGGCCGAACCCATTATCGGACATGGACGCACACGACGAATCGCACCGTCTTATTCACGCCAGCCAGTATTTATGTTTCTTTATCATTCCATATTCGGTTTGTGAGACCTCGGAGAAGCAAGGCCTTCCAGCAACATAAGCAAGAGTTCGTAAACAGCGATTCCTTGATACTGGTCCTATCCGACCGGCTGTGGTAGCCGTCCCGGCCTCTTCGCCGGCACCACCGATCGAGTGGTTTTATGGAGACGCTGTACTATACTATTGACCGCTGCTTTTGTATTCGTAACACTTCTTGCAATGCAGTAGCCGAATTTAATGCTGATCCAGCCAGCTATCCGCCACCCGACCCGACCATTCATTTTGTCCTCGCTTTCGGAGTTGATCAAGACGGAGGACATCAATAAAACCACGCTACAATTGGCTTCGATCGACTTCGAGGCCTTGCTTCGGGCCGCGGAGCAGAACGTTGACACTGCCCAGAAGCCGACCGATTTGCATAAAGTCCAGGCACCGG
Organism: uncultured Alphaproteobacteria bacterium; assembly: GCA_963772355.1. Lineage (GTDB taxonomy): Bacteria > Pseudomonadota > Alphaproteobacteria > Acetobacterales > Acetobacteraceae > Rhodopila. The sequence goes on along the minus strand of CAVYXX010000170.1, from coordinate 43,130 downwards.
CTTATTTGAACTAAACCTGCGTCTGTGATTCTCCGTTGTGTCGCTTTGTTGTCTTTCCTGCAGGTCGCCCCTACACTGTGGCTATAGCGGCAGGTTTATCGCTTTTTCGCTCGGGCAACGCCCGTAGGAGGCGTCGGTCCATGTCAAAGCACCGCATCTATAGTGGCCTTGTCGCCGCCGAAAACGGCGTAGCCAAAATCGCCAGCATGACATGGAAAGACCATTTCACCATGTTGCTGCACATCGCCGCTGAGATCGAGCACAGTCTGATGGTGCAGTATCTGTACGCCGCCTATTCGCTGGGCGGCGAACAGGTGCCGCCGGAGCGGCGGGAGATGGTGCGGTGTTGGCAGGAAGACATTCTTGCCGTCGCCAAGGAGGAGATGGGGCACCTGCTGACGGTGCAGAATATACTGATGCTGATCGGTGCCCCCATCAACCTGGATCGCCAGGACTTGCCCTGGGACATCCCGTTCCATCCCGGTACATTTCGGCTGGAGCGGCTGACGCTAGATTCCGTTGCCTCTTACGTTTTCGCGGAAATGCCCACCATCGCTGAGCTCGACGCGTTGATCCAAGAGACCCCGCCCTGCGACGAGTTGCTGGGGCGCTACAAGCGCTTCAGAGAAACCGATCTGGAGCAGATCGAGATCATGGTCCGCACCCGGGACAGCTCTCCACACCGAGTTGGCGATTTGTATTTGCAACTCGTCAAACTGGTCGAAGACCCCCACCACATACCCGACTCGGTATTCCAAGAAAGGACTTTAACCCATCAAGCCACGGCCGACGATTGGGGCCGCGGCTACCGACCCGATCCACGGCTGGTCACGGCCGAGGGAAGCTTTGCCGCCGAACCGGGCAAATCCGTGGGCAGTGGGCGAACAGCCGACGTTCTTATCTATCCGGTTGCGACCCGCACCCAGGTGCGGAAGGCACTGAAGGAACTAAGCGCCCAGGGCGAGGGACCGGTCGGATTGAGCGGCGGGTCGAGCCAGCTGTCGCACTTCGACCGCTTCCTCAAAATCTACCAGGAGTTCAAAGACCTGGGGGGCCAACCCTGGAGCCCCTCGCGCCTTGTCGTCGCCGATCCGTCGACCCTCGACCGCACGCGCGATCATCCCGGCTATATCGCAGAGGCGCATTCGCGCGACTGGGCGGAGCTGTTCAACCTGCGCTACCGGATGCTGCTGAAGTATCTCGGCCACACCTTCAGACTGGCCCGCTCCCAGCACGGCGATAGCCCAAACCTGCGGTCGATGGTCATGCATCGCGTGTTCGGTGAGATGTACAATCTCAAGGCCATCGCTGCCGTCATCGTGCGCCAGCCGCTGAGCAACGATAGCCAGCGCGCCGGGCCCCCGTTCGAGATGCCTTACGCTCTGTCGTTGCCGGACACCGAGCGTGATATCTGGGCTTCGCACCGCGACCTGCTGGCCATGGCCCAGCGGCTCTGCAAGAAGATGCTCGCCCACGAGGACCGCGGCGGCCACGCCTATCTCCGGGCGCTCTTCGCCATCGACAGCGACGCGCGGGCCTGGGCCGAGAGCATCCTCGGCGGCCTTGGCTCGATGGAAGGACCCTCGCCATGCCAATCCGGGGACTTCGCATCCTGCCGCCCCTCGCCATCGGACGGCTGGGCTCCGCAGCACAGCCGCTTGACAACTACACGATCGAAAACGACCCCGAGAACCCGCTGGGCTTCCGCCAAATCGTCGTCGCGCCCACCCTGATCGTCGACGAGACAACCGGCGAGATCCGCGAGCAGCGTGTGTCGGAGAAAGTGACGTTCAAGCAAGGCGAAGGGATCCGGCCCGTGGCGCCGTTCCTCGAGGTCTTCGCCGTCACCGGCGAGGATCCCCTGGAGCCCTTGACGCTTGAACTGCTTCACCGCATCGGGCTGGATGAGACGAAAATCTCATGGCGGACGCGGGTCGCAAACCGCAAAGTCTTCCGGCGCACCGGCGACCCAAAGGATGTCGTCACTGCGGAGGCCGATTGGTTCTCAAACCATGCGCCGCATCGGTTGGAAGGCAGCTGTGAAAACTTCATTTCCGACGATAGCTTCATCGATTTCGGGCACGTGCGCTATATCAAACCGAACGAGAAGTTCCCTGGCATCCGGCTGCGCTTCACGCCCGCAAAGGGTCTGATCTACGGGCCCCGGCCACCTCGGAAAACTCCGATCCGGTGATTGCCGCTTCGCGGGCGATCTATGACAGCTCCAAGGGCAGTTGGCAGGGCTTCGGCGACGACGCTGACGATGACGACGAGAAAGCCTCGCCCGAGACCACGCCTAAAGGTCCGCAAGCGGACAAGAAATTTTTGAACGAAACCCTTCCGCCTGCGCTCTATGCCATCAATCCACCCGCGCCATCGTGGCTGAACCACAACATTGCGATCAGCCGCGGATATATTGACGATGCCTGCGACGGCTTCGTCGAGGTCCGGCTGACCGTCGACGGCACTGAGCTTAAGGCACAGGCAAGAGTTTGCGCCGGACCGCCAGCGGTGGTGCCGGATTCGTTGTTCGTGCGCAATCTCGCCGACGACCTCGACCAAGTCCTGCTCGGCCCCAAGGTGCCGAACGATGAGCCCGAGACGGAGACACGCGCGCGCGCCGCCGATATCGTGCGGCGGGCGCATGAGACCGTGCGCTTTATGAACGTCGCGGTGATGAACGGTAATGACTTTAAGGGCCGCTCAGCGCTGTCGCTCGACTCGATGCCCGAGGAGGAGGCTGCCGACACTCAGCGTCCGATCCGGCCCGTGATGTCGCCCGGGCCGGTGGACACGCGCGCTATACTCGCCCTGCATGAGCAGGTCTATGCCGCGCTGCGGGGCCGCGCGGCTCCCTGGTTTCTTCGCCTGCTGCGGCGCCCGGAGGAAGTCGCCGACTTCACCGACCGAGGTCGCCGTAAGATGCCGGCGCTGATGTGCGGCGCCGACAACAACTATCTGGCGCTGACGCGGCGCCAGATCGATACCATCCGCAAAGCCAGCGAAGAGGCGCTGTTCGCGCCTGCAGTCGCCAGCCCGCTGCCGGCAACACCCAGCCTCGCCACCGCCAGCCCGCCGTCGACAGGCCTTACCCCGCGCAACCTTTCGGCGCAGATCCATTACGCGGCGGCGGGCAACCCGGTCAGCTCGCGGCCGGAGGCCGCGGTCGCCAACTGCTGCCCCGGCCTCGAGGTCGACTTCCGCGCCGTATGGCGGCGCATGTTCAAGGGCTTGGTGCTGCGTGAATGGGACAGTCTGGTTGTTGATGTCGAACCCGACGCAGAGCCCGAGATTAAAGGGCTGAAGGGCCACCGCATGCTGCGGATCTTCCTTCCCGACGATCCCGAAGGCATTCCGGTCGTCACCCAATTTGAAGGGCCGGCTTCGTCCGACCCAACGGCAAGATCGTGCTGACCACTAAAACGAACCCTGCCGGGCTGGCACCTTTGGAATGGTCAAATGCGCTGGCCCGCGTGCTTCGCGAGCATCAAGGCCGCCTCGTGCGGTGCGAGTTTACTCGCGACGCGGTGTGGAACCTCGAGGACGTGACGCGCCCGCTGGATGACCCCATCACCTTCAAGTTCGAGGTTCGAGCGTTCTTCGATGGCGACACGGCGGTGATCTCGCCGGACCTGGCCGATGCCGGCGAGCTGACACAGGGCCTGTGTTCGCCGTGGCAGAACGACTATCGAGAATGCTCCTGCTACTATTGGGCGTCAGCTCGGCCGGACTTTGTGAATGTCGAGCCGACACCGACCGGGCTGAGCAAAGGCGACAACTGGCTACAAAAGGAGCGTACCGGCGACTACGTGCCCGACGACTACAAAGACTCTCGGTTTATTCACTACGACGATCTGTTCCTGCACTGGGAGAAGCTGCTGAGATTTCAGGTTGGCGGCCGCGATGTGCCCGAAGACAGGCCGCGCCGCCGCGAGGCGGAAGACAAGAATTGAGCCGCGCCGACGCCCGTTACTATATGGACGTGTCGGCGTCGCTTGCTCCGCACGCTCACCTGGTCGAGACAGCGCTGGGGCGGCATCTGTTCGTCGCCGACGGCAGCCGCCTGTTCGACGTCGAGCCCCGTCTGTTCGGCGAACTCGGAGCCGCGATGGCAAGCGGTTGCCCGGACCAGCTCGGCGACCTGCTGCAGCGCATTGGTCTCGCTGGCCGCCCGTTGATCGACGATCGCCCGCTGCCGCCGCCCGACACGCACGCGCTATCGCTGGCAGTAGCGCAGAAGTGCAATCTCGGCTGCACCTACTGTTATGCCCAGCAGGGCGAGTTCGGCGGCCCGGCCAAGAACATGAGCCAAGCGGAGGCTGATCGAGCGGTCGATCTTCTAGTCCCTCGGTGCCAGGCCTGGCGCGCGGCTCAACCTCGCCTTCCTTGGCGGCGAGCCGCTGGTGAACCGGCTGGTGGTGCAGGCCGCTAAGCGCCGAGCCAGCGACCTCGCGGCCCGGCAAGGCGTCGCCATCACGTTCTCGATCACTACCAACGGCACGCTGCTGACCGAGGCCGACGCGGATTTTTTCGAGGCCAATGGCTTCGCGGTCACGGTCAGTCTCGACGGACCGCGTGACGCGCACGACGCACTCAGGCCCTATCGCAATGGCAGCGGCAGCTTCGACGTGATCATGCGCCGTCTCGCGCCTCTGCTGGCACGGCAGGGGCGCATGCAGGTCTCGGCTCGGGTGACCGTCACGCCGGCGAACCTCGGCCTGCGATGCACGCTCGACGATTTCGTCGCAGCGGGCTTTCATAGCGTCGGCTTCGCGCCAATGCTGGCCTCACCTGGCGCCCAGGGAGAGATGCAAGCCGGCGACCTCGAAGCAATGCTGGGCGAACTGATCGACTGCGGGCGGGAATACGAGCGCCGGGTGCTGGCGGGTGAGCGCTACCCCTTCGCCAACCTGGACAACGCCCTGCGCGAACTGCACCGCGGCACGCACCGGCCCTATCCATGCGGCGCCGGGGCCGGCTATCTTGGCATCTCGGCCGACGGCGAAATAGCCGCCTGCCATCGTTTCGTGGGCGACCAAGAGGGCGCGATGGGTTCGCTCGCTTCGGCATCGACCGCGAGCGACAGGCCCAGTGGCTTTCCTCACGCCACGTCCATGTCCAGGAGCCCTGTCGATCGTGCTGGGCGCGCTACCTGTGTGGTGGCGGCTGCCATCACGAGGTCATCCGGCGCGGCCGGCCCGCCTGCGACTACATTCGTGGCTGGCTGCACTACTGCATCGAGGCGTATCTGCGCCTGTCGCCGGCGCACCCAGCCGCCTTCGGCCGCTAACCAGCCCGGTGCGGTCGTGAGCACTGTTTGTGTCGTCGGCGGTGGACCGGCTGGTAGCACCTTCGCGGCGCGCATGGCGCAACTCGGCCACGACGTCGTCTTGGTCGAGCAAGCCGTCTTCCCCCGCCGGCGCTCGGCGAGTTGCTCAGTCCTGGCGTCTTGCCACTGCTCGACATGACCGGTGCCCGCGCCGCCGTCGAGGAGGCAGCGTTTCGGCGAGTGCGCACCGTCTTGGTCCTCTGGGAGGGCGACGAGGAGGTGCGCGACGATCCGCGCGAACAGGGCCTGATTGTTGGGCGCGGCGAATTCGACCAGATACTGCTGACGCGGGCACTGGCGCTAGGCGTACGGGTCGTTCAGCCGGGAACGATACGCGCACGCCGACATGATGGCGGCCGATGGCACATCGAGGTTGGGACACCCGACGGTATCGTCCATGTGGAGGCCGATCTCCTGGCCGATGCAAGGGGCCGCGCCGGGGGCGTCGGGCGCTCGCGGCGGTGGACCGGTGTCCGCACGCTCGCAATCCATGCCTACTGGCGCGGCACGGCGCTGCCTGGGGAGCCGCGGATCCAGGCCGGCGGCGAGGCATGGTACTGGGGCGTGCCTCTGCCCGACGGGACGTATAATACGCTCGGCTTCGTCGACGCTCGGCGTTTCCGCGCAGCGGGGGAGGGTACGCTCACCTCTCGGTTTCTCGACCTGCTTGGACGGTCTGAGCTTATGACTGGCTGTCGGGACGCCAAGATGATCGGGCCGCCGGCGGCGATCGATGCCACCGCCTACATCGATGACACATGCGCGTCGGCCATTGCGTTCAAAGTGGGAGACTCTGCCCTAGCCCTCGATCCGCTGTCTTCGAGCGGAGTGCAGAGGGCAATCCAGGACGCGTTGTCAGCGGCGATCGTGGCCAACACGGTGCTGCGCCGGCCTGAGCGGACCGAGGCGGCATTGCAGTTCCGTCGTGCAGCGCTCAACGAAGCCTCCCAACGCCACTGCCGCTGGGCGGCAACCCACTACAGCAAGGTCGCGGAACGGGGCGGCGGCCCCTTCTGGCAGAGTTGCGCGGCAAGCGCGCAGCTGGATCCACCGCCACGTACCACGCTTACGACCCGCGCCTTCGGTCGGCGTGCCCTCGCCTCCGCCCCGATTGCATTGTCGCCGCTGGTCGAGTTCGTCGACCTGCCCTGCATCGATGGCGATTTTGTTACCGTGAAACAATCGGTGCGGCATCCTGCGCTTGACGGTCCGCTCGCCTATCTAGGCGATCGCGAGGTGGCGCCGCTGCTGCACCAGCTTCCAACCGGGTTGACGCCTCTCCAGATTGCGAGATTATGGTCGGACCGGATGCCGTTCGAGCGGGCCTTCGCTATTGCAGGCTGGATGCTCGACAGGGGCTTGCTCGTTTCCCATGGGGGCGGGCGGTGAGGGCACCGATAGCGGACTGGCTCGTCAAGATTGGCCTCGCTGAATATACCGAGCTGTTCGTCGAGAACGAGCTCGACCTGGAGACGCTTAGAGACCTTACCGATGCCGACCTGAGGGAACTCGGACTGCCGTTCGGGCCGCGTAAGCGGCTACTGAACGCCCTGAAGCAGGCGACCGAGCCGGACGGCGAGCGGCGACAGCTTACGGTTCTGGACCGCGACATCGTCGGCTCCACCCAGCTGGCTCAGCTGGTTGATCCCGAAGTCCTGCAAACCATCATCGGGCTCTACGAGGACACCTGCGCGGAATGCATCAGCCGCTATGACGGTTACATTCATCAGCGCCAGGGAGATGGCCTTATAGCTTTTTTTTGGCTTTCCTTTCGCGCACGAAGGCGAGGCGGCACGCGCGATCCGGTCTGGCCTGGAAATAATCGAAGCGATGGCGCGTTTGGAGGTGCCGGAGGTCGGGCGATTAAGCGTGCGCGTTGCCATTGCCACTGGCATCACGGTGGTAGCGACAATCGAGCGAGGTGCCTTCGGAGAAACCATGAACCTCGCAGCGCGGCTGCAAGGAGCAGCCAAACCTGGAAGCGTCGTGGTGAGTGAGCGGGTCTACCGACTTGCCGGCGGCGAATTCGAGTACCAGAGTCTGGGCGAGCTCGACCTGAAGGGCATCGACGTTTCGACCCGAGCCTACGTCGTGCTCGGGCTCGGAAAGGCCGCAAGTCGATTTGACGCTGTTGTCCGCTGGAACATGTCGCCACTGGTCGGACGGGCGCACGAGATGGAAACGCTGCTCGAGCGCTGGCACTCGGTCTGCGATCACAACATCGGCCAAACGGTGTTGCTTTCGGGTGAACCGGGTTTTGGCAAGAGTCGCATCGCCCATTCGCTGCTAGAGCGCGTGGCGGCAGACGGCGTGCAGCCGCCGCTATTTCAATGCTCCCCCTTTTTCGTCAACAGTGCCTTTCATCCGTGGATCGCCAATCTCGAGCGGACGCTCGAATTTGGCCCTGACGAAACGCCGGACTCAAGACTGAACAAGCTGGAAGCGCTCCTTGCCAGGGTTCACGGGCAGCCCATGGAGGACGTGCGATTTATCGCCGCTATGCTTTCCCTTCCTTACGAGAGCCGTTACGGGCCGCTCACGCTGACGCCCCGAATCGCCAAGGAAGAAACAATCCGTGTCGTGGTCAATATTGTGAAGGCCGCGGCGCTCGGCGAGCCCTCCCTATTGCTTTTTGAGGACCTGCACTGGGCCGATCCGATCACCCTGGAAACGCTGAGCGCGCTTATCGAGCGACTGGACAGCATCCCAGTTTTGGTCATGCTTACCTACCGGCCCGAGTTCGAACCGCCTTGGTTGAGACATGACCGCGTGGCGCGGCTGAACCTTTCGAGGTTAGACCAGGCGGAGAGCCGGCAACTTGTATCGAACGTGACCCGGGGGAAACCGCTTCCAGCGGAACTGGTCGCGCAAATCATCGACAAGACTGATGGAGTTCCGCTCTTTGTCGAGGAGTTGACCAAATCCATCACCGAGTCCGGCGACCTGATCAAACAGGGCGATCGCTACCTGTATGCCGGTTCGTCCGTCACCGTCTCTATTCCGGACACGCTGCGCGACTCGCTAATGGCGCGTCTCGACCGCGTCGCGGCAGTCAAGAGAATTGCACAAGTCGGTTCGGTCCTCGGACGGGAGTTTAGTTACGAGCTCGTCGCCGAGATCGTGATGATGAGCGAGGCGGCGCTTGCGGACGTGCTTTCGCGTCTGGTTGCCTCCGAGCGGGCTTCCTGTCGCGGGGAGCCCCCGCAGTCGGTATATACGTTTAAGCACGCTCTGGTACAGGACACCGCCTATGATTCCTTGCTCAAGAGCCAGCGAATGGCCCTTCACGCCCGGATCGCGCAGGCGCTGGAAAGGCGGCCGGAAAGCCGGGACACTGTCCCGGAGCTGCTTGCTCACCATTACACGGCAGCAGGGCTGTTTGAGGCAGCCATCCCGTACTGGAGGCGCGCGGGCGAACTGGCGATGCAGCGATTTGTGCTTTCCGAGGCGATCACGCATCTGAACAACGGCCTGATGCTGATCGAGAAGACGCCCGCTGGGCCTCAGCGCGATCTCAAGGAACTCGAATTGCGCACGGTGCTGGGCCCCGCCGTCGTCGCACATCATGGCTGGGGGAATAGTGAGGTCAGCCGCATCCTCGAACCGGCGTGGTCGCTGGCAGAATCGCTGGATCACCGGCCATCCTACGCGCCCGTCCTTCACTCGTTGTGGGTGCATTATCTGTGCGTGGATCAGCTTGCCTTGTCGCTCAAGTCGACGGAAAAGCTCCTGGCCGCCGGCGCGGCCACACGGGATGAAAGTCTCGTGCTTGTCGCCTACAGGGCCGCAGTAGGGTCGCATTATTGGTTGGGCGACTTTGAAGCCGCTCGCCAGAATGGAGATGCCCTTCGTGCGATGTATGACCCCCAACGCCATTGGCACATCGCTGAGCAGACCATCACCGACCCACTGACCGGTGACGGGATATACCGCGGACAATATCTATGGATGCTGGGTTACCCGGAGCAGGCGCGGGCGGAGAGCGATGCAAAAGACGAGCATGCGCGGCGGCGCAATCACCCATTTGATCTCGCCTTTGCCCTCACTCTGGCGCGCAGGTCTTTGACTATCTCTGCGAGCCCGAAGAATTACTTCGCCGAACCGAGGAGGCAGAGCGTGTCTGCCACACTCACGGCGTCGCGCTGTTGGGGGAAAATATGGCCCAGATCAGTCGCGGCATCGTCTTACTGCGCGCGGGCCGTGCGGCGGAGAGCGTCGTGCAGTTCGAGAAGGCGATCGGGCGGCAGGAGGCGACCGGTCACCGTCTCTGGATGCGGTATTTGAGAGGGCTGCAAGGGGAAGGTTTTGCTTTGACCGGGGACCTTGAGCGGGCGAGGGCGCTAATAGACGCGAGTGTTTTGGCCACTCAGAGCGGAGAAGAGCGGGCGCATTACGCTGAGTTGCTGCGGCTGAGAGCGTGGGTGCTGATGCTGCAAGGACACGCGGAGGAGGCGGAAGTTGGTTTTCGTGCGGCGATTAGCGTCGCTCGGTCGCAGAAGGCAAAGTCGTGGGAGCTCCGCAGTACGACGACTTACGCGCGGCTGCTTGCCGATCGGGGCGATCGCGCTTGGGCACGCAAGATGCTCTTGGAGATTTACGGCTGGTTCACGGAAGGTTTCGACACCAAAGATCTCAGGGAGGCGAGAGCCCTCCTCGATGTACTTCAGGATTGAGCAAACTTCCGGGCCTGCGGCTCGTCAGAGCAGCAAAAGAGGAGATTAAAATGAAGTCAAAAGAGATCCATGACGCCATTCTGGCCGTAGAGGAAAGATTTATGGCGGCATACAACGGGGGTGACGCGCCAGGCTTGGCAGCCTTATACACACGTGACGGGCAGATCATGCCGCCGAATTCTGATGTGGTCGCCGGTCACCCGGCGCTTGAAAAGCTGTTTCAAAGCTTTTGGGACGCGGGCGACACAGTGATCAAGTTGGAGACGGTCGAGGCGAAAGGGTCCGGCGACATAGCGTACGAAGTTGGAAACTATACGCTTTCCGGATCGACAGGTAAAATAAACGATCAGGGCAAATACATAGTGGTTTGGCGAAAGGTGGATGGGCACTGGAAACTGCACCGAGATATTTTCAACACAAACTTGCCGAACACTTATACCAACCCGTCTTGACACCGACTCTTCGACCGGTGCCAGAATCATGGATTATCAGGGCCTTACTTGCCTTACGGAGAGTTGGGGTCATCGCGAGTTGGTATTAGTCGCTTTGACTAATTGACCGGACAAAGGGACCGGGTTCTGTTCCACCGGACAGGCTGGCGGACGCCAGATGAGTTGCCGCAGCGTCGGGTCAAGAACCAACGCCGGGATCGACTAGACAGATGGCGTTTCGCTCCGGTGGCGCAATAGCTCAGCGGCGGCAGAGGCTCGTCGCCGAATAATACCTAGGATTTAATCCCGTGATTTTTGTAGAGCTTCAGGTGGCTCAACATCCGGCCACCGAAACTCTGAAACCTTCGCAGGTGGCTGCCCCGAACCACAAATGTTCAGATCTCAACTTCCATCCCAACCTCAACCACTTGAGCAGCCGGCACGCCGAAATAGGTCGCCGGCAGATTGGCATTGAGATGCATCGCCGCGAACAAGCCCTTCCGCCAGACCGCCATGCCCGGCACCTTGCCTTTCGGAACCACCATAACCCGGCGAAAATAATATGTGATCTGCTCGGGATCGATGCCGAGCAGTCCGGGATCACTGCAGGCATGCCTTAGACCATCCAGCACCTGGGGAGTTTCCATGAACCCATATCGAAGTTGAACCCTGGTAATTCCGGCGCCGAGTGTCACAAGTTTGACCCGCCGTGCCGGGTCTACGCGCGGCGCATCCGTCGTCGTGGTGGAGACGAGTAGCACACGTTCATGTAAGACGCGATTGTGCCGCAGGTGGTGCGTAAGGGCCAGTGGAATACCCGTGTTGGCCGCCGTGAATATGACCGCGGCACCGGGCAGGCGGAGTGGTGGCGTATCAAGCACCCACTCGATAAACTCGTCTTCGCGTTGGCGGAGTGTCGACCGCTGGCGCTCAAGCAGAAGCCAGCCGGTTCGCCAGGTCAGCATCAGAAAAGCCACGATGCAGGCGAGCAGAAGCGGGAACCAACCGCCCTCGAACAGCTTGGCGCTGTTCGCGGCAACGAAGATCAGGTCCACCGCGAGGAAAAATCCGTTGACCGCCGCAACGGCGAACGGATTATAGCCCCACTGCAGTGCGACGAGAGCCGCCAGCACGGTGGTGACCGCCATGAGCATCGACACAGCGATACCGTAGGCCCCACCAAGCGCGTCGGACGAACCAAACTCGAGCACCGCTGCCAGCGTGCCGGCGGCCAGAAGCCAGTTGACCAGCGGAATGTAGATCTGGCCCATCTCATGGCTTGCCGTATGAAGCACCCGCATCCGTGGCAAGAACCCGAGTTGGATTGACTGTTGAGTGAGCGAGAACGCGCCGGAGATAATGGCCTGCGATGCGATTATGGTGGCAACCGTCGCGAACGCCACCAGCGGATAATGTGCCCATCCTGGCGCCAGCAGGTAAAATGGGTTCGCCACCGCCCGCGCATCGGAAATGAGCAACGCACCCTGGCCAAAATAGTTGAGTGTCAATGCGGGGAGGGCGATCGCGAACCAACCCAGCCGGATCGGCAGCCGGCCGAAGTGGCCCATGTCCGCGTACATCGCCTCGCCCCCGGTAACCGCCAGAAAGGCAGCGCCAAGCACCGCCAACCCGATACCCGGACCCGCGTGCGCGAGATAGGCGATCGCGTAGTGCGGACTAAGGGCCGCAAGAATTGCCGGCGTCCGTACAATGCCGGCGATGCCAAGCACGCCGATGGTTACAAACCACACCAGCATGACCGGTCCGAAAATATTGCCGATAAAGTCGGTGCCCATCCGCTGCACCAGGAACAGCCCCACGAGGATGGCCACACTGACAGGTACAACCATAGCCGACAGTTGTGGTGCATCGAGTTTCAAGCCTTCGACCGCGCTTAGTACCGAGATGGCCGGCGTTATCACACCATCCCCGTAAAGCAGCGCGGCGCCGATCAACCCCACTGTCAGAAGCGAGGCCCGCCAGCTTCCCGCCCGCGCGTGCCTGGCATCGAGCAGCGCGAGCATAGCCACAATTCCACCCTCGCCTCGGTTGTCGGCTCGCAGGATCAGAATCGCATACTTGAGGGACACGACGAGCACGAGTGCCCAGAAGATCAGCGAGACGATACCGAACACCGTAGCCGGCGACAGCGCTCCGCCTGAGTCCGCGGCTTGCTTTAATGCATAAAGCGGACTGGTGCCGATATCGCCATAGACGACACCAAGCGCGGTGAGCGCGGCGACGGCGGGAACCCGCGGGAGCTGCGGCGAAGGAACAGGTTCGGACGAAGGAGTAGCCTCAAGAGCATCGGGCATGCGGACCTCCTTGATCCGGACAGTAAGTCTGCACCCGAACCGCGTGTCAAAGGAACTGATCTCCTTTGATTTACCACTGGCGATAAATCCGGATCAAAATCGAGCGCCAAGACCCACTGCTGCATTCTGTGCTGGACTGATCGGATCTGGCGGTCCGTGTTACGTTCGGTCGTTCGATGACCGCTGACGGCCGGAGGGAAAAGCGATCGACGCGTTCATGCCAACAGCTCTGTCATTAGGGGAACTCGAGCAGTTTACCCAATGGCTGTTCGGCGATGTCTTGGGGTGGGCAAATATCATCCAAATCCCGGCCCTGGTGCTCACTGCGGCAATCGCCTGGGCGCTTTGTCGTCCAGTCCGCGTCTGGCTGACTGACTGGCTGAACCGAGTTCATGTCAATCATCTCGATTGGCTCGAGCAACACCGCTCCTGGGTGATCGACCGGCTGATCCCTTTAATCACTCCGATCACCTGGGTCGCAGGGCTGTGGATATCCGTCTCCGTTGCCCAACAGGTAGGCTGGCCCCACGCCGTCGCCCACATCGCGATAAACTTGGTCCTGGCCTGGCTGGTGATCCGCCTGGCAGCCGATTTGGTTCCGAATGCCCCGCTCGCCCAATTGATTGCTGTGCTCGCGTGGCTGGTGGCGGCCTTGAACATCGTGCATCTGCTCGGTCCGACTCTCGATCTGCTCGACCGCGCGGCGGTCCTGATCGGCGGCCTCCGGGTCTCCCTGCTGACCGTCGTCAAAGGCGTACTTTCGCTAACAGTTCTGCTCTGGGCTGCCACTGTCGGCTCGGCGTTGTTCGAACGGCGAATGACCCGCGTATCGGAAATAACGCCGCGGGCACGCGTCCTGCTCGGCAAGTTGCTCAAGACCACCCTCGTGACCCTCGCGGTAGTGGTCTCGCTGGCCAGCATCGGTGTCGATCTCTCGACGTTTGCTCTGTTCACGGGCGCGCTCGGTGTGGGGGTCGGACTAGGGCTGCAGCGGACCGTCTCAAATCTGTTCAGTGGAATTGTTCTGCTGCTCGATAAGTCGATCAAGCCCGGAGACGTGATCGAAGTTGGCGGCACATATGGCTGGGTTTCCGCGCTCGGCGCTCGCTACGTGGCAGTCGAAACGCGCGACGGGACAGAATTTCTGATCCCGAATGAAGACATCGTCACCCAACAGGTCATCAACTGGTCACACAACGACGAACGGGTGCGTCTGAAAATCCCGGTGCGTGTGCCGCATGATTCAGACCTCGATCAGGTCATGGCCCGGATGCTGGAGGCAGCCGCGGTGCCCCCCCGAGTTCTGGCGTCGCCATCGCCCACTGTGCTCATCATCACTTTCGGCGAAAGCGCGATCGAACTTGAGATACGCTTTTGGATCGCCGATGCACAGAATGGGGTGCACAACGTCAAGAGTCAGGTGCTCTATGAAATCTGGCGCCTGTTTCAGCAGGAAGGCATCCGAATTCCATATCCCAAAAGGGATCTTTACGTGCGCTCGTCGGGCTGACCGCACGTCCTTCGCTGATAGAGCCAGTTCTGTCCGCCCCGACCTGCTGGATCTGCTACAGGGATGAGATGGAAGCTGTACCCAACATAGTGCTCTACGAAGAAGCTCTGATCGTTTTGGGCGCTGCCAGCGTCGTCATCCCTTTGTTTCATCGACTGCGGATCAGCTCGGTTCTCGGGTTCATGCTGGTGGGTATCGTCGTCGGACCCTTCGGTCTTGGTGCTCTCACTGCGCGCTACCCCTGGCTCACTGCAGTCACCATCGTCGACCCCCACGCCATCCAACCGGTCGCAGATCTCGGCGTGACGTTGCTCCTGTTCATGATCGGCCTGGAGCTTTCGTTCGAACGTCTATGGCTGATGCGCCGCCTGGTGTTCGGACTTGGTGCGCTGCAGGTTACCATCTCGGCGTCCGTGCTGACAGAGGCTGGTATCCTGTTGGGCCTGAGTCCGACAAGCGCCGCCGTCGCCGGAATCGCATTGGCCATGTCCTCAACCGCCGTCGTCCTTCAGGTGTTATCGGAGGAAAAGCGCCTACACACACCAGCCGGCCGAGGCAGCTTTTCAATTCTGCTGTTCCAGGACCTCGCGGTGGTTCCCGCGCTGTTCGCGGTCACCGCATTGGATCCGAACGCTCGAACCTTCAGTGCAGCCGGCCTTGGGGTCGCGATGGGCCAGGCATTGTTGACCATAGCAGCCATCGTTGCATTGGGCCGCCTTGTGCTGCGGCCGCTCTTTCGCAGCGTGGCACGTACCCGCAGTGTAGAGCTGTTCGTCGCCGCCTGCCTGTTTGTCGTCATTGCCAGCGCGCTTGCGACCGCAGCAGCAGGCCTTTCCATGGCGATCGGCGCACTGATCGGTGGATTGTTGTTGGCCGTTACTGAATATCGGCGCCAAGTCGAGATTACGATCGACCCGTTCAAGGGCCTTCTGGTTGGCGTGTTCCTGATCTCTATCGGCCTGGGTCTCGATATCCCACTGTTCATTTCTCACCCGATAGCGATTTTGGGCGCCGCCGCCGGACTAATAGTCGTGAAGGCGCTGGTCACAGCACCTCTGGCGCGAGCGTTCGGATTGCCTTGGGCCCAAAGCATGCAGAGCGGACTGTTGCTGGGCCCGGGCGGAGAGTTTGGCTTTGTCATCCTGGCCATCGCCGGCTCGGAAAAGCTCCTGACTGGCACCGAAAGCCGATTTCGTTCTAATCGTCGTCGCGCTGACGATGGCCATGATCCCATATCTCTCGAAACTGGGACAGGTGCTCGCGCCCCGCCTCGTTACGAAGGTGCCGATGGACTCCACATTATTGCTGCCGGCCGTGCATGATGGGCCGCCGCCCGTCATCCTGGCCGGGTTCGGCCGGGTCGGTCAGCTCGTCGCGGCAATGCTTGATGCCCATGCCGTGCCATATGTGGCGATTGACCAGGACCCGGATCTAGTAGCCGGTCAGCGGGATAGGGGCCGGAAGATCTACTACGGCGACATGACGCGGACGGAACTGCTTCACGGGCTCCACCTGGAGAACGCGAGAGCGCTTGTCATTACGCTGAACGACCCGGATGTAGCTCAGCGGCTCGTTGCCGGCGCGCGGGCAGAGCGGCGGGATCTACTCATTGTCGCGCGTGCCCGCGACGCCAGCCATGCGGCGCAGCTCTACAGGAGTGGTGCCTCGGACGCGGTGCCCGAGACGGTGGAAGCCAGCCTTCAGCTTTCCGAAGCGGTTCTGGTTGATATTGGTATCCCGATGGGGCCGGTGATCGCGTCGATCCACGAGAAGCGCAGTGAGTTGCAGGCTGACATCAAAGCCATGGCGCCGGACGCGGAGGTGCGTTCCTTGAGTCGGCGCAGGCTTCGCGATGCCTTGCAGAAGCGAGCATGAGATCCGACGCGCCGACGGCGCCACCGGCACTATGCAGGTCTGCACCAGGGTCTGCGGGAAGGCGGCATTGATCGCCTCGGGGAACCCCTTCAGCCCGTCGACCACGGCGATCAGGATGTCCTTGATCCCACGGTTGCGCAACTCGTTGACGATCCGCAGCCAGAACTTCGCACCCTCGTTTGGGTCAATCCATAGCCCCAGGATATGCTTGCGGCCGTCCTGCGTGATGCCGAGGGCCAGCTAAACTGCCTTGTTGCACACCGTTCCCTGGTCGCGGACTTTCACCCGCAGCGCATCGAAGAACATCACTGGATACAGCGGCTCCAGCGCGCGTCACTGCCATTCCGCGACTTCCGCCTGACCGCATCGATGAGCGTGCTGATCAGTTGCGGCGTGACCTCCGCGCCGTAGATCTCCTCCAGGTGTCCCTGGATCTCACTGGTGCTCATACCGCGCGTATAGAGCGAAATGACCTTGTCATCTAAACCCGGCAGCCCGCGCTGGTATTTGCCAATCAGCACTCGATCGAAGCGCGCTTCCCGTCGCGCGGAATGGTCACCTCAACGTGGCTGTCGTCGGTCAGTACCCGCTCGCTGGTGGAGCCGTTGCGGTGGTTCTTGCCCTCCTCCGCCGCCCGGTCCTGAGCTAGGTGGTGGTCGAACTCCGCCGCCATCAGACCGTTCAGCCCTCGCAACCTCACTCGAGTAGCTTCCGGCGCCTCCTCCCCTATATAAGGCCGGGCACACCCACCGAGGACCATTCGTTGACTGCTCTGCAACCCGCCCGCGGCACCCACGACCTGATCGGCGACGAACAGCGTCGCTTCCACCGCGTTGTGGACATCGCCCGTCGTGTCTCCGCCACCTACGGCTTCGATGAATGGCAGACCCCCATCTTCGAGGACACCCGTGTCTTCGCCCGCACCCTTGGCGAGACCTCCGACGTGGTTATGAAGGAGATGTACAGCTTCGACGACCGCGGCGGCGAATCCATCACGCTAAGACCCGAAGGCACCGCCGGCGTCTGCCGCGCCCTCGTTTCCAACGGCCTGACGCAGTCCCTGCCGCAAAAAGTCTTCTACGCCGGCCCGATGTTCCGCTACGAGCGCCCGCAGAAAGGCCGCTACCGCCAGTTCCACCAGATCGGCACCGAGTTGATCGGACCCGCCGAACCGCTCGCCGACGCCGAGGTGATCGCCTGTGGTTGGGCCATCCTGGAAGCGCTGAAAGTCGCCGAAGACACGGTGCTCGAACTGAATACCCTCGGCGACAGGCCCAGCCGCGACGCCTACCGCTCCGCCCTCATCGCCTATTTCACCGAACACCGGGCGACCTTGTCGGAGGACAGCCTGGCGCGGCTCGACCGCAACCCGATGCGGATCCTCGACAGTAAGGACGAGGCCGACCGCCGTATCGTCGCCGATGCCCCGACCATCGCCCCGTATCTGACCGACGCCGCGCGGGCTTTTTACGAGAAGCTGCAGGATCACTTGATCCACTTCCGCGTCCCCTTCGTGGAAAATCCGCGCATCGTTCGCGGCCTCGACTACTACGGCCACACCGCCTTCGAATTCGTCACCTCCAAGCTCGGTGCCCAGGGCACAGTGATGGCGGGCGGCCGTTACGATGGGCTGGTGGCTGAGATGGGCGGCCCGATGACCCCCGCCGTCGGCTGGGCCGCTGGCATCGAACGCCTGGCCATGCTGATGCCCGTGGCACCCGCCGCCCAAGCCCCGGTCGCCGTCATCCCGGTCGGCGACGCCGCTGAAACGATGGCGATCGAACTGCTGCAATCGCTGCGCAACAATGGCATCCGGGCTGAAATGGCCTACCGGGGCAACCTCAAGCGCCGAATGGAACGCGCCAACCGCGCCGGCGCCCGTGCCGCCGTCATCCTGGGCGACGACGATATCGCCAACGGCGTGGCGCAGGTGAAAGATCTGGCCACCGGCACCCAGGAGGCCATCCCCTTCGCCCATATCCCGTCCCGGCTGAGATGAACCTGGCATTCAAACTCGACCGCATCGCCGCCCGCGCCGACGAACTTCGCGCGTTGCTCTCCGAAGGCATCTCTGGCGAGGCCTATGTGAAGGCGTCGAAAGAACTTTCCGACATCGAGCCGGTGGTAGCTCGAATTGGCGACCTGAGGGCGGCTGAACGGGCCCAATCTGAGGCCGAGTTGATGTTAGCTGACCCGGAAATGAAGGATCTGGCCGAAGCCGAACTGTTCGAACTGAAAGAGCAGATCCCCGCGCTGGAGCATGAGATCCGCCTGGCTCTGCTGCCCAGGGACGAGGCGGACGCGCGATCTGCGATCCTCGAACTCCGGCCCGCGGCCGGTGGCGACGAGGCCGGATTGTTCGCCGCGGAGTTGTTTACGATGTATCAGAAATACGCCGAGAGCAAAGCCTGGCGCTTCGAGATCCTGGAGTACGCCGACACTGGCCTCGGCGCCATCAAGGAGGCCACAGCCGAAATCACCGGCCGCAACGTATTCGCCCGGTTGAAGTACCAGTCCGGCGTGCACCGGGTCCAGCGCGTCCCGGCCACTGAAAGCCAGGGTCGCATCCACACCTCGACCGTAACGGTCGCGGTCCTGCCGGAGGCCGAGGAGGTAGATGTCCAGATCGACGAAGGCGACCTGCGTATCGACGTCTATCGCGCCTCGGGCGCGGGTGGACAGCACGTCAACAAGACCGACAGCGCAGTGCGGATCACCCACATCCCCTCCGGCATCGTTGTAGCGATGCAGGAGGAACGCAGCCAGCACAAGAACCGCGCCAAGGCGATGAAGATTCTGCGGGCGCGGATGTATGAGCAGCAACGGTCCTCCCTGGCTGCGACGCGGGCTGCTGACCGGAAGTCCCAGGTGGGTACCGGGGACCGAAGCGAGCGCATACGGACCTACAATTTCCCCCAGGGCCGGGTGTCCGACCATCGGATCAACCTGACGTTGTATAAGATCGACCGCGTGATGCAGGGCGACCTCGACGACTTCATCGACGCCCTGACTGCGGAAGACCAGGCCGCACGCTTGGCCGCGGACGAATGAGGCAACAACGAACCATCGCCGCGATCCTCCGCGCATCTCGGGCCGGCGGGCAAGTCCGGCCGTGAAGTCAACCGCGGTAGCAACAATCGCCCAGGCGATCCGCCACGGCGCCGAACGGCTGATGGGGGTCGCCGATAACCCGCACCGAGAAGCCCGCCTCCTTCTTGCCCACGCCAACGGCCTCACACGGAACGACCTGATCCGAGATCCCGCTCTACCGATCGACACCGCCGCCTACGAGGCGCATCTCGACCGCAGGATCAGCAACGAACCGCTCGCCCTCATCATCGAACGCCGCGAGTTCTGGAGTTTGGAGTTCCAGGTCTCCGGCGCCACGCTAATTCCTCGTCCCGACTCGGAAACCCTCATCGAGGCTGCGCTTGCCGCCTTCGCCGGCCGTCCATCGCCGCGCCGCATACTCGACCTCGGCACCGGCAGCGGCTGCCTGCTGCTGACGCTGCTGACCGAATTTCGGTCCGCTTTTGGCATCGGGCTCGACATCGCCCAGGACGCTGCGGCACTGGCCGCAGCGAACGCCAAGCGACTTGGTTTGGCTGGTCGGTCCGCATTTGCGGTGGGCGATTGGACCAATCCCATTGGCACCTCTTTCGACCTGATCGTCTCCAATCCGCCCTACATCAAATGCTCTGACATCGAGTCGTTGATGCCGGAGGTCGCCAATCACGAGCCTCGCATCGCACTTGACGGCGGCGACGATGGGTACGATGCCTACCGGGCGATCGTGCCACACCTTCGACAACACCTCGAGCCGAACGGGGCGGCAGTTCTTGAACTGGGCCAGGGGCAGGCCACTTACGTGGCGGAGTGCGCGCGGGAAGCCGGTCTGAGGACAACTCTTCGCCTTGATCTGGCAGCTATCCCCCGTGCAATTGTTTTGACGACCCGTGATCGCGAAAAAATTGTTTGGCAGTCCTAGACGACGGGTGTACGGTGACTAAGTGGCAGGGGGTGTCGCGTAGCGGCCCCCTAAACCGTGACGGCCATTTTTAGGTCAGTCGCGTGCTATCATCAACGTTGATGGATCGTGGTTGGCCGAGGGAAGACCCCGCGGAGACCTGTAATCAGGTGCTCCACACTTCCCAGGTTTACCGACAATGGGAAAGCTCGACGGCAACAGTATGAACATGAAGCGCATGCGTGGCCGCAACCATCGCTCGGGCGGTGGTGGTGGCGGTGGAGGATCGGGCGGTGCCATCCGCCATCACTCGGGCGGCGGAGTTCCGCTCAATCGCAACCACGTTTTCGACAGCAACGGGCCCGAAATCCGCATCCGCGGCACTGCCCAGCAGCTTTTCGAAAAATATCTGCAACTCGGACGTGACGCGACCAGTAGCGGCGACAGGGTGACGGCGGAAGCGTTCTTCCAACACGCGGAACATTACTTCCGCATCCTGAACGCCATGAACCAGGCGCAGCAGCAGGGCCAGCAGAACGGCCAAGGGGGCCAGCAACAGCATCCGCAGGGAAACCAGCGCCGCAATTACCAGCAAAGCGACGGTTTTCAGAGCAACGACGATGCGCAAAGCCCGGCTGAACCTGAAGACGCCGAGCAGCGCTCGGACCAACGCACACCCGGGATGGGCGACCAGCCGGAGCCTCGCGAAATTCCCATCGCCGCTTCGCCACCGGAAGGCTGATCGATCCTCGCGCGCCGGCGCCCAAGGGGTGACCGGACGATCGGCTACGCCTCCGCGATCAGGCCCAGGCGGAGAAACAGATCGATTAGCACCAGGTCGACGTTGAATTTGAAGTCGTCGGTCTCGCGCACGGTCTCAAGAACGCGCGAGATCGGCCAGAGTTCGAACGCCTCGACCTCCCCGTCGGCTGCCGCGGGCACGAAGTCTTCGGGCAGGGACAGGTCGTAACAATATAGAATGTCGCGTCGGAGCCCTTCTGGCCGCTCCATCGCGTATTCGATTACCCCGACCTGAACCGCCGCAGCGGCCAGTTCAGGCGGAATAGCCGCTTCCTCCGCGGCTTCCTTGATTAATGTTTCCGCCAGACCCAGGCCTGCCGGCACGCCGCCGGCGACAATATTGTCCAGTTTTCCCGGGTCCAGATGCTTGTCCCTCGCTCGACGAGCGACCCACAGACGCAGCGCGTCGCCCCGCCCCACGAGCCCGTTGACGTGAACCCCAGCGGCTTGGATTCCGAACGACGGTAGCGCCCCGCGATCGATCCGGGCCAGGATCGGCCCTTCTGGGCGAGCCCTTACGTCAAACGCCTCGTTGCGCCACCGATAATACCCACGCTCCGCCAACGTAAAGGCGATGCCCGGCAGAGCGGTCGGATCGTCTAGCAGCACCCGATCCTGCGTACCAGCGGATTCCCTCCATATCCTGCAACGCAGTGACTATCGGCGCCGGCACCCACCCAACCACTTCGTCACAAATTAGCAACGGTTTCCTCATTCCCGGCAAGTTGGCGTTGTTGCAGGCGAGCACATGGCGCTGAAATCGACCGTCTTTCGGATGGTGACCCAAGCCGTTTGCCTTTCAAACAATAGCGCATCGTGCCACATGCGAAGCATGAGACGAAGTAGCCACCCACCTCCCGCAGATTTGCCGCCCTCCCTGCGGGTGCAGCGATCCACGACCCAGACCATTCTGTCGTTGTTGCCTTACCTTTGGCCGGCCGGCAATCCGGGCGCACGCGTCAGGGTTGTGGTGGCGCTGGTCTTCATGGTGCTGTCCAAGGTGGCCACCGTCTATGTCCCGGTTATTTATGGCCGCATCGTCGACTTGCTCGCAGCGAAGGATGTCAACGCGGTTTTCGTGGTCCCGGTAGCGCTGATCCTGGCCTATGGTGCGATCCGCATCGGATCGGCCGGCTTTGGCGAGATCCGCGATGCACTGTTCGCCTCGGTCCAGCAGCGCGCTGTGCGGCTGCTGGCATTGCGTACCTTTCGCCATCTGCACGCGGTCAGCCTGCGCTTCCACCTCGACCGGCAGACCGGCGGGCTGTCGCGCGTCATCGATCGCGGCGTGTTGGGGATGCAGTCCGTGCTGCGCCTCGCCGTCTTCAATGTCGTTCCGACAGCGCTGGAGCTGATGATGGTCACCGCCATCATCTGGCACATGTTCGACTGGCGCTACGCGCTCGTAACCTGCCTCGCGGTGCTGATCTATATCGGCTTCACAACTATCCTGGCCGGCCGCCGCGGCCGCTATCGCCGGACCATGAACGACACCGACAACGACGCCTCGACCAAGTCGCTGGACAGCCTAATCAACTACGAGACGGTGAAGTATTTCGGCAACGAGGCGCACGAGGCGCAACGCTACGACCATGCTCTCGCCCGCTACGAACGTGCGGCCGTCCGGGTGCAGGTTTCGCTAAATATGCTGAACCTCGGTCAGGCCGTCATCATTGCCACCGGCCTGACGCTGATTATGTCGCTGGCCGCCTCCGGGATGCGCGACGGCACCATGACGGTCGGCAAGTTCGTCGTAATCAACACCTATCTCATCCAGCTTTACCAGCCGCTCAACTTCCTAGGCATCGTTTACATGACGATCAAGCAGGGTTTGGTGGACATGGAGCAGATGTTCGCTCTGCTCCGAGTGCAGCAGGAAATCGCCGACAAACCCGGCGCCAAGGCGCTGGTCAGACATCTATCCGAGGCGTCCGCCGGAGAGGTCGTGTTCGACAACGTTCATTTCGGCTATCAGTCGAATAGAACGATATTGAAGGGCATCGACTTCGCCGTGCCGGCTGGTGGCAAGCTCGCGATCGTAGGTCCCACCGGCGCGGGCAAATCGACGATCAACCGGTTGCTGTTCCGTTTCTACGACGTGACGGGCGGCCGCATCCTGATAGACAGTCAGGACATCCGCGATGTCACGCAGGACAGCCTGCGCGCCGCGATCGGCGTCGTGCCGCAGGACACCGTGCTGTTCAACGACACCATAAGATACAACATCGGCTATGGCCGGCCCGGTGCCTCTCAGGCCGAGATAGAGCAGGCGGCGAAGCAGGCTCAGGTGCACGAGTTCGTCCTGAAACTGCCCGAGGGTTATGATACCCGTGTCGGCGAACGCGGACTGAAGTTGTCCGGCGGCGAGAAGCAGCGGGTCGCCATCGCCCGCACCATTCTCAAGGATCCGCGCATCCTGGTGCTGGACGAGGCAACCAGCGCGCTGGATAGCCGCACCGAGCAGGATATTCAGGCCGCGCTGAATGCCGTATCGCACCGCAGGACTACGCTGGTCATCGCCCACCGGCTATCCACCGTTGTTGATGCCGACGAGATCATCGTCCTGGATGACGGTCTCGTCGCCGAACGCGGCAGCCATGCCGCCCTGCTGAGGAAAGGCGGCCTTTACGCCCGGATGTGGGCGCTGCAGGCCGTCGAGCACGATCTCGAGCACGACGGCGCTGGGCGCAGCGTGGTTCAGGCGTAAATGAAAGCGTCGACTTCGCAGCCGGTTCCGTGCGGAAGGAGATCTGATACCGGTCGGCGCTAGCGCCGGCTGGTAATGCGGTGAAGAGACCACCCGATGAAGGAACAGGCCAATGTCCGAAAACGCGAACGAATCCCCCGCTCATCTCAGCCACGCCGGCGCCGTAGTCGATAAGGCGATCGAACATATGATCGGCCAGAACCTCAGTTCGCTGGCCATTGCCTCCGCATTGCTGGGGGGATCGATGGCACTGCTGGCCCGGTCGATGTCGGATGAGGCCATCATCGGTGTCCTGAATAACGCGATCGGCAGCGTTCGCTCCGGAGAGTTGCGAGCGCATCAGGATCATAACGGCCACTGACACCCTCGCACCGTCTTCCTTGACGCCAAGGTGTTGTATCGCCATAACCCGCGCCTTCCGATCTGTCTCGAGGAATGAGGTGCGATGTCGCGTCGCTGTGAAATCACGGGTAAGGGCGTTCTGTCTGGCAACAACGTAAGCCACGCCAATAACAAGACCCGTCGTCGTTTCCTGCCCAACCTGCAGGTGACGTCGTTGTTGTCGGACATCCTGGGGCATGAGGTGCGTATGCGCCTGTCCACCCGCGCCATCCGCACCGTCGAACACAATGGCGGAATCGACGCCTTCCTGCTCAACACTCCCAGTACGAAGCTTACTATCGAGGGCAAGTCCCTGAAGCGCCGCATCGAGAAGGCGCGGGAAAAACGAGCGGCTTCTGCGGCCGCCTGACAACCGGCCTGCGCGGGAGCGTCAAGGCAGCCGGGATAGTAGCCACACCAACCGCTTGGTCCGGGCGGAAAACAGGCTTACGGCATACGCGCTGGAAGCTGCGCGCTTGGCCGCCTCAGCGCGGGTCGGATAAGGCACGATCAGCCCGGCCAAGGTGGAAAGCTTCGTGCGCTCGGCTATGGCCAGCGTCCACTGGCTGATCATCTCGCCCGCATGAGGCGCCAGTATCCCCGCTCCTACCACCCGCTTGCCGCTAACGATCAGCTTGACCAGACCGGCGGTCCCCCGCTCGGCGATGGCGCGATCATTTTCCGCCAGCGGCCAGCGCAGAATCCGCGGTTTTAGCCTGATTGCAACGGCCTCCGCCTCAGTCAGGCCGGTCTGCGCAAGCTCCGGATCGGTGTAGGTGACCCGAGGCAACGCCGCGTAGCTGATCCGCGCAGGCAGGCGAAACAGCAGCCGGCGAATGACGATCCCGGCATGATACGATCCGACATGGGTGAAGGCGCGCGGTCCGATCCCCGCCGGATCGGCGATGTCTCCCACCGCGAAGACGCGGTTGTTGCTGACGCTGCGCAGGCCACGATCCGTCGCGATGCCACCAGACCCCGCCTGAATGTTGGCCGCCGCCAGATTGAGCGCCGCGACATTCGGCGTCCGCCCCACCGCCACCAAAAGATGCGAACCCTCGATTTGTGCCCCGTCCGCGAGGCTGATCGCTGGTCCCGGCGCCACCGCAGCAACGGCTACACCTTCCCGGATGTTGACGCCCCGCGCGATCAAGGCTTGGCGCAACCCAGCCACCAGCTCTAGATCCTCTTTCGCCGCGATCCGCCCGGCCTCGATCACCGTAACTTTGCAGCCGAGGCCCGAGAACGCATCTGCCATCTCCAGGCCGATGGGGCCTCCCCCGAGGATCAGCAAGTGATCGGGCCGTTCTTTGAGATCGAATAGCGAATCGTTGGTCCAATAAGGCGTGCGGTCCAACCCCTCGATCGGAGGCACCGTCGCTCGGCTTCCAGCCGCGATGACGAACCATCGCGCGGTAACGGATCGCCCATCCAACGCGATGGTCCTAGGGTCGAGAAAGCGGGCCTCCCCTCGGAGCACCCTGGCACCCAGGGCGCGAAACCGAGCCTCCGAATCCATCGGGGCGATTGTCGCGATGACCCCGCGCAAGTGCGCGCGAACGCGATCCCAGTCGGCGACCGGTTCATCCGCAATTATGCCGAACTGCGCGGCTTGTCGCACTTCCCGCATCGCCCGCGACGCCGCCAGCAGCGCCTTGCTCGGGACGCACCCCGTGTTGAGGCAATCCCCGCCCATGAGCCCCCGCTCGATCAGCGCCACGGAGGCTCCAAGCTGCGCGGCCCCTGCAGCAACCGACAGCCCGGCGGCCCCCGCCCCGATGATGACGATGTCAAAATCAGGCATGAATATCCGGGCGGCGACGGAACAGCGTGGGCAGCAGCGACAGCACTGCCAGCCCGGCCAGTGGCAGCAGCAAGTGAGCCGAAAACAGTACTGACAAGTCCGGAGTCTTCCCTCGGCGAGGATCGAGCTGACGCCTGCCCCGATCGAACTCAGAATGAAACTCGTCGGCGCGATGCCGATCAAGGTCGCGGGCACGAATACGGCCAACCGGATCTCGGCGACCGCAGCGGCGAGATTGACGATCCAGAACGGAAACAGCGGCACCAATCGCAGCGCCAGCAGATAGCTGAATCCATCGGTCGCTAGCCGATTCCGCACCGCCTCTGGTATCCGATGCCGGTGCCGGCTCAGCATCTCGGCGAGGGCCGACCGAACGATTACCAGAAGGGCCGACGCACCGAGCGTGGCCCCCGCGACGGTTAAGACAGACCCAAGGGCCTCGCCGAACAATAGCCCGCCGGCGATCGTCAGTATTGCCGCGTGCGGCAGCGACAATGCCGCCGTCATCGTATAGGCAACCAGATAGATCCCGGCGGATATCACCGGATGCGTCCGGACCCAGTCCTCCAGCTCTGCCTGATGGCGTGAGAGGCTTTCCCAACCGACACCATGGACCAGCCCAAACCCCGCAACAGCGAGTGCGACAAATAGCAAAACAGGTAGAAGGCGGCGCATCACGGCACCATGGATCTAAGCGATGCGCTTGTCGCGTGAAAATGCAGCGACGGATTATGGCCCGGGGGATCGTGGCCCACCGCAGACCCATGCGAGCCGGAAAGGCCTCATCGCGGCGTCAGGAATTTGGCCCGGATGAGCCGGGCTCTTTCCGTAGGCCCGGTGATGACGGGCCCCTTTCGCCCGCCATCACGCGTAGATTACGTCAGGTTGGAAGAAGAACGGTATTGATCACGTGGATGACGCCATTTGACTGCTTAACGTTTGAAATCGTCACCTCGGCGACACCGCTCTCTTCGCCGCTGATGAACAACTTCTTTCCGCTCTCACTCAATGTCAGGGGCTCGCCTTCCACCGTCTTCAGTGTGGCCTTGCCACCGCCCGCCTTAACCATTTTCATTAGGTCAGCTGCAGTATAATGACCGGCGACGACATGATAGGTAAGTATTTTGACCAGTGTGGCCTTACTCTCCGGCTTAAGCAGGGTTTCCACGGTCCCCGACGGCAATTTCGCAAACGCTTCGTTGGTCGGCGCGAACACGGTGAATGGGCCTTTACCCTCTAACGTATCCACCAGGCCGGCCGCCTTAACCGCGGCAACCAACGTTGTGTGATCTTTCGAATTCACCGCATTCTCGATGATATTCTTCGCCGGATACATCGGTGCACCGCCAACTATTACGGTGTCTGATGCCATCGGGGTCTCCGCGACGGCAGGGATGGCGGCAAGTCCGCTGACCGCGAAGCCAGCGAGCAACAAAGTAACGGCACGCTTGGACATGGGTTTTCTCCGTGCAAGAAGGCATCATTTGTCTGGATAGACGTTTCTCTACGATCATTTTTCTCCCATGGATCAAAGTATCACGAAAACGTGAGCTAACGACGACGCGCCACCGGTCGCTTCAACGCCAAACCATCAAGGTCACTTGAGGCGCGCCTCTGCTTCGCCCAAACTGATTGATGCCCCAAACGGAGCGCCGAAATGATCAGCGTCGAACAAGCCCGCGCGCGCATTCTGGATGCGATGCGCTCGACGCCGGCCGAGGTTGTGGCCCTCGCCGGCGCATGGAATCGCGTGACGGCCACAGCCGTGACCGCGCGGCTGACACAACCTCCGGCAGATGTGTCCGCCATGGACGGCTACGCGCTGCGTGCCACCGACGGAGCATTGGGTGCAAGGCTGACAGTGATCGGCACCGCGCCCGCTGGGCACCCATTCGATGGCCGCATTGGCCCAGGAGAGGCCGTGCGCCTGTTCACCGGTAGTGTGGTCCCCCCCGGCGCCGATGTGATCCTATTACAGGAAGATGCGGCGCGCGACGGCGATGTCATTGAGGTCAACGAGGCAGTGACCGCCGGCCGCCACATCCGCCGCGCCGGCCAGGACTTCGCAACGGGCGATCTGTTGATCCCCCCCGGCCGGCGGATCACTGCCCGCGACGTCGGACTGGCCGCCGCCGCCAATCATCCTTGGCTAACGGTTCATCGCCGCCCGCGCATTGCCATACTCGCCACCGGCGACGAGATCGCCATGCCGGGCGAACCAATTCCGCCCGGCGGTATCGTCAGCTCGAATTCCCACGCCTTGGCCGCTCTAGTGCGGGCCGCGGGTGGCGAATCAATCGTCCTGCCCGTGGCGCGCGACGAGCACGCGGCGATCAGCGCGGTTGCCGATTCCCTCTTCGGAGTGGATTTGCTGGTGACCACCGGGGGCGCCTCGGTCGGCGACCACGATTTGGTCATCGAGGCCCTGAAAGCGCGCGGCATGACCCTGGATTTCTGGCAAATCGCCATGCGCCCAGGCAAGCCACTGCTGTTCGGCCAGCTCGGCGCCACCCCCGTGCTCGGGCTGCCGGGCAATCCGGTTTCCGCCATGGTGTGCGGGATCTTGTTCCTGCTGCCCTCCTTGGCCCGTCTGTCCGGCCTACCCGCCGCTCCGCCGCCAATTTCCACCGCGCTGCTCGGCGCTCCGGTCAAGGCGAATGACAGGCGCGCCGATCACCTGCGGGCCTCTATCCACACGGATGGAGCCGGCCGCGACGTAGCCGTCCCGTTCGCAGTCCAGGATTCCGCGATGCTCCGCCGTCTAGCCCACGCCGATGCGCTGATCCTGCGCGCGCCGCATGCTCCCGCCCTCCCTGAAGGGGCGGAGGTCAGCATCATCCGACTCGATTCGCTGGGTTTGTGACGCTGTTAGTTCAAGAAAATACGCTGGAATGCTGGGGCTTTTCGATTTGCCCACAGTTTCGCTTGACGAAGGGCGCAGAACCAACATAGAACAGCCATGACGGTTGCCGGTTTGTTCCGATGACCATTCAAGGAAGACCGCTATGTTGACGCGCAAGCAATACGAACTGCTCGTTTATATTGACCGCCATCTTAAGCAGACTGGATTTTCCCCAAGCTTTGAGGAGATGAAGGACGCGCTGAACCTGAAGTCAAAGTCGGGTATTCATCGCTTGATCTCGGCACTGGAAGAACGGGGCTATCTCGCGCGGCGCCATCACCGGGCTCGGGCGCTCGATGTCCTGCGTCTGCCGGACAACATGGTGCCGCGGGATACGCCGGCCAAATCGCCGCCCGAAGCCGACGTGCCCTCTGGGTTCTCCCCCAATGTCATCCGCGGCGATTTCACACAGCGCCTGCCTGGGGTGCGCGCCACCAGCGATGTCGGCGCAATCCAGCTTCCCATGTACGGCCGCATCGCTGCCGGCTTGCCGATCGAGGCCTTACGCGACTCCAGCAGTTTCATCGAAGTACCGATGGCCCTGCTCGGCTCCGGTGAGCACTACGGTCTGGAGGTCGCGGGCGACTCAATGATCGAGGCCGGAATCCTGGAGGGCGATACGGTCATCATCCTGAAGGGCGAAACCGCCGAGAATGGCCAGATAGTGGTAGCGCTGGTCGACGACACGGAGGTCACCCTCAAGCGTTTGCGCCGCCGAGGCAACTCGATCGCACTGGAGCCCTGTAACGAACGGCACGAAACCCGCATCTTCCCGGCGGACCGCGTCAAGGTACAAGGCCGGATCGTCGCGCTGATGCGGAGCTACTGACGGCAAACCTCCTGTCATCAACGCGCACTTCGTCCCGCCGTGGTGTCACTCCATCGGATCCGGCGATCGGGTCGCTTATAGGTTGGGGGCGCGGAGTAGAACCTGGATCCACGGCCAGGGGAGGCGCGGGATATCGCCGAGGCCGACACGCTACTCCTGACGGTCCCGAATGATCGCGCCTGTTGTCGAGGTGCTTCTCACCCACGTCGCGTCTGCTCTCGGTTGGCGCTGACTTCATCTACAGGTATGAGCCCGGCCGGCCATAGCGATACGATACGTTTGTGCTGCCTGACCAAGCGATGCCTGACCGGGGCGCTTGACGGCGCGGTCAATCCGCGCCGCACTGTGTGCCCCCATAGCCGTGGAGGATTGCGGTGAACGATTATGCCCCATCGCTCGCTCCCATTCGGCAGGAGGCGCCTGATGAAATCCCAATTGTCGACCTCAGCGATTACCGTGCCGGCGCCCCACGCGCCCTGTCCCGAATCAGCGCCGAGCTTAGGCACGCATTGCAGGACGTCGGCTTCTATTTCGTCATAAACCATGGCGTGCCGCGGTCGCTGATCGCTGGCGCGTTCGATGCTGCGCGGCGCTTCCACGACCAGCCGGAAGAGACAAAATTGGCGCTGCGGATCAACCAGCACAATATTGGCTATCTCCCGTTCAAATCGTCGGTGACCCGGCATTCCAAGCTGAACGACAACAACAGGCCGAACCTGGTGGAAGCTTTCTTCACCAAACGCGAGACGCCTGTGGATGCACAGGTGGAGCCGTTCCGTGCGCCCAACCGCTGGCCGGACAACCTACCCGGCTTCCGTGACGCCGTGTTGGCCTATCAGAACGCGATGGAGGCTCTGGGAAAATCGCTGCTTCCGCTTTACGCTGCGGCCTTGGATCTGCCATCCGACTGGTTCGACGAGGCCTTTGTCGAACCAATGTTCACGCTCCGGTTAGCCCATTACCCCCGTCAGGACGTTGTCGAGGACAACGAGTTTGGACTAGCCCCGCATTCAGATACCAGCTTCATGACCCTGCTCGCTCAGAACGACATCCCCGGGCTTTCGGTCCGATTGCCGAGCGGACGCTGGCTGGATGCACCGTCGCTGCCCGGGTCGATTCTGGTGAATGGCGGAGACCTATTGCGGCGCTGGACGAATGATCGGTTCCTTGCGACACCCCATCGCGTCATCAACCACTCGGGCCAGGAACGCTATGCCGTCCCGTTCTTCATGGATTGCAGCTACGATTGGCAGATGGAATGCGTGCCGACCTGCCAAGAGCCAGACAATCCGCCGCGGTATGAATCGATCACCTATCCAGAATACATGACGTGGTTCCGCAATCAGAACTACGCAGCCGCGGTGAAGCATGACTGAGCTTCCAGCAAGCGACCTGCGGTGTGAGAACGCCGGGTCACCGGGCTCGTCTACGCCTATGACGGCCGCGCTGGCGGTGCGTAATGTTTCGCTGCAGGTCCAGGCGGGGCAGATATTCATGGGCCAAAGCGACCGCCTTACGTCAGGCGGAACCCTTCATAACCGCTAGCAACGACCTCGTCGCAGATTTCCCGGTATCGTACCATTCCACCCGCGTAATACCAACCCGTCTTGACACCAACTCTTCGACCGGTGCCAGAATCATGGATTATCAGGGCCTTACTTGCCTTACGGAAGTCGGGGTCATCGCGAGTTGGTATAAGGCATGAACACTCTGGGCTTGCCCGGAATGTTGGCGCCCAGATACCAGGAGTGCTTCGCTAGTGGCAGCAGCGTTTTGCTGGCGACGTCGTTGACCTCCCCTACCCATTTGTCGACCGCGTCGGGCCGAGCCTCAATCCGTTCCAGGCCGTTCGAGCGCATGTGTGCGATGCAATCGGCAATCCAATCCGCGTGGTGCTCGATCGCCACCGGCATGTTGCACAGCACGGACGGGCTGCCTGGGCCGGTGATCGTGAACAGATTGGGAAAGCCCGCGATCTGCAAGCCGAGGTAATTGCGCGGACCCGCTTCCCATACGTCCTTCAAGACGACGCTATCGCGCCCACGAATATCCATCCGCAGCATCGGGCCGGTCATGGCGTCGAAGCCAGTCGCGAAAACGATGATATCCAGCGGATACTCCGCTTCGGTGGTGCATACACCCGCCGGACTGATCCGCGCGATTGGCGTTGCCTTCACATCCACCAAGGTAACGTTCGGCCGGTTGAACGTTTCGAAGTAATCGGTGTCGATTGGCGGCCGCTTCGCCGCGTAGGGATGGTCGATGTTCGACAGGGTCGCCGCCGTCTTCGGGTCCTTCACGATCGAGCGGATCTTGCGCCTAACGAAATCTGCCGCTGTATCGTTCGCTGCCTTATCCACCAACATGTCCTTGAACGTGGCGCGGAACTGCAATCCGCCACGCTCCCACGCAGCTTCGTAAATCGCCTCACGCTCCTCCGGCGGGGTCTCGACAGCCAGGCGTTCTTCGATCCGGAACGCCATCCCGTTTAAAGTCTCTCGCGTTGCGGCCCTGATCTCGGCGGGGCTTTCCCTGATGTAGCGCTGGAACTCCGGTGTCAGCGGTGCGTTGCGGGCTGGCACCGAGTAGTTCGCCGTGCGCTGAAACACCGTCAGATGCTTCGCCGCCGCAGCGATCACCGGCGCAGCCTGAATGCCGGTGGAGCCGGTGCCAATCATTCCGACCCGCTTGCCGGTGAAATCGACGCCTTCGTGTGGCCATTGTCCGGTATGGTACCAAGCTCCGGCGAAACTCTCTAGCCCCTCAAATTTCGGGACATTCGCCGTGGACAGGCAACCGACGGCGGTGATCAGGAATTTTGCGACTAGGGTTTCGCCGGCTTCGGTGCGGACTTGCCAGCGATTGGCGGTCTCGTCGTAGTGCGCGGCAGTGACACGGGTGTTGAACAGAATGTCCCGCTTCAGATCGAAACGGTCCGCGACATGATTGAGGTAACGCATGATTTCCGGCTGACCGGGATAGCGCTCGGACCATTCCCATTCGCGCATCAGGTCGGGCGAGAAGGTGTACCAGTAAACGTGACTCTCGGAATCGCACCGAGCGCCGGGGTAGCGGTTCCAATACCAGGTGCCACCCACACCACCGCCGGCTTCCAGCGCCTTCACCGACAGGCCAAGACGGTCGCGCAGACACAGGAGTTGATAGAGGCCCGAGAAGCCCGCGCCAATCACCAGTGCGTCGAGTTCGGTGGCCTGGTTGGAATGGTTGCTCGCGATTTCCGCCGTAACGTCCGCCATTGTTGCTCCAACCTTCCGCCTGTCATTCCGCCGTCTGCTTACGTGCCCACGGTCCGCCGGGATAAGGCTCCGGATCAGGCGCGGTTTCAAGCCTCGCACCGCCTATGTGCTTCATGTGGCTGAGCCAAACCGGGCGCTTGCCCACATCCGTCGAAGCCGCTCACAATCCCGGAACCAGCCAACTTCTTCACATGGCTACACCAAGAACAGGCAGTTCTCTGTGCAATCCGTTACGAAGTCCGGTTTTGAGCGCGTAGTCGTTCTACCGCACTGATGCAACGCGAAACCATCATTGACCTGCCTTGGCTGTCGCTCAACCCGGCATCAGGCCTAATGGCGACCTTTGTCCCTACGCCGCCATCTTCTGCCGAGCCGCGCCCCGTATCATTGCCGCCCCTTTTTCGGCGATCATGATGGTCGGCGCGTTGGTGTTGGTAGAGGTGACGGCCGGCATGACCGAGGCGTCGATCACCCGCAATCCGTCGAGGCCGTGCACGCGCAACTCGCTATCGACGACGCTCATCGCATGCGAACCCATCATGCAGGTACAACTGGCGTGATAGCAGGTGCCCCCGTTGCGGCGAGCATAATCCAGCAGCTCATCATCGGTCTGTATATCGCGTCCGGGCAGGCTC
The DNA here is from genome assembly GCA_963772355.1 of uncultured Alphaproteobacteria bacterium. Classification (GTDB taxonomy): domain Bacteria; phylum Pseudomonadota; class Alphaproteobacteria; order Acetobacterales; family Acetobacteraceae; genus Rhodopila. The sequence goes on along the minus strand of CAVYXX010000170.1, from coordinate 9,714 downwards.
TCCTCCCGGACGAACTGTTTCAGCGGTGGTGCGTCGAACAGCCGCCGCGCGAAGCGTAATCCGCCGATGATGGCGCGCCGATCAGTCTCATCCGACAGGTACCGAGGGTTGATCGCGGGCATGTCGCCCGGCTGGTTCGAGCGGGCCTCGACATAGCCGCGCGAGAGGGGCCGCATCTGCCACGCGCCGGCGCTGAGGCCCAGGGTTCGTTCAAGTTCTCCGATCTGGCCACCTTTGAAGCTGCCCGGCGCGAAGGTGACCTGCACGTCGGGCGTCGCCGACGTCTCCAAAATTTTGACCGAGGCGGCAACGAGCGACGGACTGTAGCTCAGCATGCCTTTGCCGGTGAGCATCCAGCGCATGATCTCCATTGCGAGCGGTAACCCGTATGATTTCTCGTTGGCGGTCGCTATGCCGACCACCGGATAGGAAACACGCGCAGTATAGTGATCCTGCATGTTGCGGCCGACGCCGGGAAGCTCGTACTTGATGGGGACGCCAATATTTCCGAGATGGTCGGGAGCGCCGACGCCCGATAGTTGCAGGATATGGGGCGAGCCGACCGCGCCCGCCGACAGCAGGATTTCCCTTGTGGCCTCAATCGTCTCGACGGTGCCGCCGCGGGAGAATTCGATGCCGGTCGCGCGCTTGCCGTCGAGGAGAACGCGGTGGACCAGCGCATTGGTGATCAGTTGCAGGTTCGTCCGCTTCAGCGCCGGATGCAAATAGGTGCGCGCGGCGCTGGCGCGCCTGCGGCCGCCTCGCGTTTGCTGGCACCAGCCGATGCTCTCCCCGGCACCGAGAGGAAAGTCGTTTACATCCTCGCGGTACTCAAGGCCGAGTTGCTTGCCCGCCTCAATAACAGTCGCGCAAATCGGGGGGCGGTCCATTTTCGAGGTGAACAAGGGTCCATCCTTGCCGCGGACGGCGTTACCCTCGCCTTCCCATCGTTCGGCAGCGCGGAAGAATGGCAGGCAATCGTCCCACGTCCAGCCGCGATTTCCGAGTTGTCCCCAATGTTCGTAGTCTTCTGGTTGACCGCGGATGTAGACCAGTCCGTTTATGGAGGAGGAGCCACCAATCACCTTGCCACGCGTGTAGACGATGGCGCGCCCGTCGGTGCCAGGATCCGGCTCGGAGCGGTATATTTCCAGGTCAAGGTGGGATGGTCGAGCATTTTGAAGAAGCCGGCGGGCACGTGGATCAGCGGGTTGCGGTCGTGGCCACCCGCCTCGATCAGGATGACGTTCGTGCTGGGATCCTCAGTCAGCCGGTTGGCCAGTACACAGCCGGCCGATCCCGCGCCCACGATGATGTAGTCTGCTCTCATGGTCTCCGCTCCCTGATCCCATTTTTGTGTTACTATTGGGTCGTTCATTCCCGCGTGCAAACCGGTCCGGTCCGACAAAAACATCTGCGGAAACGTGGCAGGCTGGCGATGTCCCGCCGAGGTAAAACCGATCAGGGATTTTGATTCCAGTCCGGATCGCTGCTTGGCACCAATGGCTTGTCAGGGGAAACTAGCAAACCCTTGCCCGGAACGAAGTTCACTTCCAGTCGAATGCCATCAGGATCCTCGAAGACAAAGAAGTAATAGCCGGGCGCGAAGTCGCCCTCCATGGGTCCGCGATCAATGTGGCCGCCGATCGCACGCACCTTATCAGCCGCCGCGTCGACATCCTCGCGCGACCGGGCCCTCAGGCAAAGATGGTGGAGGCCCACACGGTTCTGGACAAATCTCTCGTTCAGGTGCGCCTGCGCGCAACGCTGTATCCCGATAGCGGTGCGTCCGCCCACGTGATAGAGAAAATTGTTGCCGTCATAGACCTTCGTCATCCCCAGGAAGGGCAGCAATTCGGCATAAAACGCGTGCGCCTTTTCCCACTGGCCAACCGTCAAAATCACGTGCGCCATGCCGTTGACTTCAATCATGAACCGTCGACCTCCAAATGATCGATCCCAACAATCGCCCCCATGCGGCGCGGACCCGCGACCAGTTTTCGAACAAGGCCGTGGAGCGAATTTGTGATGCACTAGCGCGGTCGCATCGACTGGCGCGTTGAGATCGATGAACGCGAAGTGGCGCGTGAGTGGCGGTAAGGAATTCCACAGGAATCAAAACTCTCCAGGGTCGATTGAGTAAAAGCTGCCCGCGCATTGATCCTCCGTCAATCGCGAGCGGGCGCTTTCACGATTTTCATGAGGCCGGCCCGCTCGTAAAACCGCAGCATCTCGCGGCTGTCTGAGGCGATACCGCAGGGCCCCCAGTTGCGGGGCTGCCATCGCCACGTCCTTTTCCATCAACGCCATGGCAAAGCGTGCGGCGAAATTGCCGGTGAAGACGTTATTCGGGAACATCGTCGTCGTCGCGTTGTTCAGGCCCGAGCATCTGTTCGCCACGTCCGCCATTACTGTGCAGCGGTCGCTTCGGTCTGGTGAATTTGCACGTCCCCACCCTCCGGCTACACTCGCCTTCAACCGATCGTCCAATGGAGCGGCACCGTGGACTTCCAGATCAGTGCGCAGCAGCGGGAGATGATCGCCACAGTGCGATCTCTGGCGCAGACCGAGTTCAAGGCAAAAGCAGTGCGCTGGATGGACGGCACGTTCCCCTGGGAGAACATGAAGAAGCTCGCGGAGATTGGGGTGTTGGGCATGTCGGTGCCCGAGGAGTACGGCGGCCTTGGATTAACAATACTGGATACCGCGCTAATCCTCGAAGAAATCGCGAAGGTTGATTACGTTACCGCCATGGCCGTGCTGGGCGAAGCCGGAGTGCAGACGCGGGTGATCGCGCGCTACGCGCCGGCGTCGGTGCGCGAGCGGATCTTGCCGGCAGTGGTTAGCGGCGATTGCATCCTGGCCGTGTGCATGACGGAGCCTCATGCGGGGACGGATGTCGCAAGCTACCGCACCAACGCACGGGTCGTCGGCGACCGGGTAATCCTGAAGGGTACAAAGACTCTGATCAGCCGGGCAAGTGAGGCCGGTATGTTCGTGGTGTTCACCAGGGTAGACGGAAGGCCGGGCCGGGAAGGGATCGGGTGCGTTTTGGTCGAACCCGATACGAAAGGGTTCTCGGTCACCGCCACCTACCACACCATGGGCGGGGAGAACCTGCACGAGATCCAGTTCGACGATTGCGACATTCCGCTGGAAAATCTGGTCATTCGCGAGGATGGGTTTCGAAAGCTGCTCTCGGCGTTCAACACGCAGCGCTGCCTGAACCCTTCGATTTCCCTCGGCCTAGCGGAAGGCGCGTTTGACGAGGCGGTAAACTATGTTCGTGAGCGCACCGTGTTCAACAAGCCGATCTCCGATTTTCAGGGTATTCGGTGGAAGCTCGCCGACATGTTCAAGGACATCGAGGCCGGGCGCGGCCTGTTGTATCGAGCGTGCGTAACGGCCAATCCATTCCCCGACCCCTTTATGGCCGCTGCCGCCAAGATTTTCTGCAACGAAATGTCGTTGCGTGTGACATCCGAGGCTGTTCAGGTGCACGGCGGCTTTGGCTTCACCGACGAATACCCAGTCTCCCGCCTCTATCGCGGCGCGCGGTATGGCTCGATCGGCGGCGGCGCATCGGAAACGTTACGTGATCTAATCGGCAAGAAGATCGTTGGCGACTTCGATGTGACGGACGGTATCATCGGCCTGGGAACGTTTTGATGTGTCGCCGATCGTGGCCGAGGGAAGGCGTTGTTCATCGCAGGCGACGTCCCGAGCGTTGGTCAGGGCGCAGGCTTCAACTGTTGGCCGGAAATGCGGTCATGATCAGTTATCGCTTTATCGGCGGGTAAATCGAGCTTTCGTCGAAATACCCTGGGCCGGCTTTGGCGGACCGGATCTATAGACGAAGCCGCCCTCATCACTCCGCCACTTGCGGAAGCCGGCTGTATTTTTCGATCCAGGCACGCCCGAGTTCGACCGCTTCATCCGGGGTTAACCAGGACCATTCGGCGCCGCGGGAGCGGACGGCGACCCAGACTGTTTCTCCATGCACATGTTCTTCGACCGCGAGAGGCGTTGAGTGCGCCATAATTTTTCCCTTTGAGTAATAGATTGTTATAGGTCACGGAGCGGGTTTAACAACGCGTCCTCTATCACGGTATTGTGACCAAATATGCCATATTCTTGCCGCATTGGCCGCGCGCTCCGCAAGAGGAAAGTGAAATCGTTCTGGCCTCGCACGGCGGAAATCACCTGTTGCGTGGTCCGCGCAACAGCGGCAATTCGCGACAACCATCAGAACCCGAACATGTGGTCCAACGAGAATCCGCCGGAGTTGTCCATCAACCCGTGATAGCCGAACAATCGGCACGTCCGATCCCGTATCAACACATACCCGTCGGGGCCGGCCGCCGCCAATGCCGGGGAATCGAACGTCGTATTGGGCCAGATGATGACCGCCCGCCGCAGGCGATTGAAATCGGCGTCTCAGCAATCAGCGCTCCGGTTCCGTCATGCAGAAGCAGTGTAGTCGAGGATACAGCGTGCCACGGTCCGGACGCCGGGTAGATCAATGCAGCGAAACTATTCCGGCGCCGGTCCCCTAGCTTCAGGAACAAGCGCGTCGAAAGCCCAGGAGGCGGCCCGGAATATGACTGCGGTTCGTCGCGATAGGTCATCGCGGTGTTGAAAATATGGGCGCCAAAGCTCGATTCCGCGACATGGCCAGATTGACGGTCCTCGTAGCGAAACAGCGCGTGCAACCAGCCGTCCGCCTCTCCGCCATCGCGAAAATCATAAACCAACTCGGCGTGCCCTTCATCGACGTCGAAATCGTCCATATCCACTGCCAGGCTATGGTCGCGGCCCAGACACCCTAGAAATCGCTTCGCCCGCAGAACTCCCATTGCATCGAACACGTCCAGGCGAAGCGGCAGCGTCGTCTGCGCTGTTGACATCGGGGTCGGTTGGAACGCAGTTCGAAATTTCGCCTGAGGCAAGATGGGGAAGGGCAGCAAGTAGCCCCTGCCATCTCATCCGGTAGGGTCGGAATATTCGGGTCATTTCGTAAATTGTCGCGTTCCACATTAACATGTGCGATGCGCACGCGGTCGTTCTGGGTGATCTCATACCGGGGCCGCACGACGTGCCGGCCGGCTCGGATTTCTATCTGTGCCGGCCATCGGAGGCCGGGCAAATAGTCCGCCACATCCATGGCGACGGTCGCAAATGCGCGAACCGCCTCACTAAGATAAACCGGCTTCTCTGCCCCCATCCGATCGAGCGACACTGTTCCCGCCGGAATCGGCACGGCGTGGCTGTTCTGCAGCCATAGTATAACCGTTTCATGCGGCCGCGGCGCGGGCAGGCCGGCGAAGCGATCGGACGGCCATGCATTGGCGTCATGAGTGCAGGACAGCGAGGCGCCGTTATCGGACGCATAGGTGTCCAGCGCATATTTCACCACGTCGTGGCCGGCGACGCCGACCGCATGGATAAACAGTTGGCCGGTGAAAGGTGCCAATGCGAACCGTTCCCGCACCTGCCGGCTATCGATGGAGAAGCCACCGGGGCCTGATGGCAGAATTTGCCCCCAAGTCGCCAGAACCGTCCCATCCGCACCGAATAGCCGCAGCCACAGTCGCACGTTGGAGGCACCGTAACCTGCCCAATAATTAGCCGACACCAGTCGAGTATGCAGCCCGTCCGCATCGCGGAAGAAGGCAAAATTCGTAGCAAAGTTGAGCTTATCGAGATATCGGACCCGGCTAGTGAGCAGACTGTCCGGCAACCGGACGCCGTCCAGCGTCAGCAGCGCCGCGCCGTCGGGTATCATATGGGCGATTCGGGCCACGATCGTGTCGGCATCGAACGCGGCCACCAGGACGGTGCGGGCATCGCTACCACCGATTTCAGTCAGCGGTCGAGCCGTCAGACGGACCCGAGTTTGCCCTACAGCAGTGACGTCGTGCACAAACAGGTCTTCGAAGTCTGCAGGATACATCGCGACAAGCGCATCGGCGATGCCGTCCGGATCGTACAGGGCGACCGGGCCATCGAGGCGGGCATAGAGCCGTTCGATCGCCTCGGCCGCTAACGGATGGGCCAACGCCTTATAGATGACGTTACCGCCGGCCTTGGCGTCGAAGGTCTGAATGCGCAGCATAGCAAACTCCTGAAGTGGGATATCGGGCCAACGTTGCCAGGCTCGCCGGCGACGTTCCGCCAAGCGATTATATTCTAAAGCCCCAGGCCGGCGGCACATCGAGCAGCTGCTCTGGCTGAGAGGTGTATCGTTCAGGGGCGACACCTTCCAAGTGAGGAATTGGCCCTGGAACGGACGGATACGATCTTGGTCGATCAGCGGCTTCAGGAACAGGCTCTGCCTGCGCCACGAGCCAGGCAATGGGGCGACCATTACCGGCGCTGTCGTCGCGGCAGCCTCGGAGATCATCGAGACGCTATCCTGCGTCACGAGAATCAAATCAGCCAATGCCAGCATCCCGAAATAGGGATTTTCGCCGTCGAAATTCCAGACCCAACCGCCGCTGGGCGCTAACGCGGTGCGGATCATCGCGGTTACCGCGGGATCAGTCCGCCGCGAGGGCGTAACAACCACGCCTACCTTGTCTCGTTGAGCCATGGTGGCCAGGTCAGCCGCAAGCCGCGCCCCTGCATTACGATCAAGGCGGTATCGGCCGTTGGTTCCTCCCAAGGGTACTGCGACCAGAGGTCGCCGGTAAGGCGCGAGACGGTCGCGCCAGATCTCAGCCTCAGCCGCCAGACGTTCTGGGGTCACCCGGTGTAGCGCGGTTCGCGTGACGAAGACATTCCGTCCCGTCAACTCGTCGTGGTGATTGGCGATGATCAGGTCGAAGCGGCCGATATCCATGCGCGGGTTCTGTACCTGAACCACGCGCATAGATTTTCGTCGCAACGCCGCCAGTACGGATCCAGCCATGCCGCCGCAGCCGATCGCCAGCGACGGCAGCGGCGCGCGCACTGCATCCCCCACCGCGGCCAGTGGATCGAGCCAGAACTTTGCAGCGACCCTACTTCCACGGCGCGACCGGTTTCAATTCGCGAAGCTCGGCTGAAATGCCCGCGGCCTCGGCCAGACCGAGGGCCTGCGAGCGCAGGCCAGCCAAACCTTCGCTGAGGATCCACGGAGCGGCCGTGTCAGACATAAAGGGGTTCTCGCCGTCATGTATTGAGAGGTCAATGCGCAACGGACGCCTCGCGTAAGATACTGAGACCTGACTGCACAGTGGAAGAGGACGAAGCAGGTGGGAATTTGATCCCCACTGAGGTCACGGCCAATCGGCTCGGTTCGCGGCAAGAGCCGGCGGAAGATTTAGATAGAAGTTCAACAAAGGGTTGGAACTATTTGTTAATCCCAAAACATCGCGATGGGCGGGGGCTGGCCATCGGGTCTCGAGACCTTGCTAGCAACCTCGATCCCGACATCAACTCTGGGGCACTTGCCGCGTAGGCCGCGCTTCCGGCCCGGCGCGGACGCCAAGCCATGTCTCCTGGAAACAACACCCTGTTCAGGCTGAGCCTAACGTGCCGCTGAAGGTATCGCGCTAACGAGGCCATTGACCGTTGCGCCGAGGTCGGACATATCGAGACGAGCGAAGTGTACGGTCTGCTGGTGGGTGGGTATTCGGACTGGCTGTAGACAGCCTCGGAGGTGGTTTACGCCGCTGGCGACATTCGTTGCGGGAATGGCATCTCGCAAGGCAAATCGATCTGGAGTTTCAACGCCGCGCCGTCCTGGCGGCAATGTTGCGGACTTAATAGAACTTTATCCCACGCCCCGCGACCTTTTGGCAAATGCGGCGGATTTCGACCGCTGAACTCGCGGCGCCTAATCTGCCGGAAGCCGGCCAGCACTTGGCCCACAGATCGCTGTGTTGCACGGCGCTGGTTCCTCACCCTGATCGCGGATGAGTGCTGAAGACCAGTCGATCGCTGCTCCATATCTCAACGCCTCCGGCGGGGGTAGGCAAATCCGCCGAATGGGCGATGACCAATTGGCGGCCGGCGGCAACAGCGGCGGCGTCATAATCCGCTTGCATATCCTCGCTAAGGAGGATGTTGCCTTGGGCATCGAGCACATATGCGCGATAGAACGTCATAGTGCGTAATCATGGCGCTTATTGGGGCCGAAATATACATCTTTTTCTTAGCAACCAAAAGGGTGCATCGCTCTGTTACCTCAACTATCTCATGCCGTCCCGCCGAAGCCAGCGTCGGAAGAAAACAACCTTTTGACTCCCCGACTGCATCAGACTCTATTTACACCCAAACCTCCATTTGATCAAATAAGCCGTTTCGATCTGAACATGAGGGAGAAGCGGGGACCGCGAGGAGGCCTAAGCTGCTGATTAAGACCTAACAGTGAGGCCTTCTGCCACGTCGGTCCGGCATCCTCAGCGGGATGAAATAGGATCCGCCGGATCCGCGCTGCGCCAAACTCACCATTGAACCGAACGCGTAAAGGCGCCACATTCCGGGCATTCGGGTTGTTCTAACTGACCCATAGGGGGTCCCCGAATGACGAACGAAGAACGCGATATCATCTCTCAATTCATCGCCCGTGTCGGAGGCGCCAGCCAACATCCGGTGGCCTCTGTTGGATCGGGCGTGGCGGCACAACCGGCACTGCCCCCAATCGACCGAGACGCTGACGCTTTAATTGGGCAGACGTTCACGCAGATCCCGAGGCACGCTACCGCATTACTCAGCTAGCCTTCGTGCAGGAGCACGCTCTGGTGGAGGCGCAGAACCGCATTAAACGGCTGGAGTGGGAATTGCAGCAGGCGCAGCAGGCAGCAGCCTGCAAAGCAGGCGCAGCAATCGACGAAACCTGGGGGGTTCTTCAGTGGGCTGTTCGGAGGCGGTGGAAATCGGCCGCAGTCGGGGCCGCCGCAGGGCGACCCCCGGCGGGGCGGTGCGGGTAGCGGGCAGGGGGCACAGCCCGGCTATCCGGGCGGGCAGCCGCAACAGCCATATTATCAGCAGGCGGCCCCCCCACCGCCGCAATATCCACCCAATTTTCAGCAGGGCATGTTTCAGCAGCGCGGCGGTTCGGGGTTCCTCGGTTCAGCGCTAACAACAGCGGCTGGCGTGGCGGGTGGCGTGGTCGCCGGCAACGCGCTCATGAGCTTGTTTTCGCCGCATCAGGGCCTTGGAGGCGGGTTCGGCGGCGGCAAGTTCGGCGGCGCTCAGGCGGGTAGCCCGTGGGCTACGCCAGCGGCGCCTAGCCAGGACTATGTTGATAACGGGACCGGGCAGGGGGCGGTGCTGCTCCAGCCGCCAACCAGGATTACGTCGATAACAGCACCGGGGATCAACCGAGAACATGGGTGGCGATTCGCTTGGATGGATAACAGTGGTGGCGGTGGTGACAGCAGTTGGTCAGTGGCGGCGGCGGCAATTCCGACGACACTTTCTAGCAAAGCACGGGCGGCACTGGTCACGGGCAGCACGGCATAGCGCCCGCGAGTTCATTTGTCGGCTGTCCGCACATAAAAAAAAGGCGGTGCTTTTGGCACCGCCGAAGTTTAGGGAGGAAACGTCCAAGAAAGCAGTGCGCCTAAGCGCGTCTGCGAGTTGAAGAATGGCCCTGGCAACAGCAGCGTGCAAGGGTTTTCTTGCTGCGATGCAGCATATCCTAAGTTAGCGGTCGCAAGCGTTGCAAAATTGCCACATAAACGGGCACCGCCATATGGAGCCGCCTTCAGCGCACGTATATCAGGC
>CAVYXX010000169.1:0-9133 GCA_963772355.1 uncultured Alphaproteobacteria bacterium | reverse complement strand
CCATTTACAAACACCTTGTTGAATTGTAATAGCGCGCCGTTTGACAAGGCCATCCCTCGCCATGCCGCCGAAACGCCGGAAAACCGCCGCCGCAGGCCGCCTGATCGGCTATGCGCGGGTCTCCACCGAGGAACAGGGCACCGATCCGCAGTGCGATGAGCTGCGCGCCGCCGGCTGCGCCACAGTGCTCGAAGAGCACGCTTCAGGTGCCGATCGCAGCCGGCCGGTGCTAGCCCGCCTGCTGCGCGACATTGCCGTCGGCGAAACCCTGGTTGTAGTCCGGCTTGACCGCCTTGCCCGTTCGGTCAGCCATTTGCTCGCGGTCATCGAGCAACTCGAGGCCAGCGGCGCACATTTCCGCAGTCTGCGTGATCCGATCGATACCTCCACCCCGCAAGGGATGTTCTCCTTGCAGGTGCTGGGGGCCGTTGCCCAGCTCGAGCGGGCGCTGATCGCCGAGCGCACCAAAGCGGGCCTGTCAGCCGCGCGTAACCGCGGCCGCGTGGGTGGCAACCCCGGCCTGCGGGCTGGCGACCCGGAGGCGATCCGCAAAGTTCAAGTCAGCCGCGACGCCGCGCATCTCGAGGGTGTCCTGGCGCATCTGGACGCCTGGCTCCCGACCGTGCGGCGGATGCGCCCCCGTCAGCCCTGGGGTGACGTGGTGCATGTCCTCAATCACGGACAGGCTGCTCACTGGACAGTTGAGCGGTTGCGCCGCACGGTGCGGCGGTTGGCCTCCGAAGGCATCGTCGAGGCGGCCTTGCTGGACCGAGCGCGGCCCCAACTCGGCGATGATCGGCTGATTCGGCTGGTCGCCGGCATCAAGGCAGCGGCACCCGATCGCACGCTGCAACAGATCGCTGCCCAACTCGAGGCCATGCGCGAACGCACGCCGCGGGGCGGAACACGGTGGCACCCCTCATCGGTCAAGCATCTGCTAACAAGAGCGGACCGACTCGGACTGACTGCGGCACCATCGGTCCCGCTGTGAGGGAGCCTTTCGTCAGGCACTCGGCACCACGGTTGCCCGAGGCGGCACCTCCAACGTCTTGGCTCAACTCAGCGCGGAACGGTCCGGCAGGGCAAGAACAATCAAGCTCGGGTAAATCGGTGACGGAGCCGACGAGGCCCTTGGTTTGTCGCGGCGCCAGGTCGGCCTGCCTCCCCCTCCATCGGCACTCGGTTCTCGATGGGACGCCAAGGCGGTGCCTGGGGGGTGGTGTAATCCTGAATGCGTGCCAGAGAACACGCATCTGAGGCAGCGGGGACTCTAGCGATCCATCATTCTCAATTTTCGCAACTGAGTTTGGGAACGGCGAGTTGTGCTGGGGACTTTAGTGATGCTTCGCCGAGTTCGATCTACGAACAGTCCACAGACGGCCTGGGGACTTTGGCGATACCGCTGGGGACATTAGCGATGGGCTGTCACGCAAATCGGCCGAGTCGCGCGAGTTATCCCGGGGACTCTGGCGAACAAACTAATAGCAAAATCATACTACTAACTTGCAAATATGCGTATCGCTACAATCCCCAGCGACATCAATCTGGTTTTGATGCAGCATCTGCTTAACAAGACAGGTGAACGAGATGGCCGAGGTGCACAGCCTCATCGAAGCTCTTGGAAAACGGGGCGCCATTGAACAAAGCGTCGCTTCGCGAGATGTCATCGAGGCGGCGGCGGCATACCTATCGAACGAGGACGACGCTCTCTCATTCGCGTATGCTGGGTGGGCGCAATGTGCCCTTCCACATCGGCGCATCCCGATCGGACAAACGTGGGAAATGGCCTACGATAAAATGCGGCTTGTTGTCGAGCCCGGGCGCCGCCCTACTGGCCCAGACCACACGGGTCCGACCGAGCCTGTAGAGGTTCCGTTTGGGGCCTACCCCCGCCTGATCCTGCTCTATCTGCAAACCGAGGCCTTACGAACCAACTGTCGCGAGATAGAGCTAGGTAACTCGTGGCGCGACTGGATGCACCGGATCGGTGTGTCGTGGGGCGGCAACACCGGGCGGGCTGTCCGTGAACAAGCCGAACTCCTCAGCCGATGCCGGCTGACGTTCCACATGTCGAACTCCGGGCAGAGCGGCCTTATTAACCAAAGCATTGTCGACAAAGCGATTTTTATCGAAGCTTCCCAATCTGAACGCCAAGGCCGGCTATCCCTAGAATCCACGAAGCTAAGCGAGGGATTCTTTGAGGCCCTAAAGAAGCATCCCATTCCGCTCGAGGAAGCAGCCATCCGCGCGCTGGCGAACAACTCGGCCGCTCTGGACACCTACATCTGGCTGGCCTACCGCCTGCATGCGCTGCCAGCGCCAAGAATGGTCACCTGGAAGGCGCTCAAGGCTCAGCACGGCACAGGATACCGAAATCTCCACCACTTCAAGCCACGCTTCGTGGGGATTCTAGCGATGGCGATCGCCGTCTACCCAGAGGCCAAAATCGAAATCATTGACGAAGGGGTCATTCTAAAACCAAGCAGGCCTCCCGTCGCTTCCCGAGGGGTCCTCGCGCCAAGAATTTCGTTATCGCCAGAATCCCCACCGACGATTACGGACGTCATTGTCCGCCGACAAAGCAATTCGCGGTAGGGTCTCAGCGCCCTAAAAAACGAGCTCGGATCGGCGACCCGCCTTTAGCGGTAGAAACTGGTCGCGCTATCGTGGACCCGGGGGGAGCGGCCGAAAGGTTTTTGGTGGACTTGACCCCGTAAAAAAACGTGGCCCATGGGCTGGTGCGGACTTGCCAGTGGTGACGCCTTCGGGCGATCCCGTTTAGGAAATTGATCTTTCTCCGCAGCCCAGCCCCTCACTGTCGTTCTCATGCAGGGTAAGAGACATGCCTCACGGAAAACGATCCCGTCCTCGGAGGGATCTGTCCCCAATTCATCCCGCGGCGGCGGCAATCGATATTGGTGCCACCATGCACGTCGCGGCCGTTGGCCCGGATCGCGACGCAGACCCGGTCCGGACGTTCAGGACCTTGTCGCTCCCCGTTTGAAAAGTCACAAATTCTCCCCGTTAGAAATGTCACTCCGTGCAAAGTAGAAATGGCACACTCGCCGGCGGCGGACATGCGTTGAGCGAAACGGCATCTCTGCCAAACACTAGGTGAGGGCGAGGGGGTCAAGGGCCGAAGCCGGCTTGCCGGTGCGCGCAGCGCAGCCCTTGAGGCCCTCGCCCTCACCGCACGATGCTTCAGCCGTGCGTCCGTCCGGACCAGGTGTCATACCAAGTCGCGATGACCTCGACTCTCTGGGGTTTTCAAGGCCCGGTTATTTCGATTCGCTGTCCGGGTATGCGAATTGGATGACGGAGATATTGGATGGGCGCTGCGCTGGGTCTCACACGAAGGGACCATACCAGTGGGGAACTGCGGGCGCTGTCGAGCAAATGTCCAGACAGTGCGCAGGTTCGTCGACTGCTGGCTCTGGCGCTGGTGATCGACGGCCGTCCGCGCGGCGAGGCGGCGGCACTGGCCGGCATGGACCGCCAAACCCTGTGCGACTGGGTGCATCGCTACAACGCATCCGGCGTCGAAGGCCTCAAATCCCGCTGCCCGCCCGGACGGGTGCCCGCGTTGACCGAGCAGCAGAGGGCCGAGTTGCGCGAACTGGTCGTCAAAGGACCCGATCCAGCAACCGACAAAGTCGTTCGCTGGCGCTGCGTGGATCTGCGGAGCGTCGTGGCGCAGCGGTTTTCCGTAACGGTGCATGTGCACACCATCAGCAAGTGGCTTAATCAGTTCCGCCTAACCCGCCTGCAACCGCGGCCCGTGCATCCCAAGAAGGATCCTGAAGCCGAGGTGACGTTTAAGAGGAACTTTGCCAGCCTGGCCAAGGCGGCGCTGCTCAGCACCACGGCGGCTACGCCGGTACCGCTGGAGATCTGGTTCCAGGACGAGGCCAGGGTCGGTCAACAAGGAACTCACGCCTACATCTGGGCCCCGGTCGGCGCGCGGCCGTTGATGGTGCGCGATAATCGGCATGATTCTGCCTACCTGTTTGGCGCCATCTGTCCAGATCGCGGGGTCGGCGCCGCCATGATCACGCCTCACGCCAATACCGAGGCAATGAACCTGCATCTGGGGGAAGTCAGCACGCAGGTTACCGCCGGCGCTCAGGCTCTGCTGGTTTGCGATGGCGCTGGTTGGCATCAGCGCGGTCGGCAACTGGTGGTGCCTGACAACATCGCCATGCTGACCCTGCCCGCCTATTCGCCGGAGTTGAACCCGATGGAGAACGTCTGGGACTACCTGCGGCAAAACAAACTCTGCTCCAGGGTCTGGGACAGCTACGAGGACATCGTCGAGGCCTGCAAACAGGCCTGGCATTTCCTGATCGACGATCCAGACCGCATTCGCTCACTCGGCCAGCGCAGCTGGGCGTGTGTCAATGTTTAGGCGACTTGGTATCAGTCGCGCCCGTAGCCGCGCGGCGGCTCGATTGCGGCCAGGATGTCGAGGTCCAGATCGATGATCGCCTGGAGTGCCTCCGCGGTCGCCGTGTCGCGCAGCGACTCCGGCAAGGCGTCGAGCCACGCGGCATAACCGGCCTGCAGGTCGACCAGTTCGGCGACGGCATCGTGCCAATGTTGGAGGCGGCTCCGGCGGTCAACCGCGCGGCGCGAGCGGACAACGACGGAGGGTTGCTTCTCCTTGTGGCGCGCTCGATAGCGCGCCTGACGCGCAGCATTGCTCAACGGCGCTTCGCCCTCGGATTTACGGCCTCTTGGCATCATCGTTCTCCGTTACGTAACGCTGTACAATGGGACAGACCGGGCGGTCAGCCTGGTTCCAGCACCGGCTGTCCGGCCAACGCCGCGGCGGCCTCGCGGCGCGACAGCCGGCTCTTCGTCGGCATTCCCGGCGCCTCCAGATTGTTTGGTGGTCGTTGCCGGGCGGGATGGTGGCGGCACCGACGTGGTGGGTAGGCGGCCTGCTGCTCCTTCACCAACGCCAGCGCCGCGCCCAACCGTTTATTCTCCACGATTGTGCCAGGCTGCACGGTCTGGATCTTGTCGAACACCCGGAACGACAGCGGCATCCCTTCGAACTGAACCGCGAACCGCCCGTCGGGATAGTTCACTACGTCGACCTTCTTGCGCACCAACCCGCGGGCAAATGGGGTCGGGTCCAACAACAGCATCATCCGGTCGTAGTGCAGGGTGAGGTTGAGCGTGACCGTCCGTTCCTCCGCCAAAACGGGCGTTGTATCCGCTGATGAAACCGGGCAGCCACGCGTTTGCCGCCGTAATCGTCGAGATGCCCGCTAGACGCAATTCCTTCACCAGCCGATCCTGCAATGTGCCGAACGCGCGCTCGATCCGGCCCTTCGCCTGCGGGCTGTTCGCACAGATGATGTCGATGTTCAGTTCCGACAGTACGCGGCCAAACTGCGTGATGCGGTCCCCGCCGAGGGCCTCCTTGGCGTTCACTCGGAAAATGCCGTGTTTGTCGCTGTAAAAGGCAACCGGCTTGCCGTGAGCCTCCAGATAAGCGCGTGTCGCGCGGAAGTAATCGAACGCCGATTCCGAGGCAACGAACAGCAGCTGCATCAACCGGCTGGTAGCGTCGTCGACGAACGCCAGCAGCGTGCACCTCTCGCCACGATCCTCGAACCAGGCGTGTTCCGAGCCGTCGATCTGCACCAGTTCGCCCAGGCATTCACGCCGCCGCCGAGGCTGGTGCGGAGAGGCTTGGCGGTGACCGCGGTCGATCCACAGGCCGTCCGCGATCATCCATTGTCTCAGCGTCTCGACGCCCAGGTGAAGGCCCTGACACGACGCAAGCTTCTCGGCCGCGAACGTGGGACCAAAATCGGGATAGTGTTGCCGGACCAATGCCAGAACGGTGCGCCGGAACGTCTCGCCATGTTGGTGGTTGCTCGGGCGACCGCGTTTGCGGGAACTCAGCGCCGATGCGCCATCAGCAGCGAAAGCACGACGCAGCCGGAAAACCTGGCGCCGCCCAGCATCAACGCCGCGGTGGCCTCGACTGTGATCCGGCCGTCTGCCAAGTCGATCATGATACGAAGCCGGGTCAGTTCCTGACCGCTCATTTGGATCACCGTCATCGCACGTCACCCCGAACGTCTCGACGACAGCTTGCCTCAGTGACATTTCTATCGGGGACACAGGTGACATTTCTATCGGTGACCTACAGACCTTCACCGATGATCTTCACCGGCTGGCGGACTGGTTCGCCCGTTGTGGGGTAAAAACGGTCGCCATGGAATCGACCGGGGTCTACTGGATCCCGGTCTTCGAGATCCTTGAACAACGTGGGTTCGAGGTAATGGTGGTCAATGCCCGGGACGCGAAGCACGTGCCGGGGCGTAAGACCGACGTCGGCGACGCGGAATTGCTGCAACGTCTGCACGAGTACGGTTTGCTGCGGCCCAGCTTCCAGCCTCAGGCCGAGATCGCCGGGCTGCGTGCGTACCTCCGGCAGCGGGAGCGGCTATTGGATTACGCGGCGGCGCACATTCAGCACATGCAGAAGGCGCTGATACAGATGAACCTGCAGCTGCATCATGTCGTATCCGACGTCACCGGCGTCACTGGCATGACCATCATTCGGGCGATCGTGGCGGGCGAGCGCGATCCGAATATTTTGGCCTCGCATCGTGAACGGGGATGCCATGCGTCCGTCGAAACAATATGCCAGGCGCTGATCGATAACTACCGCGAGGAGCACGTCTTCGCGTTGAGCCAGGCGCTCGAACTTTGCGACGTCTACCAGACGAAGGTGGCTGCCTGCGACAAGCAGATCGAGGCAATTCTGAAGCGGCTGAAGAAGAGCGCGACACCACCCGCGAGCAAGCTTCTTCCCCCCAGGCACAGGTCGTGCCAGCCTAACGCACCGGCCTTCGACGCACGCGCGGCACTGCATGCGATCCTCGGGGTGGACCTCACGCAGATCCACGGTTTTGGACCATACCTCGCGCTGAAGTTGGTCGGCGAGTGCGGGACCAGCCTGACGGCGTGGCCAACCGCGAAGCACTTCACATCGTGGCTGGGGCTCGCCCCTCACAACAAGATTTCCGGGGGCAAGGTGCTGTCATCAAAGACGCGGCGCACCAGCAATCGAGCCGCGTCATTGTTACGGCTTGCCGCCGTGTCGGTTGGACGAACCGATACCGCGCTGGGTGCCTTCTATCGCCGCTTATCGGCGCGTGCGGGAAAGGCGAAGGCCATTACCGCCACCGCCCGCAAGATCGCCGTTCTGTTCTACAACATGCTTCGGCACGGCATGTCCTACGCCGATCCCGGCGCGACATACTATGAAGAGCGCTACAGGCAGCGCGTCCTCGGCAATCTCAACGGCGCGCGAAATCTTTGGGGTACGTTTTGCACCAGGCGGATCGGGACCTCTTCCAGGTGGTTGTTTCTTAGGAAGGACCTCGGACCGCGAGGGGCCGGGTAGTTTCGGGGAACACCGCATAGCACCACGAACCGCGCACCCTCCACCTGTAGTTGCCGGATGCAATCTGTGGATCTCTCTTTAGGCTTTGGCTCACAGGCCTCAATTTCTTGATAAATAGGTCGTGAACTTTTCTTCGGCCGGCTGCAACCCATCGGACCACATGGCGGGTTGCAAGAAGCTTTGAAGCAGTTGCCCCCTCCCCCCGTTAGCGCCGTGCTGCGACAAAGATGGCTCTGAAAAGGACGCGAAGTTGGCATTCGGCAACGTCACTCTACCAGCCCCGCTAAAGACGGGGAGAAGATCTCGGGCAACTACCCCTTCAAAAAATTCGAGGAGCCGTGTCTTTCGACCCTGCTGAGCACCTGAATTACGACCGGGACTGTGCGGCGCCGTGATGCTTCCTCAGGTCCCCAAGGCGCCTGCCGCGAGGATTTGGGGGGCTGAAGCGCCAAGGGACGCGAGAAGCACCATCGCCGGTCATTCGCGTGCGGCAAGGATGATGCCGCGGGCCTCAAGCGCCTCCTCCAATTCTTCGGCACGTGGCTCAAGATCCGTGCCGCGAGGATTTGGAGTCGGGACCTGAGGTGCGCGCTAGCACTGCGGCATGCGAAGGCGATAGTCCCTTCAGCTTGCGTGTCAGTGGATTCGAGCGGAAACCGGCATGCCGAGACCCGTCACCCGATTGAGCACGTTGCACCCGACGTTGCCTAGAGAAGTGGTCGGCCGATGACGGTCTTGTAGCGAAACATCGCGGTGTCCATCAAACTCCGTTGGCCATGACCCGAACTCCGCTGCCAGCTCGTGCGTCCCTGCTCTCCAATGGTCGTAAGATGTTTGTCGCGTTGCGAGGCCGCCGCGTCACCTGCAACGGCTGTAAGCCGTGGTGGAACAATAACCGCCGCTTTTGGGTTACGCTGAACTAGGCAACCAGGCGGCTGGCTGACGCCAGACCGTCCCGGGATCGGCGTCATGTTCGTCTTTGCGCCAGGTTTCATGAATAAAAACTTACCAGACGGCGATGTGCAACGTCCGGCCGGTCCTGTTCGCTAGTCCATGGCGTCCTGGGCTCGGCGTCATCGGCCTGAGTGCTGCGGGCGATGGTGCCGGCACCGATTGCGACGTGGGGCAAGGCCGGATCACCTCACACCGGCCATTCGACGATCTCGACGGTCTGCTGAACCTGCCGGAGCGCACCGGGTAAAGCTCGAAGTGCCAGATTGCCACGCCGAAGCCGCCACGGGCCTCAGAGCGCGGCGGGCTCAGGTCGGTTCGCGAGATCCGGATGGCCGGTTCGACCCGACGAAATGCCTGGACGAGGACGGAGGAGTGGCAGAGCGCGTTCCGCGGGCCCAGTCGGCGACTAGCAAGGGGCGCGACTTCGGCCGTTCGTCCAGTTTGGGCAGGGCAGGGGCGAGTTATGGCTGTCGCGGCAAGCGCGTCCGGCTCGTCAGGCGGCCCATATGAGCGCCTGCCGCCCCTAGACGCTTTTTATCATATGGTTGGCAATTGGCCAGCCGGGATCAAGGGCGCGTGACACGTTCCGCTTTCGTAGGAATAGACGTGATTTGATCTCGCGGAGTTGGCAGGTCTAGATTTGCGGGATTGCGATGACTAACTGGAAGACGTGGAGTTTATGAGTATTAGTTGTGAGCCGTCATCCGAAGGGCCTCGTATTCCGCGTGTTGGAAGCTGCACTCGAAACGG
>CAVYXX010000168.1:0-100130 GCA_963772355.1 uncultured Alphaproteobacteria bacterium | reverse complement strand
CGCATCAGGGTCCACTTTAAGCGACGGCGGGCGTATAGCAAGCGAACGCTGGCCGATTTGTGAAGCTTCATCGGGGTGATGCGCAACCCGCCGGTGGCAACTGCCTCTGGAGGTTTCTATGGCACCCCAAACGCAGCAAGACGCGCCAAGATAGGGTTGGCGCGTCTTGCTGCCGAGAATGCCCGCCCTCGGACGGTTAGCGCAACGTCTCCCCGAACAACTCGACAAGGGATGCCCACGAGCGATCATCGGCTTCGCGGCTGTAGCGGATCGCTTCGGGCATATTGAGTTTCGCTGCTTCCGGGTTCGTGAAGCTGTGCACTGTGTTGCCGTAGAGATGCATCTGCCAGTCCGCACCAGCCTCGCGCATTTCGGCTTCAAAATCCGCGCGCTGTTCAGCAGGGATCATCGGATCGTCAGCACCGATGCAGACCAGGATGCGGGCCTTGAGGGAATCCTTCTTGGCCTTTGTCCCGCTGGCTGCGAGGCCGCTATGGAAACCAACCACCGCTTTCACGTCCTCGCCGGCTCGGGCTAGTTCGATCGACATCGTGCCTCCGAAGCAGAAGCCGATGGAGGCGACGCGCTTTGGATCCACCTCGGATCGGGCGGTCAACGCCTTCAGCCCCTCGCCCGCGCGGGCACGCGTGCGCGAAGCATCGGCTAGCAAAGGTTGCAGCAGACCAACCGCCTCTTGCAGGTCGTTAACGACGCGGCCATCACCGTGCAGGTCACAAGCCAACGCAACAAAACCCTCTTTGGCCAGCCGCTCGGCGCGCGATATTGCATGCTCACCCAGCCCAAACGCTTCCGGGAAGACCAGAACACCGGCCCGGCGACCCGACGCCGGCTCAAAAAAAGCTGGCTTCGCATCGTCAAGCCATCGGCCTGGTAGGTAAGTGTCTCATGCTGCATTGTAGGTCCTCCCGCTGATATGCATTCGTTTGATCATAGGGTATGGGACATCGCAAGGGGCAAGACGAGCGCCTGATAGGGATCCGCGATCAGGCGCCAAAGACGATTTTCTCGCGCCTGTACATCTGACGGATCAGCTTGAGCACGAGTGCGATTTCCGGCGACCGATCGCCCTTACGACTGCTCATGATGATCGGTGAAACCGCATGGACCGCAGCCAATTTCCGGTAAACCACATTGTCGCGTCGCAGGGTTTCGATCGATGCCGGAACCAGACAGATCCCCTCGTCCGCCGCGACCAGCCCCAGCGCGGTTTGCAGTTCCCGCACCTCGTGCACGAACGGCGGTTTTAGTCCCGCCTCCCGGAACAGCGACAACACCTGGTCGGCGTAGCTCGGCCGCGGCGCCTTGGGATAGACGATCAGCGGCAGGACGGCGAGATCCGCAAGACTGAGCGCCCGTCCAGGTCGTGGCAGGGCATGACCGTCGGGAACGGCTGCGATCAGCTTTTCATTCCGCAGCAGTTGACGGTCCAAGGCCGGATCGTCCAGCGGGATACGTCCAAAGCCGACATCGATGCGGCCTTCTTTCAAGGCGGCGATTTGCTCAACACTCGTCATCTCGAGCAAGGTGAGCTCTACGGTCGGACGCGCCGCGCGATAGCTGCGGATCACTGTGGGCAGCTTTCCATACAGCGTCGAAGCGACAAAACCTATGCTGAACCGGCTGCGCTCGGCGGCGTGCAGATGGGTTATCATGGTTTTCATCTCATCGACGCGTTCGAGTACTTGGACTGCCTGCTCGTAGAACAGGCGTCCGGCCTCACTCAGCCGCAGTGGCCGGCTGCCGCTCTCGATCAGATCAATGCCCAGTTCATCTTCAAGCTGCTGCACCTGCCGGCTGAGTGGCGGCTGCGCGATATGCAACTGCTCCGCGGCGCGGGTGAAGTTCCGCTCGCGCGCGACGGCCACGAAATAGCGCAGGTGCCGCAGCTCCACGACCATACCTCCCGGGTATTGTTGCGACCAATTTAGTCTTGGACCGGCTGGCGGGAAAAGAGTGATGTGGCGCCATCGGAGGAAGCAACCTCCAAGCTATCGTAAGGAGGACCGCGATGCTTGATAATGTCCAAACGACGCTTGATACCGCCCTGGTGGATGACGCCGCGACTGGCACGTTCCAGGTCGCACGGAATATCTTCACCGATCCTGACATCTTCGAACTCGAGATGAAGCACATCTTCGAGGGCAACTGGATCTACCTGGCGCATGAAAGCCAGATCCCGAACAACAATGACTACTTCACGACGACCATGGGCCGGCAGCCGATCTTCATCGCCCGGAACAAGGAGGGCGTGCTCAACGCGTTCATCAACGCGTGCAGCCATCGCGGTGCGATGTTGTGCCGCCACAAGCGGGCCAACAAGACCAGCTATACCTGCCCATTCCACGGCTGGACGTTCAATAACTCCGGCAAGCTGATCGCGGTGAAAGATCCGCGCGGCGCCGGGTATCCGGAGACTTTCAACAAGAATGGCTCGCTTGACCTGACCAAGGTCGCCCGCTTCGAATCCTATCGCGGCTTCCTGTTCGGCAGCCTCAATCCGGATGTTTTGCCGCTGACCGAGCATTTGGGGGAAGCGGCAAAGATCATCGACATGATTGTGGATCAGTCGCCCGATGGACTGGAGGTGCTGCGCGGTGCATCAACCTATGTCTACGACGGCAACTGGAAATTGCAGACCGAGAACGGCGCCGACGGCTACCATGTCAGCGCGGTGCACTGGAACTACGCCGCGACGACCAACCGGCGCAAGGACGCCGAGCAGGTGGATAACGTGCGCGCCATGAGCGCCGGCGGTTGGGCCAAGAAAGGCGGCGGCTTCTACTCGTTTGAGCACGGCCATCTGCTGCTGTGGACCAACTGGGCCAACCCGGAAGACCGTCCAAACTGGGACCGGCGGGCGGAGCTGGCCGATCGCTTCGGCCAGAGCCAGGCCGACTGGATGATTTAGCGATCGCGCAATTTGTGTCTTTACCCCAACGTCTACCTGATGGATCAGTTCAGCTCACAGATTTGCACCTACCGGCCGATCGCCGTCGATAAGACCGAAGTCACCATCTACTGTATCGCCCCAAAGGGCGAAGACCGTGAGAGTCGGACTTGTCGGATCCGTCAGTATGAAGATTTCTTCAATGCCAGTGGCATGGCGACGCCTGACGATCTGGAAGAATTCCGCGCCTGCCAGATGTCCTACATGGCCAGATCGGCGCGCTGGAACGACATGAGCCGTGGGGCCCAACACTGGATCGAGGGCGCCGACGAAGCCGCCGAGGCGATCGGGCTGCGACCTTCGTTGAGTGGTGCCCGCACCGAGGACGAGGGTCTGTTCGTCGTGCAGCACAAGTACTGGCAGCAGACGATGCAGAAGGCGCTGGCCGCCGAAACCGAAGCCAAGGCGTAGGAGATATCACCATGGCCCAGCTTTCAATCGAAGATGTTCGCCAGTTCCTGTTCCGTGAGTTCTCGTTTGCTGGACGACAAGGACTGGGACGCCTGGCTATCCTGCTATGCTCCGGACGCGGAATTCTGGATGCCGTCGTGGGACGATGACGAATCCCTGACCCTCGATCCGCAGACCGAGGTTTCGCTGATTTACTACGCTCACCGAGGCGGCCTGGAAGACCGGATCTTCCGCATTAAGACCGACCGGTCGAGCGCCACCAGCCTGCCGGAGCCGCGGACGTCGCATAATATCAGCAACGTCGAAGTCGTGGAGCAGACCAGCACCGTCTGTAAGGTCAGGTTCAACTGGATCACCTGCAGCTTTCGCTACAAGACGGTGGATACTTACTTCGGAACGTCTTTCTACACGCTGGATACGACGGGCGACCAGCCGGTCATCAGAAACAAGAAAGTCATTTTGAAGAACGACTACATTCATCACGTCGTCGATATCTACCATATCTGAGTTGGAGGAAACGATGGGTTACAATGTTGCGCTCAACTTTGAAGACGGGGTTACCCGCTTCATCCCTTGCAGTCCGGATGAGACGGTTGCGGATGCCTCATTTCGCGCCGGCGTTAATATTCCGATGGATTGCCGTGACGGTGCTTGCGGCACTTGCAAGTGCCGTGCGGAATCAGGCGATTTTGACGCCGGGAGCTATATCGAGGACGCCCTCACGGAACAGGAGTTCACCCAAGGCTATGCGCTGGCTTGCCAGATACGTCCGCACAGCGATTTGGTGATTTCTATTGCGGCGTCTTCCGGCGCGTGCCGGCTCAAAAGCCAGAGCGTTGCAACGACGCTGACGGCCGTTGAACGTCTGTCGGATACCGCGATCGCGTTTACGCTTCAGGCGGCCGCGCCGTTGGCGTTCCTGCCCGGGCAGTATGCCAACGTCACGGTCCCCGGAACGGATCAGGTTCGATCTTACTCCTTCAGTTCCGTCCCTGGTGAGAAGACGCTGTCCTTCTTAATTCGCGACATTCCTCAGGGGATGATGAGCAGCTTCCTTCGGGACCGGGCGGTTCCCGGCGTGCAGGTAGCGGTCGCCGGGCCAGCCGGTAGCTTCTATCTGCGTGACATCAAACGGCCGGTGTTGTTTCTCGCCGGGGGCACTGGCCTGGCGCCGTTCCTGTCCATGCTGGAAAAAATCGCGGTGACCGGCAGCCAGCAACCGATCCATCTGATCTATGGCGTGACCAATGATGCGGATCTGGTCGAGGTCGATCGTCTGGAAGCCTTTGCGGCCCGTATTCCAAGCTTCACCTTCGCTTGCTGCGTTGCCGCCGAGGCGAGTGCTCACAGGCGGAAAGGTTATGTGACCGCGCATATCGAGCCTGCGCACCTGAATGGCGGCGATGTCGATATCTATCTTTGCGGTCCGCCCCCGATGGTCGAGGCCGTGCGCGGTTGGCTCGATCGGCAGGGCATCACGCCGGCGAGCTTTTACTTCGAAAAATTCGCGCCCAGCGGCGTTGTGCTGCAAAAGGCCGCATGATGATGACCCACGCAGGACGTTTCGCCGGCAAGGTGGTTGTCGTGACCGGCGCGGCTCAGGGTATCGGGCGGACCGTCGCGCTGCGGGTGGCGCGGGAAGGCGGTCGCCTTGGGCTGATTGACCGGTCTGACCTGGTTCACGACGTCCAGGACGAGGCAAAGGCCAGCGGCGCTGAAGCGATTGCGATCACCGCCGATCTGGAGACCTTCGAAGGCGCTTCCACCGCACTGCAAACGGCGCTGTCCGAATATGGCCGGATCGACGTGCTGATCAACAACGTCGGGGGCACCATCTGGGCGAAGCCCTATGCCGCGTATGAGCCGGCGCAGATCGAGGCCGAGATCCGCCGATCGCTGTTTCCGACCCTGTGGTGCTGCCGAGCGGTGGTGCCGGTGATGGTGGCGGGGGGAGGGGGCACGGTGGTGAATGTCTCGTCCGTCGCCACGCGGGGCGTGAACCGCGTTCCCTACGCGGCGGCAAAAGGTGGGGTGAACGCCATCACCGCTTGCCTGGCAATGGAATACGCCGATTATGGCATCCGGGTCTGCGGTGTCGCACCTGGTGGAACCGAAGCCCCGCCACGGCGCATTCCGCGCAATGCCGAACCGCCCACGGAACAAGAAACCCGGTGGTACCAGCAGGTCGTCGATCAAACTGTCTCATCCAGTCTGATGAAACGTTATGGCACCACCGAGGAACAAGCCGCGGCGATCCTGTTCCTGGCCTCCGACGAGGCTTCCTACATCACCGGCGTAACCCTGCCCGTCGCGGGCGGAGATCTTGGATAACGAAACGTAAATCACGGAGGACATGAAATGACCGAGTTGCTTTTGAACACACAGGAAGTCAAAGATCTGCTGGCAAAGGTCAGTGGTTTGAGCAACGGCGGGGGCAACCCGCGCCTGAAGAACATCATCCATCGTGTTGTGTCCGACATGTTCCGCACCATCGAGGATTTCGATGTCCAGCCCGACGAGTTCTGGTCCGCGGTCAGCTATATTACGGCGCTCGGTCAGGCCAACGAAGCCGGACTGCTGGTGCCGGGCCTCGGCATCGAAACGTTCCTTGATCTGCGGATGGACGAAGCCGAGCGTCAGGCCGGAATAGAAGGCGGCACACCGCGCACGATCGAAGGCCCACTGTATGTCGCTGGTGCACCGCTCTCGAAAGGTGAGGCACGACTGGACGATGGTACCGAGCAAGGGGAGGTGCTGTTCATGGACGGCCAGGTTCGCGATGTGGGTGGCCAGCCGGTGGCAGGAGCGATCGTCGACGTGTGGCATGCAAACACACTGGGCGGCTACTCGTTCTTCGATCCGTCGCAGCCCAAGTTCAATCTTCGCCGCCGCATCGAGACCGATGCCGATGGACGCTACAGCTTTCGCAGCCTGCTGCCGTCCGGCTATGCCTGCCCGCCGAACGGACAGACGCAGAAGCTGCTCACTCAACTGGGCCGTCACGGCAATCGGCCGGCGCATATCCACTTCTTCGTCAGCGCACCGAACTATCGAAAGCTCACGACGCAGATCAACATAGATGGGGATGCGTATCTACACGATGACTTCGCGTTCGCTACCCGTGAGGGTCTGATCCCGGAAGTGCGGCGGTCGACCAATCCGGTGGAAATTCGTGACCGCGGCTTGAACGCGCCGTTCGCGCAGATCACCTTCGACTTCGTTCTGCATCGCGAGGCAGCGTCCGCGCCCAACACCGTCGTGACACGGCCGCACGCCGAAGCGGCCTGACGATACTCCGGCCGTCCATTGTGGCGGCCGGGTTTTCCTTTCGCGTCATCTTTATTTCGCGCGCAGCCGCCACGCCAGCCCTGCGCGCACACCAGTGAGCCCTTTGGGCCGCGGGTATTACCCGGAGCCAAACAATGCCGGATTCCACGGTGTCCATTTCGAGCGATCTGCGGCACGATCTGACGATCCAGGACGTTAAGTCCACCATCGTGGATGTCCCGACGGTTCGTAAGCACAAACTTTCCTCACTGTCCGTGACTGCGCAAAACTACGTCATCGTCGAGTTGCGTTTGGCCAACGGTGTAACCGGAATTGGCGAAGCCGCGACGCTCGGCGGTCCTCGCTGGAGTGAAGAAAGCGTCGAGAGCATCAAGGCGACCATCGATACATATCTGGCGCCCCCCCTGATCGGTTCGGTGGGGAACCGGTTTGTCGCCGCTCGCGCCCGCATGGACGAAGCGGCCAAACGCAACAACGCTGCCAAATCAGCGATCGAAAGTGCCCTGTTCGATGCGGTTGGAAAGACACTGAATGTTCCTGCTGTGCAACTTCTGGGCGGCGCGGTTCGCAACAGCATACCGGTGTTGTGGACCCTGGCGTCCGGCGACCCCGAGCAAGAAATCGAGGAAGCGGAACGCAAGATCGCCGCGCGTCTGCACAACAGGTTCAAAGTGAAAATCGGCGCGCAGTCGCCGGAAGCCGACATGGCGCGGATGCGCCGCCTGGCCTCGGCGCTGGAAGGGCGCGCGACTCTGATCGTTGATGCCAACCAGGCCTGGGATGAGACCACGGCCCTGCGATGCCTTCCGGTTCTGGCTGAAATCGGAGTCACCTTGGTTGAACAACCGCTGCCTGCCTGGGATCTACTCGGCATGGGTCGCCTGCGCGCCCGGTCCTCGGTTCCATTGATGGCCGATGAGTGCGTGTTCTCGACGCACGAGATGCTTGATGTCGTGCGTGCCGGCGCGGCCGACGTGGTATCGCTGAAACTGGTCAAGCATGGTGGCCTGCTGGCGACCCGCGATGTGGCGGCGGTGGCAATGGCGGCGGGCATCGGCCTTTATGGCGGCTGTCTGCTGGAGAGTTCCATCGGTGCCGCTGCGCATCTGCAGGTTTTCGCCGGACTGCGCGACCTTTCGTGGGGCTGCGAACATTTCGGGCCGCAAATCCTGACCGGAGACCTGGTGACCGAGCCGCTGCGGTTCGAGGACTTCCACATTCATCTGCCCACAGGCCCCGGTTTGGGTGTCACGCTTGATCCGGCGCAACTGCGCCGCTACGCAAGGTCATAACGATGGTGTAGGCTCCAGGTGGGGAAACGACATGGACTGCTGCTGCGTATGCTGTGATGGACCAACTCGGCGCTCTTGGATGTGGGGCACCGTTCTCACGTCGATCGGCGCGATGCTCGGCGGCGGTCTGTCGCCGCGTGGTTCGACGGCTGCGGCACAAACATCAGAAAATACCTCCGCCGCGCTGGACGTCCTGCGGAAGTCTATATCAGTCGATGTGCATACCCATGGCGGTGCAACGGGGATTACCTCGAAAGCACCTCCCAGCGATGACCTCGCCAGTGGGATGCGGGCAGGATCACTCGCCGTAGCCTGCCTGGCCGACGTGCCGGACGGCCCGATCCTGGGCGTGTCTGCGTCCGGTGTTCTGACCGCACTGCGCAGGCCGGGGCCGGGAGAGCTCTACAAATACCACATTGAGCGCCTCGCCTGGATGGATGAGATGGTGGCGAACCACGGACTGCGACGAGCACTCGCCGCCGCCGATTTGACTGCGGCGCACGAGGCCGGGCAGCCCGCAATCGTGATGGATATCGAAGGGCTCGACTTTCTGGAAATGAAGCTGGAACGCTTGGAGGAAGCGCACAATCGCGGCGTCCGTCACGCTCAGCTTGTGCATTACACGCCGAACGATATCGGCGACTTCCAGACCGGCGCGGTGACGCGCAACGGCCTCACCCCGTTCGGCGCCGACGTGATTCGCGCAATGCACCGGCTTGGATTCGTCTGCGACGTTGCGCACGCGACCGAGGACACGGTCCGGCAAGCGGCCAAGGTCGCCACGAAGCCGCTTCTGCTGTCGCACACCGCGCTTTCGGGATCGAAGGCGATGGGACCGACGCCGCTGCAGGGGCGTCAGATCACACCCGACCATGCGCGGATAATCGCCGAGACGGGCGGTTCGGTCGGCATTTGGCATTTCTTCCCCAGCCTGGACAAATATGTCGACGGGGTGAAGGAGGTGGTAGAGGTCATCGGCGTCGATCACGTGAGTATTGGCACGGATCAGCAGGTCAGGGCGGGGAGTTTGCAGGATTATTCGCAGTGGGTGCACCTCGTTTCAGCGATGCTGCGTGGCGGGTTCACCGCTGAAGAGACGAGTAAAATCGTGGGTGGCAACTACGTGCGTGTCTTCAACGCCGCGCTTGCCTGATGCCGCCCGGCATAGGGCGATTAGCTGAGCGATCACCGGTCGTGGTAGAACATTGACGCTGAGAGCAACGATGCTGAGAGCAACCATAAGGGGGAAGCGTGATGAGTAAAGCGTCGATCGAGTGGGCGTTGATTCTGAGTTTGACGTTGACTGGGGCGGCGTTGGCGCAGCAGCCGCCGAGCGAGAACAAGGGCATGAAGGCTACGCCGCTCGCGGCGTTCGACCTCGGCAAACAAGGGCTCAAGGATTTCGATCAGCGGCAGATGCGTATGCGGGTGATCCAGGTGGAGCCCGGCGGCGCGGCGGCTTTCCACAGTCACTCGCAGCGCCCCGCACTTACCTATGTGCTTAAGGGCAGTCTGCTTGAGCACCGCAAAGGCAGTGCCGACCGAACCTACGGCGCAGGAGAGGTTATCGTCGAGAGCACGGATGTTGATCACTGGGCCGAGAACAACGGCACCGAGACCACCACGCTCGTTTCCGTTGACCTGTTCAAGGAATAGCGTTCCCGCTCGACAAGTGTCGAAGTTATTTGGGTGCTTTGCCGGGGGGTGCGGCGGATGGTCCGGTGTGCTCACGTGCCGTCAGGATCTGACGTATCGCCGCGTCTATCCTCGTCGTAAGCAACACGCGTCCGAGCTTGGCCGAAGCGTGGGACGGGTCGCCGGAAACGCCGGTGTTCTCCGGCGCCGAGGACGGCTGCGTCCAAAGGCGCAGGTCCACGCCTGCTGGATGGACGGCCATCAATTCCGACGTATCCGCTATCCCTGCATGATCGCCAATTTCGGCTCGGCTCACGCCTTGAGCAAGCAGCCAATCATTTTGCGGCTGGTAATCGTTGTATTGACTCACGTCGACAATTTCGACGCCGTCCGCAGCCCATTCAGCATTAAGCCTACGCGCGACAGCAGCCTGCGGCGCGAGGCTCTGCCCATGCTCTGCGATGAAACAGATCGTGTGGAAACCGGCTCGCTTGAGGCTGCGAGCGATACCGTCGAGCGTGGCTTCAAAAGTCGAAACCGATACGCCGATGGTACCGGGGAAACGCATGTTGCCGGTAGGTGGATCGGTATCACCTTCCGGCACGTAGGCCATGGTAGGCACGACCAGGGCGTGGCCGACGCCAGCAGCGATGCGGTGAGCCGCCGCATCCATGATCCACCCATGCTTTCCGATCGCCATATGCGGCCCGTTCTGTTCGAGCCCACCGCTCGGCACAATGACCGTGGTAAAGCCGGCGCTGATCGCTGCGCGCACCTCGACCCAGGTCATATCCGCTAGGTCCAAGCTAGCTGGTACTTGGGCGAACGGCCGGCAGGGGCTTACCAGCAACGCGCTGATAAAGACAAAGCAAACGACGCTCAACGCTCGCTTGGGAATCTGGACCAACTCAGAACACGCCTTAAGGACCAGGATGATGAAAGGTGTTACCAGAGGGCTTGGTCTGCTATAAATCGATTGTCTAAAACACATTGGGCAGCACTCCATAGTGAAATGGTCGCCCTGCTGTCGGCTGACAAATCCAATCAAACTCTATTCTTTAGCGTGTCTGGCCGGCCTTGGCGGTAGAGAGGCATTTCAGTAGATCTCGAAATGCCGGTCAGGCTGTTACCATCCAGTCGGACTTGTCATGCTCGGGAATCTACCGCAAATCAGCCGAGGGTTGCGAGCACCTCCGCGTCCGTTGGGAACCTGCTTGTCGCCTTCTTGGAGTAGGCGAGCCTGTCATCCACGGTGATCTCGAAGACACCACCGCCGGACCGTCGCAGCTTTACCTGCGTGCCAGGTGCCGTTTGCTCAATCAAACTTGCCGCCGCACGGGCGCGCGGTTCATAGCCTCACATTCCGCAATATTCGATCTCGACTTGCATAATCTGCTCCCCAGGTTGTCGTCGCGCTTATCGAAACGGACGGCCACGCGCCCTTCACGTCGCGACCCGCCGCCATCGCCGTCGCCGTAACGCGACCTACATCACGATGCATACCGTGTCTATTAGAGTAGATCCAGACGGGCATCGCGGCCGTGCGTAGGAATTGCATTCAACCGCTGCGTGCGGTCCCTCTTCGCAAGTGACGCATGATCCGCGGACACATTGCCGGACGGAGGATCGGAGCCCCCCATGCGCGGCAGGGCCGAAGCGACAATCTATCGCGGAAGCTTTACGTGCGGACTACGACAGAAGGCTCAATTTCTGCCGCGGCCGCCGATCGAGAGACACCGAGGCCTATTTTATTGTTGCAGCTGTATGGTATTCTTTCGGGTCCGCATATTTCTTGTCGGAATTTTGCCAACGGGGTTCTGATGCCTTATCCACGCGGCGCGGCGCCATCGCCTTCGCTGGGGACGCTTGTCGTGCGGCCGATTAAACGTGCCATAGCAGCCGAGGTGGTCGCGCTGTTCAACGACCGGTCGCGCGGTGAGAAGCCCGTCGCTCGCCGCCCCGACGGAGCGTTCGGTCCGCATGCGGTCGCTTGGCGGGTTCATGGCGATGTCACCTCAATGATGGTCGGAGGCGTCGCTGGGCTGCTGCTCCAGATGCTTCATCCGGCCGTCCTGGCTGGGGTGTTGGACCATTCGAATTTTCGTAACGACATGCATGGGCGGCTGCGGCGCACGGCACGGTTCATCGCCCTGACCACCTACGGCGGCCAAGCGGAAGCAGAGACAGCGATCGCTCGTATTCGCGGCATCCATGAACAGGTCCGCGGAACGTTGCCGGATGGACGTGCCTACGCGGCGAGCGACCCGTCATTGCTCGCCTGGGTGCACGTGACGGAGGCGACGAGTTTTCTCGATGCCTGGATGCGCTATGCCGACTCAGGCTTGTCAGAAGCTGACCAAAACCGTTATTTTGTAGAAACGGGACGCGTTGCGTTGGCACTCGGCGCCGATCCGATCCCACGCACCCGATCCGAGGCGCGGGATATGATCAACGCGATGCGTCCACACTTGCGGTGCGACGCCCGTACGCGTGAGGTCGCACGGCTCGTTCTGAGCCAACAAGGGCCGAACAGGCTGGCGGCGCCGCTGCACGCGCTGACGATGCAAGCGGCCGTCGATCTGTTGCCGGCATGGGCGAGACGGATGCATGGGTTGCCCGTGCCGGTGCTCAGCCGCCCGCTGGTTCGGGCCGGCACCCTCGGGATCGCCAGGACGCTGCGCTGGGCGTTCAAATAAACAATCGTACAGTCAAAGCTGGGCCGATGCCGCTTTAAGACTTCCCACCGGGAGACGTCCAGCACATGGTCGGCGATCGCAAGCGCGGCAGTCAGTCCGGGACTTTCAATACCGAACAGATTGATCAGCCCTGGCACACCATGCGCTTGCGGTCCCTGAACAACGAAATCCTGCCCAGGGGCACCCTTCGGCACGATCTTCGGGCGGATCCCGGCATATCCTGGTTGCAGCGAGCCGTCCCTCAGTGCCGGCCAGTATTTGCGTACGGCCGCGTAGAAGCTGACCGAGCGGGACGGGTCGACGGTGTAGTCGAGGGTATCGATCCACTCGACATCTGGCCCAAAGCGAGCCTGGCCGCCCAGATCCACCGTCAGATGCACGCCGAGGCCACCCGGCACCGGCACAGGGTAGATCAGGCGCGAGAACGGCGACCGCCCGGACAGCGTGAAGTAGTTACCTTTGGCGTAATGAATCGGCGGCACCCGATCGGGCGGCATGCCGGTGATCCGTCGTGCCAAACCCGGCGCATGCAAGCCAGCGGAGTTGATCAACAGCCGGCATCGCAGCGTCATCGGGTCGGCGCCCCCGACATCGATCTCGATGCCGCGGCCGGCGACGCGGCCGGTCACGACCGGACTGAAAAATACCGCGACCGCGCCGGCATTCTCGGCGTCACCTTGCAACGCGACCATGAAGTTGTGGCTGTCGATGATCCCGGTTGTCGGCGACAGAAGAGCGCTGGTGCACGACAGGTTTGGTTCCAGGGCGATTGCCTCGGCGGCGGTCAGGACGCGCATGCCCTCGACGTCGTTGACCTCCGCTCGCTGCTTGATGCCGGCCAGCATCGCGTCTTCCTGCGGATTGGTCGCCACGATGAGTTTGCCGCAATTGATGTGGGGCACACCTTTCTCGGCGCAGTAGGCGTAAAGTTG
Source organism: uncultured Alphaproteobacteria bacterium (assembly GCA_963772355.1). Taxonomy (GTDB): domain Bacteria; phylum Pseudomonadota; class Alphaproteobacteria; order Acetobacterales; family Acetobacteraceae; genus Rhodopila. The sequence continues at coordinate 86,908 of CAVYXX010000168.1, read as the reverse complement.
GCGGCGGCCGGCGACGCAAAATCGAGCCATCAGGCTGTTGGCGGGGTAGTAGATGCCGGCGTGAATGACCTCGCTGTTGCGCGAGGAGGTTTCAGTGCCGATCCCCTCCGCCGCTTCCAGGATGATGACTTCACGTCCCGCTAGCGCCAGCGCGCGCGCCACCGCGAGGCCCACGACGCCGGCACCGACCACGACGCAATCGACTTGCTCCACGCCTCTTTCTCCTAACGACGGGCGGCGGAACGAGTTAGGCTGGGCGCCAGCGGGAGTCCATACATGCTGACCCTGACATCGGGCGCGTCGTCCATTGTTGTCGCCCCCGAATATGGGGCCGGAGTGACCGGGTGGATGCTGGGCCGCACGCCGATGTTACGGCGGGCGCTGCCGCAGGCGGCTTTTGGGAGCGATCCGCATTTGATGGGGTGCTTTCCGCTGCTTCCGTATGGGAATCGGATCGGTCAGGGCCGGTTCCGCTGGCGCGGCGGTGACTATCGGTTGGAGCGCAATTTCGGCGACCATCCGCACACGATCCATGGCATCGGCTGGCAGCGGGCCTGGGTGGTGGAGGAAGCCGGACCGCGCTCGGTTACCCTTAGCTTTATGCACCGTCCCGACGCGTCCTGGCCGTTCGCCTTCAGCGCCGAGATCAGCTACAGCCTGTCTGACGCCGCCTTGACGGTCTCGATCCAAATGACCAACCGGCAGACCGAACCGGCGCCGGCCGGCATTGGCCTGCATCCCCATTTTCCCAAGGCCAATGGCCCATCGCTGCGCTTCAAGGCCAGCGGTGTCTGGGAAAACGGCGCTGATTTACTACCCTCGCGCCACGGGCCAGCGGGCGGCGCTTGGCGTTATACCGAGCCGCGTTCTGTCGCAAAATCGCGCTTGGATAACTGCTTCACCGGATGGGATGGGATAGCGGATTTCCAATCCGGGCCTGCCAGTCTTCGGATCGAAGCCAGCGAGGTGTTCCGGCAATTGCAGGTGTTCACGCCCTCGTGGGCTGATTTCTTCTGCGTCGAACCGGTCAGCCACGTACCCGACGCACTAAACCTCGTGGATTTGCCGGCCGATCAGAGGATGCATGTGCTTCAGCCCAATGAAACCCTCGATGGCACGGTCCGGTTCATCCCAATCGGCTGAGCAGGGTGTGTTCTATGCTGGTTCTCGCGCGGGTTGCCTTGTTGCCCACAAGACTGTTCATTGGCTTGAGCAATTGCCCAATGCAGACATCCGCGGGCGGTGATGTAGTCTAGGGATGAAGCGGAGGGAATACATTTTGGCAGTGCTGCAACGACCCGGACGCCATCAGCATCGGCGCGTGGATCGTCCGCAGATGGCAAGTCTTTGCCGGGAGGAGGGCGTGGATCGTGCGTTTCCCGCCACGCTTGTTTCTCGCTGGGCCATTGCGGCCGGGCTGTTGATCGCTGGGTCGTCATGCTGATGCGCGGGCGCGTGCTGGTCATTGCCGGGTCTGATTCAGGTGGGGGCGCCGGCATCCAGGCGGACATCAAGACGATCACCGCGCTGGGGGCATTCGCCGCGACCGCGATCACTGCGCTGACAGCGCAGAACACCCTCGGCGTGCATGGGGTGATGCCGGTGCCGCCCGATTTTATCTACCAGCAGATCGAGGTCGTCCTGTCCGACATCGGGGCGGACGTCATCAAGATCGGGATGCTGGGCGACGCGGCGACAATCGACACGGTCTGCGACGCCTTGACGAAGCTTGCTCCGGATGTGCCGGTGGTCCTGGACCCGGTGATGGTGGCGAAAGGTGGGCATGCGCTGTTGGCGGCGGAGGCGGTGGACAGCCTGCGCCGGCGACTGTTGCCGCTGGCGGCGGTCATCACGCCGAACCTGCCGGAAGCCGAGGCTCTGACGGGCCGGACGATCGGTAGCGAGGCAGACATGCGGGCTGCCGCAACCGCGCTGTTGGCGATGGGCGTACCGGCGGCGCTGGTGAAAGGGGGTCACCTGGAGTCGGAAACCGTGGTCGATCTGCTGGCGACTGAGGCCGGCATTGAAGCATTCGCCGCACCCCGCATTCCGACCCGGCACACACATGGGACTGGCTGCACGACGGCCTCGGCTGTGGCGGCCGGGTTGGCGCAGGGACTGAGCCTGCGAGACTCGGTAATTGGAGCGCGCCTGTATGTCCGGGCGGCGATCGAGACCGCGCCGGGTCTGGGTCGAGGCCACGGTCCGCTCAATCATGGCGTCACAGTTGATCTCGCGCGGATCTAGAGTCTAGCGCAGAGACGATTGCGGCCTCCGGTTCAGCCTCTCGAGCTGGAAACGGATTTATCCCCTATCCAGATCTGACGTCGGATCTGCTCAGCGCGGTCATTCGTACGAGCACTACCTCTGCGCTGGAAATTCTGCCTTTTCCCGGGAACCTTTTTCCGGCTTCAACCATCTGAGGGTCGGTAGGCGGGAAAAGTAATGGTCATGTTGTCTCCGAAGCCAGATATTCCCGAGGACTCGGAACTGCTGAACCGCGCGCGCAGCAGGGATGGGCAGGCCGTCAGGCTCATCATGCAGCGTCACAATCAACGGCTCTTTCGCATCGCGCGCAGCATCGTGCGGAACGACAGCGAGGCGGAAGACGTATTGCAGGAAGCCTACTGCAACGCCTTTGCCAATCTGGCAGCGTTCCGCGGCGAGGCGAAACTCGGAACCTGGCTCGCCCGTATTGTCATGAATGAGGCGTTCGGACGCCTGCGTCGCCGGCGAGTGACCGTGGAACTGGCAGCCGTGGAAGATAGTGCAGGCCTTGCCGCCCAAATAATCCCCTTCCCGAGTGCGGCTCCTACTCTCGATCCAGAGGCAGCCATGGCTCGCAGCGAGATCCGGGCACTGCTAGAGCGTGCCATAGATGATCTTCCGCAGATCTTCCGAACGATTTTGGTCGCACGTCTGATCGAGGGGATGAGTATCGAAGAGACGGCAGAAGTCTTTGGCGTGCTGCCTGAAACGGTAAAGACACGATTGTATCGTGGCCGACTGCTGTTGAAGCATGAGATGGAGAAACACATTGGTTCGGTGCTCGGCAATACCTTTCCGTTCGCGGGCAGGCAGTGCGAGCGCTTCACCGAGACGGTATTGACCCGCCTCGGGCTTCAATAATTTTTGGGAACCTTTCTGTCGCCAAAGCATCCGATGATCCGAGCACGAGCCGAAACACCGGCGCGGGCAAATGGGAGGAATACGATGCCTTTGAGATTGACAACAGTTCTGGGTGTGCTGGCGATCAGTTGTGCGTCAGCGAATGCTCAAAGCGCCAAGCCGAACGACGCGCAGATTGCTCATATCGCCTACACCGCGGGCAACATCGACATCAAAGCGGCGCACCTTGCTTTGGAAAAGTCGAAGAATAAGGACGTGCGTACGTTTGCCCAGGATATGGTGCGCGATCATACGGCGGTGAACGACCAGGCACTGGCGCTGGTGAAAAAACTCAACGTCACGCCGGAGGACAACGACACCAGCAAGGCACTCCTGAAGCAGGCGGCCGAGAAGCAGGCCTCGTTGAAGGAATTGAACGGGCGCGCGTTCGACAAAGCGTATGCCGAAAACGAGGTCGCCTACCACAAGACGGTGGATGATGCCCTTCAAAGCACCCTTATTCCAGCGGCAAGCAATGCCGAACTCAAGGATCTGCTGTCGACCGGCCTCAAGATTTTCCAGGGTCACGAGCAACACGCCGAACATCTTGCTCACTCGTTACAGTAGCTGTATCACAATGTGGCCGAGACTTTGCATCATCAAAAGCCTCGTCGGGCTGGGCATTCTTGCCACGGCATCCAGCGGGGCGGCCGAGACCGTCCGCATCGATGTGGACAAGCTTGCATTCACCCCGGCGCAGGTCTCGGCGCATGTCGGCGATACGATCGAATGGGCCAACGCCGACTTCGTCGCCCACACCGCGACAGGGCGCAAGCAGGAGTGGGACGTGACCATCCCGGCCAAAGGGATCGGTCGCGTCACATTGAAAAAGGCAGGAATTATCGACTATTACTGTCGGTTTCATCCGAACATGGTGGGACGCGTCGCAGTCGCTGATTGACGCGAAGTTGCACTCTCTGATGGTTTGTCCAGATCTCTGCGTGCGACACTTAGAACAAGACGTTACTTCACAGAATGTACGACAGTTTGCTTGCTGAACTCGAACAGCTCCGCAGCATCAAAGATGTGGCTCGCCTGGGGCGCGCCAGGCGAACCGAGAAAGATAGGATTATCCTCGATGACGGGTCCGCTCCGACGGATGCCGAAACTCTGCGTGCCTAAATCTGCCTTGGCATTGGAGTGTTCGGCTGCTTGCCGATCCCGCGGCCCGTGCTCACGCGCTGCGACAGAGGTGGGTCAAGACCGAAGGCTGAAAGCAAAACTGGAGGATCTATTGCGACAGGCGGGCCTGGGCGTGGGGTAGACGGCGGCGGTCCGACATTCAGGAGGGTAATGAGGATGATCGCGGCTCGTGGTTCAAATCGGCCGGATAGCGCCGGCCGTTTTGAGCTACTGGCCTTTGATTTTGCGGGCCGATAATTCAGCCGACCGCATCGGGATGCCTCTGTCGGGATCGGACCACTAGATCCCCAGGGCTTCGCCGCAGCCGGCGGAGCGGTTATTGACCATGGGTCCCGCTGGCACGGTTTCGGGGCGAGCCGGTGGGCCGCCGATGCATGTGACCGGACGTCTGATCGGCGGCATCAGTGCCGGCCAGCATCTCGGCGATCGTATCCGCGAGTTGTGCCACCGCCACGCTCATGGCGGCGACCAGCGCCTGGGTGGTTGCATCCTCCGGCCGCTGCTTGACCGCCACCGCGCGTGACACCGAACGCTTGCCCTCGACCGCGATCTGAGCGGCCAGCAGCACGTCGCCGTCGCGATCGAGATCGAACCGTTGCAGATTGATCTCGATCGTCGTGTCCGCCGGGGTGGAGATAGCGCCGCTATCGCTATAGACCGTACTGCCGGGTAGCCGCTGATCAAGCTCCTGCACCAGAACGCGGCCCATCATGGTGTCGAGAGGCTCGCCCCACCATTCGTTGGACAGCACGTCCAGACGGTAACCCTCCGACGACCGTACCGATCTGAGATCGTTCCAGATAGTGCGCGTTAGCGATGGCGCGCAATTCTATGGCGCTCGGCGCGCCCTGGCGCGTCTTACCTGGCAACATCGCCAAAATGTATAATTTTGGATTGGGTGATGAACAAGACGCCAGCACTGCCGCAAACGCTAAAAGACCAACCCGCCGGGACAGTTCGGTTGCACCCGCTTCGTTCATTGGACCCCCTGGTTAGTGCGGCCGCGAATCAACGCCTCCGGATGGCGCGACAGCAGGTCGGCCAACACCCGGATCGAGCGGGCGGCATCGGTCAGTTGTGCCATCAACTGGCTGACATCGCGATTGAACCGGGAGTCGCCGCCATAGCCGCTATCCAGGGAGCCGATCAGCTTGTCGGTTCGCTTGACGGAGTCCTCGAGCCCGGACGCGATGACCGGCAGACGCTGCATCGCCGGGGCGAGGCCGTGATTGAGGTTTTCTACCAGGGTCTGGGTGCTGGCGAGGGTCGATCGCAGGCTGGCGACCGCCTCGCCAAGCTGCTTGTCGTTCACCAATGCATTCACGCCGGCCAAGGTTTGGTCGAGGCTTTTGCCGATTGATTCGAACGGGATGTCGCTCAGGCGGTTGACCAGATCGGTGGCCGCGGTGGCGACGTCGTCCGAACCGCCGCCCATGACCGGAATGACGTAGTCATCGCCGTCCTTTCGAAGTTCTCCGGTACCGGCATCATGATAAATATCCATGGCCAGTTGTTTCTGTCCGGTCAGGATGCTGCCGGACTCAAGCTTGACCCGCAGGCCGCGCTTTACCAGGTCACTCATTCTGGCGTCCAGGTTGCCGCCGGTCGGCAGATCCAGCATCGAGATGCGACCGGGCTCCAGCGTAAAATGGACGGGGACGACGACATTATCCAGCGCGCGGTCGAAGACCAGGGAGACACTGGAGACCTCGCCGATCTTCAATCCGCGCAAGGTGACGGCGGCCCCGCGCTTTAGGCCGGAAACGGAACCGGTGAACTTGGCGACGAACGGGACGCTGCGCTTAAAGGTTGAGCCCTCGGCCGCATCCTCGGAATCGAATAACTGGAACGAATGGTCGGCTTCGCTTTCCGTTGTCACGTGTGGATCGTCGGGCGTTTCGAAGGCGATACCGCCCAAGACCACCGCGCGCAGCAATTCGACCTGAACCTCCAAGCCGTTGGTTCCGAACTGGAATTTTGCACCGGATGCGTTCCAGAAGCGGGAGTTGTCGTGTACGTACTTGTCGAACGGCTCTCGGACGAAGGCGTGGATGGTGATTTTCCTCGCCATCTCGCCGACGTCCCAGCCGAGGATTTCTCCCACCTCGAGGTCGCGAAACATGATCGGCGAGCCGAGGTTCAACGATCCCATTCGGTTCGCCTCCAGCAGGAAGGTACGGCCGGGAACATCCGATTGCAGCACGGGCGGATTCTCCAGGCCGGCGAAATCACTCTGCGGCTCGCCGCCTTCCGCCGAGGGCAGCAGATCGATGTAGGAGCCGGAGAACAGGGTCTGCAAGCCGCTGATGGAACCGGCGAAGAACCTCGGCCGCACAACCCAGAATTGCGCCTTGTCGGTCAGAAGAGGCTGGGCTTCGCGGTTCATCCGCACCGTGACCTGAACGCGCTTCAGGTCGGGGGTAAGGCCAACCTTCTTTACAACGCCCATCTCGACGTCCTTGTGGAGGACGTGTGACAGATCTGCCTTCAGGCCCTCGGCGGTCTCGAACGTGATGGTGATCAATGGTCCGCGATCGGCTAGCGTTCTCCATGCCAGCCATCCGCCGATGATTACGGTTACCACAGGAATTGCCCAAATCAACGAGAGGCGGCGCCGATGTTCAATTCTGGACCGCACAACCGCGGTGGGATGTTGGTCGCTCATACGGCTTCGGCCCGCAACCGAGCATTGTCCCACATCAGGCGCGGATCGAAACTGCGCGCGGCGAGCATCGTCAGGATGACAACCGCGGCGAAGGCGATGGCGCCAGGTCCGGGATAGACGCTGGCGAGTGTTCCGAATTGCACCAGTGCGACCAGGATCAACTCCATGAAGATATCGATCATCGACCATCGGCCGATGGCATCGACCACCCGATACAGGATGGTGCGATCATGCAGCGCCCGGTTTGATCCCATGTGCGTCGAAATCAACAGAATGCCCAATCCGACGAGCTTCAGAACGGGCACTGCGACACTCGCGAAGAACACCAGTGCCGCCAGCGGCCACATCCCGAACTCCAGCAGCTCTCGCACGCCGCCTAGGATGGTGCTGGGCTGAGCGGCGCCTAGTCGGACAACCGTCAGGACGGGGTAGGTATTCGCCGGGATGTAAAGCACCATCGCCGCCAGCGCAAATGCCCAGGTCCGCTGAACCGCGGCGGGCCTGCGGTGGTGCAGGCGAAAACCACACCTCGAGCACCGTATGCCGGGCGCGGCCCGGCTTACCAGCCCGCATACGTGACAGCCGATGCGCCATCGCGCGCGGTTTCGTCCGGGCCAGTCCGATGTGGCAAAGTTTAGATCGAGCTTTCGACGCATCCGGCGGTTACGCGGTTCCATAGCCTCCCACACCGCCTGGTCGTCGAGCGTGTAGTCGGCCAGTACCATGATCACCATCAGCCCGCCGAGGGCGAAGATTGCCGGGCCCAGATTGACGGTGGCCATCCCGCTGAGGCGAACATAGGCGACGAACAGGCCCAACAGGTAGATTTCCACCATCGACCAGGGACGCAAATACTCGACCCAGGCGTAGATAGTGCGCAGCTCGGCTGGTGGCCGCTTCAACTGCAAGCCGAGGAGGACCGACAGCATGCAAAGCACTCGGGCGAGCGGGGCGACCACGGTGGTGACCAGCACGACCAGCGAGATTTCCCACAGCCCGTATTCCGCCATTTCCACTGGGCCGGTGGCCAGCTCGGCGATGCGCTCCTGCCCAGCGGTGCTGACTGACATCAGGGTCAGGGTGGCTCCCAGAAGGAATAGGATCAATGCGCTGAGATTGAGTGCCAGGGGCAGCAAGAGCGGGTCCCGCCGGGTGTGACGCAGCACGGCATCACAGCGCAGGCAGAGGGCGCGGGCGCCGGGGGGCAACGGCGGCAAGATCTGGATCTGCCCGCAATCGGGGCATTCATAGAGGCGCCGGGCGGTTGTAGGGGCTAGCTCCTGGGGCACCGTTGCGGCGGTTTCCGTCAAGCGCGAGCTCCGCGGCGAAGCAGTGCGTGCATCAGAGTGACGTAGCACGCCACCACGGGTGAAAAAGGGGCGATGACCATGGCGATTAGGAAAATTGTATCAGTCGTCCCGACAATGGACTGAATCTCCGCCGATGGGCCGCCGCTTTCCCTCCGCTGGACGTTCGGGCATGAAGGACGCTCATCGGGAGATCAGGAATGAATACGTCGGCGACTCGGCTTTCACCCGGATATTGCAAAGTTGCCTTGAGCCCGGCGCGGATGCTGATTGGCGCGGTGTTGCTGGCGCGGCTGGGGATTGTCGCGCTGCCCGCTTCGGCCGCGGACCTGCCCGGTGTGACGGCGACCGAGATCACGATCGGCAACACTGACGCCTATAGCGGCCCGGCCTCGGCTTATGGCGTCATCGCCAAAACCGAGACGGCATTCTTCCAGATGGTCAATGATCAGGGCGGGGTGGCCGGTCACAAGATCAATTTCATTTCCTACGATGACGGCTACAGCCCGCCGAAAACGGTCGAGCAGGTCCGCCGGCTGATCGAGGAGGACCAGGTGGCATTCCTGTTCCAAAATCTCGGCACGCCGCCTAATACGGCGATCCAGAGATATGTGAACCAGAAGAAGGTGCCGCATCTGTTCATTGCGACCGGGGCCGATAAGTGGGGCGACTATCAGCATTTCCCGTGGACGATGGGCTACCAGCCCAGCTACCGGACCGAGGCGCAGATCTATACGAAGTACATGATGGCGCAGAAGCCGGGCGCGAAAATGGGGATCCTGTATCAGAACGACGACTTCGGAAAGGATTACCCGGCCGGGGTAAAGGACGTCTTGGGCGATAAATACAGCAGCGTCGTCGTCAAGGACGTCAGCTACGAGACCACGGACGCAACGGTGGACAGCCAGCTCACGGCGTTGCAGGCGGCCGGCGTGGATGTGCTGCTGGTGGGGGCGACGCCGAAATTCGCGGCTCAGGCGATCAAGAAGGTGCACGATCTGGACTGGCACCCGACATTTTTCCTCACGAACGTGTCGATCTCGGTCGGGGCGGTGATGAATCCGGCGGGGGCCGAGAATGGGATTGGCATTATTACGACAGGCTATATGAAGGACCCGACGGACCCGGCGTTCAAGGACGATCCGGGGATGAACGAGTGGCGGGCGTTCATGGCGAAATACATGCCGGGCGCGGACATGACTGACGCCGGCCACAGCTTTGCGTACGGCGTCAGCATGGTGATGTGGCAGGTGCTGAAGCAGTGCGATGGCGACTTTTCGCGGGGAAATATCATGAAGCAGGCGGCCAACCTGCATGATGCGTACGATCCGGTGCTGCTGCCGGGAATCAAGGTGAACACCAGCCCGACGAATTTTCATCCGATCAGGGCCATGCAGTTGCAGAGGTGGACCGGCAAGACCTGGGAGCGATTTGGGGATGTGATCGAGGGGGCGAGCTAGGGTGACCGGTTCGGTGCAACTTGGGTGACGAGGCGGTGCCAGCAATCCGTCAGCGCTTGCTGTTTTGGGAAAGATCGACGTAGACGGCAGCGAGCAGCACAATCCCCTTGACGACTTGTTGCCAGAAAATGCCGATGCCGAGAATGGACATGCCGTTATTCATGACGCCCATGAAGAACGCTCCGATCACCACTCCCATGACTTTGCCGACGCCGCCGGATGCTGAGACGCCGCCGATGAAGCACGCGGCGATCACGTCCAGTTCGAATGAATTGCCGGCGCTCGGCGTCGCCGAGTTCAGTCGCGCAGCTACGATCAGACCCGCGAGACCGGCCAGCGCGCCCATGTTGACAAAGGTCAGAAAGGTGAGGCGCTCGACGCGGACGCCTGATAGTTCGGCGGCCAGGCGGTTGCCGCCTATTGCGTAAATCCGGCGGCCAATGGTCGTGCGGGTAGTGATAAAGGTGTAGAGCAGGACCAGGGCGCTCATGATTACCAGGACGTTTGGCAGGCCTTTGCGCAGAGCCAGCAGGTAACTGACGCCCAGCACCAAGGCGGCGAATGTGCCGTTTCTGGCGATGAAAAAGCCGATCGGTTCGATATCCATATCCCTGGCAGCGTCTCGGGCGCGGCGCCGCGCGCCTAGCAGGATCAGGAGCGTGGCACCCAGGATGCCGATCAACATGGTCAGCCAGTAGAACTGGTCCTGGCCTTCCGCAGCAACGAACAAACCGAAGTTGCTGAAATCGGGAATAAAGCCGGCGCTGATCGACTGGAAGCCTCTGGCGAAGGGGCCGACGAACTGGCCTAGTAACAGATTGCCGGTGAGGCCACGGAAGATCAGCATGCCCGCGAGGGTGACGATGAAGGAGGGCATTTTCGCGTAGGCGACAAAATAGCCTTGCGCGGCGCCGATCAGGCCTCCCAGTATCAAGGATAGAACGATCACCGGGGGATAGGGGATTTTCTGGTAGACCATAAGCGTCGCGGCGACCGCACCGACAAAGCCGACGATGGCGCCCACGGACAAATCGATGTGGCCTCCGACGATCACCAGCAGCATGCCCAGCGACATGACGACAATGTAGCTGTTCTGCAGGATCAGGTTGGTGATGTTGACGGGATCCAGCAATACGCCCCCGGTTGCGACCTCGAAGAAGGCCATAATCAGCAGCAGCGATCCGAGCATGCCGTAGTCGCGCAGATGATTGCGCCAATAGGGCGGGCGCACCGTTTGGCTCATGCGGCCACTCCGTATTGCCGCATGATCGACGCCATGATCTTCTCCTGCGTGGCGTCCGCCGCTGCCATCTCGTCGATGAAGCGTCCCTCGTTCATCACGTAGATGCGGTCGCTGATGCCCAGCAGCTCCGGCATTTCTGAGGAGATTGCGATGATCGCCTTCCCCTGCGCCGCCAGGTCGTTGATGATGGTGTATATTTCGTATTTGGCGCCGACATCTATGCCGCGGGTTGGCTCGTCCAGGATCAATACTTGTGGGCTGGTGAACAGCCATTTGCTCAGCACGACCTTCTGCTGGTTGCCGCCTGACAGGTCGATGGTCTTCTGGAGGATGCCTGAGGAGCGGATTTTCAGCATGTCCCGGTAGCGTCCCGCGACCCGCAATTCCTGGTGGTTGTCGATCACCCCGCGCCGGGCGATCCCGGGCAGATTTGCCAGGGTGACGTTGTTCTTGATGTCCTGGGTAAGTATCAGGCCGAGGGCCTTGCGATCCTCAGTGACGTAGGCGAGGCCCGCTCGGATGGCCAATTGGATCGAGGACAGGTTGACCGGCTTGCCGTTGAGGAACGACTGGCCGCGGATGTTCCGGCCGTAGGCCCCGCCGAACACGCTCATGGCGAGTTCGGTGCGTCCTGCGCCCATTAGGCCGGCGATGCCCACCACCTCGCCGCGGTGGACGCGCAGGTTGACGCCTTTGATGATGTCCTGGCCGGGATGCATGGGATGGCCGACGCGCCAGTCGCGCAGCTCGAGCAGCAGGTCGCCGATATTGGCGGTGCGGGGCGGATAGCGATCCGACATCTCGCGGCCGACCATTGATTTCACAATTCGATTTTCGCTGATTAATTCCGAGCGGCAGTCGATTGTCTCAACTGTGGCGCCATCGCGCAGGACCGTGATGGTATCGGCGATCTGGGCGATTTCATTCAGCTTGTGCGAGATGAGGATGCAGGTCATGCCCTGCGTCTTGAAGTCAAGGAGCAGTTTCAGCAGCGCGGCGCTGTCGGTTTCGTTCAGGCTTGCGGTCGGCTCGTCCAGGATCAGCAGTTTCACTTTCTTGGACAAAGCCTTGGCGATTTCCACCAACTGCTGTTTGCCGATGCCGAGGTCGGTGATGAGGGTGGTTGGCGGTTCCCTGAGGCCGACCTTCGCGAGCAGGCCCCGGGTCCGGGCGTAGGCCTGACCCCAGTCGATGATGCCGATTTTGTTGGCGGTTTCGTTGCCGAGAAAGATATTCTCGGCAATCGACAGCAATGGAACGAGCGCCAGTTCCTGGTGGATGATGATGATGCCGAGGTGCTCGCTGTCCGCGATGCGGGCGAAGCTTCTTGGTTCACCATCGTAGATGATATTGCCCTCGTATGAGCCGTGCGGGATGACACCGCTGAGAACCTTCATCAACGTAGACTTGCCAGCCCCGTTTTCGCCGCAAATGGCGTGAATCTCCCCTGACTTTACGCGGAGATTCACGTTGTCGAGCGCTCTCACGCCGGGATAGGTCTTCGAAATGTTCTGCATTTCGAGAATGGTGGTCATCGCCTCCCCTCCTGGGCCACCCTGGGACGGTTACTGGAGCTGGCTGGCGGTGTAATAACCGCTGTCGACCAGAACCGGCTTCCAGTTGCTGGCGTCAACTGGCACTGGCTTCAGCAGGTAGGATGGGACGATCTTAACTTTGTTGTTGTAGGTCTTGGTGTCGTTGATCTCGGGCTTGCCGCCGGTGACCACGGCATCGACCATGTTGGCCGCGACCTTGGCAAGTTCACGGGTATCCTTGAAGATCGAAGAGTATTGTTCGTGCGCGATGATCGCCTTAACTGACGGGATTTCGCAATCCTGGCCGGAGATGATCGCCATGGGCACGTCCTTGCTGCCGTATCCGACGCCTTTCAGCGCGGAAATGATGCCGATCGACAGGCCGTCGTAGGGCGACAACACGGCGTCGACATGTTTTTTGGTGTAGAAGGCGCTGAGAAGGTTATCCATGCGCGATTGGGCGACTGACGCCTCCCACCGCAGGGTGGAGACCTTGTCCATGCCCATTTGCTTGGACTGGACGACGAGTTTGCCGGAGTCGATCAGCGGCTGTAGCACCGACATGGCTCCGTCGTAAAAGAAGAAGGCGTTGTTGTCGTCGGCGGAACCGCCGAATAGTTCAATGTTGAATGGTCCTGACTTGCCGGCGTCCAATCCCAGGCCGTGCACGATCGACGTCGCCTGCTGAACGCCGACCTGGAAATTATCGAAGGTCGCGTAGTAATCAACGTTGGGCGAGCCAACGATCAGGCGGTCGTAGGAGATTACCTTGATGCCGGCGTCAGCGGCCTCTTGCAGGGCGTTTGATAGCGTTGTGCCGTCGATCGCGGCAATGACAAGCACTTTTTCATGCTTGGTGATCATGTTTTCGATCTGCGCGAGCTGATTTGGGATGTCGTTGTCGGCGTATTGCAGGTCGGTCTTGTAACCTTTGGCTTGCAGGGCTTTCACCATGTTGTCGCCGTCGGCGATCCAGCGCGCCGAGGATTTGGTCGGCATGGCAATACCGATGGTGCCCTTGTTCTGGGCGAATGCGGTGGGCGCGGTCAGAGTCAGGCAGCCTAGCAGGGCTGCCGCAAAGGTGGTTTTCAGGAACGTCATATACTCAGTCCTCCCCTGGTTATGCACGCTTGTTTGGGCGTGTTGCTGGTCGCCTGTCGCGCCCCATGCTGTCAAGGCACCGTGAACTTGGCGTCGACGAATTCGACGGTGCGTTGGGCAGAATGTGGCCGCAGGCGGGTGTGACCGCGACGCCATCGTCACGCCGGTCATCTCGGCCAAGCGGTGACAGCCTGGTCATGCGATAGCAATCAGCCTCGCAAACCGTGATAAGTGGCTAATTCCGCGCCTGTGCAATTTCTGGCCAGGGTTTTTACCCGTCAAAAGACGAGGACCGACTCGCCTGCCGCCGCACGCTCCCAGCCATGTTTGTGGTTTCCGAGGAAGCCATCGCGGCGATCGCACCGCCTATGAGGCTTGTCGAAACAAGGCCCGAGAATCTCTCATTCACCAATTAGGAATTCGCGATCGACGGGGATTTGCATGCCTGTCGCCAGATTGTTGGTTTCTGAGGCCATGCCAATGATGGCGAGCAGATGCACGTGCTGCGCCTCCGTCATGCCTTTCTGTTTTGCGGCCGCGGTGTGCGAGTGAATGCAGTAGGAACAACCATTCGCGGTCGAAACGGCGATATAGATAAGCTCTCGGGTCAGTGGATCGAGCGCACCCTCCCCGCCCATGATCGCCTTCAGGCTCTCCCAGGTGCGTTTCAGGGTCGCTGCGTCATTGGCCAGAGCGCGCCAGAAGTTGTTGATAAAATCCGATCCACGAACGCGACGGATTTCGTCGAACACGGCTTTTACAGCCAGGTCCTGATCCACCTCGTCGTCCGTCCAAAGTCGCGCCGTCGCCATCCCACCCTCGTTCGCTGCCTCAACACTAAGTTAGCAGAGACCGGAAATGCGTGACAGCGACCGAACGGCTACTTCGCTGCGACGGGCGTTAATGCGCGTCGGCTACCGGCGCTTTGGGAGGCGCAACTTTCCGCATCAACGGGACCATCAGCGTTGCAAGTCCGAGGCACAGCATCAGCGCCAGGAATGCATCCGAATAAGTCTCAGTCTGCGCCTCGCGCATTGTCAGGGTCCATAATTGCCGGAGGGCGATGGTATGGCCCATGACCGCATCGCCTCCGCTGAGTGCAGCGGCCTTCGCGCCGGCTCGGCTAAGCAGCTCGACCATCGCGGAGTTGGTGTTGTTGAGGTGCTCTGCCATGCGTAGGAAGTGCAGGTTGGTGCGATCGTTCAGGATCGTGCCGCAGCCGGCGATGCCGATCGCGCCGCCGAGGTTCCGCATCAGGTTGAACAGACCTGAGGCCAACTTCAGCCGCTCCGGCGGGATCGCGCCCAGGGTCAGCGTGACCGTCGGTGCGACCGCAAATTGCTGGGAGAAGCCTCGGAATGCTTGCGGTATCAACAGCTCTCGCCAGCCCCAGTCATGGGTGATCGGGGTGAAGTTCCACATGCTGAAGGTAAAACAGGCCAAGCCGAAGAGCATTAGCCAGCGCAGGTCGATCTTGCGCGCGAGGAAAGTGTAGCACGGGATCGCCATGATCTGGAAAATGCCCGTCGAGAACACCGCGAGGCCGATCTGCAGGGCGCTGAATCCTCGCACTCTGCCCAAGAACAAGGGAGTCAAGTAGATCGTGGCGAAAATCCCCACACCGGTCATGAAGGAGAAGAAACAACCAAGCGCGAAGTTCCGGCTTTTCAGTGCGCGCAGGTCGACCACCGGCCGGGCGAATGTGAGGCTGCGATAGATGAATGCAGCGCCGGCTATGGCGGAAATCCAGGCGGTCGTCCGGATGGTATCGTCACCGAACCAGTCCCACCTTGGCCCTTCCTCCAGCGTGTATTCCAGACAGCCAAGGAACACCGCCATCAGCGCCATCCCGAGGTAGTCGGCGCCTTTCACCAGCGACCAATCGGGTTTGTCGATTTTCACCATGAGCGGCACGACGATCGTGACGAAAATCCCCGGCACGAGGTTGATGAAGAACAGCCAATGCCAGGAGTAATTGTCGGTGATCCAGCCGCCGAAGGTCGGTCCCAATGTTGGCGCGAGCGAGGACAGAGCGCCGATCGTCGCAGCGGCGATCACGCGTTGGTGGCCCTGGAAATAGATGAACGCGGTGGTGAACACCGTTGGGATCATCGATCCGCCGAGGAAACCTTGCAGCGCGCGAAAAATGATCATGCTCTGGATGTCCCAGGCCCAGCCGCACATCAGGCTGGTGATCGTGAAGCCGGCGGCTGAGATGCTGAACAGCCAGCGCGTGGACATCACGCGGGACAGCCAGCCGGACAGCGGGATCACGATGATCTCGGCGATCAGGTAACTGGTCTGCACCCAGGCGACCTCGTCCGAGCCGGCGGACAGGCCGCCGCCGATATCGCGCAACGAGGCGGAGACGATCTGGATGTCGAGCAGGGCGATGAAGAAGCCCACCGTCATGGTGGCAAAGGCGAAAACCTTTTGCCGCATCGTCAGACCAGTCGGATCGAGCTGAACCGCAATGCGTTCGGCGGTCGTAGCGCTCATTCTTTTGCCCCGCGGTGCAGGTCAACGTCAGCAGTTACCGACAGGCCCGGACGCAGCCGGCCCAGCGCGGACACATCGCCATCCAACAGAATCCGCACCGGGACGCGCTGCACGATCTTGGTGAAGTTACCGGTGGCGTTCTCCGGCGGCAGCACACTGAACTGCGCGCCGGTGGCCGGCGACAGGCTGGCGACGTGGCCCTGGAAAGTCACGCCCGGCAGCACGTCCGCGTAGATTGCCGCGGGTTCACCGGCGTGCATCTTGGCAAGCTGGTTTTCCTTGAAGTTCGCATCGACCCAAAGGCCGTTTGCCGGGACGATGGCGATCAACTGCGAACCGACCCCGGCGAACGCGCCGGTTCTGGCACTGCGATTGCCGACGACGCCATCGAATGGCGCCCTAAGTTCCGTGTAGCCGAGGTTCAGCCTCGCAGTGTCCCGATCTGCTATCGCAGCGTCCAATGCTGCCCTGGTCTGTTGCTTCTGGGTCTCGATCACTGCCAGCTGCTGTTGAGCGGCGTCGAGTGTGGCCCGAGCCTTGTCGGCGCCAGCGAGGGCTTCTTTGTAGTCGGCGTCAGCCTTTTGGAACGATTGTATGGATGCCGCCGCGGTGCGGGCCAGCGTCTGGAAGCGCGACTGGTCATCCCGGGCTCGCACGGTCTCGGCATCCGCGGCGGCGATTCCGGCCTGGGCCTGATGGATCACCGCCTCTTGCAGCCGTCTCGTCGCGTCCAGATTTGCCAGGGTCGCTTGTTGACCCGCGACCATCGCCTCGGCTCTCGCTAAGGCGGCGCGGTAGTCGCGATCGTCGAGTTTGATGAGGAGGTCGCCCTGGCGTACTGGTTGGTTGTCGATGACCGCCACCTCGGCGATGAACCCGGCGACCTTCGGCGCCATCGCGGTGACGTCCGCGCCGACATAGGCATCGTCGGTGCTTTCGATGAAGCGGCCGACCGTCCAGTAGTTATAGCCGTACCAGCCTGCGCCGGCGCCGATCAACAAGGCTGCGCCGGCCATCGCGACCTTCTTTACGCTGAGACGACTCGGGCGCACACGGACATCCGGCGCGCGGTCCAACACGGTGCTGCTCATGACACGCCCCTGGCTTGGGTGTTGTGCGGGACAGATCGGAACACAGCCTTGACGGGCGAGGCGTTCCGATCGGTCGCTGTTGCGTCTACGGGCTGGCCGCTGGTGTGGTCGACCAGCACGACCGCGTGGCCTTTCGGCATGAAATGCTTATTGCCCCAGGCGAGCAGCGCCCACAGGTACCCGGACGGAAGTCCCGGCCTCGCTCCGTCAACAGGTAGGCGTCGCGCGGCGGGTGTTCGCTGTAGCGGGATTTCTTTAGCAGACCGGCTTCGACGAGGCCGCGCAGGCGGCGGGACAATATGTTCGGCGCGATTCCGAGGCTTTTCTGAAACTGGTCGAACCGCGTCAGGCCGCGGGCAGCGTCGCGCAGGATCAGGATCGTCCCTCCCTCACCGACGCGGTCGAGGCTGAGAGCAATGGGGCAGGATTTGGCGCTGAGCCCCGGTTGTGGCATGGGGTAGTAACTTTCCATATGCAAGCCACTAGTGCATTAGATTGCATGATGCAAGCTACAGTACGGAAGGTGTGAATTAACTTTTCCGACGCGGCAGACCTATTGCCCCTCGGCGACAGCGTCATGCTGCCAGCGCGCCACTGATGAACCGACCGGGAGTGAGGCTGCGCGGCGAACCGTGACCGATCGGAGCGTGCTTGTCCCAAACGCATGCGCACCGATATGTTCGGGCATGAGCGAAACGCACCACTCCAAAGTTCTGATTATCGGCGCTGGCCCGGCCGGCTACAGCGCTGCGATCTATGCGGCGCGGGCCAGCCTCTCGCCGATCCTGGTGGCCGGAATGCAACCTGGCGGCCAGCTCATGATCACCACCGACGTCGAGAACTACCCCGGATTTGCCGACGTCATTCAAGGTCCGTGGCTGATGGAGCAGATGGAGGCCCAGGCCACGCATGTCGGCACGCGTGTCATGCACGACCTGATCACCGGCGTGGATTTTTCCCGCAGGCCGTTCGTCTGTCACGGTGACTCGGGTGACGTTTACACTGCGGATGCGGTGATCATCGCCACCGGGGCGCAGGCTCGCTGGCTGGGGCTGGAGTCGGAGCAGACGCTGCAAGGCCGTGGCGTGTCCGCCTGCGCGACCTGCGACGGGTTTTTCTATCGCGGTAAGACAGTCGCGGTGGTCGGCGGCGGCAACACGGCGGTGGAGGAAGCGCTGTATCTGACGCACCACGCCGAGAGGGTCACCTTGATCCATCGGCGCGACAGCCTGCGGGCGGAAAAAATCCTGCAAAAGCGGCTTTTCATGCACCCCAAGATCGACGTCGTCTGGAACAGCACGGTGAGAGAGATCGTTGGCGGCGGCATGCCTGAGGTCGTCACCGGCGCTCGGCTGCACAACGAAAACACCGGGGCTGAAACCATCCTGCCGGTGGACGGTGTCTTCATCGCCATTGGCCATAGTCCGACAACCGCGGTGTTCGCCGGGCATATCGACATGGACTCGGAGGGCTACATTCGCACGGCGCCTGACAGCACCCGGACCTCGGTCGCTGGGGTATTCGCGGCTGGGGATGTGCAGGACAAAATCTTCCGTCAGGCCGTAACCGCGGCAGGGACCGGCTGCATGGCGGCACTCGAGGCGGAGAAGTACCTCGCCGAGGACGAAATCCGCGTGGCGTAGCCTCGGGGTAACTGAAATTTGCCTAAAGCCAGCAGATTCAGTCACATGAATCGCAAAAGTGGGTTTAGGCTTGACGCGCCGCAAACGCGCATGGTGGGCGGCTAAGTCGGTGCGGCTGCAACTCAACAGCCGCCGGGAGAGGCTTTGTGATGGACTGGGACAAGCTGCGTGTCTTTCACGCCGTGGCGGAGGCAGGTAGCTTCACGCATGCCGGAGATACCCTAAGCCTCAGCCAGTCCGCTGTCTCGCGGCAGATTTCGGCGTTGGAGGAGGCGCTCCAGGTTCCGCTGTTTCATCGCCACGCGCGCGGGCTGATCCTGACGGAACAGGGCGAGTTGCTGAACCGGACCGTGCGGGAGGTCTTCGCCAAACTGGCGATCACCGAGGCGCTGCTGACCGAAAGCAAAGAAAAGCCGGCGGGCCGCTTGAAAGTGACGACGACGGTCGGTTTCGGCGCGATCTGGCTGGCGCCTCGGCTGCACGGCTTCCTGGAAGCCTATCCGGATGTGTCGGTCTCATTGCTGCTGGATGATACCGAGCTCGACCTGGCGATGCGGGAGGCGGACGTGGCAATCCGCATGCATCCGCCGAAGCAGCCCGATCTGGTGCAGCGGCATCTGATGGCGATGCAATGGCTGGTTGTCGCCGCGCCGGAATACCTGAAGAAGCATGGCGTGCCGCAGCGACCTGAAGACCTCGATGCGCATCGCTTGATCCTGTTCGGCCCGCATCATCCCCCGGTGCAGGATGTCAATTGGCTGGCTGAGGCGGGACGGCGGCCAGGCAACCCTCGGCGCGCACTGCTGGAGGTGAACTCCTTCCACGCGATGTTGCTGGCGATCCGGTCCGGCATGGGGATCGGTGCGCTGCCAGATTACATGGTGAACGAGAATCCGGATCTCGTGCACGCGCTCGCCGACCTGAAAGGGCCGAAGGTGGATGTGTTCTTCGTCTATCCGGAGGAACTACGGAATTCCAAGCGCGTCGCTGTGTTCCGCGATTTCTTGCTGGCCCGGCTGGCAGAAATGCACTGAGGGCGCATCTCTGGAAGAGCCTTACATTCCGCCTTTACCTCCGGAAAATGGCGTAGCTATTCCGGTTTTGCTGATACCGATCGGTAGCTATGATAAATCCGCATGTCCGCTGCCGGTTCTCGACAGTGGTTGCTTTCGCAAGTGCGAGATAGCTTGTCGGACATCAGTTACGGCGGTTCCTCCGCCAGAGTTCCAGCGCCAGTCGCTGGAAGGGGGCCTCTGGTCCCCGCGTCTCCCAGACGTGAAGCCTCCCTGTATACTTGCCCCCGGTGAATAACCGGGGGCGCTTTGTTTTCGGGATGTCGTATCAAACGACAAAGCGCGTTGGCTCGCATGTGATTTGGTCGGGCTTTCTCCGCGCTGGCGCCTTTGATTGATCAGCCGATCCCTGCTTCCGCTTGATCAGGCTGGCGTACTGTTCAGTCGAGGAATTGGCTCGCTAACGGACGCGAGCATAGCTGAAGCAGTCCCTGGGCTCTCTGTCGATGCCTGGGTGGATCAAATATCGCCGCAGCACACCTTCGCGGCTCAGCCCAGCCTTCTCCATCACCCGTGCCGATTGGACGTTCTCCACATCGCAAACGGCGCTTATGCGGAAAATCGCAGGCTGGGCCAGCGCCCACCGCACGATTTCTGTCAGTGCTTCCGCCATCAGGCCCTGGCCCCACCAAGCCGGCGCGAGCACGTAGCCGAATTCCAACCGATGCCGCTCGGGTTGGCGCAGGTCGAGGCCGCCTCGGATCACGCTGTCCTTGCGTCCTTGCATCACGTAGGTCCTGGCGCGGTGAGGCGGCGTGTCAAGGCAAGCGCGGATGTAGGCTTCGAAGTCACGGCGTGTTCGATTTGGCCGCCAAATCAGGAAGCGCGTGACTTCTGGGTTCCGAGCATAAGCGGCGAAGATTGAGCCGGCGTCCGCCATAGCGATTGGCCGGAGGAAAAGCCGCGCCGTGCGGAAGGTTTCGGGCAGCATAAACTCCGTATGGCGCGATTTGATCTCGATAAAAAGAGCTCTCCGCAGCAGATGATGGTGGGGTCGGATCGGGTAGGGCGGGGTGCCCAGGCATTGTAGTTTCAAATTGGCAATGAAGACCCGCTCTCCCCGCTGCACCGGGGCGCTGGCTCCGGCGAACTGAACCGTCCTCCGTCCCTTCTAACGGTTCGGCGTTTCCATGAAGACCACAGAGCGTGGATGGCCGGCGATCGCCGCCAGCACGTCGGTCACATTGCGCACGATGGCCGCACCGTACGCGGCCACCGCAAGGACCAGGCAGATCCACGCGATGCCCGGCACCGCCTGCTTGACCTTAACTTGCCAGGGCATAGCGCGGGTGCGAGGCCATCCACTCCTCGCGGCTGATGATTCGGCTCAGAATTTCTGCAAGCCGACTTTTCGTCGCCTCCATCGCGCGTAACAGCGGCAACCGCACCTCCGCCTCCGCGAGTTCCATGATCGCCAGCGCCGCCTTGAGCGGTACCGGATTGCTCTCCAGGAACAGCGCGTCGTGGAGGGGTGCCAGCAGATCGCGGATGCTGGCGAAGGACGCCAGGTCGCCATCCTCCCAGGCACGATGCAGCAGAGCGCACAGCGACGGCGTCAAATTGGCGGTCACCGAGATGCAGCCGTCGCCGCCGGCGGCGCGATAGGCAGCGGCGGTGGCATCGTCACCGCTGAGTTGAACGAAATCGGCGCCGCACAGGGCCCGAATGCGCGCCGGCCGGCCCAGATCGGCGGTGGCGTCCTTGACGCCGATCGCCAGCCCGCGCTGCGCCAGAGCCGCTACGGTTTCATCCTTGATCGCTACGCCGACCCGACCGGGAACGTCGTATACAATCATGGGGAGGTCTGAGACATGCTCCAGCATGCGCATATGCGCGATAATCCCCTCCTGCGAAGGTTTTACGTAAGGTGTCGGCGCGCAGAGCAAGGCCGTTGCGCCGCAATTCGCCGCCAGGGCGGCGGCGGCTGCCGCGGCGTCGGTCGACGATCCTCCGCAACCCGCGATCACCGGCACGCGACCTTTGGCAGTCTCGACCGCGAGGCGGATCAGGCTGGCGTATTCCGCGGCCTGGAGAGAAGCCGCCTCACCGGTACTGCCGCATACGATAAGCGCCGTGGTGCCGCGGGCAATCTGCCGCTGGCACAGGCGAATGAAGGCGGATTGGTCGATCAGGCCGTCTTTGAACGGGGTCGCCAACGCGGTCATCGAACCGCCGAGCGGGAAGGCGGGGCGGGTCATGACACGCTCCGCAGGTCGGCGCGCAGCAGCGTCAGGCCGAACCATTGCACCGAACGCAGACCGGTAAAACCGTTCAGCCGGAGCCGGCGGGCCAGCGCCGCCGCGGCCTTTCCGCCACTGACGCCCACGATCAGACGCCCTCGGGGGGTAAGCGATCGGCGGGCGACCCTGATCACCTCGTCGGCCGAGGGCAATGCCGCTGCTCGCGGTACCAGGACAAGATCGTAATCGCCGGTGTCTGGCTTGTCGCCGATCCGCAGGATCGTAGCCGCGAGGCAACCGCGCCGGATCAAGCCGCACATCAAATCGAGTCCATGCTCCGCCACGATTAGAGCATGGGTGTTCTGGATGTTTCCCGCCAGTCGCACGAGTGGGTCCAGCAGGGCGGGTTCCTGACTGTCATTGGTAGGCCGCGCTTGGACCGGGGCACGCTCGGAAGTTCGAAGCATTGACAAATCCTCTCGGCGCGAAGCGCCTTGTGGTTGGGCCGGACCGGACGGCGCCTCTTGGGGCGAACATCGCGATCTGGCGCCGAGAAGATTGGTCACGTCGGCATAGGAATTCGATTGGTTCTGTCGGGCCGCAGCATATAGGAGCGGCCGGCCGTTGGCTGTTGTCAGCGGCTGGCAGTTCGCTTCACGCTATCTTGCTGCTGCGGCGGATTGGCCACCTGCACCTTGCTGCCGTCGTCGAGTTCCGTCGGCGGGCTCAGGACCAGGCTTTCTCCGCCGGCCAACCCGTCGCGCAATTCGGCCGTGGTGTCGAAGTCGCGGTAAATCGTCACGCCGCGGCGAAAGCATCACAGCGAGACGCGTACGGTTAAATCCTATTTAGTTACAGATAGTACTATAACTCGTAATGAAACAACCTTGCCGAAGTGTTTTGATCCACCAGGGCTGTCCCACACGGCTTACGCGGGGTGCCGGAAAGTGGGCAGCACGTGTTCACCGTAGAAATCAATCACTCGCGCTTGATCCGGCTGGCCGGAGTGGACGTTTACGATACTCACGCCGCTGTCGAACAGCTCGTGCATCTTCTTGATGTGGACCGTGGGATCGTTGCCGATAGCCCAGGACTTCAAGACCTCGTCCATCTGGGTCTCGGCATCCGCTTTCTGCTGGATTTCAACCGCGCTCGGAACGTTGTACAGCCCCTTGAACGCTTTTGGCCCGAAGCGCCAAAGCTCGCCGGCTTGCATAGCGGCCTGCTGATCACCCACCACGACATACTGCTCAACCAGGACGGGCATGTCGGCGGGGTTCTTTCCGACGGCGCGCGCGCCCGCTTCCCATTCCGACTTGTGCTGCATCCAGGTTAGCGGGTCAGTGACCAGTCCATCGCCATGCTGTCCGGCGAGTCGCATGGATTTCTTGCCGTTCGCGGCTGTCAGCAGTGGGATCGGCTGGCTGGGAGGATCATAAAGCTTGGCAGTGATAGTGTAGTATTTGCCTTTGAAGGACACATCCTGCCCGGTCCAGAGCTGCCGGATTACAGTGATCGCCTCGATCAGCCGGTCCCAGCGTTCCTGCCACTTGGGCCATTCACCGGTGGCGATCTGTTCATTCAGGGCTTCACCGGAACCTACTCCGAGGAAAACGCGGCCCGGATACAGGTGGCTCATTGTCGCGAACGCCTCGGCGACGACCGCCGGGTTATAGCGCATGGTCGGGCAGGTGACCGTTGTTCCCATCCAACTGCGCGTCTGCGCCCCCAGCGCGCCCATAGTAACCCAGGCTTGGCCGACGTGCCCCTCGTTGGCCTGCCAGGGTTGCAGGTGGTCGCTGGTGGACAGGACATGGAACCCTGCGCGCGACGCATGAGCTCCAAGGCGCAGGAGTTCCGGCGTCGGAAATTGCTCGCTGGCAAGCATATAGCTGAACATGCCTTTGCGCAGCGCACCGATTTCCTGCGGAACAGACGGGGCTTCGGTTTGGCCTGGAGTTTGGGCGTGTCCGGTTGCCATGCCGATACCGGTCGCGCCGGCTAGGGCGCCGGTCCATTTCAGCAGACTACGCCGATCCGGCGACACGCTTGTTTCGTGGATAGTTACGGACGCCATCGAGTTCTCCAGTTGGTGCGTTGGCATCAACGGGGACCCGCGGCGGAGGTTCCGACGCCGGATTAGTCGAGCTTCACGACTTCATGTGCAAGAATCTCGAACGATCGCTTGCGAGCGGCGTGATCGTGGATCTGTGCGGCCACCATCAATTCGTCCGCACCGGTAGCTGCGACGAATGCCTTGAGGCTGTCTCGTATAGTCTGTGGGCTGCCGATCAACGAGCACGACAGCGCGTCGGCCAGTATCGCTCGCCCGTAACGATCCAGGCCGGATTCGAAATTATCCACTGGCGGCGGCAATTTTCCCGGCCGTCCGCGCCGCAGGTTCACGAATGCCTGCTGCAACGAGGAGAACAACCGGCGTGCCTCCTCATCGGTGTCCGCAGCGAAAACATTGACACCGAGCATGACGTGAGGGTTGCGCAGACGATCGGAGGCGCGGAAGCGCTCCTGGTAGATTGCGACCGCATCGGACATCTGGCCGGGCGCGAAATGCGAGGCGAAGGCGTAAGGCAGACCCAGATGGGCTGCCAATTGAGCACCGAAAGTGCTGGAACCCAGGATCCAGACCTCGACGTCTTCCCCCGCTCCGGGAACCGCCTGCAGCACCTGGCCGGGTTCTGTGGGCAGGAAGTAGCTCATGAGCTCCACGACATCTTGGGGGAATTGATCGACATCCGCCGCCAGATTGCGCCGCATCGCTCGGGCCGCAATCTGATCGGATCCAGGCGCCCGCCCGAGGCCGAGATCGACCCGCCCGGGGTGAAGTGCCGCGAGGGTGCCGAACTGCTCGGCAATCAGCAGCGGCGCGTGGTTCGGCAGCATGATGCCGCCCGCTCCGATACGGATCGTGCTGGTCGCAACCGCGACATGCGCCAAGGCTACCGCAGTGGCGGCGCTGGCGATCCCAGGCATGTTGTGGTGCTCGGCCATCCAATAACGGCGATAACCCAACGCCTCGGTGTGACGGGCGAGGTCAATAGAGTTGCGGAGAGCCTGACCAGTGTCGCTGCCTTCGGGCACTGGGGAGAGGTCGAGGATGGATAAAGGGATCATCTGCTCCATATACGGGGTGATCCGGACCAGAGAAATACCGCGATTTGTTTGATCGTTCGATTCACGCCGAGATCGCCCGGATGGTACGCCTGAGACGTTTTGCTCAGGGCCGTCGTACTCAAGTAGGGTCCCACTATGCATATCTTGTTTGACAACAGCTACGCCCGGTTGCCCAACCGGTTCCATGTGAGACTTGACCCGACGCCGGTTGCCGCGCCGAAGCTGGTTCGGCTGAACGCGGAGCTGGCCGAATCCCTGGGAATTGATCCCGATGAGCTTGGCGGTCCGGAGGGTGTCGCCGTGTTGGCTGGCAACCTCGTGGCGCCGGGCGCTGAGCCGATGGCGCTGGCCTATGCAGGCCACCAGTTCGGCCATTTTGTGCCGCAACTCGGTGACGGACGCGCCAATCTGCTAGGGGAGGTCGTCGGGCGGGACGGAAATCGCCGTGACATCCAGTTGAAAGGCTCGGGCCAGACACCGTTTTCCCGAAGTGGCGACGGCCGGGCCGCGCTGGGGCCGGTGCTGCGCGAATATCTGATCAGCGAGGCGATGGCGGCCCTGGGTGTGCCGACGACGCGGACACTCGCCGCCGTAACCACGGGGGAGTTGGTGTGGCGTGAGACGAGACTGCCCGGCGCCGTGCTGACCCGCGTCGCCGCGAGCCATATCCGGGTCGGGACATTCCAGTATTTTGCCGCCCGGGGGGACGAGGAGGGCGTCCGGCTGTTGGCTGATCATGCGATCGCGCGCCACTACCCGGAGGCCGCGGGGACGCTGAACCCCTATCGCGCATTCCTGGACGGGGTGATCGCGCGGCACGCCGATCTGGTGGCGAAGTGGTTGTTGATCGGATTCATCCATGGGGTGATGAATACCGACAACTGCTCGATCGCTGGTGAAACCATCGACTATGGTCCATGCGCGTTCATGGATGCTTACGATCCCGGCGCGGTGTTCAGCTCGATCGACCACCAGGGGCGCTACGCGTATGCCAATCAACCACGCATCGCGCTGTGGAATCTGACCCGGTTGGCTGAATGCCTGCTACCGTTACTTGAGGGCGATGAGACGGTGGCCACCGATGCGCTCGCAGCCTTCGGTCCCCTCTTTCAGGCGGCCTATTCTGCTGGATTGCGGCGAAAGATCGGGCTGCAAACTGAGCGGGAAGGGGACGACGATCTGACGCAATCGCTGCTGAAGTTGATGGCAACGGATAGTGCAGATTTCACCCTGACCTTTCGGCGTTTGTGCGACGCAGCCGAGGGATCAGCGGGCGACACGGCAGTGCGCCCGCTGTTCAAGGACGTCAGCGCGTATGACGCATGGGCCGAGCGGTGGCTGGTTCGGCTGGCAGCGGAGAAGCAGCCTGCGGGCGTTATGCGCGCGGTAAACCCGGCGTTTATTCCGCGAAACCATTTGGTCGAGGCGGCGTTAGCCGCTGCAGTTGAACGCTCGGATTTTCAGCCGTTCGAGGATTTGCTCGCGGTCCTGTCCCGACCTTTCGAAGATCAGCCTGGACTGGAGCATTACGCGAGGCCACCGCGGGACGAAGAAAGAGTGTTGCAGACCTTCTGTGGAACGTGATGTCAGGGAGACGGCGTGCGCGGTTTGTCCTTTGCCTCCTCGCGTCGCCGCGCCTGATCCTTTCGTTTGAGCAGATTCGCTCGCAAGGCCGCGGCCTCTCGCGCTGTGCGCCCGGCCTTTGCCGGGGGTTTCGGGGGCTTGTCCGCGGGCGGTTCACTCATGCGGTTTTGGCAACTTGCGCATCATTGCCTGACGCTTGCAGATTGCCACCATTTCGTTGCGCTGATTTCAGCAGGTGTGCTCGAACTCCACGATTTCGACGTTGGGGCGCGATTTGCTCTCCCGCATCGCCAAAACCTTGGTCCGAGCGTGGAGCGTGTCGCCATGGAACACCGGCTTGGGAAATTTCATCTCGGTAAAGCCCAAATTCCCGATCGTTGTGCCTATCGTCGTGTCGTTGACCGTCATCCCGACCATTAGGCCGGCGGTGAACATCGAATTCACGATGCGCTGGCCAAACTCCGTTCCTGCGGAGAAATGCGCATCGATGTGAAGTGGTTGGACATTCATGGTCAGTGCGCTGAACAGGGTGTTGTCCATCTCGCTAACGGTTCGTGTCCAAGGATGTTCGAATTCCTGGTCGACGGAAAACTGTTCATAATAAAGCCCCGCCATTTCCTGCGCTCCCCTCAGCTCAACCCGAGTCAACCGCATTCAGGCGCAAA
Source organism: uncultured Alphaproteobacteria bacterium (assembly GCA_963772355.1). Classification (GTDB taxonomy): domain Bacteria; phylum Pseudomonadota; class Alphaproteobacteria; order Acetobacterales; family Acetobacteraceae; genus Rhodopila. The sequence continues at coordinate 59,419 of CAVYXX010000168.1, read as the reverse complement.
TGCCAAGAGCATGGACCGTGGCCGAAATTACGCGATCTCAAGGTCTCGTGAAATCAACAGGCCATGATGCGATCTCCGCATACTTGCAACGCGTTGTCGTAGACGCAACGTGATCCTGTGTAAGATATCTAATCGAAGGGAATAAGTGTGCGTACGAACGCAAGACTATGGCTGGCGCTGGCACTATTGGTTGCCGCCACTCCCGTATTAAGCGCCTGCTACACTGCCCGCGGTGCCGGTGAAGACTTAAGCGCCGCCGGCAAGAGCATTGAGCATTCCGCCGACAAGAACACCAACTACTGACCGAGAGTTCAGCTCAATCCACAAGGGAGGCTACCGCTATGGACAAGGATCGTGTTGAGGGTGCGGCGCATCAGGTAAAGGGCGCCGTAAAAGAAGCCGTCGGCAAAGTCACCGGCGATACGAAAACCGAAGCCGAGGGTGCGGCCGAAAAGGCAGCCGGCAAGGTCCAAAACGCGGTTGGAGGCATAAAAGACGCCGCTCGGGAAAGGCTCGAGAAATAGGGGGACCCTGATATATGTCCACCATTCTGCTCGTCGTTTTAATCGTCTTACTGCTGGGTGTGTTGCCGACGTGGCCGTATAGGTACCTGGCTGGGGTTACTATCCGAGCGGTGGTCTTGGTCTCGTCGTGCTGATCGTCGTAATTCTGCTGGTGATGGGACGAATATAGGCTATTCTGGCGTTGTCATGGCTCGCAGGAGGCGCGTCATGACAATCCCGGACCGTTTAGGCTGCCAACTTGTCCGCGCGGATATCCTTGATGTCTCGGAACGTCAGGGCTGGCGCAAGCTCTTCTGCTCGACGCATCATGAATGCTGAGGTGGAGAGAAAAACCGGGTCGCCATCGACATCGTCGGCCATGGCATTGCGATTGTCCGCGACGAACTTGACCAAGGCAGCTTTATCTGGAGAGGACACCCACCGAGCGAGAGAAAACGCAGAGGTTTCAAATCCGATTGCAACGCCATACTCGGCGCCCAAACGGGCCTGCAGCACATCGAGTTGCAACGTTCCGACGACGCCGACCAGCGGGGCCGATCCGTCTTGCGGCCGGAACAACTGCACCACACCTTCCTCCGCCAGTTCCACCAGCGCCTGACGCAGTTTTTTTGCCTTCATCGCGTCGTCCAGCCGCACCCGGCGGAGGATTTCGGGAGCGAAATACGGCACTCCAGTAAATTGAACGTCCTCGCCCTCGGTGAGGGTATCGCCGATCCGCAAGGTCCCGTGGTTGGGGATGCCGACGACGTCGCCGGCGAAGGCTTCATCGGCGATCTCGCGCTCACGCGCGAAGAAAAATTGCGGCGCATGCAGCGGAATGGATTTACCGGTGCGAACCTGCTTCAGGCGCATGCCCCGCACGAGGCGCCCGGAACATACACGAGCGAAGGCGATGCGGTCCCGATGGTTCGGGTCCATGTTCGCCTGAATCTTGAACACGAGCGCGGTCAAGCCCGGTTCCGTCGCTTCGATGATCCGCTTGTCCGCCGGTTGTGCCCGCGGCTTTGGGCCATATTCCGCCAGACCGTTCAGCAGGTCATTGACGCCAATGTCCTTTATCGCGCTGCCAAAATAGACCGGCGTCAGGTGGCCCGCGTTGAAGCTGTCCAGGTCAAATTCAGGCAGGGCGGACCGCACCAGGTCGACCTCGTCCGCGACCGCCTGCATCCGAGGATCCGACTGCGGCAGGTCGCTGGTCAGGTGCATTTCCCGCTCGCGCAGGTCGTAGGTTCCCGCGAACTCCGACGCCCGCCCGATCGGCCAGGTCACCGGGCAGGTATCGAGCGCTAAGGTGGACGCCACCTCATCCAGCAATTCGATTGGATCGCGGGACTCGCGGTCCATCTTGTTGATGAAAGTGATGATGGGGATGTCGCGCAGACGGCAGATCTCGAAAAGCTTGCGCGTGCGGGCCTCGATACCCTTGGCGGCATCGATGACCATGACGGCGGAGTTGACGGCGGTCAGCGTGCGGTAGGTGTCCTCGGAAAAATCCTCGTGGCCCGGCGTGTCCAGCAGATTGAAGACACAATCAGAATACTCGAACGTCATCACCGAGGTGACAACGGAGATTCCGCGGTCGCGCTCGATGCCCATCCAGTCGGACCGCGTACGGCGGCGTTCGCCCTTGGCGCGCACATTGCCGGCCAATTGGATCGCGCCACCGGCTCTCAGCAGGTGCTCCGTCAGGGTCGTTTTACCGGCGTCTGGGTGGGAAATGATGGCGAACGTGCGGCGGCGCGCGATCTCGGCGGTGGGATCGGTCATTCAGAAGCTTTCGTCGGGTGGGACGGTATATAGTAACGCCGGATCAGGCCGTCACGTCCGATTGTCAGGCTCGCCTTCGGAGTGGTCAACGAATGAAGCAGCGCGCGATCAAGACGTCTCGGCAAAAACCGCCCGAACCGGCGTCAGTTTGCATCGATCGCATTGGCTCGGAGGGCGATGGAATCGCGCGCCTTCTAGACGGCACGCCGTTGTATATTCCGTTCACGCTGCCGGGTGAGACCGTCACGGCGCGCGCCCTGCAATCGCGGGGCGACGGCTGGCACACCCTTGCTGAGGCGATTTCTCTGGTCAGCGAGGCCCGGGTCGAGCCGCCATGCCGCCATTTTGGCCGCTGCGGCGGATGTGTGCTGCAGCATTGGCGGGATGAAGATTATCGGGCATGGAAATCTGGGCTGCTGTCGCATGCGCTGCGACAGGCGGGCTTTCTGCCGCCCGACCCGCTCGACTATGTGCCAGGTCTGCCGGGCGAGCGCCGCCGGGTCGACTTTGCCGTTCGCCGAACCGCTGGCCGCATCATCCTTGGATTGCACAAGCAGCGATCGTCCGAGGTGATCGATCTGACCGAATGTCTAGTGCTGCACCCCAGGTTGATGGGGCTGATGGAGCCGTTGCGTGCGCTGTTGCTACGGCTGCGGGCGGTCCGGCGAGAGGCGTCGGTCGTCATCAATCTGCTGGAGTCCGGCCCGGACATGCTGCTGCAAACGGATGCCGCGCTGACACTGGAGGATCGGGTAGCGCTGACCGAGTTCGCTGCGGCGCATGGCCTACCGCGGGTATCCCAGGTGCTGGGTAATGACGCGCCGGAGACGATCGCGCTGCTGCGTCCCCCCACCACTGCGCTATCTGGGGTCGCGGTCAGGCCGCCGCCCGGGGCGTTTCTGCAAGCCACGGCGGAGGGCGAGCGGGCGATTATCGATGCGGTGCTGCGGGGGATGCCGGCGAAGCTCACCGGCAGGACGCGGGTCGCCGAACTCTACGCCGGATGCGGGACCTTGACGTTCGCACTGGCCAATGTGGTCCGAGTGGCGGCATTCGAAGGCGACATGGCGACCTACGGGGCGCTGAGGCAAGCGATTAATCAAGGTGCCATGGCTGGCCGGGTCGAGGCGTTTCGCCGGGATCTTGCCCGTCAGCCATTGTCGGCGAAGGAATTTGCGGCGTTCGGCGCGGTTGTGCTGGACCCGCCGCATCGTGGAGCGGCGGCGCAGATCGCGCAGATCGCGGCCGCAGGTGTGGCGACCGTGATCTATGTCAGTTGCAACCCGGCAACGCTGTCCCAGGACGCTCGGGTGTTGCACAGTAGCGGCTACAAACTGGCAGCGGTCACGGCGATCGACCAGTTTCTTTGGTCCGCTCGGCTGGAAAGCGTGAGCGTGTTCCGCCGCGGTTGACAGAAGGCGCTGCGAGGCCTGTAGAAATTCCTATGAGCGCTCGTAGGACCCCGCCGATCCCACCTCATCCGGATGTCGTCATCGAATCTGAACAGCGGGTCTGGTCGGGCCGCTTTCCGCTCGATGTCGTGAAATTCCGGCAGCGGCGGTTCGATGGCGCGATGTCAAACCTACGCACCTGGGAAGTTTGGCGGCGCGGCCAGGCTGCAGCATTGCTGCCGTATGACCCGATTGCCGACGTCGTTGTGCTGATCGAGCAGTTCCGTTTTCCGGCGCTGGTGTCCGGGGTCGATCCGACGCTCGTCGAGCTCCCTGCTGGCCTGTGCGAGGACAATGAGGATCCCGCCGAGACCATCCGGCGTGAAATGCGGGAGGAGATGGCTCTGGACGCCGACCTAGCGGAACGGATCGGCGGCTTTTTGCTCACGGCCGGTGGTTCTGATGAATTCTGCCACCTGTATGTCGGGCGGGTGGTTGCTCCGCCCGCGGATGGGGAAGGAATTGTGGGGTTTGGTGGAGAAATCTCGGAAAACGAAGATATCCGTGTGCGGGTATGGGACGCCGAGGATGTCATTCAGGCGGCGTTCGCCGGGTACTTTACCAATTCCATAACGGCAATCGCGTTATTCTGGCTGGCGAGCAAGCGCGACTGGCTGCGACAGAAATGGATTAACGCATGACCGCACGTCTATTCCTCGACGACGCGACCTTGGCAACCGCGTCGGCGGTCGTGATCGCCAGCGGGCCGGACGGGATCGTCCTCGACCGCACTGTCTTTTATGCGCGCGGCGGAGGACAACCGGGGGATACCGGCTCACTGCGCTGGGAGGCTGACGAGACCCCGATTACCGAGGCCTTGAAGGGTGACGGGGATGCGATCCTTCATCTGCCTGCGCCGGATGCTGCGTTGCCGCCGGTTGGCGCGGTGGTGGAGGTGGCGATCGACTGGCCGAGGCGCCAGGCTCACATGCGTATGCATACAGCGACGCACTTGCTGTGCAGTCTGATCAAAGGAGCAGCGGTGACCGGCGGGTCGGTCGGGGCGGATAAGTCCAGGCTCGATTTCGACTTGCCCAACCCGCCGCCGAAAGAGGAAATCGAGGCCGGGCTCAATGCCCTCATCGCGGCGGATTATCCTGTATCCATCGAGTGGGTTGATGCATCCGTGCTGGATACCGATCCCGGTCTTGTGCGCACATTGTCGGTGCAGCCGCCGCGCGGGACTGGCCGGCTGCGCCTGATACGCATCGGCGCAAACGAGACGCTGGTTGATTTGCAGCCCTGCGGCGGGACCCATGTTTCACGAACTAGTGAGATCGGGCGCATCCGAGTGCAGAAAATTGAGAACAAAGGCAAACAGAACCGGCGTATCATCATCGTGCCGGGCTGATGGGTCCGCCCCTTTCCGTTCGCTGAACAATCGGCCATCTGCTTCGGAAGTTGCATTGGCATCCCCACTTTAGGGGCAGGAGTTTGTTTCAGAAAAGGAGCGGTTCGATGTCCATCTCCGATGTCTTGCGCGGCAAAGGCCACCATGTCGTAAAGGTTCGCACAACCGATACTGTGCAGGCCGTGGTGAAGAAATTGTCCGAGGAGCGCATCGGCGCGGTCGTCGTCGAGGATCAGTGGATGCGCCTGGCCGGCATTTTCTCCGAGCGCGATTTCGTCAATGCCGTTGCCGAGCATGGTGCTCAGGCGCTGAGTTTTTCGGCCGAGAAACTCATGAGCGCGCCGGTTGTGACTTGCCGCTCGAACGATCGGGTGGAAACCGCGATGGCGGCGATGACGATGGCGAAGATCAGGCACTTGCCGGTTGTCGATAATGGTCAGTTGGCTGGCATCGTCAGTATCGGGGATCTGGTGAAGTATCGCCTCGATGAGAAGGCGCTTGAGGCTAACGTCCTGCTCGACATCGCTCGTTTGCACGCCTGACCCGTTCTGAGTGATGCGGCCCGCTTCATCTCCCAAGTAGACGGAGGGGTGTTTATGCCGCCAACTCGCGCATGATGGAATACAGGTCGGACTTTGCTTCGAATCCGATGCCGGGAAGCTCCGGCAGCGTTACGATGCCATCGCGGACCTGCGTGCCGTCGGGGAAGCCGCCGTAGGGCTGGAAGATGTCGGGGTAGCTCTCGTTGCCGCCCAGCCTCAGGCCGGCGGCAATGTTGAGCGACATTTGGTGGCCACCGTGAGGTACGCAGCGCTTCCAGGACCAGCCACAGTCGTTCAGCATCGCCAACGTCCTTTGATATTCGCACAGACCATAGGACAGGGCGCAATCGAACTGCAGCCAATCGCGATCGGGGCGCATGCCGCCGTAACGGACCAGATTGCGGGCGTCCTGGCGGCTGAACAGATTTTCGCCAGTTGCCATCGGGCCGGGATAGAATTCGGCCAGTGCCGCCTGTAGTTGGTAATCCAACGGGTCGCCGGCTTCCTCGTACCAGAACAGGTCGTAGTCTCGCAGCATCTTGGCGTAGGCGACCGCTGTTTCCAGATCGAAGCGGCCATTCGCATCGACCGCCAACCTCGCGTGAGGGCCGATTTCGTTGAGGACGGCTTCGATACGACGGCGATCGTGGGTGATCAATTCACCCCCGATTTTCATTTTGACCACGTTGTAGCCGCGCTCAAGATAGCTGCGCATTTCGGCGCAAAGCGCGGCGTCGCCCTTGCCGGGATAGTAATATCCGCCGGCGGCATAAACGAACACGTTGGGGTCGGCGACGATGCCGTGACGTTCGGCTAGCAGGCGGAACAGCGGCTTGCCGGCGATCTTCGCCACCGCGTCCCAGATTGCCATGTCGATCGTGCCGACCGCGACGGAGCGGTCGCCGTGGCCGCCGGGCTTTTCGTTGCGCATCATCGTGGCCCAGACTTTGTCCGGGTCCAGATTTTCGCCGGACTCGTCGAGCAGGGAGGCGGCTTCCGCTTCCTGTATGCGTGGCGAAAAGCGTTCGCGGATCAGGCCGCCTTGGCCGTAGCGGCCGTTCGAGTTGAAGCCGTATCCGACTACGGTTTTCCCGTTGCGTTGGACGTTGGTCACCACCGCGACGAGGCTGGAGGTCATCTTGCTGAAATCGATATAGGCGTTGCGGATCGGCGAGCTAATCGGCTTGGTGACCTCGCGGACATCGACGATGCGGAGCGGCATAAGGGGGCCTATCAGGTTAGAATGGGCGGACAATGACCATGATGACGATGACGACCATCAGCACTGTCGGGATTTCGTTGGCGACGCGGTAAAATTTTTGGCTGCGACGGTTGGCGTCGGCCATGAAGTCCTTGCGCCAGCGAGACATTGCCCCGTGGAACCCGGACATCAGGATCACGCAAAGCAGTTTGACATGCCACCAGCCGGCAGACCAGTCGATGACGCCAGGGGTCAGCACAAGGACGATACCAAAGATCCAAGTGGCGATCATAGCCGGGTTCATGATCTGTCTGAACAGCCGGTATTCCATGATCTTGAAGCGCTCGCTCTCGGCACTGCCGGGCCGCAGGTCGCAGTGATAGACGAACAGGCGAGGCATGTAGAACGTAGCTGCCATCCAAGCGATCATTGAGATCACGTGGAAGGCTTTCGTCCAGGGATAAAAATGGCTGAAGAATCCGATGGTCATTTCGCGAAGGCCAGAAAACGGCGAAGCAAAGCCGGTACGGGCTCGGCTTCGGCGGCCGCCACATCGGTGAGGCGATAGACGAACCGGCCGGCCCAGCAAGATCGCAGTGGGGTCCGCCTGCAGGCTTCGCCTGCACGCTGGATATGGGGGAACCTCTGGGCGAGGAGCAGGAATTGGCCGCAGATCAGCGTTGGAGGCCAGCCTTGTCGGGTGGGGTCAGCGGAGGCGACGCGGGCGCTAAGGGCATCCCCATCTATCGGGACGCCACTGTAGTCGAAGGTGGCGGGGCTCATCCGCATCGCAATTCGCCCTGGCCTATTCTAGTGAGTGCAGCGTCCACAACCGGTTGATTAACACGGAGGATACCCGTGGGTGAAGCCGAGGCGGGATCCTCGGAACCCACGTGGTCACACGCGGGCGAATGTTAAGTTGCATAAAACGGCTTCAACCAATGAGGCTTGCCATTGTGTCCAGTTGGCCGGGATCGCCCGGCGGGACCATTAGCAAGGCGTCGTCGATGCCCAGGTCCTCCAGACGCTTCAGTCGGTCTTTTGCCTCCCGGAGCGAGCAGACGAGCGAAATCTTGGGCACAAGCGGTATCGACAGATTCGCCGGAGGATCGCGGAAATCGGTGAAGACATTTGCCAAAACTGCACGTTTGCCACCTGCTGCGCGGAACATCTTCAGGCCAATCGCCAAGTCGTCCCACGACGTATAGATCCCTGATGCGATCCACCCTTGCAGCACTCTGGCCGACAGGTTGATCCATCGCTCGCTGCGCCATGCACCGAGCAGAACCGGGGGGCCGCCTTCAGTTCCGGGCCAGACGGATAGGGCAGGGCCATAAACTGGCTCGCCGCCCCACACTCGTCGCATTACTTCGAGAGACGCGGTCAATGTCTTGAAGCGAGCGTCATAGTCCGCCTGCACCGCGTCGAAATCGTTCCTGGTTGACCCGCTGCCAACACCGAAGCGAAAGCGCCCTTGTGCAAGCGCGGTCAGCGTCAGCACCCGCTGAGCGTGCTCGACCGGATGGCGCAGCGGCACCTGCACGACGCAGGTGCCTAGCTCGATGCGTGACGTCTGCGTTGCCAAAGCCCCCAGCAGGATAAGTGGATCAAGTGTCGGCTTGCCGCGCGCGAAAGCATCCGTCACCCACACGCCGAAAAAGCCAAGCGCCTCAACTCGACGGGCAATGCTCGTGACGTAGTCCACAACGTTTGCTCCGGTTTCGGCCGCGGATGGGACGGTGACAATGCCGATTCGCATGTGGCGATATCCTCGTGTGGGTCGGTGAGCCTAGCCGCTTATCGACCGGAGAAAGCGGTCGGACTAGCGCCCGGTGAATCTGGCAGGCCGCTTTTCTCGAAATGCCGCCACACCCTCCTCGTAATCGCGGGTGAGCGCAGCCTGACTCTGTAGTTTCGCCTCGAGATCGAGTTGGTCGCTATAGGTATTTTCCATGCCCTGCCAATACATCTGTCGGATCAGGCCGAGCGAGCGCGGTCCGGCAGCCAGGCCGTGAGCCACTTCCAATGCCCGCGGCATCAGCGCATCGTCTTCTTCCAGTCGATTGACCAGGCCCCACGACAAGGCGGTTTCGGCCGGAAGCCGTTCAGCGAGCAGCGACAACTCCATCGCCCGCGCCATGCCGATCAGTCGGGGCAAAAGCCACGATGACCCGCAGTCGGGCACCAGCCCGATGCGCGCAAATGCCTGCAGAAACGAAGCGGATCGTGCGGCAATGCGAATATCGCCAGTCAACGCCAGGCTCATGCCTGCGCCGGCGGCCATGCCATTGATCGCGGTGACGATCGGGATCGGCAGCGCGCGCAGCCGCATGAACATGGGGTTGTACCAGCTTTCCAAGTCGCTTTTGACTTTGCCATCGGCCTCGGCAGCCCGGTCTCGCGATGCTCGGTCAGGATCGTTTAGGTTGGCGCCCGAACAAAACGCGCGCCCCGCGCCGGTAATTACCAAGCACCGCGTCGAACTTGCTTCAACCCGATCCATCGCGACTGCCATGTCTTCACGCAGCTTCAGACCGAAAGCGTTCAACACAGTTGGGTCGTTGAGCGTCATGACCGTCACATCGCCGGTCGTTTCGAGGATTACCCTACCGTGCTTCATCGTACATGCTTCCTCTTCCCCCGCCCGGTTTGTGATTTGGGGTAGGTGGACCATAACCCACAGGCTGAAATGGTCTAGCGTCTTGCTCGACCGCAGCATTCATTTGCGAGGACGCCATGAGCAATCCGGATGGGCGACGATACGTTGACAAGTGCCATGGTTTTGATTCGCGATGAGTGCACTGAACCGCAAGAAAGCTTGACAACAGAGTGGTTCGTCAGTTGATCGGTGCGTTTCGCCGGCTCGATACGGACTCTGAGGCTTGTGCAGAGCTGAGGTAAATAGCGCGCAGGTAGATCAGCGCCAACTGCGCCCGCGGTTGAACGTCTGGGCAGCCCTCAGGGCAATAGTGTAGGAGCGGCCGACCTATCGTCGCAGAGAGTCAACTTGAACCCAGTTGTTGCCTGGGGATGTTTTGACACCTCGACTAACCTTGGACAGCGGGGACACAGCCCCGCAGATCCAGCGTCGCGTCACCCTGGGCCACAATGCGCGCAGCAAAGTTCTTGCCGCGGGAGTATCGCTAGGTTGTCCGTAGTCCTGCGCCGAGCAAACTTTGGCGGTAAACGTTGTCAATCGTGAGGGCATGAAACGCGAATTGTCGGATGTGGCAATATCTTTGGCGCGTACAATAACTGCGAAGCTGCCTTTGTTCGTGCAGGCAACCCTCGTATCCCACCAGTAATTCTGGATCGTGCTGTGAACGGGGCAGCACCCGGCGCGGTTCTATTCGACAGGAGGCCTCACGAGACCGAATCTTCGATACGAACGCAAACCGCGACCTTTTGGAGGCCGTTAACTGGTAGGGGAAAAGTGGTTTAGGCGACGATCGAGCGACGAATCCGGATCGCGCCGCAGGAAAACGTGACTGCCTTGCATAGACAATCACGCTCCGAACGGTCGAACGAAGAAGATGTCAACCTCTTCGTTCGTTAACAGGGTCTTCCCGCTTCGTCCGGTTAGCCGCGGGCGCTTGCCTTGCGGCCCGCCTTACGGCCAGCCTTCTTCGGTGGCGGCGCGACGGTGCGACTCCGACCTAAGCCCATCTTCTTTGCCAGCGTGGACCGGGTTTCGGCGTAATTTGGGGCGACCATCGGATAACTTGACGGCAAACCCCACTTAGCCCGGTATTGATCAACCGTCATATTATGCTCGGTCATCAAGTGCCGCTTAAGCATCGTCATCTGCTTGCCATCTTCAAGGCAGACAACGTAATCCGGGAACACCGACTTGGTAACGGGGACCGCCGGTTTCGCAGCCTCAACCGGCGCGGCGGTTTCGCCAACACTGGCCAATGTCTTGTACACCTCCCGAATGAGACCCGGCAAGTCCTCGACCGAAACCGGATTCTTCGTCACGTGAGCACTTACGATCTGAGCCGTTAGGCCCAACACATCTTCTGCCATCTATTTCTTTCCTGCGACTCAGTCCGGTCAATATAGGACAGTTTGGTGAATAGCGCTATAGTACTTTGCATATTTTTGTGATCATGGACGATCGCTTAGCGCGGCCTGATCTGCGATCGGAGCAATTAGGGCGCCGTCATCCGTTGAAAAACAGGGAAATTCGGTAGATCGAGCTCGAGTTGAACGGGAAAGTTGCGCTCGTAACGGGTGGCAAAGAGAAATCGGGTTTGGTGCCGAACTCGCCTGGGAATCGATGCATCTTTGTCTTGCGGCCCGCGATTCGAAGGAACATTGCAAGACTGCCTAGGCTCCTCGAAATCGCGAATATCACCGTTCAAGTTGTTTCGCCCCATCTGCGCGGTCCAACCTCGACTCCGTGAGCCATTGCGCAAGCAGTCACACAATCCGGCCGCACTAATCTGTTGGTGAATTAGGCTGGCGCCGCGAAATCGCCCGACTTCTTCATAACCAGAGAAGACTCGCAGGACGGCTTCGAAGCATGACCGCGTCTAAACTCCTATGTGGGCGAGGTTCTGCAGTCCTCCTGGCACTTGCTCTAGTTGGACGACGGGAGGAAGTTGGAGCCGGTCACTTACGTCGCCTCGTCCGAAGCTGACTTCATCCGACATCGACGGAGCTCCTTCTCTCTAGAAAAGGGGCGACAGTGTACGATGGAGACCGCAGGCGTGTGCGAACGGCCAGTAGGACGGCTCGCTGGTCAGGCGGAAGCGCTCCGTTCGATCTGTGATTTTGGGGGCTGTAGTCTATCAATGGCGCGATCCGCGTGCGCCAAGTATCTACATTGTTGGTGGTAGCCGAACCGACAGTCGTTCATTTAGCGGTTATTGTCGCGCTGCTCGGCGTCAGGTGAACTGGGCCCGGCGGGGCGTTCCAGACAAGCATTCCGCTCTCATGACGCTTAAGAGCCGGCGGCGCCGATCGTCGGCTCTACAAGGGGATACCCGGGGGGGCCCGCGCGGTGTCGTTGGACAAGGTAGAGCTCGGCTACCATTATATTGCCCTGGATGGAGCTAAGCTTATTCCATCAGCTTCCAGAACAGCCGCCATGAACGCGCTAGTGCACGCCGCAGCTCCGACCATTGATCCCAGCCTCGAACTCGCTCCCTACCGATCGACATCCACATCCAATTGGCGTCGCCACGAACCGAGCTGCGGATCAGCCGGGGGGCAAAGTGCTCTTCAACGCAAGTAAGCCTGATCCTTGGCCCAGGTCTGCTTTGTCCGCGGTGCGGACCATTTAGAAAATGGGCGCCAGAACGGAGTTAGCGAATCGAATGGACACTTTTTTATCGTATCGAACGGCTTGAGCGAAGCGATTGACGATCATTGCCCAAGCGGGCAAGCGCCGATAGATGAGTTTGACTAGAAGAGGGCACCCGCGGCCCCAGCATTGGGACGACGAAAAGGCCGCCGCGCAATCGTTGTGATCCTTCCGACGCTTAAATCGAGTAGATCCGGCACTTCGAGGCTGTCATTCTGGATCGAATCGCTACTTCGCCCTCGTGCGGTCTATTCAGGGGGTCGACGCGAAACCTCGTTAGATGTTCGGTGTGGGTTGGCGGCTCAGGTGACGCCCGTTTTCGCGGAGACGCCAAGATTTCGCGGTGGCAGCAGGTGAGGATTTGCGATGGGCGGCGGCCATTTCTTAAGAGTCTCAACATTATAGAAGAGATCGACGGACGATCGCATGGCGTGCCGATCGCCCCGTAGTTGCTTGATTGCACCCCCCTAAGTTAGCATCTTCCGTTCCAGCCAGCCCACTTTTCCTCTCAAGCGCTCCCGCTCGAAAGCACCTTTGCGACAGAGCATATCCCGATTGGATCGCAAAGTGGCGCGCGATTTCACTTCCGTGAGGTGGGCCAGCGCCATCGCCACTATCGAGTGATCGCGCTCCAGGTTGCCCTGATATCCCGTTCGAAAAGCGTCGTTCCGCGCGAACGCTTAGCTATTTCAGACGGGCCGACCAAGCGTCAGATGCGGATCAGGCCTGTCATCGCGGCAACGCCGTCGCTGCCGGGGAATATCTGCACCAGCGCAGTGGAATCCAATCCCAAATGCGCCCCGAGAATCCCTTTGGCAACCGCCCGCAGGTCCGTCGTCGGCGCAAGATCCCGATTTTCAAACAGCTGACCTGATCCCAGGCCCGGCCACGACGCCTTCACTTGGCCTCCTGCGACGGCGCCCCCGAGGACGAACGCGACCGTCCCGGTGCCATGGTCGGTGCCCTTGGTGCCGTTGACCTTCGCTGTGCGGCCGAATTCAGTCATCACCAGAACCGCTGTCTGCGCCCAGGCCGGACCAAGCGCGGTTTTCAACGCGACCAGCCCATTATCGAGTTGTTTAAGCGGCCCAGGCAGACGATTAGCTTGCTCGGCGTGAGTGTCCCAGCCGCCGAGTTCCAACGCCGCGATCCGCGGACCATCCGCCGCGCCCAGCAGTTCGCCGGCCGCTCGGGCCAACGCCGAGAATGCATATTTGTCGTTCGGCCGTTCTCCGGGGGTGATCATAGCGGCGCTGAAACCACGTGCCCGCAAACCTTCAGCGATCGCCGGACCGGTGACCGGATCGGACTGGTTCAAAGCCGCGATTGTCGTATACAGGTCTGGCGAGGGCTCAGAGAAACCATGCGGCGCCCAATTCGCTACAACGGCCTGCCCACGCAGCAACAGCGGCACCGAAACACCAACGGCGAGCGCCTCTCCCCGGCCGGGCGGTGTCGGCCGGAGGCAATGAGGCGACCGTGCGATTGAGCCAACCGCTGGTCATGCGGTGGTCCGCCCCAAACTCCAGGCAATCCTGTGCCTCAAAATGACTGCGCACCCGATAGGAGCCGGCGACGGCATGAACGGCCAACGCCTCATTTGCCGAATACATATCGTGCAGGCCCGTCAGCGCCGGATGCAGGCCGTAGAACCCTCCCAGGTCGAGCAAACCATTCGCTTGCCCTGGCCCGGGCGGCACGATTTCGCCGCGCAGCCCAGTGAGGGAGCGATCGCCATACGGGACGACCGCGGCCATGCCGTCGAGCGCTCCGCGCAATATGATCACGACCAGTCGTTTATCGGTCGACGCCAGGGCTATCGCCAAAGTGGCGCGGCCGATGCTGACACTCGTCGCTAGCCCGAGCAAAGCGGTGCGTCGTGTGACGCTGCCCGTCGTGGTCTGACACCGGCCCGGACCGTTCGACATGGCTTGGGTATCGCGTCTGCTGAACCTCGCGGGGCGACCACCGGGGCGCGTTCCAATCAGGACATTTTTCATACGATCAGCGCCTCTGGAAATCGGGGCTGGTCAACAGCAAAGTCATTGCATCCTGGCGAGACCCCGCTCGGCGAATGGCGTCACGTGTTTCCGGCTGCAGCAGGGGACCGAGGGTGGTGTCGGAAACCTCGACCACATCGCGATCCCCGATGCGGCCAGCAAACCCGCTCGCCCAGTCGATTCGGCGCAGCATAGCCTCGGGTGCGGCCCAGTCGGCTGCACGATCCGGCCAGCCATTCGGCGCCGGCGCGCTCCAAAGCGGCTGCCCCAGGCCAGTCAGGATTCCCACGAGATTCGGCATTTGATCCGGCGGGACGTCAAGCGCCCGAACGCTGGCGATCACATACTCCATCGGCGTGCGCAGTTTTGTTGCGGGTTGCCAGGCGGCCTCCAAATGCACCAGCGCCGCCGAGGCCGCGCCGAGGTCGCCTCTGGTGTCGCGCAGCACCGCCTCGATCCTGCGCACCGCGTCTTCCGGAGGGTCATCGGCGACGAAATGTCGCGCCAGCTTGGTGGCCAGGAAGCGATGGGTTGCGGGATGATTGGCAAGGAACGCCAGTGCTGCTACCCCGCCGGCTTCGTCAGGCGAGAACTGCTGCTGCATCATCGTCTGCACGCCAGGTTCATGTGCAATGGCCGGTAGCGGAAACCGGGCGGGTCGCCTTTTAGATCAATGGACCACCCTGTCAGGATATTGGCGAAAGCCGTGACATCGGCCTGCGTATAGCCGGCGAGCGGGCTGATCGTGTGAAGCTCCATGCACTCGCGCGCCAGGTTCTCGTTCAGGCCGCGATGGGTTCGTTGGCCGACAACGCTGTCCGGACCGAAGGAGGTAGCGTTGTCCAGATAGAGCAGCATGGCTGGATGGCGCATGACCGCCAACACCATGTCGCCGAAGCGGCCGGTGACATGCGGGCGGATCGCTTCTTCGACGAAGGCGGCCGCGACCGCGGCGCACTGGCGACGCTTCAAGGAAATGACGAAGTGGTTGGTCCAGAACCACACGAGCCGCTCGCGGAACGGAGCAGGGGTGGTGATCGCATTCGCCATTTGGGCGGCGGCCTGAACTTTGTATAGGGCCCGGCTCCGCGATTCGCCCGGGGGAGGCTTTGTCGCGCGATCTTCACGCAAGGCCACAAGACCGGCCGCCGCCGACGGCGGATCATCCAACCGCGTCGGATCGGGCTGGCGAACCTGATCGAGCAGCCACGCTTTAGGGTCGGATGGCAGCGATTCGACGCCACGGCGGCCGAGCCCGTAGCGCGTGAGAGCTTGGGCGGCAAGAATGTCCATGACCAGGTACTTTAGCTTCTTAACGTGTGTCGGACTGTGATAAAGGGTCTTCTAAATTCGCTGCCATGTGCGGAGTGCACGGATTTCGCACTTGCAAAACCCGACGCTCTGCCGCATTTCCCGAACTACATAACCGGTCGAGTGCTCGGCCGGCACCGTGGGCGGGCGCGCGGGGGTTATCCCCGGATCCAGCAATGGGTCACGCGCCCTTTCTGATATGCCCGCCCCGCTAGCTGATAGGTAGGAGGTTTGCTGTGTCTGTTACGCCGCTCGATAGAATTCGCAATATTGGAATTACAGCGCATATCGATGCCGGGAAGACCACCACGACTGAGCGGATTTTGTATTACACAGGTGTGTCGCACAAGATCGGTGAGGTGCATGATGGCAACACCACGACCGACTATATGGATCAGGAGCGGGAGCGCGGCATCACCATCACCTCCGCTGCGGTGACGTGCGAGTGGAAAGACAACCGCATCAACATCATCGATACGCCTGGCCACATTGATTTCAATATCGAGGTGAACCGTAGTCTCCGGGTGCTGGATGGTGCGGTGTTCATTATCGAGGGCGTAGCTGGCGTTCAGCCGCAGTCCGAGACGAACTGGCGCTTGGCGGACCGGTATAAGGTGCCTCGCATCATCTTCATCAACAAGCTCGACCGGACGGGTGCGGATTTTTATCGCGCCTTCGCCACGCTGAAGGAGAAGCTGGATATCATCGCTCTTCCGCTGCAGCTCCCTATCGGCGTGGAAGATGGCTTCCTGGGTGTCGTCGATTTGGTCGAGATGAAGGCCATCATCTGGGAGGGTGGCGAGCTCGGCGCCAAGTATCATTACGAAGATATTCCCGAGGATCTGGGCGACCTGGTGGCGGAGCACCGCCAAACCCTGCTCGACACTGCGCTTTCGGTCGATAACGCGGCGATGGAGGAGTACTTTGACAAGGGCGATGTCGCTATCGAGACGCTGAAGCGCTGCATAAAGCGCGGCACGATCGACGGCTCGTTCCGGCCGGTGCTGTGCGGCACGGCGTTCAAGAATAAGGGCGTGCAGCCCTTGCTCGATGCAGTAATCGACTATTTGCCGTCTCCGATCGACGTTCCTGGCATCGCGGTTGCCCTGGAAGAGGGCGAGGAGGATGGCGACAACCCCAACCGCCGCCGGATTCCTGCCGACCCGAAGGCGCCGTTCGCGGGGTTGGCGTTCAAGATCATCAACGACAAGTACGGCACGCTCACCTTCGTGCGGGTTTATGCAGGCACACTGAAGTCCGGCGACATGGTGATGAACACCACCAAGGGCCATCGCGAGCGCATCGGCCGGATGTTCCAGATGCACGCCGATAAGCGCGCGGAGATCAAGGAAGTCGAGGCGGGTGACATCGCGGCGTTTGTCGGGCTGAAGGATACCGGCACCGGCGATACCCTGGCCTCCGCCGACGATCCGGTGATCCTGGAGCGGATGGCTTTCCCGGTACCCGTGATCGATATCTCGGTCGAGCCGCGCACCAAGGAAGCGGTCGAGAAGATGACTCTTGGCCTGCAGAAGCTGGCTGGCGAAGACCCGTCCTTGCGACTTCGCACCGACCAGGAAACCGGCCAGACTATCCTGTCCGGGATGGGCGAACTGCATCTGGAGATCATCATCGATCGCCTGCGGCGTGAATATGGCGTTGATTGTAACATCGGCGCGCCGCAGGTGGCCTATCGCGAAACGATCTCCAAGACCCACACCGAGACCTATACGCATAAGAAACAGTCGGGCGGCTCCGGTCAGTATGCCGAGGTCAAGATCATCTTCGAGCCGTTGGAGCGGAACGCCGGCATCGTGTTCGAGAACAAGGTCGTCGGCGGTTCGGTGCCGAAGGAGTACATCCCGGCGGTTGAAAAGGGCATCCGAGTTCAGGCCGACACCGGCGTGCTGGCCGGGTTCCCGACCGTTGACTTCAAGTACACACTGATCGACGGCAAGTACCACGATGTTGATTCGTCTGCGCTGGCGTTCGAAATCGCTGCGAAAGCGTGCTTCCGCGACGGCATGAAGAACGCCACGCCGATCATTCTGGAACCAATTATGGACGTAGAGGTCACTACGCCGCAGGATCACGTGGGCGACGTGGTGGGCGACCTCAATCGCCGTCGTGGTATGATCCAGAACCAGGAAAGCTCAGGTTCCACCGTGATCGTTCGGGCGCACGTGCCGTTGAAGGAGATGTTTGGCTATATCTCTCATTTGCGCAGCATGACTAAGGGGCGCGCCTCCTTCACCATGCAGTTCCATCACTACGACCCGGTGCCGCGCAATGTGGCCGACGAGATCATGAAAAAGAGCGCCTGATCCCGGCGGATCGGCTGTTTGAAGGGGCGCGGGCAGGTTCCTCTGCTCGCGCTTTCTTAATGGCTCCGCGTCACCTACCTCGAAATGCTCTGGTTCGTTCAGTGCGATTTCGCGACTCGCTTTCACCATCTCGTGCTGAGACTGCGCGCTGCGGCGTAGATTTTTACGGAGCGGACCAAGCGTAGGCGGACATTATCGCCGAAAACTTTGTGCGGCGGGTGATCCTTGCTGCCTTTACCATCGGGCCGGTGTTCACTGGTGCCAAACATGACGAGATGGACGGTGGCGGACCATACCGGTACCCATATAGATGCGCCGTTTTTCGTCGGATGGGCACAGCGTCGATTGGGTCTCGATCACTGATCTGCCGGTGCCAATGGCGGTCATCGACATCGATGAATGTGCGAGGGCTAAATTCCGATGCTGTGGTCACCCCCGACGACATCAAGCAATGGAAGCCAAGGACGGCCCGTCGCCGGAAGGCTCTCACATGCTGATGACCGAGCGGAAGGTTAAGGGGCTGGGCGTGGAGACCTTTTGCTCGATACCGTCATCAACACGGGGCCGTTCCAGCTTCACTGTTCCTGGCTCCCGAGCGGCCGCTCGGGCGTCGAGTGCCTCGTCAAATAAGATCCAGTGCTGCTCAAGGGCGCCTATCTGCTGGTTGGCGCCACCAAGGTGAAGGGCGGTCCGAGCTGGGTCATTGCGATGTTCTGACCGGCCTCGGCCTGCGGCAGGGCCTGATCTTCCGGGTGGGCCGAACGATCGCGGATCACAGACGTGCCTCGGGGTTGGGGGGAAGCTGTGTTCATTACTTATTGCCATCCGTTCCATTTCTTGGTCGTTGTGTAATCGCATTCGCGAGGCCGCACCGAAATCGGGCTCGTATCGTTAGTGCCAAAAGGCCGGAGCAGAGTGACAAACTCAGGAGCGAGGTTGCAGCCTATATTGCACCGCACCATGGTAAGAGCGCCGCTCAATGGCATAAGGAGACAATATGTCCTATACTTCTGACAATATCAGCAAGACAGTTTACCCGGGCTTCGACATGATGATGAATATGCAACGCCTTGGTCTTCGGGCGTTATCCATTTATCAGCCGCTTACATCGGCTTTTCTCGATTTAACCGTCGCGGCTCAACGTGGGGCGGGGTCGGGCTTTTTCGGCAGTGCACGCGGCCGATCATCAGAACTTCGCGACGTGCGCAACACCAACGAGGAACAGGTGATCGGCGTTGGCGAAGAAGTCCTGAACGTTGGGACCCGTATGGTCCCCGGCAAGACGACGCGGGTGCGCCGTATGGTTGTCGAGAACCCTGTGCAGCAAGATGTCACGCTTCACACCGAGACGGTGGTCCTGGAGCGTCGCAAGCCGATCGCCATGAGCGGTGATGACGTGCTGACGGAGGTAACCGTCGAAATGTCTGACTTCAACGAGGTGCCTGTCGTTTCGAAATCCGTCCATCTGGTTGAAGAGGTGCTGCTGCGAAAGGAAGTCACGGCTCGCATTGAGACAATTCATGACACGGTGAGGCGCGACACTCTCGAGATTGAACAGCCGTCGAACCTGCCGGTGGTGTTTCAGGCTCCGAAGCAAGGGGAGAAAAAGCGGGATGAAACTCAGGTGAAGCGGGACGAAAACCAAGTATCGCAGATCGCGAGCAAGGCTGGCGACCAGAAGCGCTCGTGATAAAAGACCCGCTGGGGGCGCGAGGGATCGTGCGGCGCCACCACCGGCGGTTGACGTCCTGATAATGAGGAGCCGCCGTCGCAAATGGCGGCTTCCTCTATTTGAGTTGGCTGACGATCACCAGCTAATATTTGATGCCCGCGAACTCTCCTCTCCCATAATCGATGAATTGTGATTCTTCGGCCGCCAACGATCGCTGGCTGGATCCGTTTGAGGGATGTTCAGCCGCAACAGGCAGTCCGACATTCGCATTACCGTGATGCAACTGAACCTGGTCAAACAGGAGCGTCCCATGCACCGTTTATACAACCACCGTTTCAGCATTCCGTCGCTTGCAGCCATCGCCTCGATCGGCTTTGCGGCGTCCGCCTCCGCACAGAACTCAACCGTAATCATCGCACCGAGTGCTCCGCCGCCGCCGCAGGTTGAGACCGTGCCACCGCCGCCACCGGCGAACACCCAGACGATGACTTGGCAGGCTGGGCATTGGGCATGGAACGGCTCCAACTGGACCTGGGATGACGGCCATTATGTGCAGGCTCCGCAGGCTCAGGCGGTGTGGGAGCCAGGTCATTGGGAGATGCAGGCCAGCGGTGGTTATGTATGGGTTGAGGGGCGCTGGCGTAGCTAAGCGAGGCGGGCAGCCCCCCCTCGCGTCCCTCATATCCGATGGAGTAAAGCCATGCGCGCCGTTTGCCGCTTGCCGCTGATCGTGCCCGCCATGCTGGGTCTCGCGGCTTGCGAACCCTCACCGCCAGCCGCTACCACTCAGATCATCGTGCAGCAGCCGGCGGGGACGATCGTACCTCCCGCTCCGATGCCGCCGCCCCCGCCGATGTCGGAACTCGTTCCTCCGCCGCCGCCGAGCTCGACTCCGACGATTTGGCAGCCTGGGCATTGGCGTTACAGCGGGGTCGGCGGCAATCCGTGGATTTGGCAAGCCGGGCAATACGTTGCCGTCCCGCCGGGTGCGACGGCCTGGGTCCCTGGCCAGTGGCAGCAGCAGGGCAGCGGCTGGGTCTGGCGCGAGGGCCATTGGGCCTGAACGCCGCCTCGCCCAAAATCAGGCCAACAGCCAGACAGGCTCCTTGATCCGCGTCAGAAACGCCGCGTGCATTGCCAATTCCACCTCGGTCGGGACTATAGGGTGGGGTGTCCGCGGTCCGGTGTGGACATAAACCGTTACCGGCCCCCGAACGTCCCGAGCCGCCAGAGACAACCCGCGCTGGCGGCCGCCAGTCAGTTCGACGTAGACCTCGGCGAGCAGCTTGCAGTCGAGTAACGCATTGTGGGTCGTGCGGGCCGACAGGTCGATGGAGAAGCGCCGGCACAGTGCATCCAGGCTGTTCGGCATCCCTGGAAACTGGACTTTGGCCAGAGCCAACGAGTCGATCATGCGGTCGCGGCCCAATGGTGGCAGGCCGGCCCGGCCGAACTCCATATCCAGAAAGCTGAAATCGAATCCCGCATTATGCGCGATCAGCTTGCTGTCAGCGAAGAAATCCGCGAGCGGCTGGGCGACCTCGGCGAACAGCGGCTTTCCCATCAGGTCGCCATTGGTGAAGCCGTGGACGCGCGAGGCCTCGGACGGAATGTCGCGTTGCGGGTCGATCAGCGCGTGAAAGTGCTTGCCGGTGGGCAGATCGTTCAGCAACTCCAATGCCGCGATCTCGATGACGCGGTCACCGTTTAGCGGGTCGAGGCCTGTTGTTTCCGTATCAAAAAGAACCGCGCGGATCATTCACGGAGGTTGTGGATGAACCGGTTCAGGATTTCGCAAGGTGTGATTACGCGACAACCCGGTCTGGACCACCAGATGGGCGCGGCGCCGCTTTTCGGAATCGGGCATCTGGCGCGCGATAACGGCCTCGATGTCGGCTTTGGTCATGCGTCGCCTCAGGCCGACACGGTAAATCTGAACCGCGCGCGGGGCGGAAACCACCACCACGGTATCAACCCGCCTGTCGCCCCTGGTTTCGAACAACAAAGGAATATCCAACACCACTGCACGCCGCCCGCTGCGCCGCGCCCGGCCGACGAAAGCGCGCTCCTCGGCTTCAACCATCGGATGCAGAATATGCTCCAAGCGCGTCAAGGCTTCGCGATTGCCGAGGACGCTACGTCGCAGTGCGGCGCGGTCGACCGAGCCGTTGCTGGTCGTGCCTGGGAAGGCTGCCTCAATCACTTTCACCGCCCGGCCACCTGGCGCCTGCATTCGGTGCACCGCTAGGTCCGCGTCGAACACAGGAATGCGCGCTCGGCGAAAAGCGGCGGCGGCAGTGGATTTCCCCATGCCGATGCCGCCGGTCAGCCCAATAATTTTCATCCTGCCAGCAGATCCGCGGCGACGAAGCGGCGCAGTGCGTCGTCCACGATCGGATCGGCACCGAACCAGGAGCGAAATCCCGGGACGGCTTGATAGAGCAGCATCCCGAGGCCATCGACGCAACGAATCCGTCGTTTGCGCGCGGCAGCCAAGAGAGGTGTCTCTAGCGGGACGTAGACGATGTCGGCGACGGTTAGGTCATTCGCGGCGCGATTCAGGTCGATCTCGAGCGGGTCATGGCCAGCCATACCAAGCGATGTTGTATTGATCAGCAATGCGTGGTCTGGCAACGCGATACTGCGGGCGCCCCAGTTTATCACAGCGAGGCCCGGAAGTTCGGCGGCAAGTTGCTCCGCGCGCGCCCGGGTACGGTTGGCGATAGTGACATTGACACCAAGATCCAGCAGGGCCGCGGCAATTGCGCGGGTCGAGCCGCCGGCGCCAAGGATCAAGGCTGGCCCGGCGGCCGGATGAACTCCGTTAGAGCGGAGATTCTCCAGGAAGCCCCAACCGTCGGTGTTGCTTCCTTTGATGCGACCATTCTCGAACACCAGCGTGTTGACGGCCCCGGCGCGGCGGGCGGAGTCTTCAACTGTGTCCGACACCGCGAACGCAGCGACCTTGTGAGGGATGGTGACGTTAACGCCGGCAAAGCCAGACCGCATCAGGCCTCGGATGGCGGCGGGAAAGTGCTCTGGTTCGATAGGAAGCGGTACATAGGCACCATCGATGCTATGGCGTTCTAGCCAAAATCCATGCAACCGCGGGGAGCGGGAATGGCCGACCGGCCAACCGGTGATTCCGGCGAGGCGGGCGTTGCCGGAGAGGATGGTCATGAGGATGGCACGGTCGAGAGATTCTTATCGCTACGAGGTGCGTCATGGCGGGGAGACCGGTCTTAACCTCTACCCCGTTTTAGCGCCAGAGCGATCAGGTTTGCCGACCCGACTTAAGGCAGCCCCAAAAGGGTTAGATACGTTATAGCACTGATCGCACCGCGAGAACCTCTCATAGATCCTCTATATTGGGATGGCGAAGGTACCATAGGCGCTCGTGGGCTGCTACAAGGCTCTCCATGTTTCGTCGTCTCGTTCCATCGGAAGTCAATGGGCGACGTGTCAGCATCATCTCCAGGATATGAAGAAGCTGTTCAGCGACCTCAAAATCCGCTTGGTCGCAGGCGTGATGAAAGGCAATCAGAATTTTGTCCGAAAGTCGGCGGCTATACCGAGGCGTCCCGACGACGCCGATGTCCCGGCCCGTCTCATCCTCTGCCTGGCTCATCGCCACCCCTGACATGATGGTATTTACCATCGAAGCCTCCAACTGGCGCAAAGACGCACCCTCCATGTTTAAACATCACGATCTCTGTTACCGCCCTACTCCCAGCGGCACGGTTTCAGTCATGCACATTGAGCACATTGAAACATCTCGCCCGTGAAAAAATCGTCAACCACGCCGTCAATTTCGTCAAAAAATCAGACTAAGCAATTTTTGATGACTCGCGTGCTACTGTAGCCACCGGGATTGCCCGTTTCCCGGGAGCATTTCGTCGAGGCTCGCGCCGAGGGCGCTAACCGGCTGCCTGCGATAGAGCCGTCGGAACAGGAGAATTTCCGAAAGCCTCGTCCCAGGTGCCGGCGGTGGAGGCCTTGCTGTACTCAGTGGCGCGGTTTTCAAAAAAGTTTGCGTGCTCCACCGCGTTCAACATCTCATCCAGCCAAGGCAGCGGATTTTTCGCCACATGGAACAGCTCGCTAAGCCCTAGCTCGATCAGGCGGCGATCGGCGATAAAGCGGATGTACTGCTTCACCTCGCGAGGCGTCAGGCCGTCCACCGGACCCTGCTCAAAGGCCAACTCGATGAACGAGTCCTCATGTGAGACGATGGTTGCGCAGGTCAGATAGATCTCCCGCCGTAGATCCTCGGTCCACAGATCGGGATTTTCCTGGATGAAGGTGCGAAACAGCTTGATGATGGACGCGCAGTGCAGGCTTTCGTCGCGCACCGACCAGGTGACGATCTGGCCCATGCCCTTCATTTTGCCTGATCGGGGAAAATTTAGCAGGATCGCAAAGGACGCGAAGAGCTGCAGGCCTTCGGTGAAGGCGCCGAACGCGGCGAGCGTCTTGGCGATCTCGAACCGAGAGTCGACACGGAAGCCCTGCATATAATCGTACTTGTCCTTCATCTCCTTGTATTTGAGGAAGGCGGTGTACTCGATCTCCGGCATCCCGATGGTGTCAAGCAAATGACTGTAGGCAGCGATGTGAATCGTCTCAATATTTGAGAACGCAGAGAGCATCATCAGCACCTCGGTGGGTTTGAACACCTGGCTGTAGTGCTTCATGTAGCAGTTGTTCACCTCGACATCGGCCTGGGTGAAAAAACGGAAGATCTGGGTGAGCAGGTTGCGTTCGGCGCCCGTCAGGTTGCGGTGCCAGTCCTTGACGTCATCCGCCAGCGGAACTTCCTCCGGCAGCCAATGGACGCGCTGTTGGGTTAGCCACGCCTCATATGCCCAGGGGTAGCGGAACGGTTTGTAGACGGGATTCTCGGTCAGTAGGTCAAACCGGACCGGATGTTCGTCAGGTGCGCGGATTATCCCGTCCATGGTCGTCCTGTTCCTCTGCGGAGAAGCCTGTGCAGTACCGAATCGTCGGGGTGCTCTCCCCACTCATTGTGGTCAGACGGCGAGGGCGGCGCAACAGATAGTATTGCTATTTGATGACCACGAACGTTAGCAGGGGTAACTCGGGAATGCAGTAGCGAAGGCCGTGGGGCGGAAGTTGCCAGACCTTTAGCGTGGTCGTACCGTTGCGAACTCTGGGCGGTGAACTGAGATCCGTCTGCCAAGGCATCACGCATCAACTACAGGGGATGGACGAATGAAAGTCGGTCAAGCTGTCGCGGAAATCATGAAACGCGAGGGAATCGAGATCCTCTGCGGCTATCCCGTCAATCATTTGCTCGAATTCGCCGCCGCGGCCGATATCCGCCCGGTCATCGTGCGGCAGGAGCGCATTGGGATTCACATGGCGGACGCGATCTCCCGCGTGACGTCTGGCCGGAAGATCGGCGCGTTCTGCATGCAGCACGGACCGGGGACCGAAAACGCCTATGGCGGCGTGGCGCAAGCCTATTCGGAGTTGGTGCCGATGCTGGTGATCCCGCAGGGATACCCGCGCCGGATCGCCCATATCGATCCAAACTACAACGCTGTGCGGGAGATGCGCGGCGTGTCGAAGTTGGCCGAGCCGGTGACCCTTCCGGCGGAGTTGCCGAATGTGCTGCGGCGGGCCTTTAGCGCCATCCGTAATGGCCGCAGCGGGCCGGCGATCGTCGAAATTCCCACGGATATCTGGAACGAGGAGATCGGCGATATCGACTACAAGCCGGTCAGTGTGGCAAAATATGCCCCCGACCCCGTGGATGTGCGCAAAGCAGCGGCAGCGATCCTGGCTGCGAAGCGGCCCGTGATTTATGCTGGTACAGGAGTCCAATGGGCGGAGGCGTGGGCGGAACTGCGCCAATTCGCTGAGCTGCTGGGCGCACCCGTTACGACCAGCCTAGGCGGCAAGAGTTCTTTCCCGGAAAATCATCCGCTATCTCTGGGTTCCGGCGGGAACGCGGTGCCGAAGCCGGTCCACCACTTCGTCCAAAACGCCGATGTCATCATCGGCATCGGTTGCTCGTTCACCGAGACGAATTTTGGGATTAAATTTCCCAA
The DNA here is from genome assembly GCA_963772355.1 of uncultured Alphaproteobacteria bacterium. Taxonomy (GTDB): domain Bacteria; phylum Pseudomonadota; class Alphaproteobacteria; order Acetobacterales; family Acetobacteraceae; genus Rhodopila. The sequence goes on along the minus strand of CAVYXX010000168.1, from coordinate 33,894 downwards.
GGGAAAAACATTCATCCATGCGACGCTCGATCCGAACCATCTGAATAAGGATGTCGTCAGTTCGGTCGGCCTCGTTGGCGATGCCAAGCTGACGCTGACGGCGCTGACCGGAGAGCTTCGGCAGACGATCAAGGCGAATCGCGACCCATCCGCCGTGGTGAAGGAGATCACCGCGGTGCGCGAGGAGTGGATGGCGGAATGGAGCCCACGACTCCACTCCAACGAATCGCCCCTCAGCCCCTACCGGGTGATCTGGGAGCTGATGAACACCGTCGATGTGAAGAACACCATCATCACCCACGACGCCGGCAGCCCACGCGATCAGATATCGCCGTTCTGGGTGTCTACCGAACCGCTGTCCTATATCGGCTGGGGCAAGACAACTCAGTTGGGCATGGGCCTTGGCCTGGCGATGGGGGCCAAGCTGGCGAAGCCGGACAAGCTTTGCATCAACCTGTGGGGCGATGCGGCGATTGGATTTACCGGGATGGACTTCGAGACCGCGGTGCGTGAGCGGATCCCCATCCTGTCGATCCTGCTGAACAATTTCTCCATGGCGATCGAACTGAAGGTGATGCCGATCTCTACCGAGAAATACCGCTCCACCGACATCTCCGGTGATTACGCTGCGATGGCCCGAGCGTTCGGCGGGTATGGGGAACGGGTGACGCAACCGGGGGAGATCAAGGCGGCAATCCAACGGGGTATCGAGCAGACGCAGGCTGGCAAACCGGCTCTGCTGGAGTTCATCACCGCGAAGGAAACGCGAGTTTCAAAATTCTGAGCCGCTAATCTGAGCCGCTAAAGAGCATGATCGCGCTGCGCGGAACGTCACAGCGCGTGAATCACGCGATCATTGAGCGATTGCGCGAGCCGCCAGGCCATTTTCAGCCCGCACTATTGGGCTGAGAGGTCTGTCGGGTGACACTACGGAGTGGACTCAGGCCATAAGTGCGCAATCGGGTCCTTCGAAAACATTTCGCATCTTAGCTGCAGTCGCGCCATAGTGATAGTCAAAAATCAGATCTCGTTCGGCTGTGGCAATCGCTGCGACCGTAACGGATTCTTCGGCGACCGCGAGTCAGGCACGTTCACCTGGCTTTTAGGTTCTTGCCGACCCGATTGAAGCCGAGCATTTTTTGGTCGTGCTCTATCCACTTCAGAATCATCACCTTTCTCGGGCAACCGGATAACCGTTTGGATACCGGACCAAATAAAATCGACGTCCGGTCCAGACCGTCGTATATAAATTCCGCACTACAATCCGCCTAAACAGATCGTCTACACGAACGACGATAGGGGAATCATTGCGGTTCCACAGTGCAAGCAGGTGGTTGCGACCGTGCTTGAAATTCGCAATCCTGCGATTTGGAAGGGGCGGGCATCGCAGAAGGCGGGTGCCAGGCAGCCTTCTAATCGAACCTCGGTCAGCGGCTTTTCCGTCGTTGCGATAGAATAGGGTGAAACCATGTCGACGCCATTCCAAGACCGCGAAAGAAGTAGACACTGGACGGTCGCGATTGTAGCGGCAAATATTGCGCTCGCGGCAATCGCACCCGCGACGATGGCCGCGGCGGTGACGGATCAGATGCTGCTGAGTGCGCCAAGCGAGGGCGACAACTGGATCACTGCCGGCCGCGACTACGCCAGCACGCGGTTCAGCCCGCTGGCGCAGATCACCCCGAGCAATGTGAAACGGCTTGTGCCGAAATGGTCGTTCTCCCTGGGCACGCTCGATGCCCAGCAGACGACACCGCTGGTCCAGGACGGCACGATGTATCTCACCGCCGCACACAGCCGCATATACGCTGTCGATGCACTGACCGGACGGCAGGTCTGGAGTTACGTGCACCCGGTCGAAGAAGGAACGGTGCGGAAGATGTGCTGCGATGCCGGCAACAAGGGGGCGGCGTTATATGGTGACAAGGTCTACTTCACCACCAACGACGCGCATGTTGTTGCCCTGAAAGCCGCGACCGGAGAAGTCATCTGGGATACGACCGTGGGCGACTGGAAGATGGGGCAGACGATGACTGTCGCGCCCCTGGCGGTGAAGGGCAAGATCATCGTCGGTCTTTCGGGCGCCGAATATCCGACCCGGCTGTGGGTGGAGGCGCTAGATGCCGAGACTGGCAAGGAAGCATGGCGCCACTACACGATCCCTGGCGAGGGCGAAAAGGGCGTCGATACCTGGGGCAGCACGGGCGCCGCAATGCACGGCGGCGCCTCAACCTGGATCACCGGCTCGTACGATCCGAAACTCGACATGGTGTTCTGGGGCACGGGCAATCCAAACCCGGACTGGGACGGTGTTCCCCGGCCCGGCGACAATCTCTACAGCAATTCCACGCTGGCGCTGGATCCCGATACCGGGACGATGAAATACTACTTTCAATACACGCCGCATGATGTTTGGGACTTCGACGGCGTGAACGAGGTTATTCTGGCCGACATCGGCGACAAGCAGCTATGGCTGCATGGCGATCGCAACGGCTTCCTGTATGCGATCGATCGAACCAACGGCCAGTTCGTCTATGGCTCTCCGATCTCGCAGATCAACTGGATGACCGGCTTTACCGAAGAGGGTCGCCCGATTGTCAACGAGGCGAAGTTCCCGGTTTACGGCAAGGAGATGAAGGACATCTGCCCCGCCTCCGAGGGCGGCAAGTGGTGGAACCCAATGAGCTACGACCCTCAGCGTAAGATCGTCGTGGTACCAAGCCGCGAGATCTGCACCGATATTCTGACCGCGCCGGAGAAAGAGGTCGACGGTCATACGCGATGGGGCGTCGAGCGGCTTGGATGGAACAAGGGCCACGGCCAACTTGTCGCCTTCGATGCGACAACCGGCAAGAAAGCATGGACAGTTGACGCTCCGTCGCCGTTCATGGGCGGCGTCATGACGACGGCTAGTGGGTTGACGTTTACTGGCACGCCGGAGGGGGAGTTCAAGGCCTACGATACAGCCACCGGCAAGGATTTGTGGTCGTATCAGACCGGTTCGGGCATTGTCGGCAGCCCGAGCACGTTCGTTGTTGACGGTAAGCAATATGTCGCGGTTCCCTCGGGCTTCGGCGGCTGGGTCGGCTGGGCGACGGTCGGCCGCGATGGCGGCGGTGCCCCGCAATTAAAGGATAGCCGAAAAGGCAGCACGGTCTTCGTGTTCGGGCTGTTCGAGGATTGAAAGCTCTATTTACGACGCAGACGGAACGAGGGGGCCGTGCGGCCCTCTCGTTAACCATGAAGGAAAGATAGCCATGCGGAGCTCTCAGGGAATTCTGTCACCCCGAGTGCGCTGGTTTGTGGCGTTCGCCATCATCGCCTCGCTACCGGCAATCTCGGCCGTCTGGGCCGATGAGCCGCTAAGGAATCCCTACACAGGCGATGCAAAGGCGATCGAGGAAGGGCATCAGCTCTTTCTCGACACCGGTTGCTACGCCTGCCACGGCCACCACGCCGAAGGTGGAATGGGTCCGAATCTGACCGGTGCCGGAAACCGATGGATCTACAAGCCAACCGACGCGACGTTGTTCCGCACGATCAGTAATGGCCGAGAGGGGACCAACATGGCGCCTTGGAAGGACACACTGTCGCAAGATCAAATCTGGAAAATCATTGCTTTCATCCGATCCATCTACCAGGGAGATCCCTCCAAGGTCGTCTGGTAGCGCTGCATGCCACGGTTGGGAGGCTAGCAATATTGGTTACACCTCAGGCGATAACCGCCAGCCTTTGAAATTCGCCGGACCCGAAGGGGTCCGAGACCCGGCAATTTGAGCCAGAAGGGCCCTCGCGGCGATCGTGAATTCGCTGCCTCGGCGCGATGTCGGAAATCGCGTATTTCCGCTGCTCGCCTACCGATATGTTTGGCGATACGGTTGCCGCCGCACCGGCGATCAGGGGGTAACGATGCCGCAGGTTGATATGACCGAGGTGGGTGAGCCCCAACTTTATTATCTGTCGAACCAGAAGTCCAAAGGCTGAGCGCGGTGCTTCACGCCGCAACAGGGCTCGGATGCCTACTGCTGTTGGCGTATCTGGTCGGCGAGGACCGGCGCCGGATCGCCTGGCGCACCGTGTTCGGCGGCGTAGGGTTGCAGATCGCCTTCGCGCTGCTGTTGATCGGCGTGCCTGGAACCGACCGGGCGATGTTCTGGCTCAACGATGCGGCAAACGCGCTGCAGGCGGCGACCCTGACGGGGACGCAGTTCGTGTTTGGGTATCTCGGCGGCGGGACGCCGGCATTCGCGGAAACCCATCCCGGTGCCAGCTTTATCCTGGCGTTCCAGGCGCTGCCGCTGGTGTTGACGATCAGCGCGTTGGCGTCGCTGCTGTTCTATTGGGGCATTTTGCAGCGCGTCACGGCGGCGTTTGCGTGGCTGTTGCGGGGGTCGATGGGCATCAGTGGCCCGCTGGCGCTGGGGGCAGCCGTGCATGTCTTCGTTGGTATGGTAGAGGCGCCCCTGCTGGTACGCCCCTACCTTGCCCGTATGCAGCGCGGCGAACTTTTTGCCCTGATGACGTGCGGGATGGCGGGAGTTGCGGGCACGGTGATGGTGATTTACGCGTCGTTTCTGGCCCCCGTTGTTCCGAACGCGTTGGGGAACATCCTGATCGCCTCGATCATAAGCACGCCCGCTGGGCTGGCCGTCGCCGCTCTAATGGTGCCGTTCGATGGCTCCGATCGCCAAGGAGGGCAACTGGTGATCGAAAACCCTCCCCACAGCAGCTTAGATGCCGTGGTCAAGGGAACCATGGACGGCCTTCCGATCTTCGCGGCGATTATCGCGATGTTGCTCGTGACCGTGGCGTTGGTCACTTTGGCAAACATGGTCCTCGGGCTGCTTCCGGATTGGGACGGCGCGGCGGTCACGCTGCAACGTCTGTTCGCCTTGCCCTTCCGTCCGATCATGTGGCTCATCGGCGTGCCGTGGGCGGAGACCGCCACAGCGTCGACGTTGATGGCGACCAAGACGGTGTTGAACGAGTTTGTCGCCTATTTGAATTTCTCCCAATTGCCCCCGGAAACCTTCTCGCCGCGCAGTCGTGTGGTCCTGACCTACGCGCTATGCGGTTTTGCCAATTTCGGCAGCCTGGGGATCATGATTGGCGGAATGGGGGCGATGGTCCCGGCGCGACGAGCAGAGATCGTGGGGCTGGGACTGAGGACGATTTTGTCAGGGACGCTGGCCACCTGCATGAGCGGCGCGGTCGCCGGCGCGCTGGCGGGCTAACATCGATCCCCCTCTGGCGCCCGATAGAGTATACCAGCCTCGACCAGCCGCTCGGATTTCCACGCTAGCCATTCCGCGCCGCAAGGCCGATCAAGCGGGCTGCTCGCAATGCCAGTAATGCTGCGTGGCGAGCTTGAGGCAGGAGACGTTCATGAACCCGGTGGCGAAGGCGTTGTGGTTCATCGAAAGCCACTTCACCAGCGAGCTGACACTGGCGGAGATTTCCGAGGTCGCCGGCGTGTCTCGTTTCCATACGGTTCGCGCGTTTGGCATGACGACCGGCCATCCTGTGATGCGTTATGTACGCGGGCGACGACTGACCCAGGCTGCCCGCGCACTTGCCAGCGGTGCGCCGGATATCCTGAACCTCGCGCTCGATGTCGGCTACAGTTCGCATGAGGCTTTCACTCGAGCGTTTCGAGACCAATTCGGTATGACCCCGGAGATGGTCCGTGCCGGCGCAACTGTCCATAATCTTGTATTGATGGAGCCTTTCAACATGGACGAAATAGCGAAGACGACACTGCAACCGCCCCGGATGGAAAACGGCAAGGCTTTCCTGGTCGCCGGCCTGGGCGAGCGGGTTGCGTTCGACAACCTCGCGGCCCTGCCGGGCCTGTGGCACCGGTTCGGCGAGCATCTGGGTCATGTGCCCGGCCAGGTCAGCGAGGTTGCCTACGGGGTTTGTTACAACACTGACGACATCGGATTTGACTATATCGCCGGCGTAGAAGTAGCGGGTTTCGACTCGATGCCGAAAGACTTCGCTCGGCTGCGGGTTGCTCCACAGCATTATGCCGTGTTCACCCACGCCGAACATGTCTCCATGGTGCGCGGGACGTTTATGGCGATTTTCAATGATTGGCTGCCCGGATCGGGTCATGTGCCCGCGGACGCGCCAGTATTCGAGCGTTACGATGAGCGGTTCGATGCGCGAACCGGAATGGGCGGCTTTGAGATTTGGGTGCCGATCAAACATAGCTAACCGGAGCGTTGATTCTCGTGCTCGTCGCGCTGAAACCCAGGGCTGCACAAGGCTCGAGAACGTCGTGGCGTAGGGCACCCCAGCGTGCGAGACGCCGCTGTCGCCAGGACAGGTTTGAAGATTCCCGGAACTAGGAAAATTCCGGGAACTAGATTGATCGAAGTCAATGATGGTCTCGTCTGTATGCCGGAGGCTGAGGGCATAGCCGAGCGTGGCCGCAGCCGCGACGCGTAAGCCGGCTAGACCGCTTGGGAGGCCTCGGCAGGCCACTCCCCGAGTTCCCGGCCATTTGGAGGAGACCAATCATGAAATACGCCAATCCGGCGCCGCTCGGGCTGAGTGGCTTCGCCCTGACCACCTGGATGCTAAGTATGGTGAACGCAGGCTGGTTTACCGGCGCCAGCGTGCCCCTGGTTCTGGTCAGCGCCTTCGCCTTCGGCGGCGTCGCCCAGTTTGCGGCCGGCCTGATGGAGATGCCTCGCGGGAATACCTTCGGCTTCGTCGCCTTCTGTGCCTACGGCGCGTTCTGGTGGAGTTTCGCGCTGTTCGTCCAGTTCTACGCCACCACCGTGCCGTCAGGTTTTGTCGGCTGGTGGCTGCTGATGTGGGGCTCGTTCTCGTTCGGCTTGTGGGTGGCAACCTTGGCGCTCAACCGGGCACTGCAGTTGGTGTTTCTGGCGCTCTGGATCACTTTCTACCTTCTTGGCGCCGCGGACTTGTTCGCGATGCCCTGGCTACGCGTGATCGGGGGCTATACAGGATTGGCAACCGCGATATTGGCTGCCTACCTGGCGGCTGCGGAACTTATCAATGAAACCCACGGTCGTGTCCTGCTGCCGATCGGGCCGCCGTCCGTCCGCGAGCCCGCCCTACGTCACGTGCCGGCCTGAGGTAAATAATCCACCGGTCGGAACTGGCCGGCTGTCCGTCCAGACCGTTTACAGCCTGACTGGTACAGGCTGGGAACGGTTTGAGCGTCCCAACCGCGATCGCGCGATTCACAAGTTGGGCGTGCGCCTTGTGTTTTGTCAGCTTGGCTGACGTAACGAAACGCTGGCCGATTAGTGCGATCAAGATATGCTTTGCCACCTCGGCCGACCTTCCCCCCCGCTCGCAACGCTTTTACCATGCGGCGAATATCGAAACCGGGGGAACCATGCACTGGACCGATCGCCGCGAGCGCTACCGCCAGACCATCGCCGGCACCGCCTGCATTCACCCCGCTTCGGTTCACGACGCGGTTTCGGCGCGCATCGCCGAGGAGTTCGGCTTCGAGGTCGGCATGTTTGCGGGCTCCATCGCCTCCTTCACCGTCCTGGGCGCTCCAGACCTGATTTTGCTGACGCTCACTGAATTCGCCGCGCAGGCCTACCGCATCAACCGCGCTGGAAAACTACCGCTGATGGTCGATGCCGACCATGGATACGGCAACGCACTGAACGTTATGCGAACGGTGCAGGAGCTGGAAACCGCAGGCGTAGCGGCGCTTATGGTCGAGGACACGCTGTTGCCCCGCACGTTCGGCGAGAAGAAGCCGATGGTAATATCCCTTGAAGAAGGTGTCGGAAAAATGCGCGCCGCGCTCGCCGCGCGGGAGGACAAATCCCTGACGATCATCGGCCGGACCAGTTCGCCGTCGATCACCGGCCTCGCGGATGGGATCAAGCGGCTGAAGGCCTATGAGGCGGAGGGCGTGGACGCGCTGTTCATCGCAGGCGGTCTGACCCGGCAGGACCTCGATGCGATCGCGGAAGAGATCAAAATCCCGCTGATGCTCGGGGGCATCTCGGGCGACTTGCAGGACAAGGATTACTTGGCTAGCCGCGGGGTCCGGATCGCGCTGCAAGGTCACCAGCCGTTCTCCGCCGCGGTGAAGGCGATTTATGATACATTGAAGGCTCTGAGGGACGGTACGAAACCATCGGCCCTCGGTGGAATTGCATCCTCGGAGATGATGACGCGCGTCACGCGGGAAGGCGACTACAAGAGTTGGACTGAGAAGTTTCTGGGGTAATCTAATCGTCGAGCCGATAGCGCAAGCGAACGGTCCGGCTGATCTCGGTGTGCGGTGCAGGCAACGTGGCATTGTGCAACAGTGCCTCGGCGGCCTCATCCAGCACCGGGCTGCCACTACCCGTCACCAGCGCGACGTCGAGCACCCTCCCGTCGACTGCCACTTTGAACCGCAACGTCACGCTCCCCTGCTCGCCGTGTCTTCGAGCAACCTCCGGGTACGTCTTCCGGGCCGCCAGCCACGCCGAAAAGAGGGTGTTCCAGCCAGGGGCTAGAGGCGCCTCCGGAGGGGCGGCCTGCTGGGGGGATGCATCCGCATGCGCTCCGGGGGCTGACGGAACGGGCTCCGTGGGCGAAATCGCGCTTGGTCTTGGATGCGGCAACATCGGCTTTGCCATCCGGGGCCGAGCGGGAACTTCGCTGGGTGGCGGCTTCGCTTGCGGCACCGGCGGTGGCGGCGTCGGGGGAGCCTCCACTACCGGCGGAGGGGGAGGCGGTGGTTCCGGCGCGACGGGCGCGGCGTCCGCTACGGGCGGTGAGGGAGACGGTGGTTCCGGTGTAGGCACGGGTGCCGCTTCCACGGGATCAGGCAACGATGCGACGGGTGGCTCCGCTTGAGGTGGCTCCGGTTCAATTGGTTCGGCTGCCGCTGACATGGGTTGCGTGGCAACGGTGGCCTGGTGATCCGCCGGCGCCTCGAAAACCATCGACACCGCCTGCAGGGCGGGTGCGTCAGGCGCCGCTGACCAGACCACAGCCGACAATGCTACGCCCACCAGCACATGCGCGACACCCGACGCGGCGAGCGCGGCACGCACTGAAGCTCCGCCCTTTGGCGCGACAACACCCCACGCCCGGTCTGCCCGAAGCAATCCGCCTTCCCCCCGGTTCTGCGCTGCGCTACATCTGTTCTATCGCAATAAAACGGCGACGCGGCAAGCGAAGCGCCCCGGTAAGCGCATCAAGCGCGCGGAACCAGGGGGAACGTATTTTGGATTTCCTTGACGCGCGGACCGGCAATGCGGGTCTGCCCGAACTATTCATGATCACCCTGTTGCGACCGATCCCCTTGCCCGGCTCCCGGCGCTATTCTGGAATGCGATTGCTCTGTTATGCGCTTACCCTTGATACAGGTGGAGAGGGTGGCTATACGCCTTGCCTCACCGGTTGGGGCCGTAGCTCAGTTGGGAGAGCGCCTGAATGGCATTCAGGAGGTCAGGGGTTCGATTCCCCTCGGCTCCACCAGTGATACCAATGCGTTGAGGACCGCTCCCTCAAACGTTTTCGGAAATATCTGCCGCGAGTCCGCAAAACCCTCAATCAATGCTGCCTGGCGAGGACAGGCCGAGCGTTTCAATCTGCAGACGGGTGGAAGGACGCGCCGTGTTCTTCGCCGATCGCATGCCTCGGGCGCCTACGTCACGACGTCAAGCTTGCCAACTTCAGGCCGGCGTTGGAGATAGACGTATCGCGCCGGATAGCGCGCCTGTTATTGCGCGAGGCGACAGATGACCGGGCCTAGCGCGACACTTGCCCTTGCTTCGGCGCCGCACGGCTGGGTCTTCGGGACGGCTTCATTGCCTCCGCCGGAACGGCGGTGTAGTCCTCGCGAAAGAGTTGACAAAACCAGAATCGAGGCGGTCTGGATCATCGGTTGCTTGAAACCTAACCAGTGGATTGATACCCGAATCAAAATGAACGAATACCCGGCTCCATTGAAGCACCCCTCGTGAAGATCGCCACCTGGAACGTCAACTCAATTCGCCAGCGCGAGACCCACGTTCAGCGTTGGCTGGAAAAGAATCAGCCCGACATCCTGTTCCTGCAGGAGATAAAATGCGAGGCGGCATCCTTTCCCTCATTGCCGTTCCACGGCCTTGGCTACACGACCGAGGCGGTTGGACAGAAATCCTACAACGGCGTGGCCGTGCTGGGGCGCGTCCCATTTACACTGGTGCACCGGGCGCTGCCCGGTTTGCCTCGGGACGACGCCCAGGCACGCTATATCGAAGTCGAGGTCGAGGGCGTGATCCTGACCGGCATCTACCTCCCCAATGGCAACTCCCGCGGCGATGAAGGATTTGCTTACAAATTGGCGTGGATGGACTGCCTGGCCGACCGCGCCGAAAGCCTCCTGGATCAGGACCGCCCGCTGCTCATCACCGGCGACTTCAACGTCTGTCCGACGGACGAGGACTACGCCCCAGGCGCCCTCCCTGCGACCGACGCTCTGGTTCGCCCGGAAACTCGCGCTCGGTACCGCCGGTTGATCTGGATGGGGTTGACAGACGCCGTTCGCGCCGTCCATCCGCACGGCCCGGCTTATACGTTCTGGGACTACCAGGCGGGTGCCTGGCAGCGTGATCTCGGATTGCGTATTGATCACGCGTTGCTCTCACCGACGTTGGCGGAGCGGCTGACTTCTGCTGATCCGGACAAACGGGAGCGCGATCAGCCACAGCCATCGGACCACGTGCCATTGTTGGTCGAATTGCGCTGAAGATTATCGACAGACGATCTTCTCCCCGCCAAAAGTGATTGGAGCGACCAGACCGAACGCCTCTCCAGTGAATGGCACCTGATCGCAGGCCTCGGGTCTGCGTATCCTGACGGTTAGACGGGACTGCGTGACCCGCCGCAGCATTCTGCTGGACCCCAAGCTAGTTGAGTGGCAGTTTTTTCAAACCGACATACGAATTAAGCTCGGGAGCGCTTGACCCCCAGGCGCGCATAGCGTTCAAAGCGCGCCGGCGAGCCCGTAGCTCAGTTGGTAGAGCACGAGACTTTTAATCTTGGGGCCGTGGGTTCGAATCCCACCGGGCTCACCAACGAAGCCATTGATATCAGATGAAATACTGAGACGTTTCCAAAGTTGAGCGGATAGGGCGTCGGGCGGGCGGACCTAATGCGGACCTGCCAGAACTGTTTTGGACTTGGTGCCTATGCCGCGCTCCAGAGGTGTGCTTTGGCGTTCCTTAGCCCAGTACTCTAGCAGGCGGTTACCCGGCAAGTGAGCCAAAATCTCTCCGAAGGCGAAGGTCGCACGTTCGAATTGTTCGGGTCCGCCAATCTTTTCTGAGATAGTATTAGTAGCTTACGAGCCGGCCGGCCAGAGACAAGAGCTACCGCATAGCTACCAAAAAGCGGTCAAAGGCTTCTAACCAAGAGCGCCTTTACCGAACGGTCCGCGATCTCGATGCTGCGCCATCGCCGACGCGCAAGCCAGGGAATCATAATCCCTTGGTCGGTGGTTCAAATCCGCCCGCCGCTACCATTTTAAGCGTAGCAAAATCAAGCGGTTACCCATTGTTTATCTACCGCACGGCGGCCAGGTTCTTGTCGCAGTGTGTCGCGCGCAATACCAATGATTTCAACGGTTCGCAGTCGCGCCCGACGAGTCCGTGCGACATGGGCGCGACATGATCGACACGGCTGGAAAGCCTGGGGTGCAACGTCTGGGGCAGCAGAGGAGGACAGAGATGACAGCCCGTCATTCGAGAGCTCTATCGAAGCGCCAACTGGGATAATCATCTTCTCGCCCCTAGTCATATCCCCTCGACCGCGCTTTTTTGGACCTCGAGCTACTGGCCAGCCGTTGTCTGCCCGGCCGGTGCAAACCAGCGAGCGCATCAGCGGGGGGCGGAACCGATCCAGCCCGCTAACCCGCATGATGGTAGCCCTGCTGACCCTCATCTCTCGTGCCACCGCGCTGATCGACGCGCCATCCGCTACCCTCTGCAGCGCCTTCTGCCGTCGCTCACCATCCAGCACAGGCTTGCGGCCAAAGCGCTTTCCCTCGGCCCTGGCGCGAGCCTGCCCTGCCAGCGTGCGCTCGATCAGCAAGTCACGCTCAAACTGCGCTACCGCCGCGATGACGCCCATGGTCATCTTGCCAGCCGAGCTCGTCAGATCGACACCACCCAGCGCCAGGCAGTGAACACGGACGGCCATCTCATCAAGGCGCTTGACCGTCGTTTGAACGTCGATCGAGTTGCGCCCCAGGCGATCCAGCTTCGTCACCACAAGCACGTCGTCACGCTCGAGCCGATCGAGCAACTTCAAGAAGCCAGGACGTTGTTCGATCGCGGAACCGCCGGACACAGTCTCGGTGACTAGGCGTCGCTTCTCCACGTGGAAGCCAGCGGCCTCGATCTCGCGGATCTGGTTCTCAACGGTCTGGCCGAGGGTGCTGACGCGGCAGTATCCGAACGTGCGGGCCATCGCGTTTTTCGTCCGAATGTGGTGTGCAGAACGTGCACCCTGTGCGTTAACGATGCAAGCTATGTTTTGCACATGGCGCAGCGACGTGTTCACAGATGTTCAGTTTCGGACTCCACCGCAGCAGGTAAATCCCTTTACAAATTACCCCATGACCGACGACACCCTGCCAGACCTTCGGCTGATTCTCCGCAACACCGAAAAAGCCGCCTCCGATTGCGCGGGCCGGTGAATTCGCCACCTGAGGCCGGTTCAATTCGCCACCCGAGGCCGGTCGAAACCGCCACCCCTGGCCGCAGGCACCGAGCCGTTAGGCGAGGCAAACTGCCACTGACGAACAACTTTATCTGGAAAGAAGAGAAGTCGTCAATTAGAATATTCTTGTTGTGATTGATGCTGTAATTTTTGCCGACCGTGTAACGTGTGAATAACGGGGATAACTAGACTAAGCTATTTACTTTGTTCGCCTATTTCATCTCCAACCGGATCCGCCACCGCCCGACGGGCGCCGTTGCCGCGCATCGACTTGCCCGTGAGCTCGAGGCGATATGCGTTGTTGACGAGACGATCCAGGATCGCGTCGGCGTATGTCGGATCCCCAATCTGAAGGTGCCAGCTGTCCTGGGGGATTTGGGTCGCCACGATGGTCGAGCCACGGTCGTGGCGATCGTCGATGACCTCCATCAGGTCGCGGCGCTGATCAGCGGTGAGCTTGACCATCGCCCAATCGTCCAGGATCAGCAGCCGGGTGCGAGCCAGTGTCTTCAACAACCGTGCTTGACGGCCATGCAGCCGGGCAATCGCCAACTCGTCGAGCAGCCGCGAGAGGCGCTTGTAAAGCACCGAGACGCCATCGCGGGCGGCCTGATTGCCCAGGGCACAGGCAATCCAACTTTTGCCGACGCCAGCCGCCCCGCTGATTAAAACGTTGCGGTGTTGGCGGATCCATAGCCCGCTGGCCAAGGCCTGTATGGTCGTGCGGTCCAGTCCGCGCGGCGTACGCAGGTCAAGATTTTCCATGCAGGCGGATTGACGCATGCCCGCCCGGGTCAGACGCTGCGCCAAGGCCGCGGTGAGCATCGCGCTATGCTGGATGTCGACCAGCAATGCCAGCCGCTCGGCGAACGGCATGGCGTCAATCTCGGGCTGTTGCAGTTGCGCGGTCAGTGCGTTGGCCATGGCTCCCAGGCGCAGGTCGTGCAGCTTCTCAATGGTCGGCTGGTGCATCTTGTGTCCTTGTTGCTGGATCGGTGGCGCCGATCGTCAATGGTAGTAGCCGGGGCCGCGAATGTTGCCGTGATGGCCGACGCCATCCTCGGCCACGGGGTCGACGAGTGGCCGCCCGCTCTTGAGCAGGTGCTCGACAAAGCCTGATGAACTCGCACCTGCCGACAGCGCTCGCACGCAAGCGGCCTCCAACTGCTCGCCCGGGTAGCGGGTCGCCAAGCGCAGAATGCCGAGGCAGGACCGCACACCCTGTTCGATATGATCGCGCCCGGTCAGCAGCCGCTCGACATAGGCCGCGGTGGCCACACCGACCTTGGCCGCCTGGTCGCGAACCCAGTCCGGCGTCCGCTTGGCCACCGCGCTGTGCCCCGGCGGCATGTGTTCGCCCAGCGTGGCCCAGTGATTTTGCCCGGCCACCCGGGCATGGCTGGCGGCCCGCTCACCGCGATGGAAAATCTGCACGCCGGTCCGAGTGAGGAAGACATCGACGCGCTTGCGCACCAGCGCATAGGGCACCGAGTAGAAGTTCCAATCGACCGCGACGTGATAGTCGAGGTTGACGGTTGCCCCGATCGCCCAGTGGCCGATCACGTAGGGCTCGATCGGCAAGCGCTTGAGGGCGGCGCGTTCGACCGCTTCAAACAGGCTGCGCCGGCTACCCTCGCGCGGCGGCGCCATCGGCTTGTCGTTCAGTTCGACCAGCAGCAGCGCGATCGCCTGGTTTAGCTCAGCCAACGAGAAGAACTGGCGATGGCGGAGCGGAGCCAGAAGCCAACGACAGGCCTGCAAAACGCCATTTTCGACCCCCGGCTTGTCCCGCGGCTTGCGTGACCGTGCCGGGACCACGGCCGTGCCGTAATGCTTGATCAACGCGGCATAACTGGCGTTGATCACCGGGTCGTAATACGAGGCATGGGTGACGCCGACCTTCAGATTGTCGGGCACAACCTTCGCCGGCACGCCGTCCAGGAAGGCAAACAGACGGACATGCGCGCCAAGCCAGTCCTCCGTCGCCTGGGTCCAACTGGCCTCAGCGTAAATCAGCCCCGAACACGGCAGGCAGGCCACGAATATCTGCGTCGCACGCGCCGTACCGTCGTCCATCACCGCGACCGTGTCGCCGGCGTAGTCGACCTGCACCGTCTCGCCGGCATGGTGCACCTGGCGCATCGACAGGCCTCGCCCCGAGGCCTTCTGCCATTCGCTGAGCCGCAATTTGAACTGGCTGAACCCCAAACCGTCCGGATCGGCTGCCTTGTACTCCATCCAAAGCAGCTTGCGCGTGACGTGCTTGTGGCGCCGCAGTTCCTGATCCACCTCCGCCCAGTCGGGCAGTGCGCGACCATCGGTGGCCGATGACGGCGGGTAAAGCGCCACCTCCAGCGCCGTCTCCGACAACCCATCGGCGGCCGCGGCGTCCAGCCCTGCCGCCGCCGCTCGATCCAGATACGCCCGCACCGTCGAGCGCGCCAGCTTCGCGCCTGCCGATATGGCACTCAAATTCGGCCCTAACTCCGCACGCAACCGTAACACTTCCCTGATCCGCCGCATCTCCGCCCTCGGTCTCGGCACTACTGCTACCCCGCCAAAAAGGGCGGAACAGTAGTCGCGATTACTTCGATGTCAGCGGCGGCTTCCTCCACCAGCAGACTGGCGAATTCGCCGGCCTCAGGTGGCGGTTTCGACCGGCCTCAGGTGGCGATTACAATCGGCCTCGAGTGGCGATTACCTCCGGCCCGTGCACCTCCGATATCCGGACAGTCCGCGACGCGACCGAGCGTCTCACCAGCGGGTGGGGCTACAGGCTCGATGCGATTGAAGCCAGGCTGACCAGACTGGAGCAGAGGTTCGCGTCGCGTGAGGCTGCCGCGGTCGCTGACATCTTCGGAAGACTGAACGTTATAGTCACCGAGATGCCCATGACCAAGTGGCAGCTCGATGCCGTGCAAAAGCGATTCGCCGAACTCGCCGACATGCTGGCGGCGATCAGCGAGCGTCGGCCCGAGTTTCCGAACCGCCGCGATAACGACGGGCCAATGTGGGTTGAGTGATCCGCTTGCCTTGATCACCCGTTACCTGGAACCAGTTCGCGACCATGCCTTCAAGCTTCGTCAAAGCAGGCGCACCCGGCGCGGTGTACGATCCGGTCTTTCGGATGGACGGCAGGACTTGCTCGAAGAGCCATACGCGGAAGCGCTCGGCATCTGGTAGCTCGCTGCCCACGATCAGCCGGAATACGTCAGCCTCAGTTAGAACGCGTGTCTCCTGAAGGCGCCCGAGCGCGTCCGGGATGGGTCGGCGAATCACCGACCCACGACAATGCCGCGAAACCGCAGCCGGCCCATCGACATACCGCAGCCGGTCGCACACATCTTTAGCGACCCAAAGTATGACCCCATCGATCATCACCGTGCGAATGTCATTGCCTTCGAAGCTAAAGGTTCGGACCAAAGCACTCCCGGCTGGTGGGTGGTGGGGTTTGTCCTTGGCGCCCCCCTCCTCAGCCTCGACCGTCTCCTCCTCCCGCTCGTCCGCTTCGGTATCGGCGCGCTCCGGCACATGGCGGAGGATGAGATCGTCGAGGGTCTTAATGGGGAGGGGATCAGGTTGCTGTGCGTTGAACTCGTACGCAACGTCGATCAGAGCGTCAGGCGTCGGGTCCAGCGCTATCGCGCGTACAAGCGCGGCGGCCATCACCTGGAGACGGGGATCGACCGACTCGTCGGCTGCTTGCGGCTGCGCGAAGGTCTCAGCCTCGGCGGCGGCCTGTTACCGCGCCTTTAGAATTGGCGCCATAATCCCGCCAGACCGGCAGAGCAATTGCGAAATCGGGATCAGGGGGCGTTGTACTTGTCGCGGGTGCAAGGACGGACACTTCACTTGCTTCTGGCGGAATCTCATGGATAAAGGTGGCCGATCGATTTCTTTCAGGGCGACCCGCCTTCGCCATCCTCGTCCTCGGCCGCGCCATCCTCGATCATCAAAGGCGGCCCATCCGGCCTCTCCATCTTCGCAAGCATCCGGCGAAACTCGACCATTTCCCGCGGCTCCAGTAAAGTATAGTCCAAGGATAGCTTAACCGCCACAGGACCCTCGCCGTCTGAGCCTGTGTGAATCAGTTTTTCCCCGAACATCCGGGGAAAATACCTGGCGGCCAGATAGCGATAGCTATCGAACTTCAGTTGCCGCGCTTTGATTTGCTCCATGGTGCAGCCTTCGGCTCCGTCAGCGTTCTCCCTGATCTTGTCCGCCAGCGTCTCAGCATGGAATTCCCTCGCGATCGCGTACTGCCTAGCGAAGACTTGGTTATCCTGGCGCCAGCGATAGACGGTGTTCAGCGAGGGCATTCCATCTTGCGCGCAGATGGCTTTTAGATATTCGCCCTCTCTCACCAGCCGGCAAATGCTCGAGGCGATCGCTTCACTGTAGCGGGACGGTTTACCTCCGGAATTACCGCGAACAAACTGGCCCATCAGGGTGTCCCTGTTCCTTGCTCAATCTGGAAAGCGTCAAGCACATCGGCCGCATTTGACGCAGCCGCGGCGTTGCGGACAACCCGCCGCTTTTGCCGCTCAGCTCGACGACGCACCGCGGCCAAGCTCTTTTGCCTGGTAGCGTCCTTTCCGGCCGCGCGGGCCAACCGCTTTTGGGTCTCTGCCGCTTTGCGCGCCAGCCAAACGGCATCTCGAAACGCACATTGATCCTTGTTACGGACACCGTAACCCACGGCCGCGACAAGGATTGCCGCCCAAGCCTCCCGGTCCCCGAAGGCTGCCGTCTTCCGCGCCACGAGCTCGACTAGCTTCGGGTCAGGTTTAGGTGCTGGCAATCTACCCTCCCACTCTCGGGAAAAATCGGCACTTTCTCGACGTGACGTGACAAGGATGGTCAGCCGAGGGATACTGATTCTGAACCGATCTTCGGCCGTGAGAGAGCCCCGATATCCCATGAAGATCAATATCGACCAGCTAACAGAGGCCGAACTTGTCGACCTCAACCACCGTATCGTAGCACGCCTGCGCTTGCTCACCCAGATGCGGGCGCATGCGGAAATGCTGGAATTCGGAATTGGTGATCGGGTGGCTTTCCGGCCATCGGGGCAGGGTAGGGTCGAAGGCATGTTGACCCGCTACAACAAGAAAACAGTGACAGTCGTGTCCGACGAGGGGCGTCAGTGGAATGTTTCACCCAACCTCCTCATCAAGGTGGTGTCGTCCGATACGGCGAGGCCAGAGGGATCCAATATACGTCTCCTCAGCAAGCGCTGACGGCGGCCGTTCTTTCAATGACGCATCGTTCGTGCAGTTTGAAATCGTGCTTTTGACCATCGGTCGATAGTTTGCCTCCTGACTTGGCGCGGCGGCCGCCACCAGCGCAGCCGGGGGCGCCACTCACCGAGGCTCCCCCGCCGGCGATAACAGCCAGCCGGCAACGCGTGAGGGCTGAAATCAAGTCACCATCGGCGCACCAAACGGTCAGAGGTGGCGCCTGTCACGGCGTCTCGCGTTCAATGTGCAAGCCGGTGACACCGGAGAAAGGAGGGACCATGACCACTTACATTATGCTGGCGAATTGGACGGAGAATGGACTGAAAGCGGTGAAGGACGGTCCGAAGCGTCTGGATGAGACTAAAAAAATGCTGACCGATATGGGGGGTCACATGCAGTCGCTTTTTCTAACAATGGGACAGTTCGACTTGATTGGCATTTTCGATGCCCCCGACGATGCCATCGCGGCGCGTTTCACATTGATGCTGGGCCAACTCGGCAATGTACGAACGACGACCATGAAGGCATTTCCCGAGGAAGCGTACCGCCAAATCGTAAATTCCCTCCGCTGACGTCAGGTCTTTCAAGGGGGCAACGTCAGGTTGAGGGGTTGAGGGGCGTTCGGGTTGGCCGGGCAGGGGCGATCAGATCAGTTATCTGTCCCGGATGACGACGCCCCGAGACCCGCCCTCTGTTGGCTACTATTAATACATATTCTGCCCGGCTGGCGCCCGACGGCACCGAGGCGCTCATCAGCGATATTTTTTGGCATAGGAAACAGACATGCCATTCGACGCAACACCGGCGGAAATACCGTTCGAGGTCCGCACACTGCCTGACCGGAGAACGGCTTTGCGCAACTTGGCTTGGCTTCTGAGAAACAGGAAGCACTGGCCCGCGGGTTTCAAGTGGGATTACTGGCATGAGGAAAGCTGCGCGATCGAGTTGTGCCGAAAATACTATGGTGATGACGTTTATAATGTGATCGCGAGTAATCGCGGGGCTGTGCAGCAGCCGCCCGGGGGCGGACAACCAACGCGTTGGGAGCCCATCTCAATCCGGGGGCAAGATGCGGCTGGCTGAGCTACGGTCGGTTGATGATCGAACCCATCACCACCTAGTCTCTCCAGCTCAAGGTCCTACTCCGGGATGTTCATCCGGCCGTCTGGCGCCGAGTGACGCTGTCAGATGCTTTGTCGATCGCTGACCTGCACCAGGTGATCCAGTTGCTCCTGGGCTGGGATGACGATCACCTGCATCGCTTCTGCATCCAGGGCTGCGAGTATGGCATCGCGTATGCCGGCGGGCTGGACTTCGACGAGGATGCCGCCGCTGTCCTGTTGTCACGGTTCCAATTCCGGCCAACGGAGCGGTTCCTCTACGAGTACGATTTCACCGCCGGTTGGCAAATCGAAATCAGGGTTGAGAAGGTGACCCAACCTGGATCATGTCCGAAGCCTCCATTTTGCATCGCAGCCCGGGAACCCCCAACGTCCGCGACGGTGCCTCTCTTACCGCATGAACTCGGAGAGTTTATTATCTGCACTGAATCTGTCGAGATTTTCGGCCGTGACGACTTGATAGCCGGTATCGATGCGAGCCGGGACCGATTCGCCCTTCGCCGCGGCTATGGCGGCCTTTACGCCGTCATAGCCTTGACGGTAGAGCATCTGGCCAACGTCCGCCTGAATCCAACCATCTCTCAGCAACGCAAGGGCGTTTGGAGCGCCGTCAAAGCCAACAACCCGAACTTTCCCTTTCGGGTATTTCAGAACCCGCAATGCTGCCACTGCCCCAATAGTGCCGTCGTCCCATGCGTTGGCGATCGCCGTGACCTCGGGGTGAGCCCTCAGTTCCCGGGTGACGCCGGTCTCAGCCTCCGTCAAGGTCCAGTCAGTCTGGACCTCGATGACAGCAACCTTCGGCTTCAGTGCCTGTAGGCGATCAAGAAAGCCCTGACGTCGATCGCGACCTGTCGATTGGTTGAGGCTGCCGTTGACCAGAATCACGATGCCTGTCTCGCCGATCGCCGCTGCCAGCCATTCGGCCTGTGCATGGGCGGCAGCGATGTTGTCCGTGGCGACGTAGCTCTTGAGGGACGCATCCTCGATTCCGGTATCGACGGCGACGAAGGGAATGCCCTTCGCGGACTCACGGCGGACAATGGGGACGATGCCAGTGGAATCGACTGGTGCGATAGCGACTGCCTTCGCGCCTTCGGCAATGACGTGCTCAATCGCATCTATCTGGCTGGCGAGTGCGCCTTGCGCCGAGGGTCCGGCAACAATCAGCCGGACGCCTGCATCGGTGGCAGCATCTTCGGCTCCCTTGTTGATCAAGGTCCAACCTTGGTTGGGGGCCGACTTTGTAACGTAACCAATTATGAGCTGCGTGTCTGCGGGCAGGGCGAGTATTGGGGTTAAAGCAAACGGTATAGACAGAAGTGCTGCGGCAGCCAGTGCTCGAATTCTTCTCATTTTGTTTCCTCCTGAGGTGTTGCCTGCCCAGTTTATTGCCCACGACTGGTCGGCGAGCCGGCGGGCCGCCAAGTATAGCTTAACTAGAAACTTTATATCCGGCACGCCACCGCACTGTCACGCTGCTTCTTGGAGAGGTTGAAGCTCCGCCGGGAAGCTTGGTGAGTGGGACGACGAGCCGCTTGGCTTTGACGTCGGTGGAACGACATCCGGTTCGACGTCGCTGTGTCCAACCCCGACACGTCTGCCCGCCCTGCCCTGCCCGATTCTCCACACTCTATCTGTATTTCGTCCGATAACCGCGCCTATCGCAAAGCCGGAGCCGGGGGCCTGCACTCAAGGACCTCCGAGTATATACTCTATCGGATTGTGGGACGTTGGCGGGAATAGAGAAAGGGGGGCCGATTGACGACGCTTGGTATTGCAGAGGAGCCGAGTCGTCCGCTGGCGCTTGACCCAGAAGGGGCGCGTCACGTAGGGCGGCCGCCCTATGCCGTCGTGGACATCGGCTCCAACTCCGTCCGGCTCGTCGTTTACGACCGGCTTGGCCGCGCTCCCTTCCCGCGGTTCAACGAGAAGTCACTGTGCCGGCTCGGTGTCGGCCTCGACCAGACCAGCGAACTCTCCGCGGAGAGCTGCCGTCGCACAGTCGAGGCAATGCGCCGGTTCCGCGCCATCGCCGATGCCATGGGCGTCCCCCGCATCGACGTCATCGCCACTGAGGCCATCCGGCGTGCATCGAACGGGGATCGGCTGGTCGCTTCGATCGCGCAGGAGGCAGGGTTCGCGGTGCGCGTGCTGACCGGCGCGGAAGAGGCGCATTACGCCGCGCTGGGCGTCATTGCCGGCTTCTACCGCCCGAGCGGACTGGTCGGCGACATGGGCGGCGGGAGCCTGGAGGTGGCCGAGGTCACCGACGACAGGGTCGGCACGCATTCGGTCAGCCTGCCCCTAGGCGCCCTTCCTGTGCAGGCCCTGCTGGCCAAGGCCGGGGACAGCGCGAAGCGACAGCTCGACGCGCTTCTGAAGGAGAAACTGACGCCGGCCTTGCCCAGGTCAGTGTTTTACGCCGTCGGCGGCGGCTGGCGGGCCTTCGCCAAGGTGCATATGGCGTCAGTCGGGGCGCCGGTGCCCGTTGCACACGGATACGCGCTAGATGCCAGCGAGGCCCGTGCCTTCGCCAAGACACTTTGGGGTTCGTCCGAGGCGAAGCTGGCGACGCTGCCGGGAGTGCCCGCGCGCCGTGTCCAGACGCTACCGGCGGCGGCTCTGGTCCTGGACCGCGTGCTCAAGCGTCTCGCGCCCGAGAGGGTCGTGTTTTCGGCGCTTGGCCTGCGCGAGGGCTGGCTCTACGCCCAACTCGCCACAGAGGAGCAGTATCTCGACCCACTGGTGGAGGGCGCGCAAGCGTTCGGCACCCCGCATGCGCGTGTCGCGGCGCTCGCCCCAGCCCTGGTGGGTTGGACAGACACTTTGTTCCCGGACGAGACACCGCAGGATCGGCGGCTGCGCGTGGCGGCCTGCGCGGTCTCCGACATTAGCTGGCGTGACCACGCAAGTGTCCAGGCATCAGAGAGCTTCCGCCGCCTCGTCCAGTTCCCGTTGATTGGTCTGGACCACGCTGAGCGCGTCTTCCTCGCCGCCGCCATCCACGCCCGTTATGCTGGGCGCACCAGCGATCCGACGCTGGCGCCGGCGACCGATCTGTTGCCTGCGCGTGCGCGTAGCCGGGCACTGGTCCTAGGCCGCGTCCTGCTCCTGGGATACCGCGTCTCGGGTGGCGTGCCTAGTATCCTGGCAAGCGCGCGCCTGCGGATCGAAACCGACGCGGTGCGGCTCGAGATCAGCAAGGTAGCCCGGGTGCCGGACAGCGAAGTGGTGGCAGACCGTCTCGGCTTGGTGGCTACCGCCGTTGGAGTGCGGCGCACGGAGATTGTGGAGGTTGCATAACTCCTGCGACCTGCCAATCGAGACTCGATTCCCGGCGCACACTTCTCTTCGACGAATCTGCCCTCGGGCCGGCTGGGCGACGAGGCCGAATGATTGAGAACCGCCGCTTGAAGGAGAGCGATCCACATCGCCCCAAGAGACGAGCGCAAGCAAGTGCGTGTCAATCGGCTCTCAATCGGGACCTCCGAATTGGAGTGCGCCCCTGCGGGTGGACAGTTTGAGTTCGGATATTTGACCCTCCTTGTCGGGCTTCTGGAGAATAGGAGCCATGGTCAGGCATCGTTCCCACAGCGTCGCGTTCAAGCGTCAGGTTGCCGGGGAGTTCATCGCCGGTGAAACCCTGCATGCGCTGTCCAAGCGGCACGACAACGCGCCAATTGATCCGGATCTGGGTCGGTAAGTTCGAGGCCGGGGCCTTGGATGACGACGTCGAGGCGGCCGACGTGCTGCAGGAATACGAAGCCAAAATAGCGGCTCTTGAACGAATGGTGGGGCGGCAGGCGCTGGAGATCGAGATGCTAAAGGGGGCTTTGAAGCATGCTCCCCGAGAGAGAAGCGCGAACGCCTCCGTCGTTACCGGGCCCGTGGTGTCTCGGTCAGCCGGGGATGCGAACTGATGGGGTTGTCACGTTCCACCTTCTATGATGCCCCGCCTGTCGCCCTGCAACCGGATCCGTCGGCGAGCCCCCCGCCGCGGCGACAAATGGCACCTTGATGAAGTCGTCATCACGATCGCCGGCACGAAGCACTGGCTCTGGCGCGCGGTTGACCAGGAGGGCTTCGTTCTCGACGTTCTGGTCCAGAGCCGGCGCGACAAGAAGGCCGCCAAACGCTTGCTCCGCAAGCTTTTGAAACGGCAGCTGCGGACGCCTCGTGTGCTGATCACCGACAAACTGCGCAGCTACGCTGCCGCCAAGCGGGAGATCATGCCCGGCGTCGAGCACCGCCAACATAAAGGCCTCAACAATCGGGCCGAGAATTCGCACCAACCGACGCGACGACGAGAGCGGATCATGAAACGCTTCAAGTCGCCACGGCAGGTGCAGCGATTTCTTTCCATCCATGATCAGATCGCCAACGTTTTCACCCGCCAACCAAATCAAGACACTGCCGCCAAATTCCATTCCGCCCGTCGGTGTGGGCCGAGATCACTGGTGTGGCGATGGCCGCGTAATCATCCCTGTCGCCGACCGCCACTCAACCGATCGCGTCTCTCGCAATTCCATCGACGACAAGTTGACGGTGCCGGCGCGGGATGTGGTGGCGGCGATCCTGATTTAGCTTGAACGGCAACGCAGGCATCCGGAGTTGAAGACGGGCGCCGTTGCTATGCTAACGGGCTTTCCAGCACCATGAGCCGATCCATGCACCACGCTGGCGCAGAAGTCTAGACGCCATTAGCGGAAATGATGGTTACTGGCTGAAGATTTGAAGCATGCAGGCGGACGCGGTATTAACCATCACATCAACGTTCTCGGGATTCAGGGCCAGTGCCCTGCGAAAGAGCGGAACGGCCTGTGTCTCGTTCTCCTGCTGTCTTACGCTGATTGCCAGTGCCCCTGCCGCGCATTATGGCGTCGGTTGCACCGTCATCGTTGGCGACGCGGCTGTGCCGGACTTCGTGGCGGACCATTTCGCTGGCAATATTTCTCGACAGTCTGGCGAGGATGTCCTGTTGCATTTGCAGAAGGTCAATACGGTCCTTATCAAACCGCTCGGCCCAAAGATGTTCATCCGTGTGCGCATCGATCAACTGCGCATTGACCCGAACACGCCTCGCATCAGCCATCACGCTGCCTTCCAGGACATAGCGCACCTGAAGTTCTTTGCCCATCTGGCGAACAGGCACATGGCGGTCCTTGTAGGTGAAGGCCGTGGAACGAGAGATAAGAAAGCTGCCGGGCAGTCTGCGAAAAAGATCAGTCATAAGATTGTCGACAACTCCGTCTACAAAATAGCCGAGCTCCTCTTCAGGCGACAAATCCCAGAATGGCAGGACTAGCAGGGAAAGTGGACGCCGCACGTCCCGTTGCTGGGTATCGTCAGCGACGCTCGACACTTCCGGCTGCCGCTGTGCCGACGACCCGCGCCTGAATGCCTCCTGCTCCTTGTGCCAGAGGAATTCGGTAAGTCGTCCGATGCCAGTTCCGAGGTAGCGGCGAAAAGTGCTGAACGACAAGCCGAGGCGATCGGCCGCCGCCTCCTGCTTCGGTGCGGGATCGAAGTAAGTCAAGGCGAGCACACGATAGATTTTTTGGTCGCGGGTGTTGCCGAACAGTCTTTCGCTAGTCTCAGCCAGCATTGCACGAAGATCTTGTATGCTCGCAGCGCCAGAGCAGCGTTGTTGCACTAGCTGCATCGCGAGCAATTTGTTATCGACGAGCAGATCAGATCGCGCGTAGTGTCGGAGCGCGTCTTTGACGGCGCGATCAAATTCGTCGCGCGTAAATAAAGTATCCATCTGTCCTAACCTCGTCCTCATGACGTATCGTGATCGATACGAGACAGGCGCTTCAAATCTCTCGACCGTCCTACTTCAGGACAAGGCGACAAGCTGTGAGGTAAACCACTTCTGGATTCATCTCGCATTATCTGACAACCCACGCATATCGCTGACGAAGGTATCGCCGCTCGGCATTTCGTTGGTGTTGAACTCATCCCGCGCTGACGCGGATGAGGTCACAATCGCGACACAGGCGAGGCTGCCTGAGAGTGACCGTAGGGACACGGCCGTCTGGCGTTAGCGCAATGCGGCAACGGTCACCGATCTGGCGACGGGCGCCTGGTGAGCCGCAAGTTTGTCCACCAGCAGACCTACAAAGCCAGAAGCGCATTGGAACTCGATAAATATCTCGCGGTGAGAGCGCCTGGCTGCTCAACTACGCTGCGCGATATCGTGCCGATCTTCGTATCGGGACCTCGGTCATCGAAGGACCCCTACTAACTTCCACCAATGTCCGGACAGTCCCGCCCGCATGGGGCGCAATGCGGCTGGTCGCATGCCGGGAACATCGCAGCCGCGGTCCTGACGAGCCTTTTCGCCTGGCGGTTCTCGGCGCTCGGGCTGTTTCTGCAGGTGCCGGTGAGGGCCGCCGGGCCGCGCATGTGAAGCAATTAATAGCCAAGCACGCCGCCCTATGCAGTGTGCAATGAACTATGGCCTATGACGGAAGAGCTCCGGTACTCTGGTTCGATCTGATCGGCGAGCACCATTGGAGGACGTATGGTTTACTCAGCATTTCGCTATCTAAGCATTGGAGCAGTATCAATCACAGCCGTCCTGTTGCTGGCACTCACGGTATTGCGCGATCCCGACGCCGTATTAACCCGGTTAGGAGCGTCCGTAGCGTCCAACCGACCTCTTACCGGCTCGGACGCCGGCCTGATTGTAGAACGAGACCAACTGCGCCGCGAGCGGTCTTCCTTGGAGCGGCAGGTAGCCGACCTCCGGTCGCAAATCGCCCAGTTAACGCAGGAACTTGAACAAGCCCAAGGACATGCAGAACCCATCCGGACTGATGCGGACGGCACGGCTCAGACGGGACGCTTAACAGGAGGCGCCGAGAGCGACCATTCCGAGAGACGACAAGCACGCAACAGCGCTGCAGTCAGTGCGGCCGCGCTGGACTTGGCATCAACGGGTACCATGCATGAGCGCCTGCTGCTCCTGGAGGAGCGTCTTGTCCAGGCCAGACGACAAGACGCCGAGCTGCTTCTTGAGAGCATTTTGTTTCAGATTACATTTCGGTCTGGCGCAAAAAAGGACGTCCCTGAAACAGCGTTGATGATCAGGCAAGCGCTCGCCGCTGTGGCCGCCGCGGATCTCGAGAAGGCAATATTCTACACGGAACAAGCACGATCTAGGCTGGGAGAAAACCAATGAGGCATCACCGCCGGAGTGCCATTCCCGAAAGTCTGCTGCTGACGCTATTCTTGTGGGGAACGCCCGCCAAGGCCGAGGACAAGGAACTGGAGTGGCTGGTTGTGACCAGCGACCGGTTCTCGGTGGCGGCGGAATATCCCGCAGCCCTCTTTCATGATCCGCTTATGACCTACGGCGTGGGGGACAATGTGTGGCTTGGGCCAAACAAGGATGGTGCGACGCTAATGATCTCCGCAAGGCCGGCTGGAGATCAAAAACCATACGATAGCGTGTGCTCGTTTGGTTGTCCGAACACGGTTAACACGGTGGACAAACCAGGTGTGGGCGCGGTGCGGGGGAAGACCAGTAATGAAGTGTACTATTCTGAGTGCGTGCTCGCTGACGGTCGGGAAGAGGGCTCGGCGAAAGAAATGCATTGCTTCCACATCATCTATCCCACTTCAAGCACCTCGACGTACAACCCTATTGTTGACCGCATGTCGGCGGCTCTGAGATGATGGAGACGCGCTTTGATTCGAGGCCGCCGGCTCCTGATTTGTAACCGATGCGGCGGCATCACATGGCGGCACGGCGCCGTGCTGTGATGGAAGGGTGGGGAGCAAAGCTTCCCTGCCTCACGGACGATGTGACTGCATCGCGTCAACCGACAGCGGGCTGCCGCGCTCTGTCTCAAACACCCAAGGTCCGTTGGTCGCCTTGCGCATCTTGCCTGCAGCTCATCGCCCAATTCAGCAAAGCTTCCCTGCCTCACGGACGATGTGACTGCATCGCGTCAACCGACAGCGGGCTGCCGCGCTCTGTCTCAAACACCCAAGGTCCGTTGGTCGCCTTGCGTATCTTGCCTGCAGCTCATCGCCCAATTCAGCAAAGCTTCCCTGCCTCACGGACGATGTGACTGCATCGCGTCAACCGACAGCGGGCTGCCGCGCTCTGTCTCAAACACCCAAGGTCCGTTGGTCGCCTTGCGCATCTTGCGCAGCGCTGAGAGACCGTCCCTGGCAACCGTGTGCGTGCTGGTCTTGCCGCCCTTTCCCCGACCGATGGTCAATGACCCGCCGTCGGGGTCAAAGCTATGCGTCTTCGGGCTGCAGATGGCGACGCCGCTGAAGTCGTCCCAGTCTTGATCGCCCACCAACAGCGTCACAGCATACGTAAAGTAACGGGGCTGCAGCCGGCAGCCGAGTGCGGTCATCAGCAGCGGTCTGGTCATTGGCCCCTGCTGGAGAGCTGCCAGAATTTCCGGCATCAGCTGCTTGGGATTGTGCATGCCCACCACTGTGGCCCCTCTGGGCCAACAGGGGAACAGGCCCCCGCCGAGGACGCCTCTGGCGGGGGAATATTCTGCAAATTTGTAGAATATTTGGCCAACCACCTGATGACTATCATGTGCTCGTTGCAGGCTAACATGCTGATATGTGCTGATATTATCCAACTTATCGACATCGGAAAGTTGCTGCGGGTTACGTCGGGGTAACACAGGCGCACGCTTCCTTGGCGGCGGCCCCCCTAGTCTATGAGACGGTATTCCGGGAACTTGAACTCAAGATAGGCTTCGAGGATATTTATGCTCTCCTTTCCGCAGTTCGGTAACTTTGCTAGTTGCGATCTCGATAGCCCGTTTAACTGATGAAATTGCGAAATATCAGTATATCTTAGGGCGCTGAGTATTCTCACTGGGAGGGGACTATAAGCGATTATCTCAGGATCTTCCTGGTAAAGCCTCTTTTGTTCGACTTCTCTAGCCATCTTGTGATAAAGCGCACCGACAAACGAACGACTAACCTTGAGACTTCTGGCGACATGTGTTTGGCTTTCTCCAGCCATAACTCGTCGGTAAATATCCAAATGTCGCTGCCGACTTTTATTGTCATACTCGGTCGTGTATCGGCCATCCTCATCCATGTGGCGGCGTATGTTAGCTATTGCTTTTCGCCGTTTTGTGGACGCCTCGAGTCCGGACTCCTTCTCGGTCATGATGTCACCTTCGTTTTGATGTGGCTCGCGATCAGCCGTTCCACCCAGGTCGAGAGCGTCTGCCCGGCGTCCGCCGCCTCGCGCCCCTAACCGCCCTTATATTTTCAAATTTAATCAACTCGGCACTTATTCAAACTGGCAATGAAAACGTGCCCGCCTCCCCGCATTCAGAGGGTTAGGCGGAGGTCATCCGCCGCTTACCCGCCGCCGTCCTAACATAAGAATACACCGTCGTGCGCTTCCCATTGGCCATCCCACAAATCTGGCGTCTGGGTGCGAACTGATTGGGTCTTGCTGATGCCGAGGTCGGCAAGTGGGTTTGACGCGGTAGCAGCGTGCGACTGCGCAGGGTTGTCCGTCGTTGGCGCTCGCACGGGGCTAGGGCCAATGGTTGCCGTCTCTGGCGGTGGCAGCGCGACGCGCGACAGATTGGAAGCATCGCGTCCGCGGGGAGGCTGACGCGTCGGTCCTCGGTCCTGGTCCTCGATCAGATCTAAGCACGGTTAGTATTTCGTTGCGGTTTTGAACAACCGCAATTTGATTAAACTTGAATACAGGAGGGCGTGCCGCATGCCGCAGGAATGCTCCCCGCCTCGGCCGGCGACGGATCAGCTCAGTCGCCGATCTTGTATTCGCCTTTGTAATCACCGGCCCACATTGTATCGGTTTTTCCAAGTTCAGGCCAAGCCTCGGCCGTGACGGTGAGAGTGCCCTTGATGCCTTTGTACTTTCCTGTACCGCCGAGAATTTTGGCCTTCCCCGGGCTTTTGTCGTTCGTTCCTGTCAGTTCTACTTCGTATTCGTCGAAAATCTTGTCACCATCGGCATCGACGACGGTGCAACGGCCGACCTCCTTGACCGCGCCGCCCTCTGAGTACCTGCCGTAGCCCAAGCAGCGCTCGGTCGTGCCATCAAACAGGCCGTCGTGCTGCTTGCCGACGTGGAACGCGAACAACTCGTTGACATAGGCTTTCATGCCATCGGCGGTCTGAAGCTCGTCGATCTTTTGGACGTTGTGCGAATAGAACCGCCCCTCCACGGGGCCATTCTTCGATAGTTCCGCAGCCATGCCGCTCGAAGAGAGCGCAAAGGTCGCGACGATAACAGTCATACGCCTCATGGTTTTTCCCTCCCTCGCCGAGACTTTCCTTGACCGTCTTAGAGCCAGCTACGATGAAAGGTGCTAACCCACGCGTCTATGGGTACAGGGACCCTACCTGGGGTAGACCCAACCAAGGATTTGTCGGCGACGCCTCCGGCAAAGACACCAGAAGCATCCACTCCCTCGAATTCCGTACTTCCAATCGGAGTGGGTCACGATCAGACCGGTTGCCCTGCTCTTCATTTGTGGGAAGGATATGGGGCGGCTGCAGTTTCTTGCGAAAACCCGCAGAGCGCCATTGGTGTAGGCGGAGATACTGTCCGCATAACTCTCTGCTGGATGTGAAAAAGCCCCCTGCTACGAACCCAGGGGGCGAAGGATGCTGCGCGCTCGGCGGAGTTGGGTCAAGGGACGGGACATTCGCCACGCGGCAGATTGGAAGCATTTGAATTCTGGAGGTGCGGGGACATTCGTCTGTCACATAGGTGGCACCTATGCTACCGAGGCGAACAAGGACTGGGAAGGCAAGCCTGCCCTCGCCAATGGCGAACGTGCGGCGGTGCTCGAGCAGCTCGCCACCGGCATCAGCATCAGCCAGGCCGCGCGCCAGGCCGGCGTGAGCAGGGCGACGATCATGAGGGCGGCGAAGGCAGATACTCGCAACTCCGCCTAGGCCAGGGACTTTACCGCGCCGCGGTGGCACGCGACCGCGGTGCTGCCACAGGTGGGGGCGCTGGGGCTAGTCTGCAGCGGGCACTCCTCTGAGAATGAAGCGCGCGGCGCCGCACTGGCCGCCGCCATGGCGGAGCTGGACCGCCGCCGCGTTGGGACAGGCAAACCATGAGTTGTGAAGTCGGCGCGGTAGCTGTGCTTATTATGGGGCTGGCCGGAATGACTGCCGCTGCGGCAGAGACGGAGGCACACTATCTTGGCCAAGCAATCCGCATTGCCACGACGCGCACTGCAGAGGGCGGCTGGCGCGCTGAGGTGGTGCTGCCAGGGAATGCGGCGCCGGGCCTTGCGAAGGCGACCGGCACTTCGGAGAATGAGGCGCGCGACGCCGCACTGGCCGCCGCCATGGCGGAGCTGGACCGCCGCCGCGCTGGGACAGGCAAACCTTAGCCCGCATGTCTCACAAGGGCATTGTCACCTTAACATCCGCATCGAACCCAGAGCTCTGGTGCAAAAGATCTTTTTCTGATGCAGATTTCGATGCATTACCGGCGGTGAAACCTCCCCACCCGCATCGGCTCCGGGGGAGGATCCGGCGGCACTGGGATCGGTGGCGGTGGATCCTCCAGTGGCGTTGGTTCATCCGGGTCGGGTAACACCGGCGGATCGCCTGTCGGTGCTGGTGGATCCGATAGACGTGCCCCTGAATTCATAGCGTCCTCCCTCGACCTTTCTCCGTTTCTGGCAATTGTAGTTCATTTTGTCGCGAGGACGAGTGGTCAACGCTAGCAGGCTCTTCGCTCAGTAGCGGTGGCTGCAGGACCCAGTTTTCGACGACTTGCTCTGAGCTATTTGAAAGCCCGGCCAAATCGATCGCCCGACGTTTGCGCCACCGAACCACGATCTTCGCTAAATTCATTCAACACTACATCTCAAATTGAGGCTTTATTAATCTAATGTTGCACTTGCTATTTCATAACTTCGTCTCGCCGGTCGCATCAACAGTCGTGAACCACTCCGGTCGGAACGTGGCTGCTTACGGCATTACCCGTCATGGCATCGCTGGGCTGGGTTCTCTCAGAGGCCACGCGTGATGCCTTTAAGGCCAGAACGAACGAAATGCCCCTCCTGGTACGCATAAGCAGACAAGGAGTGAACATAGACTAGATAAACCACGAATATAAGGCCTGACGGCCCACGTCCATGCTGATCACGATACGAACCAGCCGAACCAATCCGAGAGATGGTATCTCTCTGTTTCACTCGGTATTTTGCCCGATACTCGTTACGATGAACGCTTATGCGTACCAGGAGGGGCATTTGGTTCGTTCTGGCCCATCACGTTGCCCAAATCTCGCCTTGCGCCGCACCCATCGCCGAATGAACTCGAGCCGGGCTTGATCCGCACGATGCGCTCTTGCATATCAAGGAGCGGTCTAGACAGGGGGTTTTTTGATTGGTTTATGCAAGCGTTGAACATAGGACTGGCTTAATTCACCGAATAAATCGAGCTGTAAGAAGCCGCCTTCTTGCGGTCGATGCGACGCGCTGACGAAGCGCTGGACTGATGACGCAGGCCGTAAACGTCCCTCGGGAGTATCCAAAATGCCGGTAATTCGGTCGGGTTAGTGGACACCACCGGTATCAACCCTGATCTCATAGCGGCCACTGCTGCCCTTCAACATCCAGGTAACCCGCGATCTGCCGCAGTTCTGGAATGTACAAGCTACCGTTCAATATCTATCT
This sequence comes from uncultured Alphaproteobacteria bacterium, assembly GCA_963772355.1. Taxonomy (GTDB): domain Bacteria; phylum Pseudomonadota; class Alphaproteobacteria; order Acetobacterales; family Acetobacteraceae; genus Rhodopila. The sequence continues at coordinate 2,145 of CAVYXX010000168.1, read as the reverse complement.
GCCGCACCATAGCAAAATCTTGGAGGGTTACGGCTCGTGCAGTTGGTGAGCCAACTCCTGCCCAGGGGAGGGTGGCTTTCATTTTGATAAGCACAATCAGCTTTATTCGAAGGTAATTGCCGCCGCGAATGAGTACAGTCGGACTATCGACGCCAGTCACAAAACAATCGTGATGCTGTCGGTCTGTACAACAAACGACAATCATTGCATCAAAGGGAGAAACTGCCATGACGAATTCACACCAAGACTACGTCGACCTACCGGGCTCCGAAAGGGCCGCACACCCGCTCGCGACGATCGAGCAGCCTCCGGTGGATCCGGAGGAACACGCGACCGTCACGATCGTTCCCGTCAACCAAGCCGCGATCCCGGCGATCATCGCCTTCGCGACGGAGAATCACCTCACGACTTCGATTGAATACGGGTTCGTCAAAGCGACGGGTCGCCTGGAGGACTTGCAAGCAGCGTTCGATACCCAGCTCGCGTCGGCGGTCACGGATACCGGCCGGAGCTTCCGACACCGCGTTGGGCATGTGCGGATCCCGGCGCACCTCCTGAACATGATCACCGCAGTCCTCGGACTCGACAACCGCGAGCAAGCTCAGCCGCGCCTGCGCCATGTCAACGCTGTCGCCACGCCGAAGGCGTTCATGCCCACACAGGTCGCATCGCTCTATCATTTCCCTACCGGCGACGGAGCCGGTCGGACAATCGACATCATCGAGCTCGGGGGCGGATTTCAGCAGAGTCGACCTGCAACACGCCGGCCTCGACCCTTCGCTCGTGACGGCGGTCTTCGTCGATGGCGCGTACAACAACTACACTGGCAACCCGAACTCCGCGGACGGAGAGGTGGCACTCGACATTCAGGTCATCGGTGGCATCGCTCCGAAGGCGCGCCAACGCGTCTACTTCGCGCCCAACACCGACGCCGGCTTCCTCGACGCGGTTGCCGCTTCGCTACACGCAACCCCTCCACCGGATTCCGTCTCGATCAGTTGGGGAGCGGCGGAGAGCGACTGGACGCAGCAAGCGCGGAACGCCATGGACGCAGTCTTCGCGCAGCTTGTGGCCAAGGGAATTCCCGTGTTCGCCGCCTCAGGCGATGGCGGCTCGAAGGATGGCACCGGCTCCGATGTGACGGACTTTCCGGCGAGCGCGCCGCACGCGACGGGTTGCGGCGGGACGGTTCTCGCGGGAAGCGGCACGACCATCACCAGCGAGGTCGCATGGCCCGGCAGCGGTGGCGGAGTGAGCAAGGTGTTCCCCGCACCGGCCTACCAGTCGGGCCTGGGCCTCTCAGGGCGTGGGGTCCCGGACATCTCCGGTGACGCAGCGCCACAGTCTGGCTACACCGTGTTCGTCGGCAGCCCCTCGCCCTTCACGTTCGGCGGGACGTCCGCTGTCGCTCCGCTCTGGGCGGGTCTTACGGCGCTCCTTGTCGGCGCCCTCGGTCACGCGATGGGCGACCTCAATGCGAAGCTCTACCGGCTCGTCGGCACGACTGCTTTGCGCGACATCACATCGGGAACGAACGGCGGCTTCTCCGCGAAGGCCGGATGGGATGCCGTCACGGGCTGCGGCACGCCGGTCGGTCAGGAACTGCTGGCGCGGCTCAAGTCACAGCCGACAGTCAGTGGTCCCGTCGGGACGTGGGACGTCAACGGCAACGGGTATCCCGGCGCCCTGTCGATCCCAAGCATCGATGCGCAGGGGAACCTCGGCGCGAACTGCACGATCTACGGCCAGCGCATCTTTGGCTTCTGGAACGCGTCCGCGCAGATGCTCACGTTCATGCGAACCATCACGCCGAGCGACCCGAGCACCTTCCAGGTCTACACCGGCTATCTGATGCAGCCACAGCCGGGGAGCGGGTTCGCCGTGAGCCTCGCCGGGTCCTTTGAGGCGTTCACTGGGAGTGGAGGCGTTGCGCAGAGGCCGCTGTACGGATGGGACGCTCTGCGTCACCCTGGGTGATCCAGGTCGCCTCTGAAAGCCTGATGTCGTTCACCGACATCAGGCCTTCACCTTTGGCCGCAAGCGTCGCAGCTCAGAACCGATGGAACTCGTCTTTTTCGCCGTGATGTAGGGGCCGAGGTTCTGACGCTTAGCTTTCCTAGCAAATTGGTATTTGAGCGGGAAATG
>CAVYXX010000167.1:0-24768 GCA_963772355.1 uncultured Alphaproteobacteria bacterium | reverse complement strand
AGGCGCCCGCCATCGTCATTCCATCGATCCGAACCGTCGGCGAATTGGTGCCGCGCCGAAATACCAGATCCGAGGCAGCAACCATGGCAGCGAACATCTGCAACAGGTTGCCGGCCACAGTAACCTCGGCCACCGGTTCAGCCAGCGCACCGTCGCGGATCATGTAGCCGGCGGCGCCTCGGCTATAGTCGCCGGTGACACCGTTCACTCCCATGCCGATCATTTCTGTAATGTAGAGACCCTCCTTGATGTCGGCCATCAGCTCGGCAGCCGTAACAGCCCCGGCAGCCAAATACAGATTGGTGGCCCCCGCCGTAGGCGGCCCGCTGGTGCCCCGCGTCGCATGCCCGGTCGGGGACATCCCGAGTTGCCGCGCCGACCGGCTCTCCAGCAGCCACGTCGTCAGCACACCGTCCTCGATCAGCGCGCGCGCCTGGGTCGGGGTGCCCTCGCCGTCGAAACTGCGGGATCGCAGCCCGCGGACCCGCCGAGGATCGTCATGAATATTGATGCCGTGACCGAAAATGCGTTGGCCCAACTTGTCCTTCAGAAAGCTGGTGCCACGCGCGACACCGGCACCATTGATCGCCCCTGTAAGGTGCCCAAGCAGGCTACCCGCGACACGGGGATCGTAAACAACCGGCACCTTGGCGGTTTTCGGGCGGGTCGGATTCAGCCGCGCCACCGCGCGCTCGCCAGCACTTTTGCCGATTTTCACCGGGTTATCGAGGTCCGCGAAATAGACCGTGCTGTGATAGTCATAGTCTCGTTGCATGCCGGTGCCGGCGCCGGCCAGTGCGGTGGCGGAGATCGAGTGGCTGGTGCCAACCCGGCGCCCGGCGAACCCGGCCGAGGTCACCAGGACGATCTCATTGCGGCCGTACCCGGCTTCGCCGCCCTCGGAATTGGTCACACCGGACACCGAGTAAGCGGCGTCCTCGGCCGCGGCCGCTCGGGCCGACAGGACATCGGGTGCCGGTTCCGCCGGGTCAGCCATATCCAGGTCACTGGTATCCGGCGCCGCCCAGGTTTCCGCCAACCCGGCGAACTGATCCTCGGGCACCACCTTCGCCATCGCCACCGCCCGCTCGACCAGACTAGCGAAGCCGGCGGGGTCGTGCGACGTGGAGGAGACAATCGCCGATCGCTTGCCGACAAACACGCGCAGGCCGAGATCGCGGCCTTCGGACCGCTCCAGGTGCTCGATCTTGCCTTGGCGGGACGCCACGGAAAGCGACGTCCCGTTGACCAGCACCGCGTCCGCGGCATCAGCCCCAGCGGCTCGCGCCTGCCTGATCAGATCGGATACGAGCGAGATGGAGTCAGTCATACAATCGGTTCCTCCGCCGCAGGCTTGCTCGGCGTTGATAGGGCGTTTTGATTTCGCCCCATAGATGGGGGTCGCGCCGGCGGATTGCAGCCTCTTCGGCTTGACACCGCCCCGCCCGGCTTCATCATCGCCCCCGGCACAGGGGAGTGGGCATGTCCAGGCTGGATAATTGCTACAACGTATTCGATCTGCGTGAGGCAGCGAAGCGGCGCTTGCCGAAAGCGGTATTCGAGTTCGTGGATCGCTCCACCGAGGACGAACTGGCGTTGCGCAACAACCGATCGGCGTTCGAGAAGATCAAGTTGAAGCATCGCGCGCTGGTCGATGTCTCCGGCCGGTCCACCACGACAACATTGTTCGGCAAGGAAATCTCCCTCCCAATGGCGATCGCACCGACCGGGGCAGCTGGTCTGTGCTGGTACGAGGGGGAGCTCGAACTGGCAAAGGCGGCGGCGAATGCGAAAATTCCCTTCACATTGGCCACCGCCGCGATGACCTCGATGGAGAAGATCGCCAAGGAGGCGAATTTCCGTCTGTGGTTCCAGCTCTACGTCTGGAAGCAGCGCGAACTATCCTACCAGTTGATCGAGCGTGCCAAGAACAACGGCTTCGAGGCTCTGATCGTTACCACCGATACCATCGTGTCGCCGAACCGCGAGTATAACGCCAAGAACGGCTTCATGCTCCCGTTCCACCCGACCTGGCGGTTCACCTGGGACATCATGCAGCACCCCGTCTGGTTCACCACGGTGTTGATGAAGTACTTCACCACCATCGGCATGCCGCGGAACGAGAACTATCCGGACCCATACCGCCGTCCGGTCGGCACCGATCCCGGGACCAGGGAAGTGATGCGGCAAGATTTACTCAACTGGGACGACATCAGGATTTTCCGCGACAAATGGCCAGGAGTCTTGATGTTGAAAGGCATCAATCGAGTTGATGACGCATTGAAGGCCGTCAGCTACGGCGTGGACGGACTGATCGTGTCCAACCATGGCGGCCGCAATATGGACAGCGCGGCAGCCACGCTGGACATGTTACCCGAAATTGCCGAGGCCGTTGGCGACAAGGCAACCGTGATCCTCGATTCCGGCGTCCGCCGCGGGTCCGACATCGTCAAGGCCCTCGCGCTCGGGGCAAAATGCGTGCTGACCGGACGTGCGACCCTTTACGGCACGGCAGCCGGGGGAGAACCCGGAGCGTCCAAGGCCGTCGGGTTCATCCAGACCGAGATGGACAAAACCATGGCCTACACCGGCTGCAATCGGGTGGACGAAGTCTCGACCGATATCTTCTTCGGTGACCGGGGCAGCAACCGGATGATGGCCGGATAGTCATAGTATTATAGCCCGGCGTCGGTTTTCGAGCTCGGACCCTTGGCCCCGCACACCCCTGCGGCTTTTCGACCATTCGGTCAGCCTTGTGATGGAAATCTCGCCAGGCACCGACGGTTGGGCCCAGGTGCGCGTGCATGCTGCCGCCGGCACCATACATTACTGAGACGAAGCGCGGCTGCAGCGGCTCGAGCTTACCGATGCATGACCAAAGTCGTTACTCCAGCGCTTCTGTGCGCGGCGGCAGAACTCAAAGGACTGCTGTGGCGGCGCGTGGTTTGTGGTCCGAACCGGCAGCGGACCAATCTTTTCTCTGCATGCCAATTCTGCACGCTGGGGCCCTCAAGAACGTCGCCCATACCATCGCTCGGTCGCTGACCTTCGAGTGGGTGGCACGCAGCAAGATCACAGCGCGGATCAAAGGCTTGCGAATTCCCGAAAATGTGTGCAAGGTCAGATCGTAGGCTTGGGGGAACGATAAATGCGGCTTAAAGTTGGTCTGAGCCGGGTGCTCGCCTTCGTCGTCGCACTGCCGTTCTATCCTGCGCACGCTCAGCCGGTTCCGTTCATGCAGCCCATCGCGGGACTCGTCACGACGACGCCGACGAGCACGGCGACGCAGAACGTTCTGGCTCTAAACACCGCGATGTTCGACCTGTATGGCGCTGCCGGCCGGGTATTCCAGCAGAGTATCCTCGCCCAACACCCGCTCATTCTCGGCATGTTCTCGGGGGCTGGAGGCCGCTTTATCCTGTATCGTCCCGGCCAGCCGCCGCTCGAGGCGCCCCCGGTTCCCGTGACCTACCAGCTGATGAAGTCGGTGGGCCATAGCACGATGGCCCTGTCCGAGGTGGTCGCGCCCTACCTCGACAACCCGGCCAATCAGGATTGGCGGGCCTCCCTGCTCGCCTACCGCTCGCGCATGCAGTCGGCCATCGAAACGCTGGATCAGACGGAGATGCCGGACACTTGGCGCGGCCCCACCAAGGCGATCCTGACCGCCAACCTGGCCTTTATGGACCATTGCGCCGAGCAGAAAGCCATCACGACAGCGGACCTCCAGGCCTTCGCCAACAAACAGACGCCCGAGCTTAAGAAGGTCATCGCCTGGGCAGCGGAAACGCAAGTCGCGCATTGGATGGGGGTGCTGGCCGGCTGGAAGACGATGCTTGGCGCCGACTGGGACAAGGTCTATGCCGCGAGCAACACTATCTACGTGACGCGGCAGAACAACATCCTGTTCAGCGTGCTCGCGCAGTTCTTCCCGCCCGGTGCGATCAATGACCGGCTTATGCTGATCGAAACGATCTCCTTCACCTCTACCCCGGACGACATGCTGGAATCGCTGACGCGGATCATCGCCGATCGCTCCGTTGGCGCGCTGTTCTTCAACAACTACCATCTGATGGACTACGAGTTGATGGGCGGCAATGGTCGCGCGGCAATCATAGCGGAGACGGCGAAGCTCGGTATCGAGGCCTCGCTGCCGCCCGTCGTTCCGTTCGGCTCGCACCAATGGCCGACCCTGATCACGCCGGGGCCTGGGCCAGCGACACTCGCGGACCTCAAATAGATCCACCCTGTGTAACTGCCAACCAGCTTGACCAGCCAGAAAACGTTTCTCTTTAGGCGCCTACTCTCGGCACGACACGTCACGACATGCCAAACCATCGGGTGAAATATGCAACTCTCGCGACGCACCTTGGTGAAATGGGTTACGGCAACAGGCATGGCGTTGAGCTTGTCACGGCTCGGCAATGCGCAATCCGTCGCGTTTTCGACCCGGGAGACACTGCCGGGAAAGGGTGCTTCCAATCCGGCGGGTCGCATCGACGGCACGGCCAAGGTCACCGGCGCTAAACTATACGCATCCGATTTTCGTGGCGCGGATATGCCGGGGTGGCCTGCCGCAACGTCGCACGCGCTTCTGATCCGCGCTCCCGATGCGACCCATGTCTACCTTGGCCTCGATCTCGACCGCTTCGAGGGCTCATCGAAGCCTATGTGTGTGGTGACCGCCGCCGATCTCGAAAATGTCGGCTTTCGCGTACCTGCTTTTTACGAGGGCGATCTGTTCTGTTCGGTGGGTAAGACACCGATCTACTTAGGCCAACCGGTCGCCCTGTTGATCTTCGAAACGTTCGACGCGTTCGATCGGGCGAGGCTTGCCATTCGCGACGGAACCTTCGTGAGATTCGGCGAGGAGACCGGTCCCGTCTCCATGCCGCCGTTCGCCGCATTCCGGTTCACCCGTGTCGCCGGCGCGACACCGCAGGCGCCCGACATCTACTCACCCATTCAAGCCGGCTGGGTGAGCCCTGGGCGTGTCCAGAACACAGAGCTTCCCGTCTGGGCTCCGTTCGCGAGGGAGACGACGGCGCCCTACGGAAAGGCGGCGATGTATGGCGGAAAAATCCGCGCCGAGCTCGCGGCGGACAATCCGGATCTCCTGGTGCTGGATCGCCAGTTCGACACCCAGTCCGTAGATCCGATGTTTCTGGAACCGGAGTCAGGATTAGCCTTCTACGATGACAAAGCGAGCAAGCTCGAACTGGTACTTGGCGTTCAGTCGCCATACGAAGCGACAGAATCGGTGGCATTCTTGCTCGGCCAGACACGTAAGCCTTTCAAACCCACACAAATAGAGTCCCATTTTGCGTATATGGGTGGCGGCTTCGGTGGCCGCGACCATACGCCCTTCGTTCTCTACGTTGCGCTGGCGGCGATGTTCTTTCCCGGACGTCCAGTACGGCTGGCGCATGATCGCTACCAGCAATTCCAGGGCGGCATCAAACGCCATGCTTTCAAGATACGATCTCGTATCGGGATCGACCGGAAGACTGGGAAGATCCTGGCCTTTGCCGCTGACCACATATTGGATGGCGGCGGCTTGGCGAATTTTTCGCCCAATGTCGCAACCGTCGCCGCGGCCGCAGCCATTGGTATTTATGACGTACCGAAGGTCGATGTCACCACAGTCGCGTTGCACTCTCGCGGCGTCACCGCAGGCTCAATGCGCGGCTACGGCACTTTACAGACTATGTCTGCCCTCGAAGTTCTCATTGATGAGGCCGCCACGGCCCTCAGGCTCGATCCGATTGTGTTCCGACGCCGCAACGCACTGAAGTCCGACGGGCGCACCATGATGGGCAATCCCTATACGGTATCAGTCCGGTCAGCGGAGATTCTCGACAGGCTGGAAAGCCACCCGATTTGGCAACAGCGTGCCGAGCAGAAAAGTCGTGTGAGCGACGGGGTTCTCGTCGGTACCGGTGTCGCCTGCGTCACCAAGGATTACGGAACCGGCGGCGACTGTTCTTTGGGACGTGTCGAACTGCGCCCCGACGGCTCAATCGCGATCTTTGGCGACCATTCGGAGATGGGCAACGCAATAGGCACCGCCCTCGCCAATCGGGTTGCCTTCCACCTCGGCGCGGTTGCCGATGAGGTCGCCGTGTCGCAGGTGGGTGTCTTCGATGCGCTCGGGCTCGTCACCTCGGGCGATTCCTACACCATAGACCAGGAGACCCAGGACAAAGCTGCAAAAGATCCACGCTGGGTGCCGGCGATCAGTTCGGCGACATCGGCTTCGATCGGCGCGCATGTCGGAACGCACGCATCGGCGGAAGCCGCGCGCGTGATCTTCCGTTTCGGTCTGTGGCCCGCAGCCCTGGTACTCTGGAAGATTGCGCCGACCGACCCCCGGGCCAAAGCCTTCGACCAGGCGGAATGGAAGGATGGCCACCTCACGCTTGCAGGCATGGAGCCGCTGGCGCTGCCTGCGCTTGCGAGCGTTGCCCATGCCCGTCGTTTCGTCACTGCAGCTATGGCACACGGTTTCTCACGCTGGGCCTGGTCAAATGCGGAGTTCTTGATTGACGGCTTTTACTACGGCGCTTACATCGATGCGCTCGCGATCCGGCGGGGAGCAGGCGGTTTCGAACGTCTCAACCGCGTCAGCGTTGCGTTTCCGCCAACCGACAACAATCGGATCGGGACAACCTACACGTCGATGTGCGGGACCATCGTGCGCGTCGAGATCGAAAAAGCCACAGGCGCGTTGCGCATAGCCAAGGCATATAGCGTGTTCGAATGTGGCCAGGCGCTGGTGCCAGAGGTCGTCATCGGCCAGGCACAAGGCGGCTTCGCCATGGGTGTCGGCTACGCATTGCTGGAGACTTTGCCGCCCTTCGAGGGTGGCCCTGGCAATGGGCAATGGAATCTCGGCAAGTATCTGGTCGCGCGTGGATCCGATCTGCCGCTCCGTGACCTCGAGATCGAAATGCTGTCACCGGTGACACCCCAGGAGCCGCCGAAGGGCATGGCGGAAGTCGTCATGATTCCCGTCGTTCCTGCATTGCTGAACGCCATTTTCGATGCGACGGGACATCGTTTTCAGTCATTGCCGGTAACTCAAAGTCGTCTCAAGGGAGTGCTCGCGTGACCGCATTGGCCGTGACCATCAACGGAGTTCTCGTCGGCCCGACTGACGTCCCGGACGATCTGACGATGAACGACTTCTTGCGCGAGCATCTCGGCATGACCGGGACAAAATTTGGATGTGGCGCGGCGCAATGCCTGAGCTGTGCCATCATCATCGACAACCAGGACGGCACCAGCCACACCAGTCCGACCTGCATTGTGCCGGCGGTGCACTTCGACGGGCTGTCAATCCGCACCGTCGAGGGTCATGCAAAGAACGGCGAACTCTCGGTGCTCCAGCTCGCGTTCATCGATCACTTCGCGTTTCAATGCGGCTACTGCACCGCGGGCTTTCTGAACGAAAGTCAGGTGCTCTTGGAGAGATTGGCGAAAACGCCGATCGCGCGCGCCGACGTCGAGAACACTATTGCCGAGGCGCTCGATGGTCACCTCTGCCGCTGCACCGGCTATATCAAATATCACGAGGCGGTCCGCGACGTAATCCTCTCTGATTCAAAACGTTATCTCGTCTAGCACAGCTTGGATGAACCTCTTTTTTCCAATGCCGCCAAATGCTGCCGCGCATCGGGAGCGACCAAAGATGAGACAGATCCCGCTAATGGTTGTCGTCGCTCTCATGATGCTGATGATGGGAGGGCTGACGGTTTCCGCCCAGACGAACGCACCGGCCGGCCAACTTGCGCCGCCGGAAAGCTTTTCCGGCATCACAGACGACGCCACGCGGTCAGCCGCCCTTTTCATCGAGCTTGGAAAGATCCTGACAAGCCCGCGTTGCACGAATTGTCATCCGGCCACGGACCGCCCGCGGCAAGGTGACGACAGCCGTCTGCACCAGCCGCCCGTCGTACGCGGCGCCGACGGATTTGGCCTGCCTGCCATGCGGTGTTCGCGCTGTCACCAGAACGCCAACTTCGATCCCGGTCGCGTGCCGGGCAACCCGCATTGGCACCTTGCACCAAGTGAGATGGCCTGGGAGGGCAAAACCGTCGGGGAAATCTGCCTTCAGATGAAGGACCCCGCCCGAAACGGCGGCCGCTCGATCAATGATCTGATCGACCACATCGGCAAGGACACACTTGTGGGGTGGGCCTGGGCACCTGGCTTCGGCAGGTCTCCCGCACCCGGCACGCAGCAGATCGCCGGGGCGCTCGTCGAGGCGTGGGCGAAGACCGGTGCAGCCTGTCCGAAGCCGTAATCATCCTTGCGCGCCTTCGACCATCGGAAGCAGCCAACGTGACGGCTCTTCTCGCGGTCCAGAGCATGATCACGCTGAGCGGAACCTTCAAAGCGTGTGAATCATGCGATCAAACAAGAGGATAGAGCATTTACGGCCCGCACAGTCAGGCTGCAAATGCTCTAGTCGCCACCCGTCTCGATTGGCTACCCGCAGATCGCATTCGCCTCTCCCGTCGTCGGCCGTCGAGCGGAGGTTCATGGCCAGCCATGCCATCAGCCTGTGCGACATGCACGCGAAATATGCAGACGTCATGAGGGTGGGCGCCGTCTTGGCCTCTTTCAACACGATCCCGGCAGGACAGTTTGATTTGCCCGGCGATCGCGGGCGGCATCCTGCCTCGCGGTTACCCGCGGAGTGGGCGGCACCGGCGGTCACCCCGGCGCCGCCAAGAAGTCACCGCGCGGCGAGCGCGGCTTGGCGGCACGTCATCAATGGTTGAATGCGCTCGCCGAATGCGTCCATCCCAAGAATGAAGTCGTCGAACGTCAGCATCACCCCGGCGACGCCTTCCACTGTGGCCAGTTCATCCAACATCTTCGCTACTGTGGCGTAGGAACCCACCACGGTACCCATATTGAAGTTTACCGCCGAGGCCGGATTGCTGATGCTCGCGGCCGTTCCGGTAAGATCGGCCTTGTCGTCGGCCATCGCCTGCGCGCCCATCCAGCTCAACGCATCGAGGTCCTTCCCGGCTTTGTACGCTTCCCACTTCGCCTGCGCCGCGGCATCGGTTTCGTCCGCGATCACCATGAACAAGGCGTAAGCACCGACATTGCGGCCAGTCTTAGCGACTGCCTTCAACAGCCGACCTATCGTATTCGAGCATTTCGTCGGCGTGTTGACACCCTCGCCCAGACAGAAGCTGAAATCGGCATATTCCGCCGCGAACGCCATGCCGACGTCGCTTTGGCCGGCGGAAACGATCGTGGGCATCACCGAGGGCCGCGGAATCAATTTGCAGTCCGTCATCTGGAAATACCTGCCCTTGTGGTCGGACGTGCCCTTTTCCCACAGCTCACGCATCACCGTCACATACTCGGCACTATACTCGTAACGCCGCTCATAGTGTTCCTTGCCCGGCCACACGCCCATCTGGGAATACTCTGCCTCGGCCCAACCGGAGACGATGTTGATCCCAAATCGGCCCGGCGCGATGCTGTCCATGGTGGAGGCCATACGCGCGGCGATCGCCGGCGGCAGAGTGAGGACAGCTGAGGACGCATAAAGCTTGATCCGCTGCGTCACTGCGGCGATGCCGGCCATCAACGTGAAGCTCTCGAACGCGTGATCCCAGAACTCGGTTTCGCCGCCAAAGCCGCGCAGCTTGATCATCGACAGGGCAAATTCGAACCCGTATTTCTCGGCCAGCAGGGTGACGTCCCGGTTCAACGCGAAACTAGGGGGGTATTGTGGCGAGGCTTTCGAGATTAGCCAGCCGTTGTTGGCAATTGGGATAAAGACGCCTACGTCCATGCTTTAGCCTCCTGCGGAACCACCGTTTGATACCCCTGCACGCACTGTGCCATGGCGTCACTCAGCGGCCTTCGCCGTGGGTTCGTCATACACCCGCGTGGGCGCGGCAATCCCGCACCCTGTGCCATCCGTGACCTGAACGCTATCCTCCCACGGCAGCCGATAGCGGCCCGACACGAGGTCATGCATATAGGTGTAGGGACAGTCTCCCGCGCCGCCCTTCACGGCCGAGAACCCCCGGTGTCCAAATTGATATATATTGTTCTCGACGCCCCAAACCGCTCGGGCTTCGCGAACCAGGTCGGGACGGACCTCGGCGGTTATGATCTCGTCGACCCGGCCCTGCGCGCCGTGCGCGACAATCGTTCCGTCGAAGTTACAGACCATCGCCTCGCCCATGGAATCGAACGTACCATCCGAGCCGCACATGCAGACGCTCGCCGTCACCATGAGGTTGCAGAACGCATTCGACTGGTTGGTGAACTGCCAGGCGGCACGGACTGGCGGCGTGTAGCCGGCCGTGCGGAGCATGATCTCGCCCCTCTATAGGCAGCCTCGCGCGCCATCTCAGGGAACATGCCGTCGTGACAGATGATCAGCGCGAGCTTGCACCCGTTTGGGCCGGTGATCACCGGGATTCCGAGGTTGCCGGGCTCCCATGGCTCGACCGGCACCCATGGATGCAACTTCCGGTAATACAGCGCCAGCTTGCCAGCATCGTCTATAATCAGGCCGGAGTTGTACGGCATGCCGCCGGGATTACGCTCCATGATCGAGAAGCAGCCCCAGATCTTGTGCTCGATACAGGCGGCCTTGAACGCCGCGACCTCCGGCCCATCCAGATCGCACAGGATTTCATCGCGAATGTCCATCGATAGGCCATGGAGTGCGTACTCGGGAAACACCACCAGGTCGATCGTGCCCATGCCGCGCTTGGCTTTGCCGACCATGGCAACGATCTTGTCGGTCTGCGCCGCGATGTCGGATCGTGCCTCGATCACCGGCAGTTTCAACTGCACCAGGCCGATGACGACGCCGCTCGGCGATTTGTTGAGCCCACCCAAGCCGTTCATTGTGCATGTTCCTTCGCCAGTAATTGTTCACTGTACAGCCAAGACACCCATTCTCTATTAGCCAAGATATCGCGGGTCCGGATAGTCGATCACCCGCACTTCCTCCGAGACGACGTCCAGTACAGCGCAACTCAACTGTCGATCATTCCGGCTGTCCCGAGCATCTCCGGCCGACCCGGGATTGACCACCAGCACGTCGCCGATCCGCTTCACCACCTGGCAATGCGTATGCCCATACAGCACGATATCCGCGTCAGCCTCGGCGAACCGGTCCAGCTTCGCGCTGTGCGGATGCACATACTCCCCACGAGGCTCCCAGGGTGTCGAATGGATCAGTAGTAAACGCTTTCCCGCCAGGTCGAGATACCGCCGATATGGCTGCTCCGCCAGAAAATCCAGCAACCCCGGATCAATGCCAGGGCGGTCCCGCGCCCTCAAACCGGCCGAACCCATGAACACCTCTTCGTGGTTGCCCTGGATAATATGCGCGTGCCGCTGTTTCAGCCGTGCCACGACGTCATTGGAGAACCGATACTCGAAGATACTATCGCCCAGGCATAGCAACTCATCGATATCTCCCATCGCCTGTAAGGCCAGATCCAGGCCCTGGAGGTTGCAATGCAAATCCGACACAATCCCGACTTTCAATAGCGCGGCTCCTGGCTGAGACGAGTGGCCCAGCGGATATTCTACGCGTGAGCGCCTGAACGTCGACCCATGCGCCCGTGGCATGGCGGGAACGCCATGGTTGCGATATAACCACGTGCAACGACCCGGTCGCATCCGATGGTGAGGCGAGCCCAGCGTCCCCATCATGAACCGCGAAAGAGTGTCGGCGCGACCGCTCAGACGTTCTCGTATTCCTCGGATATGTCCCGATTGGTGTGATCTCGCAGCAGCGATGTCGCGATCAGGCCAACAATCGAGACGCCGAGTATGTAGATCGCGACCGGCAGGCTCGAGTGATACTTCGCGACCAGCCAAGTCGCCACGAACGGCGCCGGCCCGCCCGCAAAGATGGAAGCGAGCTGATACCCAAGCGAAGCTCCGCTGTAACGAAGCCGCGGTGAGAACAACTCGGCGATAAGCGCCGCCTCCGGTCCATACAAGTTCATCACCGGAATAAGCGAGATTGCCACGGCAACGAAAATTACCCACGGGATCTGCGTATCCAGCAACGCATAGTATACGAAGCCAAAGATCGCCATGATCACACAGCCGCTCATGTACATCCGCTTACGGCCGATCACATCCGAAAGCCGGCCGGCAATCGTGACCCACATGAAACCGAGCACGGTCTGCGCGAGCACGCCCCACAGCAGGAAATCGCGAGTCATTCCCAGCACGGTGGTGCCGTAGGTGAAGATGAACGTTCCAACGATATACCCAGGCGCCTGCTCGGGCAGCCGCAGCAGGGCGGTCAACAGCACCTGCTTCGGCTGGCGCTTCAACACCTCCAGCACCGGCACGCGCTCAACCCGCTTTTCATCGAGTATTTTCTGAAATACTGGGGTTTCGAGAATGCCCATTCGGATCCACAACCCGATGCCGACCATGACGATGCTGATCAGGAACGGAACCCGCCATCCCCAGACCAGAAACTGATCACCCGACAACCAACTGAACAGCAGAACCGCCCCATTCGCCAAGAACAGACCGGCCGGCGCACCGAACTGCGGCCAGGACGCGATCATGCCTCGATTGTGGTTCCCTTTGCTCCACTCCATCGCCAGCAATACGGAACCGCCCCATTCGCCGCCGACCCCGATACCCTGAACCAGCCGGATAAACGTCAGCAGTACGGCGCCCCAAATCCCGATGGTGGCGTAAGTCGGCACCAGGCCCACTGCTACGGTTGCAAATCCGGTCAGCAGCAGCGTCGTGATCAGCGTGGCCTTGCGGCCGATCCGATCACCGAAATGGCCGAAGATAGCAGCGCCGATGGGCCGGCCCACGAACCCGATGAAGAACACGCCGAATGCCTGCAGCACGCCGATCAACGGCTCCGACCCCGGAAAGAACAGCTTGCCGAACACCAGCCCGGTTACTGTGCCGTACAATAGAAAGTCGTACCATTCGACTGTGGTGCCAACCGTGCTGGCAATAAGTGCCCGGCGGAGATGCCTGTCGTGCTCGGCCTCGCACAGGCCACTGGCAGTCGAGATCGCTGTGGACATCCTGGTTCCTCCCTTTGTTGGGTGGCCACGGATGTTCTACGGCTTCAGCGCGTTGTGCTGCCGAGCGGTTCATGCCGCCCGAGGTTGATCCACCCGTGCCGTCCGATCGACATGATGTCCGAAACGGCTATAGCCGACAACAGAGAATTGGCAAGGCAATCACGCCCCGTCTTTACCAGGCATGCGGCGCCAGATCGGCCACCTGTTCATATCGCCGCGAATTTGGCCACGGCTTCTCGATCGACCTCAACCCCTAGACCCGGTCCATCGGGTACGCGAACGACGCCCCCGATATGCTCGATCGGCTGCCTCAGCACCGCTTGCCGGATCGTTCCCGAATGCAGAGTTGCCGGTTCTGCATAGTCAACGGCCCCTGAGAGGGCTACCGGTGGGAAGTACAACATCATTGAGGGTCACTCCCTGGCTCAGGATTTCACCGCCGATATAGCGAAGCTCAAGTGATAGGTTTGCAACAATACGATATCCGTAGCGGAGCAGAGAAGGCCGCCTTAAGCATTCGTTACAACGGACGATCAAGGCCTCGAGGGCGGCCATCAAGCGTCTCTATTTATCCCCTGGCAGTGCGAGAACGCGCGCGATGAAACCCGAGTGGAGCGCCGACTGGGCGTGGGGTGTGCCGCTTACGGCACTCACGCTCGCGATCCACGGCGCCGCAATTGCCGGCCTCGCCACGCTACTGGCCCGTGCCGGAACAGCGGTCGAAGGCCGAAGGCCGGGGCGGACGTCAATGGCGCTGATTGCGGCGGCGACCGTCGGTATCCTTGGTGGTTTGCTGGCGATTCTACACGGGCTGGAAGCGGCAGTCTGGGCCGCCGCCTACGTGCTGTTAGGGGCGGTCGGCACGCCGGGTGATGCAATGCTGTATTCAGTCGACTCCATCACCGCACGCGGCGCATCGGGTCTGCAGCTGCAACGGCACTGGGCAATGATGGGGGCCCTGGAATTGGTTAGCGGGCTGTTGCTGTTCGGCATCAGCACCGCCTTTTTGGCCTCCATCATGATCGATATCCAAAGTCTGCAAAGGAGGCTGGCACAGCGATCGGAACAGGAGCCTCTCGATAGCGACTCGGACCGGTGACGAAATCCATCTTCGCCGAAAAGGCACGGCGATATTGGTAGCTAGACTGCATTTGGATTATCGCCCGGTTTTATCCCGATAAAGTCAAGCTTACTTTGAGAGACCAAAACGTTCGTAGAATGTAACCGGCAGCTAAAAATTTGTTATCTTTGCGCTGGTTGCGATCGATCCAAACCCCCAGCGCTGCGTCGAATCCCAGCCTGGAATGCCGACTCCCCTTCGCGAGCCTGATATTTCACGCGGAGAACGCAAACCTTCAGTTGCAACATCACAATTTTGTGAGCTATGCCACCAGGGTTTCCTCCCCCAAACTGCCGCGGGCTCAACGCCCGCGGCGCATTTTTGGGGTCACAAGCGGGAGCTATGATCCATGCGCGAAGTCGCCTCACGACCACCTGGCCTGAAATATGCCGTCGTTGTACTCGTGATCGCCGCTTCGCTGGTGACGATCTGGGCGTTTCTATGCACGACCTGAAGCGACAGAAAGGGATCGCTTTCGACGTCGCCGATCTTCTTCGCGCGCGAAGCTGGGCCGCCTTTTACGACTGGCAATTCAAGATCTGGCTCGACCACGGCACCGAAGACGAGGAATACGACGAAGTCATCGCGTTCTCGGCCGGAATGAGCCTGCGGGCAGGGTCGATCATGTGGCGCACCGCAAAAGCCGTTTTCGTTCAGCCTCTGCTGGGAAAAAAGCGGCGGTATACCTCCGTAGCCGAAGCGCTGAACAGCCTCTTACCGAAACAACCTGTTGGTGTTGCGAACACCAAGGCCGCCGTGAGACCGCGGGGCCGGCGATCATGAACCGGCCATCGCTCCCTCTCAGCGACTATTCGATAGTTTCCACTTAATCTTCATTGAAGGAGTCAAGCGCGTTGTCGAATTGCGTTGTCGAACTGCGTATTTCGCGGGACCAGGCCGCCTTCCTGCAGGCCAATCTCAATTGTATGGCGATGACGACCCGCCGGGCGATGACGCAGCCGGGGATGGAGCCGGAGCGTCATGCGGCGCTGATCCGTCGTGCCTTTGTTCTTGAGAGCGCGGACGACGCCGTCCGCAGTGCCATGCTGGAGGTGCCGAACAGCACGCGTAAGAGCGCCCGCGGGGTTGAATCACTCGGCCGCGGATGGCGCAACCAAGTTGCTTCCGGCACCGATCAGGGCGATGAGGATGGGCAGGCGCTGCCCATGCGGACCGGCATTAGTGCGGGATCATCCATCAAGGCTGAACCGCGGCGAGAGACGACAGCGTCCGTTCCGCGGGAAGCTCCCACCATCACATCGCCGGTCAACGAAATTCGCAGCAGCCGCGTGCAGCGTGCCCCTAGCAACGCCTGGCTCAGCGCATTTATCGGCGGCTGTGAATCATCGCCGAAATAAAACAGCGTCCCGCTGATATCCAGGTGCACAGCTACTTGAAGGTTGCATGCTGCCAGGATGATAATAAACTTTCGACCCTGGTAATCCTCATCATTGGGCGATCAAAGCAGCCAAGACCAGGGTAATCCCAATGATGATATTCCCGATGGACACGAAGACCAGAACTATTGGGCGCGGCGCTACAAGGTATCCCACCCGCCTGTGCAAAAGAAGGGATGGCCAAATCATTAGACATCCAAGCGCAAAAAGGACCATGCCGCCGATTTGCATTTGTCGATATCCTCGGTGCTGCCGGCTCCGCCCTGGCTTCCATCTCTCTATTAGGCGCTCACTTTCAGCCGATCGATATTTGATAATAGCTCTGAGAGCGGAAACGGCTTCAGCAGGCACAACACCGGGTCCCCCAGCGCACCCGTCTCCGGCAGCAGCCGCGGCTTGCCGGTGATGAATATCACCGGGATTTCCGGATGCACTCGCCGCGCCTCAAGCGCCAACCCTACGCCATCCAGACGTCCCGGCATGTCGATGTCGGTAATTATCAGCCGCACACCCTCCCGGTCCAACAATGGGACCGCCGCATCAGCCGATCCGGCCTCGATGACTGTGAAGCCAGCCTCGTCGAGAACTTCCGCGATCAGTGCCCGGATATCATCCTCGTCCTCGACCACCAGAATGCACACCATCCTTCTGCTCCTGTTGGCGGAACCTGGTTGTAGCTCAGGTACATTTTCTGCCGACGGTTTATCCCCCATGATGCTCTACAACCTTAGAAGGAGGGAGGCAAATTATCGTGTTCTGGCCGACAGACCGGCCTTTGCCGACCAGATTGCCGACCCACTCATATATCCATATCCAACACGACCGGCTTAGAAAGTAGGGGTGACACGAAACACTTGCTCTATTTGGCGACAATGCCGCATTACACTGAGATATCTTCAGATACGCCGTAAGTTCGGCTTATCGATTCTAAAAGTTACAAATTGCGACTGAGTGATGAATTAGATGGACGCATCATCGGAATACCACCATAGGTTGCCCAAGTTCGCATAGGATCACAATGAGCAAAATCCCGGAAACGGCCCTTTCGGAACTGCGGGAATTGCAGTTTGAGGGTGGTTTCACCAGGACCACGGCAATCGTTCATCGATCGCTTGGCAGGCTGACGGGGCGGCCTGCCCTGCGACCCGCACAGAATCCTTTTGAGCCCGACCCCTACATGATGATTTTGCTGGCCGGCCAGGAAATCAAGGACGGGCGATTGGACCAGGCGGAAAGTCTGATCGACGCCGCGTTCGCGGCCTGCGATCAGGGCATGCCGTGACAGTTACTTGAGCCTAGTCAAGACTCGGTACAGTCCCGCGAACGAAAACAGCGTTGTATAGCTGCTGGTCTCGGGACGATCCTGGAAGCTGAGGAATGCTTCGACGAACGTGTCAGCCAGGCCCTCGTCACCCAGAATGCGCGCAATGTGGGGACGCGCGGCTGTCAGTTGCTCCACCCAGTTGCGCCGTCGCTCGGCGTCAATTTGACCTACGATGGTGAAGAGCCGATCGGGCTCGAAGTAACGGCAAGATCTGTCAACCCGGCTTGCGCAAATAACGACGCCATCTTGCGTCCGATATACGGATCGACCAACCCCGAAAACACCCGCTCCGCATCGGCTTGCAATGTCGGATCCTCCGGCCAGTGCGTGACCGCAAAGCCATCGAAGCTGCTGCGGATCACCGAGCCACCCGGACAGGTGACGCGTCGAAGTTCAGCCACGGCTGGGGCAGGCTCCTGGAGCCATTGCAGGACGTATTTTGACCACACCAAATCGAAGGCACCGTCTCCAAACGGCTGGTGGAAGATGTCGCCCTGTTCGAACCTGAGATTGTCCAGTCGTTTCCCTCGGGCACGATCGCGAGCATACGCGACATAGTCTGAGCGCAGATCGACACCGACCACCCGAGCGTCGGGGTATTTTGCCGCCAGCAGACGGGCCATTGACCCGGAGCCACAACCGACATCGAGGATGCTGGTAAGACGCGGAAGTTCGGTCAACACCGTAAGGTGCTGCTCCAGGCCAGCCAACATGGCCTGACGTTCCAGCCGGTCGCATTCGCTGTCGCTGTGGATAGCGTATGGCCTTGACTGGCCGCTCATAGCTTCCTCCGGGTCCCGAATTCGCGAGTCCTCCTCCTCGCATGCCGATCCATTCTTGCATCCTGCCTTGGGAATCCTGTTGAACGAAATTGTGACCTATCTCGAAATTCTTGGTTTTTTCAAGCGGGATCAGGCGGTACCGCCTCATCATCCTCGACCAGATCAGCGATCCCGTAGATATTGCCATGAGCTCACCGAGGGTCGAGCATTCTAGGATGAGACCAGGGTCTCGCTCCGAGGTTTGCGGTCGCCGTGATGGGGAGTAGTTTGGGTGCGTTAGCAGGGGTCAGCCGCCGTTCTGGCGCTCTTTCCGTTGGCCGAAACAGCAGGAGACTACGATATGTATCGCCGCGCACTTCTTGTCGCCGCCATCGCGTTCACGCCGATGATAGCGATGGCGGATGAAAATATTGCAGGACAATGGCAAGCCAACCTCGATCACAATGTGATCATAGCCATGGACGTGCTGGCGGATGGTTTTTGGACCAGCCAGACGGTGCAGAAAGACAAGGTCGTGGCTGAGATGGCGGGCTCCTACGAACAGAAGGCCGAGAGTGCCACGACCGGCACACTCGTTTTCACCCCGGTGAAATCGAAAACGACTGAGGAACACGGCGAAGCGCGGGTCGAGGAAGATAAATACACGCTGGAGCATGGCGGGAAGGTGCTGCGGCTTGTTTCCACGAAAAATGATGTGATGGTGTTCCACAAGCGCGCTTATGCGAAGTAAGATGGAGAGATTATCGATGCGATATGCACTTATCGCCACGGCGGCAGTTCTTGGCTTCACTGCGGCCACGCCCCCAGCAAACGCTATTGGCTGCCTATCTGGCGGCGCCGCGGGAGCCTTGGCGGGTCATATGGCGGGTCACGGCGTGCTCGGGGCCATCGGCGGCTGCATTGCCGGACATCAATGGCACAAGCACCAAGTAAGCCAGAAGGCACTCCAGAACCAACAAGACTACGTCAAGGCTCGGCAGCAGCAAGATCCGAATTATCATGATCCCTGGCAGCAGGAATGACTTGAGGCCGCGTGCGGGCGGTAGTTCCGCTCGCCCTACGGGGGTGAACGGTGTTGTGATGCCAGAATCGGCCATCGAGCCAGCGTAGCACCGTCATTCGATCCGGTCGAAACGGTTGGCCGACTTCTGTTGCATCACGCCGGAATAGCCGGCCGGTTTACCGGAATGCGCCCATAGCCGACCGCCATTTGTGCATAGTTCGTCGACGCCCCCTGTGCTAAAATTATGCTGAGACGACGGTCACTGGGATGGATAATATGTGGCAAAAATCGCAATATCTCGGCCGCCAAACCCTCGGGACGGACCTAAAATGCAGCTTATGACGCTGCATACGATTTTCGGCAATTGCAGCCTTTCCGTGACCCGCCCGACGTTGATGTTCAGCGCGATCTTGGGGTTTGCAAGCAGAGTAAGCGAAACCACCCGAAACGGCAGCAACCAGGAATCGGCCGGCAGCAGCAGCGCACGCGTCCGCGCCGGAAATGCGAAGGCGCAAGGCGAGATTGGTCCAGCCGGCTGCAAAGTCACCTTGAAAAGGTTCAACGTCATGAGAGCCATTGTTGTCATGGTCGCCGTTTTGCTGGTGGGCGCTCTGCGGCCAGAGTTGGCCCACGCGTGGGCCAGCGCCAATCGGTGGGGTGGCAGCACCACCCATAGCTGGGGCGCTACCAGCCATACAAACGCCTGGGGTGGCAGCACAAGCCATGCATACGGGGTGGGCACCGAGCACACCAACATGTACGGTGGCAGTTCAGCCCATGCCTGGGGCGGCGGGACCGAGCATACCAATGTATACGGCGGCAGCACCTACGGAGTGTACGGGGCAGGAGCGACCCATACCTATGCCTCCGGGGCGACGGCTTATCACCCGCCTGGCTACGGTGGATACGGGTATTCCGCCTATCACCCGCCTGGTTACGGATACGGCTATCCCGCCTATCACCCGCCGGTCGCGGACCGTATTATTCGGCGTCGGGATGTTATGGCTGCGCTGTGGCTGCGGGAGCGGTTGTCGGTGCCACCGTGGGGGCGGTGGCCGCGTCCGCCAACACGGCGGCAGCCTACTCGTCCGGCTACGCCGCTGGCAGCGCGGCGGGATATGCCATGGGTGTGAACTACGCGGCTTTGCCAACTGGCTGTGCCTATCAGGCTGGTCCTAATGATACCTCTGTGGCGGAAGCTGGTTTCGCCCAGCATATGGCGCCAACGGCCTGTACTATACTGTCGTACCTGCGCCGTGATGTGAGATATTACTTGAAGGGACATCGGAGGGCGGCTTGACTCTGCGAGCATAAAGGCACGGTGGCAGGTTTCGGGTCGCGCGCGTGGCAGCCCTCGGATAGCGCCAACGGAACCGAGCGTCCGGAATGACGATTTTCAAGGAACACAAGACAGGGGATTTGCCATGATGAGGATAGGCTTTGGACTTATGGCCGCGCTCATGCTGGCTACCACCCTCGCGGATGCACAGCAGCCGGCGGCGCCGAACAAAATGCAGATTGCCGAGGCCTGCGGCGGCGACATTGACCGCCTTTGCCCGGGGGTGCCCCCGGTCTAGGCCGAATCAAGGCTTGCATGAAGGCGCACGTTTCGCAGCTCTCGGCAGCATGCTTCGACACGCTGATGGCGGCTGCGGCAGCGAAGAAGGAGCCGTAGCGGCGGGGGTCGATCGCAACCAGGCTGCGATCAACCGATTTGCACTACGGCCGTAATTTTATTTCGCTAGCCTGGCGTCGTCCGAAAGCCTGGCATCACCTCTCGTGCAAACAGGCGTACCGAGCGCAGTGTCTGCTGATGGGGCAATGTCCCCCAGGCGAATGAGCAGATCACGTAGTTGCAGCCGCTATCCTCTATCAACCGGCCCATCTGTTCGCGGACGCGCGCCGGTGAACCAAAAATCACAGTCTGGTGCTGCGTCGCTGTCTCCCATGCGAATAACCCATCAACGCTGTGGTCGTCATGGTCGTGCCACAACTTGGTGATCGAACGATACCAGTCCTGGTGGGCCGGACGCGTGATCGCGAGCGCTTCCTCATCGGTATCGGCGACGACCACTTGGCGCATGACGCCAACCTTGGGCGCCGCGACATGACCGTTAAGCCGGTCAGGATCGTGCCGGTGCAACTCCCATGTCCGCCAATACGCGTCAACATGCTCGCGCACTGCCGCGGCAGGCCCCAGTCCGACGAAATTGAAACCGTGCCGGGCAGCATATTGGACACTCTCCGGATTATGCGTCGGATACCAGAGCGGGGGGGGCTGCTGCATGGGGCGCAGTTCCATAGGCACGTCGCTGTACCGGTAATGTCGCCCCTCAAAGTTTAGCCGGTTTTTGGTCAAACCCTCGACAAGCACTTGCAGTGTCTCGTTGAAGATTTCGCGTGTAGCGGCAGGATCGACGCCGTAATAGCGCAGCTCGTACGCGTGACGCCGCGACCGACCCCCAGTTCCAGCCTGCCGTTGGACATCTGGTCGAGCATGCAGACTTCTTCGATCAGCCTCAGCGGATTGTAGAGCGGCAACAGGTATACCAACGGCCAAGACGGATCCGGCGCGTCCGCTGAGCCGCAGCGGCGAGAAACAGCGCCGGTGAAGGCGCCATGCCAAGCGGAGTCGCATGATGCTCCGCAAGATGATAGCAGAAGAAACCAGCTTCCTCTGCCGCCACCAGAAGCTGCAGCCGCTCCTCATAGAGCTGGTGCAACGGCGCGGTGCCGCGGTCAATCCAATCAAACAGGCCAAATTCTGTTTGGGCCATGTAGTGATTCCTCCCGTTCTGTCACCGAACGCAGATCTAGCGCCGCAAGGCACCAACGCTCAGCCCGTGGTTTCTTATTTTCCGTCAAGCCAATCTGCCCTCCGGGAGGTCGCCACATCAAGGGCGCCAGGCATCGCGCTGATTATCAGCGCCAAGAATGCGTCCCAAAAAGTCCGAAAGAACGCGTGGTCAGTCCCGCCGCCGCCGCCGATCACGCCACCAGCAACCTCGGTTACGATCTCAGCAATCCAGCGTGTTGTCGCGTTCCCACGCGCTCAAATGTCGCATGTAGCTGTCCCATTGCTGATACTTCAGCTTCGCATACGACGCCACGAACGCATCCCCGAACGCAGCCCGCAGCGGTGCGCATCCCTCGAACGCCCGGATCGCGTCAAGCAGATTGATCCGGTACCGCGTAACCCCTGTCGATCGTATGTCCGACCTCATACATGTTGACATCAAGTCGTTTGCCCGGGTCTGCGCTTCTGGGCCAGTCCATCGATCCCCGCCGCGAGCAAGGCGGCTTGCAACAGATAAGGATTGGCCGAACCGTCCGCTAGCTGGTACCTTAACTGCCCTGGACCGGGAATCCGGATCATGTGCGTGCGGTTGTTGCCGCCCCATGTTGCGGTATTCGGCGACCACGTGGCCCCCGACACCGTCACCGGAGCATTGATCCGCTTGTAACTGTTCACCGTCGGGTTGGTCAGCGCGCAAAGCGCGTCGGCATGCGCCAACAAACCACCGGCAAAGTGGTGAGCTTCCGGCGAAAGTCCCACCTCATCCGAACCGGCAAACACGTTGTTCTCGCCGCGCCAAACCGAGACATGAGCGTGGCAGCCGGACCCTGTCAGATCAGCGAATGGTTTCGGCATGAACGTCGCGCGCATGCCGTGCCGTTCGGCAATACTGCGCACCATGAATTTGAAGAACGCATGCCGATCCGCGGTCACCAGCGCCGGCGCATACGTCCAGTTCATTTGGTACTGGCCGTTGGCGTCTTCATGATCGCTCTGATACGGCCCCCACCCAGCGTTTCCATCGCGTCGCTGATCTCGGCGATCACATCGTAGTGGCGCATCAGCGTAAGCTGGTCATAGCAGGGCTTCGGCTGCCGGTTGGCCCCGTCCGCGATGAGCTGGCCATCCGGCTGAATGAGGAAGAACTCCGGCTCGACCCCGACCCGCATCTCAGGCCCTGCTCCTCGGCCTGTGCGATCACCCGGCGCAGCACATTGCGAGGCGCCTGCTCGACCGGCTTGCCCGCCATCGTGGGGGCGGCGGCCATCCAGCCGACCTCGGGCTTCCAGGGTAACTGGATCAGGCTTGCCGGATCAGGCACGGCCAGCACGTCCGGGTCGGCTGGGGTCATGTCGAACCACGTCGCGAAACCGCCAAATCCGGCACCGTCGTTCGCCATGCCGTCTATCGCTCGGGCCGGCACCAGCTTCGCTCGGAGGACGCCGAACAGGTCAGTGTAAGCAATCAGGAAAAAGTGGATACCGCGCTCTTCGGCGATCGCCGATAGCGCGGTCATTGACCAGGGATCCAGGTCGTGCCCGCGAGGGGCACTCGCGCCATGGCAGCGGCTTCAACTGTCAACGCCACGAGGTCCTCCGGTTCCAGGTTGTGCAGGTGGCTCTTGCCGCAGGCTCTGGCGATGGTCTGCGCTTCCAAGGTCAATACCGCTAAATAATTTGCCAGCCGGCGCCCCCCCTCCACCGGGTCAAGGCGAGCCGCAAGTTCAGGGTCCTGCGTGGTGATGCCGGCTGGGTCACGCCCCTCGTGCCAGGCATCGTAAGCGCCCGCGTGGGTGCCCAGCGCGGCGTACTCGGTCTCGTAGGCCGGATCATTGTCGCCCAGCGCAGTCAGCGCCGCGGTGCCGATGCGCACCGCATCCGCGCCTAGCGCCAGTGCCTTTGCAACGTCCGCTCCGTTGCGGATGCCGCCGGAGACGATCAGTTGCACGCGCCGGTGCAGATCGAGATCCTGCAGCGCCTGCACCGCCGGCCGGATCGCGGCAAGGATCGGCAGCCCGACATGCTCGATGAACACGGCTTGCGTCGCCGCGGTGCCGCCCGCATGCCGTCCAGCACCACCACATCCGCGCCGGACTTCACCGCCAGCGCCGTGTCATAGTATGGCCGTGACGCGCCGACCTTGACGTAGATCGGCTTTTGCCAGTCGGTGATCTCACGCAATTCGAGGATCTTGATTTCCAGGTCATCCGGACCCGTCCAATCGGGATGTCGGCAGGCACTCCGCTGATCGATCCCTGGCGGCAGCGTCCGCATCGCAGCAACGCGCTCGGTAATCTTCTGGCCAAGCAGCATGCCGCCGCCGCCGGGTTTGGCGCCTTGCCCAATGACAATCTCGATCGCATCCGCCGCCCGCAGATCGTCGGGGTTCATGCCGTATCGGCTCGGCAGATATCTGATACACCAGGATCCGCGAATGTTCGCGTTCCTCCGCCGTCATGCCGCCGTCACCGGTCGTTGTGCTGGTGCCCGCGATCGTGGCACCGCGGCCCAACGCCTCCTTGGCCTGGGCTGACAGACTGCCGAAGCTCATGCCTGCGATCGTAATAGGAATGCGCAACTCGATCGGCTGCTTCGCGTGCCGGGCGCCGAGCACGACATCGGTCCCGCATCGCTCGCGATAGCCTTCGAGCGGGTAGCGGCTGATGCTGGCGCCAAGGAACAGCAGGTCGTCGAAATGCGGCAGCTGGCCGCTTCGCGCCGTAGCCACGAATGTCATAGATGCCGGTTGCCGCGGCGCGACGAATTTCCGCCAGCGTCGCGCGGTCGAACGTCGCGCTCTCGCGCGGGGCGGGCCGCGGCGGGGATCGTCCGGCCATCAGTATGCCCCGGCGTTGTCGACGTGGAAATGATACAGCCGCCGAGCGGATCCATAACGGCGGAACGCGCCCACGTCCAAGCCGCTGAACCCGGCCGCCCGCAATCGCGCATCGAGTGCCTCAAGATGCTGCGGTTTCACCGGTTTTTCGATACAATCGGCGCCGAGGCTGGCGACGCCGTCCGCGCACAAAAAGCTCCGCTTCGTAGATGCTGTCTCCCAGGTTGTCGCCCGGCGTCGCCCAGCACCGTGAGCGTCCCAGCCTGTGCCATGAACGCGCTCATGTGGCCGACGCTGCCACCAACCACGATGTCGATACCTTTCATGCTGATGCCGCAGCGCGCGGCGGCATTGCCTTCGATCACCAGCAGGCCGCCATGGGCCGTGGCGCCCGCCGACGCACTGGCATCGCCGCTGACGTGGACATGACCCGACATCAT
>CAVYXX010000166.1:0-22932 GCA_963772355.1 uncultured Alphaproteobacteria bacterium | reverse complement strand
CGGACGTTTATGTCACCTGCGATACATGCAAAGGAAAACGCTACAATCGCGAAACATTGGAGATAAAATTCCGCGACAAATCGATTGCGGAGGTGCTGGCGATGACGGTGGAAGAAGCGGTGCCCTATTTCAGCGCGCAGATGCGCATCCACGACCGGCTGAAAATTCTCCAGCAGGTCGGTTTGGGGTACATCGCGCTGGGTCAGCAGGCCACCACATTGTGGGGCGGCGAGGCACAACGGATCAAACTGTCAAAGGAACTTGCTCGCCGGGCCACCGGGCGGACGCTGTATATTTTAGACGAGCCCACCACGGGCCTGCACTTCGAGGATGTCCGCAAGCTGCTGGAGGTCCTGCACACCCTGGTCGATCAGGGCAACACAGTCATTGTGATCGAGCACAACCTGGAGGTCATCAAGACCGCTGACTGGATTCTCGATCTTGGTCCGGAAGGCGGTGACGGCGGTGGCCGCATCGTGGCCGAGGGCACGCCGGAGGATAAAGCAGCAAATCCGGACAGCTACACTGGCCGGTTCCTGGCGCCCTTGCTGCCGTTGGTTGAGGCACCCAAAAAACCGCGACGGCGGGCTTAATGAACGTTGGCGCGGCGGCGTGCGGAGTGCGCGTTTAGTCTGGCGTTTGATTAATGCGCGAACACGTCCGGCTGTTCATACCCCAGCAAGTCGAGTTCCGCGCGGGTTGGCAGAAACACGAAACAGGCCTCGGCCAAAGCCAGCCGGTCCTCGCGGATGAGGATCGCTTCCAGTTTCGACCATAGCGCGTGTAGAGACAGTACGTCAGACGCGGCGTAGGCGAGTTGCTCCGACGTTAGCTCCATGGCTCCCCAATCGGAGGATTGCTGCTGTTTGGATAGCTCGACCCCGAGCAGCTCCTTGCAGAGGTCTTTGAGGCCGTGGCGGTCGGTAAAGGTGCGGATCAGCTTGGCGGCGATCTTGGTGCATTTGACCCGATAACTGCAATGCCAAGATAGTGCCGCAGTACAGCTACGTCGAAACGGCCGAAATGCATGAGTTTCACAACTGCCGGATCGCTGAGAAGCTGCTTTAGGTTGGGGCAGTCGAAGCCGCGCCCGCCGCGTTCCTCTGGGATTAACTGGACGATGTGGGCGTGCCCATCGCCGCCCGACAATTGCACCAGGCATAGCCGGTCGCGATGTGGGTTGAGCCCCATCGTCTCGGTATCGACGGCGACCACCGGCCCCAGCACAAGGCCCTCCGGCAGGTCATCCCGGTAGAAGTGGATGGTGGCGTTCGGCATGAACTGTGTGATGCTCATGGAAATTTTGGTGCCCAGAAGAAGCCGAGGAAAATGGTTGATTTTGCCGGCTTGGTCCAACTGTGGACACAAACGATTGAAATCGATGCGATTAGCTGTAGCCCTCCGCGCCATTGGTCCCGGGAGCGTATGGCATCGATCACGCAGCGGGGCAACGCTTGGCGAGCGCGCATCCGCAGACAGGGGAAAATCCTGACGAAGACCCTCGATATGGAGGCTGAGGCGATCGCCTGGGTAGGTGGGGAGGAAGCGCGGATCATCCGCGCGGCGTTCCGCCTCAGACCTTCAGCGAATGCCTTCCACCATCAGTGTGGCCGCGTTGTTCGACCGATACACGCGGGAAGTCTCGTTGTAGAAGGGAGGCGCCTGACGGGGGACGATCCGGCTGCGCAAGCTGGCAAAGGCATTCCCTCTCGCTGCTGTCGATTTGGACGGCAGCCGTGGCGGAGTGGCGCGATGCAAGGCTTCGGACGATCTCCGCCTCAACCGTCAACCGCGAACTCAACCTGATCGGCGCCGTGCGCCTGCCGATACCCGTCAACCCGGTTCACACGATTCAAAGGTCGCGCCAGGCGCACGCGAGGCGTCGCCGCGTGTCTGATGCGGAGCGGGCGATTTGCTATCTCGCCGAAGACGCCGAACGGGCATCCGCGCAATGTGCCGCTATCGTCTCGCGCCGTGGCCCTGACCTTCGCCTTGCCAGCTCCGCTGTTCTTCAGTGCCCACGCGCGGCATATCTCAGGCACCCAACGCCGAGCTGGCATCGTAGTCACACGCGGGGGCACGGGGTGTGGCGAGCGGCTCGCGAGTGACACGATGGTGCGCGGCGACAGGCCGAAGAAGGTACCATCTCGGTAGGCGTCCAAAGTCTTTCGATCGATTCGTTCATCGGTGTGCCTACGAGTTGCCGGCGTGGTCA
Organism: uncultured Alphaproteobacteria bacterium; assembly: GCA_963772355.1. Classification (GTDB taxonomy): domain Bacteria; phylum Pseudomonadota; class Alphaproteobacteria; order Acetobacterales; family Acetobacteraceae; genus Rhodopila. The sequence goes on along the minus strand of CAVYXX010000166.1, from coordinate 20,717 downwards.
GCGTGTGAAGGCGATCTAAGTTGCGCGCGGGAGAAATCCCGTCAACAGAAAATCTAAGAGTCTGTCCGGAAACTATCCATTCGAATTGCTGAGCTTTCTCAGCATCAGCCGGATGGAAGCCAATCTGATGAATGCGAGGGCATTACGGCTCCGGTTCTCAAAATCCTTGGCCAATCGACGGCACCGGTTAAGCCAGGCGAAGGTGCGTTCGACTACCCAGCGCCTGGGCAGAACCTGAAAGCCCTGGGCCGTATCCGAACGTTTGACTATTTCAACGGCCAACCCAGGCAACAGCTTGGCGAGTTCCGCGCGGAATTTCGGCCCCTGGTAACCGCCGTCGGCGAATAGGGTTTTCAGAAACGGGTATAGCCCGAACAGGCTCGCCAGAACCAGTATCCCGCCATCGCGTTCCTGAACGTCGGCCGGATGGACCACCGCATGGCATTGGTGCACTTCCCGACGGAGGGCGAGAGGACCCCAAATCCCAAGCTGCTATGCGATGACCGGCTGGCGACGGACGGAATCCGGGCGTCCGGTCGCCAGCATCCGATTCAGCACCGCCACGCCGATGGCAGCCTCGGTCTGCTGAGCCGGAAAGCCGCGGGCTCGCAGCCGTGGTCCGATCAGCGACTTGTAACGACCCATTGTCGTTTCTACTAAGGACCGTTGGCCGTAACCGGTTGTGGCCTGCCAAGCCAGATGACCTTGTTCCGCGATCATCGCCAGATGGCTATCACGCTGTGTCGGCGGACCCGGTTCGCCGCTCGGGACTGCCGTCGAGCGCGGCGGGATCACCACCTCGATGCCATCGCTGTGCGCTGCAATTGTCTGGTAGGTGGGTGAGCCATCATACGCACCATCGGCTGTCACCTGGCCAATCGGTTCGTCAATCTGATCGAGCAGTGGGCCGACCTGGGACGGATCGTCGGCATCTTGGTCGGTCAGCGTCTGCGCCACGATCATGCCGCTGGCAGCATCGACTGCCAGATGCAACTTGCGCCATTTCCGGCGCGACTTGGCGCCATGCTTCGCCTCCAGCCATTGACCCGCCCCGTAGACTTGCAGCCCGGTGCTGTCGATCAATACGTGCAACGGACCGGGTGGCACGGTGGCAGGCTGGATCACCGGCAGTGTCTCCGCCCGGCGGCTGACCGTGCTGTGGTCCGGCGCTGAGATCGTCAGGCCCATCAACGTCAGCACCGACGTCATCAGGCCCTCGGTCTGGCGTAACGCCAGCTTGAACGCCGTGCGCAGCATCAGGCTGGTCTCAATGGCCGCGTCCATATACCGAGCCTGCCCGCTCGGCCCAGTGGTCTGCCAGCATTCCAGCGCTGAGTCCTCGATCCACAACGTCAAGCTGCCCCGCCGGCGCAAACCCGCTTCGTAGGCCGGCCAGTTCTGCACCTTGAACGACATCTTCGGGATGTGGTGACGGCGGTTGGCGTTGTGTTTGTGCGGCATCGGGATAATCAGAACCAGAGAGCTGGAGGCCATCCTATCATCCCTGGACCGGCCATGTGCACCAACGCCCAAAATATCGGGCAACTAAGATCGGTGCGGGGACAAGGTCCGATTTGAAACGCCGCTTTCCCTTCAGGTAGTCGTGCGGCTCTGGCCACACTACCTTGTTGTCCTTATTTTTGACTTGAAAAATTTCACGGGGCTGCGCCCCCCTGATCCAACCGTCGGCGGCGATCAAGTAAGCATCGTCCTGCATCCCCAATAGTCCATCAGGTGCTGATAGACATCGTAGGCATCCAGCAACGGTAACTTTCGAAACGTGGCGAGCAATTCCTCCGCAATGGTCTCGATCAGGGCCTTCGGGTGTCCGTCCTTGTCGAAGGCCGTGAGGTGCGACGTGGCTGCCCTTCCGCCAATTGGTGAAGATTTTGGTTACGGTCTGATTGAAAATGGCGAACTCGCCATGACCGAGGATGGCGGACTTGACTTCGGACAACGGCAGACGGGAGGCGTGCGTACCCCGGACGCTCAACGGACTCAAACAATATCGCCCGAACGTCCGGAAGCACGTCCCAGTATGCGGCCAGAGCATCGAGATCACGCTCAGGAATGCCGCCGCGTAGATGCCCGGCGATGTCTTGCAGGTCTTCCGAATTCGGTGCTGTCGATGTAGCGCGGCAGGTTCAGGTTGAAGTCACTCATCGGCCAGCAATCTCGTCCAAGGGAACCATGCGGGAATAGCGCGGGATGTCGATCTGGCGATTGAAGATATCTACAATCTTGTGAATGTCCTGCTCGCGGAGCCGATTCTTGTTGCCGTCCTTGATGAAGCCCTTCGAGGCGTCAATCATGAATATGCCACGGCGAGCGGTGGCGTTCTCCTTGTCCAGCACGAGGATGCAGGCCGGGATGCTGGTGCCAAAAAAAAGATTGGCTGGAAGTCCAATAATACCTTTGAGGATGCCGGAGCGGACGAGTTGCTCGCGGATCACCGCCTCGGCATTGCCTCGGAATAGGACGCCGTGGGGCAGAATGCAGGCACCTTTGCCCGTGCGGTTCATCGAGCGGATGATGTGGAGCAAATAGGCATAATCGCCCTGCCTCGCTGGCGGCTCTCCCTAGGCAAAGCGTTGATAAGGGTCGCTGGATGGCGTCAGTCCGGTCGTCCAGGTCTTGTCGGAGAATGGCGGATTGGCGACGACATATTCGTAGGTTTGAAGCCGTTCACCATCCTTGAACTTCGGCGCTGCCAACGTGTTGCCGGAAAGGATCGTCGCCGTTGGGAAGTTGTGCAGGATCATGTTCATGCGGGCGAGACCGGCGGTGGTCACGTCCTTCTCCTGGCCCTCCAGCGTGATCGGCTTGCCTGCCTGAGCAGCCAATCTCAGCAGCAACGACCCGGAGCCGCAGGTCGGGTCGTAAGCTCTGGTGGACGCCCTGGTATTCTGCGGCGAAATGCCGATCACCTGAGCGATGACACGGCTGACCTCTGCTGGGGTGTAGAACTGGCCCTTGCTCTTGCCGCTCTGGGTGGCGAAGTGCCGCATTAGGTATTCGTATGCGTCCCCGAGGATGTCGTCATGCTCGGCGCGGTTCTGCGAGAAGTCGAGTTCCGGCTTCTGGAAGATGCCGATCAGGTTCGTCAGGCGCTCGACCATCGCCTGACCCTCGCCCAGCTTGTTTGGGTCGTTGAAGTCCGGGAAGTCGGTGCGAGCGAGACGGCTGTTGGCCTCGATCAGCGGCTGGATGATCTGGGTGTTGATCTTGTCGCCAATGTCGCTCTTGCCCTTTAGGGCGATCATGTCCTTGAAGCCAGAGCCTGGGGGAATGTTGACCGGAGGCGCGAAGTCGTCGCTGTCACCGTATTTGTCGGTGATATATTTGATAAACAGCATAAACAACACGTAGTCTTTATACTGGCTGGCATCCATGCCGCCGCGCAGTTCATCGCAGGAAGCCCAAAGGGAGGAGTAGAGGTCGGATTTCTTAATGGCCATCGTTACTCTCGGCCCGGCGAGTGCCAGACGCTTAGCTGTCGAAATGGTTCACTGAATGTCGATGGCGGCCTGAATCCGCCTTTATCCGGCGCGGGATGCCGGCCGGGTCTGTTTGCCAGCGTTGGCCCGTGGCGGGCAGAGGGGCGTCAACCGAGCTGGCGATTCTGAGCTGAAGCTCGCCTTTTCCGCTGTCGATGTTGTTGTCCTGGTGATCGGGCGCGGGCTGACTGCCGAGCCGAGTGGCGCGTGGTAGTTTGCCGGTATCAAGAGGCAAGCACGGCGCCGAGATCTGAACTTGGCGGTTTGGCTCGACGCCGTGCCCCACACCGTGCCGGGCACGTATGCAGGGCCAATATCCTGGCAATCGTGGCGTTCGTCCACCGGGCGTGTTGGCGTCTCATGCCGAGGCAGCATCAGCGCGGCTGTTCCTTTGCGTGGGTTGATCACCGCGCCCGCGCCGGTGATCACGCCGCAACCCACCAGTGCGGCCCGATCCAGCGGGATATCGGCCTCGATCTTCACAACAGCGTTCTCATGCAACAGCATCTGTTCGGCGAAGGTCGACAGATTGAAGCACTGAACAATCGGCTTGCCGTTGAGGAACAACCGCTGCGCCTTGCCGGGCGGCAGTGACTTCGCCGCCCACCGCTTCGACAACGGCCGAGGCCTCGTGCCCGAGCACGCAAGGCGTCGGCATCGGGTAAAGACCCTCCATGAAATGGAGATCGCTGTGACAGAGGCCAGTGAACGCGGTGCGAAGCAAGACCTCATGCGCCGCCGGTTTGGCAATTTCGAGATACTCAATCGCTAGTGGCTGGGTCGCGGCAGCGCTGCCTGCTCACCCGTCTGGACGGACGACAGTTCACACGTACGGAGATGAGCCGGTGCCATGAATGTCTGAAAACGTTCCGTGCCGTTCGGTGCCATTCATGCCGTATATTTGCCGTATAGTCCCGCAAGCATCAAACAGAACGAATATAAGTTGCTGAAAACATTGGCGTCCCGTACGAGATTCGAACTCGTGTTACCGCCGCGAAAGGGCGGAAGACTGTGTTCAACGTCTCTTCGCCTCGCTGTCCTGTCAACCCTTTGGGGCCGCTTCCAATGCGTTAAGATGGTAGCGGCGGACGGATTTGAACCAAAAAGCGGCCAAAGGCTTTGAACCGCCGGACCGACCTTCGCCTTACGAAGGTGGCGCATCCTTGCGCGTAGCGCGGGTCAGACCGGGACCGTCATATGGCGGGATCGTCGGTTGCGTGCCCGCGATTTGAACCTGCGGCCCCTCGTCGCCACCGCTCCGCCGCCGAGATGGAATGCGTCCACTACGAGGCCGTGTGTGTGTGGGCTGAAATGATGGCTGTCGGTAGACCTGGACAAATTCTCTGGTGGATCAGTGTCTTATGGCCTCGCTTGGTGGAGGGGGTTGGATTCGAACCAACGTAGGCGCACGCCAGCGGATTTACAGTCCGCCCCCTTTAGCCACTCGGGCACCCCTCCCGGGCCGGGAAGCGGGGACTAGAGCCAAATCCCCACCGATGTCAACGCGTGCGTCTCGGCGCCCGGAGGACACCCTCTCACCGCAGCCACCGTTCAACGAGCCCTCAGCGGCGCGGGGCAACGCACCTGGGTCCGGCGCCTGAGCCGCCCCTTGACCCCATCCCCCATTCCCCGCACCTCTCGGCGCAAACAAGAACACCCTGGGACAACGCCCATCCACCCCAACCCGCAAGCACCTCTGGATGAGCACCCGCGTTTCCTCCAAACACCCCTCCTGGCTGCCGAACCTCCTCGGCCTGTTCATCGCGGTTGGTCCGGCCGCCACCGATATGTACCTGCCGGGATTCCCAGCCGTGGAGGCCACCTTCGGGACCGCCCCGGGGACCGCGCAACTGACTCTGGCGACGTGGTTCGCAGGTCTTGCCGTCGGCCAGATAACCCAGGGTACGCTGTCTGACCGCTTCGGCCGCCGCATCCCGCTGATGGCAGGCTTCATCGTCTTCACTCTCAGCACGATAGGCTGTGCACTGGCGCCGAGCCTGACTATCCTGGCCATCTGCCGCGCGATCGCCGCGTTCGGCGCGTCGGCCGGCATGGTGATCTCCCGCGCCATGGTCCGCGACCTGAGCGAGGGCCAGGCCGCCGCCATCATGATGTCCCGCCTGGTGCTTGTCATGGGCGTGGCGCCCATCCTCGCCCCCACCATTGGCGGCGCCATCCTGGTCTTCGCGCATTGGCGGGGCATCTTCTGGCTGCTGACCCTATACGGCGTCGTCTGCATCGTCAGCGCCTGGAAAGTCCTGCCCGAAACCTTGCCGGAGGATCACCGCACGCGCCTGTCCTTTGTTGGCCAGGCCGCGCGCTATTTGATGATCGTGCGCGAGCGAACCTTTCTCACCCACGCCGTCATGGGCGGCTGCGGCACCTTCTGCATGTTCGCCTACCTGTCGGGCTGCTCACCGGTGTTTGAGGACGGCTTCGGCCTTAGTCCCTCGAAGTTCGCGCTGATCTTTGGCCTGTGCGCTGTCAGCCTGGTCGCCTGCTCGCAACTCAATGCCCGATTGCTGCCGTTATTTGGCCTGAACCATGTGCTGACGGCGGTCGCCTGGGTGTCATTTTGCGCCTCCATCGTGCTGGTAATATTGGCGTTTGGCGGCGTGCACGTGCTGTGGGCGATCGTGGCACCCTTGGTAGTGGTGATCGGCTGCCAAGGCTTCAATAATGCCAATACAACTGCCGGGGCGCTGTCCCGTCACGCCGGACACGCTGGCAGCGCATCGGCGCTGATGGGGACGTTCCAGTTCAGCCTCGGCGCTATCTCCGGCGTGCTGGTCGGATTGCTGACCGATGGCACCCCAAGAGGAATGGCGGCGTTGATGGCTTGTGGCATGCTAGGTGCTGTGATCGCCGACCGCTTCCGTCTCCACCCTGAGGTCCACCGCCCATGATCGTTGGCATCCCCGCCTGCGCCAAGATGATTTCGGACATGCCGTTCCACCAAAGCCCCGCCCGCTACGCGCAAGCCGCCCTCGAAGGCGTCGGCGCCCTGCCCGTCCTGATCCCACCCCTGGGTGAGAAAATGCTCGGCTTGCTCGATGCCCTGACTGGGCTGCTGGTGCCGGGGAGCCCGAGCAACGTGCATCCCAGCCACTATGAGGGTGGCGAAAGCGAGACGCCCGACTTCCACGACCTTGAGCGCGACCACACAACCCTGCCGCTGATTCGCGCCGCCATCGCCCGAGGCCTCCCTGTCCTGGCGATCTGCCGCGGCATTCAAGAGTTGAACGTGGCGCTGGGCGGCTCCCTGATCCAGCGCGTCCACGCCCGAGCTGGCTTCAGCGACCACCGGGGCGGTCTCGGCCCGCACGAAACCCGCTACGGTCCAAAGCACCCGATCACGGTCACCGGCAGCCTCGCGCAGATCGTCGGAGCAACGACCATCGAGGTGAACTCGCTCCACGGCCAAGCCATCGACCGGCTGGCTGACGGTCTGGTAGTGGAAGCCCGCGCGCCCGACGGCACGATCGAGGCGGTGGCGATGCCCTCCGCGCCCGGCTGGCTGCTGGGTGTGCAGTGGCATCCGGAGTGGGCGTTTGCTACCAACCCCCAGAGTGTTGCTATTTTCAGCGCTTTTGGCGAAGCTTGCCGATTCTGGGAGGGGAATCGCCCGTGGAGAAACTTCTCCTAGCCAGCTCTTTGTTGATCGCCTGGTCCAAGCGCTTGGAGGCGCTCGGCACCCGGCGACCGGTAACCAGAAAGCGGCCGACACTGAGCAGACGCAAGGCGTCAATATTGGGGTGTTCGCCTATGGCTGGCATTCCAGCGCCCCGGGAAACGACTAGTCCATCGCGATTGTCCCGGCTAAACCCGGCGGAGCATTTCCGCTCGACCCCGGGGGTATTTCCACTGCGTGGTGGCGAAGGCAAAAATCCGGCGCCGCTCAATCTCGCACACACGGTCTGGGGCCCACGCCAGGCAATCACCGAGACGCAACCTGCCGGGACCACGCTACCCTTGGAAGCCGGGCAGTGAGCGAACGTTCGACGTAACGAACCATTCCCGGATTGGCCGATGCCATGATTGGCTGTTCAGGCGGAGCGTGGCGCCGCGACCGGTGCCCTCGCCGGGGCCGCCGGTCCTAATCCCAGATCGGGCAGGTGCAGTTCCACTCCCCGCGTCTCGGGTCCGAGCATCGCGCCGACGATCATCAGCAGTGGAGCGACCACCACCAGCACGATTGGCGCGAAGAGATAGGGCATCACATGGCCGAGCCAGAGCACATAGATGCCGGAAAAAGAAGGGATCACTACAGCCAAACTATAGCCGATCCCATAGCCGCTGGCGCGGACATGGGTCGGAAAGCGCTCACAGATATAAACCGTCGCGATGCCCCACGGCGAAAGCGCAAGCACCTGGAAAGCGGCGGCAAGGACAGTAGTGATTACGGGCGATCCGGAGGAGAGCGCATTGGCGACCATGGCGTAATAGAGCGCCGGGCACCCCACCAGAACGACCGTCGCGGCGATCACGATGGCGCGGCGACGGCCGATCATCTGGCTGAGCAGCCCATAGCCGACGAAGGCGAAGAAAAGGGTGATGCTGGCGAATAGGAACCCGTTCGAGGTCATCTCGCTCGGCACGTGTAAATGCTGGATCATGATGCTGGGCAGCAGGTTCGAGGGTTGGGCGACGAGCCAGAAGCCGGTCATCATTAGGAAGATTTGACCCAGCGTACGCAGGTGTCTGCCTGACAGCACCTCCTTCAATGGCGCCTCGCTCTTTTCACTCGCTTCCCATAACGTCGATTCAGGTACAGTGCGATAGTAGAGCAGAAAAGCGAAGGCAATAGCGCAGCCGATGAGAAACGGGATGCGCCAGCCCCAAGCATAGTACTGGTCTTTGGTGGTGATGCTGAGCATGACCGAGGTGACTACCGTGGTCAGGGCGAAGCCGACCGGGAACGCACTCTGGATCAGGCCGCCGACGAAGCCGCGGCGGTCCCTAGGCACCATCTCAAGCGCTAGCGTATTGTTGGACGTGTATTCGCCACCCATAAACACACCACCGACAAAGCGAATTACAATCAGTAGAATCAGTGACCAGACGCCCACCGCGGCATCGCCTGGGAGGAAGGCGATCAGCGCTGTGAAGATGCCGAAACCGGCGATGCTGATCATTGTGGTCAAGCGGCGACCGATCTTGTCAGCCCAATGGCCGAAGATGACGGCGCCACAGGGGCGGCCAAGCATAGTCGCGACGATGGTGAAATAATACAACGTGGTGGTCGCCGCCGAGCTGAGGCCCTTGGGCTGAAAATAGCTCATGACCGGCGCCAGTACCAGCGCCGGTAGGTAGATATCGAAGAAATCAACGGCGAAGCCGACAAACCCGGCAACAATAGCGCGTCGCGCAGCCGGTGGCAGCGGCTCGCTTGCAAACAATCCCGATTTCATGGCGGACCTCTCCAGAGCTTGCCGGTTTTGAAAATTCGTAACATCGCTGGCCGGCAGCGCCAATCTCTGTCCGTCTGTTCCGGCGTCCGACACGCCTTTGAGCAAACTCTCTCCGGCAAGGAAGTGATCGACAGGAACAACAGAAATCGGCTGGGTAGAGGATTATCGAACCCGTGCGCTTGCGCTGCTGCCTGCCGGGCCCGTCCGGGCGACGGATCAATGCCGGAACGATGCAATCTAGTTTTTGGTCACTCCGTGCCAGCGGCCAGGCGGATGTAACGACGCGTATGCGGCCGAAACGGCGCGTCAACGGCTGCTGCTGTCCTGGCAGCCGGGAACGCCTGATCTTCCCGCCTATATGTCGCTATAGTGGGTCGCCGTGGATGCGGATCGTGACAGATGATGATGACTTCCGGATCCCTCAGATCGTCCGAGTTATTACCGAGCTGTTCGGAATTCCTATAGGCAAACCGAATGTTTGCATGGTGGTTTGAACGCGTTCCCTTCCGCGGTTAACGTTCGCCGCCGACCCCATGTTGCTATTTCTACCGCTTTCGGCGATGCCTACTGCACCCGCAAAACGTCCAACGGAAAGGCGTCCCAAGAATGGATCTGCAACTTGCAGGCAAGACCGTCCTGATCACCGGCGGCTCGAAAGGCATCGGCAAGGCGGCGGCGGAAGTGCTGGCTGAGGAAGGCTGCAACCTGATCCTGGTGGCGCGCACCGCGGCGACGCTGAACGAATCCGCGGCCGAGATCCGAGCCAAACGTCAGGTCAACGTACGCACCATCGCCGCGGATCTCTCGAACGATTTATCTGTCCGCAAGGTCGCCCAGGAGGCGGGGGAGATCGACGTCCTGGTGAACAACGCAGGGGCCATTCCACCCGGCGACCTGCTGTCGGTCGACGATGCGCGGTGGCGCCAAGCGTGGGACCTGAAAGTGTTCGGCTACATCTCCTTCTGTCGCGTGATCTACGCCCAGATGAAGGCTCGGCGGGCGGGCGTGATTGTCAACGTGATCGGCGCAGCGGGCGAGCGATTCCCGACCAATTATATCGCCGGCGCGGCAGGCAACGCGTCGCTTATGGCGTTCACTCGGGCTCTGGGGAAGGGTGCGCCGGCCGACGGACTGCGCGTGGTGGCGATCAACCCCGGGCCAGTCGAAACCGATCGCCTAGTGATGCTGCGAAAGGCCGAGGCCAAGGAAAAGTGGGGTGATGAGAACCGCTGGCGCGAACTGAGCGCGAGCATGGCGTTCGGCCGTCCGGCCACCCCGCGGGAAATTGGCAATGCCGTCGCGTTCCTGGCCAGCCCCGCGTCCGGCTACACCACCGGTACGGTGCTGACGATCGACGGCGGCGGCTAATTGGGTGCGCTAGCCGCCGATGGTTGCCGAAGGGGAATGGAACTACAGATGCACACAAATAACGGTCGGTCGTTAAAGTAGGCCTGATGCGTCACGACCGGACCATCATGACGAACAGCGAGATCGTGCTGCGTCCGCAACTCATGGGCGAGCCCCGCAACGTCAGGGACTTCAGGGCGTTCGGCGTAGAGACCCTGAACTCATTCCCCCGAAAGCATACACGCTCCCGGAGGTAACGCCTCAGGCCGTCAGCGGGACCGTGGGCCGGCGGCCACCGCCGGGCTGGTACCGGCTCAGATACGACGGAACCACCAATTCCACCGGCGTCGGCGTGATCCCCAGGTCGGCCAGCCCCAGCGCATCCGAGGACGCGACGTTGTCCTTCGACAGCATCAGAAGTTGATCCGGAGTCAGCGGTTTGCCTGGCGCATGCTGCAGGATAGCGGCCTGCAATCGAGCGATCCCCATCGGGATGTCCACCAGTCGTTTCTTGCGCCGCGTCTGCTGCAGGATGAACCCCAGGATCTCGCGGAATGTCCAAACGCGCGGACCGCCAAGCTCGAACACCTTGCCCATCGAGGTGTTGGACGCCAGGACCGCCATCACCGCGTTGGCGACATCGCCGACAAAAACCGGCTGCATTTTGGTGTCACCGGAGATCACCGGCATAAACGGCGAGATCCGCGCGATCTCGGCAAAGCGGTTGAAGAACTTGTCTTCCACCCCAAAAACCAGCGACGGACGCAGGATGGTGGCGCTCTGGAACGCCGCCCACACCGCTTGTTCCGCTTTCCCCTTTGTCGAACCGTACTGACTGGGGCTGTTCGGATCGGCGCCGATGGCGGACATCTGGATCAGTCGGCGGACACCGTCGGCCGCAGCGAGCCGTCCAATCCGTTCGGCACCCTCGGAATGCACCGCTTGAAATGACGCCGTTCGGCTTTCCGTAAGCGCGCCCACCAGGTTGACGACGACCTCTGCCCCGACCACGGCACGATGCACCGTGCCCTCGTTCATCACTGAGGCATAAAGCGGCACGATTTGCCCAACCGCACCCATCGGCTTGAGGAACAGCGCTGCCTCCGGGTCACGCACTGCCACTCGCACGATGTAGCCTTGCTGTGCCAGTCGCTTGACCACATAGCGGCCGATGAAGCCGGAACCGCCGAACACCGTCGCCACGCGCCGTATCGCCATGGTCGTGAGTCTCCCTCTCCGCGCCGGTCTGATACGCCGCGCGACCCCACCTCTCAAGGTGCGGTATATTTAACGCCGGAAACGGTTGACGCCACCGCGGGTGGCGGCTACATCGCCCGCCCACCCTTTTGTCCGCATTGTTGCGGACAAACGGCTGCCCAGATGGCGGAATTGGTAGACGCGCAGGTTTCAGGTACCTGTGGCCGCAAGGTCGTGGAAGTTCGAGTCTTCTTCTGGGCACCAATAACGGCTGATTTCTGCGGGTTTCCGGGTGGGTTTGGTGCAGTTTGGTGCAGTCACTCACGCACCGCGAAAACGTCACCCCCCTAGGCTCCCACGGATGGCCCGGCGTCGGCTAATTCGCCACCCAGGGTCACGAGCTGGTAGCCAACATCCTTGAGAAGCTGATCCAGTGACGCAAATTTCCGTTTGATTTCAAGCGGCAGAACCTGATCCCTTAGTCCCTCCCCTTGAAAACCTAACTCAGGTGAACGGACGCCAGACCCTCAGCCCGCTGGCCCGTACCCGCCATAGGCGCTGACGGCTGATGCATCTTGACTTCTTTGATTGATCGTGACCGACATGATGACCTCCACTGGAGGTCACACGATAGCATGTCTATGCTACCGGCGAGCGATAAGATTTGGTTGCTACAACCCTTTCTCAATCCGATTGACAGCGGAAAATCGGCTGTTATGGTGGGCGGTCCGAGGCGCTGGTAAGCGATCGGACCTATTTGGCGCCAGATCGTATTCAATTTCAAATTCTTAGTCCCCCCGATCCCTGAGTGACGTTTAGCCGCAACATGCGGAAGTTCAACGTCGTAGGAGACCACATTTGAGAACCCAAAAGTACGCCAAGGTTCGGCCTTGGCTGGTTCGCGTAAGCGTTCGCCTCGGTCATTGGCTCGGCATTCGGCTTTACAAACGTTACGGTGAGGAGCTTGCCACCGGGTAAGCTAGCTGTCTTCGCAGCCGCCCTTTTGATGGGGCGGCTGCGTTCGGGTGCTGCACATTGTCGGCGGTGCCAGCATAGCCGACAATCGCCCCGCCATCGTTCGAGATCGCACCCAAGCCCCCGGCTGCCTCGAACCAATTACAACCCCATCTCGTCAGGTCAATAGCCGCGCTTTCTTGCCCTGTACCAGCAGTAATGTGACCGCCTGCTTATCGAATGAGACAAACTCGTCGGCACCGAGCGCGGTACCTTCGTATGCAATCACACCGTCTGCAAAGATTACGGCTGATAATCCCAATCAAACCAAAGTCCCCAAACAGCCGTCGGTCAGGCGAGTATGGTCGCGATATCCATCCCGACGCTCTGTGAGTTGGTCTGGGTCCGGGGCTATAATATCCCAGATGCCGACATCGCGAACCAAATTCGCACCATCCTGACCATTGGCACGGTCGCCCTCAATCGACCAGCGGTGGAAGCTGGATTGGCCGTGCTGGATGCCGGTGGCGACTCACGCGGAGCAGGAGGTTCGTATCCGCCGTGATTTTCACCGCAGCTTACCGGCCCAGCCATCGGCAGTGGCTTGGTTGATCTCCTCGATGGTTAGCCTGACCATGGCCTTGTCCTTCAGACTGCCAAACAGCACAGAGATCGGGACATCTTCCGGTGGGCGCCGCTCACTATCCCCAAATTCTGGTGTATCGGCGTGGTCGCGTTCACGCTCCATGATTAACTCCCGCTCGTCGGTTTTCCCGCCTTATTCGTATTAGGTTATCTCACCAGCCCGTGATGAATACCCCTTGTCGCACTTATGTAGCCAAATGATGGCAGCGAACGAAACGATTATCTCACGGTTTCGTGAGCTTTGCCGTGTTGAGAATTGTCCGTCCTATCCATCCATCCGTCAACTCACCGTCCAGCGACCATATTCTCGCCGAGAGAAGGCTAATAAACGGTTAATATGGTCGCATTTTTCAACTCTGTCAGTGCATTAGTCAGAAATATTTTGGAACCGATAATAGTTTTGACCGCTGGGGGCGCCCGAGTAGATTGTGCCGGTTTAGCAACAAAATCGGACGACCCCGTGTACGTAATGTCGAAGGCCGCTGGCGACCCGGCGATGACAACGAAGGCCCTTAAGCTGTACGGCGATCTCGTTTTCCGGATCGCCAAGGACTCCTATTGCGTAAGGCTCCAGGTCGGATAGACGCCCTCTCCGCTCGTGAGCAAACTTGATGTACGCACGCTGAGGAAAACGCCATCCTGAAGCTCGCTCGTGACGGCGGCGGCGCGCCTCAGCCAGATCTTTCAGGAACTTCGGCGCGAGTAGGAGTGCGTGGAACATCGGTACTCGGTGCTGGGAAAAACTGTCAGCGATAAAAAGACGCTTCCGAAATATGTGATCACGGTGGGTGAGATGACCTTCACGATAAACCCGAATCCTCCGACCAAGCCGGGGCCGTGATGCTGGCATGATCGTCACCTGCCGCATCGGTGTAGGGTTCCCATTGCTGGTGCAGTTTTTTGGGTGATCCCGTCGTAGAGCAATCGATCGTTATAAAACACAGGCAGATCGCTCATATCGAGATCGAGCTTGAATGGCTCCGGACGTATCCGCATTCGCAGGCGCCTGCCTTGGGTGACCACCTTGCTGGCCACGCGGGTAGTCCGGCCCAGATCCTCAACCAATAGGGAGAATTCGTCCTGGGGGCGCGAGCTGCTCGATCGGCAAGCGAGCCCGACCGCCTGCGTCATCGACAGCCAGAGCGTTAAAAGCGCCGAAAAAGGCGGCGCACACATCGACCCTTCGGGTTATGATGCGGGCAAGAAGATCAACGGCAAGAAGCGGCATATCGTGGTGGATACCGAGGGCTTGCTGATGCATGCGGTGGTCCATCCGGCCGACGTTCAGGAACGCGATGGCGGGATACTGGTTCTGGCGAGCCTGTTCGGGCTATACCCGTTTCTGAAAACCCTATTCGCCGACGGCGGTTACCAGGGGCCGAAATTCCGCGCGGAACTCGCCAAGCTGTTGCCTGGGTTGGCCGTTGAAATAGTCAAACGTTCGGATACGGCCCAGGGCTTTCAGGTTCTGCCCAGGCGCTGGGTAGTCGAACGCACCTTCGCCTGGCTTAACCGGTGCCGTCGATTGGCCAAGGATTTTGAGAACCGGAGCCGTAATGCCCTCGCATTCATCAGATTGGCTTCCATCCGGCTGATGCTGAGAAAGCTCAGCAATTCGAATGGATAGTTTCCGGACAGACTCTTAGATTTTCTGTTGACGGGATTTCTCCCGCGCGCAACTTAGATCGCCTTCACACGCTGACCACGCCGGCAACTCGTAGGCACACCGATGAACGAACCGATCGAAAGACTTTGGACGCCTACCGAGATGGTACCTTCTTCGGCCTGTCGCCGCGCACCATCGTGTCACTCGCGAGCCGCTCGCCACACCCCGTGCCCCCGCGTGTGACTACGATGCCAGCTCGGCGTTGGGTGCCTGAGATATGCCGCGCGTGGGCACTGAAGAACAGCGGAGCTGGCAAGGCGAAGGTCAGGGCCACGGCGCGAGACGATAGCGGCACATTGCGCGGATGCCCGTTCGGCGTCTTCGGCGAGATAGCAGAATTGCCCGCTCCGCATCAGACACGCGGCGACGCCTCGCGTGCGCCTGGCGCGACCTTTGAATCGTGTGAACCGGGTTGACGGGTATCGGCAGGCGCACGGCGCCGATCAGGTTGAGTTCGCGGTTGACGGTTGAGGCGGAGATCGTCCGAAGCCTTGCATCGCGCCACTCCGCCACGGCTGCCGTCCAAATCGACAGCAGCGAGAGGGAATGCCTTTGCCAGCTTGCGCAGCCGGATCGTCCCCCGTCAGGCGCCTCCCTTCTACAACGAGACTTCCCGCGTGTATCGGTCGAACAACGCGGCCACACTGATGGTGGAAGGCATTCGCTGAAGGTCTGAGGCGGAACGCCGCGCGGATGATCCGCGCTTCCTCCCCACCTACCCAGGCGATCGCCTCAGCCTCCATATCGAGGGTCTTCGTCAGGATTTTCCCCTGTCTGCGGATGCGCGCTCGCCAAGCGTTGCCCCGCTGCGTGATCGATGCCATACGCTCCCGGGACCAATGGCGCGGAGGGCTACAGCTAATCGCATCGATTTCAATCGTTTGTGTCCACAGTTGGACCAAGCCGGCAGAATCAACCATTTTCCTCGGCTTCTTCTGGGCACCAAAATTTCCATGAGCATCACACAGTTCATGCCGAACGCCACCATCCACTTCTACCGGGATGACCTGCCGGAGGGCCTTGTGCTGGGGCCGGTGGTCGCCGTCGATACCGAGACGATGGGGCTCAACCCACATCGCGACCGGCTATGCCTGGTGCAATTGTCGGGCGGCGATGGGCACGCCCACATCGTCCAGTTAATCCCAGAGGAACGCGGCGGGCGCGGCTTCGACTGCCCCAACCTAAAGCAGCTTCTCAGCGATCCGGCAGTTGTGAAACTCATGCATTTCGGCCGTTTCGACGTAGCTGTACTGCGGCACTATCTTGGCATTGCAGTTAATCCGGTTAAATGCACCAAGATCGCCGCCAAGCTGATCCGCACCTTTACCGACCGCCACGGCCTCAAAGACCTCTGCAAGGAGCTGCTCGGGGTCGAGCTATCCAAACAGCAGCAATCCTCCGATTGGGGAGCCATGGAGCTAACGTCGGAGCAACTCGCCTACGCCGCGTCTGACGTACTGTATCTACACGCGCTATGGTCGAAACTGGAAGCGATCCTCATCCGCGAGGACCGGCTGGCTTTGGCCGAGGCCTGTTTCGTGTTTCTGCCAACCCGCGCGGAACTCGACTTGCTGGGGTATGAACAGCCGGACGTGTTCGCGCATTAATCAAACGCCAGACTAAACGCGCACTCCGCACGCCGCCGCGCCAACGTTCATTAAGCCCGCCGTCGCGTTTTTTTGGGTGCCTCAACCAACGGCAGCAAGGGCGCCAGGAACCGGCCAGTGTAGCTGTCCGGATTTGCTACTATATCCTCCGGCGTGCCCTCGGCCACGATGCGGCCACCGCCGTCACCGCCTTCCGGACCAAGATCGAGAATCCAGTCAGCGGTCTTGATGACCTCCAGGTTGTGCTCGATCACCATGACTGTGTTGCCCTGATCGACCAGGGTGTGCAGGACCTCCAGCAGCTTGCGGACATCCTCGAAGTGCAGGCCCGTGGTGGGCTCGTCTAAAATATACAGCGTCCGCCCGGTGGCCCGGCGAGCAAGTTCCTTTGACAGTTTGATCCGTTGTGCCTCGCCGCCCGACAATGTGGTGGCCTGCTGACCCAGCGCGATGTACCCCAGACCGACCTGCTGGAGAATTTTCAGCCGGTCGTGGATGCGCGTCTGCGCGCTGAAATAGGGCACCGCTTCTTCCACCGTCATCGCCAGCACCTCCGCAATCGACTTGTCGCGGAATTTGATCTCCAATGTTTCGCGATTGTAGCGTTTTCCCTTGCATGTATCGCAGGTGACATAAACGTCCGGCAGGAAGTGCATCTCGATCTTGAGCAGCCCGTCGCCCTGACAGGCCTCGCATCGGCCGCCCTTGACGTTGAAACTGAAACGGCCGGGCTTGTAGCCCCGAGCACGCGCTTCCGGCAACTCGGCGAACCAGTCGCGGATCGGGGCGAACAGATCGGTATAGGTCGCCGGATTGGACCGAGGCGTGCGGCCGATCGGCGACTGGTCGATGTCGATGATCTTGTCGAGTTGGTCCAGTCCCTCGATCCGGTCATGCGCCGTCGGCACCGTGCCGGACCCCATCAACCGCCGGGCCGCGGACTTATACAGGGTGTCGATCACCAGCGTGGATTTGCCGCCGCCCGAGACCCCGGTGACGCATGTGAACGTGCCAAGCGGAAAACCGGCCGAGATGTTCTTCAGATTGTTGCCGCGTGCACCGACGACCTTTAGGACGCGGTCCTTTTGCATCGGCCGGCGCATCGCGGGCACCGGGATCATGCGGCCGGCCCGACAGATAATCACCGGTCAGCGATTTCGGGTTGGCGGCGACCTCGGTCGGCGTGCCCTCGGCGATGACATGCCCGCCGTTGATCCCCGCCGCCGGCCCCATGTCGATCAGGTGGTCGGCGGCGCGTATGGCGTCCTCGTCATGTTCCACCACCAGAACGGTATTGCCCAGGTCGCGCAGTCGCCGCAACGTGCCCAGCAGTCGTTCGTTGTCGCGCTGGTGCAGGCCAATCGAGGGTTCGTCCAGCACGTATAGCACGCCGGTCAGCCCAGAGCCGATCTGGCTCGCCAGCCGGATGCGCTGCGATTCGCCGCCGGAAAGCGTGGCGGAGCCTCGCGCCAAGGTCAGGTAATCCAGCCCGACATCAACCAAAAATCGCAGCCGGTCGACGATCTCACGCAGGATGCGGCCGGCAATTTCCTGGCGCTGCGGGGTCATTTGCGGCAGCACCTCGGCAAACCAGCCAAGCGCGCCGCGAATAGAAATTCCGAGGCTTCGGCGATGTTTTTCCCCGCCACCCGCACCGACAGCGCTTCCGGCTTCAGGCGCGCTCCGTTGCACACGACGCAAGGCTTTTCGGCCTGGTACCGAGAAATTTCCTCCCGCACCCAGACGCTATCGGTTTCCTGCCAGCGCCGCTTCAGGTTTTTCAGCACACCTTCAAACGGCTTCGTCACCGTGTAAGCTCGGACGCCGTCCTTGTAGGTAAAGGCAATCGGTTCGTCCGATCCGCTCAGGATCACCTGCCGCACATCGATCTGGCAGGTCGCGCCAGGGAGTCTTGGTCGTCTGCTTAAAATGCCGAGCCAGGCTCTGCAACGTTTGGTCGTAGTAGGGTGATGTGAGCCGGTCCATGGCGCGATCGCACCTTCGGCCAAGCCCGCGCGGTCGTCGGGCACGACCAGTTCGGGATCGAAAAAACTCTCCACACCCAGCCCGTCGCAGACCGGGCAGGCGCCATGCGGGGAGTTGAAGCTGAACAGCCGAGGCTCGATCTCCTCGATGGTGAAACCGCTGATCCGGGCAGGCGAATCGCGAAGAGAAGACGGTGCGTTCGCCGCCGTCCGCGTTCTCGGCGTAGACGACGCCGTCGGACAGGCTCAGCGCGGTCTCGAAGCTGTCTGCCAGGCGTGACGCAATGCCCTCGCGCACAACGAAGCGGTCGACCACGGCCTCGATCTCATGCTTGGTCTTGCGATTGAGTGCCGGAACTCGGCGATCTCATACAGAGTGCCGTCGACCTTCACCCGGGTGAAGCCTCGGCGCTGCAGTTCCGCGAGCTCCTTGCGGTATTCGCCTTTGCGGTCGCGCACGACGGGCGCCAGCAGCAGCAGGCGGGTGCCCTCCGGCATCGCCATCACCCGATCGACCATTTGCGACACGGTCTGCGCCTCGATCGGCAAGCCGGTGGCCGGGAGTAGGGCACGCCCACGCGCGCCCACAGTAGGCGCATGTAGTCGTGGATTTCGGTCACCGTGCCGACGGTCGAGCGCGGGTTTTTCGACGTGGTCTTCTGTTCGATCGAGATCGCGGGCGACAGCCCCTCGATGCTGTCGACGTCGGGCTTGCCCATCAGTTCAAGGAACTGGCGCGCGTAGGCGGACAGCGACTTGACATAGCGGCGCTGGCCCTCGGCGTAATCGTGTCGAACGCCAGCGAGGATTTGCCGGAGCCGGACAGGCCGGTGATCACCGTCAGCGCATCGCGTGGGATGACGACGTCGACATTCTTCAGATTATGTTCCCGCGCGCCGCGCACGTGGATGTTGCCCGCTTTGGATTGGGCCATGGATCCCTGCTATCCCTTTGCTGTTCTGCGGTTGTTCCCGGTGTGCCACAGTCCAGGGGAGCTTGGAAGAACTTTCGCCCCCCGGCCACCCCCCTTTGGCAACTTCATGTGGTCCATATCGGGCGCCAGGCTAGAGGCGAGATCGCTCCAACTCCGGGGCGGGCGGCTTTGGCTCGCCATTTACACAAATCTCCAAAAGCCCAACTCCTGCCTCTGTCGAGGTTTTTGTGTTCTTGTTTTGTACCCAGAAAAAGTGTAGCCTGCGCTGATGTTCGATCCAATCCCCGAACCCGTCTCTGACGCCGAACTGGAAGCGGTATTGTCCTCCGCCCTGCTGTCGTCCGGTGGTCAAATCACCCGCCCTACGGAGTGCTTCATGGCGACGGCGGCAGCCCGGCACCTGGTGGACCGATTGGCTTTGGCAGGGCTGCACGTGGTGCGATTTCCGGATCGGCAAATGACTTAAGACGGGCAGGTAGATTTTTCGCCGTGACTCGGCGTCGTCTCGTCCTGGGCGACGCCCGTTCGGGCCGGAGGGACGCTGCGAGACCAGGTCATGATCCTGACACAAGGCTACGCGTTGCCGCTTACGGTCCTGTGTAGCACGGCTACACCACCAGCTCGTGGGAGACTCGAATTTCAAAATCCCCGCATTCGGCCGCCAATTTCGTATCGATTTCGGCACGTGTACGCTTATTCCAGTCAACCGGCAACTAAGTCTGCGCTTGGTCGTTCACCCTGTATAGCGCCAGAAGGAGGGCACATGATGTTCGCCATCATACGCGTCGTCTTTGCGATGGGATTGGTATTAATCAGCAGCGGATGCGGCCAAAACACAAAAACCCGAGCCACGACGGGCGGTGTGGTGGGTTCTGGTGGGGGAATTGCCCTAGGGGTGGCGACCGGCGGCATCGGCCTGCGGTCGGAGCGTTGGTCGGAGGAGGCGTCGGCGCGGCAGGCGGCGCGGCCACATCCGAACGATCGAAACAGGCAATCCGCCGAAACCTCGTTGCTCCTCCGCAAGGGGTCAGACAGCCGATCGTGAACGCTTATCAGGCCGATTGATTGCGCTGGCTGCCAGCGCGAACGCCCAAAGATCACGCCACCCGATATTACCCTCCTCCGGCGTGAAACAGAGGTCAGAGCGTCAGTTGTCAGTTTTTCGACTTTCGGGCAGTCGACTGTCGAATAGCTACAACCCGGGCACCACCTACCCGGAATTTCCGGCAACCGAACTATATCCCGGTCGACGGAATTCCCCCCTGGTCCACGGTCGGGGAAATCCGAGCCGGCGCCGAATTGCCGCCAGTCGAGGCGAGTGCCGGCGTCCGACCGCTCTGCCGTACCTCGCCACCGCATCTCGGTCGGCTGGCGACGCCAACCGGCGATTGCCTCTATGCGTAAGGAATATCTTAACCAATGGCCCCTAGATGGGGTTTACGCTAGGGTTTCAGAGTCTCGGGAAAAGGATTGG
>CAVYXX010000165.1:0-39870 GCA_963772355.1 uncultured Alphaproteobacteria bacterium | reverse complement strand
TGCGGTGGTCCATCCGGCCGACGTTCAGGAACGCGATGGCGGGATACTGGTTCTGGCGAGCCTGTTCGGGCTATACCCGTTTCTGAAAACCCTATTCGCCGACGGCGGTTACCAGGGGCCGAAATTCCGCGCGGAACTCGCCAAGCTGTTGCCTGGGTTGGCCGTTGAAATAGTCAAACGTTCGGATACGGCCCAGGGCTTTCAGGTTCTGCCCAGGCGCTGGGTAGTCGAACGCACCTTCGCCTGGCTTAACCGGTGCCGTCGATTGGCCAAGGATTTTGAGAACCGGAGCCGTAATGCCCTCGCATTCATCAGATTGGCTTCCATCCGGCTGATGCTGAGAAAGCTCAGCAATTCGAATGGATAGTTTCCGGACAAACTCTTAGATTTTCTGTTGACGGGATTTCTCCCGCGCGCAACTTAGATCGCCTTCACACGCTGACCACGCCGGCAACTCGTAGGCACACCGATGAACGAATTGATCGAAAGACTTTGGACGCCTACCGAGATGGTACCTTCTTCGGCCTGTCGCCGCGCACCATCGTGTCACTCGCGAGCCGCTCGCCACACCCCGTGCCCCCGCGTGTGACTACGATGCCAGCTCGGCGTTGGGTGCCTGAGATATGCCGCGCGTGGGCACTGAAGAACAGCGGAGCTGGCAAGGCGAAGGTCAGGGCCACGGCGCGAGACGATAGCGGCACATTGCGCGGATGCCCGTTCGGCGTCTTCGGCGAGATAGCAGAATTGCCCGCTCCGCATCAGACACGCGGCGACGCCTCGCGTGCGCCTGGCGCGACCTTTGAATCGTGTGAACCGGGTTGACGGGTATCGGCAGGCGCACGGCGCCGATCAGGTTGAGTTCGCGGTTGACGGTTGAGGCGGAGATCGTCCGAAGCCTTGCATCGCGCCACTCCGCCACGGCTGCCGTCCAAATCGACAGCAGCGAGAGGGAATGCCTTTGCCAGCTTGCGCAGCCGGATCGTCCCCCGTCAGGCGCCTCCCTTCTACAACGAGACTTCCCGCGTGTATCGGTCGAACAACGCGGCCACACTGATGGTGGAAGGCATTCGCTGAAGGTCTGAGGCGGAACGCCGCGCGGATGATCCGCGCTTCCTCCCCACCTACCCAGGCGATCGCCTCAGCCTCCATATCGAGGGTCTTCGTCAGGATTTTCCCCTGTCTGCGGATGCGCGCTCGCCAAGCGTTGCCCCGCTGCGTGATCGATGCCATACGCTCCCGGGACCAATGGCGCGGAGGGCTACAGCTAATCGCATCGATTTCAATCGTTTGTGTCCACAGTTGGACCAAGCCGGCAGAATCAACCATTTTCCTCGGCTTCTTCTGGGCACCAAAATTTCCATGAGCATCACACAGTTCATGCCGAACGCCACCATCCACTTCTACCGGGATGACCTGCCGGAGGGCCTTGTGCTGGGGCCGGTGGTCGCCGTCGATACCGAGACGATGGGGCTCAACCCACATCGCGACCGGCTATGCCTGGTGCAATTGTCGGGCGGCGATGGGCACGCCCACATCGTCCAGTTAATCCCAGAGGAACGCGGCGGGCGCGGCTTCGACTGCCCCAACCTAAAGCAGCTTCTCAGCGATCCGGCAGTTGTGAAACTCATGCATTTCGGCCGTTTCGACGTAGCTGTACTGCGGCACTATCTTGGCATTGCAGTTAATCCGGTTAAATGCACCAAGATCGCCGCCAAGCTGATCCGCACCTTTACCGACCGCCACGGCCTCAAAGACCTCTGCAAGGAGCTGCTCGGGGTCGAGCTATCCAAACAGCAGCAATCCTCCGATTGGGGAGCCATGGAGCTAACGTCGGAGCAACTCGCCTACGCCGCGTCTGACGTACTGTATCTACACGCGCTATGGTCGAAACTGGAAGCGATCCTCATCCGCGAGGACCGGCTGGCTTTGGCCGAGGCCTGTTTCGTGTTTCTGCCAACCCGCGCGGAACTCGACTTGCTGGGGTATGAACAGCCGGACGTGTTCGCGCATTAATCAAACGCCAGACTAAACGCGCACTCCGCACGCCGCCGCGCCAACGTTCATTAAGCCCGCCGTCGCGTTTTTTTGGGTGCCTCAACCAACGGCAGCAAGGGCGCCAGGAACCGGCCAGTGTAGCTGTCCGGATTTGCTACTATATCCTCCGGCGTGCCCTCGGCCACGATGCGGCCACCGCCGTCACCGCCTTCCGGACCAAGATCGAGAATCCAGTCAGCGGTCTTGATGACCTCCAGGTTGTGCTCGATCACAATGACTGTGTTGCCCTGATCGACCAGGGTGTGCAGGACCTCCAGCAGCTTGCGGACATCCTCGAAGTGCAGGCCCGTGGTGGGCTCGTCTAAAATATACAGCGTCCGCCCGGTGGCCCGGCGAGCAAGTTCCTTTGACAGTTTGATCCGTTGTGCCTCGCCGCCCGACAATGTGGTGGCCTGCTGACCCAGCGCGATGTACCCCAAACCGACCTGCTGGAGAATTTTCAGCCGGTCGTGGATGCGCATCTGCGCGCTGAAATAGGGCACCGCTTCTTCCACCGTCATCGCCAGCACCTCCGCAATCGATTTGTCGCGGAATTTTATCTCCAATGTTTCGCGATTGTAGCGTTTTCCCTTGCATGTATCGCAGGTGACATAAACGTCCGGCAGGAAGTGCATCTCGATCTTGAGCAGCCCGTCGCCCTGACAGGCCTCGCATCGGCCGCCCTTGACGTTGAAACTGAAACGGCCGGGCTTGTAGCCCCGAGCACGCGCTTCCGGCAACTCGGCGAACCAGTCGCGGATCGGGGCGAACAGATCGGTATAGGTCGCCGGATTGGACCGAGGCGTGCGGCCGATCGGCGACTGGTCGATGTCGATGATCTTGTCGAGTTGGTCCAGTCCCTCGATCCGGTCATGCGCCGTCGGCACCGTGCCGGACCCCATCAACCGCCGGGCCGCGGATTTATACAGGGTGTCGATCACCAGCGTGGATTTGCCGCCGCCCGAGACCCCGGTGACGCATGTGAACGTGCCAAGCGGAAAACTGGCCGAAATGTTCTTCAGATTGTTGCCGCGTGCGCCGACGACTTTTAGGACCCGGTCCTTCTGCATCGGCCGGCGCATCGCTGGCACCGGAATCATGCGGCGGCCCGACAGATAATCGCCGGTCAGCGATTTCGGGTTGGCGGCGACCTCGGTCGGCGTGCCTTCGGCGACGACATGCCCGCCGTTAATCCCCGCCGCTGGCCCCATGTCGATCAAATGGTCGGCGGCGCGTATGGCGTCCTCGTCATGTTCCACCACAAGAACGGTATTGCCCAGGTCACGCAGTCGCCGCAACGTGCCCAGCAGTCGTTCGTTGTCGCGCTGATGCAGGCCAATCGACGGTTCGTCCAGCACATATAGCACGCCGGTCAGCCCAGAGCCGATCTGGCTCGCCAACCGGATGCGCTGCGATTCGCCGCCGGAAAGCGTGGCGGAGCCTCGGGCCAAGGTCAGGTAATCCAGCCCGACATCAACCAGAAAGCGCAGTCGATCGACGATCTCACGCAGGATGCGGCCGGCAATTTCCTGGCGCTGCGGGGTCATTTGCGGCAGCACCTCGGCAAACCAGCCAAGCGCGCCGCGGATAGAAAACTCTGAGGCTTCGGCGATGTTTTTCCCCGCCACCCGCACCGACAGCGCTTCCGGCTTGAGGCGCGCTCCGTTGCACACCACGCAAGGCTTTTCCGCCTGATACCTAGAAAGTTCCTCCCGCACCCAGACGCTATCGGTTTCCTGCCAGCGCCGCTTCAGGTTTTTCAGCACACCCTCAAACGGCTTCGTCACCGTGTAAGCTCGGACGCCATCCTTGTAGGTAAAGGCAATCGGTTCGTCCGAACCGCTCAGGATCACCTGCCGCACATCATCTGGCAGCTCGCGCCAGGGAGTTTTGGTTGTCTGTTTAAAATGCCGAGCCAGGCTCTGCAACGTTTGGTCGTAGTAGGGTGAATGTGAGCCGGTCCAAGGAGCGATCGCACCTTCGGCCAATCCCGCACGGTCGTCTGGCACGACCAGGTCCGGATCAAAAAAGCTCTCCACACCCAACCCGTCGCAAACCGGGCAAGCGCCATGCGGGGAGTTGAAGCTAAACAGCCGAGGCTCGATCTCCTCAAGGGAGAAACCGCTTACAGGGCAGGCGAATCGCGAAGAGAAGACGGTCCGTTCGCCGCCATCGGCGTTCTCGGCATAGACGATGCCGTCGGACAGGCTCAGCGCTGTCTCGAAGCTGTCTGCCAAGCGTGACGAGATACCCTCCCGCACAACCAAGCGGTCCACCACAGCCTCGATCTCGTGCTTGGTTTTCCGATTGAGTGCCGGAACATCGCCAATCTCATACAGAGTGCCGTCCACCTTCACCCGGGTGAACCCTCGGCGCTGCAATTCCGCGAGCTCTTTGCGGTATTCACCTTTGCGGTCCCGCACGACGGGCGCGAGCAGCAACAGGCGCGTGCCGTCCGACATCGCCATCACCCGGTCCACCATTTGCGACACGGTCTGCGCTTCGATCGGCAAGCCGGTAGCCGGAGAGTAGGGCACCCCCACGCGCGCCCACAGTAGACGCATATAGTCGTGGATCTCGGTCACCGTGCCGACGGTCGACCGCGGGTTCTTCGACGTCGTCTTCTGTTCGATCGAGATCGCCGGCGACAGCCCTTCGATGCTGTCGACGTCGGGCTTGCCCATCAATTCAAGAAATTGGCGCGCATAGGCGGACAGCGATTCGACGTAGCGGCGCTGGCCCTCGGCGTAAATCGTATCGAACGCCAGCGAGGATTTGCCGGAGCCGGACAAGCCGGTGATCACCGTCAGCTTATCGCGCGGGATGACGACGTCGACGTTCTTTAGATTATGTTCCCGCGCGCCGCGCACGTGGATATTGCCCGCTTTCGATTGGGCCATGAATCCCTGCTATCCCCTTGCTGTTCTGCGGATGTTCCCGGTGTGCCACAGTCCAGGGGAGCTTGGAAGAACTTTCGCCCCCCGGCCACCCCCCTTTGGCAACTTCATGTGGTCCATATCGGGCGCCAGGCTAGAGGCGAGATCGCTCCAACTCCGGGGCGGGCGGCTTTGGCTCGCCATTTACACAAATCTCCAAAAGCCCAACTCCTGCCTCTGTCGAGGTTTTTGTGTTCTTGTTTTGTACCCAGAAAAAGTGTAGCCTGCGCTGATGTTCGATCCAATCCCCGAACCCGTCTCTGACGCCGAACTGGAAGCGGTATTGTCCTCCGCCCTGCTGTCGTCCGGTGGTCAAATCACCCGCCCTACGGAGTGCTTCATGGCGACGGCGGCAGCCCGGCACCTGGTGGACCGATTGGCTTTGGCAGGGCTGCACGTGGTGCGATTTCCGGATCGGCAAATGACTTAAGACGGGCAGGTAGATTTTTTCGCCGTGAGACTCGGCGTCGTCTCGTCCTGGGCGACGCCCGTTCGGGCCGGAGGGACGCTGCCAGACCAGGTCATGATCCTGACACAAGGCTACGCGTTGCCGCTTACGGTCCTGTGTAGCACGGCTACACCACCAGCTCGTGGCGAGACTCAATCTCAAAATCCCCGCATTCGGCCGCCAATTTCGTATCGATTTCGGCACGTGTACGCTCATTCCAGTCAACCGGCAACTAAGTCTGCGCTTGGTCGTTCACCCTGTATAGCGCCAGAAGGAGGGCACATGATGTTCGCCATCATACGCGTCGTCTTTGCGATGGGATTGGTATTAATCAGCAGCGGATGCGGCCAAAACACAAAAACCCGAGCCACGACGGGCGGTGTGGTGGGTACTGGTGGGGGAATTGCCCTAGGGGTGGCGACCGGCGGCATCGGACCTGCGGTCGGAGCGTTGGTCGGAGGAGGCGTCGGCGCGGCAGGCGGCGCGGCCACATCCGAACGATCGAAACAGGCAATCCGCCGAAACCTCGTTGCTCCTCTGCAAGGGGTCAGACAGCCGATCGTGAACGCTTATCAGGCCGATTGATTGCGCTGGCTGCCAGCGCGAACGCCCAAAGATCACGCCACCCGATATTACCCTCCTCCGGCGTGAAACAGAGGTCAGAGCGTCAGTTGTCAGTTTTTCGACTTTCGGGCAGTCGACTGTCGAATAGCTACAACCCGGGCACCACCTACCCGGAATTTCCGGCAACCGAACTATATGCCGGTCGACGGAATTCCCCCCTGGTCCACGGTCGGGGAAATCCGAGCCGGCGCCGAATTGCCGCCAGTCGAGGCGAGTGCCGGCGTCCAACCGCTCTGCCGTACCTCGGCCACCGCATCTCGGTCGGCTGGCGACGCCAACCGGCGATTGCCTCTATGTGTAAGGAATATCTTAACCAATGGCCCCTAGATGGGGTTTACGCTAGGGTTTCGAGTCTCGGGAAAAGGATTGGGACGATGGCAGGCTCTGTGAACAAGGTGATCCTAGTGGGCAATCTAGGCAAAGACCCGGAAGTTCGCTCCACCCAGGATGGCAGCAAGATCGTCAATCTGACCTTGGCGACCAGCGAGACGTGGAACGATCGCGCCTCCGGTGAGCGCAAGGAACGGACCGAATGGCACCGTATCGTGATATTCAACGACCGGGTCGCCGATGTCGCGGAGCGCTTCCTGAAGAAGGGTGCCAAAATCTACGTCGAAGGATCGCTGCAGACCCGCAAATGGACCGACCAGCAGGGCCAGGAACGCTACACGACGGAAGTCGTGATCGGCCGGTTCAACGGGCAACTCACCATGCTCGACGGTCGCTCCGGCGGTGAAGGCGGCTTCGGGGGAGGGGTCGAAAGCGGCTCCGGGGCTGGATACACCCCTCGGGAACGTGCCCCGGCCGCTCGTCCCCCAGCCGCTGGTGCAGCACGCTCGGGAGGCCCGTCCTGGGACGCGCCGAAAGGCGGCGATCTGGATGATGAAATTCCGTTCTAGCCGACAACGTCGGCCCGAATTTTTCCAGATCACCGCTCGCGATGAGCGTTTTGCCGAGTCCCACTAAGTCTTCGGCTTGAGGACGACGCGGGATGCGGCCGAGCCGAGAGCTAGGATCGGGCACGAATGGCGGCGCGCGCCAAGTAGCCGAACTCGTTTCATTCCGCTACGCCAGCCAATGAGGAGCCGACTGGCGGCATGGATACTGAACGGACCATCCACCACTACCGGGATGCCGGCGCCTGGCCCGCGGAACAGGCGTTGACCGCGATGCTGGACAACCAATTCAACGCCTTTGCCGCCGTTCGCCTCGCTCTTCCTTCGATTGCGATTGCTGTCACCGGGGCGGCCGAGCGGCTGCGTGAGCGTGGCCGGCTGATCTATTGTGGTGCCGGCGCCTCCGGCCGGCTGGCGACCCAGGACGGCGTCGAGTTGCATCCAACCTTCGGCTGGCCAGTCGACCGCCTTGTCTATCTCATCGCGGGAGGGAGGCCGGCGCTCATTGGTTCCGTCGAGGGGGTGGAGGACGACGCGGATGCGGGCGCCCGCGAGGCTGCAGCGATCAACCCTTGTCCGAACGACGTCCTTGTCGCGGTCGCGGCCAGCGGCACCACACGCTACACTCGCTCGGTCCAGAAGACAGTTGGCGCCGCAGGGGCGCTGACCATCGCCCTGGCCAACAATGGCGGCGCCCCTTTGCTGGCCACGGCGGACCACCCCGTGCTGCTGGACAGTGGACCCGAGTTTTTGGCCGGTTCGACACGCATGACGGCCGGCACGGCGCAAAAGATCGCACTCAACCTGTTTTCGACCCGCCTGATGACCGAGTTGGGACGCGTCTATCAGGGCCACATGGTCGATATGGTGCCTGGCAGTGAAAAGCTCGTAGCCCGCGCCAAGGGCATGGTAGCCGCGATCGCCGGCGTTCCGGCAGCGCGTGCCGCCCGCATATTGGCGGAGGCTGGCGGGAGTGTAAAAGTTGCGGTGCTGATGGGACGGCCTGAAACGGGCAGAGGCCGAGGCAGGACTCGCAGCGGTCGACGGCCGCCTCGACCGCGCCCGAAACACAAGCCCGCCGGACTGACGCCGCCCACCGGCGCCAGCGCACCGCCACGGTTGCTGACACGTCCCGACACACTGGACATTGGCCCAAGCCGGATCGATTGTCCGGTCGCGAGTGCGGCGCCATTGGGTCAGGACGCCACCAAGCGGGCGTGCGCTTTGTATGCCGATCGAAATTCCCGCGCCATCGTAACCCAGCGCGGCAACGAAGGGAGGTCCGATGTCAACATCCGCCAAACCGCCTATGCGTGGGGTCTTTCCTGTGGTGCCGACAGTGTTCACCGAACGCGGTGAACTCGATCTGGACGGTCAACGCCGCGCTGCGGACTTCATGATCGATGCTGGATCGGAAGGCCTCTGCATCCTCGCGAACTTCTCGGAACAATTCGTGCTGGCCGATGACGAGCGCGACAGGATCATGGACCTGATGCTGAGCCACGTCGCGGACCGCGTGCCGGTGATCGTCACGACGACGCATTTCAGCAGCCGGATCTGCGCCGAGCGCAGCCGGCGGGCAATGGCGGCCGGCGCGGCCATGGTGATGATCATGCCGCCCTACCACGGTGCGACCATCCGCGTGTCGGAGTCAGGCATTTTCGATTTCTTCCGGATCGTTTCAAATGCAATCGACATCCCGATCATGATCCAGGACGCCCCCGTCGCGGGCACGCCGCTCTCTGCCGCTTTCCTCGCGCGTATGGCGCGGGAGATTGAGCACGTCAGCTACTTCAAGATCGAAACACCCCAGGCAGCGGCCAAGCTGCGCGACCTGATCACACTCGGCGGCCCATTCGTTGTTGGTCCTTGGGACGGCGAAGAGGCCATCACCCTGCTCGCCGACCTGGAAGCGGGCGCCACCGGAGCGATGACCGGAGGCGGCTATCCGGACGGCATCAGGCAGATCACCGACCCCTGGTTTGCTGGACGGCAGGAGGAAGCGGTCACGGCCTACAGCCGCTGGCTGCCGCTGATCAATCACGAGAACCGGCAGTGCGGTCTGGCCGCCTGCAAGGCCCTGATGAAAGCGGGAGGGGTCATCGCCTCCGACGCAGTGCGTCACCCGATCCCGCCGCTGCATCCCGCCGCAAGGGCCGGGCTGCTCGAAATCGCCCGTCGATTGGATCCGATCGTTTTACGCTGGGGTAAATAGGCTTCGAGACAAACCCGCGGCTGGGATTGCGCTGAGCGGAAAGTTCAAGGCGCGCAAATCGTGCGATCAAATAAAGAGGCAGACCATTTCCAACCTGCACAGTCAGGCCGAAAACGGTCTAAGCCAGGTCAATCGCGAACCGAGTCAGATCAGCCAAGCGGCAATGCCGCAAGGCACCCTCCTCGGTCGAGCGGAGGACCACCTGAGGCGCCGCGTCGGCCTCGAACGCCTCCTGCCAGCGGGGCGCGCACAGGCACCAGTGATCGCCCGGTTTTAGCCCAACGAAACCAAACTCCGGCCGAGGCGTCGACAGATCGTTGCCCTGTGCCTTGCTGAACGCGAGGAACTCGGCCGTCATCACCGCACACACCGTATGGCTGCCGAGATCCTCCGGGCTGGTCTCGCAGCAGCCGCTGCGAAAAAACCCGGTCATCGGATCGTTGGAGCAGACCCCGATCGGGCCACCCAGCACGTTGCGAGCAGGCCGCCGTCCAGGCCGACGGCCGGTTTCGTCGAAGGGCATGCGAAATCCTCAGGTGCTTACGACTTTATTTACCATTGCTCCCCGAGAATGCAGCCATGTCGAACCGCATTCAATCCTCCACCATGGCCGTCGCCAACACCTTCGCGTTCAACGGCATCGACGCGGTCCCGGTCGAGGTGCAGGTGCAGATTGCCCCCGGCCTGCCAGCCCTCATCCTGGTCGGCCTCCCTGACAAAGCCGTCGGCGAAGCTCGGGAACGTGTCCGCGCCGCATTCGCCGCCATGGGCGTGTCGCTGCCGATCAAACGCGTCCTGATCAATCTCAAACCTGCCGACCTGCTGAAGGAGGGCAGCCATTTCGACCTGCCGCTCGCCTTGGGGTTGCTCGCAGCGATGGATATCCTGCCGCGCGAGGAGATCGCCGGTTATGCCGCGCTGGGCGAACTGTCGCTGGATGGTTCGCTGAACTCGGTCGCAGGGGTGCTGCCGGCGGCAATCGCCGCGTCCGCGCGTGATCTCGGCTTGATCTGCCCGGCCAGCCAGGGCGGCGAGGCAGCCTGGGCCGGCCGGATCGAAGTCCTGGCCCCCACCGACCTGCTGAGCCTGATTAACCATTTCCGCGGGACGCAGGTGCTGACGCCGCCTGGCACGGCAGGTGTGGCCGAGCCCCACGCCAGCCCCGACATGGCCGATGTCAAGGGCATGGAAACTGCAAGGCGCGCGGTGGAGATCGCAGCGGCCGGGGGCCACAACCTGCTGCTGATCGGACCGCCTGGTGCCGGGAAGTCGATGCTTGCGGCCCGCTTGCCGGGCCTGCTGCCTGACCTGGATCCGCGATCCGCTCTGGAGGTCAGCATGATCCACAGCGTCGCCGGTATGCTCGACGGCGGCCGGCTGGTCATGCGGCCACCCTTTCGGGAACCGCACCATTCCGCGTCGCAGGCCGCGCTGACCGGCGGAGGCCACCGGGCCAGGCCAGGCGAGGTCAGCCTGGCGCATCGCGGCGTGCTGTTCCTGGACGAGCTTCCCGAATTTCCGCGCCAGGCCCTGGAGTCGCTGCGCCAGCCGATGGAAACCGGGCGAACGACGGTCTCCCGCGCTGCCGCCCACATTACCTACCCCGCCCGCTTTCAGCTCGTCGCCGCGATGAACCCGTGCCGCTGCGGGTATCTTGGCGAAGGCGGCCGCGAATGCGGGCGCGCCCCGCGCTGCGGCGAGGATTATCGCAATCGCGTCAGCGGCCCGGTACTGGATCGGATCGATCTCGCCGTCGACGTGCAACCGGTGACGGCGGCGGAGTTGTCCCACGCCCCGGCGGGGGAGTGCAGCGCTGCGATCGCCGGGCGGGTCACTCGGGCACGGCACGCTCAGGCGAACCGTTACGGCGCGGAAGGGCCGGCTTGCAACGCCGAGGCGGATGGCAAGCTGATCCGCCTCCTGCCTGACGCACAGAAGTTGTTGGAACAGGCGATGGAACGGTTGCGCCTATCGCCGCGCGGCTACGTCCGAACCATGCGCGTGGCGCGGACGATCGCCGATCTCGGAGGCGCCGAGGTGGTGGGGCGCGCTCACCTGGCCGAGGCGCTGGCGTACCGGCATCGGGGCTAAACGACCCTGCGGATTTCTGAAGCTGGTCGTGTTGAACCAATCGCGATCGACAGCCAGCGCATGGTCGTCCGGGTCGAACAGGACGACTTTCCTCGTCAGCTAAAAACCTGCCGCAGATGCCTCAGCCCGTCCCGCGCCAAGACATCCTGGCTCGGCGCCAAAGGACGCCACAACGACACGGCTTTCGCGATCTCCTGAATCTGCGGCGTAAACGCTTCAATCACGATCGGCCCCGCGTACTCAACCTCGCGCAGCGCCGTGGCGATCTCGAACCACGGTAGGTGGTCCTCACCGGGAATGCCGCGATCGTTGGAGCACGAATGGAACTCGAAGATATGCTTCCCCGCACGCCGGATCGCGTCAGGAATATTCTTCTCCTCGATATTCATATGAAACGTATCAAGCAGGAACCCGACATTCTCGCGGCCGACGTCGGAAAGCAGTTCGAGCCCCTGATCAACAGTATTGATCAGATCCGTCTCAAACCGGTTCAACGGTTCGACCGCCAGCTTGATGCCACGTTCGGCCGCATGATCGGCAACCTGCGACACGCTGTCCACCGCCAAGTCCCATTGCCGCCGGCGCGCCGGCGCCGCAAGCAGCCTTGTGTTGCCGACAGCGGCATACATGGGACCCACGACCACCTCGCTGCCAAGCTCCGCCGCGATGTCCACGCAGCGGCGGCTGTAGCCGATCGCGTTGTCTCGAACCGCCGGATCATCCGAACTCATGTCCCGGTTCGGTCCAAAGGCGCCGCAAACGGTGACGCCAAGTCCCGCTCTCTTCAGTGCTCGCCCGATCACAGCGGTATCGATCGTGTCTGGATCCTCAACGCAGATCTCAATCAAGTCGAAGCCGAAAGCCTTGACCTTGTCGATTAGGTCGAGCGTATCCGAGGAAAACGGCGACACCCAGATAAAGGTGCTGGCTCCGATACGCATGAGATCCCTCCTACTCGATTGCCGGTTCGCCCACTGTCCCGCATTCTGACCGGCTTCACCACACGGCGCCCCCTGCGAACTTTACGGGAAAACCGAGATCTGTTGAATTCCCAAAGTGGAGGGAAGCGGGATGGGACAAGGTTCCGGCATTCGCGAGGTCGCCTGGGTCGATATCGCCGGCGGCGGACAGGTCGTTGTGGACGGCAACCACGCCTATGTCGGGCACATGGCTCCGCCGAACGGGACCTCGGTTCTGGATGTATCCGATCCCGCCAACCCCCGGATCGTAGCGACCATCGACATCCCGCCAGGGCTGCATTCACACAAAGTGCGGGTGGCAAACGACCTGATGTTGGCCAACCGCGAGCGCACCCGCGGCGAGAAGCCAACAGATGATTTCGTTGGCCTGCGTATCTTCGACGTCAGCCGGCCATCCAACCCGCGTGACATATGCCATTGGGAATGCGCCGGCATGGGCGTGCACCGCTTCACCTTTGATGGGCGCTACGCATACATCTCCGCCGAGCTGGAGGGCTATGTCGGAACGATCGTCATGATCCTCGATCTGGCAGATCCGACCCGACCCCAAGAAGTGGGCCGTTGGTGGATGGAAGGACAGTGGATAGCTGGCGGTGAGACACCCAGTTGGCACGGCCGAAACCACCGCTGCCATCATCCGATCCGCCGCGGCGATCGACTGTATGTCAGCTACTGGTACGGCGGCGGTGTCATCCTGGACATCAGTGACATGACCAAACCGCGGATGATCTCCGCCCTCGATTGGAGTCCTCCGTTCGGCTGGCCCACCCACAGTCTGGTGCCGATCGACGTGCCGATCGCGGGCCATCGCTGGATGCTGGTGGCGGATGAGCACGTCCAACCGCTCGATCCCAACCTGTCACCGGAACTGCCGGCAATGGTCTGGATGGTGAACATCACCGATGAGACGCGGCCGATCCCGGTCAGTTGCTTCCAGTTACCGGAACTCGTCGGGGTAAAGACGCCGTTGATGACGGCCTGCCATCAACCAATCGAAACAATAACCAGCAACGAGGTCCCGGCGGCGTGGTTCGCCAACGGACTGCGCGTGATCGACATCTCCAATCCTCTGTCGATGAAACAAGCTGCATGGTGGATGCCCGATGTGCCTTCCGGTGCGCAACTCGTCTGCAGCAATGACGTTTATGTTGACCATCGGGGTCTGATCTACCTGATCGACCGCAACCGCGGTCTGTCTATTCTCGAGCGCATATAGACCCGCCACACCGGAGCAAGACAAATGCCAGGCATTCCCAAGATCCTCCAACCCCACATCAACTCCGCCTTTCCCAACGACGTGTGCCTCATCGGGACCGTATTGCCGAACGGCTACGCGCAAATCACGCCGCGCGGCAGCACGCAGGTCTTCGACGACGGACATTTCTCGTTATGGGAGCGGGGAAGAGGATCAACGACCGAAAACCTGACCGATGGCACGCGGGTAACCATCTACTTCCGCAAGCCGCAACTTCGGGCCGACGGCATCCTGCCCAAGGGCGGCATCGCCCGCTTCTACGGCACCGCTCGCCTGTTCAAATCAGGGCCGACTTATGAAGAAGTCTGGACGCGATTAATCCAGCCGGAGAAAGATCGTGATCCCGACAAGAAAGGCTTCGCCGTTCTGATCGAAGTGGAGCGGGCCGAAGAACTCGACGGCACGCCGCTTCGGCCCGATTGACCTTCGCCGCTAGCAAAAAAGACCTGGCCCCCTTCAGCGTTGTGCTCCCCTATTCCGCGGTGTCCTAACACTCAGCGGCTCGGCCAGTTTCTAATTGAACGCCCTGACAATCCGCCCCCAGTCCTCTATCGCCGACTCATGGCCCGGAACAATCGCGATGACCATTTGCGAGATTCCGCCATCGCGCATCGCCTCCATTCGCTGCCTGATGTCCTGCTCCACCCCGGTGAACGTCGTCTGCCGGATCAGTTCGGCGGTGATGAACCGCTCCTCCTCCGGCTTCACCGCAACGCAATGCCCGGTGTGGTTCAGCAGGTAGCGCGCATCAGCCGGCTCGAATTTGCGCGCCGCCTCCACATAGCTCTGCAACACATCCTTCACACTGTCCGGCACGGGAGACGTGTTCTTCCAGCCCTCCATGTCGAGATCGGCGGCGCGATGCAACAGCACGGCAGCGCGCGTTCCCGCCTGGGCCCGCACCCGTGGGCTGTCGAGCGTCTCGCCATCCCGCAACAGGCAGCCCCAAATCCAGGCGGAGGAATATAGATCGGCCGCCGGGCGCCCACTCGCCGCCCAGGTTTTACGCATGCCGTCGAGTGCTGCCAGCCCGTCGTCAACCCCCGACATCACGGTTTTCCACGCTGCCCCGTGGCGCGCCGTCAGCTGCCGCCCCTTCGGTCCCAGCGCCGAAATATGCAGCCGGATCGGGTCCTTGATATTGATCAGCCCCAGTTCGGGATTGAGAAATTTCAGCTTTTTCCACACCCCCGGATCGACCTCGGCTTCGGTCATCTCACC
Organism: uncultured Alphaproteobacteria bacterium; assembly: GCA_963772355.1. Classification (GTDB taxonomy): domain Bacteria; phylum Pseudomonadota; class Alphaproteobacteria; order Acetobacterales; family Acetobacteraceae; genus Rhodopila. Next base: position 25,170 of record CAVYXX010000165.1, on the reverse strand, counting down.
GTTCAGCAGGGCATAGACGACCCGAATGTACTCTTCCATATCGGCAAGCTTCATGGCGCCTAGCCCCATCGCCCGCCGAGCCGAGAACCCTGTCCCAACGCCGAAATCGATGCGCCCCGGCGCCATCGCGTTCAGCGTTGCGAAGGCCGAGGCGGTGACCGCCGGGATCCGGTTGGTCGGCACCAGCACGCCGGTGCCCAGCCGAATGCGCGACGTCTTCAGCGCCGCCGCCCCCATCGCCACGAACGGGTCGCCTACCAGCATCTGCGTGTCATAGAACCAGGCATGCGTGAAGCCGAGTTCCTCCGCTCGCTGCGCCACCTTCCAGCTGTCGCCGGACGTTGGAATACCGATGCCGAACTCCATGATCTTGGCTCCCACAGTTTTGCGGGTAGCCTAGAGGGTTACTCGGGCAGCGGAAAGCGCTCGAGATATGGCATATAGTCCGGCTCCACATCGATCTGCAGCGTAGCCAGAACCCGCACCACCGCGCTGTAAAAGCCAATAGCCAGCGTCAGATCCACCACCCGTTCATTTCCGAGCTCGGCTTGCAATGCGGCGAACGTTGCGTCACCCATCGCGCCCTCGACGGTCATCTCCCGCGCCGCCCGCAGCACCAATTTCGACAGTGCATCCAGACCGGTCGGCTTGCCAGCGGTATCATCGATCAGCGCCTGCACGATCTTCGTCGCTGACGCCAAAGTCATGCCCTAACTTGACGTGGTGCGACCACTCGTAGGGTGAACGAGCCAGCCATCCCACCTCCAAGATTGCCAGTTCCCGCAACCGCGGATCGAGCTTGCTCCCATACCGAATATACCCGCCCAGCGCCGAGAATACCCGCGCCGCCTTGGGCGAATTCGCCAAAGCCTTGTTCAGCGAGATCGGCCGCTTGAGCAGATCCTGGTCCTCCGGCGCTAGGTCAGACGGTTCGAGATATGGAACACGGGCCATGTGGTTTCCTCCTTTAAACGCGCCTATCGTATAGCCAGTTCGAGGACACCCCAAACCATGCGCGCTACCGTCACGCCAGCCGGCTCCCTGCTGATCGGAGCCGAAACGTTCCGCGCTGCCCTAGGCCACAGTGGCATCACTTCCGACAAGCGCGAGGGCGACGGCGCTACCCCTACCGGACTTCTCCCCCTCCGCGAGGTGCTTTTCCGCCCCGACCGCCTTTCCGCCCCTGCATGTGCCGTATCGACAAGACCACTCACCCCATCTGACGGATGGTGTGACGATCCTCGACACCCAGCCTACAACCTGCCCGTTCGTCATCCCTTCGAAGCCAGCGCCGAGGCATTGTGGCGCGACGATGCTGTCTACGACATCATCGGCATGCTCGGCTGGAACGACGACCCTGTTCAACCCGGAAGAGGCTCCGCTATATTTCTCCACCCGGCGCGCGCGGATTATGCCTCGACCGAGGGTTGCATCGCTCTCGCCCTCAACGACCTGCGCCACGTCCTGTCGCTGGGTCTGACCGAGATTCTCGTCAAGGGCTGAACCGTTTCGCCTCCGCCTGACAGCGCAACGCCAAGCGGCAGGCAGAAAACACTTTGCCGCCCGCCATCGTTCGGCCGCCACGGTCTCGCACGTCCTCGAGGAAGTCCCGGTAGTAGGTCACCGGCAGTCCACTGCAATCCTGGTAGCGAGTCCGGTGCTTGTTCGCCACGAACAGATGGTCGCCGCCCGTCCGGCCCTCGATGTCCAGATTCTTGCGCAGTTCCAGGGTACCCTCGGTGCCGACAAGAAACAATCGTCCGTCACCCCAATCGGGCAACCCGTCAGGCGTGAACCAGTCCATCCGCATCGTTCCGACCATCCCGCCGCCGTGCAAGGTCACCTCGGCGAAGTCTTCGAAGCCAGGGGGCTCCGTTCCAAAACAACCGATCGTACTGGCGGCGATGGCGGCGTCGGACACGTCCGCGAAGGCCAAAAACTGGTCGATTAAATGCGCGCCGATATCGGTAATAATCCCGCCATACGCCTCGCGGTCGAAGAACCAAGCTGGCCGCAGCGCTCGGTTTAGCCGGTGCGGCGCCAGGCTGGTAAGCGATACCAGCCGCCCCAGTTCCCCGGAGCGCACAACGCCCAACGCGGCCTGCACCGAAGCCGAGGTGAACCGTCCTAGCACAATCGACCAGATCCGCCCCGTCTCGCGAACCGCCGCCTCGACCGCATCAAGCTGAGCGACTGTGGTCACACCCGGCTTGTCGACCATCACGTCCTTGCCGCGCCGCATTGCCTCGATGGCCAGGCCCGCCCGATCCCGGGGCACCGCGGCCAGAACGATGAAATCCACCGACGGATCGTCGAGTAGCCGGTCCCGCTCCACCGCCGGCACATCCGGAAATCGTTTGCGAAAACCAGCCAGTACTCGGGCGTCGGACGTCAGCGGATCGTGGCCGGCGCAAACAGCCCCGGCAGCGATTAAGCCCGCCGTGAGATCGTAGACATGACGATGATCCAGCCCGATTGCAGCGAAGCGCGGCATCTATGTTTCCTCTTAGCCAAGCGTCGCACCCTCTTCCCCCGCCGGCAACCACCGTCCAGAATAAGGCATCGTCCACCGAGGGAAGGAAACACTCAGATGACAGATCGTGTCGCCATCATCACCGGCGCGGGCAGCGGCATCGGACGCGCGGCCGCGCTGAACCTGCTCGCGGATGGTTGGTCGGTCGTGCTCGCCGGACGCCGGCAAGAGGCGCTGGACGAAACGGCCGGCATGGCAACCGGCGGCAAACCGCTTGCCGTGCCCACGGACGTCACCAACCCGGTCCAGGTAGACGCGCTGTTCGCCAAAGCGAAATCCACGTTCGGGCGCCTGGACATGCTGTTCAACAATGCAGGGGGCAACGTCCCCACCACCAATTTCGGCGACTACACCTTCGAGATGTGGCGCACGGTCAGTGCGATCAACCTGGATGCGATGTTCCTGTGCGCCAACGCCGCCTTCCGTATCATGCGCGAGCAGCAGCCCCAGGGCGGCCGCATCATCAACAACGGCTCGATCTCGGCGCACAATCCGCGTCCGGGGTCGGCGGGCTATACCACGACCAAGCACGCTATCACCGGATTGACCAAGTCGATCGCCCTCGATGGGCGGCAATACGACATCTGCTGCAGTCAGGTCGATATCGGCAACGCCGCCACGCCGATGACCGCGCGGTCCACCAATGGGCAGTTGCAGCCGAACGGCCAGATGGCGATCGAGCCGCGGATGGACGCGGACCATGTCGGCAAGCAAGTTGCCTTCATGGCGGGCCTGCCGCTGGAATCGAACGTCCAGTTCGTGACGATAATGGCAACCAAGATGCCCTGGATAGGCCGCGGCTGAAGTCGCCCGGCGGTCCCTGCGCATCCCTCTTTACCCCGTCGTAATGTTGCGTCCGTGCGACACGCTTCGGACGCGGGGTTAAACCGTCGGATCGCCCGCGTATCCGGCAAGCTCCTAATCAGATCCGCCGGACATCACGGCCGATCAAAGCCGCGGGGCAGTGAACATCTCCTCCGCGACTTTGCGGTGCTGCCACTTGCCGTCGTCGAGGCTACCCTTGAACTCCCCGTTCTCCACTACGACCTTGCCCCGCAACACGGTAAGGCAGGGCCAGGCGTCCATCTTGCGGCCTTCCCAGGGAGTATAGTCGGCCTCATGCAAATCTTCCGCGCGGATCACCCGCCGATCCGCCGGATCCAGAACGCAGATATCGGCATCCGAACCCGCCGCCAGCGCACCCTTTCGAGGATACAGGCCCATGATCTTGGCGGCGTTGGTGGACACGAGATCGACATAACGTAGTAGCGAATACCCACGCTTGCCCACCATTTCAGTATACATCAGCGCCACCCGAGGCTCCACGCCCGCGTTCCCGCCGGTCGTATCATCGATCCGGATGCCCCGCAGCTTCTGCTTCAGAGTGCAGCAAATCTCATCGGTGGCCACGCAGTTAATGGAGCCGTCCAAGGTGCCTTGCCACAGCGCTGCGTGATCCTCCGGACCCTTCAAGGACGGGTAAGTATGATAGATCTGCCCATTCGGCCGCTTGTAGTCATCGCTACTGTACAGCATGTATTGGTGCAAGGACTCGCCGTAGATCGGCAATCCCCGGCGACGGGCTTCCTGGATCGCCGAAACACCGGTCACCGCGGACACGTGCATCATGTAAAGCGCCGTCCCGGGCACCTTCTCCGCTAACCGGATCACCCGGCGAAACGACACGTCCTCGGACAGAGTGTTGTGCACCTCAGCCATGTTCTCGAACCCGGTGCGGTCTTCCCGGATTAACTTGGCATACATGTGCATAACAATGTCGTTGTCCTCGGAGTGGATCACCCCAAGGCCTTTGTTCGCCGCCAGAACCTTAAAAACCTCCCAGATATCGCCGAAATCGACCATCCGTCCCTTGCGGCTTGGTGTGATGTCGGTGGTGAAAATCTTGACCGTCGAGAAGCCGGCCTGGATTGCCTCGCCTACCTGTCCGGGCAGGTCGACCGGCAAGGCGCCTTCCACCATGATGTGTTGCGCATAGTCGCACGCGCAATGACCTTTCCAGTCCTCTTCGCGTTTCTCGATGGCATCGCGCACGTCCCTGCCTTGGGAGGCTCGCGTGAAGTCGATCATCGTGGTGGTGCCGCCATGCACCGCCGCCTTGCTGACGACGTCGGGTGGCGCGGTCTCGGTGGCGGTCCCGTCCGGGTTCGGCAGGTGCCACTTGCAGTGCACGTGCGGGTCAATTCCGCCGGGGATGACGATCTTGCCGGTGGCGTCGATCAGGCGCGCACCTTCAGGGATGGCGATACCGCCGGGCGCAGCAACTGCGGCAATGCTCCCGCCCGAGATCAGGATGTCATGTGCGCCGACGCCCTCCGGCGTCACCACCGTGTCGCCACGGATCACCAGATCGATCATTGGTCGCCCCTCCGGTTTTTGGTATCGTCGCTTTTTCAGGGCTGAGGAGCAACCCTCCGTCGGCTTTCTGGCGCCCCGTTTCGGCGCCGTCCGACCAGCCGCCGCATCAAACCTTCTCGGTCGAGGCTCGATAAATCTCGTCAATGGATTTGGCGAGTGCCGCGTTGAACTCGGCGTCGCTCATCGAATGCCGAAGGTCTCCGACCAGGGCGCGCGAAAAGCTGGCGATGACACCGTGATTCGAAGCCAGCCGCTTGCACGCGTCGGCCCGGGTGTAGCCGCCCGACAACGCGACCACCCTGGCAACCCGCTTGTCGCTTACCAATCCCGAGTAGAGATTCGGAACGTCCGGGATCGTCAGCTTGAGCATCACCTGGCGACCGCTCGGCAGTGCGTCGAGGTTTTTGACGATCTCAGCCAGAAGGATCTCTTCCGCGCCGGCTTTGTCCGGGCTGTTGATCGAAACCTCCGGCTCGATAATAGGCATAAGGCCGTGCCCGGCGATCTGCGCGGCCACGTCGAACTGCTGCTTCGCAATGGCGGCAATGCCTTGTTTAGAGGCCAGGTGGATGACAGAGCGCATCTTGGTTCCGAAGATCCCAAGCTTCACCGCCCGAGCAAGCAGCGCGTCAAGGCCAGGTATCGGCTTCATCAGGCTCACGCCATCGGCCTCGGCTTCCAGCCCTTTGTCGACCTTCAAAAAGGGGATCACGCTCCGCTCGTCCCACAGGAACGTAGGAGTTGGCTTTCCTTCGACCTTCCCGTCCATCGTGGCCTCGAACAGGATGGCGGCGATGACTTTAGCGCCGGTGAACGCGGGCGCCGTCATGATCCTCACGCGCATCTCGTGCATGAGCCGGAACATCTCCGCCTCGCCGCTGTAGGCGGTGTCCGGAATGCCGTACAGGCGCAGGGCGCCGGGAGTCGACCCACCGCTCTGATCAAGCGCGGCGATAAAGCCAGCCTTTGTGGAAATTTGCGCCACCATCTTGTCATTGGCCATGATCGTCATCCTTGCCTGAGATCGCTGTGCCCGGTCGACCGGTTAACCATCGCGTCGATGAGATTGGCATGGCGCTCGGGGTCCACGCAATCTGGCGCGGGTGCTATATCTGACCGGACCTTGCCCGTTGCCCGGCCCCTGGCCAATCTGTGTCCCGGGAAGCCCAGGGAGCCGCCATTCATGACCGATCGCGCCGGCATCAGCAATACCCATCGCGCTATCATCGGCGACGCCCCTCGCCGTCGTGAGGACGCCCGTTTTGTCACCGGCCACGGCGCTTATCTGGATGATCTGCGGTTCGATGGCGTCGCGCATGCCGTCTTCGTTCGGTCTCCGCATGCGCACGCGCGCATCGCCGCCATTGACACGGACGACGCCCTGCAAGGCCCGGGCGTTCTCGCCATCCTCACCGCCCGCGATGCCGCCGCCGATGGGCTGAGCCCGCTGCGCCCCACCGTCGAGGCTAACGTCCAGACCAACGAGCCGTTCCGCTTCCTGCCGCAACCGCTCTTGGCTGAGGACATCGTCCGCTACGCCGGCGAGCCCGTCGCCCTGATCGTCGCGGAGACCCGCAACCAGGCCCTGGATGCCGCGGAACGCATTGTCATCGACTTCGAGCCCTTACCCGTAGTTATTGGAGCTAGCGACGCCCTGGCTGCCGAAGCCCCGGTTCTGACCCGCGAGGTCCCCGGCAACCTCTGCCTCGACTGGCATTGGGGCCAAACGGCCGAAGTCGCGGACGCCCTCAAGACCGCGCTACATGTCGTAACGATCGAGCTGAACAACCACCGTATCGTTACCAACCCGATGGAACCCCGCGGCGCTGTTGGTCACTACAACGGTCGCTACACGCTGCATCTCTCGAGCCAGAACATCCACGGCAACCGCGACGTGGCCGCTCGAGCGTTAGGTGTGGACCCGTCCGCGGTGCGCTTCATAGCAGCCGATGTTGGCGGCGGTTTCGGCGCAAAGAATTTTGCCTACGCCGAACACGCGCTCATCCTGTGGGCGGCGCGTCGCACCGGACGCCCGGTGAAATGGATCGCCACGCGATCGGAGACGTTCCTGTCCGACCACCAGGCCCGCGATCACCTCGCGACCGCCAGCCTCGCCCTTGACGCGGAAGGCCAATTTCGCGCGATGCATGTGGACAGCATCGCCAACCTCGGCGCCTACATGGCGGGCGGCTCAGGCGGCGTGCAGACCAACCAATATCCGAATCTCCAGGGCTCGGTCTACGCTATTCCCGCGATCGCCTTACGCGTTCGGGCGGTGCTGACAAATACCACGCCGATTGGCGTGACCAGGGGCCCCGGCTTCGCCGAGGCGGTCAACATCATCGAACGCCTTATCGATGCCGCGGCACGGCAATGTGGTTTCGATCGTATCGATCTACGCCGGCGCAACTTTGTCGTAACCACCCCGATGACGAACGCGCTGAATTTCACAGTGGACAGCGGCGACTTCCGCACCAACTTCGATACCGCGGTCGGTGATGCCGACCTGGCAAATTTTCCGGCACGCCGGCGCGAAAGCGAAACGAATGGGCGACGCCGGGGGATCGGCATGGCGTGCCACATCAAGGCAACCGGCGGCCTGCCGACTGAAAACGTTGACATCCGCTTCGAACAAGACGGCTCGGTTTCACTGATCACCGGCACGCAAACCATCGGCCAGGGACACGAGACCACTATGCCGCAAATACTTGCCGACCGTCTGGGACTGCCTAACGCGCTTATCCACCTGAAACAGGGCGACACCGACTTGATCCCGATGGGCGGCGGTCACGGCAGCTCTCGCGCCACCTATATGGGTGGCACAGCGATCTGGCGAGCGTCGGAAATTATCGTGGCGAAGGGCAAAACTCTCGCCGCGCAAGCGCTGGAAGCCGCCGAACTTGACATCGGTTTCGATGGAGGAATCTTTCGCGTTGTCGGTACAGATCGTACCATTACGCTGCTGGACCTGGCGAGGGAGTTTCCCGGCACGCTCGACACCTATCATCAATGGACGCGGGACGCGATGACCTTTCCCAACGGCACCCACATTGCCGAAGTCGAAGTTGACCCGGAGACAGGTGCGGTCACCCTCGAACGCCTGACTGCCGTGGACGACTATGGCATCATCGTGAACCCGATGATCGCCACCGGCCAGGCGCATGGTGCCATCGCTCAAGGCGCCGGGCAGGCGCTGCTCGAACACGCCGTATATGACAAGGAATCCGGCCAACCCGTGAGCGGAAGCTTCATGGACTACGCCATGCCGCGAGCCGGGGACCTGCCTAGTTTCCAGCTGTCATTCCTCGGGACCCGCTGCATCACCAACCCGATCGGGGTGAAGGGCTGCGGGGAGGCCGGTGCGATCGCGTTGTTCCCGGCCGTCGTCAATGCGATCGCCGACGCGGTAGGGGTCGCCGCACTTGACGGCCCCGCCTCGGCTTTCCGGGTGTGGCGGGCCCCGCGTCAAATCGGCGGCTAATAGGCAGGAGAGCCATTTTCCGCCTGACTGTGCAATGGTGGCACGCCCTCACCTCAGGCACCGAGGTACCTGGCCAGGCTGCTTTGCGTCACGCAGAAAGACCTCCGGCGGATCGAGGTCGCGGGAGGCAGCGGTCTAGGCCGATTTACTTGCTGCCTGAGTAGCGGAACCCTCGGCTTCGTCTTGAAAGCGCGAACGACCAGGCGCATATAGTGCCCGTCAATCGGGTCAAATGGTGAGGCATATGTCGGCTACCGCGGAGCACACCTTTCTGGACCAAGTTATCAACCAGGAGGGCGTGGTTGAACCCGACCGCCTCAGCGTGGCGTTGCGCGTCACCAAAGGTGAACTGGCGGCCGCCTCTGGGCTGTCGCGGGATGCGGTCTCCAAGACGCGACGCTTGCAAGCTCCCGCGACCCAGGCTCGGTTGCGCGAGGTGGCCGAGATCATCAACCGCATCCTCCCCTGGTGCGGATCAGTGCCGCAAGCTTTCGCCTGGTACCGGTCGCAGCCGATCCCGGCCTTCGGCGATCAGACCGCCGAGGACCTAGTTCGTGCGGGCCGGTCGGAACACCTGAAAAGCTACCTCGCTGGAATCGCCGTTGGCGGATATGCGTGAAGCTGACCGGGATCGTCTATCGGGCGCATAACCCAAGATGGGCCTTCGCACCGGACTCGGGTCAAGGGGCCGCCGTCACCGGAGGCCGCTTCAATCCGGTCGGCATGCCGGCGCTTTATACCGCGAGGCGGTTCGAGACCGCTTGGCTCGAGGCTCAGCAGGCGTTCCCGTTCAAGGCGCAACCGATGACGCTGTGCGCCTATGAGGTGGACTGCGAGGACATTCTCGATCTGACCGATGCAGCTACCTTGGAGGCGCATAAGATCGCCCAAGACGATCTGTCCTGCGCGTGGAAAGACCTGTCGACGCGTGGGATCAAACCGGCGTCCTGGGCGATCACGGAGCGGCTTGTTGCAGCCGGCATCGCAGGAATTGTGGTCCCAAGCTTCGCCAAAGGTGCAGTCGCGGCTGACATCAACGTGGTGTTCTGGGACTGGGCGCCGAACCCGCCGCACCAGGTGCGGGTGATCGATGACGACCAGCGACTGCCGAGAGACGCGAGTTCCTGGCGGTAGCCGAGGTCAAGCTTTGGACCCTCGAGGCCGCGTAACCCCATGGGCGCTAAAATAGTTCTGGACTCGGCTCGAATCGGTACGATTCTGGGAGCAGATGCAAAACATAGCATCGCTCCACACCGACGAATTTCCCGCGCTTTTGGCTCGTCTGCCGCCGGATCTCGACCTGGATCAATTGGCCATCGAGCACAAGGCGATCCAACGCGGCCGCAAGATCAAGACCGGCACCGAGCTGTTGCGCCTGGCCTTGGCGCACGGGCCAGGCGGCATGTCACTGCGCGACGCCGCGGGTTGGTCGGGGATGCTTGGCTTGGGTAGCCTGAGCAATCCCGCCGTCAAATACCGCCTGGACAACTCGGTGGAGTTTCTCGAGGCCGTCACCGCTCACCTGCTGGCGGCAAGATCGGCCAGCCAAGCTCTGCACTGGCCGGGTCGTACGATACGTGTGGCCGATGGCACCTGCATTTCCAAACCGGGCAGCAAGGGCACTGACTGGCGCGTGCATGGCGTCTACGATCTCGGCGCGGGTGGCTTCTCGAACCTCGAACTGACCGACGTTAAAGGTGGCGAAACCCTGACCTACGGCGCGCCGGTCGTAGGCGAGGTGCGTATCGGCGACCGCAACTACGGCCGCGCCAAGCCGTGGCACCGGTTCCTCCAGGACAGCGGCGGGAAGGCTGATCTGATCGTGAGGATCAAGTGGAACGGCTTCCATCTCACCGGCCAGGATGGCTCCGCGTTCGACCTGATCGATCACCTCGCGACCCTGCCGAACGACCATCTGCCGCACGAGATCGACGTTCAAGCTCTGGTCCGGCGCGGTGTGACGACGCCGATCCGCCTGATCATCTTGCGCAAGCCGCCCGAGGCCGTGGAGGCCACGCGCAAGACGCTGCACGCGCAGGCCAACCGCAAACAGAGGGTGCTCGATCCGCGCACGCTGATCGCCGCGGAGTTTCTGATCCTTGGCACCTCGCTGCCAGGCGAGGACTACCCTGCCGTGGAGGTACTCGCCGCATACCGGCTTAGGTGGCAAATCGAACTCGCGTTCAAACGGCTGAAATCCCTGCTCCATATCGATAAGCTGCCGGCGCGTACCGACCTCGGCGCACGAAGTTGGCTGTATCCGCATCTTATCCTTGCGCTGTTGTGTGACGACTTGAGCCAGGTTTTCCTGGAGTTTTTCCCCTCAGGTCTGGGCCCGGCTGCGGTATGGCCTCGGGCTGATCGTCGGCCGCAACCGGGTGCTGCGGCTGATGCGCGAGAACCAGTTGCTCCCGCCCTACCGCCACCCGCCACGTCCGGCCAATGACCACGATGGCACCATCCTGACCACAGCCCCCGACCGGCTCTGGGGCACTGACGCCTCCATGGTGCAGACCGTAGCGGACGGACGTGTCTGGGTGTTCGCGGCGCTGGACCATTTCAACTCCGAGGTCGTCGGCCATTATGTCTCCACCGATGACAGCCGCTTCGCCGCACTCGAGCCGGTCAGCCAAGCCGTCACCGCTCGCTTCGGCGGGATCGAAGCCGATGCCGCGCGCGGCATCACGGTGCGCGCTGATAACGGGCCGCAATACATCTCCCGCCACTTCACCCGCCAACTCGCTCACTGGGGGATGGCGCTCAGCCATTCCTTCCCGCATCAACCGGAAACCAATGGCGTGGCCGAACGGTTCTTCCGCACCCTCAAGGAGCAGGTCATCTACGGCCGCATCTTTCCCACCGCCGCCGAGGTGAGGACGGCGGTAGCCACATTCGTCACACGCTACAACGCGTCCTGGCGCCTCGCCCGGCTCGGCTACATGAGCCCGCTCGATTACCGGACACGGCACACGGCTACACCAGCCTTGCAGATGGCAGCATGATCGATCCTGCTGTTCGATCGGAATGCGACCGATCCCGCCGTCCCGACCAGCCTAACCCGAGCCAGCGCGCGCAGGGATGGTCAAGCAAGGCCGAAGGCCTCCGCGTCAGCGGCTTGTGCTTGACCGAACCGAGCACGCTGGCAATATCGTCCAGTCGGGGAAAGCATGACCTGACCGGTTTCGTAACGCCTGCCGTGTGTCCAATCTATTGGTGGCAGAACAGCGATTATATCAAGCTTGATGAACCATCCATAACCCGCTTGCTCCGCGACCTCCTGGACCCGGATGGGCCGCACGGTCAGGGAGATCTGTTCCTTCGTATCTTTCTACAAACCCTGAACGTTGAAATCGGCCAACTCAGTCGCTGGAAAATCTACAGGGAATTCTGGACGAAGCAAGGTCGCCGGATCGATCTTATGATCAAGTGCGAGCGCGAGGTTGCTATCAGCATTGAGAATAAGCCCTGGAGTGAAGAGGGAGAGGATGCAGCTAGAGGACTATGCGCTGGAGCTGCTAAGTATGGCTGATGTTCGTGAAAAATTCCTTTTGTTCATGCCAGGTAGCGATGTCCCGCCCAAGAGTATAAAGCCAAGTACAAGGGAGAAGTTTCGTGACATTTCCAAATATATCCTTATGTGAGCGACGGAAGGTCAATTGTCGGGTGGCTTAGACACTGCGCTGAGCAATCGCAAAGCGAAAAGGTGCGCACCTTCTTGCGTGACCTTTTATCCTACTTCGATGCCCAATTCGGTCCATCTACAGGAGGCAGACTTATGCCGACGGATCCAGCCGTTGAAATGATCGTAGATGCGGCGCTCTCCGATCGAAATGTGCTTCGTGGGGTGCTCGCCTCGGTACGATCACAGTATATCCTTGCCAACAAAATCGTCATCCAAACTGTGGAACACACTCTCAAGACTCCCCTCATAACTACACAGCGCCACTACACGAGGCCCAGAGTTCGAGAGAACAGCGGCTGCTGGTCGAGCAGTCGGGTAAACGCCAGCATCAGCGGCTGTAACCAACGCTCGGGCATCGTGGGGATCAGGTCGTAGACCATACAGCCCTGTCGAAACAGCGAGTGCTCCCGCCGCTTCGACGTGTTGGTCTTCAGCATCCTGTCGTAGCCAACCGCCTCACTTGCGGCCCCCAGTAGTGTCAACAGGACGACCGCGAGCCCGTTGATCAGCCACAGCCGGTCACGCCGCTCCGGGGTGCTCACGTGCACCGATCCCATACCCATGCCGAAGCGGAGGTCCTTGGTATCTCGCAGACTAGACTCGATGCCCCAGCGACTGCCGTAATAGCCAGTCAGGTCCTTGGCCGTCGCCTCGGTGCTGGAGGCCGCCAGGCACCAGGCCTGCTTCATCTCAGGGTCGCGCACGCAGACCACGGTGCCGACCGGGTAGCGATCCGCCGTCACCATGGCCCCGCGAAGCACGCGCGCCCGCCCGCTTGGACTAACCCAGGCCGCGGCGGAGCGGGTGACGCCGCTGGCAGCCGTCACTTTGATATTGCCACGGAAGCGGATGACGTACTCGAAGTGCAACTCCCCGGTCAGCAGCCGGTAAAGATTTCTGATCGCCGAAGCCTCGATCGGCGACGATGCAGACGCCAACCCCCGCCGGCACGATCTCGGCCAGGCGGACCAACACGCGGCGTTCGTAGAGGCTGCGCCGGTCCTTGAGTTCAGCCTTGTTGACCGTCAGCCAGACCAACGGCGTGGCGCGGCCGTGCTCGGTGATCAAGGAAAGCATGATGGTGGCTTGGTTATCAGCGTCGAAGTCGGTCCAGTCCATGGCCACCAACAGCGAGGTGCGGGCGCCGATCACGAACGGCAGCCAGAGCGCCAGGATCTGATCGACATCAATGCCCGGGTTGGACAGCATCCGATCAACCTGTTTGACCGCGTGCCGGGCATTCAGGCCGCGCGCCATCGCCAGGCCATGGCCAATCGTGCAGACCGCCAACGAGGCCGTGTGCATCACTCCCAGCGTGGCATCGGCGAGCGAGGCGATGCGTTTGGCGTGCAGGCCCCGCCCCAGCATCTCGTCCAGCAACTGATGCACCTGCTGATGGGAGAATGTCTTGCACGCACTCATGGCCGGCTCCGCGAATTGAAGGAGACTTCAGCCTGAAGGCGCACATCATGCCGGGGAATCCCGCTCAGCCAGAAAGCAACAAACGAACCCGGCGAGGGCCACCAGGATTTGTTTCCACAAGGGTTTGGCCTTTCCTGATTCGTTCCTTACGCCAGGCCGAAAGTCCGCAAAATGAGGGGATGACTAAGGAACACACTAGGCAAAGGCTAACTCTGAAGGAATGGCAAGTAGTTTCGGATGTAAGCGATAATCAGGATCAGTATCAGAAGATCCTGTATCGTAAGACTTGGTGGCCTAAGAGTTTGTCCGGAAACTATCCATTCGAATTGCTGAGCTTTCTCAGCATCAGCCGGATGGAAGCCAATCTGATGAATGCGAGGGCATTACGGCTCCGGTTCTCAAAATCCTTGGCCAATCGACGGCACCGGTTAAGCCAGGCGAAGGTGCGTTCGACTACCCAGCGCCTGGGCAGAACCTGAAAGCCCTGGGCCGTATCCGAACGTTTGACTATTTCAACGGCCAACCCAGGCAACAGCTTGGCGAGTTCCGGCGGAATTTCGGCCCCTGGTAACCGCCGTCGGCGAATAGGGTTTTCAGAAACGGGTACAGCCCGAACAGGCTCGCCAGAACCAGTATCCCGCCATCGCGTTCCTGAACGTCGGCCGGATGGACCACCGCATGCATCAGCAAGCCCTCGGTATCCACCACGATATGCCGCTTCTTGCCGTTGATCTTCTTGCCCGCATCATAACCCGAAGGGTCGATGTGTGCGCCGCCTTTTTCGGCGCTTTTAACGCTCTGGCTGTCGATGACGCAGGCGGTCGGGCTCGCTTGCCGATCGAGCAGCTCGCGGCACTTCTGGTAAAGCTCATAGTGAATTCTCAACAGCGTCCCGTCGTACTCCCAGCGTTGGAAGTAGTCGAACAAGGTGCTTCGCGGCGGCAAGTCCCGGGGGATATAGCGCCACTGACACCCGGTGCTCAGAACGTACAAAAGGCCATTCACCACCTCGCGTTCATCGATCTCGCGTCGGCGCCCACCACGCTTGGCTGGCGGGATCAGGTGCTCCAAGTGCCCCCATTCCTCGTCGGTCAGGTCGCTCGGATAGCGCAGCTTGTCCCGGTTGTACCGAGGACGGTTCTCAGTTGTCCACATCATGCCCATCACGAATCGATGCCGTCATCGAATCACAGCAGAGTCAATGGGTTCAAGCCCCCGGTGCTAACCGACTCTAACGACTCGGAAAGTTCCCGGACGGACACTAAGAGTTTGTCCGGAAACTATCCATTCGAATTGCTGAGCTTTCTCAGCATCAGCCGGATGGATGCCAATCTGATGAATGCGAGGGCATTACGGCTCCGGTTCTCAAAATCCCTGGCCAATCGACGGCACCGGTTAAGCCAGGCGAAGGTGCGTTCGACTACCCAGCGCCTGGGCAGAACCTGAAAGCCCTGGGCCGTATCCGAACGTTTGACTATTTCAACGGCCAACCCAGGCAACAGCTTGGCGAGTTCCGCGCGGAATTTCGGCCCCTGGTAACCGCCGTCGGCGAATAGGGTTTTCAGAAACGGGTACAGCCCGAACAGGCTCGCCAGAACCAGTATCCCGCCATCGCGTTCCTGAACGTCGGCCGGATGGACCACCGCATGCATCAGCAAGCCCTCGGTATCCACCACGATATGCCGCTTCTTGCCGTTGATCTTCTTGCCCGCATCATAACCCGAAGGGTCGATGTGTGCGCCGCCTTTTTCGGCGCTTTTAACGCTCTGGCTGTCGATGACGCAGGCGGTCGGGCTCGCTTGCCGATCGAGCAGCTCGCGGCACTTCTGGTAAAGCTCATAGTGAATTCTCAACAGCGTCCCGTCGTACTCCCAGCGTTGGAAGTAGTCGAACAAGGTGCTTCGCGGCGGCAAGTCCCGGGGGATATAGCGCCACTGACACCCGGTGCTCAGAACGTACAAAAGGCCATTCACCACCTCGCGTTCATCGATCTCGCGTCGGCGCCCACCACGCTTGGCTGGCGGGATCAGGTGCTCCAAGTGCCCCCATTCTGAGATGGTCCCGTTCGTTCGGACAGTCCAGCGGCCTGGTTAAGCTAATTCCTGGTTACCTCATGCCGCCAGTTTGGTCGTCGCCGGGTCCCTGGTTGGCCCAGGACTGGGCAACGATTGCACCAATCCATAAGCCTCATCGGGCGTTCGGTCGGCAAGGGCTGAGTGCGGACGTCGGCTATTGTAAAGGTCGATCCATTTCGTCACACCAGCCCGTAGCTCGGAACCCGTCTCGAAAACATGGAGATATACACACTCGTATTTAAGCGACCGCCAAAGCCGCTCAATGAAGACGTTATCCAACCAGCGGCCACGACCATCCATGGATATCCGAATCCCAGCATCCTTCAGCACGCCAGTAAACCGCGGGCTCGTGAATTGGCTGCCCTGATCGGAATTAAAGATTTCGGGCACGCCAAATCGCTCGATCGCCTCCTCCAGCGCCGCAATGCAGAAATCAACCTCCATGGTGTTGGAGATGCGCCAGGACAGCACCTTGCGGCTCGACCAGTCCATCACAGCAACGAGATACAGAAAGCCGCGCCGCATCGGGATATACGTGATGTCCGTGCACCACACCTGGTTCGGCCGATCGATGCTCAGATCGCGCAGAAGATACGGAAATACCACATGTTCGGGATGCGGCACGCTGGTCCGTGGCTTCTGATACACCACAGCCAACCCCATCCGCGCCATCAACCGGCGCACCCGCTTGCGTCCTACGCAATAGCCGCATCGTCGCAAATGCCGCGACATCTGACGAGCACCGTAAAACGGCGTTTCCATGAACTGCTCGTCGATCAGGCGCATCAATGTCAGGCTGAACGCCCTCTCCCCAACGGGCGCGTAGTAGAACCCCGACCGACTGATCGAGACCAATTCGCACTGCCGGACGATCGACAGGTGGGGATGCTCCAGAGCAATCAGGTCGTGCCTTCGGGCCACGCTCATCGACCGAAGGCTTTCGCCAAAAAATCCCGTTCCACAACCAACTGACCGATCTTGGCGTGCAGCTGCGTCACCTCGGCCGCGGTCACCGCCGTCTCGGATGCCTCCGCCTTCGACGAGAACGTCGCCGCCATCCCTTCAATAGCAACCTTCTTCCAAACCCCGACCAGCGTCAGATGAATGCCGTGTTTCGCACCAATCTCCGCCAGCGTCTGCTCGCCCTTGATCGCTTCCAGCGCAACCCGCGCCTTGAACTCCGCCGTATGCCGCTTGCGCGTCACTTTGCCCATCAAATCCATTCCAACCTTCAGTCGGAATTAGCTTAACAGCCTGTCCGAAAACCGGGGACCACCTCATTCCTCGTCGGTCAGGTCGCTCGGATAGCGCAGCTTATCCCGGTTGTACCGAGGACGGTTCTCAGTGGTCCACATCATGCCCATCACGAATTGATGCCGTCATCGAATCACAGCAGAGTCAATGGGTTCAAGCCCCCGGTGCTAACCGACTCTAACGAACTCGGAAGGTTCCCCGACGGACACTAAGGATTATGGTTTCGGTATTGAGTTTGGGGGAAAGCGGTGGTCGTCTTGCGTTGTCGGCGTGTTGGCTCCTTCAACGGAGGTGCTGCCTTCAGAGCGTTATGATGGGATGCATTTGGTTGATCCCACGCATCGGGACGAGTTAATCGCTAGCTCCCGGGGTTTCCTGGAGGGCTTGGGAATGGTCAGGAAGTCACCTTGGTGGCCTGCCTACGCGCGCTTGAAGGACCCGCTGGATAATTGGAACAAGGTTGCCGCCCTTGAGATCCTGGCCGGGCTGGAATCTTTGGACGGTCTGAGCGGTGTCTCTTTGCTAACGCATTTGCTTAGCTGTCTGGCCGAAACCTGTGAAAAGCCTCTCGACGAGCTGCTCGCGCGTAGCGGTTTTGCAGGGAATATTGGCGTTTAATGGATAAAATCGCTAGAATGATAACGATGTCTGAAGCGGCATTGGGTGGCGGTCGGGTATTCAATTTGACCCAACTTCCACACTTTGACCTTTGTTCGGTCGGGTGACCCGCGGAATATCGCGGGTTTCGCGTGCCTGCCCTGAACTGTGGTGCAAAACAGGGTCTTCGCTGGCCAGAAGACTGGCTTTAGAGCTTGACCTCATCGGATTCGGCATGGTGTCACTCTGCAAGCTTGGACAGCAGCTATGTTCGTTCGCGTCAAGAAGATCGGCCACGACGAATATCTCTACCTCGTCGAGAACTTCCGCGAGGGCGGCCGCCATGTTCAACGCGTCATCAAGGCGCTTGGCCGACGCGACGAGGTCGAGAACTCTGGCGTGCTCGACGGCCTGATCGCCTCCGCTGCTCGGCATTCCCGCCGCTCCATCGTGCTATCCAGCTTCTATCGTGGCGAACTGGCGGAACTGCGCCGCCGCAGCATCGGCCCCGATCTGGTGTTCGGTCACCTCTGGCGAGACGTCGGCTGCGCGGCCGTGCTGCGCCGGCATCTGGCGGGACGGCGCTTCAGCTTCGACGTCGAACGCGCCATCGACCTGACCGTGCTGCACCGGCTGATGGCCTCGGGTTCCGACCGCCACGCCATCGCCTGGCAGGACAGCCTCGAAATCCCCGGCGTCGAAGCGCTGTCGCTCAATCATGCCTACAAGGCCATGGCTTGGTTAGGCGAGGCGATCGATGGCGACGACAGCGGTCAGACGCGGCATGGCACCGACACGATCGAAGAAGCGCTCTATCAGCATCGCAAGTCACTGTTCGGGGCGATCTCGGTCGCCTTTTTCGACACCACTTCGCTGTATTTCGAGGGCCACGGCGGCGCCACGCTGGGCCAGCGTGGCCATTGCAAAGATTTCCGACCGCAACTCGCCCAAGTGTGCTTGGCATTGTGCTGGACGAGCGGGACCGGCCCATCGCTTCGTTCCTATGGCCCGGCAACACGGCCGATGTCACCACCCCGCTGCCGGTGATCCAGCGGTTGCGCAGCCGCTTCGGGGTCGATCGGGCCTGTATCGTCGCCGACCGCGGCATGATCAACGCCGCCACCATCATCGCCTTGGAGGCGCAGAAGATCGACGACGTCCTGGGGGCGCGTGAGCGTTCCAGCAAGGACGTGCGCGATGCGGTGCTGCACGACGATGGCGCGGCGGTGCCGCTGACCATCCCGCGCCAGAGCGGCGAGACCGACCTAGCGGTGACGGAGGTCAAGATCGAGGGCCGCCGCTACATCGTCTGCCGCAATGAGGAAGAGGCGCGCAAGGACGCCGAGGCGCGTGCTACGCTGCTCGCCGGGCTGCAACGCAAATTGGCGACCGGAGCCAAAAGCCTGGTCGCCAACACCGGCTACCGCCGCTTCCTGGCGGCGCCTGACGGCGACGGGTTTGCCATCGACCTGGCAAAGGTCGAGGCCGATGCGCAGTTCGATGGCGTGTTCATGTTACGCACCAACTTGTCGATGTCGGCTCTGGCGGTGGTGTTGCGCTACCGCAATCTGTTGGCCGTGGAGCAGAGTTTCCTCGCAGCAAAAACCTTGCTTGCCACCCGCCCGATCTTTCATCGCACCGACGCCGCGATCCGCGGCCACATCTTCTGCACCTTTCTGGCTTTGGTGCTGCGGACCGAACTGCTCGAGCGCCTGGCCGCAAGCGGTGGAGCCGTGCCGGAATGGCGATACATCATCGATGATCTGCTCGATCTGAGTGCCGTCGAAGTCGACCTGGACGGCCGCCGCGCTCTGCTTCGCACCGCGCCACGCCCGAGCATCAACCCGATCTGCCGTGCACTCGGGCTCACCCTGCCGCCAATCTTTCAGGAGGTGCCAACAGAAACGGCAAGTGATTCCGCGGACTGAGGGTGTGGTGCCTAAAAAACTTAGTGCACTGATAGATTTATGTTTTTCGAATCAAACTGTGGAAGTTGGGTTTGACGCAGCGCGCGGTCACCGACCTCGTCATCTCAAGACGCCCGGAGCCGGATCATCGGCGGGTTGCGGTTCCGATTACCATCGCGACCCTCGCCAGTGAGGCAATGCGGCGAATTGCACTGCGGCAGCCAGCGCAGGTGAAGCATGTCCCGAGAAGGGATCAGCAGCTTGTGCTCGCGAAGCTTGCCATCTCATTCCTGCTGTTTCGCGTCCGGCCTGGAATTACTTGCCCGACGAGCACTCACGGCCAACTCCCAACGTTCGGCGAGCCACCAGCCATGCGTTTGTGCGTTCCGCGCATCGCGCGTTTCGAAGCGCCGATGTTCGCCAACGAAACGCCGGGATTGCCAGACAAACGTCACTACACGCTCTACCCAGCATTTCCCCGATCCGGCCAGCGCTGCGCCATGACATCCGTCACCACAACCGGTTGTTGCGGCGTCAGCGCGATGATCGCATCTACCACGGACGAATAACGCCGGATCCGCCCAATTAACGGCTGCACGTATACCGCGTTGGCATCGCGCCACATGATGTACCGGCATGGCCGGCCGCTCGCCGTGTGGAACGCGATCACCTCCTCATATTCTTCCGTGTCCGATCCGTGATCGAGCCTGACAACCATTGCCTGGCCACGCGCCGCCGACCAAGCCCCGATCAGGAGCAAGTCAGCTATACTGAATGACAATCCACGCAAGCCGGTGGAATACATCTGCTCGTTACCCATTGTTCCCTCGTGACAGTTGGGGTTGCACCAGCACTCGATCAGACAGTCAGCGCGATTGTTGGAGCCAGCGACAGGACCTTAGGGGGCGCGCTGCAATTCCACTGTGACCTGCAACACAGCCTGGGCCTTTTTTTGGGTCGTCGTTGGAATGACCCGCGTGGGATCGCTGCGGCACCCTTGGCCGGGCACCAAGGTCCAGTATGCTCGCCGAAATGCTGAGCCCATCGACGCAGCGGCCGCCTTCCGCGCCTACCATCCGGGTGAAATCCCCCGTGTGGCCCTTGCTGATCGTCGGCCTCGGAACGCTGGTGGTGCCGCTCAACTCCGCGGTCAATATCGATTTTTCCGCCATCGTCGCGCGCTTCGGGCTGCCAATCCCGATGATTCAGTGGATCGTCATCGCCTACGTCCTGACGCAGACCTCGCTCATGCTGACCTTCGGCCGGGTTGGCGACATGTTCGGCTACCGGCGGATCTTCCTGTTTGGCACCGCGATCAGTACCGTTGCCTTCATCGCGTGCTCGTTGGCCCCCACGTACCCGGCCCTGCTCGCCGGTCAAGTCGCGCAAGGCGTCGGCGCCGGCCTCATTCTGTCCTGCGGCCCGGCTTTGGCCACCAGCCTGTTCCCCGAAACGATGCGCACCCAGGTCCTCGCCCGATACATGATGATGTTCGGTATTGGCGGTGCCCTGGGGCCGTCGGTGTTCGGCCTCTTGGTGGAGCGCTTCGGCTGGGCGGCCGTGTTCAGCTTCCGCGCACCGATCGCCGCCGCGGCGTTCGCGCTGGCGTGGACTCTGCCCCGTCCTGTCCGAGGCGAGCGCGAACCGTTCGACGCCGGCGGCGGTGCCTTGCTCGCCCTTGCCCTCAGCTTCATGCTGCTGGCACTGAACCGTCTCCGCCCGCCTGGTCCGGAAACCGCGGCGCTCATCGTTCTCGCGACGGCGGGTTTTGTCCTGTTCTACCGCCAGGAGCGGTGCGTCGCGAAACCGATCATCGATTTCAGCCCGTTCCGCGACACCGATTTCGCTGCGATCAACATCAGCAACGTGCTGATCAACCTGTCGGCGTTCGCCATCATGCTGCTCGCCCCATTCTACCTGAGCCGCATTCCCGACCTGTCCCTGGCCGCCGCAGGCCTGATACTGGCGGCCTCGCCGCTCGGGATTATCATAGCCGCGCCAGTCGCGGGCCAGTTGGCCAGGGCGCACCGGCCCCGGCTGATCGCGCTGGTCGGCACGGTCCTCAGCGGCGTGGGGCTGTTCGGTATCTCGCTGTCTGACGGCACGACCGGCGTCTCGATCCTGGTGCTGTCGATGGTTGTTCAAGGCTTTGGGATCGGGCTGTTCCAGGTTGCCTACTTCGACATCGTCACCGCCGCGATCCCCGCTAAGAACCGAGGCGTTGCCGGTGCGCTCGGCATGGCGACCCGGACCATCGGCACGGTAACCGGCGCGACAGTGTTGATGCTGATTTTCCAGTGGCTTCGGACGCCCGCTCCAGACGGATTCTTGCCCGCCTTCCAGGCCACATTCCGGATCGCCGCGGCGATCCCCGCCTTCCTGGTCGTTATTGACCTCGGCCGTGGCTGGCGTCGTGGTTCGGGATCCAAGCAACCGCGATAACAACCGTCCGCGACCGCCAACCTTGCCCGCCGCCGCTCGCCGTGATCCTGTCCGGTTGCTGAAAGGACCCGGACCATGACCAAACCGCTCGAAGGGCTGCTCGTCGTCTCTTTGGAGCAGGCCGTCGCCGCGCCTTACTGCTCCTCCAGGCTTGCCGACGCCGGCGCGCGCGTGATCAAGATCGAACGGGCCGAGGGGGATTTCGCTCGCGCCTACGACAGCGCCGTGCAGGGATTGTCGAGCTATTTCGTCTGGCTGAACCGAGGCAAGCAAAGCCTCGTCGCCGATATCAAACAGCCCGCCGACGCCGCACTCCTGCACCGTCTGCTGTCGCGAGCCGACGTGTTCATCCAAAACCTGGCACCCGGCGCCGCGGCTCGATCTGGCTTCGGATCGGAGGCGTTGCGAGCACGGCACGACCGGCTGATCACCGTCGACATCTCCGGGTATGGCGAGACCGGCGAGTATGCGACGATGAAGGCTTACGATCTGTTGGTGCAGGCGGAGGCCGGCCTCGCGATGGTCACTGGGCTTCCTGCCGGTCCGGGTCGGGTTGGAGTATCGATCGCCGATGTCGGCTGTGGGATGAATGCATATACAGGTGTATTGGAGGCATTGATCGAGCGTCAGCAGACCGGTCGTGGCAAGGGGTTGCGGGTCAGTCTGTTCGACGCCGTTGCCGACTGGATGAATGTCCCCCTGCTGTACTTCGAGGGCACCGGCAAAGCGCCGCAACGGCTCGGCTTGGCCCATCCATCTATCTGCCCCTACGGCGCGTTCGCGACGAACGATGGCGCGCTGGTATTGATCTCGATTCAGAACGAACGCGAGTGGGTCACGTTCTGTGCCTCGTTCCTGGAAAACCCGGCATTGCCCAAACAGCCCGGTTTCGAAAGCAACAACGTTCGGGTAGCCAACCGCGCGGTAGTCGATGCTCGCGTTGGGCAAGCCTTCGCTACTCTCACTCGAGACGAGGCAGCGGCAAAGCTGCGAGCCTCCAACACGGCATATGGCTTTGTGAACGATCTGGCCGCGCTTCGCCACCATCCGGCTCTGCGCCGCACCAAGGTTGCCCTGCCCGGCGGCGGCACGGCGGACATCATTGCGCCCGCGGTCATCAGGGCTGGCGAGACGCTCGGTTTGGGTGCCGTACCGGCCATCGGGCAGAACACCGAGACAATCAAGGCCGAGTTCGGGGAATAGCGGCGCGTCACGACGCCGACCTGGTTTTTTCCACACGGTTGCCGGACTCCATGCTAACTCGAGGACAATTTCGCCGTCCTCGTTTACTTCGGACCTACGAATAAAAGGCAGGACCGCATTTGGCGTCGCGATCCCGTTTGGCGATTGCTACTTCCTCACCATCATCCCGATGCCAATCAAAAACGGATCCGATGAGTAAAGCCGGCAACAATTAAGCTCACCGCGGCCTCCTGCGGAAAAGGCGTTTCGCTTTGCTTAGCCCCAGCCAAAACCGGCCGGCGCGGGCGCGTCCAATGACCGCAGCGAGGAGGCTGCCGCCGGCGGTGCGGACTGCTGCGCCGCTGCCGCCGCGGGCTGAGCGTGTTCGGGCCCCGTCGCGGCGGCAGCCTCAGCGAAGGCGGGCTGTGCCGCTGCAATAATGCCGGCGAGAACAACAGCGGAAAGGATAGAGCGAAGCATCTGATTTCTCCCGTGCGGGCAGATCGAGCTGGCAAATTCGATGGACCGAACTTAGGCCGGCGGGTGCGCTACCTCTATGAAACCCTTCATACGTCGTGGCTCCCGCTGCGAATATTTAAAGCTCCCAAACCTGGACAGGCTGGATTGACAGCGCCATGCTTGACCAGCGGTCCGGCTTGCCAAGGAGCGCCAATGGACGTCACGGACTGGTTGCGAAACTTCGGTCTTGAACGATACGCGGCGGCATTCCTGGAGAATGACGTCGATGCCAAGTTGCTGCCCAATCTCACCGCCGACGACCTCAAGGACCTCGGCATCACCTCGGTCGGCCATCGCCGTCAGCTTCTGGAAGCGATCGGCACGCTGCGTCCCAACGACGCGCCTTCCCGCCCTCCGGCCACCCCACCCGCAAATGCCGGCTGGCTCGAGACCACCGCCGAGCGCCGCCCTCTCAGCGTGATGTTCTGCGATCTCATCGGCTCTACCGCCCTTTCCGCGCGGCTGGACCCCGAGGATCTGCGCCAGGTCATCCGCGCCTACCAGGCTTGCGTCGCTACAACCATCCGCCAATTCGACGGCTTCATCGCCCGCTACGTAGGCGACGGCGTGCTGATCTACTTCGGCTGGCCGGAGGCCCGTGAAACCGATACCGAACGCGCGGTCCGTGCCGGTCTCGCCGTCGCCCGCGGTCAGCGAGGCAGACGCCGAGCGGCGAGCCGCTACACGTCCGCATTGGCATCGCAACGGGACCTAGTGGTGGTAGGCGAGCCGATCGGCTCAGGCAATTCGCGCCAGCAAACCGCGATCGGCGAAACACCGAACCTCGCCGCTCGGCTCCAGGGCCTCGCTGGGCCCGATCAGGTACAGTGATCGACGCAGCGACTCGCCTGCAAATCGGCCGCCTGTTCGAGTGCCAAGACCTCGGCGCGGTCGAACTCAAAGGTCTGCCGGCGGCGGTGGCGGCATGGCGCGTGACAGGCGAGGGGATGCTCCAGAGTCGCTTCGAAGCGCTCCACGGAAGCGCCATGATGCCGTTGATCGGCCGCGAGGAAGAACTTGAGTTGCTATCGCGCCGTTGGCGGCAGGCCAAGGCTGGCGACGGTCGGATCGTTTTGCTCACCGGCGAGCCGGGCATCGGAAAATCACGGCTGCTGGTCGAACTCCAGGCGCGCCTGGAGATCGAGACGCACGCGAGCTTGCACTACTTCTGCTCGCCTCTGCACCAGGGAAGCGCGCTGTATCCGGTGATCGCGCGCTGGGAGCAGGAAGCAGGCTTCGCACGCGGCGACACCGCCGAGCGGCGCGTGCGCAAACCAATCTGTTCTTGCTCCCGACGGATTTTAGTCCGCGGACATTGCCCTGCTCGCCAGCATGCTCGGGGTGCAAGCTGATTTGGGCTACCCCCAGCCCGACCTCAGTCCTCAGCAGCGGAAAGAACGGACCTTCGCTCTACTGCACCGCCGGCTCGCAAATCTTGCAAAACGCCAGCCTGTGCTGATGCTGTTCGAGGACGCTCACTGGGCCGACCATAGCTCGTTGGAGCTTTTCGATACGCTGGTCGGCCAAATCACCGAACTTCCCATCCTGCTGGTGATTTCCTTCCGCTCCGAGTTCGTCCCGCGATGGATCGGTCAGGCCGCCGTCAGTCTGATTACGCTGACCCGGTTGGATCGGCGGCATCGCGGCACTCGCCGCCCAGGTGACGACCGCGCATGTGCTGACGCAGTCCATCCTGGAGG
>CAVYXX010000164.1:0-17340 GCA_963772355.1 uncultured Alphaproteobacteria bacterium | reverse complement strand
GCGGCTGGCCGCCAGGCGTGGTTCGCGGCTCCGCTCGCCACGCCTGGACCGCCTCGTCATTAAACCAAACGGTCCGAGCTGCCTCGCCGCTTCAATGCCGCGTCATACTCTGCCCAGTTCGTGACCCGATATCGGGGCTTGGGAATGTGATGACGGTGTTCAGCGTGGTATTTGAACGGCACGGCAGAGCGGATCCAGGCAGGGGAATGGGCTTCAGCCATGTGTGTTGCCACCCCGACTGCCCGCAACCAGGAACGGGTCCGTGCAACACGGTCTCCTCAGCGCCAAAAGGCCAAAGAATTTCAGGCATGGCAGGTCATCAATAGCGCGAAGGGTGGCGACGGGGGTCGACGGCTTTCTCCGGGTTGTGCCTCAAGGATGGGAGGCCGGTGGCATTTTGAGATGCGGCGCAGCGGCATGTGGCCCGGCAATTTCTGTGCCAACTTTTAGGCGTCAGCGTTTTTATACGGATCCTGACCGGCGTTCACAATTATACATAGGCGAGAGCATCATAGGGGTGATTCCGCTTGCGCGAGGGACGGTTCGCGCGGCGTGGCGGCGGCATCGATATTTTCTAATCCGGCCTAAGTGGGCAATATTAGGAAAAGGAAGGAAAAAACAAGTGTCGATATGGTCGGAAATCGGCATTGGTGCAGGAATATGGCTTCTTCTACTAGCTCTGATTATGGGTATTCTCTGGAGGTCCAGTAGGAGGGCGAACATTAGGTTGCCGCCTCATGATGATTTTTTTTGACCCGATGTTTGGCTCGACAGAGTTCAACTATAACCTCCCCGCTTCCCACGCGGCGATTTGGCGAACTTTTCCGCTGCATCTCCAACGCCAGACCGGCTCCATGCGCAAGTCCTTGTCGACGGAGATGGCTTCGTTAGCCATGCAACTCCTGCAGCGGTGCTCGCCGCGAAATAGGGCTCCCGCTGCCAAAATCGTATAAATCCTCTTCTGGAAAATCGGCGCTCCAAGCCAGAGCTGCACAAAACGAGTAGCGCTAGCCCCCTTTTCGGAATGACGGAAGCGGGCCCTCGAGGGAATGCGGTCGGTGCGCGCCGAGTTCCATCGACCCTCTTTCGACGCTACCTCGCTTACCCGCGTGAGTAACCCTCCGGAGCTGATGGCGCCGCTTTGTTATGGCCAGGCGCTTGATGGAGTTGCGGGACGCCTGGTTAGACGCCCCGGACTTAGCATCGCAGAAGACCATCGCCGATCAGATGCAGTTACGCGCGTTCGAGGATCCGCCGTTCGTGTCGCTCGGTGAGTGGTTCAGCCTGTCGGCGTATCGCTCGGGGCTGTCGGGCTTCGTCCGTTCCGACGCGGCGCTCTTCTGGAACATCCGACGGGCCTGAACGGCCGACCGGCCTTTTTGCGATCGGCTTGGAAGTCGATCGCTTGGACCTAGGCAGCCAGGCTGCGAAGATTGCGGACGGAGTTATTTCGAATCAGTTTGCCGTCGTGAACCCCGGAACACGGCTATCTCGGTCCGTGGTGATACCGCACGATCCGGCCATCGTCCGATTTGTCCGAATCCGTTTCGCGCGAGCATGTTGCCCAAGCGAATTTGTCCAAAGGAGATCGTCATGCCGCCAGCGAAGAAAGCCGCCCTGCCGCCAGGAAGGCTGCCGCTCCGGCTGCCAAGGTAGCGGCCCCGGCAAAGAAGGCTGCTCCACCGAAGAAGGCGCACCGCCGAAGAAGCTGCGCGCCTGCCAAGAAGGTCGCCGCCCCGGCGACCGTTGCACCCCAGGTCACCATCACGCTTAAGCAGATCGCAGCCGAGTTGGCGGAAGGCCATGACCTGCCGAAGAAGATCGCCGAATCGGTGTTGGGCGACCTGGTGGCGCTGACCACCCAGTATCTGAAGAAGGGGACAAAATTCGGCTGAGGGGCTGGGTATCCTGCAAGTGCGGGCACGACCGGCTCGGATGGGTCGCAACCCGGCGACTGGGGCATCCATCAAGATCGCGGCCAGCAAAAAGATCGCCTTCCGACCGGCGAAGGAACTGAAGGAGGCGGTTTAGTTAGTTCGTTCGCAGGTGCGATAATGGCACGTCCAGGAAATCAGATCGCAGGACCTGAGCACGTCGATGCCGCCCCGATATTGATCGGCATGCGCCCCTCAACGATGGCATGACCGACCGGCACCTGCATTTCGCGGCTGGGTGCATTGAGGTCATTTCTTCACTCCCACCCGCGCGGCGGCCTATTTTCAGGCATTAGCCGCCCAAAAAGTAGACTGCTGCATACTGCAACGCGCGCGAAGTTTGCGCCGCATTGCCATCGCGGAGCAGCAGGTAGAGCTTTGCGCCGCCGGTAATAGCCAGCCACAGAGCACAAAATCCGACATATACGTGCAGTCCAATAAACACGGCATCGCTAAGCGGCTTGCGGATGCTACCTCCCGTAATGAAGTGCATAGTTCGCTCGTAAAGCAACATCGTCTCCATTGCTGGTAAAAAGCCTATGACGCCAAATATCATTTTGCCGGTTGCTCTCGCGATAAAGTCGAGATCGGTAAATCCCCTACATCCGCGAGCGTGACGGGCGAAGAGATATGCGCCCCCCGCTATGATGCCCACGCTAATCGGAAAACCTACAAAGTCGCTCTCAACGACCATGATGTAGAAAAGCCAGAGAAACCCGAAGGCGGCTAGCACAGCGCCATAAGACGCACGTCGCAGGGCAATAGCCTCGGCAGGTCCGCGCCGAAAATTCACCCACCATTCGTCTATGAGGAAGACGGGCGAAATTCCTATCGGGATCAGTAACAGAGCCTTGATAAACGATATCACAGAAGCATACCCGCTACTTCCCTCGCTTTTTTTATCAGCTCATAAGCCTCGTTGATTTGCTGTGCCACCGCGGTCAGCTTGCGCTACCCTCTACCTTCCGGGGGATCCGCTAACGCGAGCCAATGCGTTGTCGCCCGAAGCCTGGGCGCGGCACGCCGCCGGTGAGGGATCGAGAGGTCCATGACTGTATGATTGGGCTAGCAGCTGCTCGCGAACGTACGTCCGTGACGCGATCGAATAAGGACCGTGGCGCGAACGCTGAGGAACCCCCCAGGAGCTTCAGCCCTTCTTCTTTTTCTTCTTCCGTCCACGTCCCGCTTATTCCTCTTGAGTTTTCCCAAAGTTTTATAATCCTTACTGAGCCTCCGCTCCGCCTCCAACCAATGGTCGAGTTCCTGACCATTCGGCCGTCCTTGCTGCTCCCAAAGCTGGTGAGCCAAGTGGCGGACGCGCAAGGTGTCGAGCACGGAGATCCCTTTCGTCTGAGGCCAACCAGAGCCGTTTCGGCTATCAGCACGTGCCAATTCTTGGCAAGGCGCGAAATGCAGCAGTTGACCGCCGCGGCGATTATTTCCATCCGGGGCGCCCCCAACGCATAGGCCGGCGCTGGGCGATCATCATCCCAGCCGCGCTCGAGGTTCCGACCGCGTTCCTTTATCTGCTGACCCAGGATTACACGTTGATCGTCATTGGATTTGCTTTGCAGGGACTGTTTGCGTGCGGCGGCATGCACGCGCAATATCGGGCCTATCTCTCCGAACGGTTTCCGACCGAAGTGCGCGTCACTGCGGTCGCCTTCTGCTACCACCAGGGGGCAATCAGGGACGGGCTGATCTCGCCACTGCTCATTCTATATGCGACCACCATCCGCCTGTCAGTCAGGTCCGATTTTGGTCACCACGGTGGTGGGCCTGGCCATCTTCCTAGTCGCCGTGCTTTTGAGCGCGGAGACGAAAGGCAAACTACTTATCGCTGACCTGACCGTCGCTTGAAATAAGGCAACCGACGCGGGACAAGCTCAGCGGCCAACGCTTGTTGAAGTACAGCCCGAATGCTCGGCGATATCGGTGCACCGCAGGGACCGAATATTAGACGCCGATCAAGTGCCGCGATGACAAAATTGACCTGCCGATCGTGCGCCCCTGTGGACGGAGTGCTATTACCGCCTTGTCCGTGGCGTCATGGCGACGGTGCCGCCACCGACCATAACGTGCGTTGTAGTCATGCGCGCGCTGCCGGGAAGACTGTCGCTGCATATCCCCATCGGTCCTGGGTCGCAGTTGAAGTTGCCGTTGCCCTGGTTGACTTGCTGCTTTGCGTTGGCGAGCCAGGGGCTGTCGGCCCTAATGCAGTTCGGCGTGCCTGGATTGCACACGGCAAGGGCGGGTGCTGTGCCGCAAGTCGCAATCATACCTGCCGCCGCTATAAGCCCAAATAGTTTCGTCCACATTGTCTCTCTCCTGATCTGCGTTCCCCACAAAAGGGGGCCAGTTGCGATATCGGGGACGATAGGCTGAGGAGACACCTATAAGCTGCGAGGTGGTTCACAATCCTCGGCCGATAACCTGGTGGGCCGAAGAGCATGCGCCGCTGTGTCGCCGCGATCGCGGACGGGCGCGGTCGGTGGTGCGAGATCGTCGCTGCAATTGAAGGTTAGTTAATTTACGCAGCGTCAAAGAGGCGTTTGATCATATCGAATTGCTGGCGGTCGATCCGCTTGTCAACTGCCGCCAACACCCAAGGACGGTGCCCTTCCCCGGTGCCGCGCATTGCCTCAGGGAACACGTGCACCTCGACCGCGCGCTGTGTGCCGTCGGTCGACGTCAAGCCGGGCGCGTTCGTCGGCAAGGGACGCTTTGGTGATCGCCACCACGAGCGCGTTGTCGGCGAGCACCACCTTGAGTTCAGCGCCATCACGCGACTTGACCAACGGATTCGGACCGTCGACCTGCTCGATCGAGCAGGCAAAGATGGTTGCGAGCGGGCAGATTGCCCGCGCTGCGGCGGGTGAGTTGCCGATGTGCGATCGAGCGGATCGTGCTCCAGCGAAGTCTCAGAATGTGAGGAGGGATCGGGGCATGCGTATCGGTCTCGTCGTTTCTGGCCGGCAGCGAATCCGCGTCGAGCGCGCTCAGCCAGACAGTCGCGCAATACAGGCTAGCAGGTTGAGCGGAAGGAGGCGGCGGGTTCGACCGCCGCTCTCGCGCGCAGTCTGGAGGGAGTCTGGATGCTGGTTGGTCTGAACTAATGAAACTCCCATGAACGCTAGCACCCCCGTCTCCTTCACTACTGACATAAGCTCCGGCCATCGCGACTCTGAACGGGGTCAGTTACGGCCTCTCCGATCTGGTCAGCCATCACTCGCCGCTGACGTAAGGAAGAACCGCCTGGGGGCGCAGGCCGGCCATCCACGACTCTGCTGAACGGCCCGAGGGAAATGTGGATGCTCGGCCTTCGCCGAGCACCACGTGGGAGCACAGCCCGGAGTTGGACGGAACGGCTTCGCCGAGGGGGCGGACAGATCCCGTTACCGCTCCAGTTGATGCGGTCTACTTCGCTTCCGATGACGCCGACATCTCGAAATTGGTACCTCGGACTGCTATGCTGCTGCGGTAGCGGCATTCATCAGTCGCCGTCTGAACATCGAGGTCGTCGCCATCTTCGTAGCCGCAGGCAATCGCCAGTATCCGTGCCCGCAGGATGTCGGTGACGCTGTGCGTCACGTAGAGTGGGTTGCGCGGGTCTGAGATCAACGGCGCAACTTCCCGTTGAGCCTACGCATGGTTGAGGAGATGCTGGCGGCTCGCGGCATCTCGGTCACCTACGAGACGATCCGGCAGTGGGGCCTGAAATTCGGCCGGGAATTCGCCAACCTCATCTGTCAGCGGGCACCCCGCCGCGGTGGCAAATGGCACCTTGATGGTGTGTCACGAACACATTTCTGAAGCAGGAAATGTGGAGCTGTATGAGAGATGAGGGTGGGCCCCTCGACGCCGGCAGTCAGGTGCAGGCGTCAAACCACTGCAAGCTGCTGTCGTCAAAAGCGATGGTAGTGAGCGTTGCAGCAAAAGGCGGGACTTGATCCCGTCAGGTATGATCCGGAGAGGCGAGCGAAAGCGAACCGCTGATGACGTGTCGAAATGCCAAGGATGATGTCGAAACCGGGGGTGCGTCTAGTTCCCGGGATAAGCTCGGGGGTGGTCCTGAAGCCTGCCCGAGCGGCATCCTCTGTCTCCCAGCCTGGGTCGCATAGATAGGGTTTCACTGGGTGCTGGCGGAGGTTGCGCAGCCTGCTCGCCAGCATGTCACAGAAGTCCACCGGCTGACGCGTGAACGCGGTGAGCGCCCGTTTCTTCCGCGACAGCTCTGATGGCCGGTCGTATTGCCTCATCCAGGAATGCTCCCGAACGGGTTAGGCATTGCCTCACCAGAATGCTCCCGGCGCGGCGTCACTTTGTCAATCGGCATCCAACGGGTATTGCTTGAGATCTGGCACATGCGGGCGGCGGCATGATGGGTCCTGCGCGAGCGATTTGTCAGCCTTACCCGCGCTTGGGGAGGGGCGTTGCCATCACCTCCCGTTGTAGTGGCGTTCGGAAGTCGCGGCTGAATGCGGTGTGATCAGGCTTGCCTTACGGAAGCAAACGACCCGGCGCCAACCGGTGCCGGGTCGCATCACCGGGCGCGGTCATTGGCGTCCCCGCCTGTGCCGCGAGGCAATCGTAAACTTGTCATCAGCGGGCCTCAAATATCCCGGGGGTTCGGGGGCAGCGCCCTCGCCTCCGGCCGATCAAAGCGCGTGCTGGGAGCGTCACCCACACCAACCGGCTTAACTGTTAACCAAGACGAGCGCCTGTCGTTTACGACCATAATGGGAATGACTGTTCAGCGTTACGGAACGGATTGAAGCGGGGACTGTGCAGCGTGATAGCCCGGAGCACTGCCGCCGAACACCAGTTGATGTGCATTTTCCCGCCGCCACACTTTGACACGGCGCTGTAGCGTTCGCAGCAGTTTGTCCGGGTAGATATCTGGCTGCTCCCGCTGAAGCCGCTCGAGCAGTTCTCGCGACGTCCGCCATGGCTCGACCTCGAACCACTCACGTATTTGCGCCGTCACCGACAGGAACGGATCAGGGCAAGTCCGCAAATATTTGCGGCCCTTTTCTTTCGGCTTACTCGTCGGACGTACCTCACCCTCGTGCCAAGACGTTCGAAGGCCTTCCAGGAACTGCTCTAGCGTTGGCGCACTCACCGACACCATTTCGCCAGTTACCGGCCGATCTGCAATCTCGACGAGCTGCTTCTGGGCAAGGCGGATCTCACTCAACAGCCGCACCGGATCCAGAGTCGCCTGTAGAGCACTGAGGCGAGCTCGTACCGTCTCGCTCGTACGCGGATCGGCCAGCAGCCGCTGATACGGCGTCGCTGGTGGGTAGTAGCGCTTCGTGACCCTCGCTCCATCACGTTTCTTACTGGCCAGCTTAAAAGACGGCTGAAAGAAATTCACAAATAAACGAACCGACATATACAGTCGACCCAACGCCGCTGCCGCCTCCAGGCCCACGTAGCGTCGGTAGCCCACAATGCGGCGCACAACTGCGCCGTTCTTCTGCTCCACCCATGCTTGATCGTTCTTGCGATACGGCCTACAGCGTGTGAACTCCACACCGGCGTCCTTGCAATAGGACTGGACGGTCTCATTCATGAACACGCTATCGTTGTCAGTATCAAACCCTAGCAGAGGAAACGGCATCCGCTTGCGGACCTCGCTCAACACCGCAATCAATACCGTCTGCTCCCGGACCAATAACGGTGCACACTCCGTCCAGCCGCTCGCAATGTCGGTCAATGTCAGCGTCTGCACGAAACTGCCTTCTGCCGTCGGCCCGCTATGCGCGACCAGGTCGGCCTCCATGAACCCAGGTGCCGGATCATCCCAGCCATCAAATGTTCGAACCGGCACGCTGCGCCGGACCCCGGTTGAGGATGCCGATCGTCGACGCCCTCCTCCTGTTGCTTGCTCCTTAACCTTGCACAACGATCGGTCGATGGTCGCCGCGCTCATTGCCAGCAGACCGCTTCCCACCTCCGGCGCGAGTTTGAGATGACCGTGCCGCTCCATTGACTTAACGAGGATAGGTATCAACGGTCGCAACCGCTTGCCGCATACCCGGTCCGACGCCTCCCAAACCAAGATCAGCGCCTCGCGCACGGCGTCGTCATAAACCCTACGTCTCCGACGAGGGCCGGAGGGCTCACTGCGCATCCGAAGCAGACGCATCGCATGCTTGCGATGCAGACCGCTCACCGCTGTGAACTCGTCCAAAATGCGGCTGCGATCTTTGCGAGCGGACCGGGCGTACCGCTCCGCCACCACCGCCACCAACTCATCCCGTGTCGCCATGCTGATCCGCCTCATGCTCGCCCCCGCCGAACCCCGGCGGGGAGCAAATTACGTGAGGCAACAGACCGACACTGGGGAGCATTTCAGGTGAGGCAATGCGACCGGCCATCCGTCGTGTCGCGCTACACCCGTTGTAGCCAGTCGGTGCGGGACCGCATTTCTGACAGGATCGTCGCCCTCCCGGCGAAGTTCGGCTTAGGGCCTGTCAGGAATCAACCGCTCCATCTGAGCGATTGGACGGCTTGATGGTGTAGTTCCATTCGCCGTGAAAATCTGCCCGGACGATATTTACGGCGGCCAGTTCCTCGTCCGAGACGACGACACCTTTCGGATAGAGCCGATCGTCGAGTTCGCAGATCACCTTCAGGCCGGTCTCAGTCGTGGTGGCACTGATCAGATCGAGAATGACCTTGTAGCTAACCAGCGGCTTGGCGCGCCAGTTCATGGTGATGAAGGAAAACAGCCGATGCTGTCGAGTCGCCCAGGGGAGTTTCACCCCCAGGCGCTCCTAGGTAGGGTCGAGGACTGGCGCGCCGGTCGGCCGAGGTGTCCCGGCCGTTCCACGTTTCCAGCCCCCTCCGCGTCGCACGCAACGTGCGGATTTCCCGCATTGCGCGCCCCCATCTGCTTCATGCCGAGGCTTATGGGACCTATCCTGCCGGGGCGACTTTCGGCCCGTCGCGGCGCACCCGATAGCCGTTAAACAGCTTCAGGATGTTATACAGCCACGGCCTACTCCATCGGTCCCAGCCGAAGCCCCGTCGTTTCTGAGCGTGCGCCAAATGGCGCCTGACCTTCTTCTCCACCCAATCTTTGATGTGGCCGAAGCACTCACTGGAGTGCCCGACCGCGAAGTAGTTCACCCACCCCCGCAGCATCGGATTGATCAGGCTTATCACCCGCTCAATCGGTTGCGATCGGTGTCGGCGGAACACCTCCTTGAGCTCCCGCATCAACGCCGTCCGCTTTTTGAGCTTGGGCGTGTAGTGCGGCCGCATCGCTCCGCGTAAACTGCGGAGGTAGCGGAAGTCGAAACCCAGAAACCCGAAGCTTTCACCTCGCTCGAGGTCGACCATCCGGCTCTTTTCATCATTGATTTCCACCCGCAGCTTGTCGAATTCCTCCCGAAGCCGTCTGTTTACCGCTCCAATCAGCCAGTCATGCCGCTTGTAGGCGTCGATCAAGATCACCAGATCGTCTGCAAATCTAGCATATTCGATGTAGGTGTACTTGCCGTTGCGTGTGACCTCCCGCGCCCGCTCCAGCATCCGGTCCGCCTCATTGAGGTAGAGGTTACTGAGCAAAGGCGAGATGACGCCCTGAACGCAAAAGGTAACTTCCGGTTTGAGCGCGAGATTCGGCATTGGCGTTCTGGAAATGTGCTTGATTTACGTCGCAAAAGGTAATATCTATATGTCATATGGCGCGATCAACCGATGCCCAGAAGTCAGAACGGCTGAATGCGGCGCACAGCTTGCTGGCGCGCGGAATGGGCATGAGCGAGGCGGCCGTCTCGCTGTCGCGCCAGTTCGGGCTCTCACGACGCCAGGCTTATCGCTACCTGCAGGAAGCGGAGACGATCGGTCATCCGGTGCCCGTCATTGCGCCATCGGTGCCGATCACATTCAAGGTGCCGGCCGATATTGTCCGCGAGGTGCGGGCCTATTCAGTGATCAGCGGTTTGACACTCAGCGAGATCGTCACGCGGGCGATCACGGCTTTTCTGACCGCCGTACGCGGGCA
This sequence comes from uncultured Alphaproteobacteria bacterium, assembly GCA_963772355.1. GTDB lineage: Bacteria > Pseudomonadota > Alphaproteobacteria > Acetobacterales > Acetobacteraceae > Rhodopila. The sequence continues at coordinate 7,389 of CAVYXX010000164.1, read as the reverse complement.
TGGCTGACCGGTGGTCGCGTCGGGATCGGTATCAAGTTCAGCTCGATTACGCATTTGATCGTCTGCTCAGTAACAAACTTCAGCAAGTCTACGAGCGGCTGGTTCCCGACCAGGTGCGGATTGCTGGCGAGGGTTCAAAGATAATGGAGAGTGACAATGCCGGTCGCGGCAATCTATGCGCGGGTGTCGTCGGACAAGCAGCGGGAGGAGAGCACCATCGCGAGCCAGACGGCGGCGCTGATCGAGTTTGCACGGAACCGCGGTTACCAGGTGCCGGCGGAGTGGGTCTTCGAAGACGAGGGCTATAGCGGTGCCTCGCTGGTTCGACCCGGGCTGGAGCGGTTACGCGATCTTGCGGCGGAAGGTCAGATCGAAGCCGTGTTGGTGCACGCGCCGGATCGGCTGAGCCGCAAATATGCCTATCAGGTCTTGCTGATCGAAGAACTCGCGCGCCAAGGTGTCGAGACCGTTTTCATCAAAGCGCCACAGGCAGCGACTGCGGAGGACCAACTGCTGGTGCAATTCCAGGGCATGATCGCCGAATACGAGCGGGCACAGATCCTTGAGCGATCCCGCCGCGGAAAGCGCCATCGCGCCCGCCAGGGACAGATCAACGTTCTTAGCGGCGCGCCTTACGGCTATCGTTACGTTCGCAAGTGCGACGACGCGGCCGCCCGATATGAAATCCTCGATGCCGAAGCCGCTGTCGTGCGGATGGTCTACCAGAGCTATGTCGGTGCTGGCCTAAGTATTGGCGCGATCACGCGTCAGCTCAATGAGCGCGGTATTCCGACGCGCAAGCAAATCTCGCGTTGGGAGCGCTCCACGGTTTGGGCGATGCTGCGCAATCCTGCCTATAAGGGGACGGCGTGCTTCGGGAAGACCGAGACTGCGCCGCGTCAACGCATCACCCGAACACTCCGGCTGCGCGGGGGCGTTGGCTCGCGCGACAGCGCTCACCACGAACGACCGCGCGCCGACTGGATTGAAATTGCCGTGCCCGCAATCGTTGCGGATGATACTTTCATGCGAGCCCAAGAACTGCTCCAGCAAAACAAGACGTTTGCGCCACGTCGGACGATCGAACCTAGCATCGTGCAGGGCCTGCTGTCGTGCCGCAAATGCGGCTACGCGATGTCGCGAACATCGACCAGGTCGAGCGCTCGTAAAATCCACTATTACCGATGCTTGGGGTCTGACGCCTGGCGGCATCTTGGCGGACCAGTGTGCGATAACCGGCCAGTACGTCAGGATCTCGTCGATCGGGTTGTATGGACCGAAATCGTCCGACTGCTGGAGGATCCTAGCTTGATCCAGACCGAACTCGACCGACGGCTGGCGGCGGCACGAACGGCCGATCCGGCGAGGCAGCGGGAAAACGTCCTGCACCGAGAGATGGCGCATACTCGCAAAAGCATCGACCGCTTGCTGACCGCCTACCAGGAAGAGCTTCTGTCGCTCGACGAGTTGCGGCAACGCATGCCGGAACTGCGACACCGGGAGCACGCCCTACAGACAGAACTGCAGGCGATCCTCGAGCAAGTCAACGATCGCGCCGTCTATCTGCGTCTCGCTGAGACCCTCTCGGCATTTCTCGCCAAGTTGCGCAGCACCGCCGACACCCTCGACATTCAGGAGCGGCAGCGGATCGTGCGCCTGATCGTCAAGGAGATACTGATCGGGGACGACAGCATCATCGTTCGCCACTCCATTCCTGTCTCCCAACCACCAAACGACAACGACCCAAAGTCGCCGCCAAACCGATCGGGCGGGTTAGAAGACAAAAGTTACCTTTTGCGTTCAGGGCGTCATGACACCGCCTTGCGGAACGCCCATCTTGCCAGAAGCTTTCAGCATAATCTTCAGGAGATGCATGACGTCCGCGTCATCAACTCGCTGTGCCACCTTCTCCAGCAGCCGGTCGTGCCGGACGTTGTCGAAGTAGGCTCGCAAGTCAAAGTCGAGAACGCGCGTCTTCCGTTGGACGATTGCGTCAAGATCATCACCCGCCGCACCGGCGGAGGAAAGTAGCTCCCCGAGGACATTCGGTTCCACAGCTTGAGAGGTTATCCGATAGCTCGGCCTCAAACTCTGCAACCGACTGGCCATCCACTCCAGCCGCCCCCTGGTTGGCCTTCACTTTCTTGAAGGCTTCCCAGACTTCCTGCTTCGGAATGTCGAACGGCTTTGCCTCGTCCACAGAACTCCTCCCGTTACCGGTTGGCTCTGGGCCGCGGCTGAACAATGCCGTCCCTTCGGTCCAGTCCCATTACAGAACCTTCAACCCTACTACGGACGGCTCCGCCCCTGTGCCCCGCATCGGTACTCTGGTCCTTGCGGTTTTCGCCGCTTGGACGTCTCCCTTGGCATCGGAGCGACAGGTTCTCACGTTCCATACAAGAGCCTGGTCTGGCTTCGCGCCGCCTACATGCCGGATGCCGCTCGGCCAGGCTTCAGGGCCACCGCCGCGCTGATCCCGGGAGAAGATCGCACCCCCGGTTTTGACATCGCCTATGGAATTTCGACACTTCATCGACGGTTCGCTCTCGCTCGCCTCTCCAGACCATACCTGACGGGATTGGATCCCGCCTTTTGCTGCAACGCTCACCACCATCGCTTTTGACGACAGCAGCTTGCAGTGGTTTGAGACCTGCACCTGACTGCCGGCCTCGGGGGGCCTGCCCCCATCTCTCGTATAGTTCCACATCTCCGTTCTCCGAGGATGTGTTCGTGACACACCGATCTTGTTCCACTTGCTGGTTCCAGGCGGCAGGTGGTGGACGATGATTTCAATGCCAAGTTCGTTGGCCAGCTTTTGCAATTCGAGTTTCCACAGCCGCACTCGAGAGCCATTGCTGCCACCACCGTCGCAGGTGATCGTTAGACGCTTGGCGTCAGGGTAGCGCTTGCAGCCGATGTCCTGCCACCAACGACGGATCGTCTGGACGGCAAACGTGGAGGTGTCATGACTGATGCCGACAACCGTCACCAGCGGAGCCGCTACCACAATAGAAAATTGCGGAATGGCAAGGTGGGCTTGACACTCGAGGACGTCTCTGTCGCAATGAATTGCGCCTAATGCTAACGGCGCGCGCCGCAAATAATATTTGGGCCGCACTTCGATCCTTCGTAGCCACTGCGACGCGTCTAAGGCCGGTGAACCAAAGAACGACCGTCGCTCTGAAACAATCAACGACGATCATGAGGAGGAAAGTTCAATGCAATCGTTCGCTTATTTCTTCGGGTCGGCGGCCGCGTTTTTGGTCGCTGCAAACGCAGCGTTCGCCGATAACTGCTCGGGTTTGACGACCAACGTGACAGTCTAGGGGGAGCAGATGAAATTTTTCACGAGCAGCCTGTGGCCTGTCGTCATGGGGATCGCGGTGATGTTGACGGCAGGGGAACCGGCCCCGGCTGCTGACGTGACGAGCGAACTGAGACCAATGTCGCCAAAGCTCCTCAAAATCTGCAAGGATCAAAAATACGCGCTGTGCGCCGCCGCCAGTTGCTTCGTGTTCAATGAGGTTTCCTACTGCAAGTGCGACGTTAAGTCGGGTGACAGTATCAGCCTGCCGTTCAACTTCGATAACGGCAACGATGTCTGCTCGGTCAACGCGGAAGGCCCGAACAACGGCTACATGGTCAGCACCTTCAGTGTGCCCGAGTCCGTCGTCGCTCCAGATGGCGATCAGGCGCTCTACACGTGTCGGGCGAGGACCTCGGACGGCGCCTATGCGCAGTGCGACGGCGGCATTTGTTTTACCAGCACCGAGGGACAATCTTTCCCAGGCTTCGACAAGCCCCTGATGGAAGGCCAAATCATCTGCTCTTGTCCGGTCACCGTGGCCAATCCGGACACGGCGAAACTGGGCTATCAGATCGTCGGCCCGTATCCTTGTCAGTCATCTTTCTTCCAATATTGCAACAGCGCCAGTGCCAACACGAACACCGGCTCGACAATCTACGTCGGCGCTCCAACCGGCGCAGCGCGCCTCTTCAGCCGCAGGCTGTATGGGGACGTCCCGCCGATCAACCGGTGCTTCCCGGACACTTCAAAATCTGCTGACTGACTGCGAGGCCGGACGGGCTGCCCGAAGGACGACGGTGCGGCAGGCGAGCGGCTTTGCTCTAATCGTAAGGGCGGTCGATCGGACTGACTGGCGTGGCGTGATGGGTTCCTTACGCAAAGGCACGTAATGCGACATGGGCCGGGCACCCTGGTAATCCCAGGAGCACCGTGCCAAGTGCATAAATCAGGACTTCTAGGCCAAATGGACCCGACGTAGCTACATGCCGATTCCGAATGGGTGCTTCCATAGCTCCCTCCAACCACCCTCATTAACAATCTCGTTAATAGTCCCTCCGATTGCATCTTTTGTGCTGTCGGGAAGAAACTCATTGATCACTGAACCGATGACGACACCTCCCTCGTACGCGATAGTTACGAGCACGAAGCGGGCGGCAGTAGCCTTGGCCACTAGCAGAGCGCGTTCTATAGTGGTGAACTCGAAAACTTGGATCGCGCCACTGCGCGTAAATTCCGCAGGAGGGGACCGAACCCCTTTTAGCGCCCAGGCTAGGACAGTCGCGCTCTCCATCTCAGCGGCAATTGTTCCGCGGGCAACGGCCGCGCCGGCAGCGAATTTTGTGACTTTCCAGCCGTGGACTGGTTCGTTACCTTGATGTTTTTCCATATGGACGCATACCGGCTAGTGCCGTCTGCCATGTTTGTCACCACGTCGGTCAGAACTGCCTTATCAGCTGGAACAGCGTCTCTTGATGTAAGAACGCTGGTTCTGTTGCAGCTTTGCGCCGCCGACCTGGTCGGGTAAACGCGGTGGGATGACACGACGTCGACAAGCGATCCAGGTACGCCAGGATCGGCCCTTCAAAGGGCGGCAGTTCACTGCCGAGGTGATCCTGTGGGCGGTCCGGTGGTATCTGATGTTCCCGATCAGCTACCGCGATCTCGAGCTCATGCTGCTGGACCGCGGCGTAGAGGTGGACCACACCACCATCTCCCGCTGGATCCAGGCCTATGCGGCCGAACTGGAGAAGCGGATCCGCCCCCACCTGCGGGTGAGTAACGGCTCCTGGCGGGTGGATGAGACCTACGTAAAGGTCAAGGGACGGTGGATGTATTTGTATCGAGCCGTCGACAGCTGCGGCCAGACGATCGACTTCCTGCTGTCGGCCAAGCGTAACGCTGATGCGGCGAAACGGTTCTTCCGCAAGGCCTTGGCGCAGCCTCATACGGTGAACCCGCGCACTATCACCGTGGACAAGAACGCGGCCTATCCGAAGGCCGCCGCGGAGATGAAAAAGGACGGTGAGCTCTGGCGCCGATCACGGCTGCGGCAGGTGAAATACTTGAACAACATTGTTGAGCAAGATCACCGGCGGGTAAAACGATTAACCGGCCCCGGACTTGGCTTTGGTGGCTTTTGGACGGCCCGACGAACGCTGGCAGGCTACGAGGCGATGGCGATGATCAGGAAAGGGCAGGTTCGGAACATCGGCGGCAACGACATAAGGGCTCAGGCGGCATTCATCGCTGGACTGTTCCAGGTGGCCGCCTGAGACGTCATCTCATTCTCTCGAGGATGACCCGCGACCCACGCTCAAGCTTTGCAACAGAACCTCCTCGAGCGTATCGTTCAGCACCGCTGTTCGCACGTCGAGGAAGGGCTGCACCGTCGCTCTGTTCCAGCGCATCTGCTGCCTCTTGTTCATGCGTTTGGCGATGATCTCGTTGACCGCACTCTCCATGAACGCGGTCGAGATCGGTTCGCCATTCCGGCGCCGGGCGGCGTAGTGGACCAGCGCGCCCTGGTTTCTCTCGAGATAGGCCAGCAGCTCGCCGAGGTGATGTTCCAGGCGCCCGATGCCAATCATGCCGCGTATGGATGTACGCCGCGCCCAGCGGCGTAGCGCCGCGAGTTTGCGCCGGCATCCCGGCCAACGCCCGTGCCACAAGCGCCACTTCGCACGGTCCAGTCCGCGAACCGCCTCGGCAGCTACGTGTGCGTCGGCCGCGCCAAGGCCGCGAGCGGCCTGTAGCGCGTGTTCGAAGCGTACCGCGGCGTGCCACCAATCCAGCACGACGGTAGCATTCGGCAGCGTCTCGCGTTGCAGCTTGCATGCTCCCCAGCCATTCGCGCCGATCGGCTTGGCCAGACGTGACCGGGGATCTAGAACTTTTTCGCGTCCGGTGTATCTTGTGCTGATCAGCCTTGTTTGGATGTTGATAGTAAGGTTCGTCTCAATTTCCTTGTCCCGGGATGCAGAATAGTCAAATTTAGATCAACAAACGTACTTTGAGTTATCCAGACTGGTCAGGAGTTCAGCTAATGCCTGGAGCCTCTACAATCGTCATTGCGCGGGAGGATTTCTCAATACCTGACGAGGAACCTAGCGGAAAGCGCGAGGTGAGGCGGCAAACGGAGATCGAAAGTCAGTTTTTCGCCCTCATTCGCGAGAGGCGACCGGACGTTATTGTTCTCGACCTTCGAAACGCTACTTCAGGTGGCACGGTCGCGATCCGGAAGATCCGCCAACGCAGCGACGTGTCTATCGTTGTGATTCGAGATGAAAGGGATCAGCACGAGCAGGATTACCGGATCGCCGGCGCGGCTGAATGCCTTCCCGCCCCGGTCGATATCATCGTCCTCAACGCTGTAATCCAGAAGATCATGCGAATAATCGGTGCCCAGACAAGTCGAAAGGTGCCGCAAGCGGATACTTTCGAAGTCGAGGGGATGATATTCCAGCCGCGGCAGAATATACTCAGTGCGAACGGCGCGAGTATCCAATTAACCACCGCGGAAAATCACCTTCTGCTACATTTCGTCTCCCGGCCGTGGACCGTCTGTAGACGTGCGGAGATCGCGGAGATTTCTACGATAGGGATCGCCCGGCGTCAGATCGTGCGATTGACGTTGTCGTCACCCGGTTGCGAAAGAAGCTGACATCGTTGCGCGGCCTATTGGCCGATAATCTCATCAAAACCGAGTTCCGGACTGGCTACATGTTCGTCGGCGACGTGTCGAAGGCGCCTTTGCTTGACGGCTCCAGACAGGGGGCCTGATGACCGCCTGGTACATCGAAGGATCGGGAGCAGGGGATTGGTGAACTCCGCCTCCCTAGAGGATGATTGGCCTGAACCAGGGCCGAATACGCAACGGCGTCTCTCGGGGCGCAAAGATTTCTTGCTGCCGCGTAGAACGGGGAACCAGTTGGGTAACGCGACTTGATCACCCTGGGGCGACGTTGCCACGCATGCTCCAGTGCTCGCCGTGGCCTTACTCCCTGCGATCGGTCAGTGCGGTACTATCTGCACGCTTATGGGAAAAGCTTGGGCAATCCCCATCTGCTCCGCATGCGGTGGTT
>CAVYXX010000163.1:0-8204 GCA_963772355.1 uncultured Alphaproteobacteria bacterium | reverse complement strand
TGCCGACCGCGCTGATGCCAACCAGCGCCATCGCAAACCAGCAGAGCCTGAGCGCCGGCGGTAACCTGCGTGCTGACTTCCCCCAGATGCAGGTTCATTGCCTCGGTATTGGCGTGAGGCGTGATCATGGCGGCGCCGCGCCGACCCCGCGATCTGGACAGATGGCGCCAAACAGGTAGGCAGAATCATCCCGATTAGCGCCCATCAACGGCCGCGCGCCGACCGGGGCCCAGATGTAGGCGTGAGTTCCTTGTTGACCGACCCTGGCCTCGTCCTGGAACCAGATCTCCAGCGTACCGGCGTAGCCGCCGTGGTGCTCGAGCAGCGCCGCCTTGGCCAGGCTGGCAAAGTTCCTCTTAAACGTCACCTCGGCTTCAGGATCCTTCTTGGGATGCACGGGCCGCGGTTGCAGGTCGTACGGCGGCACTGATTAAGCCACTTGCTGATGGTGTGCACGTGCCACCGTTGCCGGAAAACCGCTGGCGCCACGACGCTCCGCAGATCACGCAGCGCCAGCGAACGACTTTGTCGGTTGCTGGATCGGGTCCTTTGACGACCAATTCGCGCAACTCGGCCCTCTGCTGCTCGGTCAACGCGGGCACCCGTCCGGGCGGGCAGCGGGATTTGAGGCCTTCGACGCCGGATGCGTTGTAGCGATGCACCCAGTCGCACAGGGTTTGGCGGTCCATGCCGGCCAGTGCCGCCGCCTCGCCGCGCGGACGGCCGTCGATCACCAGCGCCAGAGCCAGCCGTCGACGAACCTGCGCACTGTCTGGACATTTGCTCGACAGCGCCCGCAGTTCCCCACTGGTATGGTCCCTTCGTGTGAGACCCAGCGCAGCGCCCATCCAATATCTCCGTCATCCGATTCGCATACCCGGACAGCGAATTGAAATAACCGGGCCTTGAAAACCCCAGAGAGTCGAGGTCATCGCGACTTGGTATTACCCGCGCTTGGGGAGGGGCGTTGCCATCACCTCCCGTTGTAGTGGCGTTCGGAAGTCGCGGCTGAATGCGGTGTGATCAGGCTTGCCTTACGGAAGCAAACGACCCGGCGCCAACCGGTGCCGGGTCGCATCACCGGGCGCGGTCATTGGCGTCCCCGCCTGTGCCGCGAGGCAATCGTAAACTTGTCATCAGCGGGCCTCAAATATCCCGGGGGTTCGGGGGTTGCAACCGTACGTTGGTTACTTCTCAGACCGGGCACGTTGGTAACAGTTTTCATGCTCTGTTCCATGTTGCGCCGCACGGGAAAGTTGCGACTTGTGGGCAAGTCCTCGACCGCGGGCCACTGCGTGTCCGACCGGAGCTCAAGCTACGGCGCAGTCGATCTCTGTTATTTTAAAATAAAATAAGTATTACCTTGGCTGTAGTTGTGTGCCGTGAGTTTTGTACGCGCTTGCGTTATCACAATCCACGGTTCTTCAGTTGTGCTCACTCGTGGCAGCGCCCTCGCCTCCGGCCGATCAAAGCGCGTGCTGGGAGCGTCACCCACACCAACCGGCTTAACTGTTAACCAAGACGAGCGCCTGTCGTTTACGACCATAATGGGAATGACTGTTCAGCGTTACGGAACGGATTGAAGCGGGGACTGTGCAGCGTGATAGCCCGGAGCACTGCCGCCGAACACCAGTTGATGTGCATTTTCCCGCCGCCACACTTTGACACGGCGCTGTAGCGTTCGCAGCAGTTTGTCCGGGTAGATATCTGGCTGCTCCCGCTGAAGCCGCTCGAGCAGTTCTCGCGACGTCCGCCATGGCTCGACCTCGAACCACTCACGTATTTGCGCCGTCACCGACAGGAACGGATCAGGGCAAGTCCGCAAATATTTGCGGCCCTTTTCTTTCGGCTTACTCGTCGGACGTACCTCACCCTCGTGCCACGACGTTCGAAGGCCTTCCAGGAACTGCTCTAGCGTTGGCGCACTCACCGACACCATTTCGCCAGTTACCGGCCGATCGGCAATCTCGACGAGCTGCTTCTGGGCAAGGCGGATCTCACTCAACAGCCGCACCGGATCCAGAGTTGCCTGTAGAGCACTGGGACGAGCTCGTACCGTCTCGCTCGTACGCGGATCGGCCAGCAGCCGCTGATACGGCGTCGCTGGTGGGTAGTAGCGCTTCGTGACCCTCGCTCCATCACGTTTCTTACTGGCCAGCTTAAAAGACGGCTGAAAGAAATTCACAAATAAACGAACCGACATATACAGTCGACCCAACGCCGCTGCCGCCTCCAGGCCCACGTAGCGTCGGTAGCCCACAATGCGACGCACAACTGCGCCGTTCTTCTGCTCCACCCATGCTTGATCGTTCTTGCGATACGGCCGACAGCGTGTGAACTCCACACCGGCTTCCTTGCAATAGGACTGGACGGTCTCATTCATGAACACGCTATCGTTGTCCGTATCAAACCCGAGCAGAGGAAACGGCATCCGCTTGCGGACCTCGCTCAACACCGCGATCAACACCGTCTGCTCCCGGACCAATAACGGTGCACACTCCGTCCAGCCGCTCGCAATGTCGGTCAATGTCAGCGTCTGCACGAAACTGCCTTCTGCCGTCGGCCCGCTATGCGCGACCAGGTCGGCCTCCATGAACCCAGGTGCCGGATCATCCCAGCCATCAAATGTTCGAACCGGCACGCTGCGCCGGACCCCGGTCGAGGATGCCGATCGTCGACGCGCTCCTCCTGTTGCTTGCTCCTTCACCTTGCACAACGATCGGTCGATGGTCGCCGCGCTCATTGCCAGCAGACCGCTTCCCACCTCCGGCGCGAGTTTGAGATGACCGTGCCGCTCCATTGACTTCAACGAGGATAGGTATCAACGGTCGCAACCGCTTGCCGCATACCCGGTCCGACGCCTCCCAAACCAAGATCAGCGCCTCGCGCACGGCGTCGTCATAAACCCTACGTCTCCGACGAGGGCCGGAGGGCTCACTGCGCATCCGAAGCAGACGCATCGCATGCTTGCGATGCAGACCGCTCACCGCTGTGAACTCGTCCAAAATGCGGCTGCGATCTTTGCGAGCGGACCGGGCGTACCGCTCCGCCACCACCGCCACCAACTCATCCCGTGTCGCCATGCTGATCCGCCTCATGCTCGCCCCCGCCGAACCCCGGCGGGGAGCAAATTACGTGAGGCAACAGACCGACACTGGGGAGCATTTCAGGTGAGGCAATGCGTCCATTCATCTCGTTCCTCGAGGGTCGTGACAATAATCGGGATACTGCGTCATGACCATGGCCGATCTTGTCTTTTCGAGATCGTCATGCTTGCCATCCTGTTGATCAGCGAAGCCCGACTAGAGGAATGGCCGAGAGGTTGAATGCGAGGTCCAGCAAGGGCTCGAAGCTTGGACCAGTGGTCCGATTCCGACAGAAGCATCCCATGCGGTCGGGTGAATTGGCCCACAAAATCAGAGGCTAGACCACATGTTCGCCTGAGATAGGGGGCGACCCGTCTCACAGTATGCAGGCTTTCGAGGGTTGCGCTGGATGGTCCGCGCCGAGCCTCATGCATAGGAGACGGGTCATGGACAAGCCTATCATCTACGTCGGTCTGGACGTGCACAAAGATACGATCGCAGTCGCACTGGCCGAGGCGGGCAAACGGGGCGACGTGCGCCAATACGGCCAGATTGCGAATACGCCTGCTGCCCTGAAAGGGGCGGCGGCGAGATTGGCTCGTAGTGGTAGCGATCTGCGGTTCTGTTACGAGGCCGGACCCTGTGGCTACGGGATCCAACGGCAATTGACGGTGGCTGGACACGAATGTGTGGTCGTTGCGCCATCGCTGATCCCGCGCAGACCCGGCGACCGGATCAAGACTGACCGGCGGGACGCGATCAATCTCGCCAAGCTGCACCGAGCGGGTGAGCTCACGACGGTCTGGGTTCCAGATCAAACGCATGAGGCGATCCGCGATCTTGTGCGTGCCCGTCTGGCCGCGGTGCGCACCCTGCGCCAGGCGCGTCAGCAGCTATCCGGTTTCCTGCTGCGTCATGGCCATCACTACCACCGACCGGGGTGGACGCTGATGCACCGTCGCTGGCTGGCTGGATTGCGCTTTGAACAACCGCTGCACCACATTGTGCTGGAGGATTGTATCGCTGCCGTCGAGGCGGCGACAGCGCGGCGCGATCGCCTGGAGGCGCATATCGAAGTGGCGCTGGCGGACTGGTCGCTGGCACCGGTGGTGTGCGCGCTGCAGGCGTTACGCGGGATGGCCTTGGTGGTGGCGGCGACGTTGATCGCGGAACTCGGTGACATCACCCGCTTCGCTAATCCGCGCCAGCTGATGTCGTATCTGGGCCTGGTGCCATCGGAGCATTCCAGCGGCGGAACGCGACGCCAGGGCGGGATCACCAAGGCCGGCAACAGTGCCGCACGGAGTATGCTAATCGAGGCCGCCTGAGTTATCGATTTCCAGCCCGGATCAGCCGAGAGATGCTGTTGCGCCAAGAGGAGCTACCGAAGGCAATCCGCGATACGGCCTGGAAGGCTCAGGAACGGCTGTGTCGTCGCTATCGCAGGCTCGCCCAAGCTGGGAAGCTGCCGACCGTGGTGACCGCCGCGATTGCACGTGAACTGTCGGGATTCGTCTGGGCAATTGCTCAATTGGTACATCGGGCAAACGGCTGACCCGCTCGCCGAGACCGCCATGGGCGGAACAGCCACAGGGAGGACGCGACCGCATTAACACATCCCAAACTGAGCAAGGCTGGGGGCACGGTCACGGCCAGGAGAACCCTCGTAACCACTATCAGTCGGATCTCATCCGATGCTGGCTCCTAGACAGAGGAAGCTCCGCGACGCATCCGGTCAGGCGGTAACCAACCCGCGTATCAGAGCATGATCAACCGTCGTTTCGATGCTCGTGCCTCCTGCCTTGCCCAGTGGCGGACACGCTGAACGGCTTGACGGACGAGCAAGGAATTGTCGCGCCGACTGCTTGAAATGGCGAACATGAGAGTGGTTCAAAACGGACGGCACTACCCCTCGGATCTGAACCACTAGTTTCACGTCGTCGCACCGGCCACTTGAGGTGTCATCTGGTTAAGCAGGCTCCGCTCCACGACTCCCAAGCTGGCTGTGCTCGCCACGTCGTCGAAGGCCTCGCCCGATATCGGGCGGCTATAGAGATAACCTTGGGCTTCGGAGCAACCCAGTGCGCGCAGCACGGCGGCCTGAGCATTCGTTTCCACACCCTCTGCATTGGCGCGAATGCCCAGGGCTTCGGTCATGCCGACGACCGCGCGTACGATCGCCTCCGCGTTGGGATCCTGGCCCAGTCGGGAGATGAAGCTACGGTCGATTTTGATCTTATCGAAACGAAACTTCTGCAGATAGCCAAGGCTGGAATATCCTGTGCCGAAATCGTCCATCGCCAATTTCGTGCCCAAATTGCGCAAGCGCTGCAGGATGGCCAAGGTTTCCCTGGTATCTCGCATCAGGACACCCTCAGTAATTTCGAGCTCGAGGCGTGATGGTGTGATGCCGGTCTCCTGAATCACGTCGGCCACAGCTTGACAAAATCCAACCTGGCGTAGCTGCACCGGCGAAACGTTCACAGCGATCCCGATATGCTCTGGCCAGGTGGTCGCGCGGAGACAGGCTGTGCGAAGCACCCACAAGCCAATCGGCACAATAAGGCCGGTGTCTTCGGCCAAGCCGATGAACCGATCGGGTGGCACTGTACCGTGATCGGGCCGGTTCCAGCGCACCAAGGCCTCCGCGCCAAGCACTTTGCCCGTCAGAAGATCAACCTGCGGCTGGTACTGCAGGATCAGCCTCTGTTCACTGATCGCAGCGCGAAGATCAATTTCCAAGGTGTGATGCTCTCGGAGCTTCACATTCATGTCTTCAGAAAAAAAGCGGACCCGCGAACGTCCATGCTCCTTTGCCTGATAAAGCGCTATGTCAGCCTGCTTGATCAGTTCGTCGGGCAGGTTTGGCGCACCGACCTCCGACAAAGTAACGCCAATACTGATCCCGACATGCTGAAATTGTCCGTTGAGGTCGATCGGCGGCTCGACGGCAGCGAGCATGCGTTTGCCGAGCGCGTCCGCATCCTCCGCGTCAATGAGGCTGTGCTGGATCACGGCGAACTCGTCGCCCCCAAGGCGCGCCAGCGTATCTCCGGCACGCAGGCACTTGCGCAGCCTCTCCGCCACAGTTCGCAATGTCGCGTCGCCGGCCGGATGCCCGAGCACATCATTGATGGTCTTGAAGTGATCGAGGTCCATATAGAATACCGCGATTCGGCCGGCTTCGCGTCGTGCGTGAGCAAGGGCCTGCTCGAGCCGCTCGTGGAACAAGCGGCGGTTCGGCAGGCCCGTCAGCAGGTCGTGCGCCGACAGGAACGTGGCGTGTTCGATTGCCGCGGCCAACATTCGCAGCGGCACGACGCGCAGCAGCAGAAACATCAGCAGGCCAAAGCCACTAGACCCGCAGGCCACAAACGCGGCCGCAGTCAATGCCGGACGCAGCGAGCGGGCAACATCCACCTCGCCGAGACGGGCAGCACCATCCAACACCGCCAGGCGGGCAATCAGTACCGGCTCGGCTGGCGCAACGGAGGTGGCAGCTTCGATCAGGATTTTCTCGGCGCCAGAGAACACGCGCCACCGTTCGGGAACAGCGCTCGGATCGTCCGCATCCAGTCGACGTCCGATCTCCAGATTGTCCAGTGCTTCCCCTATCGAACTGTCTGCAAGCGCATTCCAGAGAGCGGGATTTTGTCGCGCTTCGTCCGCAACATCGTTCGCGTAGTGCTGCGCTCTGATCTCAACCTCGCCACGCAGGCGCGCCTCTGCGGCGAGGAAACATGAGACCGGTACGATCGCCGCGATTGTCGTTGCTGCTAGCGCGGCAAGCAGCGTGATCACCCGCACCATGCCGGCGTTCGGTGTGCTTAGGGCAATGGGTTGGGGTCGAACCCGAACCATGCCGATGTATGCGGCGTGGATCGGGCGCCACCACCGGGAATGTGACGCCTCAACGCAATCCGATGCCAGGTTTTCAACCGCAGCGATCGTACCAACTCCCTGATCGACGCTAGGCCAGAAATGGCGAACACGGCAAAACTAAAGGACCGTAATTAACAAGTTGCTAATTTTTGGCGGCTAAGTTGAGAGGCAACGCGGCTGGAGGACCGACCAGGTCTGACGGCCAGGATGTCACGACCACCCGGCGGCAAGTGCTTCCCCGCTCGGCAAAAACAGGACTTTAGGCATGGTTCGCATTTTGAGTTTCATGGCCGCGGCGTTACTGACCGTGTCGGCGGCGTCTGCTGAGACAATAGGGTTTTCGCAGATCGGGGCTGAGAGCGATTGGCGCACCTCGTTTTCAGCGAGCATGCAGTCAGTGGCCAAGACCCGAGGTATCGATCTCCATTTTGACGATGCGCAGGGGAGCGTGGATCGGCAGTTCGCCGCGGTGCGGCGCTTCATCGCGGAGCGGGTCGATGCGATCGTCATTGCCCCGGTTGTCGTGTCAGGATGGACGCCGGTATTAAAAGAGGCGCAGGCCGCGAAGATCCCTGTGTTTATCGCCGATCGCTCGGTTGACGCCGAGCCCTCGCTCTTTGTCGCGCGGATCGGTAATGACACCAATCTGGAGGGCCGACTTGCCGCCTCCTGGCTGGCTCAGGCAAGCCGTGGCCATTGTGCTATCGTTGAACTGCAGGGCTCTGTCGGCTCAGCCCCGGCAATTGGGCGGAAGACGGGCTTCGCGGCGGTCATCTCACAGTTCCCCGGCATGCGGGTTGTTCGCTCGGAAAGCGGCGATTTCACTCGCGAAGGCGGCCGGCGGGTGATGACGGATTTTATTAAGTCCACCAACGGGCTGAAGGATGTTTGCGCGGTTTGGGCGCACAACGACGATATGATGTTGGGCGCGATTGAGGCGATGAAGTCGGCTGGTCTGCATCCCGGCAAAGATGTGCTGATGGTCTCGGTCAGATGGCGTTCCAGGCATTTATCGCGCCATGCTGGCAGGCGAAGCAAATGCGTCAGTCGAGGTCAAGTCCGAGATCGGCAGCTACATATTCGATGTTGTGCAAGGCTATTTGAATGGCAAGCGGGACTATCCGAAGTGGGTATTGATACCCAACGATCTCCATACGCCGGAAGATGCGGCGAAAATGCTTGAGCGCTATAACGGGCTCTAAACGCTTGTGGGGTGGCAGCGCTATTAGCGCGAGA
>CAVYXX010000162.1:0-15276 GCA_963772355.1 uncultured Alphaproteobacteria bacterium | reverse complement strand
CAACTGCTGGCGGGCGACTTTTCGTAACATCCGGGTCAGGGCTTTGTCCGGGATTCGCCATACTTTTGGGATTCGTTTTCATGGGCGCCCCAAACTCCAATGGACCAGCCCGGAGCACCCTCGCGACCCTCAGCTTGGTCTGCCTCTTCGGCTGTGCCAACAGTCAACGATTTCGCCCCGAATGATGGCGGATGAACGCACAAAAGCCCACATCGTCGAGGGCCCCGCTCTCATGCTGTTCAATCAAGACGCTGGGGAATGCCTGGAGCAAGTTGGAGGGAGAGTAGGCTTTGCAGTGCAGCGATACAGGGGGCTGCAACAAGGCTATACCAAACGGCAGGGGCTCGAGTTCATGATCCGGTTCATGAATATCAGCGGCGAGGTGGCGGAATTCGCGGTGGAAGCGCCCGCCACGATGTCGCCCGATGAAGCCGAAGGACTCGCCTTGCGCAACTGCCTGCACAATGCGGCAGACCGGGCCGTACAGTAAGCAGCAAACGCGCGGCGGCCCTAGCCGTCATCGACACCCACCGTCCGTTCCATCGGTATGTGTGGCTGAAACCGGCCTGCGAGGCCGGCTTTCCCCCGGCCACCTTTGCAAACGGTCGCATCGTTTTGTAAACGCGTTTTGGGGGCGCGTTGGATCCTGTAAAGATCATGACAAACCGCTCTTGGGATCGCAGCTTGTTGGGCTTGAGCTTGGCCGCGGTTCTCCTCTTTCAGAGCCCGCAGCTGCTCGGCGAGCTTGGACAACGCATCTTCGACCAGTCGGAGGGCGACTGCCAGATCAGCGACGAGCGCAATATGGTGACCCGACCAGGGGGCCGCAGCCACGGATAGTGGACACCGCGCCGCCAGCTCTTCCAGGGTCCGCAAGGGTCATGGAGCCGAGCAATGGACGCTTTCCACCGCCTGTCACGCTTCACCGCACCTCGCTGTTCTGGAAATCGGCGGTGATCCGACTTGGGCCTGGTCTGCCATGGTTGAAGCTAAGTCAGGCGGGGCGCGGGGTTTGTTTGAGACGGTTGCACGCATAACCGCTTCCGGGGAAGCAGGGCGGCATATT
The DNA here is from genome assembly GCA_963772355.1 of uncultured Alphaproteobacteria bacterium. GTDB lineage: Bacteria > Pseudomonadota > Alphaproteobacteria > Acetobacterales > Acetobacteraceae > Rhodopila. The sequence goes on along the minus strand of CAVYXX010000162.1, from coordinate 14,210 downwards.
CTCTTTTTCGGGCCGAGGCTTATCGTGAAGAGAACTTACCCGCCGTAGCCGCGGATGTCGCGCTTGGTGAAATTAGTGGGGGACGACCCCCGGCGATTGTCCTGAACATGGTGGGATTGGTATTGCAGGAGTTGAAGGAAAATCCGGAAAGACCGCCAGTAATACGGTCGCTTCATGCGGCGGTTCGTTGACTTGGTCAATGACCTTGAGATTCAACTGTGGCTCGCCTATTAAGCTGATTGCCGCTCCCCCTGGGACGTCCTATTATGGGGAGTCCAAACATGAATTCTCGCATGGCGGCCTGTGGCGCGTTTGCACGCATGCCCATGTTGTCCCAAGTCGGACGGATCGCCACGCTTCTCTTGGCGGCAACCAGCATCCCCTGCTGGGCAATCGGTCCGAGTTTCGACTGTGACAAGGTCACGACACCGCTGGCGCACTTCATCTGTGCTAGGTCCGATCTTTCGAGGACGGACCTGGAGTTTGTGCAGTCATATTATGCCCTGCGCCAGCAGGTGGGGCCGGCCGGGTGGCCGGCCTTGAAGCGGGAAGACCTTGATTTCCAGAACCGGGTCGCCCAACAATGCGGGATTACCACGACCGGCGCCTTACCTTCCGATTCTGCTGCACTCGCCGCCTGTCTGCAGCAGAAATACGAGCAGCAACACGTCGATTGGTTGGCACGCCTGGCCGGTGCCGCGCGCGAAGAGGCCAGCCGACCCCTCGATGAGCACCTCACATTGCAAGGTGACCTTCAGTCCTTGGGGTTTCTGCCGCCATCCGAAAAAGTGGATGGGGTATATGGAGCGGCAAGCCGATCAGCAATAGTTTCTTGGCAGCGTTCGCGGGGCCTACTTCCGACTGCCTTGCTCAGTAACGATGACGCGCGCAGGCTAGAGCAAGATGCACGACGGGCAAAGGCGCCACCAGAAACGGGGTTGCCTACAGCTCGGGGAACCGATAGCCCCGCCGAATCGCACCCGCGGGTCTCGGCGGCACAATCGCCCGACCTGTCCGGAACGTGGTATTCGGTCGATTGGCGTTCGGTCAATTCAAACGATAATAGCAATGGCCCTATAACCTGCGTCCCGACACAGAACATGGCGCATCAGGTCGCCATCAACAATGGCCTTAATCCCGTCCATATCTTCACTGACAAGGAGGGCCGTGCCACAAAGATCGAGTTTGGTGATGGTCCTCTCGCAGCCGAATATACGCGCAGTCCAGCAGCTTGCAGTGCTGACTACACGGCCAAATTGGCGGAGTTTAAAGGGCAGTCTAGCACTGTTACTGTTGAGCCCGAACCGGGCAAATAGACACTAAGGTTACGAACGTCGCTGCGAAAACGCTTGAGCTTTTCGAGAACCGAGCCGGCAACACTCTGTAGAGCCTGGGGATCATTTCCTGGCCTTGCCATCGGGTCTTCCTCCTTGCTGTCGGCGCTCGAGGTTAGGTAATGATAGACGGCGCCATTGTGTAACTTATCGCGCCTCACCCTTTAAACCGAGTTTCCCTCTTTTGCTGTTTTGCTGAACGTAAGGGACTGAAATACATTCGTAATTCATCGAATTACCCCTCCGCTACTGGGCCCGTTTGATACCCAGGAGGTCGAACGCCTTCTGCTGAACCGGGGTTGGCCGGGTCAGCACGGTGAGCGGATAGTGCGGCGTGATCGCGGTGGTGATGGTGTTGCGCGCCAGCGTTGCCAGATCGGCCAGCAGCGAGTGGAAGCTATGCACTGGCAGGCCATCTTCGGTCAGCCCGGTGGTCTGCTTCTTCATCGCGGCCTTCGAACGCTGCGCCTGTGCCACCACGCTCCGACGCTGCGCTTCGGCTGCCTCTTTGTCCGTGTCGTCGAACAGCATCGGCGCCAGCTTCTGGCGCATATGCCATTCGAGATAATAGGCCAGCGTGCAGAGAAACACGTGCGCCCGGACCCGATCCTCCAGTCGGTGGTACACCGGTCGGACGTGCAGATCGACGGTCTTGATGCAGCGAAAGCCCCGCTCCACCAGGCTCAAGGATTTGTAGCTGCGCACCGTCTCCGCGTCGCCGAGCGTGTCCTCAGCCAGACTGGTGCGCACGACGTAGATGCCGTCGGTGGCAGCCTCGGCGGCGATCGCGTCGGTCTTTCGGGCGAAGCTGAGGCCGGCGTCGGTGATCTCCAGATCGAAATGCTTTTTCATCTTGTGCGTGTTCAGCACCTCGCCGACCTTCAGCGCGATCTCGGCCGTCCCGCGCAGCGGATTTCGCTTCCGTTCGACCGCAGTCTTGATGCGCGCAAGGTCGTTCTCCGTCGCCGCCAGCAAGTCTTCGCGCTTGCGGCTGCGTTCGGTGGCGAGGTCGGGATTGCGGCAGACGATCAGCCGTTCGCCGGGAAAGTCGGGCGAGGTGATGGAGGCGATATCGCGCCGGTCGAACAGCGTGAGTTGCAACGCCCCGCTGTTCAGCAGTTCCTTGATCGCCGGAGCGCGCAACGCGGTGATCCAGTCCAGGCCTGCCGCTTTAAGGTCTTCGGTGATGCGCGCCTCGGTAATCATGCCGCGGTCGCCGACCAGCACGACACGATCGAGGTGAAAGCGCTGCTTCAGCTTCTCGATCTGTGGCGCCAGGGTTTTCGGATCGGCGGTGTTGCCGTCGAACACCTCGATTGCGACCGGACATCCGTCGGAGGCGCAGAGCAGGCCGTAGACGATTTGCAGTGTACCTCTGCGGCCATCACGGCTGTAGCCACGCTTGGCCAGCGGACAGCATCGGCCCTCCATGTAGCTCGACGAGACGTCGTAGAGCACCAGCATGCCATTGGTCAGATAGCGTTTGGCCAGGATGGCTTCGATGGCAGGCTGGCGCACCAGCAGCCAGTCGAGTGCGGCGTAGAGTTCATCGTCATCGACATCGCCGAGACCGAGCGCTTCGCCGAGGCTGGTGGACGCGGTGGCGGGCGAGAGTGCCCGTGCCGTGGCCAGCTTCGAGACCGGATCGAGGATGCGGCTGATGAGCATCGCCAGGACAAGGTCGCGGCATCGATTGCCGTCGGCGCCGAGGATGCCCTCGAGGCCGATCTTGCGGGCGGTCGCGACGGCCGCTGCGACGTGGCCGTGTAGCAGGCTGCGGATGACGGTGAAAGCATCGCGCCCGGCGGGGATGACAGTGCCCCCTTTGAGCACACCGCGCAGGCCTTCGACATGGGCAGTGGGCCAGTTGGAGAGGTTGCAGAGGGTGCGCTTACAAAACTTGCCGTTCTGGCGGTAAGTCTCGCGCAGGAGGATGGCAGGAGGCGAATTCCGGTTCGGGACGGCTTCGATATACATGGCCAAACAAAAGCCGATTCGGTTCCCTGGTACAAATCACCAAAGCGTGATTACATGGCCACGGCTCGGACAGTTCCATAACCATTCCGCCGGGATTTCCGCCGGTTTGATAGTATCAACAAGAGGGAAGCTCGGTTTAAATCCTCTCCAACCCTTCTGCAACCAAATGCTTCCCTGTCGCCCTCCGGCCTAGGCTGGGAGCCTGCAACGGGCATTTCCGCACCCATCAAAAAGGCCGGCCACCGGGTCATGACGAGCTTGACCCGCTTCATCGAGGGACGCCTCAAGCTCCAGGTTAACGCGCAAAAGAGTGCCGTCGAGAAGATGCATCAGGAATGTACATGCTTTGGTATTGGCGCGATGCACGTTGGCATGGGTTGCATGGTCTCAAAGCAGTGACGAGTGGCAAAATGTAGCATATCTTTACCTATTGGCATGGTTAGCTTGGTCAAGTCATATCCTAGGGGCAAATTTCTATGACAAGTTATGGTAAAATCTCGTGGAACTTAGGATCATAAATACGGACCCTTTTCATCATGCGGACTGGGCCTGTCCAAGTGTCTTAGGACGTTGGCGTGCTTTTTATCTACAGGGGGACCGTATGGCCGGTGCCGATGGGTGGCTCGCTTCGGCGGCGGTGTTGGACGTGAGGCGGGCCAGGAGCGGCCAGTAGCGTCGGGTCGTGCGTTCGGGTCTGCCTGTGGCCGCCGCCAACGCCGCCTGGGTGGGCAGCGCGGAGCTGTCCTTGGTCAGAGCCGCAGCTGCCGCCAGGATCGATGCTTCGGTCGCTGAGCGGCGGCCTGCGGCCGTCGTTTTGCCCGCCGCCGCCTGGCGACTACGGACTTCGATTTCTGCGAGCGGTGCGGAAGCCGAGGGGGGGTGGTATCGCTCCCATGTCCAACTTGACACGGACTGAGCCGTCCGCTGGACAGCTTGTTCCGCCGCTCGGCTGTCGCTGAGCAAACCGCGGCAGAGGCGACAGGCTTCGTCCTCCGCCGCCCGGCGAAATTCGTCGCGCAGCCCGGCGTCTCGGTACGGCGTTACCCCCTGGCGCGCCCAGACGGCGAGTTCTCTGAAGAGTTTGTTGCTCTGCACGGCGACCGTGGCATCGGGGTGATCGGGGAGCCACGCCCGCGGAGCCGGATAGTCCACTTTATCGGTAGCGCCGCGCGTCGGTAGCGCCTGCCGGAGGTCAGCGAGCGTGTAGGGCGTTGTGGCGAATATGGCCCGGTCCCAAAACGGACTGAGCGGATTTTTCATTTTCTGCGCGTTGGCTTGCCCGCCTGGGTCGGCTCGATACGGAACCAAGGCTGTGGTCAGGTCACGCAGCACGCTGACAAAGAGACGCTTTGGCGCGCTTCGCCCACGCGGGGTAAATGCGACGGAGTTTTCAATGAGAGGCGAGGTCCGACAGCCGTGCTGTTTTGTCATGCGAGCCGGTAAGGGCCTGCTGGCCGTGCGGTGAGATCGCCGCGGCGGCGGAAAATAGGTCTTTCTCCATGCAGTCAGGAGCCGCGCATCGGAGCAGACTTTGTGCCAGTATCCGACGTATAATGCTGAAGGAGGCCTGAAATGACGGCGGCGTATGATCTGGTGATCCGGGAAGGACGCGTCGGAACCGCGGCCGACGTCTTCTCCTGCGATATCGGTGTGAAAGGCGGCCGGATCGCGGCACTGGGTCACGAACTGCCGAAAGGCGAGACCGAAATCAACGCGCGCGGCCGTCTGGTGCTGCCGGGCGGTATCGACGCCCATATCCACCTCAGTCAGACGCTGTTCGATAACGCCGAACTGGCTGACGATTTCACCAGTGGCACGCGATCGGCTGCGTGCGGCGGCACCACCACCATCATTCCGTTCGCCTATCAGGAAAAAGGTCAAAGTCTGCGGGCCGCGGTGCAGGAGTACCATACGCGGTCCGATGGGAAGGCCTACGTGGACTATGCGTTCCACCTGATCATCACCGATCCGACGCCCACGGTCCTGAACCAGGAACTGCCGGCGCTGATCGCCGACGGCTATACCTCGTTCAAGCTCTACATGACCTACGATCCACTCAAATTGAATGACCGGCAGATTCTCGAGATTCTGTCCCTGGCGCGCCGCGAGCGGGCCATGAGCATGGTCCACGCCGAGAACACCGACGTCATCTCCTGGCTGACCGACCTGCTGGAGCACTCCGGACGCACCGCGCCGAAATTCCACGCGGTGTCGCGGCCGCCGGTCGGCGAGGGCGAGGCAACCCATCGCGCCATCAGCTTGTCGGAACTGCTCGAGGTGCCGATTCTGATCGTCCACGTATCGAGCCGTGAGGCGCTCGAAGAAATCCGCCGTGCCCAGTCCCGCGGATTGCGGATCCATGCGGAAACCTGCCCGCAATATCTGTTTCTGACTGCGGACGACCTCGATCTACCGGATGGGGAGGGTGTGCGCTGCATCTGTTCACCGCCGCCGCGGGACAAGGCGACCCAGGAGGTGCTGTGGACCGGACTGGCGAACGGCTCGTTCTCGATCGTTTCATCGGACCATTCGCCGTTCAGCATGAAGTCACCGCACGGCAAATTCGTGAACGGCCGCGACGCGCCGTTCTCAAAGGTCCCGAACGGCGTGCCCGGCGTCGAAACGAGGCTTCCGCTGCTGATGTCCGAGGGCGTGATGAAGAACCGCATCACCTTGCAGCAATTTGTTGCGCTGACCGCGACCAATGCGGCCAGACTCTACGGGCTGTCGAATCGCAAGGGGTCGATCGCGATCGGCGCCGATGCCGACCTGGTCATCTGGAATACCGATCGTCAGGTGCGCATCAGCCAGTCGATGCTGCACCACGCAACCGACTATACGCCTTATGAAGGGATGACCGTCTCCGCCTGGCCGGATGTGGTTCTGTCGCGCGGCGACGTGGTAGTCGAGGGCGGCGAACCCGTGCCGAGCCTCGCCACAGGACGAGGCCAGTTTCTGCGCTGCGACCGGCCCGACGCAGCGGCCCCGCGGGACAACGTGCCGGGCATCGAAGCGGGCATCACTGCGATGCGCGTTTGACCCCAATGGGGGTCGTCTTGCGTGTATGGGTGGCCCCCTCGGACCCTCCCTCCCTTAGTCTTTACGCGCACCGCAGCGACTCGCCTCAGCCCACAACAACATCCGTGCCGCCTCGGGGCATCCACGCCAATGCTTTCAACGCGATATGATTGAACACCGCGTAGCTGACGCACGCGTACACAACGATCACCAGTGCTATGAGAAACATGCGATCAAGGTAAGCGAACTGCTCCGAATACACGATGATATAGCCAAGCCCTGACTGCGCCCCGAGATATTCTGCTCCAAGCGTTGCGCCCCAGCCGGTTCCGAGGCTGAGCAGGATCGTCGAGCGCAACTCGGGGAAGATCGCTGGCAGAATGACCGTGCGATACAGCCGCCATCGCGTCGCCCCGAGTGCCAGGGCGTTGTCGATGTAGATCTGCGGCACATTGCGCACAGCATTGGCGACGCCTACGAAGAAAATCACACCCACGCCATAGGCGATGAAGATGATTTTCCCCACGAAATAAGTTCCGAACCACAACTGGAACAGCGGCACCATGGCCAGCAGCGGCAAGGTCCGGATCAGGTGCAGCGGCAGTGCGACAAGCCGGCGTGACCAGTTCGACCAGGACACTGCCAGTCCGCACAAGCCGCCGAACAGGGCGCCGATCGCAAGGCCGGTATAGAGCCGGACGATCGTATCGAGCGAAGCATCCAGAATTGACAGCACGCCGCCAAACGCACTCCGCTCGGCGCCGTCAGCCACCGCCTTCACCCCCAGCCCGCCGCGCCAGTAATCCGACAGCGAGACCAGGGTGCGGGTGAACACGATCTGCCAGCCTGGCACCATCGGCTCGCCGGGCAGTGCCTCGGCTCGGTAAATCATCGACAGCGCCTGCCAGGCCACCGCCATGGCGAACAGGACCGCCAGGGAAATGCCATGCCGGTGCAGCATCCGGATCGCAGCGGCTATCATGCCGTTTGCTCCCCGGGGCGCCGCTCCAGCCCGAGATGGGTAAGCAGGGTGTGCTTGTGCCGCACCATATTCGGATCCAGCAGACTGTCCGACGTGCGCGGGCGGGGGCTGAGCACGGCCAGGTCGTCGATGATGTGCCCGGCGCGCATTACCAGAATCCGGTCGGCGAGCGTCAGTGCCTCGTCCACGTCGTGAGTCACGAAGATGACGGTGCGAAGCCGCCCGTCCACCGGCTCCGCCCACAGGCTGAGCAGGACATCATGCAACTGATGTCGTGTTACATAGTCCAGCGCCCCGAACGGCTCATCCAGTAGCAGAACGCTGCCGCCATTGGCGAACACGGTGGCGATGGCGACTCGCCGCAGCATGCCGCCCGACAGTTCGCGCGGCCAGGCACGGGCGACATGGCCCAGGCCGACCAGATCGAGGTACCGCGCTGCCGTTGCGGCGCGTTCGTCGCGTGGCCGGCCGCGGCATTTCAGGCCGTATTCCACGTTGTCGATCACCCGCATCCAGGGAAACACGCTGTCCTTCTGGAATACCACGCCGCGGTCCGGTCCGGGACCGGTGACGGGCTTTCCGTCAACCTCGATGCCGCCGCTGCTCTGGTGCAGCAGGCCGGAGACGATCTGCAGCAGCGTGCTCTTACCGCAGCCGGATGGACCGAGCAGGCAGACGAACTGGCCGCGCGGGATGTTGAATGTGACGCTGTCGAGGGCACTGACCGCCTGACCATCGGCGCGGCGAAAATGACGGGACAAGTCGCGCACATCGATGATGGTGCCGGTCATCCGCTTGCCCTCTCAGGCGTTCGGGTGGGTTGGCTTATGCCAGGTCGTGGCAAGCCCCACCAGCCATGCAGCCAGAGCGTCGCAAACGATTGCGGCGAGGCCAAGTGTCAACAGCGTCGCGAAGATGCCCTGCACGTCGGTCGCGCCGGCCAGGACCTGGATCATCTTGCCCATGCCAGCCTGGGCGCCAAGCAGTTCGGTGATCGCTTCCAGGCCCCAGGCACCCGCCAACGCGACGCGGACACCGGCCAGGATCTCCGGGACCGTCCCTGGCAGCACCACATTTCGAAGAATCTGGGCCTTGCTTGCGCCCAGTGTGCGGGCGGCGTCCTCATAGATTGGCGACAGGTTGAACGTCGCCCGTTGCGCAAACACGTAGAGCATGACGGTGACGTAGAACACGACGAGCAGCAGGGCGCTGGCGCGGCCGACGCCGAACCAGATGAGGAAGAACGGCGCGAGCACGAGGATCGGGATGGTGCCGACGGTCATCATGACCGGGTCGACGATCTGGCGTAGCAAACCGATGCGGCCGGTCAGCAGCCCGCCTGCAACGCCTAGCACGCTGCCGGAGAGCACCGCCATGAGCACGTTGGTCGCGGTATAAACCAGACTGCCCGCAAGGCCCGTGTCGAGGCCGTAAAACGACAGTTCGGGCGCAGCCCAGAAGTCGGCGCCAACTCTGTCGACGACGTCCCAAGGGGTGGGCAGTGCGGCCACGGGCACCAGAAACGTCAGCAGTTGCCATACTACGATCAGCAGCAGCACACCGACGAAACCCAGCGGGTCCACCTGCAGCGCCGGCCACCGCCAGCGACGTGCAGAATTCAGCACTGGAGGGCGCTGCAGGACCCGGCCTGCGGCAACTGATCCGTTCTCGCTATTCCCGGCTTGCTGTGCTCAGGACGCAGCGGCAGTGGCGAGCCGGAAGGCGTCGAGATAATCGTACCAGCCATACAACTGCTTCGCCTTGTCCAACTGCGCCTGCTTGTCCGCCGCCAGCGTCTTGCCTTGCAGTCCGGCCATCAGCGCGTCGGTTTTGGTCTTGTACTCCATTGCCAATCTCCAGATCGGGGCACCCCAGATGAACTGGTCCGGCGAGACCGCGCCTTTGGGAATGATGTTGTGCGCCACGTAGTCATCGATGATGGCGGTATAGAGGTTTTGGTAATGACGGGCGCTCTTGGAGTCTTCGTAGAAGGTCTTACCGTATTCGAAGGGGGCGAACGGGTCCAGCGAGTTGACGACCTCAGCGACGCCCTTGCCGTCGAAATTTGTGCCCGCGACGCTGTTCAGGTACGGCGCTTGGATATCGAACAGCGACGGGTCATTTTTCATTTCGTCCATAATGCGCCAGACCACCGAGAGGAACCGCAGCACGGTGTTGGGATGCGCGTTAACGAAGTTCGCGTTGGCGCCCATGCCGACGATTGCCACCAGACGCTCGATCGGCGAATCAACTCCGCCTGATGCGTTCGTTATGATATCGTCGTTGTTAAGCAAGGGGGTCCAGCCAGCTTGTTCCAGTAGATAGACGATGGGTGTGCCTTCCGGATTGATGAAGTCGATTTGATCGGACTTCGCCAGCACCAGCGACTTGCTGTCCTCCATGATCTGCAGCTTCCAAGTGACGCCTGACATCTGCGACGACAATTCCTCGAACGGACGGTCACTAAGCTCTGGCGCGCCGACCAGGGTCTTGCCCTGCAGCGGGGCCAGGGCGTCGTGCATCGCTTGTTTGAAGTCTTTGCCTTCTTTCATGTAGTCCTTGAATGACTTAAGCTTCAGCTTCGGGTTGGCAAGTATCGTCTCGCCGATCGAGTTGTTGGTAAACGCGATGCACTTCAGCAGTCGGGTGGTCTTGTACAGCGGTAGCATCAATGGGCAGTATTCACTGATCAGATCGAGCTGTCCGTTTAGCAGTAGTGCGGTAACGTTGGTGTCGGTGACCTTCAGTCCTTCAGGCTGCGGCTCAATCGTGATGTTGACGTCCTTGAACCACCCCTTGCGGATGCCGATGATGTAGAACGTGTTGTCGGCGTAAGGTCTCATCCCGAACTGAACCGAGGCCGCCGGAATAGCCGTGCCGGGTTCGGGGGCCGCTGGCCTGAACATGTCCTCCGAGGGATCGGCTCGCGCGGCGCTCGCCCCCAATGCTGCAAAAAGTGCTAATAAGGCGAGCCATCTGCAACGATAACCACCCGCGAAGCCTATCCAAATCCATCCCGTACAATTCGCTATCATGATCGCCTGCGCCCCCGGTTCGCCCTAGTCAATGCCGACTTTACGCAGCCACGTGTATCACGCAATCAGAGACCGTCTCAAACCTGGGGGTGATACGGGCGGGGCCGAAAACGGAGGTCGGGGGAATGGGATGAAATGGCGCGTCATGGTGGAGTTGACCGCGAGCGACGGCACCGTGCGCACGCACGAAATCAGCACCAGACATACGGCCACTCTCAGATACCACGGGGCTAGCCGGTTGACGTAGATCAGTGCAAGCGTGGCTGGATGATCCTATCAGCTTACACAGGGCCGGAGAAGAGGTTATGAACTCGACCCCGGTGGCAGGCCCTCTTCCGATCAACACCGGTCTGGCCGAGGTCAACCTGGATACAGGTCATGACACCCACAAACAACCACTACGCCTTTGTTGGTAATCTAGCCCATTTGATCACTCGCGTCTATGAGACGAGTTGTGCCAGGGTCGTCGCGTGGAATGAGCAGTCATCGAAGCGGGCAGAGCAGCGCCTCAACCGAATCGGCCAAGCGTTTGGTAATTTAGTCCAAAGAATGCTGAGTTCCATCAAGAACTGATCCACTTGCGGGCAAATTTTCCGCGTGTGATGATCGATCTCGCGGATGGCCGGCTCACAGTCGAGTCCGCTGCTTCCTTGAAGTCTGGGGCGGCAGCAGAGCCGAGGCCGCCCGCTCCATCAAGCATGGAGCCCTGCACTCTCAGGGCAATCTAAGTCAAAGAAAACTTGCAGCACCAACTTACCAGCGAATACGGTTCGACCTTCAGTTCCGATTGATGAAGAACACCGCGTAGACGGCACGAGGGGGGAGGACAATGGGACGGGTTGACGACATCCATGTCCTGGCCGACATCCCGCGCATCCAGGCGCGAGCGCAACCGCGAACAACCGCACAGATTTTCCGCGACCGCGCGACCAACTATGCCGAACTTGACCAGCACGCGAACCAGGTCGCCAACGGTCTGATCGCGCTCGGATGCCGCCCCGGGACCAGGATCGGCTATCTCGGCAAGAACTCCGATCTTTACTTCGAACTGCTGCTGGGGGCGCTGAAGGCCAACGTCGTGCTGGTCCCGGTAAACTGGCGGCTTGCCCCACCCGAGGCAGCCGCGATCCTCATCGATGCGGGTGTCGCTATCCTGTTCGTTGGCTTCGGCTTTGAACCTATGGTCGAGGCGGTCGTAGCGTCGGGCTACGCCGCGAGCCAGCATTTCGTTATGGATGGGGCAGGCCTTTCATGGCCCGGCTTCGCCGCCTGGCGGGACGCGCAGCCCGCGGCCGATCCGATGCTGCCGATCGCACCGCAGGACACCGCGATCCAGCTCTACACTTCCGGAACCACCGGTCTGCCCAAGGGGGTAGAGCTGACCAATCGCAATTATCTGGCGTCCATTGCGGATTATCAGACCGCTACCTTCAGCGGGACCGGCCCAGAAGACGTTGGTACTGACCTGTATGCCGGTATTCCACTGCGCGGGGACGAACGTGGGTATCTTCTCCTTCGCTCATGGCTGCACCAACATTGTGCTCGAAGAGGTCAGCGTTCCCGGGGTGATCGATGCCATCCATCGCTATGGTATCACCATCGCTGTTCTGGTCCCCGCAGTCATTCTCGCCCTGGTGCAGCATCCGGATGCCGCGCGCGCCGACCTTAACTCGTTGCGGCGCCTGATCTACGGCGCCTCGCCGATTGCTGACGACACAGTACGGCGCGCCAAGGCGCTGCTACCCGGCGCCGAGTTGTGGCAGGTCTATGGCGCAACCGAAAGCAACGCCAGCGGCACCACCCTCCCTCCCCGATTTCTGCAGGAGCCAGGTTCCAAGATACGCTCTTGCGGCCGGCCTTACCCTGGCGTGGAGCTACGTGTCGTCGATCCTGACGGCGATCCCGTTGCCACCGGGCAGGTGGGTGAAATCGCCATTCGTGCCGCGGCTGTCATGAAAGGCTACTGGAACAATCCCGAGGCGAACTCGGGCAGCGTTCTTTCCGGGCGGGTGGCTGCGCACTGGCGACGCCGGCTACTTCGATGCTGACGGCTTCCTCTACATCCACGACCGGATCAAGGACATGATCATTTCCGGCGCGGAGAACATCTACCCCGCCGAAGTAGAGAACGCCTTGATAGGCCATCCGGCGATTGCCGATGTAGCGGTGATTGGGGTGCCGGACGAACACTGGGGTGAGGCGGTGAAAGCGATCGTTGTGCTGAAGCCCGATGCAGCCGCCACGTCAGAGGACATCATCGCCTTCGCCCGCACCCTCATCGCCGGCTATAAGCTGCCCAAATCGATCGATTTCATCCCCGCTTTGCCTCGCAACCCGAGCGGCAAGGTCCTGCGCCGAGAACTACGCGCACCGTACTGGGCCGGGCACGCGCGCAGAGTCAACTAACTACATCTCATCTTGTGCCGCCGTTGAATCCTGCGCGAGCAATCGAAAGTTTAGCCGCCGCTCATGCGTTCGTGAGACAGACCGCAAACGTACACTCGTCCCTTCGGGTTATGGCGAGAGCTGAATTGTTGATCTCTCGTTGAGACCTTGGGCATCGGCATCGCCGGGCTCGGGCTCGCGCAGCAACCGGTAGATGCGTTACGGCCGATCTCGGTAGGCCATAAGACCGTCTGCAAAAAAGTGCCGGGCGGACCTCCACACGTGCCGCCGGTCACAGAATTGTTGCCTCCTTCTCCGCATACTCCCACGCATAACATTGTTCGGGAGGCATACATGGCCTGGTTCGTCTTGTTTCTCGCAGGTCTTTGCGAAGTCAGCTGGGCCGTTGGCCTGAAATATACGGACGGTTTCTCCCGGATCTGGCCTACCGCCGGCACGCTCGTGGCAATGGCACTCAGCGTCGCTCTGCTAGGGCTCACGCTGCGCTGGCTGCCGCTTGGCACCGCTTACGCCGTCTGGACCGGTGTCGGCATGGTTGGCACTGCGCTGCTCGGCATAGTGCTGTTCGAGGAGCCGGCTGACCTGGTCCGGATGCTGTGCATCAGCGTGATCATGGCCGGGATCGTTGGGCTCAAACTAGTCTCCACACACTAAGCGCCACCCTCCCCTCGGTTTTCGTCCGAGAGCGGCGGAGGGGACGCATCGCATGGACCATGCGCGCCCAGCGTCACACATCGGGTCCGACGCTTGGTCAACAAAGCTGCCGCCGCTTCCTGTAACGCAAGGACTGCCCAAATGGACCTGCTTCGTCTACGTGCAGCACCGCGCTGCCCTTCGGCCACCATACGACCGACCGTTGCTGACCTGGTCGCCATAGAACGCCCGGAGGCGCCGATGCATTGCCTGCGTCCCGACGCCGTTGTCGAAGCTGCGGCCAACTTCGTTGCTGGCTTCCCGGGCGACGTTTTGTACGCCGTCAAGTGCAACCCCGACCCCACCGTGCTGGTCGCAGTGTGGGACGGTGGCGTGCGGCACTTCGACTGCGCCTCGGCGCCCGAGGTTGCGCTCGTTCGCCGTCTGCTCCCCGACGCGGCCATCCACTTCATGCACCCGGTAAAATCCCGGCCTGGCATTCGCGCGGCTTGGGCCGCCGGGGCGCGGGATTTCTCTCTCGATCATTCCGACGAACTCGCAAAGATCCGCCAGGAGACCAGCGGCGACGGCGAGCTTGGCCTGTTCGTCCGGTTAGCGATGCCACGCGGTCGCGCCGCGTATGACCTGTCAGGGAAATTCGGCGCCTCGGTGGATGACGCGGCGGCATTGCTGCGCGCCGCCAGGCGGCACGCCGCCCCGCTTGGGCTTTGCTTTCACGTCGGATCGCAGTGCCTTGACCCGCTGGCCTGGCGCGACGCGATGGCGCTGGCGGGGGCCGCGATCGAGCGGGCCGGCGTGACGGTG
>CAVYXX010000161.1:0-16399 GCA_963772355.1 uncultured Alphaproteobacteria bacterium | reverse complement strand
GAAACATCGATCGCGAGAGGAACGCCGTATTTGTCTACCGCAACGTGGATCTTGACGCCCCGGATCTTCTTCCCTCCGTCGACGCCGCGGTCAAAGCAACTCGGCGCCGAGCGACAGGATCGACTATAAATGACGACGGCGCTCGGTTCCTGGGCATCGTCGCAGGCGAGCCGCCAAGTACGGCGTAGCCGGTCAAGCAACCGGCGCCAGAGGCCGAGCCGGGTCCATCGAGCAAACAGCCCGTAGAGCGTGCCGAAGGGGATAGCGCAAAGCAGTCCGATCGCTCGCCACTGCATGCCATAGAAACAAACACACCAGATCGCCATGACGGCCTTACGCAGCGCCGCTCCGGCCAACGGTGGCTTTGGCCCCGATCGCAGCGGCCGGACACCATCCTTTGCCATCGCATCGAGCTCGGCCAACACTGCGTCCACGAACACGTCAACATCGGCCAAGGCATCCCATGGTCCGGGAGACGTCTTTGCTGGACGGACGGCGGTCCCCATGGTCTGGTCCCGATGCTATTGGTGATGGCAATCGGGTTAGATGGTCGCCTCTTCCAGCGCCGCACTCAACTCGATTAAAGTTGCTATCGAGGTCCCACCAACTGGCTCGGGCCATCTACAAACAAACTCTTAAGTTCGACCGTGCCGAGGTCCCGGCACGCGAATAGGCCGCCGATCTGCCGACGAGTAGCAGCATCGATCACCACCCGGCCAGACCCTGCAGGCGGGCAGCGACGTTCGGTGTCTCGCCGGCCGCCGTCTGCTGGCGAATCACCTGAGCCAATCGGCTCGCCGATCACCACGAGCCTTGTCGCAATCCCGACGCGGACCAGGAACTCCGCTAACCGAACGCCGGCGCTTCTCCTTGGCGCAAAAGCCCAGATCTTCGATCTGCCCCATCGCAATTACCGGGGTAATCGTCGTAGATTTGCAAATAATCAACTTCATCAGGCTCGATGCCGGCCATGCCCCATGAATCGTCTCGATCCTCGGTCAAACCACCTCGATACTGAATCGGATCATCCTGATAGGCGTTGTGGGCTCAATGGCTGATAGCACCGCGCAAATGGCAAACCGACTGCACGCGCATCCTGTTCCCGGTGTGAAAGCTATCGACATGGTTGAGATTGGTAGCAACACAAGCAACGAAATCCGCATCGCCCGCCTGCACCGCTCCGCGGAGCGCGATACCGCCGCTTGCACCAAGCGGTGCGGCAGAGTCCCGATCAGCCAGCAAAAGGGAAACGCCATGAAAATCACAGCGATAGAAACCTACTGGACCCAAACCCCATTCGACATGGGCGGCAAGCCAAAGGCGTTGGGCGGGCTGAACTGGCAAAGCATGAATACGGTCTGGCTTCGGGTCATGACCGACGCTGGCATCGACGGCTGGGGCGAGGCTTTCGGACACGCCACCGCGGCCGGATCTTTGGCCGTCCTCGACACGCAACTCGCCCCCGCCGTCCTTGGTCAGGACGCCCGCGACATCGCCGGCCTGCGTCATCGGCTGTCGCAAATGTTCCACCTGTACGGCTGCAACGGCCCGCACGCCTTCGCCATATCCGCCATGGACATCGCCCTCTGGGATATCGCCGGCAAATCAGCCAACCAGCCTCTCTGGCGCCTGCTCGGCGGCGCCCCCACCGAGACCCTGGCCTCCTACGCCAGCCTGCTCCGTTACGGCGAGGCGGCTCAGGTCGCCGCCGCATGCGAAAAGGCGACCGCCCGAGGCTACCGCGACGTCAAGCTGCACGAGATCACCCTTCCAGAAATCACCGCCGGCCGCGAAGTCCTCGACGACGGCGCGAGACTGATGGTCGACGTCAACTGCCCCTGGACGGTCTGGAAGGCCTTGGAAATGGCGCGAGACCTGGAAGACCTCGATCTGACCTGGCTGGAAGAACCCGTCTGGCCCCCCGGCGATCACGACGGCCTGTCCCGCGTGCGGTTGGAAGGCGGCATCCCGATTGCTGCCGGAGAAAACGCCGCCGGTTTGCACGATCTCCGCGTCGCGTTCGAGGCTGGGGCACAGGACATCGCCCAACCCAGTGTAACCAAGATCGGCGGCCCGTCGGCGATGGTGGAAGTCGCTGCCCTTGCCAAGGCTTTCGCCGTCCGTTTAGTGCCACACAACGCCTATTTCGGCCCGGGCTATCTGGCCAGCCTCCACGTCAATACCGCTCTCGCCCCCGATGCGCCATTCGAGCGCTTGTTCGTTGATCTGGAGGCCAGTCCCTACCACGACATGGTGGAGGCGAAGGACGGTAGGGTGAAGGTACCGACCGGTCCCGGTCTCGGCCGCGATCCCGACATGGCGGTCTTGCAACGCTATCTGGTGAGGGAGCCAACGAAATTGGCGGCCTAACACTGGAATGGTTCAATGGTGAACCGGTTTCACCACCACCTGTTTGCGAGTGACCCCCGGCCGAAGCCGATGTACTGTGTAACATAACAACTCCATCGGAGCCGTCATGTCGGACCCTGGCGAAGGCGCAATACCTTCACCGCAGACATCTGAACCAATTGCGTGGACAAGCGTCCCGTCGCCAGTGCGTCATAGTTACGGCCTGACGGTGCGGGACCACGGGCTGATGACGGCATTCGGCTTGCTGATGAGGACCATGCCTTACGCCTTTGCCCGGTTCGGCATCCTGCTGGCCTACTCTGTCGCATGCATTATCTGGATTATCGTCGCGTTCGGTGGCGCCGCCTGGTTCGGCACCCACATCGCCGGTGCTTTCGGCGTGTTGTGGTTCGTGTTGTGCCTAGTCGGCGTCGGCTGGTTCTGGGGCACTGTCCTGCGCTACGCTCTGCATCTGCTGGCTTGCGGCCATGTCGCGGTGCTGACCGAATTGATCGTCCGCGGTCAGGTCGGCAACGGCGGTGAATCCATGCTCTCCTACGGCAAGCGCGTCGTATTGGCGCGCTTCGGCGAGGCCAACATCTTGTTCGGCATGAACATGATGGTGCGTGGAATTCTCAACACTTTTCATCGAACCCTGGACTGGATCGACCAGATGATTCCGATTCCGGGCCTGGAAAGCCTTTCCAGTCTAGTCACGATGATCTTGCGCGCCGCGACCCGCTACCTGGACAAGGTCATCCTGTCATACAACCTCGCTCGCAACGATGGCAATTCCTGGGTCGGCGCGCGGGAGGGTCTAGTATACTACGCACAGAATGCCAAACCGATCCTGATGACCTCAATCTGGATCGTGATCCTCGAGCGCGTGCTGACGGTCGTCCTGTGGCTGCTTCTGCTGGCACCCGCGGCGGCGATCACCGTCATGTTGCCCGCCAGCGTGCGCGAGAGCGGCGGGGTTGTAACAGTATTGATCGCCATTCTGTTGGCCGGCACGCTGCGGTCGGCATTCATCAAGCCGCTGTTCCTGATCATGATGATGGTGCGTTTCCACGCCCTGGCCGAAAACCAACCGATCAACCAGGCCTGGGACGACCAACTCGCTGGGGTGTCCGATAAGTTCAGCGGGTTCCGCCAGCTCTCGCGCCAGCGAACCCTGTTCAGATGGAAACGGGCTGGGTATGGGGGGCCGCCGGCGAGGAGCGGGATAGATGCAGTGCGTTGGGTGCGGCTCGACAGCCGTCTCGGAACGGAGCGAGCGTAACACTCAAGGTTACCGCCGATTTCGCTGTCGCGCTTGCGGCAAACAGTTCAATGAGCGCAGCGAGAGCTTGCTGAACCGGACCCATTATCCCTCCGACGTCATCGCTCGTGGTGCTCTGGCGGCTGCGCTATAAACTCAGCCTGCGCGACCTACCGGAGATGTTCCTGATCCGCGGCATCGTGTTCAGTCACGAGGCGGTCCGCGACTGGGAAGCCAAGCTCACGCCGGGCTTGGCTGAAGGTCTGCGCCGTCGCCGACGCGGTCGGATCGGGAAGAGCTGGTACGTTGACGAGACGTACATCAAGGTGCACGGGCATTTTGTGTCAAGAACGTATCGGAGGATACGGTGCTGTGCCTGAGATGGAGGTGGGCCCTCCGAAGTCGGCTTGTAGGAGCAGGCTTCAAACAGCCGTAAGCTGCTGCAGTCTGAAAAGCTGTGGTAGTGAACGTTACGGTCAAAAGGCGTGCGATATACACGTCATGTATGGATCGGAGAGACGAACGAGAGTGAGTGCGCCGGGAGACCGGCAAGGAGTAGGGTGGTGCAAGTCCACTGCGGTGAAGGAGTAGCAAACCACACCGGCCCCGAGCCGTGCGCACGCGTTCGCGAGGACGTGGGCGAAGCGTCGGCAGGGGAGCGCACAGGCCAGCCATCGAGCCGCGAAACCGTTCTGATCCCGGGTGCCGACGATGTTTGCTTATCGGAAGGCAATACGACCGGGCGTGATACTGCGAGCGCCCGTCCGACTCGGCGTGGTCTAAGACCCTGGCATGTGCGGAAGTTCCTTGGGCGGGAACCGGGAGATCTCTGGATCGACCATCGGCCTTCCGGCGCGACCGCATGCGGGCGAAGCTCCTGGACATCAAGGAGGAGCTACGGCGCCGAATGCACCATCCAATCCCGGAACAAGGGAAATGGCTGAGGCAGATCATTCACGGGCATCTCGCCTACTTCGCGGTTCCCACAAACAGCCGGGCAGTTCGAGCGTTCCGGCACAAAGTGGCCGATCTCTGGCGACGCACGCTTCGGCGGCGCAGCCAGAAGGATGGCTTCACCTGGGAGCGCATGGAGAAGCTGGTGAACGATTGGCTCCCCAAGCCGCAGATCCTTCATCCTTGGCCCTCGGTGCGCTTCGCCGTCAAACACCCAAGGTAGGAGCCGAGTGCCCAAATTGGGCCCGCTCGGATCTGTGCGGGGGGACCGGGGCAACCCGGTATCTACCGCGATCTACAGTCAAACAAAGAAACTGGCTTGACTGCTTAGCCGCGATTAGAGAACTACTGATAACCTATTTAATCGAGACTACCGGCCGAGCGGCCGGCTCCGTGCTTCGGCGCACACCGAGCTGTGACGCTTGCCAGCGGCGGTGCGCACCACCATGCTTTGGGAATGTTTGTCATCACCGAGGCCGATGCCGACGCGATCCGCGCCGTCCTCAATCAGGAGGGAGAGTCGTCGGCCGCTATCGAGTTGCGCCGGCGGTTCCCAGGGGTTCACCGACAACGCGAAAGCGCGGGCGTGCGCTCGGCGCATCGCTGGGTGGACGCCGCTGTCAGTCCCGCTGCGCCCGGTGTGACGCGGCTGCACCGTCGCAAGGACAGCTAGCCCGGCTTCTCAACCGGAGCCATCGGAAAGAGTATCCGGCCGGTGCCCCTGCCCTCCGTTGGCTGAAATCTTGAGTATGATAACGTCCTCTATAACGGACGGCACGTCGGGCATTTCCACGTCCTCACCCCCAGGGCGTGGTCTTCTTGCCCCGAATGACAAGCACTAAAGCCCAGAGCAGTCCGAGCACGCTTGATATCGACGCTATCGATTTGAGCACATTCTTCAGCGGATCAATTCGGGCAGCGCGGCGAAGTGCTCAGCGCCAAACCAGAGAACGAGACTGCCCCGGTCTGGTCAGTATCGTATTGTAGCAAAGGGGCCACAGATTGGTGGCTCAGAAATCGAGAAAGCTCTTAGGGGAGCTTTCAAGGCCTATACGCCGGAGTTTGTGCCGGCCTCGGTCGGCCGAACAAAGAAACACTAGCCAGGTGGGCAGTTTCAGGTGGGCGGAGCAGTCTGAGCACACGGTCGGCGAGATCGATCTGCCGGATGATGGGGATCTCGCTCAGGTTATCAGGTCCATTCCCGCCGGATAATCGCAGCATTGTCCTCACTCTCCTATGCGTCACTGCTAGACAGGGCAAAAAGTCTGTCAATTTCCTGGCCATAGGCCGCGGGATTGGCCAAACAATCGGCGGCCCCTGGTACAAAGCAAATGATACTGGATTACTGCTATGGCGGATCCGATTACCTTCACGACCAGGCTTACCGACGCAGAGTGGGACGAGGTTATGGGAGGCTGGCGCTGTCCCGTGCTGCAAATTCCGGGCGCCGAGGTCGAAGACATCTATGTGGATGGAAACCAGATAGATCACGGGCGGTTTCTAGTTCTCCAGGGTCAGCATATCATTCGCTGGATGTCGGCGGAAAAACCGCAGCGTGTAGCGGTCATCATAAAACTGACAAAGGAGCTGGCGCTTGAATCTGAGACAGACAAGTGGAAGAAACGTGCGGTAATCCTGCCATTTGTAGCCACAATTGCGGCGGCATCGATAACCGCCCTGCCGACCTACTGGTCCAAGCTCCTGGACCCTCCGGCTAGAATGAAATCTCTCCCAAACCCTGGGAAGTCTCGGAACGCCACGAATGGACCGGAGGACTCGCTGAACGACAGCAGTCGTATGCCACAGTGGCTACCTAGATATCCGAAAGCTGAAACGCAACAGGTTACCAATCAAGGGAATATCGTAACCTATTCTTTCACTTCGCGTGATGGCACAGAAGCGGTGCAAAACTTCTATGCCTCTCACCTACTTGTACGCGGTATGAAGCCAGTTACCAACCTGAGCAATCCTTTGGTAAAAGTGTTGGACGACACTGGACAAGTCAGGTTCTTACTTACCTCGAGCATCGAGCGGTTTGAAGGCATAAACGCTGTTCGGCTATTTGCAATCACCTTCAATTTAGAAGGCGAGTGATCCCATCCAAATACGACAAGCAGTCATTCCCTCTTGGATGGACCGCTTATAGGCGCTTAAGGCACGACATCGGCAAAAAATTGTCGATGTTGGACAGGTCCGTAACAGACAGGCTGCCCCATCGGGGCCACTTTTTCGCAGCGATGTCTGGGGAATCGGCCTGCACTCTGAGGTGGCCCCCATCGGTTGGACAGGAATCGGGGTGACCTAAGAGAGAATCCCGCCGTGTTTCCAGTGCCCCTCCCGATCCGAGGGGACGTCGAAAGGATTAGTACAGACCCTACTCTATACTAAGCAATACATCAATACGTCCTTTTCCTGATGTTGTAACTGTGAGCCTGTGGGCAACGCCGGAGCGTCGCGTAGCGAGGCGGAGGGGTTATCCACATACTCACAGGCTGCGCCGGCGAAAACCGCACGCGGCGTCCGGTAGCCCAGCGCCTGATGCGGCCGTTCCTCGTTGTAGAAACAGAGCCATCGGCCGATGTCCCGGCGTGCCTCGATCACCGAGCCATACGCCTTGATGAAGGTGAGTAGCGCAGGGCATCGCAGCCCCGCGCTCTCTCAGAACCGGACGTGAACCTCTCAATTCATCCGGCTCCCATCATCCGGCCGCTGGTCCCAGGGTCCAGTGGGCAAACATGGCCGGGTTGCGCCGCTTGAGCGAACGCAGCCAATCCCATGCCGCCAACGTGTGTCCCCGGAACCGTTTGTATTTGCGAGACACCCATCGCACGATGAAAGCATCAATCGTGCGGAGTTCCTCGCGAAGCTTCGAGGGGTAAAACCGCCCATAGTAGCGCACCCATCCGGAGAGGAAGGGGCGCGCCCATCCGGCGATTTCGTCCAGTTCAAGATCGGTGCGCAGATGCCATTCGGCGTGATCCGTAGAACGGTGAGGCTAAATACAATTCGTCCAGCCGCCGCATCACCGCCAGATCATCCGGGTCAACCGGTGCCGCCCGGTAATACAGCGTCGAGCGCGCGATCTTCAGCAGCCGGCACTCCGCAACGATCGGCAGAACCGGGTCATCCCGCTCCACCCCTCGCCGCTCCCAAGAACGGACCCACTTCTGCTCATGGAAAGTGACCCAGCGAGTGCGCATAGGTTTGTGGTCAGTGGGTCAAGGCATCTGATACTCGGCCTGCCTTAAGGCAATTATTCCTTTGTTCGATCGAAGGAACCATTCCTTCGCCCCGACCTGAGTTCCGCAAGACATGGCATCAGCCGGCGGTCAATGATGGCCTTCAGGCCACCGCGCTCGGGCGCGGCGCGCAGCGTCATTGAGGGCCGGCGGACGCCATGTCACACCTGGATCAGGTGGGGCCTGCATCGCGTTGCGCGAAGACCGAGGGATTACGACGCGTCGGTCGCCGGCGGATTTGCCTTGGTCGCGCGACGTGACGGAGCCGCCGAGGCTGTTGCCGGCGGCTCCGCACCGGCTGGCGCTGGGCTCCGTAGCGACGGGCCGTCGATACGGATGGATCCCTTCTTCCCGCACCGCCGCAAGGGCCACTTTCGCCTTAAACTCAGGACTGTGCTTCTTCCGTGTATTTGCCATGTCTCACCTTTGGCCAAACGGCCGTCCCAAGCTGAGACTCTCTCTTAGCTCCCTGTCCAGTTTTCGGGGGCCACCTCACTCTATCAGAACCACGACCGATCTAACCCGGTTCGCGGCGAAACCCGCTTTTGCGGCCTTAAATGCCGGACCGGTCGCCGCCCCGCGGCTTTATGCAGAGACAACCGAGCTGGTGATTGAGATCGGCATGAAAGTCGCGCCCGTCCGCTTGTGCGAGCGCGCTGCCTTTCGCCACTCGACCGGGAGCGGGCAGGCGGCACAGGAAACCGAGCCGCAGGGTAAAGCCTCCGGCGAAGTCGATGCTCTTTGGCGCTGGATATGTCAGCAAGTGGATATGCCGCCACGCCAGCGTGCGAGCACGCCAGCACGGGCAAGCACATGACTGGGCGGTTATCTGGCCTTAAGGACGCCATGAGGTGGCCATGATCCGTTTGACACCCGCCTGCCGTGCCGCATCAAAGGTGTTGTAGAGGCCGACGATGTTGCTTTCGAGGAGCCGCCACCCGGGTTGGACCAAGCGCCGCCGGACGGCCCGTTCTTTGTAGGAATGGACGGCGGGTATGTCCGTGGCCGCGACAAGAACTGGTTCGAGGCTGTCGCCGGCAAGAGCGTGCTGTCGTTTCATCGTGACGGTCGGGTCCCGGATCCGTCCGGACGCTGTTTCGCCTTCGTCCAGACAGTGGGCACCAGGCCACGGGCCCGGCTCGTCGATACGCTGCGCCAACAGAGCATACAGCCGGGTCAGCCGGTTGTGTTCATGTCCGATGGCGCCGACACCCTGCGGCGTCTGCAACAGAATATCGCCCCTGAGGTCGAGCATGTTTTGGATTGGTTCCATATTACCATGCGGCTGACGGTGCTGGGGCAGATGATCAAGGGTGCCTGGTCTGACCCGGCCATCGTCGAGACGAAAGCAGCAGCACTGGAGCGGATCAAATGGTTGCTGTGGCATGGCGTTGGTGCACATGGCCGGTCCAGGGATGATAGGATGGCCTCCACCTCTCTGGTTCCGATTATCCCGATGCCGCACAAACACAACGCCGAGCGCCGTCACCACATCCCGAAGATGTCGTTCAAAGTGCAGAACTGGCCGGCCTACGAAGCGGGTTTGCGCCGGCGGGGCAGCTTGACGTTGTGGATCGAGGACTCAGCGCTGGAATGCTGGCAGACCACTGGGCCGAGCGGGCAGGCTCGGTATATGGACGCGGCCATCGAGACCAGCCTGATGCTGCGCACGGCGTTCAAGCTGGCGTTACGCCAGACCGAGGGCCTGATGACGTCGGTGCTGACGTTGATGGGCCTGACGATCTCAGCGCCGGACCACAGCACGGTCAGCCGCCGGGCGGAGACACTGCCGGTGATCCAGCCTGCCACCGTGCCACCCGGTCCGTTGCACGTATTGATCGACAGCACCGGGCTGCAAGTCTACAGGGCGGGTCAATGGCTGGAGGCGAAGCATGGCGCCAAATCGCGCCGGAAATGGCGCAAGCTGCATCTGGCAGTCGATGCTGCCAGCGGCATGATCGTGGCGCAGACGCTGACCGACCAAGATGCCGACGATCCGTCCCAGGTCGGCCCGCTGCTCGATCGGATTGACGAACCGATTGGCCAGGTGACAGCCGATGGTGCGTATGATGGTTCACCCACCTACCAGACAATTGCAGCGCACAGCGATGGCATCGAGGTGGTGATCCCGCTGCGCTCGACGGCTGTCCCGAGCGGCGAACCGGGTCCGCCGACACAGCGTGATAGCCATCTGGCGATGATCGCGGAACGAGGTCATCTGGCTTGGCAGGCCACAACCGGTTACGGCCAACGGTCCTTAGTAGAAACGACAATGGGTCGTTACAAGTCGCTGATCGGACCACGGCTGCGAGCCCGCGGCTTTCCGGCTCAGCAGACCGAGGCTGCCATCGGCGTGGCGGTGCTGAATCGGATGCTGGCGACCGGACGCCCGGATTCGGTCCGTCGCCAGCCGGTCATCGCATAGCAGCTTGGGATTTTGGGGTCCTCTCGCCCTCCGTCGGGAAGTGCACCAATGCCGTCGCGAAGCGGCTGTGGCGCAGATGCTCGAGCGCTTCCGAGACTCGCCGTTCGGACCGGAAATGCCGGAGCCGGTGCTGCGGCAACTGTGCGAGGTGATGGTGGCGAAAGCGATGGATGGCACCCAGCCGCTGCCTGTTCTGTCCGCCACCCCTGCGGCGAACTCGCTCGCTGCGTCGCATCGCCCCGGACCGGAGGTCCGCCAAACCGCGGCCTATGGTGCTTCGGGCAATTCCGGTGGTCCGCGAAACCGCAACAATTCCGCCGCGGCCGGCAGCGCGTGCTTCACAGGCCGCGAACAAGCGTCGGTCTCTTTCGTTGAGGAACGGTCCGAGTGCATTATAGCGGGCCCGGATGGCATCTTGGTCGATCATCCGGCCAGGCTGGACGCCAAGACACCCGATTCGCATCAACTATTCCGGTTTCGTTCGTTGCGTTATTGCGGCACTCTGGAATCTTTCTACCGAGTCGCTTGTTCTGGCTCAGGCCCTTAGCCCGATCGAAGTAGACGGGCGCGGACCCTTCGCTCCGATCGGGTGACATTCGGCCTCGTGTGTGGTCTTTGCCGCTCAGCGTTAACGCGAAGGACGAGCAAATTGAAAACTTCCGAACTGATCGATCACGTGCCGACGGCGGCGGGTTTGGACGTTGGCACAGCCAAGAAAGCGGTCGACGCGGTTTTTTCCGGCATCGTCGAGGCCGCCAAGAAAGGCGAAGAGGTCAGCCTGCCAAGCTTTGGTAAGTTCAAGGTCAAAGACAGCGCGGCACGTCAAGGCCGCAATCCGGGGACTGGCGAGACCATCGAGATTGCGGCGTCCCGCAAGCTCGGCTTCAGCCCGGCCAAGCAGGTGAAGGATGAGCTTGCCGCCTGACGCCTGGCGATAGAGGCATGGCGGGCGCGGCTGACTTGACGTCAGGGGCCGCTGGGAAGGGCCTGGGCCTTCAAATTTTGCGTCACCGTTGTCCGTGCCGCGCTGGCGGCAGGGAGGGCCACAGCGGTGTCATGCGTGCCGGCGGGATAAAATCCGGCCCGAGGGCGCCTTGCGGAGGTCGTAGGAGCAAGCCGCACGCTCCACGGTGGCCATCGCGACAAAGCTTGCTCGGATCGGAGAATCGCTGGAGCAATCCCACGAGGCGAGAGATATGGTAATGCCATGGATATGAATGTCGATGCGATGATCGGGTCTGTCTCCGAGCGGATCGCGCCAATTTCCCGCCAGATTTGGGATGCGAAATACCGGCTGAAGACAGCCGACGGCACACCGGTCGATCTGACCATCGAGGATACCTGGCGCCGGGTCGGGCGGGCACTCGCTGCCGGTGAAATCGAGCCAGCCTACTGGGAGCAAGCCATTCTACCAGCTTTGCAGGATTTCCGCTTCCTGCCCGCCGGCCGCATCCTGTCCGGCGCCGGCACGGACCGGCGCGTGACGCTGTTCAACTGCTTCGTGATGGGTGACATCGCCGACGACCTTGGCAGCATCTTCGACCATCTGCGCGAAGCCGCGTTGACTCAGCAGGGCCGCGGGATCGGCTACGACTTCAGTTCACTGCGACCGAAGGGCGCCGCTGTGAAGGGTGTTGGCGCCGACGCCTCCGGCCCACTGTCCTTCATGGACGTATGGGATGCCATGTGCCGTACCATCATGTCCGCCGGCGCGCGCCGCGGCGCGATGGATGGCGACGATGCGCTGCGACCATCCGGACATCGAGGACTTCATCGCGGCGAAGCGACAGGCCGGCCGGCTGCGCAACTTCAACCTCTCCGTCCTGGCGACGGACCCGTTCATGACAGCGGTTGAAGCCGATACTGAATGGCCGCTGATGTTTGGCGGCAAGACCTACAAAATTCTGCGCGCCCGGGCACTGTTCGACAGCATCACGCGGGCGACCTACGACTATGCCGAGCCGGGCGTCATTTTTCATTGACCAGATCAACGCCCGGAACAACCTCGCGTATTGCGAGACGATCCGTTCGACCAATCCCTGCGGCGAGCAGCCACTGCCGCCCTATGGCGCCTGCCTGCTGGGCTCGATCAACCTGGCGCGGCTGGTGCGCGCGCCTTTTACCCCGCAAGCCCATCTGGACGAAGCGGAGCTTGCCGATCTGGTGGCGGTTGCAATCCGCATGATGGACAACACTATCGACGCCTCGGGCTTCCCGCTCGAGGCGCAGCGTCAAGAGGCAATCGCCAAGCGACGGATCGGGCTTGGGATGACCGGCCTGGCCGACGCGCTGATGATGACCGGCCTGCGCTACGGCTCCGTGGAAGCTGCGGAGAGGGCAGGGGACTGGGCCCGGCAGATCAGCCGCGTAGCCTATCTCGCGTCTGCCCATCTGGCGCGGGAGAAGGGCGCGTTCCCGCTGTTCGACCGGGATGCCTACCTCGCCGGCGAGACCGTCGGCGGCCTGGACGCGGACGTGCGAGCTCTGATCGCCGAGCATGGCATCCGCAATGCGCTGCTCACCTCCGTCGCACCGACCGGCACCATCTCGCTGGTCGCGGACAACGTCTCCAGCGGCGTCGAGCCGGTCTTCGCGCTGGCCTACACCCGCAAGGTGTTGCAGCCGGATGGGTCGAGGGTCGAGGAAGAAGTGTCCGACTACGCGCTGCGCCGCTTCCGCGCGATCCATGGGGATGACACGCCGCTCCCCGGGTATTTCGTGACGGCCCAGGACCTGACGCCAGCGGAGCATGTCCGCATGCAGGCGGCCGTGCAGCGCCATGTCGACAGCGCGATCTCCAAGACGGTGAACGTCCCGGAGGACATCAGCTTCGAGGCGTTCCAGGCGGTTTACCTCGATGCCTATCGGAGCGGGTGCAAGGGATGCACCACCTATCGGCCAAATGCGATCACCGGCGCTGTGCTCGAGGTGAAGGCCGCCGACACCGACACGCCGATGGCGCCAGCGACAAGCGATCTGCTTGTGCGATCCGAAAAACTTACCGGTGCGACCTACAAGCTGCGCTGGCCGGACAGTGAACACGCGATGTATGTCACCCTCAACGACATCGAGCAGGACGGCATCGTCCGGCCGTTCGAGATCTTCGTTAACTCGAAGAACCTTGAGCACTATGCTTGGGTGGTGGCTCTGACGCGCATGATCAGCGCGGTTTTCCGCCGCGGTGGCAATGTGGCCTTCGTGGCGGAAGAGCTGAAACAGGTGTTCGACCCGCGGGGCGGTCAGTGGAGCAATGGCCGGTATGTCGGCTCGTTGGTCGCGGCGATAGGCGACATCATCGAACGGCACATGGTTGAAACCGGCTTTCTCGTCCCGGCTGAGACGTTGGTCGCGAAGGCGGTCGGTCAGGCGTCGGCCGGAGCCTCCGCCACACGGCTTGGTCCGCTCTGTCCCAAGTGCAGCCAGCCGGGCTTGGTGCACGAAGCCGGGTGCCTGAGCTGCGTTCATTGCGGCTGGTCAAAGTGCAACTGATAGCAGCGCTGGCCCGTCTCAAACGATTGGCGTCGCACATACTCGGCGCTGTCACGGATCGACGAACACCGGACGCGCGTCGCGGGTGATCTCGATCCCCGCATCCCGTAACGAATCGATCAGGATCTGCGGATCAAGCCGCAGGTAGCGCACGATCAACTGGAGATAGACCCCCATGAAGAGCGGCCCGTGTCCGTCGGAGCGTCCGTCCGCGTGGCTGGTCATCGCATGGGCCAACTCGTGCAACACGCACCACGACGGCGTTCGGTCTGCAAGCAGGATCGACAGCCGGTTTGCGCGGGCAACCGTCGTGGTGGCCTGTCGCGACAGCGGCGCGACCGCCGGAGGGTAGCGCAAACCCATGTCCGACCAGATTGCATCGACCACCGCCTGGGCGGCTGCGAAGGGCAGGCTGGTCGGGTCGCATGGTGCCACGGCGCGATTTTCCCAGGCATACACACGGCGACGCTGCCGATCCCGCTGACCGCTCAGGCGAGTCGTCTCAGCGCATCGCCCGGCACCGGACGATTGAGGTTCACCCGATCGCCCGCGGCCCAGCCTGCGCGAAACGCCGTGGTGATCACCCGGCGACCCGTTGCGCTCATGCTCATCAGCCGGACGTCCGTCTCGCGGAAGGCGTCCTCAACCACGCGATTTTTGGCGAGTATCAGGGCTGTGCCGGTCGAGCGCTGGGCGCGGACCGCCGCGTCGCGGGCGCGGTGCATCGCGTCCAGCCGCTCGGAGACGCGGGCTACCACGCCGTGCTGGAAGCTGGCCGAGGCCTGGCGCAGGCGCACGCCCCGGAAACGCGGATTGAGCTGCTTGAAGACGGCGGTCTCGGTGATCACCGCCCGGTCAATCACGGCGAACAGATAAGTGGCGAGCACGGTGTCCGTCTCGAAGCCGAAAAACACATACCGGCTGCCGGACTGCATCCGCTCAAAGTCCGGCTGCTCCGGGTCTGGGGCAGGGGGGCGGGCGAGCCAGACCTTGCAGTCGCAGAAGCGGGCGATCGTCGGCACGCAGCCATCGATCGGCCGTCGCCGGCGGCCACCAAGTGGCACCTCGGCTTGGACGCAGCGGGCGGTGCGTATCTCGATCTCGTCCATGCTGAGCGCGTAGCGCTCCAGCAGACGCCCGACCATGTCGGCGGCCGCCATGGCCTCGGCCTCGGTGCAGCCGTTGGCGACGGTCTTTTCGGTCAGCGCCTTGATGCGGCCCTTCACGCGGATCAGCTCGGCGGCTTGGCTCACAGTCACGTCCTCCGGATCAGGTCAGCCGATCCTAGCCTAGCGGCCTGACGGCGAGTCGTGGAGCGCGTCAATCCAAGATTGCGGATGGCGGATTTGTCCTTGTTTGTCATGGGCACCAGACGCCGTTGTCGGACCGAGGGGGTCGTTCGCGGGTATGGGAAACCAGCCAGCGAAAGCGGGGCTCGCGCGTGGCGGTCACAGCCATCCGCGTTGCCGGAATGGCGTGAGGTCGGTCCCATCCGGGGCATACCAGCGTCCAGAACGATACTGCGCCCCAAGCTGCAGCGCGGCCGCCTTATTGCCAAAGGGTATGTGCAGCGGTGTCTCTGTTCCATGGGTTTGTGGCGGTAGGCTTTGCTCGGTAGCCACAGCCGGTCTTCGCGTTCGGGAGGTCTTGGGGACGTGGGAAATCGGGCTCTCGCTGAGAGTGTTGCGGTGTGGCCTCGGGTGGCGCCCGCGCTGGGAGGATTTGAGGGCGCGAACGGAACCGACGGCGGGTTCCACGGCGACAGGCTCGCGTGCCATCTTCGGGTCTCGGTGGATCGGAGTCGGCCCTGGCCACACCGCGGCGATTTCGCCAGACGCACCACTGTCCCGGTTTTTGGCTGTGTGCTGGTCGAGGAAACCTCGGCACATGGATCCTGATTTCGCATAACCGCGTGGCGGCTTGATGCCCTTCTGCTTGGCGATGCTGTCGACAAACCGCTTCATCGCCGGCGTCGGCGGCCGCTCTCCATTCCGTTGAGAAGCGACGACACCTGGTAACGGAGTAGCAATGACTTCCGCGGCAGATGTCAGTCGTTCGATAATTCGCGCTGCGGCGACGCAGACGGCATCGATAGCACCCATCATTTTCTGCCGACCGACGAGCACGTCATCAAGCAAGCATTCAAGCTGCGCTGTTACGCCGGGGTCGACCAGCGCCGGGTCGGCGCGTTGCAGAAAGCCGAAGAGCGACAGGCCCGATCGGTGGGGACGACGTTCTTTCCCAGGATCGTTAGCAACTCCTGTGTCTTCAGCCCGCGAATAATCTCAGCCCGGGTCGCGGGTGTGCCAATGCCCTTGGCTTCCTTCAATCTGTCACGCAATGCTACGTCTTCTACAAACCGCCAGGCGTTCTGCGTTGCCTCAATCAACGTGCCCTCGTTGTACCGCGGCGGCGGTTTGGTTTCTTTGTCTTCAACGACGGGGTCCTGCAGGCGCGTAGCCTCGCCGTCGCGCAGAGATGGCAGCAGCTGAGCTTCGTTACCCTTTTCTTCCGCCGGCTTCCAGTCGGGGAACGCCGCCCGCCAGCCCAGCTCGATTGGTTGCCCCCCGGCCGCGCGGAACGCGCGGCCTTCTAAGTCCAGAACGGCGGTTGTCTGCCGGTAGCGGAAGTCCGGCATCATCGCTGCCAGATAAGCGCGGGCGACGGCATCGAACAGCCGAC
>CAVYXX010000160.1:0-58407 GCA_963772355.1 uncultured Alphaproteobacteria bacterium | reverse complement strand
ACCCGGAAGCAGCGAAACTCAATATGCCCGAAGCGATCCGCTACAGCCGCGAAGCCGATGATCGCTCGTGGGCATCCCTTGTCGAGTTGTTCGGGGAGACGTTGCGCTAACCGTCCGAGGGCGGGCATTCTCGGCAGCAAGACGCGCCAACCCTATCTTGGCGCGTCTTGCTGCGTTTGGGGTGCCATAGAAACCTCCAGAGGCAGTTGCCACCGGCGGGTTGCGCATCACCCCGATGAAGCTTCACAAATCGGCCAGCGTTCGCTTGCTATACGCCCGCCGTCGCTTAAAGTGGACCCTGATGCGGAGCCGGGTTGTCGCTGACATGTTGGGGAGCATGCTGCCTTGGAACTGACTTGCCGCGGGTTCGTCAAACTCACCGGCGCCGGTCTGGCGGTGTCCAGCATTGCCGCCCTCGGGTTCCATTCCTCCAGCGAGGCCCTAGCGGTCCGGCCGTTCAAGCTGACCGCCACGACCGAGACCCGTAACACCTGCACCTACTGCTCGGTCGCTTGCGGCATCCTGATCTACAGCCTCGGCGACCGCGCGAAGAACGCCAGGTCCAACATCATCCACATCGAGGGTGATCCAGACCATCCGGTGAATCGCGGCACGCTGTGCCCCAAGGGGTCGGCGCTGCTCGACATCGTGCACGCCCCAACGCGGCTGCAATTTCCGAAATACCGCGCTCCTGGCTGCAAGGAGTTCAAACAGGTCTCCTGGGACTTCGCGCTCGACCGCATCGCCGCGCTGATGAAGCAGGACCGCGACAAAAACTTCATCGCGAAGAATGCGGCCGGGACCACGGTCAACCGATGGCTCAGCACCGGCATGCTTGCCGCGTCCGCTTCATCGAGCGAAACCTCCTACTCCTACTGCGTCACTCATTCTGCTCGACAACCGTCTGACGGAGGGTCCCGCAGCAGGGACAGCGTGGCAGGACGAGAACCAGAGTGCGCGCGAGACGAATTCGCAAGGTGGCGATGGAATTCGGTATGTGGCGTTGTGACCGCAGTGGCAGATCCTCTGGGTCGGTAACCAGAGGAAAGGGCAGATTGCGAGCCTCGCCAGGGGCGGGAAGCTCCTGAGGGGGGAATGGTCTCCTTTTCGGAGATCAGGAACCCGTATGCTGCGATGCAAAGCGTCGCATGATGGTGGAAGCCACGCCATCCGCGGCCTTCGTAGTGGCCCAATCCAACTTCCTGCTTCAATTCGAGGTAATCACGCTCAATTCGCCAGCGGAGCTTGGCATGATCGACCATGCGTTCGAGGCTGACGTCGACGGCCATCGTGCAGAGCCAGTAGTGATCCGGTTCGGTTGCGCCCTCTGGCCACTCGATCAACAGCCACTCCACCTCGGCGGGTTCGGTCCGGCTGGTATCGTCGTGCGCCGGGCGGACCCGCCACCGGGCAAACCGCGAAGTCAGCGGCGCATTGCTGCCGTCTCGCCAGGTGATCGTCTGCCAAGCCTCGGCGGGAAGCTCCAGAGCCAGCGTTTTGGCCGATACCGGCTGATGCGTCTCGTCGCGGCGCAACCGCGTGGCGGGGCGGCCTCGGCCCGGACGGGACGCAGGCGGCAACGGTGCCTCGCCGGGCCGCCAGAGCATCGTGGTGGGCGAAATGCCGGCCACATAGGTTAGCCCAAGTTGACTGATCCCAGCCCGCAGTTTGCTGTCGTTGCCATAGGCCGGGTCCATCAGCGCGACGCCTGGCGGCACGCCATCCGCCACCGCCTGGCGCAACTGCTGCAAGGCAATCTCCGGCTTGGTCTGGAATAGGACGTCCGCGGGCACACCGGCGATCGCCCGGCGGAGCGGATCGCCGGCCCAGTCCTTGGGCAGATAAAGCCGATAGGCGATGGGCAAGCTTCCCTGATGGGTGGCCACCGACAGACTGACCGCAACCTGGCAGTTGTCCTGCTTGCCCAGTTGACCGCAATATTGCCGGGCCACGCCAACCGAGTGACTGCCCTTTTTCGGAAACCCCGTGTCGTCGATGATCCAGGCCTGGATCGGCTCCTCGCTGGTGATCGACGGTAATACCTGCTCGCGTACGCGGGTCAGTAGCGCCTGATCGGACCACGGCGCCTGAGCTACAAAGTGTAGCAGCGACTGATGTTGCGCCGCTGTTCGTTCAGGCGCCGTGGTCGCGGCCAGCGGTTCGACGCTCTTGCGGCCCTCAGTCGAGAGTAGACCGACACAGTAATCCTCGAACGGTCTGACCCGGTCGGCATGGCCCAGGACCGACGCCAAATCGGTGGCGTAGGCCCGGAAGCGTTCTTGCGGGCTGCTCCCATCGTGAAGATCCATCCCATCCCCCTGGAAGGTTCGAATCTCCACTGCTACCAAACCACCATCGCGTCGGGGCAAGCGGAATTTCTAAACGATACAGGCGTTTTGCAACTCAGTAGGACTACCTGACCTGGAAGATTGCCCGCGCCTTCGGGATGCTTGTCTTCGACAATCAGGCCCGCGTTTGACACGGACCGACGGTGGCCAGTCTGGCTCCAACATTTCGGTCGAGGCGCAATGACCAACACGTGGCAGGATATCAAGAATGCCGACGTGGTGGTGGTCATGGGCGGCAACGCCGCCGAGGCGCATCCCTGCGGCTTCAAATGGGTGATGAGGCAAAGATCGAGAACCACGCCAAGCTCGTGGTGATTGACCCGCGTTTTACTCGCACGGCATCGGTCGCCGACCTCTATGCGCCGATCCGTCCGGGCACGGACATCGCGTTCCTGAGCGGCGTGATCCGCTACCTGTTGGCCAAGGACGCAATCCAG
The DNA here is from genome assembly GCA_963772355.1 of uncultured Alphaproteobacteria bacterium. Taxonomy (GTDB): domain Bacteria; phylum Pseudomonadota; class Alphaproteobacteria; order Acetobacterales; family Acetobacteraceae; genus Rhodopila. Next base: position 55,622 of record CAVYXX010000160.1, on the reverse strand, counting down.
CACGAGTATGTAAAGGCCTACACCAACGCCGGCCTGATCGTGAAGGAAGACTTCGGCTTCGAAGACGGACTGTTCACCGGCTACAAGGAAGACACCCACAGCTACGACAAATCGAGCTGGGACTACGAACTCGACGAGCAGGGCTACGCCAAAATCGACGATACCTGGCAGCACCCGCGCTGCGTGATGAACCTGCTGCGCAAACATGTCGATCGCTACACGCCGGAGATGGTTTCGCGCATCTGCGGCACGCCACAGGACAAATATCTGCAAGTCTGTGAACTATTCGCCACCGCCGCCGCCCCCGACAAGGCGTTAACGAGCCTGTTTGCGCTCGGCTGGACGCAGCATTCCGTCGGCGCCCAGAACATCCGCACCATGGCGATGGTGCAGCTTCTGCTGGGCAATATCGGTGTGGCGGGCGGCGGCATGAACGCGCTGCGCGGCCATTCGAACATCCAGGGCCTGACCGATGTCGGCCTGCTCTCGAACCAGATGCCGGGCTATCTGACGCTGCCGAGCGACCACGAAGTCGACCTTCGAGGAGTACATGAAAACGCGGCAGTACAAGCCGCTGCGGCCGGGGCAAACGAGCTACTGGAAGAATTATCGGACCTTCTTCATCAGCCTCATGAAAGCCATCTATGGGGATGCGGCGCAGCCCGAGAACGACTGGGCCTTTGACTGGCTGCCGAAGCTCGATGTCCCGTTCTACGACATCATCCGCGCCTTCGACATGATGGCGAACGGCGAGATGAATGGCTACATCTGCCAGGGCTTCAACCCGATGCAGGCGTTTCCGGACCGGGGGAAGATCCGCCGCGCCCTGGGCAAGTTGAAATTCCTCGTCGTCATGGATCCGCTGGATACCGAGACGTCGCGGTTTTGGGAGGATTTCGGCCCGCAGAATCCGTCGGACCCGGCCAGCATCCAGACAGAAGTGTTCCAGTTGCCGACAACCTGTTTTGCCGAGGAAGACGGCTCGCTGGTGAACTCGGCGCGCTGGCTGCAGTGGCATTGGAAAGCCGCCGAGCCGCCGGGTGAAGCGCAAAGCGACATCTGGATCATGACCGGGATCTTCCACCGGATGCGGGAGATGTATCGCAAGGACGGCGGGGCGTTCCCCGACCCGATCCTGAACCTGACCTGGAACTACACGAACCCCGTCGACCCGAACCCGGAAGAACTGGCGAAGGACATGAACGGGCGGGCACTGGCGGATCTCAAGGACGCGGCCGGCGTGGTCACGCTGCGCGCTGGCCAGTTGCTGGACAGCTTCGGCCAGTTGCGCGATGACGGCACGACCGCCTCGGGCTGTTGGATTTTCTCGGGCTGCTACACCGAGAAGGGCAACCAGATGGCTCGCCGGGACGCGACGGACCCGCGCGAACAGGGTATCGCCCCGAACTGGGCGTGGGCGTGGCCGGCCAACCGGCGCATCCTCTACAATCGAGCCAGCGCCAACCTCGAAGGCCGCGCCTGGAACCCGAGCAAGCCGATCATCGAGTGGGACGGCAGCCGATGGGTCGGCATCGACGTGCCCGACTATATCCCGACCACCAAGCCATCCGATGGAGTTGGCCCGTTCATCATGAACGACGAGGGCCTCGGGCGACTGTTCGCCCGCGACCAGATGGCGGAGGGTCCCTTCCCCGAGCACTATGAACCCTTCGAATTGCCGTCGTCGAACGTGCTGCACCCAAAGGTTAGGACCAACCCAGCCGCGCGGGTGTTCGCCGACGATCGCGCGGTATTCGGGACCGCGCCGGACTTCCCATACGTGGCAACCACCTACCGGCTGACCGAGCATTTCCATTTCTGGACCAAGCACGCGCTGATCAACGCGATCCTGCAGCCCGAGGAATTCATCGAGATCGGCGAAGCTCTGGCGAAGGAGAAGGGTATCGAGCAGGGCGGCTGGGTCCGACTGAGCTCCAAGCGCGGTTTCATTGTTTGCAAGGCATATGTGACCAAGCGCATCCGCCCGCTGACCGTGGACGGCAAGCCGACGCATGTGATCGGCGTGCCGCTGCATTGGGGGTTTACTGGACAGGCTCGCAAGGGCTACGGCGCCAACACGCTGACGCCGTCCGTTGGCGACGCCAACACCCAGACTCCGGAATTCAAGGCGTTCCTGGTCAACGTCGAAAAGACCAGCGTCCCCGTGGCCTGAAAGAGCAACCGATGGCCGATCTGCAGTCTCAGGACTACATCCGCCGGTCGGCATCGACCCTAACGCCGCCGTCGATCCGCGACCATGAACAGGAAGTGGCGAAGCTGATCGACGTCAGCCGCTGCATCGGCTGCAAGGCGTGCCAGTCCGCCTGCATGGAGTGGAACAACCTGCGGCAGGACATCGGCTACTTCGAGGGTTCCTACGATAATCCGTTGGACCTGTCCCCAAGCACCTGGACAGTGATGCGTTTCACCGAGTGGGAGGACGAGCAGGGCAACCTGGAGTGGTTGATCCGCAAGGACGGCTGCATGCATTGCGAGGATCCGGGCTGCCTGAAAGCTTGCCCGGCGCCTGGCGCGATCGTCCAATACGCTAACGGCATCGTGGATTTCATCAGCGAGAACTGCATCGGCTGCGGCTACTGCGTCAAAGGTCCCTTCAACATCCCGCGCGTTAGCCCGGTCGATCATAAATCCTACAAATGCACGCTGTGCTCGGACCGGGTCGGGGTTGGACTGGAGCCGGCCTGCGTAAAGGCGTGCCCGACCGGCGCGATCATGTTCGGGTCAAAGACCGATATGACGGACTGGGCCGGCGAGCGCGTGATCGACCTCAAATCGCGCGGCTTCGAACATGCCGGGCTTTACGATCCGGCGGGCGTGAGCGGCACCCACGTGATGTACGTGCTGCACCACGCCGACAAGCCGTCGATCTACGCCGGGCTACCGGACAATCCGCGGATCAGCTTCTTCGTCGCCGCCTGGAAGGGCCTGTTCAAGCCGGTGGCCTTGGCCGGCATCGCGGCCGCGGCCATTGCCGGCTTCCTGCACTGGGTGGTCGCCGGGCCGAACGAGGTGCAGCCGGAGGATGAGGCGGAGGCGCAGAATTTGCTGCATCCGTCCGACCGACCGCGATGACACATCCCAGAGGCACTCTGATCCGCAACACGACGCCGGCGCGGATCAACCACTGGATCACCGGCGGCTGCTTCGTGCTGCTGCTGCTGTCGGGTCTGTCGATGTTCCACCCGATGCTGTTCTTCCTCTCCGGGTTGTTCGGTGGCGGCCAATGGACGCGGGCGATCCATCCGTGGATCGGCATCGTCCTGCTGGTCAGCTACGCCGGACTGATCGTGCAATTCTGGCGCGACAACATGTGGAGCCGGGACGATCTGGCGTGGATGCTCGCAATCCGCCGGGTACTGGCGAACCAGGAGGAAGGGGTTCCCGAAGTCTCGCGCTACAACTCCGGCCAGAAGTTCGTGTTCTGGTCGATGGCGCTGCTCGTCCCGGTGCTGTTCGCCAGCGGCATGGTGATCTGGGAGGTCTATTTCGCCGAGTACACCACGATCGAGCAGCAACGGATCGCGGTGCTGATCCATAGTCTGGCGGCCGTTGCGGCGATCATCGTGTGGATCACTCACGTCTACGCCGCGATCTGGGTGAGGGGCTCGGTCCGGGCGATGACGCAGGGCTACGTGACCCCAGGCTGGGCGTGGCGGCATCATCGCAAATGGCTGCGCAGCCTGGTCGCGACCGGCTCGCCCGGGCCGCGGCCGCGTGGCTAAGGCCGGCGTGTGAGACAGGGAGAGGTCGCCTCGCAGGGTAAGTGGACTGGTGATCCGTCTGGAGGCGTGAAAGCACCGCCGGCGCTGATCCTGCCCGATCCCACTACCCGGTTCGCTCGCACCGCGGCGCGGCTTGAAGCCTTGGCAGCCGGGCATCCGATGACGGAGTGGCTGGCCTTCATGGCGCGGCTGACGCGGGCCCAGCACGTCGTCGCGGCGACGCTGCGACCGTTCCCTAGGCCGCAGCGGATCATTATCGAGAGTGCGGTGGACGCGCGCCTGCCGCCGCTCGCTGCCGAGGGACATCGCCGCGACGCTGCATGGCGCGAGGGGCTCGCCATGTTGCTCGATACCTTCGACGACCCGGCGTCCCCAGCGCCCGCTCGGGCCGCGGTGGCCAACCTGCGCGCGCGGGATGCCGATGCGGTGGACGCGCTGGCCGACCGATTTCTGCTTCGAGGGGTGGACGACGCCGATACGGGGGCCGCGCTGTATGTGGCGGCGGCTTTACAAGTGTATTTCACCCGGGCGGTGGCGGATTTGCCAGCCGCCTCCCTGCGGTTGCTGCCGCAGCGTGGGCTATGCCCTTGCTGTAGCTCGACGCCGGTGTCGGGCGTAGTGACCGCGTCAGGTCGATCGCCTGGAGCGCGCTATCTGTATTGCTCGTTGTGCGCGACGGCGTGGAACCATGTGCGCGCCGTGTGCATCACCTGCGGTGAGGCGCGAGCACTGTCACTCGAGGGGATCGAGGGCGACGCCGGTTCGGCGAAGGCCGAGACCTGTAACCTATGCCACACCTACGCGAAGATGCTGTACCAGGCGCGCGACACGCAGGTGGACCCGTTCGCGGACGATCTCGCGACCCTCGGCCTGGATCTGCTGGTTGCCGAGGCCGGCTGGGCCCGCCACGCGCCAAACCCGCTGCTGCTCATTGGGTCTGGGGTATAGGCTGAGCAAGCGCCGGAGGAAGACGGCGTTGGCCGCGTCGTCCAGTTGCTGACTGCAGTCGTGGCAGAAGCGCCGTTGCTGGTGCGCTACGGCGTTCGGTGCAGTTTGACAGGCCCCGGTAGGCAAATAGGGGCACTTTTCCACCTGGCGAAGGAGGCTGCGATGGGGTGGTCGATTGGCCCCCCCATCACATCCTCAGGCGCTTATCAGTGATCCGGACGATGGTGGTGATGGTCGTGATGATGGCTAGGGGGAGGCTCGCTCTCTGGAGGCGGCTCACTGATCACAGGCAGAGGATCATACAGCCGTTTTTGAGCCGAAAGAATAGCGGTCGCGGCGTCGGCATCTACCGCCTCCGGAAACATTGAAGCATATGGGGCCCGCGCTACAACGACACTCATGTCACCGCCTTGCGACTGTCCCTGTGTGCCGTGACACCCCTGACAACCGCCCATCTGGAAGGGGCTGCCGGATACTCCATTCAGATAGACGTTCATAAAGCCTGTCGGGAGGCCTCCTGCTAGGCTGCCGAAGAAGTTCTGTAAGGTCTGGTTGGTTTCGACCATCAAGTTTGCGAGATAGTAGTAGCTAGAAATATCCGTCTCTGACGGCGGCGGAGATGGATCTGTCGGTGCCGCCGGGGGGCCGTTAACCGGCGTGGCCTGGACACCAATCAGCTTGTAGAACTGCCAGACCGTTGAAGGATCCTGCGCTTTGAAAGCTGTGCTAACGGCATCATTAACTGGCGAGATCTGCGAATGGATCGGATGATTGCGCGTCACGAACGTTTCGGGAGGATTTGGGGGTTTGGGGGCTGGCGGGGTAAGATTTATATACGCGAGATTCTGTGAATTCGTATTTGTTGTGTCGTCGTAGTTATCAATTTGTTCAAAAGTGGCAAACACAAAGTCCGGAAACGATTTGGTCTTGTGGATGATATGCAGAGCCACGAGTTCAAAGAGGTCATTGTTATATACTACCGTACCGCTCGAACTGGTGGTGTAGTATATGACGTTGTGTGTGTAAAACCGGCTAGGAGTATCGCCCGACGTCAGTTTTCGCCATGCAGCCTTGATTTCGATCGCACCTTCTCCGTCGTCGCCGGCAATCGCGGCGTCCCCGCACGGCAGTGAAATGATCGACGGGTCAGTGCTGACTTCTTCCTTTCCTGGCGTCGATGGCACGACCGTTGGCACGCAGATCCCACCAAATTGCTTGAGACCGTGCGTGGTAACGTTATTAATCGTCAAGGGATCCGTTAGTGTTTTGCTCTTAGCATTGAACAATCCGGCGCAGTTCGTCCCAGGACAAACGGTGAAACACCCAAGCCCCATATTCTCCTTATAGGCAGGCGAAAGGCAGGTGTTTCCATCTTTGTCTAGAGGTCCATTATGGTTTAGATAGTTGAACAACGAGCGGTTGGCCTTCGCCTCGTACGCGACAGGGACGCGGTCCATGGTCATCTTGTCGTAGTGCGAAAACATATAGGCCAAGCCGATTTCGGTCCCCTCATCAAGGTTGTTGAAGAAGTCCAACGACGTTTCTTCGCTGGCCGGTGTTGGTTGCGGAGAGTAGTCATAGGTCGGTTTATTGCTGTCAAAATTAGCAAGCGTTGTACCGCTGGCCGGGAACATTTCATTCTTATGTTGATAGGTGTGCCAGACAACTAGCGGAAAGTTTCCATCGCTGTCAGGCTGTATACTAAGAAAGTCGGCGTTAAGATCGGGCCGCCCACGCGTCATCGTCGTGGCCGGGTCCATGGCTACCCAATTCAGTGCGATAAATTCCTGCCAAGCGAAAATCGCGAGGTCCTGAATGCTGGCGGTTGACCCCGCGGGGACGTCATGAGGGACATTGGGGCTGATAAAATCGGTCGGCAGGGTGACCTGCGCATATCCTGGCTGCGTTCCCCACAGGACCCCTATCGTTGGTAACAAGACGAATAGACGCAAGTAAGCGAAGACGGATCGTCTGAACATTGCTGTTTCCTTAGCCCCCATCTGACAGAGTCCGAGTATTACGAAGCACTGTCAACGGATTCGTGCAGCCTGTCAAGGTAAGGTTGTCGTGTAGCCGGCCCGAGCGCCCCCGTTGGGCGCAGGCGCGCGAAGCGAAAACATCCGGCCATTTGCGGGATCGTCCCTGGCGCTACTTGGCGCCGGCCTCGCGGGCATGAATGTCATCCGTCGCCGCCGCTAGGCGTGATATATCGCATTCTGTTCTACTTGGGTTCATTACGACAAATCTAGGGCGTGGGAGGGCAAACTAATTCCGTTTGTTAACCAGTAGATTGCCGAACCCGCACCCGAGCGGGCTGCTGGTGCCGGGACTCTTTTCTACTCGAACTTAACTGTCGGCTGCCAATTGCTTCCGGAGGCAACGAAATTGACAGCTGCCAATTTACTCGCCCCGAAGAGCCGCCAGCAGTCGCGCCAGCAACCCGAGGTTCCGGCGAGCCTGAGTTTCCTGTCTTAGCTGCGCCGCCTCGGCCTCGGCCTTTTCTCTGGCAGCTTGCTCGGTCATACGCCGCGCCTCTGCCTCCCGCCGCTCCCGTTCGAAATCTTCGCGAGCTTGGGAAAGCTGGGCCTCCGCGTCCGCTACAGCTCCCTCCGCCTGCTTCCTGGCCTCCCGCTCCGTTGCGGTTTCCGCCTCCGCCCGCGCCCTGGCCGCCCGCCCCGTTGTGACTTCCGCCTCCGCCCGCCTCTTGGCCTCCCGCTCCGTTGCGGTTTCCGCTTTCGCCCGCGCTATCGCCTCCTCCCCGGTCGCGTGTAGGGCTGCGAACATCTCATCCGCTTCTTCCCCACGCTCACGCAGCATGGCTGTCGCGGTCTCTAACAGGCCCACAACGTGGTCGATCTCCCGCCCGATACCATCCCCGTCACTATCGGCCACTTCCGTCTGGGGGTTGGCTTCGTCGATCGGGACCGCCACCCTGACTGTCCCATCATTGCCATCCTGACGCCGCCATTTGCGTCGGAAGACCAACCGGATTGCTGATGCGGTGCTAATCCCCCGAGCTTGGCCGAGTTCGCCATAGCTGAGCCATTTCACATCATCCCCGACATCGTCCCGATAGTCGTTCCCGGCGTCACGCATGGCTCTATCTCCGTTATCTGACCGCGGTGGCCTACACCCGACCGCCGAGTTGGCAAAGTCCAGACCGCTGGGCTCGGGCGATAGAATTGGTCTCGCATCGTCTACCAGACGCACGTCGCTCGGCGGACGGTAGCTACCTCTCACCGTGCTCACGCTCCCGCCTGGTGCGGTGGCGCTGGCAGCGAGTGAGTATTCACTCACTGCGTTCGCTTGCCGGCGTCATAACGAAGCCGCCGGTCAAGTGTAACGAGGAGTTCGATCGCCCAGCCGCGGAAGTCATGTGGGGTATTTTGTCAGCGAGGGTCACGGCCCTAATTGCCCGCCGCTGCCCCAAGCTTTTCGGCCAATCGCGGTAGTGCCGTCCGGCGGTTGGGCACCAGCCATTGTTGTAACCGGTCTAAGTATAGGTAGATCACCGGTGTAGTATACAGCGTCAACACCTGGCTCAGCAGTAAGCCCCCAACCATCGAGAAGCCCAGGGGCTTACGCAGTTCCGAACCCGCACCGCTCTCCAGCATCAACGGCAAGCCGCTTAGCAACGCGGCCATCGTGGTCATCAGGATAGGCCGGAACCGCATCAAACACGCCTGCCGGATTGCCTGGTGCGGGCTCATTCCTTCCCGTCGTTCCGCGTTGATAGCGAAATCGACCATCATGATCCCGTTCTTCTTGACGATACCGATCAGCAGAATGATCCCGATCAGCGCGATGACAGTCAAAGGGTAGTGGAACAACAACAGCATCAGCAACGCACCCACGCCAGCGGAGGGCAGCGTAGACAGGATCGTCAGCGGCAACACGTAGCTCTCATAAAGGATGCCCAGGATGACATAGACCGCCACGAGCGCAGCGGCGATCAGATACGGCTCGGTGTTCAGCGATGACTGGAACGCCTGCGCAGTACCCTGGAAGCTGCCCTGCATCGAGGGCGGCACGTTCATTGCGGCCTGCATCCCCTCGACCTGCGTGACCGCGTCGCCCAACGAGCCCTCGCCTTTCAGGTTGAAGGAAATCGTCACTGACGGGAACTGGCTTTGATGATTGATGGCTAGCGGCTGCACCGGAGTCGTCGTCCTGTGCAGCAGTGTCGACAGTGGCACGTTCGCCCCGGTTGAGGAATGCACGTAAAGCTTGTCCATCGTCGACAGGGCGCCGTATTCATTCGGGAGGGCCTCCAGCACCACATAGTAAGCCTTGTTGCCGGTGAAATACTGCGCCACTTCCCGCTGGCCGAACGCATCATACAGGATTGCGTCGATCGTGGCAGGCAGGATCCCGAAGCGCGAGGCCTGGTCGCGGTCGTAGGTAAGCGTTTCGGTCGTGCCCGAATTCTCCTGGTCCGTAGTAACATCCGTCAACAGCGGGATCTGCTTCATCTTGGCCAGAATCTTCGGCGCCCACTTGTTGAGCTCGTCCTGATTGGCGTCCTGTAAGGTGTATTGATAAAGAGTACGGCTCAGTCTTGCCCCAACACTGACATCCTGGGCCGGCTGCATAAACAGCCGGATGCCACTGACGGCCTGCATTTTGTTGTCGATCTGCGCGATCACCTGGGTCGCCGAAGCCGCTCGCTCGGTCCAAGGCTTCAACGTTATATACATCCGCCCGTTGTTCGGCGTCTGCCCGGCGCCTCCGGCCCCGACGAGCGAGACGATCGACGCGACACTGGGGTTCGCCATGACCACATTGTTCGCTGCCCGTTGAAGAACGGACATCTGATCAAACGATATGTCCTGCGCCGAATTGGTGATGCCGATGATGATCCCGACGTCCTGGGTCGGAAAGAACCCTTTCGGGATGAACACATACAGCACACCAGTCAACGTGACGGTGGCAACAAAAACCATCATCGTAATGAACTGATAGCGCAGAGCGATGTCCAGGGTCCGCTCATAGAACCGGAGCATCCCGTCGAACATCCGCTCAATCGCGGTGTATATGCGACCGTGTTTGTGCGCCTCCGGCGTGAGAAACCGCGAACACATCATAGGGGTCAGGGTCAGCGACACCAAAGCCGAGATCACGATGGTGATCGACACACAGATCGCGAATTCCCGGAACAAGCGTCCGACGATACCGCCCATCAACAGCAGGGGAATGAACACGGCGATCAGCGAAACACTGATCGAAACAATAGTAAACCCGATTTCTCCCGCGCCGACCAGCGCTGCGTCCACCGGGTTCATGCCGTCTTCGATGTGCCTGAAAATGTTCTCCAGCATGACGATCGCATCGTCAACGACGAAGCCCACCGCGATCGTCAGTCCCATCAGTGACAAATTGTCGAGGCTGTAGCCACAGGCATACATCACCCCCAGCGTGGCGACCAGCGCAACCGGGATCGTTACGCTCGGGATAATCGTTGCCCAGACGTTGCGCAAGAACAGGAAGATCACCATGACGACCAACGCGACCGCGAGTATCAGGGTGAACTCCACGTCGGCCACCGACGCGCGAATGGTCAGCGTCCGGTCGGACACCACATTCAAACTGATGTTGGGCGGAAAGTCCGCTCGCAGTGCCGGCAACTGAGCCTTGACACCATCGGCGGTCGAAATGACGTTGGCGTTGGGCTGCTTGAACACCAGCAGCAGGATCGATGACTTGCCATTCGTCCAGGCTGCGAGTTCCCGGTTCTGCGGTCCCGCCACGGCGCGGCCGATATCCCTGATATGGATCGGCGCACCGTTGCGATAGCCGATGATGATGTTGTTGTAGGGTTCCGCCTGCGTAAGCTGATCGTTGGCGTAGACCGTGAAGGACTGGTCCGGTCCGTCGATGCTTCCCTTGGGATTATCGACTGTTGCATTTGTCAGCACCGTCCGTACATCTTCCAACGTCAAGCCCATATTGGCCAGACGAGCGGGATCCACTTGCACGCGAATGGCAGGCGTTTGTTGCCCGCCAACCAGCACCTGGCCGACACCGGGAAGCTGCGAGATCTGCTGTTCGACGATATTCTCGGCATAGTTGTCGACTTCGGTGATCGGCGCCTGGTCCGACTGCATCGCCAAAATCATGATCGGGGCGTCAGAGGGATTGATCGCCCGAAATGTCGGCGGGTTCGGCAGGTCCTTCGGCAATGACCCCTGAGCAGCGTTTATGGCCTCCAGCACCAGCGTCTCGGCGTTCCCGAGATCGCTGCCAAGGTCAAACTGCAGCGTGATCTGCGTCGTTCCCAGCACGCTGACCGATGTCATCTGCGCAAGGCCCGGCAACATCTGGCCGAACTCGGTTTCCAGTGGCGTCGCGACGGTGGATGCCATGGTTTCCGGGCTGGCCCCGGGGTACTGAGCGGTCACTGTCAGCGTCGGGAACTGCACATTCGGCAGCGGTGCCACCGGCAGCAGGGGATAGGCCACCAGACCGGTCAGAAAAATCGCCGCTGTCAACAAGGAGGTGGCGATCGGCCGCCGAATGAAGGGCGTCGAAATACTCATCGATAAGAACGATCCTGGAAGGGGGCGGCCTAGCTCGGCGGCGTACTGCTGGGTGAAGAAGCTTTTGAAACGTCGGTCGCATTCACATGGAGACCGGGCGCCAATCTCGATTGGCCGGACACCACGACCGTCTCATGACCCGACAGTCCCTTGGTGATGACGGTGCGTCCCGCGACCTGCTCGCCGACCTCCACGTTCGCCTGTTCGGCTGTGCCGTCCGGCTTGACCGTATATACGAATGTCCCGTCCGGCCCGTGCTGGACCGCGAGTTGGGGGATGGTCACCGCATTGCTCACGGTACCGACCTGCACGCGCGCGTTGACGAACTGACCGGGCCACAGATGATCGTCAGTGTTTTCGAACGATGACTTCAGCGAAATCGTGCCCGTGGTGGTATCGATCGTGTTGTTCGGGGTCATCAACGTGCCTGTCGACAGCAGCCTGTCACTGCTGCCGTCGAACGCCGTGACAGGTACCGGCCCTTTTGCCCGGGCCGCCTGAACAGCAGCCAAATCGGATTCCGGCAAGGTGAAGACCACCTCGATCGGCTTGACTTGAGTAATCGAAATGATTCCGGTCTGGTTGGCGACCTCTACCAGATTGCCGATGTTCAATTGATAGAAGCTGACCCTCCCATCGAAAGGCGCCTTGATGATACAATAGCCGAGGTTGATCTGGGCGGTTTCGATCATAGCGTTATCGACACCAATGGCGCCTATCAGCTTGTCGACCGTCCCCTGCTGATCTTCCACTTGCTGCACTGGAGCGAAGTCGCTCTTGGCAAGATTCTGGAATCGTTTCAGATCGAGTTGGGCCGCCTTCAACTGCGCCACATCCTCGTCTCGCTGCGACATCGCCTGATCCAGCGCCGCTTTGTACGGACGTGGATCGATCTCGGCGACGATGTCGCCCTCGCGCACCTCCGAGCCCTCTTTGACCGGCAGCGCGATCAGGGTGCCGGTAACCTGCGCTTTGATTTCAACCACATTCAGCGGCTGAACCGTGCCAAGACCATTCATGTAAATGGGCACGTTCTCAATCTGCGCGGCTGCCGTGCTCGCGGGCACCGATGGCGCCGGCGCTGGGCCGGCCGCGTCAGCGGAGGCAGGCGTCATCATGCGCCAACCGATGAATGCACCACCCAGTGCAACCGCGAGCGTCAGGAGGCCAATCCCCCGTCTAGCAGTCATCTATCATCCGTCCTTCGCTTCGTTTGCACGATCCCGAGTTTGTTGCTCCTGAGCGACTTCACCAGTCCGCTACCGGCATCGTGAAATGCGTAACGGAGCGTAACCACTTTCCGCATCGCAACATCACGGTGCTACATGCAGCAGAACGGGCGGCGATTACGTTTGCAGTGCATGGCGCCAGACTGCGTTCGATCCATCGAGCGGGGAGAGGAACGTGGGTTACAAAATCGCCATCATAAGCCCCGGTACTCATCGCAGCGACCGACGGGCGGCACCTACGGCTCAGCCGTCATGTCGGGTGTAGCGCTGCGAGCTTACATCTGTCCGATTCAGGAACGACATCATCCGAGCGCCAACTGCCGGTCTGACGGAATCCACCGGCCCGTTCTTTCCTGCCATCAAGACGGCATGTATGTCCCGCCGTTGGCATGCACCGTCTGGCCGGTCATGAACGCCGACTTCTCGGATGCCAGGAAGACGGCGAGGGCGGCGATGTCCTCCGGTTGCCCCATCCGCCCCAGCGGAATGAGCGACGCCATCTCGCGCAACTCATCTTCCGTGTGGCCATAGCGCGGTTGCGCGGTATCCGTGAGCCCGGGGGCGATTGCGTTCACGCGAATGCGGTGCGGCGCCAGTTCCAGCGCCATCGCTCGGGTCAGCGACACGACACCACCTTTGCTCGCCGAGTAATGCGTCGAATGCGGCGACACGCCGGTGACCGACTGCGAGGCCAGGTTGATGATCCCGCCGGGGCGCCCCGCTGCCACCATCGCGCGTGCCGCGGCTTGGGCGCAGAAAAACGTCCCCTTCAGGTTGACGTCCATAACGACGTCCCAGTCAGTCTCAGTCAGATCCAGAAACGGCACGCGCGGAAACACCCCGGCGTTGTTGACCAGGATGTCGATCCCGCCAAAACTCGAGACCGTGCTCGCAACCATTGCATCGCAGGCGGCAAGATCGGTCACGTCGCCGGGCACGAGAGTCGCGCGCCGACCCAATGCACCAATCGCCGCGGCGACTTTCTTGGCTGCGTCGAGATCGTCCAGGTAGTTGATGGCGACATTCGCCCCGGCCTCGGCAAATGCGATCGCGATGCTGCGACCAATCCCTTGTTGCGCGCCCGTCACTAACGCAATCTTTCCTTCCAGATCCTTGCCGGCCATCCCGTTCTCCTTGCAATCCAATACGAATTCAGTACCAAGGCGCCCGCCCCTTCTGTCCTGTGAACCTGCTTGGACGGGACCTTCTGGGGTGGACCCCGGCGCGGCCCGGAGTTTTTGCGCTTATCCGGCGGGGACGGCCTCAGGGAGATCGTTGCGCCCCCGCAAACCCTCGATCGCGGCGATGGCGGTTGCGCTGTCGATGACATCGCCATATCGCCGCTCGATGTCCTTCAGGTTCTGATCATGTGCGGTCGCGTCGTGGTCGCCCACGCAGTCGCGCGGCACCATGACCCGGAAGCCAAGCGAGAACGCATCGATCACGCTCGCTCGGATGCAGCCGGAGGTGATGCACCCAGTGACGATCACCGTGTCCACCCGCTCCTTCGTCAGGATCGCGGCGGCGGAGGTGCCGAAGAAGATCGAGGGAGCCGATTTCATGAGGACCACGTCCGGCCCCGCAGCGGCAATCCTCGGATCAAGTTCGACCGATTTGCTGCCGACCAGCAGATCAAATACGCCCACGGCCTTCCAGAGCGGCGCCGCTCGGGGCGTATCGTAGCCGATAACGCAAGCGATGACCGGCAGCCCCGCCCGCTTCGCTGCCTCCATCAGCGGCACGGTGTTGTTGACCGCGGCGTCGACCATCGGCGCACCGCCCATGGGGAAGGCGGACTCGGTGAAGCCGCGCTGGAAATCGACGACGACAATGGCCGGCTTGACGCCAAAACCCATGGGGCGGCTGCCATAACCGCGTTGGGCGTAAATGTCCGACATGATTTTGATTCTCCTCGCGCCATACGGTTCGGCCATACCGCTCGGCACAGGGTTTGCAAATACCGTGCCCGCGAGGTCGCCCTGCCGCGTTCGCGGGCTCAGCCCCTTACCCGAGGTTATGATCATGCTGCTCGAGGTTCCTGTCATAGACGTCGCGCCATTCGGCTCCAGCGACAAGGCGCGGCGGCGCGTTGTGGCGCAGGCCGCCGGACGGGCGGTCAACGACATCGGATTCCTGTTGATCACCGGACATGGCGTGGACCCTGACCTCATCGCGCGCGTGCAAGCGGCCTCACAGGCATTCTTTGATTTGCCCCTGCAGGAAAAGCAGCTCGTCGCGCGGCCCGCGCCGGACGTGACACGAGGATACATCCCGCTCGAGGCCGAGAGCGTTGGGCGGAGCCAGGGGATCGACCTGCCCGGCGACCTGAACGAAAGCCTGATGATTGGTCCGGTCGACGCGGGCACTGACCAATATTTCACCGGAACCGCCGCGGGGAGGCATTTCCATCCCAATCTTTGGCCAGCCAACCCGGTCGAACTGCGGCCGCTCTACGAAATGTACTTCCGGGCCATGGGCACACTGGCCGGAGAGCTGATGGCGATTTTCGCTGTGGCGCTGGATTTGCCGGAGACGTTTTTCGCCGACAAGATCGACCGCCATATCTCCCGCCTGCGCGTGCGGAACTATCCCGCGCCAACGACACCGCCGCTGCCGAACCAGTTGCGAGCCGGCGCGCATGCGGACTACGGCTCACTGACCATTCTCCGCACCGAGGACAAACCAGGCGGGTTGCAGGTGCTGAACCGGGCCGGAGCCTGGGTCGATGTCCCGGTCATCGCCGACAGCTTCATTGTCAATATCGGCGAGCTGATGGCGCGCTGGACAAATGAGCGCTGGAAAGCGACCTTGCATCGCGTGGTCAACCCGCCGCCCGAGCGGGCGCCGGTGTCGCGGCGGCTGTCGTTGGTATTCTTCCATAATCCGAACTACGACGCTCCGGTTGCCGCGCTGCCCGGCACCGTGGCGGATGGTGAGGTTCCGAGATATCCGCCGACAACCAGTGGTGAGCACCTCCGCACCCAGTTCGTTCGTACCCAGGTGTGACGGAGCGGCGAAACCGGTTCATCATGACTTCGCCGTGGTGGGGATGTCGCGCCGCCGGCTCAGGGCCACCGGCGACAAGCGATCCAAATCCATGGAGGGAGATCTGCCTGTGCAGCCAATCGATACCGACGCCTTCCTCCGTGATCTGTACGAACTGCGCCGCATCGGCGCGTTCCGCACCGGCGTCCATCGGCCCACCTTCTCGCCGCAGGACATGGAGTCTCGGCGCTGGCTGATGGATCGCCTGACGGCGTGCGGGCTGGATGCCTCCATGGACGGCCTCGGCAACGTTTATGGGCGGCACCAAGGCCCCGGCCCGCATTTGCTGGTGGGTAGCCACATCGAAACCCAGAACGAGGCCGGCTGGCTGGACGGCGCGCTCGGGGTGATGGGCGGCGTCGCGCTCGCCAGAGCCGGTCTCGCGGTCGATGTCTGTGCCTTCGCCGATGAGGAAGGTCATTTCGACGGCGGGTTCCTCGGCAGCCGCTCGATCATCGGGGAACTGTCGGAAGAGGAGATCGATCGAAGCACCAACCGGAACGATGGCACGCCTTTGCGAGTGGCGCTTCGCCAAGCCGGCTTGGAGGGAAAACCGCGCATGCGGCTGGAGCCCGGCCGGCACAGGGGCTTTCTGGAAATGCATATCGAGCAGGGCACACGGCTCGAGCAAGCCGGGCTTCGGATCGGCGTGGTCAGCGGCATCGTCGCGATCTGGCAGTGGCGCATTGTGGTTCGGGGCAATCAAGATCACGCCGGCGGCACGACTATGGCGGAACGAAAGGATGCCGGCCTGACCGCGGTCCGGCTGCTGGCCGCGATCGACGCTGAATTCCCGCGTGTCGCCGCGGAGCGCAGCACCTGGACGACCGGGTCCATCGTCCTGACCCCCGGCGCCCCCAGCATCATCCCCGGCACAGCGACGATCTTGTTTCAATTCCGCGATGTCTCGGTGCCTGTGCTGGAACGGATGGAAGCGGCCTTGCGGGCGCTGGTACGTGAGGCGAATCGCCGCGAGCGCTGCACTGTCAGTCTGGAGGCGGTTTCGCAGGCCGTCCCCGCGCTGTGCGATCCAGCTCTGATGGGGGCTTTGTCGGCGGCGGCCGAGTCTCTGGCCCCGGGGGCATGGCAGGAAATGCCGTCCGGCGCAGGACATGACGCACAGAATATCGCTCGGCACATGCCCGCCGCCATGCTGTTCGTGCCGTCGATCGGCGGCATCAGCCACCACTGGGCCGAGGACACCAAGGACGAGGATCTTGCGCTCGGTGTCCGGGTGCTTGGCGACGCCGCGCGGCGAGTCCTCGCCGGCTGAGTGGGGTCCGTAGGGCAGGACCGGCGGAGGCGCTGCTATGCGGCGGACGGCAGATTGATGCCTGCTTGTGTGGAGGGGTTCATCGCAGTGACCGGCAAGGTTGCTGTGCGCGAGGCCATCCTGGCATCCAACCGAGCGCGTTCCGCCTGTTTGCGCTGGGCCTTCAGGGCTTTGCGTTCCAGTTCCCGACGCTGCTGCCTCGACTGGTCCGATCGGGGGGCCGGCTGAGCGGACATCGGGTGGCCGGCGTTGGCCGCCTCGGCGGCGTCAGCCGTATTGGCCGGTATCCCGGGCGTGGGTAAGCGAGCGGCCGCGAGGCCAGCAGCCGTCCGACGCTCCTTCCGCAGCTTGTCCAGGGTGCGCTGGCTCTGATGCCCGGAGCGGTGCGCGGCATTGGCATTTCCGCGTAACCGTAGGATCGCGCTCAGGGGCAGGTCGCGATTCATTGCCTTGGCGAGGGCCTCCAGCGCGGCGAAGCCGAAACTGATGATCTCCGCGGCCAGGCGCAGTTCCTGCTCGTCTGTGGGGTCGTAGGCGGCCAGAGTGCTGAGGACGGCGTGACGGGCGGCGGCCTCATCGCCACCGGCGCCCCGGATGAACAGGTGCAGGAGGTGGACGACTATTTCCTCGAGGAAGGCGGGGGCGATGGCGGGGAAGGACGACATGTTGGAACCTGCGAAATTTACGGCGTCGGGCGGTGCGGCAATTATCGGAACATTAGAGGAACAATGGGTTGGATACAAGAAGAATTTCTTTGCCCTCTCGAATTGGCTTTGCCGCGGTGATGCTTGGCGCGCGGTCCGTCACCGGCCGTCTCCCGTGACGTTCCGACATAAATCGCGGGGGCGGGTTCGTCTCGGGTTTCGCGGCCGCACGAATTAGCGATAAGGACGGGAAAGGTCCTCGCGGTGAAGAAGCGGGCGAGCGTCGCGCCACCAGCCCCATGCCTACGATGGCATTTAACATATTGATCCCCCAGTTGCATGAGTTCAGTTCTTTAAAGTGACTACTTCGGTGTTGATCTGCTGCCGTGATGCCCGAGGGGGCGCCAGTCGTGGACAACCGTCTGGGACGACCGACGCTGCGTGCTCGGATCGCCGAGGTCAGACGTTGTTTACCCGTCGCCGACGCGGTCGAGTCCTGTAGCTGAGATATGTCGGCCTGGATGGTGATGTGGGCGCCGATGCGCTCCACCGATTGTCGAGCGTGTCCCTGTGCCCCGACCGAACATGGACACATGCGCACCTTCGTTCACAAACCGCTAGCGATGGCGAGCTCGATGTCGCTGTTTCCGCATCGGTGGGCCAGGCAGGGTAGGACGCTCTACGACGTAGTTGGTCTATTGCCGCCCGGATCGTAACGGACTTGTCCTTCAAGTCCGCCACTTCATCATCTATGGTGCGTTTTCCAACCGGTTCCGGCTCAACTTCCTAAAGCCGCCGCGGTGACCCCGACCCAATGCCATGTTGAGTCTACCCCAATTCGCGTGGTGACCGAAGATTTGCACGATCGAACCGTCACCGGGGGGGCTCCGGGTGAACTTCACATTCGAGCTCCGGACAGGGCAAGAAAATTCCTGCCGCCGTCTGGCTAGAGCCGACATCACCGCCCTGATTACCGTCGCCGATCACGTTTGTGGGAGGAAAAGGAATTAACTTGTCCAAGAAGTTCTGCATGACATTAACATCGTCCTTACCTCTCGTCGAAATCGCTGACATCGTGCCATTCGGCAACAAGAACTCCTTCGCGCACTACTGCCCGAAGTCCAAGAAACGTGCAGGGAGATGGAGATGGCTATAACAGACTATCCTCAGTGCTGTACAGAGGCGGAAAAGGAATTCCTAGGGCGGGTCAAAGCCGCGGCCAACAACAGTATTGCGGACATATATCAGGACCAAATCGAGATTCGGTCCGGACTCGTGTGCTGGATCCTAAAGGACATGTCTCAGGTTGAAGGTCACATTACTAAGCTAAATCTGCCCCGCGGCAAGATCATCGGGCCTCTCGATCTATCCCTGAACGCTATTGGGACTATAGTATGCTTCCAATCCTGCACGTTTGACAGCCTGTTCAACATTGCAGACTGCAGATTTGCATCACTTGAATTGGATAACTGCCGTGGAACAACGCTGGATGCCCGACGCATAGAGATCGCCGGGCGCCTAACAGTACCGAGATAGCACGTTCGAGAATATCAATCTTTCGGGCGCCAACGTTCACGGTGAGGTTGCCATATCCGGCTCGGTGGGGAAGCCGGCAGCGGCTGCCACAGGCAAGGAGGACGTGAAGGCAATGGACGCCGACGGACTGCGCTGCGAGGGGTCCGTGGATCTGTCGAATCTTCATGCGCGAGGGGAAGTAAGGCTGAACGGCGCCAACATCGGCCGCGATCTGAGATGCCACGGCGTCAGGGTAAGCAACCCAAACATGTGGAGCCTGAACGCCGCAGGAGCAACCGTCAAAGGGAGCACTTATTTCGGACCTCGGCGACCAATGCGTCCTGTATCAGGCCGCCCGCCGTCCAACCCCTCCACTTACAACGGCGGCATCCATCTTGAAGGGATAACGGTCAGAGGCGATCTGGATATGTGTGATGTCGAATGCACCGCATCTAGATTTGTTTTTGACGAACAGGCTAAAAGGGTTCCTTCCAAGGCTGGGTTCGAGGGTCATCTGGAGGCCGTTCGCGCTGGCGGTGCCAAGATCGGTGGAAGTATAAAGCTCAAGAAATTGCGGGCTCTCGGCACGGTATGGCTTGCTGACGCCGAAGTGGGCGGGAATTTTGATTGCAGCGACGCGTCTTTTCAGTTTCCCGGAGAGACGGCGCTGTGGGCGGATGGAATTCAGGTTACTGGGACCACCTATATCTCGACATTCGAGCGCCGGAGCAAAGTCACGAACGAAGCGCTGACCAGTGCCTGGACTGGTGGGCGCACCAATGGCATCCTTCGCTTCGCCAACGCGTCGCTGAAGCGTGGCCTGACAGTTGCGAATTTTCATTTCTCTGGATCCGGTGAGCATCTACGGCTCCGCCACACCGACCCAGACATGCTGGTCACTGAAGCTGATAGCGAAAAAATCTACGGAAGAAAGGACGGTAAGGGAGGGCCGACAAACAATGTCGGATTTGGTGCCTGCGGCATCTATGCGCCGTCATGCAAAATTCGCGGGCGCTTTATCTTTCATTCCATCTCGATTGATGGCATTAATAGCAGAACTCCCCTGCTCTCTTTGCTAAACTATAACGTTGATGTTTTGGATTATCACCCCCACTTTGCCCGTCAGGACTATCGTGGGGCCGAGTATGATTGGGACAGCGATTCGCGGTTAGATCTGAACAATTTTGTGTACCGAGAAATTGCTTACATCGATGCGGAACGGGCCAGTCACTGGCTCAGTCGCCTTGACCGCCGCTACGCGCCCGGTAACCTATGCACGACATGGCGGGTGTGTTGGCGGAGTGCCATAATGGTTTTTCGTGCCGCCGAGCATTGGTGTCTATCATCCGTTCGATTTGCTGGATGGAGTGCGAATTCCACGAAGGCAGCCGCCTACATCAAGGAGTTCACGCCACAACCCTATTTGCAGTTGGCCAACATCGTACGCCACGCTGGATACGATCGCGCCGCTGACCAAGTACTTCTGCGGCTTGAACGTAACCGAACCAGGTGGAGCGATCAGGGAGCATGGGCGCAGATAGGAGGCTGGCTGTACGACTTGGCGATAAAGCGGGGCTTCGCCGCCTTTCGGCCACTATTGGTATTGTCCGTCCTGTGGCTTTTCAGCGCTGTAGCCTTCCGAGCCGCATACGATGCAAAAGACTTTCTACCGGCAAAAGACAACTTAGTCACCGAGGAGCGGTTAAAGTCGGGTGATCCGGGCAAGACCGGTAAAGGCCTGAATTACGAGCAGTTACTCGTTGCTTTTGATCCAGCCAAGACCGGTAAAGGTCCCAACAACGAGCAGGTACTCGTTGCCTTTAACCCATGGACGTACGCGTTCGAACTTGTCGTGCCTTTGATTGCGATTGATGGTAAGCAAAACTGGTTCTTTCGGGATCCGTCGGACATGGCTGCACACTCTACTCTTACGCTGACACAACGTGTATTGGATCGGTGTGCCCATTGGCTTGTCGTTGCTGACCCCATCCTCGGGTGGATCATGACGTCCTTCTTGGTGACGGGTGTCGCAGGGCTAATTCGGTCTCCGCGCGGTCAATGTCAATGAACCCAAGGCCGGCGATCTAATCCCAGCTTTCCCTCTGATTCGAACGCTTTCTACTGGATCGGCGGCGGCCTAGGTGAGGCGAGATGGAGCAGGCCGGCTAGTTCGTCGACCCGCGGGGGAATGTTTCGATGCAGGCAGTCACCGGCTCGGAACAATCGAATCAATGAAGCGCGGCGACAAGCTGATCGATTGTCGCCATCTCGTCCAGCCGCCACGCTGCGGCGACCGCATCGTCGATGGCGCCCGCGAACGCGCCGTGGCGAGCAAGGTCGCGCACCTTGGATTCGATGTCGTGGTCGGAGAGCGGCTGCTCCAGACTGCCTCGGGCATGCAGCACCGTCTTGGTCAGGGTCCGACCGTCCGTAGTGCGGACCGTGGCGGTTGCGGCGCCTCGGGGGCTGTCGGAGTTTACTCGCGGCTTGATCCGGTCCCGGAGCGCGGTGACTGCCGGCGCGTGGACGGTGTCGTCGGAGAACTCTTGCAGCCCGGCCGCACCGAACAGGAAGGCGACCGCCGCGCAATGATGAATGCTGACGCGCGCATCCCTCTCATTGGTCACCGCCCGGTTGCCGCGATCAAGTAACAGTTGGTCTCCGGATATCATTACTTCGTCGATCTCCACGGCCGTCAGCGCGTGGTCTCGCCGCAGCGCGAGGCATGCGTCGATCATGGCGTGCATCACGATCCCGCACGGATAGGGCTTGTAAGTATTGTTCTGGATCTCCCATCGCGCGCCGAGGCCGCCGGCTATTTCCGCTACCTCGGGGACATCGCCCATGGCGCGCGCCCAGCCGAGGGCACCCTCGATCGCGGCTGGAGCGGCGGTGTAACCCTGTTCCGCCAGCAAAGCCGCGAACAGCCCATTGCGGGCGGCGTTCCCGACACTCACGTTTTTGGCGGCGCTGGGCAGGTTCTCCACGATGCCGGGCCGACTGGCTGGCGGCGATACCGAGCGCGTTGGAGGTCTGCGCGGCGTCCAGTCCGAGGAGCTTGGCGCTGGCGGCGGCGGAGCCGAAGACACCGCAGGTGGATGTGATGTGCCAGCCGCGGGCGTAATGGCCGGGGGAGACGGCATTGCCGATCCGGCACGCGACTTCCGCGCCCAGGATGAAGGCGTGCAGCATCGCGGCGCCGGACAGGCCGCGTTGCTCCGCGAGGGCGAGTGCGGCTGGGGCAACCGGGGCGGTGGGATGGATGACGGTCCGCAAGTGCGTGTCGTCGTAGTCGAGAAGGTTTCCGGCGACTGCGTTGATGAACGTTGCGCTTAGCGGGTCGAGCCGCTCCGGTCGGCCCATGACGGTGACCCGGTCGGGGCCGGACAGCGGCGTCAGGATGCGCAATGCCATCTCGATCGGCGGCGCGTGGGCGACGCCGAGGGCGCAGCCGATGAAGTTCAGCAAGGATCGCTTGCCCTCGTGGCGCACTTCGGGTGGCAGTTCGTCCCAACGAGACGCTGCGACGAACTGGGCGAGGCGTTCGCCGGCGAAGCTGGGCATTGTCGGATCCGACATATTGTTCCTCCCCGGTTAGCCTATGGGCGGCGCTTGCGGTGGGACGTTGTATCAAGACATCGACTTGACGCACGGGTTCAGGTCAGTCTGCAGTGCTTGCCGGTAATCGCGCGGGAGATGCTTCATACGAGGGCTGAACGCAAGCTGTACAGCAATCGGCGTCGCCGGAGCGTGGTTTCGGTCACCCGGTCAATCAGCTCCCAGATAAAACCGGCGAATCAGGTCGTTGTTATTCAACTCTTCTGCTGATGCCCCCTCGAACTCGATGTGGCCGTGCACGATGACGTAGCCACGATTGGCGATACGAATTGCTTGGGTAAAGTTCTGCTCTGCCATCAGCACTGCAAGCTGGAAGCTGTCCTTCAACTCCTTGATTTTGTCGATGGTCCGAGCAACGAGCAACGGCGCCAGTCCAACCGATGGTTCATCGATTAACAAAAGCCGCGGTGCCGACATCAACGCTCGGCCCAGCGCCAGCATTTGTTGCTCGCCGCCGCTCATGGACCCGGCAAGCTGTTTCCGTCGTTCTGCCAGGCGCGGAAAAAGCTCGAAGCAGAAGGTCATATTCTGCTGAATCGCTGATCGGGCTTTTTTCCGGAATGCCCCCATCAACAGGTTCTCGGTCACGGTGAGCCGCGGAAACAGGCGGCGTCCCTCTGGCACAAAGCCGACGCCGAGATCGACGATATCCTCTGTTGCCATACCGATAAGTTCATGCCGGATGCCATCGATGGTCGCCGTAATCGAACCTGCGGTGGGTCGCACCATTCCCATGACACACTTCATCAAAGTGGATTTGCCGTTGCCGTTGGTGCCCAGCAGGGCAACCGTTTCGCTCTCGGCGACGGCCAGGGAGACGCCGTGCAGGATGCGCACAGCGCCGTAGCCGGCATCAAGGCCAGTGACCGAAAGACTAGCTGCCAAGGTAGGCCGCCACCACGTCGGCTTGACGAATAACGTCTTGCGGGGCTCCGTCGGAGATCTTCCGGCCCGCAACCAGCACCACAAGACGTTGCGAGAACGCGAGGACGGCGCGCATGATATGCTCTATCATGATGATGGTGACGCCCTGCGTGTTCAGCTTCATCAGCAGGCCAAGTATGTCGTCGACCTCCTGATGCGACAGACCCGCCATCGCCTCATCGGCGATCAGCAGCCGCGGTTCCGAGGCCATGGCTCGGGCGAGTTCCAACTTGCGCATTTCGATCTGCGTGAGGTCCGCGGGCCTGCGATCGGCCTTCGGCAGGAGCCCAACCATTTCGAGTAGATCCTCGCATCGCTGTCTTGGATCGACAACGACCCTGCCCTCCTTCACGTCGGCGGCATATAGGATGGGCACGCGGATGTTCTCCGCCAGGGTCAGCGTCGGGAAGGGCCGAGGCAACTGGAAGCTGCGGGCCAGGCCCAGTCGTGTGCGTTGATGGGCTGAGATGCCGTTCAGTTTGTGGCCGCCGAAGGTGACCACCCCGCTGTCGTTGCGCAGTGTTCCACACAGGCAATTCACCAGTGTGCTCTTCCCCGATCCGTTAGGACCGATCAAGCCCAGGCGTTCACCTTCGGCGACCTTCAATTCTATGTCCGCAAGCGCCACAAACCCCCCGAAGCGTTTGCCGAGACCGGTCACCGTGAGAAGCGCGTCGGTCACCGATTGAACCAGCCCACGATGCCCTTTGGGGCGGCGATCACGAAACCCACCAGCAGCAGGCCGACAAGTAAAAGCGACAATGCCGAAGAAATCGTGACCGTCGCGACCTGCTGCAACGTCCCGAGCAGGATGGCTCCGACGACTGGGCCGAGCCAGGTGGCGGTGCCTCCGATCAATGGCATGGCGATCGTATTGACGGCGTAGCTCAGGCTGAAGCCGGAGCTGGGGTCGAGGTAGGTCACGTAATAGGGTAACGGCGCTCCGGCCACGCCCATCAGCCCACCGGACAAGGTCGTGGCGATTAGTTTCAACCGCAAGGTTGGAACCCCCGAAGCCTCGGCCGCCAGCTCGTCGTCGCGAATTGCAGAGAAGCCATAGCCAAGACGGGAGTGCTGAATTGCTCGCGCGAGAACAACGGAAAGCACGGACAGCAACAGCATGACCAGAAACAAGTATTGGATGTAGTCACCGGGGAAGATCGGCGAGTTGGCGGGGCGAATGATGTAGGCGCCGCGCGAGCCGCCGACGAAGTTCCAGTTGGTTATCAGCGTTTGCGCGACGACGGCCATGGCCAGGGTGGCAATCGAAAAAAACGTGCCGCGCAGGCGCAGGGTTAGATAGCCCATGCCGAGACCAATGAGGCCGGAGCTCACGCCACCCGCCAGCATCATCACCGGAAGGGGCAAAGATGGAATGGTCTTATGCAACACCACGGTGCAGTACGCCCCGAGAGCGAAGAAAGCCGCCACTCCGAAATTGACGTAACCCGTGTAGCCTCCCAGGATATTCCAGGCCGTCGCCAGCACGATATACTGGAGCACGACATACCCTGCGAAGAACACGTAGGCGTTGTCGATCAGCCGGGCACCCGCGAAGGTTGCAGCCGCCACCACCAGCGCAAGCAGAAGAAATCGCACATTTCGCATCAGCGGCGTCCGAACAGGCCCGCGGGCCGCACCGCGAGTGTGATCAACAGAAATCCGAACCCGACCGCGGGGGACCACGAGGGGCCATAGAACGTCGAGGTCAGGCTTTCCATGATACCCAGAATGATTGCCGCGAGGATGGTTCCGCTGAAACTTCCCAGGCCGCCCATGACGCAGATCGCGAAAATGCGACCGATATAATCGCGCCCGATCGATGGCTCGACAGGCTGGATGATGATCAGGATTGCGCCGGCGATCGAGGCGCTGGCGATCGAAAGGCCAAACGCGACCCGCTTGATCCGGCTGGGATCCGCCGCCATCAGCCGCAGCGCCATTGGGTCCTGCGCAACTGCCTGCACCGCTCGGCCGACGAAGGTGTAGGACATGAACAGTTGCAGCACACCGATCATGGCTAGCGAAACCAGGCAAGGAACCAGTAGCCGCAAGGGCAGATCGACCACGCCGAGATGCAGGCTGGCTCCGATGTAGACCGCGTCCACCAGCCGATAATCGACGCCGAAAACCAGAACCAGACCAACTTCCGTAATGAACAGAATGCCGAAGAAGAAAGCCAGGCCACGCATCGAAGCGTCGCCTCGTCGCTCGAACGCGACGTCGTAGACGTGATAGATCGCCACGCCCAACAGGTAGAACGCGGGTGTCAGGACGATGCTGGTCAGGATTGGGTCCAGCCCGAGCAAGCTGTTGGCGATATAGGCTGTGTAGGAGCCCAGAATGATGAACGCAGGATGGGCGATGTTGACGATGTCGAGCATCCCGAAGGAAATCGATACTCCGATCGTCACAGCGGCGTAGAAGCCACCTAGAAGCAAGCCGGACACGAGGGCGTTGCCTAGCAGGTCGAAAGACAGATCCATTGGTTCGCTTGTGACGTTTCCAGCCGCCAATGTGGCGAAAGCCGGAACCTTTGGCTAGACGCAATCCGCGTCGGGGCGGCTGTTACGATTGAAGTTGGTGCCGCTGGGATCTGCGGGAGGTTTCCTCCGCGCAGCCGCGTTGGGTGGAGAGCCACGTAGACGATTCATCACACGGAGATCCGTGCGGCGCTTATGCTGGTCGAACAGCCGCCTTTGCCCACAGGGATCAGAAGTTGCAAGCCGGACCCGTCACGAACTCATGCAGCAGCGCGGCTGCGGCAATGATGGCGGCATAGAGCAGCAGGAAGCAGAGCGGGATCGCCGTCTCGATCTGGGAAAGCGATCGCCGCCGGTCGCGGGTGTAGAGCTCGCGTTCTTTGGCGAAGGGCTGCGCGGGCAGGTCTTTTTCCATCTCCTGCAGCACGCCGAACTTAGCGCGATTGAGCTGACGGTAGGAGGTGAGCAGGATCGCCCAGGCGAAGGAGACGATGGCGCCGGCGGCGGGGATCGCCAAGAGCCATACACCCTTCTGCGGCAACGGCACGGACAGCTTGTCCGCGGCGAGATAACCGTAGAGCGCGACGATCGCGCTGTTGACGCTCAGCATCCAGGCATTTGCTGCCGCCCGGCGATCGCTGACTTTCTCGGCGGTTGCGAGATAGAGCTCGAACACCTTGAGCTTGGGGTCGATTTCGTCAGCCAAGGAAATCCTCCGCGTCAAAGACGTGAATACGACCGAGGGCGTCCCCGAGGGCGATGGCGGTGCTGTGTATCGCGAGGGCGGTGACCGCGGCGTCGACCGTCATCCGTGCGATCTCGGCGTCGGTGGCGGCGTCCCAGATGCGGGCGGTGCGGTCCAAGGAGGAGGTGACGATGCGGGCGCCGTTGGGCGAGAACGCGGCGCTCAGCACCCAATGCTCGTGCCCGCGCAGGGCGGCGATCTCGGCGCCGGTGGCGGCGTCCCAGATGCGGGCCGTACCCAAGGACGCTGTTACGATGCGGGCACTGTCGGGCGAGAACACGGCGCTCGTCACCTGATCCTCGTGCCCGCCCAGGGCGGCGATCTCGGCGCCGGTGGCGGCGTCCCAGATACGGGCCGTGCCCAAGGACGCTGTTACGATGCGGGCACTGTCGGGCGAGAACACGGCGCTCGTCACCTGATCCTCGTGCCCGCCCAGGGCAGCGATTTCGGCGCCGGTAAAGGCGTCCCAGATACGGGCCGTGCTGTCGAACGTGGAAACGGTGACGATGCGAGCGCCGTCGGGCGAGAACGCGGCGAGGTCCACCTCATACTCGTGCCCGTGCAGGGCGGCGATCTCGGCGCCGGTAACGGCGTCCCAGATGCGGGCCGTGCGGTCGTAAGAGGCGGTGACGATGCGGGCGCCGTCGGGCGAGAACGCGACGCAATGCGCCCAATGCTCGTGTCCAAGCGGGGCGGCGACCTCGGCGCCGGTCGCGGCGTTCCAGATGCGGGAAGTGCTGTCGTCACAGGCGGTGACGATGCGGGTGCCGTCCATCCACACCTTGTGGCTGCGCAGGGCGGCGATCTCGGTGCCAGTCGCAGCGTCCCAGATGCCGGCCGTGCGGTCCCCGAAGGCGGTGACGATGCGGGCGCCGTCGGGCGAGAACGCGACGCTCTGCACCGCCCTCTCGTGCCCGCCCAGGGCGGCGGTCTCGGCGCCGCTGGCGGCGTCCCAGATGCGGGCCGTGTGGTCGTCGGAGGCGGTGACGATGCGGGCGCCGTCAGGCGAGAACGCGGCGCTCTGCACCCGATTCTCGTGGCCGCGCAGGGCGGCGATCTCGGCGCCGGTAGCGGCATCCCAGATACGGACCGTGCGGTCGTCGGAGGCGGTAACGATGCGGGCGCCGTCGGGCGAGAACGCGGCGCTCTCCACCCCACCCTCGTGCCCGTGCAGAGCGGCGATCTCGGCGCCGGTGGTGGCGTCCCATATGCGGGCCGCCCCTTCGTCGGGGGCGGTGACGGCGCTCCGCAACCCGTCCTCGTGCGGGTGCAGGGCGGCGATTTCGGCACCGGTCGCGGCGTTCCAGATGCGGGAAGTGCGGTCGGGGGAGGCGGTGACGATGCGGGCGCCGTCGGGCGAGAACGCGGCGCTCCGCACCCGATCCTCGTGCCCGCGCAGGGCGGCGATCTCGGCGCCGGTGGCGGCGTCCCAAATGCGGGCCGTGCGGTCGTAAGAGGCGGTGACGATACGGGCGCCGTCGCGCGAGAACACGGCGCTTTCCACCCCATTCCCGTGCCCGCGCAGAGCGGCGATCTCGGCGCCGGTGGCGGCATGCCAAATGCGGGCCGTGCGGTCGTAAGAGGCGGTAACGATACGGGCGCCGTCGGGCGAGAACGCGGCACTCCGCACCTCCCTCTCGTGCCCGCGCAGGGCGGCGCTCTCGGCGCCTGTGGCGGCGTCCCAGATGCGGGCCGTGCCGTCGTCGGAGGCGGTGACGATGCGGGCGCCGTCGGGTGAGAACGCGGCGTCGCGCACCGACCACTCGTGCCCGCGCAGGCTCAATCGTAGGGCGCCGGGTGGCGTCAGTCCAGGCCAGCGGGGCCGGGGCCGGCAATCGCGGTCGAGCCGAGCCGCACTTGCGCAGGGCAGGTTCGTATCGCCGAGCCGTCCGAACAACTGGCAGGCGAGTTCGCGCCTGTCCTTCATCAGGATTGGCAGGGAAAGCCCGATCGCCCGCCCGATCCGCCGCACGTCGGGGTCGGTGCTTTCGGGGAAATAGCTGCCATAAAGCGAACGTGCATCGGTCGCGAGCAGCGTCGCCTTGATCCATGCGTAGCCCGAAAGCAGGCCGTCCGCCGTTCGATTCTCGTCAGCGCCCCGCAGATGCAAGATCAGGAACCGCCAGCCATAGGTCTGGTCGAGCGGAAGCGTGTGCCACACCTCGCCGCATTTGGCGCGAATGGCCCGAACCATTGCAGCATGTGCTGACTTCAGACCGCGGGCGCCAAGCTTGTCGCGCAGATACCACAACATGTTGTCGTGCAGCCGCAGCGTGCGCCTGCCGAGGTCGAGCGACTGGAGCAGCGACAGGCCGCCCAGCCGCATGAGGAGGTCGTCGGCGTCGTCCTCGTCGAGCCTGCCGGTCTGCGCCCAGAGCGCCTCGATAACAGCAAGCGGCACGTCTTCATCCTCCGGCAACACGGCCAGCTCGGCGAAATGCGATGCCTCGTCCACGGCGAGGTCCTGGACGCTCGCCTCCGATGCAGAGCCGAATCGCCTTGTTGCGCTGGGTTTCGTTCCTCGGGTTGAACACGAATGGCCCGTCGCGGGCGAGACGTCGCTCGAATTTGGCGATCGCGTCGGGGAGAGGTTCACCCCGCGCCACCCGCTCACGCAGCCAGCCATTCGCGATGGCAAGCATCTGCGCCCAGAAGCCAAGACGTTTCGCCAGGGCCGCGAGACGGACCGCGGAGATTGGCTGGTTCGCGCCCGGAAGATGGGCGCTCAGCACGCCGGCTGCCTCCGCCGCGCGCATCTCGTCGATCGCTACCGACACGCTCCCGGCGGGGAGGACGCCCGGCAGCCGCGTGGTGACCAGCCGGACGCAGTTCGGTCCGCCGCGCAGGAACGGCTTGAGCTGCGCCTCGCGCCAGACATCGTCGATTACCAGCAGGACGCGGGACTCACCCAGAAGTTCGCCCAGGTGTTCGGATGCAGTGACGACGTCGGTAAATCCGGGGCGTTTGCCGTCGGGGTCGAGCTTTTCGATCAGGTCCGCGACGAGGCTGGTGACATCGTTACGCTCCTTGCCGATCTCGACTCGCAGGATGCCGTCGGAGAACTCGAAACGAACATCGTCGTCGCGGCACAGGGCATTGGCGAGCGTCGTCTTGCCATAACCGCCGGCACCGAGCAGCGCCGTCGTGAGCGCCACAGTTCGGTTCGGGGTCTCAGCGAGCACCGCCGCCTTCAATGGCCGGTACTCCTCGGGCCTGGGGACGAAATCGGTGGAAAGGTCGCCTTGCATGTAGGGTGTGCGCCTGGCGCGTCCGTCGCCGCGTAGACCGAGCACAAGGGACTTCCAACGCTCATTGTCTCGGTCGCGGGCGGGGTCGATATCGAATACTTCCTCGCGCCGCATCCAGGCGGGCAGGTCGGCGCGGGTGAGTGTGGGATCGGCCAAGACCGGGCTCACCCGTTTGCCGTGGAGCCGGGCGTGCGACCACTCGCGCTTGATCCACTCCGACACCAGTGCCCGGCGGGAGAGGATCAGCACCAACTGGGTCGCACCCTCGATCGCGCGCAGCACCTGGGGGCGAATGTCGCCGGCGCCTATATTCTTGAGGTCGCGCCAGGCATGGATACCCTCGGCCTCGAGCCGCCCCTCGAACGTCTCGGCGAAGTCACGACCGTCGGATCGTCAGTAGGAGATGAAGATCTTGCCGGCCACAAAGGTCATGACGGGTGCGGTCTTCTTATGTTTTGTAGTTGGTAACCCGGTCGATGGTCTCGGCCAGGCTCATCGAAGGCGTCAAACTAAACTGAAATGCGCAAGTTGGCCATGGGTGTAAGCGCCTCAGAACGGACAGGCGGCCGGTGGCGCAGTGCAGATGATGCCGGGAAAGCCTTCAAGTTCAGCGATGGGTCGAAAGCGAGTGCCTCACGTGGGGCGGCAACACCGTCCCGATGGCCGCCGGGCAACCGGTCCTCTATCCAGAAGTCCGTCTGCCTATACTGCCTCGTCCAGGTCCTCGCCCCACATCTTCTCTAATGCGTACATTGTCCGCGCCTCTGGCTTGAACAAATGCACCACGATGTCGCCGGCATCGATCAATACCCAGTCAGAGCCTCCCGCGCCCTCGACCTGGACACGCTTGAGGCCGGCATCCTTGAGCTTTTCACTCAGATGTTGTGCCATCGCGCTAATCTGCCGGTCGGCCAACCCAGAAGCGATCACCATCCGATCGCAGAACATTGCCTTGCCGGCGAGATCCATGGTGACTACGTTCTCAGCCTTGTCGTCCTCAAGACTGGTCACGATCACACCCTGCAGCCGGTCCAACTCCGACACTTCGGTTTTCAGCTTCTTCACCCGGGGTGCCGCGACCTTCTTCGGCCCGGCCGCAATGGTTTTCTTGCGTGGGCTGCCGGGACTCACCGCGGCCTCCGGCAGACCCGGCTTTACGGTGGTCTTGCGCGGGGCCGGTTTGTGCCGTGCCGGTGAGGCTGCGATCTTCGGCGGTTTGCTTATAACACGGTTCCTTCGGCGGCTTGACGGATCGCGGTGGCGGAGACGGCAGTCTGCCGACCTGGCAGAAACACCCAGGCTGGCGCGTTGCCGGGCAGCAAACGCGCCTCCCGGATTGGCCGGCGCGCTGCCCGTAGCCGATACGCGGCCATTCCCGCAAGCGCCGGATTGGTGTAATGCGGACGCGGCAGCACCACGAACGGTAGGCGTCGGGCGATATCCGTCCAGCGACGCCAGTGTGGAAACTCCGCGAGGATATCTGCCCCCATAATCCAAACGAACCGCACCCGAGGGAACCGGCGCAGCAAGACGCGCAAGGTATCGTCGGTGTAGCGAGGACCCGAGCGCGGCCTCGACCCCGGTGGCGACCACGCGGCGCCCGTCGCCAATTCGCGCCGCGCTCGCCATCCGCTCGGCGAGCGGCGCCATTCCATCGACAGATTTGAGGGGGTTACCCGGCGAGACCAACAACCAGACCTGATCCAGCCGAAGGCGCCGCAATGCCAGTTTCGCGACGTGGCGGTGGCCGTCGTGGGCCGGATTAAAGGACCCGCCGAGCAGTCCGACCCGCATTCGGCGGCGGTCGCCGAAGCGGGGAATTGGGCCAGAGGAATTAGCCGCGCGAGCCGCCATGCATGGCTTGGTCCCTGACACAGGGGCCGCCATGATATCGGGCTTCACTCTCGCTCCCGTCTTATTCAGGGCCTTACCTGACCCGAACCCCTGACGAGGTAGCGATACGTCGTCAACTGCTCCAGTCCCACCGGGCCGCGTGCGTGAATACGTCCGGTCGCGATGCCGATCTCGGCACCGAAGCCAAACTCCCCACCGTCGCAGAACTGGGTGGAGGCATTCCACAGCGTCACCGCGCTATCGACGCCGCGCATGAATTGCTCGGCGATCTCTGCGTCCTCGGTGACGATGGCGTCGGTATGCTCGCTGCTGTGCGCCGCGATGTGCGTCAGGGCCGCTTCCACGCCGTCCACCACGGCAACGGAGAGGATCGAGTCCAGCCATTCGGTATCGAAATCGGTCGCTGCCGCCGCGGGCAGCCAAGGGACGATCGTCTTCGCGGCCGCATCCGCCCGGAAGTCGCAGCCGAGCGCCTTCAGGTCGTCGACGAGCAGGGGCAACAGCGGTGGCGCGATGGCCCGATCGATCAGCAGCGTCTCGGTCGCGCCGCAGATCCCGGTCCGCCGCATCTTCGCATTCGCCAGGATGCGCCGCGCCATTGCTGGGTCGGCAGCGGCGTGGATATAGGTGTGGTTCAGGCCTTCGGCATGCGCCAGGACGGGAACTCGCGCCTCGCGCTGCACCCGTTCCACGAGGGATTTGCCGCCGCGCGGAATGATCAGATCGAGCAGCCCGGCGCCGGCCAACATGGCGGCGACATAGGCTCGGTCGGCGTTGGGGGCCACTTGGATGCAGGCCTCCGGCAGGGCCGCCGCTGCCAGCCCGTGCCGCAGTGCGGTGTTGATTGCCTTGGCGCTGTGCGCGCTGTCCGACCCGCCCCGCAGGATCACGGCGTTGCCCGACTTGAGGCAAAGTGCCGAGGCGTCCGCGCCGACGTTCGGCCGGCTCTCGTAGATCATGCCGATCACGCCGATTGGGGCGGCGATCCGTTGGATATGCAGCCCGTTTGGCCGGGTCCATTCGGCCAGTATGCGCTGCAGCGGGTCGGGCAGCGCGGCAACCTCCTCCAATCCTCGGGACATCGCTTCGACCCGAGCCTCGGTCAGGGTGAGGCGGTCGCGGATCGCTGCGGTGCCACGGTAGGCCCCGACGTCTTGCTGGTTGGCGGCGAGAATGTCCCGCATGCCGTCGCGCAAGGCATCGGCCATCGCCGCTAGCGCGGTGTTGCGGGTGGCCTCGCTGCTGCGGGCCAGGACATTGGTCGCCGCCCGTGCAGCGTTGGCTGCCGTTCTTAGATGTTCGGTCGCTTCCATCTTGCCACTGTGCCGGGGAAACGGTTGGATTTCCAGTCCGTCGCGCAAGGTTTTCGGCGACCCAGCCATTTCCATCGTGAAGCAGATGCGATGAGAGATGACGCTTGCGGCGCAGGAGCGGCGAATACATTCGTGTGGAATGGCCGTTGTTCAGTGGATAAGTGTTCGCGAAATATCGCAATGTCGCAGAACTAATCAGGGGAGTTAAAATGCGCAGGCGCGCGTGGCTCATTTTCGCCCTGCTGTTGCCGTGGGCCGCCGTCGCGGAGGAGCGGGCTTTTTCCGACGCGATCGACACGCTGAGCCAGGAGCGAAGTTACGCGGAATTCGGCGCGGGAATACTCAAGGCCTACGCGGCGGACGACTTCGAGGGGCGGCGTCTCTACGCCCAGGCCAAAGCGGCGTTCGACGGGCTGATCGAGCAGTTGCTGGCCGACCTCGCGCAGGACCGTGACCCGACGCTTTCGCCGGCGTTCAGCGAGACGTTGGATGCGGC
This sequence comes from uncultured Alphaproteobacteria bacterium, assembly GCA_963772355.1. Taxonomy (GTDB): domain Bacteria; phylum Pseudomonadota; class Alphaproteobacteria; order Acetobacterales; family Acetobacteraceae; genus Rhodopila. Next base: position 22,008 of record CAVYXX010000160.1, on the reverse strand, counting down.
GGTGAGCAAGCGCATGCCGTTCAGCCAGCATGTCGACGAGATCCTGAAGGCGAAGCTGCCCAAGGGGGCCAAGCCGGGGCTGGCCGATGCCCTCGCCAAGGCTCCCGGCGAGGTGATCAAGGCGCTGGTGGACGGTGGTATCTCGATCTGGCGCGAGTGGCATGGCGCCAGCAAGGAGCGCCGGGAGCAGATCGCGGAGCGACTGGAGGCGCAGCGTTGGAAGCTGTTCTCCGATATCACGCCGACGCCATGAGGTGGCTGATGCGTGCTGCTTTTGCGTTTGTGGTTGTGCTGCTGGCGGCCTCGGGGGCGGTGGCTCAGGCGGTTGACCAGGACGGTCTCTATCGCGATCCGTTCCTGGTGGTCGATCCCGGGATGCACACGGCGCCGATCCGGGCGCTGGGCGGCGATGTCGCCCGGCGCTTCCTGATCACCGGGTCCGGCGACAAGACCGTCCGTGTGTGGTCGGCCGAGGATGGCCGCCTGCAACGCACGATCCGCATCCCGGCGGGTCCCGGCTATGAGGGTCTGATCTACGCGGTCGCCTTATCGCCTGACGGCGGCACCGTTGCAGCCGGGGGCCGGACCGGCGCCAGCGCCGGGAACCGGAACATTTATCTGTTTGAACGCGCCAGCGGCCGGGAAATCGGACGGCTCGGCGACTTGCCGGCCGTTCTCATCTGGCTTTTTCGCCAGATGGTAGCAAGCTCGCCGCAGCGTTCACCGGCGCCAACGGCGTCCGCTTGTTCAATTCGAAGTCGTTACAAGAGATAGCAGCGGATAAAGACTACGGAAGCGACAGCTACGGCCTCGCCTTTGCGCCCGACAGTCGGATCGCGACCACTTCTTTCGACGGCAAGATCCGCCTATACGGACCTCGACTGGACAAGTCGCAAACTACCCAGGCACCCGACGGCAAGCACCCTCACGGCATCGCCTTCTCCCCCGACGGCAGCCGCATTGCCACGGGCTATGAAGATACCACGCGGATCACGGTGCTGGACGGACTTACGCTGGGCAAGCTCGTCGCTCCGGACACAAACGGGGTCGACAACGGTGCTCTAGGCTCGGTTGCCTGGTCGACCGACGGAAAGCTGCTTTATGCAGCGGGTAATTGGGTTCGCGACCACAACGCGCCGCTTCGCGCCTGGGCCAATGGTGGCAGAAGCGTGCCTCAGGATTACATGCTGGCGGAAGACACAATCGTGGATCTCTGGCCGATCGCCGGCCATCTGGCGGTGGCCGCCGCGGACCCTCGGTTGGTTATGATGGACCGGTCAGGGTTCGCTGTTTGGCAGGTCAAGCCGCTCACGGCCGACTTTCGTAACCAGGGAGGTAAAATTTCGGATAAGCCCGGACGGCACGCGGGTACACTTTGGCTTCCGAGTGTTCGGAGAGTCCCCGGCGCGCTTCGACCTCCGTCAACGCCGGCTCGATACGAACCCGCCGCCCGATGGCGCGCTTGCCGCAGGGCGGGCCGCTGGACTTGATATAAGGGGCTGGGAGAACACGGAGCAGCCGACCCTAGCGGGCAAGCGCTTGGATCTCGAGGACGGCGACAAATCGCGCAGTCTTGCGATTACTCGCGACAGCCGAAGTTTCGTGCTTGGCACGAATTGGAATCTTAACAGGTTCGATTCCGCGGGAAACCGGCTGTGGAAGATTGCCGCACCCGATGTCGCCTGGTCGGTCAACATTACCGGAGACGGTCGCATCGTGGTCGCCGCCTACGGTGACGGCACGATCCGCTGGCACCGCATGTCGGACGGCGCCGAGCTGCTCGCCTTCTTCCCGCACAGCGATCGCAAGCGCTGGGTGGCTTGGACCCCTCTCGGCCACTACGTTGCCTCCCCCGGCGGCGAAGACCTGATCCAATGGCAGATCAACCGGGGCCTTGATCAGGAACCCGAGGTCTATACGGCCTCCCGCTTCCGCGACCAGTTCTACCGCCCCGACATCATCGACCATGTGCTGCAGGAGCTTGACCCACAAAAAGCGCTGGAGGTCGCCGACCGCGCCGCTGGGCGGCGGCCGACCGCCGTCAAGTCGATAGCCGAGGATACGCCCCCGCGGGTGGCGATCATCGACCCGGCGGAAGCCACGTTCGTCGACAAACCAGACCTTTCCGTCGCCTACAGCATCGACGACCGACCGGGGACAGCGATCCGCCGTGCGGCTGCTGCTGGATGGGCGTGTCGTGGCCGACGCCAAAGACCTGACGATCCCTGCCGGCGGCCGGCTGAACGGCGAGTTGAAAGTGACGCTGCAGGGTGACGCGTCCATGCTCACGCTGTTGGCGGAAAGTGAAAAAGGCTCAAGCGACCCGGCAACGATCCGCATCCGCCGGAACGCGTCGGACGAGGACTACAAGCCAACGCTCTATGTGCTCGCCATCGGGGTGTCCCATTTCAAGAACGTCTCTTATCTTGACCTCGGGTATGCCGATGCCGACGCGAAGGACTTCGTCCGGCATCTCAAGCAACAGGAGCACGGACTCTACAAACACGTGGTTGATGACACGCTCGTCAACGAGGAGGCCACCGGGGCGGCAATCCTGGATGGCTTTGAATGGCTCGAGCGCCATATGTCCAGCCGCGACGTCGCCGCGGTGTTTGTCTCGACACACGGGTGCGAACGACGCGAACAAAGACTTTTTCCTGCTGCCGTACGAAGTCGAACTTCGGGATGAGATCCGACTGCGTCGTACCGCCGTGCGTTACACCGACCTGCGTGACACGCTCGGTCGCCTGGCCGAACGCGGCAAGACGATGGTGTTTCTGGATGCGTGTCACTCGGGTAACGTCATTCCGGGCACCAGGGCGGGTGACAGCGCCGATGTGGACCAGATAGCAGCCGATCTTGCCAGTGCCGAGACGGGCGTTATTGTATTCAGTTCGTCGACCGGCAAGCCAGTTCTCCTTGGAAAGTTCGACGTTCCAGCACGGCATTTTTACCGAGGCGCTGCTTGAGGCGTTCGAGGGTAAATCCGACCGGCCGCCGCCCTGGCTTCATGTCAGTGATCTACAGATCTGGCTCGCTGACCGCGTGAAGAAGCTCAGCGACGGCGCGCAGACGCCAACGACGACGGTGCCGTTCGAGCGTTTCACCAACCCGGTCATCTACCAGGTAGGAAAATCTCCCGGGTAGACGAACCTGGTCTGGCCCGTCGTTCTGCAGTCAGCCTCGCGGGATGCCGAAAGGCGTTGTCGGGGCCTTGCTCAGATCGCCGCCGGCGAGGACGGCATCCTGGCTGAAGACAATGTCCGGTAGATCGATCGCTCTTTCGCGGCCGTCGCGGCGCGGTGCAATGACTTGATGGCTTTTCAGATAAAGCGCGAGCGCCTCGTGCACCGACCGCCCGAGCATTGCTACTTCGTGGGTGCCAGGGTGACGGCAGATCATGTCGATGGCCTCCCCTGGCCGTTCGCACCCGGCGATCGAGTACCGGCCATCCGGTTCAATCTCCTTGCCTTTGACATTGATTGAGACGACGCGTTGCCCGTAATCCGCGAGCGCCTTGAACGTTAGGGTCAGGCCAGAGGCGCGCGCGCCCCAACCACCGTTGTGCTTCCACGGATTCTTCGAATATACGGTCTCAAGCTCGTTTTCGAAATAAGCCTTGAGCTCCTCACCGGTGACCCAGCCACGCTTCATCCGCAGATCCATCGGCAACAGATTCCATAAGTCTGCATCCGTGAGTTGACCCGGCGGGACCGGCGGACCGAACCGGAACCCGTTCGTCAAGGCGATGTCGGTTTTAGCGGTTTCACGCACTGCGTCGGCTATGAAATCGTCGGCTGTCGTCTCAAGTAAGTCATAACGCATCAGCACGGTCTCGGATCGCCCAATCTGGTTGGCCATTCGTTGGCGATGTGGCGCCAGAGCGCCGTCGACCAGGGCTTTCATCTGCGCGTCCTCGGCATATCGTTGCTCGAGGATCGGGATCAATCGAAACTCGTGATGCGCGACGCCGCCGCCGGGCTTCAAGACGAGGTCGAGGCGGCCAAGAAATGATCCGAAGCAGCCGGCCTCGATGACGATGACATTCCTTTCGAGAATCGGCGTGGAGGTGCGTTCGTGCGTATGTCCGGAGAGGACGACGTCGATCTCGGGCACCTCTCGCGCAAGTTGCCGGGCCATCGTCAGGCCGGTATGGGTGAGCGCGACGACGAGATCGGGGTTTTCGCGCGCGCGGATTTCTTTGACGTAGTCGCGCAGACCGGCCATCCGCGTCGTGTCCATGCCGTGGAATTCGGCTGGCGACTGGCGTTTGCTGGCGCCGATATCGGTCACGCCGAGAACGACGGTCTTCACGTCCTGCCGAACGATAGTGACCGACGCCGGGAAGAGGCGCTGGCCGCTGGCGATGTCGTGAAAGTTGTAGCACACAACTGGACAGTCGAGTTGCGCCATGAGGGTCTTGAAGCGCTCGGGGCCATAGACCGGGTCCCAGTTGCCGGGGACGAAGACGTCGATACCGAAGGCCTTGAGTGGCTTCAGAATTACCTCGCCTTCCGACCAGGCTGCTGGTCCAGACCCCTGAAATTCGTCGCCGCCGTCCAACAGCAGACACGCGTCTTTGCAATTGGCGCGCTCGCGCTCGATCGCGGTCTTGAGGCGAGCGTAGCCGCCCATCATCTGGATTTCCTCGTCCGCACCGGGGAGGTAGTCCTGATGGGTTTCGAGTTGCGCGTGCGTATCGGTGAAGTGCAGCAGCGTTACACGCTTGCCCTCCGGGGCCTGGACAGCATTCGGCGGGTCGAGCGTTGCTGCGGAAACGCCGGTGCCGGTTGCCGCAAGTCCAACCGAAGCCAGCAGGTTTCTGCGCGTTAGAGACGTGTTCATGGCTTTTCCCAATGTTGGCAGCTCGTCACCGACCGGTTTTTCACTTATTCGGCGTTATCCATAGCGCCGGTATAGGAAAAACCGGTGGCTGCGTCCTCTGCCTCGGCTCCGCTTATCATCGGACCCGGGCTGGGACCGGGATGCCGAGCCCCGGCAACCGGTCGTCATGATATCCATGTCGGAGCTACCGAACGCCAACATCTCAAGGAAAAGAGGCCCTTGTGGGCTTTGCCTAGCACCTGGAGGACCGCCGACTCGGCCACGCACCATTGGCCGCGGCGGCCGGCAGTCCTGCATTTCTTTGGCTTCAGAGCCGGGTCAGGCGACCTTCTTGCCCAAATGTGGGAACATCGCCAGACGGGCGGCGTCATCCATCTCGGTCTTGAAGGTGTGCCTATCCTTCAGCGCGAGTGCGCGTGCCGCTGCCGGGCGAGCGGTGATCTCGTCCAGATGTCGTTGCACATTAGGCAACCCCTTGATTGCATCCGGCCCGAGGACGTTGGGGATCAGCCGGGACCAGCCCCACACGGCCATATCGACGATGGTGTATTTGTCGCCGAGCATGAACTTGTGCCGGCCAAGACGGTCATCCAGGATGCCCCAGTGGCGTTGCGCTTCGAAAGTGTAGCGATTGACGGCGTAGTCCTTCGGCTCCGGCGCCACGTTCCTGAAATGCACGGCCTGTCCCGAATAGGGCCCGATTCCCGACGCTACAAACATCAGCCAGGAGAGTAGCTCTCCTCGCTTTACCGGGGTTGATTCCGGCAGGAACTGCCAGTTTTCTCGGCCAGGTAAAGGAGGATTGCATTGCTGTCGAATACGACGGCCTCGCCATCGATGATGGCAGGCAACTTCGCATTTGGATTGATGGCGAGGAAGTCCGGTTTGTGCTGCTCGCCCTTGCGCGTATCGATCGGAACGAGTTCGTAGGCAAGCCCCATTTCTTCCAGGCAAAGCGCCACCTTGGTGGGGTTGGGTGCAAGATTGTAATAAAACTTTATCATGGGAGACTCCTTTTAGTTGTCTTTTACTCGTGGATCGCGTTGTGGTTTAGTAATGGGACCCTCCGATTCCCCTACCGCAATATGAAGGGGTTCGCCGGCACGCCCTTGGCGGTCGAGATCCACACGCTTTTGGTTTCGAGATATTCACGGATCGCTTCAATCCCGCTCTCGCGTCCAATCCCCGAACTTTTCATTCCGCCGAACGGCATCATGTAGCTGACGGCCCGATAGGTATTGACCCACACTGTGCCCGCCTTCAGCGCCGACGACATCCGGATCGCTCGGCCAATATCTGAAGTCCAGACGCCGGCGGCTAGGCCGTATATCGTGTCGTTCGCGAGCCGTATCGCCTCCGCTTCATCTTCGAAGCCGAGGATGGACAATACCGGCCCGAACACTTCTTCGCGGGCAATGCGCATCTCCGGTTTCACGTCGGTGAATATAGTCGGCTCAACAAATTGGCCGCCTGGAAGGTCGGCTGAGGTGGCTGGTCCGCCGCCGAGGATGCAGCGAGCGCCCTCCGCCTTAGCTATGTCGATATATTCCAGGATCTTCTTAAATTGCGGCGCAGTCGTCACTGGTCCGATATTGGTATCGGGCAGCATAGGGTCGCCCTTGCGTGCTGTGCGGGCGAGATCAACGAGGCGCTGGGTGAACGTCTCGCGGATCGAGTTCTGCACCAGCACCCGGGATCCTGCGATGCATGTTTGGCCGGTGGCGGCAAAGATGCCGGAAATCGCGCCTGAAATGGCCGCGTCCAGGTCGCAATCGTCGAATACGACATTGGGCGACTTGCCGCCAAGTTCGAGCGATACGCGCTTCAAGCTCTTTGCGGCCTGAGCGTAGATCCGAGCGCCCGTTGCGTCCGATCCGGTGAAGGTGACTTTTGCGACGTTCGGGTGATCCACCAGGGCCGCGCCCGCTTCTGCCCCATAGCCGGTGACAACGTTGAACACACCGTCGGGAAAGCCTGCTTCTTTGGTCAGCGCCGCGAACTCCAATGTCGAGACCGAAGCGAATTCGGACGGCTTAACCACCACCGAGCAACCTGCCGCAAGCGCGGGCGCGCACTTCCACGCAATGAATATCAGCGGCGAGTTCCAGGCCGTCAGCGCCGCCACCACGCCCACCGGCTCGTGTCGCGTGAAGGCGAACATCTCCGGTTTGTCGATGGGCACGACTGCGCCTTCGACCTTATCAGCCAGTCCACCGAAGTAACGCCACCACTCCGGATGATAGCGGAGTTGGCCCAGCATCTCGGCCAGGAGTTTGCCGTTGTCGTGTACTTCGATCTCCGCCAACCGCTCCGCGTTCGCGGCAACGAGATCGGCGAGGCGGACCATAAGCCTGCCGCGAGCGGAAGCCGTCATCGTCGACCAGGGACCTTCGTGCATCGCTCGAGACGCCGCGGTCACCGCCCGGTCAACATCGTCCGCGCCACCCTGTGGTATGCGAGCCCAGACTTCGCCGGTGTACGGATTGAAACTGTCGATGAATTTGCCACCAACCGGCTCGACATATGTTCCATTTATGAAATGGCCATAGGTTTTCACTTGACTCTCCCTTGGCACCGACGAGCCGGCATTCTCAGTTTGCCGGCCTTCTACGACAACGTTTTGACGATTTCTGTTCCTCCGTCAACGCCGGCGCCGAGCAAGGATGATCGGTCAGGTGTTGTGACGTGTCTTTAACTTTCATCGGCGGTAGGGTATTCCCATAATAACGCATCGTGATGCGCGCCGAGCGACAATTGGCGCCTTTGGAGCGAGACATCCGCATGGTGACAACGAGGCGACTTTGGTTGATCGGGGGTGGTTTGGTGGCCCTCGGCACGCGCTGGGTTTCCGTCGCGCCGGCGGCAGAAGCGTTCGAGGTGGTGCACACTGATGCGGAGTGGCGCAAACTTCTAACACCTGAACAGTTCGCCATCCTTCGGCAAAGCGCGACCGAACGCCCATTCTCGAGCCCGCTGCTTCACGAGGAGCGACCGGGCACCTTTCCTTGCGCGGGATGCGAACTCGACCTGTTTTCCTCATCCACGAAATTCGACAGTGGGACGGGATGGCCAAGCTTCTGGGCGCCGCTTGACAACGCCGTCAGCACGGTCGGTGACAGAAGCTTGGGGATGATCCGGACAGCGGTGCATTGCCGTCGTTGCGGCGGACATCTCGGCCACGTCTTCGACGATGGACCAAAGCCGACTGGGCTGCGCTATTGCATGAACGGCTTCGCATTGACGTTCAAGCCGACCCCCGCCTGACGGCAGAGGGCCCGTTCAATGATTCTGTTCGTGCTTGCCTATCTGGGCGGCGTGCTAACGATCGTCAGCCCCTGCATTCTTCCAGTCCTGCCGTTCGTGTTTGCTCGGGCGGACCGCCCGTTCGTCAGCAACGGCCTGCCATTGCTCGGCGGCATGGCTGCGACTTTTGCGGCGGTAGCCACGCTGGCCGCGGTCGGCGGCGGTTGGGCGGTGCAGGCGAATGACTATGGACGCCTCGCTGCGCAGGACCTGTTGGGGCTGTTCGGCGTTACTCTGCTGTTTCCGTCTCTGTCGGATCGAATGACACGCCCGCTCGTTGCCCTCGGCGCGCGCTTGTCCCGATCCGCGGATGATCGCACGGAGAACGGTGGCGCGACGATCCTGCCGTCACTGCTGTTGGGGGTCGCAACAGGGTTGCTCTGGGCGCCTTGCGCCGGGCCTGATCCTGACCGGGGCAGCGCTGCAAGGCGCAAGTGCGCAAACGTCTTTTTTGCTCGTCGCCTACGCCGCCGGGGCTGCGACGTCGCTGGCACTTGCGCTGCTGGTAGGTGGGCGGGTGTTCGTCGCGATGAAGCGTTCCCTGGGCGTCGGCGAGTGGGTGCGACGCGGCGTGGGCGCAGCCGTTATCGCAGCGGTCATCGTCATCGGGCTGGGTCTCGACACCGGTTTTCTCACGCGGATCTCTGTCGCCGGCACGACGACACTTGAACAGGGCCTGCTGGACCGGTTCCATCCCGCGACGGTTGGACAACAGGCGATGCTGGCGTCGGGCGGGAAGGCGGACAAGTTGCCGGTCGAAGGCGACCTGCCGTCTCTGGCCGGTGCGACCGAATGGCTGAACTCTCCGGCGCTGTCGGCCGAGGCACTGAAGGGCAAAGTCGTTGTCGTCGATTTCTGGACCTATTCCTGCATCAACTGCCTGCGCTCGATCCCTTATGTCCGGGCGTGGGCTGAAAAGTATAAGGACCAAGGTCTGGTGGTGATCGGCGTACACGCGCCGGAATTTGCATTCGAGCGGAACATCGGCAATGTGAAGAAGGCTGTGTCCGACTTGGTTATTACTTATCCCGTCGCCATCGACAACGAGTACGCGATCTGGCGGGCTTTCGGCAACCAGTATTGGCCTGCCCACTACTTCGTCGATGCGGCGGGTCACATCCGGCACCACCATTTCGGCGAAGGAGAATACGACGAGTCCGAACGTGTGATCCAGCAACTGCTTGCGGAGGCCGGCAAGGCCAATGTGGCGGCGGATCTGGTCGCGGTGCAAGCCTCCGGCGCGTTAGCCGCATCGGATACGGCTGATACCAAATCACCCGAGACCTATATCGGCTTTAGCCGCGCAGAAAATTTCGTCTCCCCGGGTGGCGTCGTTCAGGATACACCGCATGTGTATGCCGCAGGCTCGCCGCGTCTTAATGAGTGGGGACTGTCGGGAAACTGGACGATTGGCGCTGAGAATGGGGCGCTCAATGAGAAGGACGGCAGCATCGTTTATCGTTTCCACGCGCGCGATCTACATCTGGTGCTTGGGCCAGCGCCGGAAAGTGGGCCGGCCAGGTTTCGCGTATCGATCGACGGCGCTTCGCCCGGTAACAGCCATGGCGCCGATGTAGACGCCGAAGGCCTGGGCGTCGTGGCAAGTCAGAGGCTTTACCAACTGGTCCGACAAAGCGGTCCGATCATCGACCACACCTTCGAAATTCAGTTCCTCGATCCTGGCGTGCAGGCATTCGCATTTACGTTCGGCTGAGTCTCGCGAGCGGCGCCCCGGGGATGGATCAGCCTTAACGGCCTGTCTCTGAACGATCCCGGAATGGCTGCTTGCGACCCAAGTCTGTCACTGGGCCGCTACCGAGCCATTCCGGAAGGCTGACATTCGCCGTGCGCTGCGCCGACCGCCTCGCGCCAGCGCCGATCATTCGACAGGGATTCAGCGGCGAACGGCATGTCCGCGAGGTTCTCTCGGTCGCTATGCATGTGAGACACTTTTCTAGCCTGGCACGACGCCGGCCATGCCCATTCCTAACGCCGCACCCACAACGATGACGGCCAGCACGAGTGCTGCTATGGCGCCGAAGCGGTAGTCGCGTTCGCAGACAAAAACGACGACCATCAGCAGAACACGCAACGCTGGCAGAAGGATGAAAAGCGTAATGCCGGCCCGGACGATCGCTACGCCCGCGAAGGGTAGCGATGGGGGCTCGCCGATGGCGGACAGGACCCAACCCACGGCGATGATGTAGAAACCGGCCCAGGTGCCGAACTGCAGCGTCGTTGCCAAACGCTCCTCCAGGCCAGACGCCCGTTTGCGATTGCCGCTCATGTCAGTGAAGCGTCGGATGGCCCTGAAACGCGGTTTGCAGCATCTGCGCCGCCAGGGCGACGATGACGATGACGAAGAGAAGGCGCAGCCTGTCGCCGGATACGGCCATCAGAAAGCGTGCCCCAAGCACCGAGCCGATGACCGATCCGAGGGCGACCGGGCCAGCGATTGCCGCATCGATGTCGCCACGCGCAAGGTAGGCGACGCCGCTTGCGGCCGCCGTCACGCCGATCATGAAGTTGGACGTGGCGGACGAGACCTTGATCGGCAGGCGCAAGGCCGTGTCCAGCGCAGGGATTTTGAGGACGCCGCTGCCGATGCCCAGCAAGGCGGAGATCAATCCGGCCCCGTACATCAACAGCAGGCCCATGGGAACCTGCCGCACGCGATAGAAAACGTCACGGCCGAGAGCGCGGTCCGGATATGTCGCGTGCAGGCGCAACACGGTCGCCCAGTCGCGGCCGCGGGACTCCGTCGCCTTCACCGGAGCCTCTCGGCGCCGTTGCATCATCTGCAAGGCCGAAACAAGCAAGATCGCGGCGAAGAGGACTTGGAGGAGCGGCACGGGCAGGACGCCCGCTAGAAACACGCCCGTCAACGCGCCGAGCGTCGTTGCTGTTTCCAGGACGATAGCGACGCGGATGTTCGTCAGACCGCCCCTGAGGAACGGTGCCGCGCTAGCACAGGAGCAGGCGATCACCGACACGATGCTGCAGGCGACGGCTGAGTGTATGCTGACGCCCTCGAAGAGCGTCAGGAACGGCACGATGAAGATGCCGCTTGCCATCCCCAGCGCACCGCCGAAAGCGCTGGCGCCAATGGACACGACAAAGAGATACACGTCCGACTCAGCCTGCATGCCGCCCTCCCGCGCGCCGGCATCGCCAATCGCGAGGACATTGCCTCACCGATCTGCCCTTCCGGCTTCGGTGCGCGCGGCGACAGCGTCGACCCGGGTCGCCTCATAGCCAGGGGCGTCGGACGCTGAGCCGCCGGACTTCTTCGGCGTTCTGCGCAGCCATCTCGCGATCTCGGTGTCCGCCGCCCAAGGCCCCGATCCGCCCATGACCAGCGCGGCGAGGCACGCCAGATAAAGCAGGTCCGTTTCGTAGCCGGGCGGGCCGAACTGAGGTCCGGAGGACGTTATCGCGAGCAGCTTGATCGAGGTGAAGCCGAAGGGAAGATGCACGGTGAAGGCCGCCACGAGCAGCACGGCTGCCATCGGCACACTGAGCGGCACGATGAACGCGCCGAGCAGCAAGGCGATACCGCCGAGCAACTCGATCAGGATCGTCAGCCACGCCATGAAAAACGGCTCCGGCACGCCCATAGCTTGCACGATCGCGACGAACGCGTGGGGACCCTTGATCAGCTTGGCGTAGCCGTGCGCCATGAAGCCGTAGCCAACGATCAGACGCAGGGGAAGCGGGGCGTAACGGGCGAGTTTCCGCTGCCACTCCGTATCGGCGAAGAACATTTTTCGTAAGTTCCCAATTGTGGACAATGATGTGGACGTCTGCGGACCTCCGAACAGCCGCCGAACGGCGTCGGTGTTCGTCGCGCGTGCTCTATGGGCGCCTTGCGCGCGCGCCGCATGAGCCTGGTCTTGAAGCGGATGTGATCGCCTCTGTAGTGCAGCTTTTCGTAGTCGACCGGCCGGTGTCCGACCGAATAGGACGTGCGCTCGATCAGAAAGATCGGGCTCCCAGGCGATACCGACAGAGCCATGGCCACTCCGGCGTCGGCGATCGACGCTTCGAGTTGGTATTCGGCTTCCAGCAGCGGCGTGCTGTATCGTTGCTCAAGCAGTGAGAAGATCGGCTCCGTCACGAGATTGTCGGCCATGACTTTTCGGCCCAATTCCTCCGGCAGATAGGTTTCGTCGAACGACAACGGCACTCCGTCAGCCAGACGAACGCGGAGGATTTGCACGACGTCCGTCCCGAGCGGGAGCGCAAGCTGCCGTGCGACGGCCTCGCTTGCCGGAACGACCTTCTTGTCCAGCAGCCGCGCCGTCGCATGCCGACCGTGGATCTGCATGTCCTCGACAAAGCCGGTGAGTTCCGTCAGTTCCTGCGTGATTCGGGGCTGGGCAACAAACGTCCCCTTGCCTCTGCGAATCTCGACGAGGCCCTGTCGCACGAGGTTCTGGATCGTCGTCCTGATGGTGGTCCGGCTGACGTTAAACTCGCTGACGAGGCTTTCTTCCGAGGGCAATTGATGGCCCGCCGGAAGCGCGCCGCTTGCGATGCGCTCGGTGAGCGCGTCCTCGACCTGGACATAAAGCGGCAGGCGGTTGATTGGATCGTATGACATAGCGACATCATGATGTCCCGATGTCTACGTGTCAATCGCTTTTTGGGGCAGAGGAAACCGTCGGCTTTCCGTGGTCCACAGTTTCCCGGGCAGTCTTGAAGTCCTCGTCCACGAGGGCGGAGGCGGAGCAAACGACGATGAGATCACACGGTCCGCCAAAAAGCTCAGCACGCAACGTCGGCGACTCATCGCGTCGCGACGGGTAAAGGGAGAGGTGTCGGTGCCGATCCAGCCACGGGCAAGCGCTTGACCAAGTTCAAGACGGTGCACGGTACAGTGGAGGCGCGCATCACCGCCAACACCGTGGAGATCTTCCACCGCGGCAAGCTGGTGGCCACACACCTACGCAACCTGCGCCCGTATCGGCCCAGCACAGTGGCCGAGCACATGCCAAGCTCGCATCGGCGCTACCGCGACTGGACGCATGAGCGGATCCAACGCGACGCCACGGCCATCGGCGATGGCGCCGCCGCGCTGGTCGGGATCATCCTGCGCTCGCGCCCGCACCCCGAACAGGGGTTCCGCTCCTGCATCGGCATCCTCGGGCTTCGGAAGCGGTACGGGGTGGAACGGCTGGAGGCCGCCTGTGGGAGGGCTTTGGCCCTCGGCACGCGTTCATACAGTTCCGTCGCAGCGATCCTCAAGAACAAGCAAGAAAGCAAGACGGCTCGGGAAAGGGAGACCGCACAACCCAGCCTGCTCCACGACAACATTCGTGGCCCTGGCTACTACCATTGAAAGGAAAGACAATGCTGATCCATCCCATGGCGGAGCGCCTGCGCGACCTTGGTCTGGCCGCAATGGCCGACGCGTTCCTCGACCTGCGCAACCAATCAGCGGCCGACGATCTGTCACGCGAGGACTGGCTCGGTCTGCTAATCGACCGCGAGGTCACCGCGCGCGACAACAAGCGGCTGGGACGACGACTGAGCCTTGCCCGGTTGCGCCAGAACGCGGTCGTCGAGGACGCCGACCTGCGCACGCCGCGTGGGCTTGACCGCGGCCTGTTCCAATCGCTCACGACCTGCGGCTGGATCCGCGACAGCCACCACGTGCTGATCGGCGGGCCGACCGGCGTGGGCAAATCATGGCTCGCCTGCGCTCTTGGTCACAAGGCGTGCCGGGATGGCTTCTCGGTGCTCTACCGTCGCGCGCCGCGCCTGTTCGCCGACCTCGCCACCGCTCGCGGCGAAGGCCGGCTGGCGCGCGTGATGAGAAGCCTGGAGCGGACTCGCTTGCTCATCATCGACGACTGGGGGCCCGAACCGCTGAACGCCGAGCAGCGGCGGGATCTGCTTGAGATCGTCGACGACCGGGAAGGCAAAGGGTCGCTGCTGATGACCAGCCAGGTTCCAATCGGCCGCTGCTGTCCAACGCCACGTTATGCTGTCTACCGTGCCCTCCTCAGGCATAGTGAACAGCATGATCAGGATCACCGGAATCGGTGATCGCGATCGGCCGGAATGGCTGATCAGGATCAGCGGAATCCGCAGCTCATGCCGACCGGCTCCGCGCGGAAGCCGAAGTGCTGCGCAGGTTGCACCACCAGAACATCGTGCGGTTCGTGGACGAAGCGACGGTCTCGGATCGCCCTGCGATCCTGATGGAGCGTGCCGGCGACAAGACGCTGGCGCAATGGATACGCGGCGGCGACACGCTCTCGCTCGACCTGATCCGCCGCTTCGGCGAAAATCTGCTATCTGCCCTGGAGCACCTGGAGCAGGAGGGAATCGCCCACCGTGACATCAAGCCGGACATCGGCATCGCCACAGCCTCTGGCACCGGCGCCTACCGCCTGGTGCTCTTCGACTTCTCCCTGAGCCGTGCCCCTGCCGAAAACATCCAGGCTGGCACACGACCCTATCTCGACCCATTCCTCACCGAACGCCCATCGCCCCGCTGGGATCTGCATGCCGAGCGTTACGCCGCCGCGGTCACCCTGCATGAGGTGCTGGCTGGAGCGACCCGTGTTTGGCGACGAGATGACCGACCCGAGCGTCACCGATGACGAGGCAACAGTTGCCTCTGAGCGCGCTTCGACCCGGCACTACGTAACGGATTAACGGCTTTCTTTCGCCGCGCTCTCCTGCGAAACTCCGCAGAGCGTTTCGGCAATGCTGAAGAAATGCTGCGCGACTGGCGACAAGCCTTCGCCCCGATGCCGCAGAGCACCACCGCAGCGGACAGCATCGAGATCATCGCCCGCCGCCTGCACGGTGCCAGCAGCATCGGCGAGTTGGGATATGCCATCGAGGCCCGCGACATCCTGGAACGGATGGGCATCACGACGGTTCACCAGCTTCTCGATGTGCCCCGGTTGCAATTTCGCTACCTGACCGGCGTCGGCGACAAAGTCCGGCGGGAAATCCGCGAACGGGCGAAGCGGCTTGCGCTATGCCGCCCCGACCTTGTGCCCGGCAAAACCAGCGACGACGAAAACGGCCGCGCCAGCATCGATCGGCTCGCCGAACAACTCATCGCCCGTCGCCCGGCGGCTGACGAAAAGCCTGAGGATCGGATTCTGGCGCGCTTTCTGGGAATTGAGCCGGAGGACGCGGTTGCGTGGCCGAACGCGGGACAGGTTGCGATCGCGGCCGGCACGGCACGCAGCGCAGTCGCCGATGCGCTGGAGGCCGCCCGCACACGGTGGCACAAAAGCAACGACCTCAACACTGTCCGCGCCGACCTACTGGCCCTGGTCGAGGCTGCCGGCAACGTGGCGTCTCTGGAGGAACTATCCGACCAGCTTCTGGCAGCGCGCGGCTCGGTGCAGGACGATGCCCGGGAACGGACGCGTCGTGTGCGCGCGGTCGTGCGAGCCGCGGTGGAACTCGAAGCATCCATCCTGCCGATCCGTTTCGACGGATATGTGGACCCGGATGGAGGGCCGGTGCTCCTCGCCACCGCCCCTGAGTTCGCCGAATATGCCCGCCGTCTGGGGCGTGCCGCCGATCGGCTGGTGAAGGAAGACCCGCTGCCAAGTCCGGGACGTGTGGATGAGGAACTCGGGCTGGTTCCCGTACCTGAAGGCGTCGGGCCATTGCCACAGGGCCGTATGCTGCGCCTCGCCGCCGCGGGCTCTTCGCACGCCGCTCTGTCCGCACGGCTGGAACTTTACCCGCGCGGCATGGAGCCGCTGACCGCACTGGTGCTGTCCCTGGGTGCGCTCGCCGGACCGAAACACCTCACGGACGATGAAATCCGCGCTCGGGTCCGCGGTCGCTTCCTAGAGGCGCAGGAGCTTCCGAACCGGCCTCAACATGACGCCCTGCTGGAGAAGGCCGGCGCCGACCGCTTCTGGCGAACGCTGCCCGATGGCCTGTCAGGCTACTATGCCCGAACGGTCGCGGACAGTGACAGCTTCACGCAGACCCATCAGCGCTACCCCACCCTGGCACCGTCACCTGAACTGACGCCAGATGTGCTCTCTGCCAGGGCGTTGGAGGAAAAGATCGCCTACGCCGCCGAAACCGGCACATTCCTGGCCCTGACCGTTGAGCCACACCGGGCGGCGGAGGCGGAGGCAGAACTGGTGCGCCGATTCCCGCGTGAGATCATCAGCCTGGAACGCCTGATGCTGCGCGCCATGCGGGCGGAGGCCACGGCTCGGCGGGTGCACTGGCCTTTGGCTCTCGCGGCCGACGCGGCGTCGCCGGAGAGCGCGGACTTCAAGCGACTGCTTGGCCTTGCCGCGCGGGCGGTGCCGCGCGTGCGCGATGAACTGCTGGCTCTGCGAACGCCGGCGTTGCTCATCCGCCCTGGTCTGCTGGCACGCTATGGCCAGATCGAGGTGATCGAGAAGCTGGCGCCAACGTCAGGTGCGTCGGGCGGGCCGCCCAGTCTCTGGCTGCTGGTGCCGCAGCCCGGACCGGCTCGGCCGCAGATCGATGGGCATGTGCTGGGGGTGGTCATCTCGAACGCCAACTGGGCACGCCTGACCGACGCCTGGCTCGTAAACGCCCATCGGGCCGGCGGTCGGTCGGCCGCGTGAGTGTTTTCCTTGACGCGCCACGTCTTACGCGCTACGTACCTGTCGTGATCCGGAGCTTCGGCGACAAAGCCACCGCGCGCGTCTTTTCTGGCGAACAGCCGCGCGGCATGGCGCGGGATCTGGCCGTCGCGGCACGGCGGAAACTGGCCGCGATCGATGCAGCCGAGCGGTTGGAGGATCTGCGCCTTCCACCCGGCAACCGCCTGGAGGCATTGCGAGGCGATCGGGCTGGCCAGCATTCGATCCGGATCAACGGCCAGTGGCGGGTCGTTTTCGTCTGGCGTGAGGATGGCGCACATGAAGTCGAGATTGTGGATTATCACTAGGACCATCCGGGACAGGGAGGAAGGACATGGCGACACGACAGGTAATTTCCCGCGAGGACCTTGACGCCGGCCGGGTAGACTTTTCCGACGTGGAAAGCGCTGGGCGCCTGCCGCCGGTTCATCCGGGCGATGTGTTGCGGCACGATTTCCTCGAACCGCTCGGCCTGTCCGCGCACGCTCTGGCGATGGCCTTGCGTGTGCCACCGAACCGCATCACCACGATCCTCGCGGGTGACCGCGCGGTGACTGCCGAGACGGCCCTTCGCCTCGCGCGGCACTTCGGCACCAGTCCGGGCTTCTGGCTCAACCTGCAAAAAGCTTACGAACTGGAGGTCACGGAGCGCGCGGAGGGCGAGCGCATCCGGGCCGAGGTCGCACCGCGCGTCGCGGCCTGACCGATACGTTCAACCATGGTTGACGCGAAACAACTGCTGGCCGACCTGAAACGCCCCAACGCGACGCCGCTCAAACCGAATGGCGCGAGGCTTTGGAAGCGAAGCGCACTGCCGATACGTTTGAAACCTTCTGGACGGCGGCGTTGGATCAGGCATAGTGAACAGCGTGATCAGGATCGCCGGAATCGGTGATCACAATCGGCCGGAATGGCTGATCAGGATCAGCGGAATGCGCAGCTCTTGGACAAGCTAGTGGATATAATCTGACGTTTGCATCCGATTATGGGTTCCCCTCGAAAGTTGCGCGTGCGCGTCCGGCGGATGAGCAGCGTGTCACCATCGACCTCTGGGACACCGAGCGCCAGCGGCTTGTGGCGATCGTGACGGATCGGAACGGAACAGCCTGCAAAAGCATGTCTGGCGGGCGCAAATCGTGCTGCTGACTGTGGGAAGGTGGTCGCACGATGGAACTCATCCGCCGCACAGGCACTAGCAAGACCTCGGAACAGGAACGACGCCGAAACACGGCTTCGTTCCTGTTTACGGCGTCCGCATCATGTCTGCATTTACGCTGCTTCGGCGCACTCGTCGATTTCGGGGCCAGATCCCAGAATAGGCACAAACACTGTCTTGGCAGCATGCGCGACAGTCTGAGTTGTGACGGCATCAAAAATACCGCCAACGATTCCGCCTATGAACGGGATCATCTTCGTAAGATTGAATATTCCGGTAGACCCTGCCTTGGTTACCAATCTAAATCCGACGGACTGGTTTATGCGGACGATTGTCGGCCCGGCAATTTTCATGATGGCTTGTTGGGTAAGCTTGGTCCCAACCTGGATGCCAACGTCTTTGAGGATGTCGAATACGGCGCTTCCGGCTAAGCAGGCAACGCAAAGCGTCTTCACCTGATCGCTGCGAATGTCATAGCCCCGCATTTTCGCAATCGCCGCTATCATTCGAAGCTGGATGTAAAGGACACTTGCGAGGTTCGCCGGTATGGCGGCGGGCAGTGTGATGATACCACCAAGCCCAGTCACGAAACCTGCCGTTCCAGCCTTGCCTACTTGCCAGGAAATCAGGCTCTCAATGGAATCGTTCACGGCCCTACCTTCATGGAGGTAGCTGGTGACGAGTTCATCCAGCGTCCCCATTCCGGGCACGCCATCCAGGGCGGCCTCGTAAGCCCACGAAAGTGCTGATTGAACAACCTCAAGCGCCTTTGATCCCAACGAGCCATCGCCTGTGCTGTTTGCGTCAGGATTACTAGCAGAGTTGTCGAAGTTGTCCATGATGCCCCAAGCTGTGTCCTGCGTGACGCCATATGGCTTCACGGACGATTACGCCCCATACGCTGTGCGCGGTGGAGATAATATCAGCGGCAAGCCAATGTCCAGAACATTGTGACCTATTGTATCAGGTATTACATCCGACTTGGTCGAACTGACTACAACTGTACTGACCACAATTGTATTGAATCTAACGCTTGGTGCCCGGCCGAATCCTTCATCGGGGGACGAAGTTCCTTCATTCCGACCGGATGTAAATGTCAGATTATATCCACTAGGCGAGCGACCTTGATAGGGCTCCAGCAAGGTCAGCGATCCTGTAAGCAAAGGTAACGCCCAACGATGCCGCTTCAAAAGGGGTGATCATTCTCCGCCTCGAAATGCGTTTGTGCTCGGCGGAGAGCAAGGTCGAAATCAACACGTTCCTGCCGGCACCAATGCTCGAGGTCGGCTAACAAATCGGTGGCTATGTCCAACCGTCCGGATCCCGAAGTTCCCTCGAAGAGGCGTGCAATAACCTCGATACGGGCGAGACGAGTTCTAATGTTCGGCGGGGACATTGAGGTGCTCCAAGTTACAGACGTTCTGTTTGAGGGTGACAGAACTAGCAGCCGAATGTCACGTGGATTGGACGATATGATGCTTTTTCCTAATCAACTATCCCGTTTATGATGGGGACAAAGATCGTTCAACGGACTGCGACAGAGGTTCTGACCGGGTTGATAGTCCTTCGACCCACACCGCGCGTGGGACGGGGCGTCCGATAAGCGTGTTCCATGGGAAGTTGCTGCGCAGGACACTGTATCCATCGCGTCTTGCCAGAGGCATCCATGAGATTTCGTCGGTGCACTTGGGGTCGCGCTCGAGGCGGCCGCGGCTGCGGTCCTCAGTCCAGGATGTCCCGTTCGCCGGATAGGCGCTCCGGGATGTCCAGTCCCCTGGCGAGTTTCGAGCTCGTCGCCCTCGACAGCCGGCACCTCTGCTCATTGGCGCAGTACATGAGGGTGCTTGGCGGATGTTCCCCTGCTTCGCTGGTGGCGGCCACGGCGCCCCCTTGGGCCGGTGACCCCCACCATCTCAAAGGAAAGAGCGGGCACGCCTAACGGTATTGAGCGCTTCGGGTGCCGACTGGCTCACTGCGTCCACCTACATGCGTGTTTCAGGGGCTACGGCTCAACCTGGGATCAACTCGCGACGCCGACTAACCGGCGCTCTCTGTCGGCACCTCAGGATCGACGCCAGCATCAAGCCGCATATTCAACTGTATGTCTCACCGGATCGAGGGGGCTCTACAGTTGTATGTCCATTGGCTTTCCAAATCTTGGAACGCCAGTGAGCGGCAAAGCCCCGCGGCATACCCGGCACGTTTGAGGAGTTCGGCCAAGCAAGAATTCCCAAGGGAAACCTCTTCTTCAAAATCCTAGTAATCCTACAAGTAGACATACAATTGCGCCGCCGTTAGACGGTCCATAATCTTGGATTCGCCACTTTGGCCGCCGGTTTCGTTTATTTTACGAAATATCGATAGACATATTCCGACTTCGATCAGAATATCTGACCCGAAGCAGAAAGGGCCTAATTCGATGATCGAGCGACAGGATGGTGGCAAAGTCGAACTAAACATTGTGCGCGCGGACGGCAAATCTAGGGGCTGTGATGGGCACGGATGGATGGTTGTGCGAGGTGATCAGCATGGCGCTGAACCCCATCGCCGTTTGTAGGCGGTTTGTCGAGGTAAGGGCCCGTCAGGGATCAACCGCTCGGTCTGAGCGATTGGACGGCTTGATAGTGTAGTTCCATTCGCCGCGAAAATCTGCCCGGACGATGTTTATGGCGGCCAGTTGTTCGTCCGAGACGACGATGCCTTTGGGATACTGGTTGTCGTCGAGTTCGCCGATCACCTTCAGGCCGGTCTTGGTCGTGGTGGCTCCGATTAGATCGATGATGACCTGATAGCTGACCAGCGGCTTGGCACGCCAGTTCATGGTGATGAACGAACACAGCCGATGCTCGATCTTGTTCCACTTGCTGGTTCCGGGCGGCAGGTGGTGGACCGTGATGTCAATATCCAGTTGGCTAGCCAGCTTTTGCAATTCGAGCTTCCACAGCCGCACGCGCGATCCGTTGCTGCCGCCCCCGTCGCAGGTGATCGTCAGGCGCTTGGCCGCGGGATAGCGCTTGCAGCCGATGTCCTGCCACCAGCGGCGGATCGACTGTACGGCAAACGCGGCGGTGTCATGGTTCATCCCAACACTGACCCAACCAGCGTTGGCGGCAAGGTCGTAGATACCGTATGGCACCGCCCGACCCAGTTCCTTGATCAGAAAATCATGCACGCGAACCGCTTCGGGTTCGCCTTGCGGACGCCATTCCCGGCCGGCGTTTTTGAAGTCTCCAACCAGTTCTTTCTTCTTCGTATCCACTGAAATCACCGGCTGCTGCGCCGCTAACGCCGTCGTCACGCTCTGATTGATATGGCTAAACTGCGCGTCCCGGTCGGGATGATCGCCACCCTCATTGGTCTTGCTGTTGGCTTGCAGACTGAACTTCTGCGCTTTTAACAATTCACCCACCACGGTGCGACTGACCCGATGCCCACGCGCCACAAGCTCCGCCGCCAACTGCCGCAGGCTCTTGCAGGTCCAGCGCAACGGCGACATCGGATCGCCCCTGGCGCCGGGTTCGACCAGCGCCATCAGTTCGCGCAATACAGGGTTACTGACGACCAGTGGCTTGCGTCCGCCCCCCGCACGTCGCACCCGGCCTGCCAACAGACCACCTGCCTCAGCCAGGTCTTTCAGGCCGCGCCCGATCGTGCTGACCGCGATGCCGGTCGCTCCCGAGACGGCAACGATCCCCCCGTAGCCCGCCGCTGCGGCTTCGGTGGCGGCAAACAACCGTCGTTCTCGCTCGTTGAGGTGCGGCGACAAGGCGGTAAATCGGTCACGAATCGGGGCTGGATCGATCATCCACGAACATTATCGTTCGCCGCCTCTGTCGAGAATCCCGGCTCTAAAGGTCAGCCGACGCGAGTCGGTTGTTCCCGGACAGGCCCTAAGGGGCAGCTTCTGCGGCAAGAGGGCCAGATCACTACCGGTCGGCGAAGATCAGTCTTACTAAATTAGTCGAGCCGGCCGCCGACGTAGAGTTGTGAACCATTGGGGCCGCCTAGTCGCCAATGCAACTTCGCCGCGAACTGCGAACGCTCGGCCAACTTTGTTTATATACTCGCAAACCACCAGGAACCAGAATGAAT
>CAVYXX010000159.1:0-67051 GCA_963772355.1 uncultured Alphaproteobacteria bacterium | reverse complement strand
GATCCGCATCAACGCGCCCGCGCGGATTACGTGCTTCCTCCCGGTCTAACCCCCCGGGAGGCCTCTCATCCATGGCAAACGGCTCCTCGCACGACCTGACACCGGTCATCGACCTGACGCTCGACCGCGGCACCGGTCCCTTCCGCACCCGGCATCCCATCTGGTCGGACCTGCGCCCACCCTGCAACCATGCCTGCCCAGCCGGCGAGAACATCCAGGGTTGGCTCGCGCTTGGCCCAGGCAGGAGAATATCGAAAAGCCTGGGAAATCCTGGTCGCCGACAACCCGTTGCCCGCTACTCACGGCCGGGTCTGCTATCATCCGTGCGAGTCCAACTGTAATCGCGGCCAGATGGACGCTGCCGTGTCAATTCACGCGGTGGAACGTTTCCTCGGCGACCGCGCGGCAGCGGAGGCGTGGGACTATCCCCCCCCTGCCCCGCCGTCCGGCAAGCGAGTCCTGGTCGTCGGCGCGGGTCCGTCCGGTCTGTCGGCGGCCTATCATCTGACCCGGCTTGGCCATCAGGTCGAAATCCATGAGGCCGGCCCCATCGCGGGCGGTATGCTGCAGTTCGGCATCCCGGCCTATCGTCTGCCCCGGGCGGAACTGGCCGGCGAGGTTGCCCGGATCGAGCGGTTCGGGGTGCGGATCGTGCTGAACCACCCGGTGACCGACGTCAAGGCGGAACAACAAAACGGCCGGTTCGACGCGGTATTCGTAGCCATTGGCGCCCACGTCGCCCAGCACGCCGAGATCCCTGCCCGCGAGGCCGCGAGGATTCTCGATGCGGTCTCAATGCTGAGCCAGATCGGACGCGGCGGCAAACCCGTCCTCGGCCGCCGCGTGGTCATTTACGGCGGCGGCAACACTGCGATGGACGCCGCTCGCACCGCCCGCCGCCTTGGCGCCGAGGAAGCTCTGATCATTTATCGCCGCGACCGCGAACACATGCCGGCGCATGGTTTCGAGGCTGATGAAGCGATCGAAGAAGGTGTCAAGATCCGCTGGCTGACCAGCATCAAGGAAATCGTCGGCCCCTCCCTGACCCTCGAACGCATGGAGTTGGATGACAAGGGCCGCCCGCATCCCACAGGGGAATTCGATACGCTGGAGACCGACAGCGTCATCCTCGCCCTTGGCCAGCAGACGGACAGTGGGTTCCTTCGCGATATCCCTGGTATAGAGGCCAAGCCCGACGGCACGGTGGTGGTCGACCGGCAGATGATGACCGGACATCCTGGCCTGTTCGCCGGTGGCGACATGGTGCCGAGCGAGCGGACGGTTACCGTGGCGACAGGCCACGGCAAACTGGCGGCGCGTAACATCGATGCCTGGCTGCGGGGGCAGATCTACGCGCCGGCCGATCCGCCACCGGTGGCCTCGTTCGATATGCTGCATCTGCCGGTATTCAGTGACGTCGATCCGGCGGCGCAGCAGCGATTGGCCAACGAGGACCGGCTCGCAGATTTTTCCGAAGTCCTCGCCGGCCTGACCGAGCCGGTCGCTCGGCATGAAGCTCAGCGCTGCCTGAGTTGCGGTGTCTGCTTCGAGTGCGACAACTGCTTCGGCGCCTGTCCGGAGCAGGCAATCATCAAGCTGAGTCCCGGCTACCGATTGAACGAAGCTTTGTGCACCGGTTGCGCGACGTGCTTCGAGCAGTGCCCCTGCCACGCCATCCAGATGGTGGCCGAAGAGAACCTTCTCACCACCGCGGTTGATCCTACCCGTCTGTCAGCACTGGTACCCTAAGCCATGAATGATAGCCCCTCGACCGCCGCGATTCGGACTGACCCCTCAGAAGTCTCCATGTCAAAGAGCCACGCGACGATGGACGGCAACACCGCGGTCGCCCATGTCGCCTACCGGGTGAACGAGGTCTGCGCGATCTATCCGATCACGCCGTCCTCCACCATGGCCGAACTCGCCGACGAGTGGGCCGCCATGGGTATCAAGAACATCTGGGGCAACGTCCCGATCATCCAGCAGATGCAGAGCGAGGGCGGCGCGGCCGGCGCGGTGCACGGCGCGCTGCAATCCGGTGCACTGACCACGACCTTTACTGCCTCGCAGGGCCTGCTGCTGATGGTGCCGAACATGTTCAAGATCGCCGGCGAGCTGACGCCGACGGTGTTCCATGTCGCCGCCCGGGCATTGGCCACTCAGGCGCTGTCGATCTTCGGCGACCACTCCGACGTGATGGCGGTGCGATCCACCGGTTTCGCGTTTCTGGCGTCCTCGAGTGTGCAGGAAGCGCACGACATGGCGCTGATCGCCCAGGCGGTGACGCTTGAGTCCCGCATTCCGATGTTGCATTTCTTCGACGGTTTCCGCACGTCGCATGAGCTGAACACGGTCGAACTGCTGACCGATGAGCAGATCCGGGCGATGATCGACGACGACCTGGTGCGGGCGCATCGGGCGCGGGCGCTGAACCCGGAGCATCCGTTCATACGCGGCACGGCGCACAACCCGGACACATTCTTCCAGGCCCGCGAGACGGTGAACCCGTTCTATGCCGCGCTGCCTGGGATCGTGCAGAAGCACATGGACCAGTTCGCCACCATGACCGGCCGGCAATACCACCCGTTCGACTTCTTCGGCCCGGCGGATGCAGAGCGGGTTATCGTGGCGATGGGCACTGGCGCGGAAACAGTCAGAAGCACAGCCGAAGCCCTGCAAGCGAGGGGCGAGAAGGTCGGGGTGCTGCAAGTCCGCCTGTTCCGGCCGTTCGATGAAGCGGCGTTGCTCGCGGTGCTGCCGAAGACAGTGCGCTCGATCGCGGTCCTGGAGCAGACCAAGGAACCCGGTGCGCCAGCCGAACCGATGTATCTGGACGTGGTCGCGACCCTCGCGCGGGCGGTTGCGACCGGCAAGCGTGGTTTTCTTCCGCGCATCGTGGGTGGGCGCTACGGTCTGTCGTCGAAGGACTTCTCACCGCCATTGGCGAAGGCGGTGTTCGACGAACTGGGCAAGAAGGTGCCGCGGACCGGATTTACCCTCGGCATCGATGACGACGTCTCTCACACCAGCCTCGCCGCCGATCCGGCGTTTCCGGTCGATCCGCCTGGCCTGGTCTGCGCTGTCTTCTACGGGCTGGGCGCCGATGGCACGGTCGGCGCCAACAAGAACACGGTCAAAATCATCGCCGAGGATGCTGGTCTGCACGCCCAGGGCTACTTCGTCTACGACTCGCACAAATCGGGCGCGCAGACGATTTCGCATCTGCGCTTCGGGGAGGCGCCAATCCGAGCGCCCTATCTGATCCAGCAGGCGAGTTTTGTAGCGATCCACCAGTTTTCGTTTGTCGAGCGCCACGACGTGTTGCGGCTGGCCGCGCCGAACGCCATCGTGCTGCTGAACGCCCCATTCGGTCCCGAACAGATCTGGGACCAACTGCCAGGCGCGATGCAGGCGCGGGTGATCCGCGACAAACTCCGGCTGTTCGTCATCGATGCGTCCAAGGTGGCCGCGGACGTCGGCCTGCGTGGCCGCACCAATACCATCCTGCAAACCTGCTTCTTCGCCCTGTCCGGCGTCCTGCCGCGCGAACGGGCGATCGCCGAGATCAAGAAGTCGATCAAAAAGACCTACGGCAAGCGCGGCGAGGACGTCGTTAATCGCAACTTCCAGGCCGTGGATGACACGCTGGCTCGGCTGTCCGAGGTGACCATTCCCGCTGCCGCGTCCGCCACCTGGGAACGCCAGTCGCCGGTGCCGGCGGATGCGCCGGAGTTCATCCGCCGGGTCACCGCGCTGATGCTGGAGGGACGCGGCGACGAGATCCCGGTCAGCATGATACCGGTCGACGGCACCTGGCCGTCAGGCACTGCCGCATGGGAGAAGCGCAACATCGCGGAAACCGTGCCGGTCTGGAACGAGGATCTGTGCATCCAGTGCGGCCAGTGCAGTTTCGTCTGTCCGCACGGGGTGATCCAGGCGCGTTATTTCGACGCGGGCCGGTTGGAAGCGGCTCCCGACGGATTCAAATCGGCTCCGATCAATGTGCGCGGCTTCCCCGATGTGCGGTTCTCCTTGTCGTTCTCGATCGAGGACTGCACTGGCTGCTCCTTGTGCGTCGAAGCCTGCCCCACCGAGCCGGCCAAGTCGCTGGTGATGCAGAACAAGCTGCCCTTGCTGGAGGAGGCCCGTGCCGGTCTGACCTTCGCGGACACCCTCCCCGTGAACGACCGTGCGCGAGTCGATTTCGCCAACGTCCGCGGCGTGCAGTTCCTGGAGCCGCTGTTCACCTTCTCCGGTGCCTGCGCCGGCTGCGGCGAGACCCCGTATCTGAAGCTGCTGTCCCAACTGTTCGGTGACCGCGCTCAAATCGCCAACGCGACCGGCTGCTCGTCTATCTATGGCGGCAACCTGCCGGTGACGCCGTGGGGCGCGAACGGGGAGGGTCGGGGGCCGGCCTGGGCCAACTCGCTGTTCGAGGATAACGCCGAGTTCGGTCTGGGCTTCCGCCTAGCCGCCGATCAGCATCTGGATCTGGCCCGCTCGATGTTGCTGAAGCTGGAGCCGGAGGTCGGCAGTGATCTCGTCCAAGCCATCCTGAACGCCCCGCAAATCCGGGAATCCGATATCAGGGCGCAGCGGCAGCGGGTGGCGACGCTGGTCGAGCGCGTGCGGGCCATCGGCGATACGCCAACCGCCAAGGACATGCTCTCGCTGGTTGATCACCTTGTACGGCGGAGCATATGGATCGTCGGTGGCGATGGATGGGCTTACGATATCGGCTATGGCGGGCTTGACCACGTGCTGGCAACCGGTCGCGACGTGAACGTCCTGGTGCTGGACACCGAGGTCTATTCCAATACCGGCGGCCAGGCCTCGAAAGCCACGCCGCTGGGGGCCGTGGCCAAATTCGCCGCCGCCGGCAAGCGGGTTGCGCGCAAGGATCTGGCCTTGCAGGCGATCGCTTACGGGAATGTCTATGTCGCGCAGGTGGCGATGGGCGGCAACCCGCAGCAGACCCTGCAGGCCTTCCGCGAGGCCGAAGCCTATCCCGGACCCTCGCTGATCCTGGCCTACTCGCACTGCATCGCGCACGGCATCGACATGCAGTTCGGCATGAAGCAACAGGATAAGGCGGTGGCCAGCGGGTATTGGCCGTTGTTTCGCTACAACCCTGCGATGCGGGAGGTTGGGGCCAATCCGTTCGTGCTGGACAGTCCGCGGCCGACCCTGCCGTTCCGCGAATACTCCGGCAATGAGATGCGCTACACGTCCTTGGCGCAAACCCGGCCGGACGACTCCCGGCGGCTGTTGGATGCGGCGCAGGCGGCGATTTTGGAGAAGTACCGGATGTACGAGGAGATGGCAGGCTGGTCGGCCTCTCGCTTCCACCCCGCCGGTGTGGAGCGTCCCGCCGGCGCCGAGGGAATGACCGCTGCTCAGCCTCTGGGCGAGGGAGAGGGCGTCCGCGGGTAGTTTGTGGGCGGCTAGGCGTTGCAGCAGGCAGCGCGAACGTACGCGGTAGGGCACACCGGGTAGGGTGAAAATTTGCCCATGGGTTGAGAGCGAGCGCTGCCGCCTGCACAATGACCTATGACAACCCGTCCAGCCGTCGACCGCACCATGTGGTTCTTCGCCATCGTCTACGCGGTAGAGGGCACCTGCCAGGCCAGGGCCGGCGTCATGGTGCAGCCGCTGACTTACTGGCTGAAGGAGTCGATCCACTGGGACCCGGTGACCATCAGCGCCTCTCTCTCGATCCTGGACCTGCCTTGGATCATCAAGCCGCTATGGGGCGCGATCTCGGACTTCGTGCCGCTGTTCGGTTATCGCAGGCGGCCGTACCTGGTGCTGGCCAACCTTGCGGCGTGCGTCGCCTTTGCGTGGGTCGCGATGATCGACACCACCGCAGCGCTGATCCCGGCGCTGGTCCTTAGCGCGACCGCCATGGCAATCTCGAGCACATTGAGCGGCGCATTGCTGGTCGAGATCGGCCAGAAGACCAACAACAGTGCCAACTACGTCAACCAGCAATGGCTATGGTACAACATCGCCCAGATGATTGCCCTGGTAGTCGCCGGGTATCTGATTGAGATCCTTTCGCCGATTGGTGCCATGCATACCGCGGCCGTCATTGCGGCGATCGCTCCGCTGAGTGTTCTTCCGGGTGTCTTGTTGATTAGCGAAGCGCGGGCGCCGATCGATCTGGAGGCCTTCCGGGGCACATTTCCGCGCCTTGGTGAGAGCATTCCGCAGTCGCAACCTATGGTTCGTCGCCGGTTTTCTGTTCCTATATTATTTCAGTCCGGGTTTCGGCACCCCGCTGTATTTCCAAATGACCGACCGGCTGCATTTCTCCCAGGCGCTGATCGGCGATCTGTCCGCGGTCAGCGCGGCTGGCTGGATCATCGGCGGCCTGCTGTATCGCTGGCAGTTGAAACGCCTGGATCGGCTGGCCATGCTGCGGCTGAGCATTACCGGCGGCATAGTCAGCACCCTTGCCTATCTACTGCTCAGCGGCCCGGTCACTGCCGTGGCAATCTCACTGCTGGCCGGCATTACCAGCATGATCGCGATGGTCGCCACCATGTCGCTGGCGGCCGAGTTCGTGCCCCGAGGGCGCCGAGGGCTTTGCCTTCGCCGCGATGATGTCGATCCTCAACATCGCCGGACCGCTGGCGGATGTGACCGGATCGATGCTGTACGAACACCTGTTTGACCGGCAGATCGCGCCGTTGATCGTGGTGTCTGCCGCCGCGACGGGGCTGGTGTTCTTCCTGATTCCCTTGATGGTGGTCCGAGCCGTAGCGAAACCCGCGTGAGCCCTTTACGCGCGACCTCCGATGCGGAATACGGCTTCCTCCTCTGGACGCATGCGGCAGGCCCGATGCAGGCTCCCGATCGGCTGAGCAGGAGGAAACGAGCATGACCGCAATCATCGGCATCGCCGGCATCACCGGCCGCATGGGTCAGCTTCTGGCCGAGGAAGTCCGAAATGCCGGCGCCACCCTTGCCGGGGGCACCAGCCGGAGCAATCCCGACCTGGCCGCCCTCGCCGCCGCTTCAGACGCCGTTATCGACTTCACTAACGCAGCAACGGCCCAACCCACGGCGCTGACCATGGCCGCGTCGGGGAAAGCGTGGATTCTCGGCACCTCCGGCCTTTCCGCCGCCGACGAGGCCGCCGTAGAACACGCCGCCGCCCGCATCCCGGTGGTCTACGCGTCGAATTTCTCCGCCGGGGTCAACCTTGTGCTGGCCCTCGCGGAACGGATGGGCGCGGCGCTGCCGGCCGAGGCCTACGACGCCGAAATTGTCGAAATGCATCATCGCCAGAAAGTCGACGCCCCCTCTGGCACCGCCGTCGGGATGGGGCGGGCGGTCGCCAGGGGGCGTGGGGTGAAACTCGACGATGTCATCGAAAGCGGGCGTCATGGCCATACCGGTGCGCGCAAGACCGGCGCCATCGGATTCGCCGCGCTGCGAGGCGGGCAGGTTGTCGGCGAGCACAGCCTGATCTTCGCTGCAGCCGGCGAGCATATCGTACTGACCCACCGAGCTTTTGAGCGCCGCACTTTCGCGAGCGGCGCGGTGCGGGCGGCGTTGTGGGCGGTGTCGAAATCGCCCGGCCTCTATTCCATGATGGACGTCCTCGGCATGGCCTGAAAGCTTGACCCTCGCAGCGCTTTCCGCCACACACCGGCGACTCTGGCATCCTGCCAGAAGCCGCCTTTTGGCAGGCTCCAACCCATCGCGACACGAGGCACCACCGAATGCGGGACACGGGCGAGTATCTTTTTACCTCGGAGTCGGTTTCCGAGGGCCACCCCGACAAAGTCGCGGACCGCATCAGCGACACCGTTTTGGACGCGTTCCTCGCCGCCGATCCTTATTCGCGTGTGGCCTGTGAAACACTCGTCACCACCAACCGCGTTGTCCTGGCGGGTGAAACGCGGGGACCCGAGACGGTTACCCCAGAACTGCTTACCCACCTGACGCGCATGGCCATCCGCGACATTGGCTATGAGCAGGAAGGCTTCCACTGGGCAAACGCCGACGTCGCCGTCCATCTGCACTCGCAGTCCTCCGACATCGCCCAGGGCGTCGACAGCGCCGGCAACAAGGACGAGGGCGCCGGCGACCAGGGCATCATGTTCGGTTATGCCTGTCGGGAAACCGACACTTTGATGCCGGCCCCGCTGTATTATTCGCACGAAATCCTGCGGACCATCCGCGACCTGCGGAAGGCCGGCGACATCTCCGTAAAGGGGCTGGCGCCCGACGCCAAAAGCCAGGTCACCCTTCGCTATGTCGACGGCAAGCCGGTTGGCGCGACCTCGGTCGTCGTGTCCACCCAGCATGAAGCGGGGATGGAGCAGGCCGAGATCAAACGTCTGCTGTGGCCGCTGGTGGAGAGCATTCTGCCGAAGGGCTGGATGTGCGGTGAAGACGAATTCCACGTGAATCCAACGGGTAACTTTGTCATCGGGGGGCCTGACGGGGACTGCGGCCTCACAGGCCGGAAGATTATCGTGGATACCTATGGCGGCGCATCCCCGCATGGCGGCGGCGCCTTCAGCGGCAAAGATCCGACAAAAGTCGATCGGTCTGCGGCATATGCCTGCCGGTATTTGGCGAAGAACGTCGTAGCAGCCGGCTTGGCAGACCGCTGCACTCTGCAGATCAGCTACGCGATCGGCGTGGCTCGTCCCCTGTCGGTGTATGTGGATCTGCAAGGGACCGGCAAGGATGTCGACGAAACCCGGCTGGAGAGGACGCTGCGAGACCTGATGAACCTGTCTCCGCGCGGCATCCGCGAGCATCTGCATCTGAACCGGCCGATCTATGTGCCGACCTCGGCCTACGGGCATTTCGGGCGGGAACCGGACGAGGCGAAGGGCACATTCACGTGGGAAAAGACGGATCTGGTGCCCTCGCTGAAGGCGGCACTTGGGCGGTAAAAACATTCGCGACGCGCTCTGACCTGCTTACGACCGAGCCGCGAAGGGGCGGCTGTCGCGTGGGAAACCCGGACCCAGTGGTGGCGAGGCGTCCGCCTGCTAGCGTAAAGCCACCGCCCGATCGTCTTTATGGTCGGGCGCGCGGACATAAGCTCCGCCTACGCCAGGCACGTCTGCTGAATGTGACGCTGCCTCGTTTGGCGGTGCCCGGTAAATTGCCCGACGGCACTTTGTGGCTTGAAGTTGGTTTCGGCGGCGGTGAACACGCTTTAGCGCAAGTGCGCGCGCATCCCGAGGCAACGCTGATCGCTTGCGAGGTGTTCGAAAACGGCATCTGCTCCTTGCTTTCGGCCCTGGTAGCCGAAGGCGAGGAAGCAACCGCTCCCGCTTCCCCACAATCTTTACCTCTGGACCGAAGATGCCCGGCTACTGCTGAGAACCCTCCCCGATGCTTGCCTGGACCGGCTGTTCCTGATGTTCCCCGATCCATGGCCGAAGGCACGTCATGCCAAGCGCCGCTTCATTCATCCGGCGCAACTACCGCTCCTGGCTCGTGTCCTGAAACCTGGTGCCGAATGGCGCGTGGCAAGCGACGATCCGACCTATCAGGCCTGGGTGCGCGATCTGATGGCGTCGCAGGCTCAGTTCACCGCCGGCCAACCCGCAGCTACAAGGCCGGACGGGTGGCCACCGACCCGCTATGAGGCAAAGGCGCTGCAAGCCGGCCGACACCCGCTGTACTGGACTTTTCAACGGTGTTAGGGGTTGAGATCCGACCCCCGTTACAGGTCCAACGAACCGTGACTTCCACGCGGCGATCTTCTGGCTTGGGCACAGCGGAGTGGGCCGGATATTTGCCCGATCGTCTATAGTCATCGCCAACTCGATGGCGTCGCCGTCGAGTTGATCCCCCAGATGTTCATAATACTTGCTGATAGCAACTGACATTTTACAAAATTTGGATCCTGAAGTAGAATTTCAGAAATATTTGGAAGATATCAAAGCCCGAGCGGTTTGCTATTCCATCTGATCCCGCAGTCGATTGGGGCGCTCCGTCCAGCCCGCGCCACCCGGTGTGTCCAGTCTCCGGAAGACGATGGACGGCTGGAATGCAGACTTGAACGATGAGCCGGAACGTCCTGCGCCGCCCAGTCTGTTGGGACCGGATGCCATCTGGAGGAGGCGCAGCGGGCCATGGCGGGAGATTGGATTGTAGCTTATGAACCACGTCGCAAGGGACGAGCATGAGCATTGTAGACAATCGGTATCCCTTACCGCGGTTCACCAAATCCCTCGCAGACAGGGGCAGCAACCCACAGAAAAACGGGAAACAACGATGAAGACCACTATGGCACTGGGCGTCGCCGTTGCGTTGGCTGCGGCTTCACCGGCAATGGCTGGCCACGGCGGTGGCGGCGGAGGTGGTGGCTTTCATGGCGGCGGAGGTGGGTTCCACGGTGGAGGCTTCGGCTTCCACGGTGGAGGTTTCGGCTTCCACGTTGGGTTCCGCGGCCCTTGTTGCTTTGGTCCGGGCTTTGCGTTCGGTTTCGGTGGGGCGGCCTGGGGCTGGCCTTACTACGCCCCCTACTACTATCCGCCCCCGCCAGTTTATTACGCACCGCCACCGATCTATTATGCTCCTCCGCCGCCCGGGTATGCGTCGGCGCAAGGTTATCCACCTCAGGGTTACGCGCCCCAAGGTTACCCACCTCAGGGCTACGCTCAAGGTTACGCGTCTCCTCCGCAGCGCTATGTGCCGCCGCCTCCGAGCTATCCACAATAGGCGCACTATCCGCCGCCGTATCATTGAGGCTAAGCTAAAGCCGGGCTGAAGCTTGAGCGCGGCACCGGGGAGGCGGCGCGGTGGCGGGTGGCCAGCAGCTTAGCGGTGGCTGCCCACCCGGACCAAGGGGTGGAGCGGCACCTTCGGCTGGGAACCCATGTAGGGGCGGAGTGGTAGTGACTCCAGGGTCGTATGCAGTTCGCCTGGGCTGCCGACCTTGAAGATGCTGACACTAGCGAACGTGCCCGCCACCCGTCACAGATGCAGCCACTTGCCAGCCCGCTGCAGTTCGGCCGTACGCCGGTGTTCCTGCGCACTCAGCGAGCTGACCTTCTGCTCGTCTGCGTCGGGTGGAATTCGCATCAGGCTGATGCGTGAACTCACGGATCCTCGTCGGGGGGTTCGTTCGCAAGCGTCGTCTGCCGAAACTCATTTGACGACCGCAGAACGCAGGCGATCCTGGCTGACCAGCACTGCGACGATGACAACTACACCTTTGATCATCATCTGCGTGTATTGCGAAACGCCCATCAGATTAAGTCCGTTGTCCAGAATCGCAATGATCAACACACCGATGAGTGTGCGGGAGGGTCCGCCGATGCCTCCAGCAAGCGAGGTACCGCCAACCACAATCGCTGCCAGATTGTTAAGCAACAAATCAGAACCGAGCGATGGGCCCGCGGCGCCCAGACGGGCCACCGCCAGAATGGCGCCGACACCGGCCAGCAGTCCGGATAGGGCGAACGCGTATATCTTGTAACGCCCAACCGGAATGCCTGACGTGCGGGCCACCGTTTCACCGCCGCCGATGATGTACATGTAACGACCGAAACGAGTCCTGTCCGCGACGAAAACGACGATGGTCCACGCCAGCAGGGCGCACAGCGCGATGTTGGGCAGATGGTGGACAAGTTGACCGATGGCAATTTCCTCGAAATCCGGATTGTCGAACTGGATCGCTCGACCCTGCAGGATCTGCAAGGCCACACCGGTATAGACTGAAAGACTGCCGAGCGTAACGACAAAGGAAGGGATCCGGCCAAACACATAGATCACGCCGTTCGCCGCGCCTAACAATCCGCCGAGCGCGGCGGCCAGAGGTATGATCGCCAGTCCCAAATGTGTTGCGTTCAGCAGCATCACACTACTTGCCCCCACCAGGAGCACGACAGCGCCGACCGACAAATCGATACTGCCCATCAGCACCACGAATGTCGACCCGAGGCAGACGATCAACAGGGTTCCCGCCTGCCCCGTGACAGTGGTGAAATTGCGCAGGGTCGCAAACGAGTCCGTGGTTACGGCAAAGAAGCCGGCCAAACCCAGCACCACTCCAATCGGTAGCCACAGGCTCTTGTCCACGCGCTCAAGTGCCGCGAACCGCAGACGTGCGGAAATGGCATTGGACGCTCCGCTCATGACACAAACTCCTTGTCCGCGACCCTGACGGCCCCGGCTGGTCTGCCAGGCTCTGGTCGCCCTTCCAGAGGCCTACCCGGCAACATCCAGGCGATCAGATCGTGTTCGGTTGGCTTGGCGTCGGGGGGAGCCGGAACTTCTTTGGCGATACGGCCTCGCTGCATGATAAGGATGCGGTTTGACAAGCCGATTAGTTCAAGCAACTCATCAGTGATAAGCAATATACCGACGCCACGATCCGTCAGATCGCGAACGATCTGATAAATTTCCTCCTTTGCGCCCGCGTCGACCCCGCGCGTAGGATTGTCCAGCACCAGCACACAAGGACTGCGGCATAGCCAGCGCGCGAGCACGACCTTCTGCTGATTTCCCACCCGACAGGCGCGAACACACCTGAGATGGCGATCCTGAACGAATCCGCAGGCTTTCCACGAATTGCTGTGCCGTTGTCTTCTCACGGCGCCGGCGCCAGAGGCCGAACACGTTGCTGAACAGATCCCCGCCGCTGGCGGCCGAAATGTTCCAGGCGACACTAAACGGTGCGATCAGCCCTTCCGTCAGGCGCTCGGCCGGCACGTACCCAAGTCCCCGTCGCACGAAAGCCGCAATGTCGGGCTTGCCCTGCGGCGCCCCTTGTAGCGCGACGGTGCCAGCGGACGGGCGATCGACACCGGCCGCACCTCGACCTAATGCACCCTTTCCGGAGTCCAGCAGTCCGCCTATTCCGACCACCTCACCTGCGTGCACGTCAACGCTGACATTCTCGTATTCGTGCTGCTGACCAAGCCTGCGCAAGCTTAGGACAACCGGGGTATCCGGCGCTATCGAGCGCTGCCGGCCCTCGTGGTAGTAGTCGGCGACGCGCTCACGTCCGACCATTAGTCCGTGCAGTGTTGCTTCGTCGGCAGCGCCTCCGTCCAGACTGGCTACGTGGCGGCCGTCCTTGAGCACGTGGATTTCGTCGGAGAGTGTGAGCACCTCAGACATCCGGTGCGACACGAAGATCAACGAGCCGCGGGCTTTCACCCGCGCCACGAGGCGAAAGAACGCGTCCTCGTCGCGTTGGTCAAGCGCCGACGTCGGCTCGTCCAACAGGATCAAGGGGCTCTCAACGCCAAGCAGTCGCGTTGGCACGAGGCACGCGCGGGCGATCTCAATAGACTGGCGCCTGGAGAAGTCGTAGGAGCCGGTTCGGCGGCGCACGTCCACGTCGATGCCTGCCTCTTCGACGATACCCTCCGCTGCCGCGATCATCGCGGCCTTGTCGACCAATTGACCCATGCGGTCGAAGTAGTGTTCGTGACCGAGCACCAAGTTCTCATACACCGGAACGTTCAGGACTAATGCCTGCTCCTGAAAGACCCGAGAGACCCCAAGTCGCGAAGCCGCGCCGTAATCTGCTGGATGGAACGGCACACCGTTGAGCCACATCCGCCCACTGTCGGCGGCAGCAATGCCGGTGAGGATATTCAGCAACGTCGACTTGCCGGCTCCGTTCTCGCCGACGAAGCTGACAACTCGGTTGCGTCCGATTTCGAAACCGACATTGCCGAGCACGGTGTTCGGACCATAACGCTTTGAGAGACCTTCAGCTCGGAATAGCGCATCAGGGCGGTCACCGTACCGATCCGTATTGACGATTGTCATCTACACGCCAGCCTCACTTGCGTCGTCCTCGATGGGTCGCCCCATCGGTCGGCCCATCCAGAAGATCCCATCCGTATCAAGCCGCTTTGACGGGCGAAGGACCATCGAATTTGATCTTGTAGTGCTCGGCATATTCGGCCTTTACCTTATCCCACTCGCCGTTGTTCTTTGCATCGAGGTAGGCCTTGGGATAAGTCCAGCCATCCGGCTTCGCCACGGCGCCCCACTCATGGTCGATATCGAGCGGTGTGATCTCGGCCTGCGGATCCCAATCCGTCGGATGCAGCACTTTGGAGATCTTACGATAATCGAACGGCTCCACGCCCTTGTTGTCGACGTACCGCTCCAGGTAGGCGCTGACGTTGTCCTTGGTCGTAGTGATCGATCGCCAGTACTGCAGCCGCTCGGACGCACGTGGCACCCAGCCGTGGGTAACGTCGTAGATGCGCGCGGTGAAAAGGCCCGCCACGTAAGCCGGGCTGTTCGCACTGGTTGCGAGTTGCTGCCCCAACTCGATGGCATGGGCTGCGTTGCTGGTTCCGTCGGCGCCGACCACGAAGACATCGCGACCAGGGACAATACCTGCGGCTTTGAGCGCCGCGATCACCCCCTGCGCCACGTCGTCGTTCTGTGCCACCACGCCGACGACGTTCTTGTTGCGGGTCAGCAAATCCTCCGTCGCTCTCAAGGAATCCTCGCGGTTCCACTTGCCGGGCAGTTCGCCCACCAGACGGGTCTTGGGGAACGCCTTGAAAGCCTCATCGCGTCCGCGGCTGCGGGCGATGTCGGTCAGATGTCCGGGCACGCCCGTTACGCCGATGATGTCGCCGCCGCCGAATTTAGTGGTCACCGTCTCGAGCAATACTCGGGTGACGCCGCGGTGTGCCGCCACTTCATCTGGAACGGCGTAGAGCGCGTAGTATTCGTCCGCATCGAAGGGTGTGTACCACGCTAGCGTGCCCCAGACATTCCCGACGAAGATTTTGTTCGCCGATGCCGTTTTGGCAATCCGGCGGATGGCGCTGCCGTCTGCCAGATTGAAGATCGCCGCCGAAGTCCCGGCCACCGCCTGCTGCTCGAACTGGTTCAATTGCAACTGACTGTCGAAGTTGCCGTCAAGCACCGTGTAGGACACGCCAAATGCCTTCGAGGCGGAGTCGAACGCCTTGTCAGCAATTGCATTGTACTCATTTCGATAATAAGCGGTGAGAAAAGCGAGCTTTTCCGATGGCGCGGCGACCGCCACGTTTGGCAAGCCAAGCGCGGACGCGCCCGCGGCGGCCGCGGCACCGGCCGACGCTAGGGCAAGGAAGTCCCGGCGCGAGACGCCGGTGG
Organism: uncultured Alphaproteobacteria bacterium; assembly: GCA_963772355.1. Taxonomy (GTDB): domain Bacteria; phylum Pseudomonadota; class Alphaproteobacteria; order Acetobacterales; family Acetobacteraceae; genus Rhodopila. Next base: position 51,949 of record CAVYXX010000159.1, on the reverse strand, counting down.
TGTCCAGACGCTCCAAATGCCGATCGACTACCTTGCGATCGCTGAAGTCCGGAAGCAGCGGAATGGCTTTGTTGCGCGTCATCGTAGTGCTCCTTGCGACTGAGAGGATTTGGGTCGGGACCGCGTGTCAGACACGTCTGTTCGGCGACGGGCCAAAGAACGGGATCTTGTAGTGTTCGCGGTATTCTTTGGTTACGGCATCCCACTCACCGTTCGTTTTGGCATCGATATAGGCCTTCGGGTAGCTCCAACCCTCCGGTTTTGGAATGCCGGCCCATTCGGCGTCGATATCGAGCGGGAAGACCTCGGCCTGTGGGTCCCAATCCGTGGGATGCAGCACTTTGGACAGTAGACGATAGTTAAAAGGCTCGACGCCATTGTTGTTGACGTACCGTTCCAGATAGCCATCGACGTTGTCCTTCGTCGTAGTGACGGAGCGCCAGTAGAGCAGCCGCTCCGCCGCGCGCGGCTTCCATCCGTGCGTCACATCGAAGAGACGCGCGGTGAAGTGGGCGCCGAAATAGGCCGGGCTGTTGGCGCTGGTGGCGAGCTGCTGCCCATTCTTGATGGCGGTCGCTCCCTCGGTCGTTCCGTCGGCTCCGACCACCAGAACGTCCTTCCCCGGCTTCAATCCGGCGGTCCGCAACGCAGCGATCACGCCTTGCGCCACGTCGTCGTTCTGCGCCACGACCCCAACCACGTTCCGGTATCGCGACAGAAGGTCTTCAGTTGCCTTCAGCGAGTCCTCCCGGTTGAAGTTGCCCGGTAACTGACCGACCAGACGGGTCTTCGGAAAATCTTTGAAGGCATCATCGCGACCCCGGCTACGCACCGTATCGGTCGAGAAACCAGGCACTCCGGTAACACCGATGATGTCGCCACCGCCGAATCGAGCCGTCACTTCCTTGAGCAATTCGACAGTGACGCCGCGGTGGGCGGAGAACTCTTCCGGAACCGCGTACAATGTGTAGTAGTCCGTAGCGTCGAAGGGTGTGAACCAGGGCAGCGTCGCCCAGACATTTGCAAAATAGACCTTGTTCTGCTCCGCCAACTGCGCAGCGCGGCGCAATGCCGAGCCGTCGGAGGCGTGCAGAATGATGGTTTGCGTTCCCGCCGCGACCTGTTGCTCGAACTGGTTGAACTGACGTTGGCTGTCGAATTGCCCATCGATCAGGGTGTAGTTCAGGCCCAGTGCCTTGCTGGTTGCGTCGATCGCATTACCCGCCTGCACCATGTATTCGACGCGGGTGGTCCACGCGAGGTAGGCCAGTTTCCCGCTCGGGTCGGCGACGGCGACGGACGGCAGCCCGGTCGCGGCAGCGCCGGCCGAGGCAGCAATGCCGGCTGATACAATCGACAGGAAATCGCGCCGCGAAACACCCCGGCTGTCGAGTTGGTCCATGTGACGGTCAATCACACGGGTGTCGGTAAAATCGGGAAGCGTGCGAGGATCAGCGGATAGTTTCATTGCCTGTGTTCACCCTGGGTGAGAGGTTGGCGATATCGGCACGTCCGGCGCGAATTTACTCAGCGGCCTTCCAGCGAACGGCGGTGTCCTCGTGGCTCGTGGCGACACCTGCAGACCGCGTGAAGGCACCCCGATAGCGCGCTGCCGGATGGCGCTCGTTCAGGCGTGGGGATCGGCCGGCGAACAGGCGCTCCCGCAGAGTGCCGGGCGCGTATTCCCGCTGGGCCAGGCCACGCTTTTGCAACACCGGGATGACGTGCTCGATGAACGTCCGGAAGGACCCGGGGGTCGTCTGATACATGACGTTGACGCCGTCGATCCCGGCGTCCTGCCAGCGTTCTAATTGATCGGCTATCCCCTCCGGAGTGCCTACTATACGCCCGTTATAAGAAAGCGAATTGGCGAGATCGCCGACGGTCGCCTTCTTTCCGGGATTGCCCTCTTCGAACAGCCGAATGAAGCCCTGCAAACCTTCTATGCTGTATTGATCAATCGGCCGATCCGGATCGAGGCGCCCGAGATCGATACCCATGTCCCGGCTGATGTGTGCAGCGAGACCGTCGAAGCTGACATACTGGTCGATCTCCCGCGACTTGCGCCACGCCTCTTCTTCGGTGCTGCCAACGACAAAGGAAAGGCCTTGAATGAACAGCAGGTCGGACGGATCGCGTCCTGCCGCCGCCGCATAGCTGCGTGTTTCGGCGATGGCCTTTCGCGCGCCCTCCTCGTTGGGGCTCAGTATAAATGTTGCTTCCGCGTGTCGTGCGGCGAACGCCCGCCCCACCGCGGACGAGCCAGCCTGATACAACACTGGCGTACGCTGCGGCGAGGGCGTCGTCAGATGCGGACCCATCACGCGGTAACGTCTTCCCTCATGGTAGACGCGATGGACTTTCTCCGGATCGGCATAAAGTCCAGCGCGCTTGTCGGCGAGGAGCGCATCTTCGTCCCAAGAGCCTTCCCAAAGCTTGTAGACGATGTCCATGTATTCATCGGCCCAGGCATAGCGTTCGTCGTGCGCGACGATCCGGTCGAGCCCAAAATTCTGCGCGGCGTTGTGGCTGACACTGGTGACGATGTTCCAGCCGATGCGGCCCTTGCTTAAATGATCCAGCGTCGACAGACGCCGCGCAAAACTGAACGGATGTTCGGACAGAATTGAACTGGTGAAGGTCAGGCCGAGGTTTTCCGTCACGCCGACCAGCGCAGCCGCTAGTGCGCTTGAGTCGTTGGACGGAATCTGCACCGCCTCCCTCACGTAGGTATCCCATGATCCCTTGTAGGCGGGATCGACGCCGATCACGTCGGCCAGGAACAACGCGTCGAAGCGACCGGCTTCCAACAGGCGAACGAGTTCGACCCATGTGTCCAGGTCGTTGAACTCGATCTGCTTGGTGTCTGGATGCCGCCAAAGCCCATGATAGATGTGGGACACGACGTTCATCGAAAACCCGTTGAAGATAAGTCGTTTTCGTGTGCTCAAGATCTCGACTCCACCGGAACAGATGCCGCTTCAATGGAGCAAGGCGCGTCGTAGCTCCGGACACCACTATTAGCGTTGCGTTGACGTGAGTCAACGCATAACACTTTAATTTTGAGCATAAAAGATAAAACTAACACGAATGGAGATTAAATCGTTGCCTGGCGGCACAGCCGATTGCGGGCACGGCGTGCTTTTGGCTGCCCTTCCCTGGCTGGGCGGTTGGTATATTCAATTCACGAAATACTTCTCATCCGGAATGACGCCGAGCGATATAAAGATTCGGTTGGTGTGATTGGACCGTTCTATCCGAAACAACCCAGCGTCGGATGATCCAGCGTGCAGGCCTCAGGGGGCAAGCTACGGCGACAAGCATCGGGTCCCGGGCGGTACGAGGTTTCTATGACGGTAGCGGCGGGACCTGCCGATAGTCGAGCATGATGTAAGCGCCGGGCGGATCGCGCTGTTGCTTGCGCACGCCTCGACCAAAGCGTCGCCGCCACACTCCGCGACCGATTTTGGCTGCCACGCCCCTCCCGCGCGTCTCAGAGAGGCAACCGCTCACGTCGAACGCATTCAGCGGTCTGCCTCACTATGAAGTCGATGCGGGTCGATCAAGCTTCAGAACGGATTGGCAGCGAGGCCGGCCTTGAACAACTGGCGTGCCGACCGGTATGCATAATCCAGGCTAGGCCAGATGCTTTGGTCCATCTCGGTCACGCGAACATCCACAGCGATGAATTGAACGCCTAATTCGTGTTCCACGGCCGCGCCCAGGAATACGCCGTCCACTTCAATCGGCCGGGACCGTCGCATTGGCACAGGTCTGTCGCCAGACATGGACTGGCCTGCGGTCGGAGCAAATTGGTGCAGATTGTGCCATACGTTCATGACGAAAATTCTCGATGGGTAGGAGGTCGTTACGACGAACAAGCCATGGGGAATGTTGTGGGTCCGATCAGCGACAACAGTTGGTCCACATGAAACCGGCCAAGGGCGCAGAGCAATCGTTCATGGAGCCTCCTCCATTTCAAACAGGGAGGCGCGTTCTAACCTCCGGCGATGCTATTATACGTCTATAAGACGCTTGTCAATAATAGGCACTCATGTAGAAAGTGGATAATAAGGATTACCGGTCGGCCTGCAGATCTGCCGAGGCGACGGTATTTGCGACAAGCTCGCCGAACGGGCCCGCATTTCGCGCCGGGCCGCGGTGGTGTCCCGTCGTCGGCTTCAGGGGCAGTAACGGAAAGACCAGTTCCGCGAAGCGATAGCACTCCTCGAGATGCGGATAGCCCGACAGGATGAAGCGGTCGATCCCCAGCTCCATGTATTCCCGCATCCGCGCGGCCACCTGCTCCGGGTTGCCGACAAGGGCGGTGCCGGCACCGCCGCGGACGAGACCCACGCCCGCCCAAAGGTTCGGGCTGATCTCCAGCTTATCACGGCGTCCGTTATGCAGGCGCGCCATGCGTTGCTGTCCGACCGAATCAAACCGAGCGAATGTGCGCTGGGAGAACGCTATGGCCTCATCATCGACGTGTCGGATCAGGGCATCGGCGTCGCGCCAGGCATCCTCGGCGGTTTCGCGTACGACGACATGCAATCGAATACCGAATGACAGCGTCCGCCCCCGCTCGGCTGCACGTCGCTGTGCCTGGGCGAGTTTTTCACCGACTTCCTCGGGGCGTTCACCCCAGGTAAGATAGACGTCGCAGTGGTCGGCCGCCACATCCTGACCGGCGTCGGAGGAGCCGCCAAAATACAGCGGTGGATAGGGTTTCTGAACCGGCGGATAGAGCAGTTTGCCGCCTTCTATGCGAATATAATCGCCGCGGAAATCGACCGTCCGTCCCTGCATCAGTGCGCGCCACACAGTCAGATATTCGGCGGTTGCCTTGTAGCGTTCGCCATGACCGAACCAGACGCCATCACCATGCATCTCGACCGGGTCGCCGCCGGCGACCACATTGACGAGAACCCGACCCTCCGACAGCCGATCCAAGGTCGCAGCCATCCGCGCAGTCATTGATGGTTCGGACAGGCCAGGGCGAACTGCGACGAGGAAGCGCAATTTCGTAGTCAGCGGAACCATCGCCGAAGCGATAACCCAGGAATCCTCACAAGACCGGCCCGTGGGCAGCAGCACCCCAAAATATCCAAGATCGTCCGCGGCTCGCGCGATTTGGCCGAGGTAGCCCAACGTGATATGTCGCGCACTGACTTGAGTGCCCAGATATCTCCCGTCGCCGTGGGTTGGTAAAAACCATAGGATATCTGCAGTATCTGCGGGTGGTGGCGTACTGGTCATGGAAAGCTCCTGTCAGATTCCGACTCAATGTACATGTGCAGGGAGCACTATGGAATTGACTAACGACCAAAAATAGTGAGAAATCTGACTGCATAGCGGATTGTGCGTTTTTTCCCGGGGGGTCAACTCGGAGACCGGCGATATGATCTCTTGCCAACTGGATCAGGATATCGCGGCCCTGAACGCGGTTGCGATCAGATACAGAACCCCTGATCCGCAACTGCGCATTGCTCGATTGCCAAGGTGCGATTTCTCGCCGCGGCTAGCCTACATTGCGAAACAAGACGGTCGATCTGATCCTGCCTAGCGGCAGGGCCATTCAGTGTCGAGACCCGGCGGGTTTGAGGAATTACAATTGTCATTCGCTGGGGGGCCGATGGTCCATGGCGGCGGCGTTACGAAGCCATGGGTCAATCTCATGCCTCTCAGGACCATTGTGATTAACGGTGCGGTGCTACACTCGCCAGCAGATGATTCTGTTTCACGCCCTGCCGGGAATCGTTCCGGCTCAGCGAACTCACAAGCACTCCAGAGACACTCGAATAGACGCGTCCTGGCTTGAACAATTGGAACGTCGGGCGCAGCGCTGCCCTAGCGGGGATTTCACCGAGAAAGCTGTCCGGGGGAACCCCTCAGTTATAGACACAGCGTTCGTGGCATTGGCGCAAGTGCCTGGCGCAGTCCGTGGTTCGCCATCATGCATCCATCCAGCAAGGTGCTCGCCTCGTTGTACCGCCACGTGCACGCAAATCGAGTCCGCCTTTGGCGGGTTGCATGTACGCGCCCGCCGTGCGTCGCTTCTGGCTTCCATTGAGGTTGCAGGCAATTTATCGACTGCCTTTATGAACTCATCGGACAGAGATCGTCATCGTCGACGTGAGACGCCGTCTGATCCATTTCTGGGATGCAGTGATGCACCGCGTTGAGGGCTTGAGACGGTGTTCTTTAGCGTCCCCATGGATTTCCGTCACAGAGTCTATTCTGATTTTCGCGCATGTCTGGCATGCATCTTTGTTAGTTCCGATTACTGGATGAAATGCGATTGTGGCTACGCCAACGTCACCTCCCCCGCCATTTTAACGAATTTGTAGCCCGAATTGGGCGAGGGTGGAGCCGTTTTTGCCCGCGACGATCATCCTGGCATGGTCCGCTTTGCGAGAAACACAAGCGGGACCCGGCTCGTTATCGCAGTCATCGCGACAGTCGCAGCGATTGCAACGTCCCGATTTCTGCTTACAAGTAGCTAATCATGGATTTGATTGATGCGCTTCGCTGTTTCGTCCGCGTGGTCGAGACGGGATCATTCTCCGCCGTCTCACGCGAGAGCCAGATCACCCAGTCCGCTGTGAGCCGCCAGGTCGCCCAGTTGGAGCAGCATTTCAAGGCCCGGCTGTTCCATCGATCGACCCGCCACCTCAGTCTGACCGACGACGGTCAGAGCTTACTGACCCATGCGCGCCGATTAATGGACGTTACGGACGAGATGGAGGAGGCACTCGGCCGGCAGAGCAGTTCACCGACAGGAACGGTTCGTCTGGGTACATCGATCGCCGGTGGCCTCGTCCTGGCGCCTCGGCTCCCGTTGTTGCTGGCTCGCCATCCAGGATTAAAGGTCGAGCTGGTGATGCACGACCAGCTCGGCGACATGGTGCTGGACCGGCTGGACCTGGAATGGCGTTCCGGCGAAATCGCCGATGCTTCACTGGTGGCACGCCGCGTCGGCGAAACCGGGCGAGCCGTAGTTGCCGCCCCAGCCTATCTCGAACAGTACGGTGTCCCTTCCGAGCCCGACGACCTCGTGTCGCACGCCTGCCTAATCCACAGCTCCATGACTAATCCGAATACTTGGCGCTTTACAGGGCCAGAAGGTCCGGTCGACGTCTGCGTCAGCGGCGCCTTTATTGCTAATGATAGCACGGCGGTGCTGCGCGCCGCTCGCAGCGGCCACGGCATCGCGCTGTTAAATGAAATAGAAGTCGTCGATGATCTGCAGGCGGGTCGTCTTTGCCGCTTGTTGAAAGACTACCCGTCGCAGATTCTACCGGTTCATATCATTTACCCGTCGCGTCGAAATCTAGCGCCTCGCACGCGGGTCGTCATGGACTTTGTTATAGAGCAGACGCGAGAGATTCAGGCGTTGCTCGCGACTGGCAGTAACGTGCTCGTCGAACAAGTCTGAGAAGATTAACCGCCCTTGGTTGAGGCGGCCACGCCACCGGCCCGATCACCGTTCGCGTGATGGAGGTTAGCGAATGCTTGCGAGCCGTAGGCCGGCCCCTGGAACCCAGCAGGGACGCCCTGTGCATAGGCAGCGCCAACACTTAGGCTCAATGCAGCAACGGCGGCAATGATCATGGTCTTCATTTGGAATTACCCATCTTAGTACTTAGTCGGGCGGGATGTCCGGCTTTCCGAAGAATCCGATGATGACCGTGACTTGCTTGATTGATAATGCAGCATCCCAGCATTAGGGTTATGCGTAGGACGCATGAATCTTTTTTCCTCATGCACAAACCGCATTGCTGACCACGCATTTCGAAACGGACGGCACTAACATGAACACCGAGCGCGGCCGACAGCCATGTTGCGGCGTCTCGGAGGATGAACCTCGCGGTCGGCGCCACCTTGAGGCCATCGCTTGTAAACCATATCGCTGGCGGCTAGATCGTCATTGGTGAAGCTTCGCGCGTCGCACAGCGCAAGCGGTGAATCGAGGACCGGCCCTCGGATCGGCCGCCAGACATTTACTACGCCGAACCGGTGCTTCAGCGGCTCCTCAGCACCGGCGCCCAAGTGATCACGCACTCGTCGCGGGGCGGAATTGGCAGTGTGGTCATTGTGCACTTGCCGCGAAGGCGTCCGCCCGTCAGGCAAACCGGTATTGCGTGCGACGTGGTCGAACGCAAACACGCGTGAAGCGCCGAGTTGCTCCCGCAACAAGCACTCCACCTCCGGTTAATAAACGCTTTTTACTTCGTCGGGGGAGTAGAAGTTGTTCACCCTGGTTGGCGCACACACCAACGCGAAGCCGTTCCTGTCGAGCGTGAACTCTAACTCGCGTCGGCGAGCGTCTTCGATCCGCACCTCGCGCGGGTCATCGATGCCGTTATAGGCATCCAAGCCCGGCGGTGGCTCATCCACGACCGCACAGGCTTTCAGCTCCCTGCACGAGGTAGTGCAACGTCGTCGTAACGCGCTTTGTCGCGCGAGCGCCTGCTCGACAGCTCACGTCGCCAGCCCCGAAGCGGCCTCCAGGATCGTCGGAGGACCACCATCAGCGCAACCAGAACCACCGCACATCCGGCCAAACAAATCGCGACGAACAAAAGTGGCGACATGAGCCGCAGACCGGCTTTCGCGGCGATGAAGGACAAACTCCAGAGCAGGAGCGACAGCAACGGGGCGAACCGGGTGGACAGGGTCTCGATCTAACAGAAGAGACGTTTCGAGGACACGCGCGGCTGCTGTCCTCCCGCCCGCCTTCGCCCCTGCCCTGTGCGGGGATGACGCGGCAGATGGAGCGTAATTAACGGGCGCGGGTAGACGCCAACACGCGATTTCGCGATCGCCAACCGCAGCCCCGCGCGACCGCTGAGCGACCCCCTTTTGGAGCCGCCTCTCGTTCAGCCGGAGGACCCGGTCTATGATCCATCCGGAAAACAAGTTGCAAAGGAGAAAAACGCCATGCCAGAGACCCGTTTCCCACCACTCGCGCACGAACAGATGACCGATGAACAGCGCGCCGTTGTGGACGCGATTCAGTCGGGACCACGCGGCGCCGGTCTTCGTGGCCCGTTCAATGCCCTGCTCCGTAGCCCGACGCTATGCGACCTCGTGCAGCGCGTCGGGGCTTACGTCCGATTCGGCAGTTCTATCCCCGCGCCGCTTAACGAACTCGCGATCTGCATGGCCGGCCGCAAATGGGGCGCTCAATACGAGTTTTTCGCACATCGGCGTATCGGCATCGAGGCCGGCCTCAACCCAGCGATTCTGGACGCTGTTGCTCTCGGGCAACGGCCGGCAGACATGAACGGCGACGAAACCATCGTCTATGAATTCGTCACCGATCTGCTCTCCACCGGCCAGGTTTCGGACGGCCGTTACAGCGCGGCGGAGGGGCGCTTTGGAGAGCGTGGGATCATGGATCTAGTGGGCGCCGTTGGTTATTATAGCTTAGTGTCCATGGTGTTGAACGTCGCACAAGTGCCATTGCCCGACGGCGAAACACCGCCGCTGAAGCCGCTTTGACCTCCGGCGAGCGCGCCCGCATGCCCCTATAATTGGGCGTCCGGCGACAGCACGATGCAATTCGAACGGCCATGCGTGATCTTCTCGCAGGCTTGAATCGCGGTTTCACGCGACATCCCGGTCATGCGGGCGCGCCAGAGAACGGCATGGCCCTGATGCACGCTGGAGGTGAAGGGATGCGCCACCGCCAACTCCACATGTGCGGAATGTTGCGCTGCGAGCAGCGCACTGTGCGCCTGGCCTGGATTCGCGAAGGCGCCGACCTGGATCGCCCATTGGCCCGGCGCAACCGATTCGTGCCGAGCTGACGCGGCGTCGGCTGCGTTGGCGGTGGAAATGAAGCGAAAACCACTGCGCGGCGGAACCGGCGGCGGCGTGACCAGCGCAAGTTGCTGACCGACCCAGATTCCGCCTTGCCGCGGTGGCTCTGGAAGCTGAGCAACCTCCACCGGCATACGCTTCGGCACCCGTCCGCCGCCGCCCGGCTTGGCGTTAGCGAGCATCACCGGACGGCTGTACCGCTTGCCGGGCGGAATGTTAATCGGCAGCACATTGATCGCCATCTGATCGGCGTTGGAGCGGTTGTTCGGGTAGACGCCACGCAGGTAGGGCCCAATCATCGCGACGTAGTGGCGAGTCTCGTCCGGCAGAGGCCGCTGATTGGCCAGGTAATCGTCCAGCCGAGCGGGGCCGGCATTATAGGCGGCGAGGAAACCAGGTGAGCCGTAGACCTCATACATTTCGCGCATGTAGGCGACGCCGGCGATGATGTTGTCATGCGGATTGAACGGGTCGTCGCCAAGATTGTAACGGTCCCGGAGTTCGTCGTATGTTGCGGGCATCACCTGCATCAAACCCATTGCACCCGCACCGGAGGTGATTAGCTCACCGTTCAGATACTCCTTTCCACCGGATTCCACCCGCATGAGCGAGCGGACCCAGGTCTCTGGAACGTCGAACCTGTTGGAGGCTTCACGGATATATGGACCCCAGGGATCCTCGGCCGGACCGGGCGGGACGTAGTTGTGCTTGGCATGGGCAACGTAACGAGCGGTTTCCTGAATGGCATCCTGGTGGGGGGTGACTGTGCCGCAAGCTGCGAGTGCGGTCATTACAGCGATGATGCCAGCGGCTCGGATACGACGCAAATCAACGGGCCGATAAAATGCGATCATCAAAAGCGTCTCCGTGGCGGCGCGACAATTAAATGGCGAGACGGCTGACGGGGGTCGCCGTTTATCTAAACAATCAGGAACCTTACCTAAGCCCTTAACCGAGTTCTATCTTTCTTGCAAGTCATCTCGGCCTTGTCGCATACAAGGCGATGCGGTCCCGTTTTATGCCGCAGCGCGTCGTTCCAAGAGATTTCGACGTCTCAAAAATCTTTCAATTTCGCAACGTTTGGTCACGATTGCGGCACCACGAAAAGACAGCCCAATGTTGTGCCGGTCCTGCGAATGGAGTAATCGCACCCGCCACATGAGCAGCGCCGTGATAACGATCGCCCCTGCGGCGAAAACCACCGCCCCCGCAATGGATTTCAATCTGCGGGCGGATATGACCACAGCGGCGCGTAATCGTTGGGCGATGGCCGACGTCTTAGGCGGGATACGACTCTGGCGACTCGCCTGGGCACTGGGTTGGCTCGATATCCGCCTGCGATATCGCGGCTCGGTATTGGGCCCATTCTGGCTGACAATTTCGACTGGCGTGATGATCGGGGCTCTGGGCGTACTTTATTCCACGCTCTTCAAGTTAGACCTACGGGAGTATCTTCCGTTTCTGGCCCTGTCGCAGGTCTTGTGGGGCTTCCTGGCTGGGCTGGTGTCGGAGTCCTGCACTGTGTTCACCGACGCCGAGGGCGTGATTCGATCGGTGCGCATGCCGTTCTTTGTCTTCTCGCTGCGCGCGCTCATCCGAAACGTTATCGCATTTGGCCACAACATCGTGGTCATTGTCGTGGTTTTCGCAATGTTCGGGATGTGGCCGAACGCTGGGTCGCTTATTGCGCTTCCCGGCTTGCTGCTATGGGCGGTGGATGCACTTGCGCTCACTCTGATCCTGGGGGCGTTTTGCGCTCGCTTTCGCGACATCCAGCCGATCGTGAATAGCGTGATGCAAATCGCCTTTTTCGTGACGCCGGTGATCTGGAAACCGACGCAGCTTGGCGCCAAGAGCATCGCCAATTTGGCCTTCAACCCGTTTTTCGACCTGCTGGAGATTGTTCGCGGTCCGATCCTGGGGACCGGCGTGGCCGGCACGACCTGGTTGGGCGCGGTGGCTTACAGCATCGGTCTTTGTGCAATTTCCTGGGCATTTTTCGTCCGCGCCCGCGGTCGCGTGACATTCTGGGTTTGAACGATGGCCACTGAAGCCGTGATCGAGGTGACGAACCTCTCCGTGCTGTTTCCGCTCTACCATGGAAGCTCGCGCAGCTTAAAAAAGATGGTCGTCGCGGCCGCGTCCGGCCGGCTGGCGAAGGACCAGCAGCAGCGTGTAGTGGTGCGAGCGCTGAGCGACATCAATCTGCGGCTGTCCAGCGGCGACCGACTTGGACTGGTCGGCTCAAATGGAGCGGGAAAGACCACGCTGCTGCGGGTATTGGCTGGAATTTATGAACCCGTGCTGGGCAATCTGCACGTGAAGGGAAGCCTGAACGCGTTACTCGATCCCAATCTTGGGATGAACCCGGAACTGACCGGACGGGAGAATATCCTGCTGCGTGGACTGTATAACGGGTTGCCGCGGTCGGCGCTTCCACGGCTGGAAGAAGACGTGGCGGAATTCGCTGAGTTGGCGGATTTCCTCGATCTGCCGGTTCGGATCTACTCCGCGGGCATGGTGGTCCGGCTGGGCTTTGCGCTGGCCACCGCCATCAAGCCGCAAATCCTGCTGATGGACGAATGGTTCCTGGCCGGGGATGCGGTGTTTCTCGACAAGGCCCGGCACCGGTTGGAAGAGATGGTGCGTGGCGCCGATATCCTGGTGCTGTCCAGTCATCAGACGAACATCGTGAGGAATTGGTGCACCCGGGTGCTTTGGCTTGACCAGGGCCAGATCACGGCAGATGGCCCCACGGACGAGGTGCTCGGTCGCTATCTGGGATCGGTACCAGAACAGCCGGTGGCGGCGCTGGCGTAGGAACATGAACTCTCCGAACCCCATTTAGCGGGATCAAAGGGGTCGGCGGGCCCCATTGCGGATCAAGGGCAGAGCCCTTGCCTACACTGAGCCCACACCCGAGGGCCCGCCGAAAACCCCGAGGGACGGTATGCTCGCGGCAGTTCCTTGACCGCCAATGCAATCAGGAAGCCGAGAGCCCATAAAGCTCCCCCACGACGCCAACACCGGAAAATTCAGCCAGTAGCGTGCCACGCAGGCGATGCCCAAACCGATGGCGAAGTCCCGGGCCGAATACCACCCGGGAAGCGGCGCAGGCGCGACGCCGCGCGGAGGGTAGCCTCAGGGGTCAATGATGCATCCGACATTTGCGAATGATTCTCAATACAAGCATTCGCGGCTACTGCCATCCTGATGACGTCAATCGCGTTGCGTTCACAGTCGGTTTCGCAGACAACGCCTTCGCCAATGTATGTCTGGCCGATGATGGACCGCGCGATGCCCGATCTTTTCCTGCACAACAGCCTGACCCGCCGTAAGGATCGGTTTGAACCCGCCGACCCGGCCACCATACGGATGTACGTCTGCGGACCGACCGTCTACGATCTCGCTCATCTTGGAAATGCCCGCCCGGTCGTCGTCTATGACGTCGTCGCGCGTTTGTTGCGGCGGTTGTACCCACATGTGACCTATGTCCGTAACATTACGGATGTCGAGGACAAGATCAACGCGCGAGCGCGGGAGACAGGCGAGCCGATCGACGTCATCACCGCCCGCACGATCGCCGACTTCCACCTCGACATGGAGGCTTTGGGCGCCTTGCCACCCGACGAAGAGCCCCGCGCCACCGCGCACATCGCCGAGATGATCATGATCATCCAGCGCCTGATCGGGTCAGGGCACGCCTATGCCGCCGAGGGACACGTGCTGTTCGCCGTCGCGTCCGACCTTGGATACGGCCAGCTCTCCGGCCGCAGCCAGGATGAACTCCTGGCCGGCGCGCGGATTGAAGTCGCCCCCTACAAGCGCGACCCGGGTGATTTCGTGCTTTGGAAGCCTTCAGCGGACGATCAGCCGGGCTGGGACAGCCCTTGGGGTCGCGGCCGGCCCGGCTGGCACATCGAATGCTCGGCCATGTCGTGGAAATACCTGGGCGAGACGTTCGACATCCACGGCGGCGGCAGCGACCTGATCTTCCCGCACCACGAGAACGAGATGGCGCAAAGTCTGTGCGCCTTCCCCGGCAGCCGCTTCGCGCGCTACTGGATGCATAACGGCATGCTGCAAGTGAACGGCGAGAAGATGTCCAAGAGCCTGGGCAATTTCTTCACTGTCCGCGAAGTTCTGGACAAGGCGGAGAGACGGGGAGAGACGATCCGCCTGCTGCTGCTTCGCACGCATTACCGCTCCTCGCTGGATTTCTCCGACCAGGGGCTGGCCGAGGCGAGGCGGGAGCTGGATCGTTTCTACCGTGCGCTTCAACAAGTTCCCGGTGCCGTTGCCGCCGATGTGCTGCCTGCTCCGGTGTTGGAGGCGCTGTGCGACGACATAAACACGCCGCTGGCGATCGCAGCGATGCACCGACTGGCTGACGCGGCGATGACCGGTGACCACGACGCCGCTTCCGGCCTGCTTGCCGCCGGTGACGTGCTAGGGCTGTTGCAGTGGCAACCAGATGTCTGGTTTCAGCAAGGGGCGAGCACCTCGCTCCGCGGGCCGGAGACCTTCGCCGGAGACGCCCACGTTGTTAAAGCCGTAACATCCGCGGAAATCGAGGCCGCCATCGCCGAGCGCACCGCCGCCCGAAGATCGAAAGATTTCGCGCGCAGCGAACTCGATACGCGCGGACCTTGCGGCCAGGGGCATCCTGCTGGAGGACGGGCCGAAAGGGACGACCTGGCGGCGCGGGTAGCGGCGATCGGCGCGACAACTCTGCCGCCCATGTCCGCGAAAGGTAAGATGCCTAATAAGCGCAAGCTGCCATCGTGACCGGACGGGATGGGGGCGCCGATCTGCGCCCCATCGGCAACAGCCCGGTGGTGATCCTGGTGCGGCCGCAACTGGCCGACAACATCGGAGCCTGTGCACGGGCCATGGCAAACGGCGGCCTGTTCCACATGCGCCTCGTCGCGCCTCGGGATGGCTGGCCGCAGGAGAAGGCTTGGCGCACGGCCTCGGGCGCCGACCGTATTCTCGACGCCGCGACGGTGCATGAAACTGTCGCCGACGCTACCGCCGACCTGCACCACGTCTTTGCCACCTGCCCTCGTCCCCGCCACATCGTCAAACCGGTGCTGACCGCGCGCGGCGCAGCGGCCGAACTGCGAGAGATCAGTGCCCGCGGTCTGCGCGCCGGTCTGTTGTTCGGCCCTGAACGCGCCGGCTTGGACAACGACGACATGGCTGCCGCCGATGCCCTGGTTCGCTATCCGCTCAATCCCGCGTTTATGTCACTGAACCTGGCTCAGGCTGTCATGGTGATGGCGTACGAGTGGTGGACGGCTAGCGACGACACCCCGGTGCGCACCCTGATGACCAACGAAACGACGGTCGCCACAAAGGCCAAACTCGATGGGTTTCTGGCGCATCTTGTCGATGAACTGGACGCCTGCGGCTTCCTGCGCAACCAGCCGAAACGGCCTGGGATGGTGCGCAACATCCGTCACTTCTTTCAGCGCGGCGAGGTCACCGAGCAGGAACTGCGGACGCTACATGGCGTGGTGACGGAATTGGCGATCGGCCGTAGACAGCGGGGGCGGCTGGAGGAAGGCCAGGGCTCTGCCCTGGACCCCAAAGGGGCCGACGACCCCTTTGATCCCGATACCTCGGGTTTCAGGGGCTTTTACTCGAAGCGACCCAGCCGCACTGCCGTATGCCCCCGGCTAGGCCGCAGGCTCGGCATCACCAGCAGGCAGTTATCGTGGGGTGTGCGGATCTCCGTCTCACCATCCATTGCGATCAGCGTGTCGCGGCGCGGGACGATGTCGCCGCCGCGATAGGTCTGCACGAAGGCGAAGCTTGAGGTCATCGCCGTGACCGCCGTGGTGACTGTTGCAACGCGTGCTCCGACGCGTGATGGGGCGGGCGGCAGCGGCGCGTCGGGGCCGACGACGCCAAGGTGTCTCAGCAGGCCAGCGACACTCGCCTGTATGACTTCGACCGTGGTCTGCTCCCAGTGCTGGCCGGCTTCAACCAGACAAGCAGCGCACGGAGTGTCGGGGTCGGCAAATCGAGGGTAATCGATCAGGCGGCGACCATTGACGTGACCATAGTCAGCGACAACGAGCGGTGGCGTGCCGATGGCCTTGGCCAGTTCCCTGCCCTTGAGCGGCGTGCCGCTCAGGATTAGCGGCTCCGACGGCCATAGCATCGAATGCAGGTCCAATATCACGTCGACCGTGTCCACGAACGGGCGGAGCTCCCTCGCGCGGTCAAGCTCGATCGAATGCCGCGGTCCGTTCAGGAGCGTGACGTCCCATACGCGGTTCAAGTCCTCGTCGAGGAAGCGCGACGCGGTCGGGCGCTGCGGATCGAACCGGTTGAAAGCGGCCAGGTTAAGAAAGCCGAATGAGAGTTTCCCGCTTGTAGGTTTCAGACCAGCGCGCAGAAGGTGGTCCAGAACAATGGCTCCGGCGAGTTCGTTGCCATGCATGAGGGACAGAAGCGTGACGTGCGGACCCTGCCGTCCGGAGTCGCGCGTGGTGACGCCGGAGACACCGCTGTTGCCTTCGATCCACCGAGAGATATCAGGCGCGGCGAGGCGCACTTTGAAGTCGGGCAGCGGGGCGGGTGAGATGAAAGGACCCATCGCGTGCCGTGGCTCAGGCTAGTAGCCGCTTGGCGAACCGTTGGAGCCGATAATGTGCTCCACCCAAACGACATGGCCGCCGCGTGCCAGCGGCCCAGCTTCTCGAGGGCCGACCACGGCGTGCAAAATTGCCCTTTGAGCGGCAGGATCGCGGCGTCCGCGACAGGCCACACCTAAAGCGTCTAGCAACTAATCCGAACAATGCCGGATGAGAATTCCAACCGCTGGTGTCGAACGACATCAGCCGCTCCAGCATGTCCGTCGTCATCATTAAACGGGTTGGGGTGGCATCCATGGTGTCAGTCTATACGGGTCCGCGCGGGCGGCAACCGAGCGCCGAAAGTGGACCGATTGCACCGGCCTGATCTGCAGGCTTTGATCTCGTTACAGACCCAATTCGGTCAGGCCGGGATGATCCGCTGGTCTTGGCCCACCG
Organism: uncultured Alphaproteobacteria bacterium; assembly: GCA_963772355.1. Classification (GTDB taxonomy): domain Bacteria; phylum Pseudomonadota; class Alphaproteobacteria; order Acetobacterales; family Acetobacteraceae; genus Rhodopila. Next base: position 35,078 of record CAVYXX010000159.1, on the reverse strand, counting down.
TGGTCCCAATGGAACAGACGAGCGCCGGGTGCGATCGGCAGATCGTTGATGCTGGCATGGCGAGCACGCATCAAACCATTTGCGTCGAAATCCCAGTTCTCGTTGCCGTAAGCGCGGAACCAGTTGCCCGAGTCGTCGTGATACTCATAGGCAAAACGAACAGCGATACGGCTGCCGGTGAAAGCCCAAAGTTCCTTGATCAGGCGGTAATCCAGCTCGCGATTCCACTTGCGCGTCAGGAAGGCGACAATGGCGGGGCGCCCCTGCAGGAACTCGCTGCGATTACGCCACACGCTGTCCTCGGTGTAAGCGAGGGAGACACGTTCGGGGTCGCGGCTGTTCCAGCCGTCCTCGGCGCCACGGACCTTTTGCCGCGCGGTTTCAGCGGTGAATGGCGGCAGCGGCGGGCGATCAACTTCCATCGGGGACTCCTCTGTCAGCGGCGGATGATGGACTGTCCGGTCATCTCTACCGGCTGCTTGATCCCCATCAGGTCTAGCAGAGTGGGTGCGAGGTCGGCCAAACGCCCCTCCTGTATGGTCTTGGCGCCCCCGCCCATCAGGACCACCGGCACTGGGTTCGTTGTATGCGCCGTATGCGGACCACCGGTCGCGGGATCCCTCATCAGCTCGCAATTGCCGTGGTCGGCGGTGACCAGCAGCGCGCCTCCCTGACGTTTGATTGCGTCCGCTATCCGGCCGAGGCCGGTATCGACCGTCTCCACTGCCTTGATCGCCGCGGCAAGAATGCCCGTGTGGCCGACCATGTCAGGATTGGCGAAGTTCAGGACGATCAGATCGTATTTGGCGGAGTTGATCGCCTCGACCGCCTTGTCGGCAAGTTCTGGCGCCGACATCTCCGGCTGCAGATCGTAGGTGGCGACCTTGGGGGATGGAACCAGGATCCGGTCCTCGCCTTTGTAGAGCGTTTCCTGGCCACCGTTCAGGAAGTAGGTGACATGGGCAAATTTCTCTGTCTCCGCCATGCGAAGCTGGGTCTTGCCGGCGTCGGCGACGACCTCGCCCAGGATGTTGTGCAACCGCTCGGGAGCAAATAGCACCCCAAGGAACGGGGCGAGCGCGTCGGAATAGCGGGTCATTCCCACCGCGGCGGCGAACTTCAGGAGGCGCTTGCGGGGGAAGCCGTCGAACGCCGGATCGAGCAGCGCAGCGAGAATTTCCCGCACGCGGTCGGCGCGGAAATTGAAGCACAGGACGGCGTCACCGTCCTTCATGCCGGCATAGTCGCCGATCACTGAGGCCGGTACGAACTCATCGAATTTCCCGGCAGCGTAGGCGGCCTCGACCGCGGCCCCGGGCGTAGCGGCGCGAGCTCCCTCGGCTTCGGCGATCGCGCCATACGCCAGGGCGACACGATCCCAACGCTTGTCGCGGTCCATGGCGAAGTAGCGGCCGATGACGGTGCCCACCGGGACGCCGTCCGGTAGCGCGGCCTGGAAATGCTTCAGGTATTCGGCGGCTGATTGCGGGGGCGTGTCGCGGCCATCAGTGATCGCATGCACCACGGACTTGACGCCGGCTTTGTGAAGGTAGCCCGCCAGCGCGGCGCCATGGTCCTGGTGCGAGTGGACACCGCCCGGTGACAGCAGCCCGATCAGGTGGCACGTCCCACCCGTTTTCCTGAGCACATCAACCAGTGCGACGAAGGCCGGCGCCTCGGCGATACTGCCGTCCGCCACGGCGTCGCCGATCCGCACCAATTCCTGCTTGACCACGCGGCCAGCGCCGATATTGAGGTGCCCGACCTCGGAGTTACCCATCTGGCCTTCCGGCAGTCCGACGTCGCGGCCGGAGGTGTGCAGAAACGTGTGCGGGCATGAGCCCCACAGGCCAGAGAAGGTTGGAGTGTTCGCCAGCCGGACCGCGTTGTCGGCGCTTTCCTCGCGCCATCCGAAGCCGTCGAGGATCACCAGCATAACCGGTCGGTTCGCCATAAGTGTCTATCCTTCTGCCTGCACAAGCGTCAGCTTGCGTAGCCCGCGGGGGTACCGTGGACAAGCGGGCATTACTTGCCGCCGACCGCCTCCAGGCCGGCTTTGGCGACGACGGCGTCCTGGGTGTAGATGCCGCCGCTGGCGCCAATCGCGCCAACCAGCTTGCCATCAATTACGATCGGGAAACCGCCTTCGCTCGCCACGGCACCGTTCAGGGTGAGTATACTGAGAATGGCCGGCGTGCCGCCGGTATTAACCGCGGTCTGGAAGACGCCGGACGGCCGGCGGAAAATTGCCGCGGTCCGGGCCTTGGCCTGGGAGACCGTCACCGAGCCATACTGCGTACCATCCATGGTTGAATGCGCGATCAAGTAGCCATTGGGGTCCACTACCGAGATCGACATCTTCCAGTTGTGCTTTTTGGCTTCGGTCACGGCACCCAAGATCGCCTTTTGCGCCTCATCCAAGCCGATCGGCGTGCCATAAGGAATATCGAACGGCATCGCCTCGGGCACCGAGGCTGGGGCGGCAGGCGGCGTCTGGGCGTGTGCCAGCGGCGTGGCGGCAAAGGTAGCTGCGATTATGGCGGCGGCGATGCGCATCGGTAGAACCTCCCATTTGACTGAGCCAGCTTGGTGGCGGCGCAGGCTTCGTACGTCCGAAGGGGGTTCCCGGCAAGCCGCGGGGCGGAAAACTTGACCGTGGGCGCAAGGCAGTTTCCCATATCGTCGCGAAGGACGAATTCGGGAGCGACCCATGCATGATACGGTGATCCGAGGCGGTACGATCGTCGATGGGACCGGAAAATCCGCCTATGCCGGCGACGTCGCGATGGATGGCGACATCATTGCCCAGGTCGGCGGCAAGGCTGGTCCCGGCAAGCGAGAAATCGACGCAGATGGCCTGTTGGTGACACCGGGCTGGGTCGACGTCCATACCCATTACGACGGCCAGGCGACCTGGGATCCGGTGCTTGCGCCGTCATCGTGGCATGGTGTCACGACCATCCTGTTCGGCAATTGCGGCGTCGGGTTCGCTCCGGTGCGGAACGAGGATCATTCGGCACTGATCGGCATGATGGAATCAATTGAGGAGATCCCTGGGATCGCGCTGGCGGACGGGTTGAAGTGGAACTGGGAGACGTTTCCGGACTATCTCGATGCACTTGACCAGATGCCTCGGGCGATCGACATCGCGGCGCAGATCCCGCACCATCCGCTGCGCGTTTATGTGATGGGCGAACGCGCGATCAATCGCGAGCCCGCGACGAGCGACGATATCGCGGCGATGCGCGATGCAGTTCGCAGCGGCCTGGAGGCAGGGGCATTCGGGTTCACGACGTCGCGGACGAATTCCCACAAAACGCCCGCGGGCGAGATGGTCCCCGGCCGCTACTCCGAGGTTGACGAACTGCTCGGCATCGGCTCGGCGTTCAACGGACTCGGCGTCGGTGCGTTCGGCGTTAACAGCGACTTCGATGACGAAACCGAAGAGCTGAAATGGATGACTCGGTTTGGTCAGGAGACCGGCCGCCCGGTGTGGTTCCTGCTGACCGATCGTCCGACCGACAAGGTGCGCTGGAAGCGGCTGATCGCTGGGGTGCATAAGGCTCGAGCGGCGGGGGCGATGGTGACGGCTCAGGTCGCTGGACGGCCGGTCGGGGTGATGCTCGGTATCGATACCGCATTGAACCCATTCTCGATCCGTCCGAGCTATCAGACGTTGCTGACGCTTCCGGTCGGGGAACGGATGAAGCGGATGCAGGACCCGGCTTTTCGAGCTCAGGTCTTATCCGAGGCCCCTTCGCAGCAGTTGCTCGACCGATTGTCGCAGTTCCGCCAACATATCGTGACCCGGTGGAACCGGATGTTCCCGATGGGAGATCCGCCGAACTATGAACCTGAAGAAAAGGACAGCATCGCGGCAATGGCGGCCCGTTCCAATCAAACGCCGGATGAGGTCGCCTATGATTACCTTGCCGGCAGCGCGGAACGATTCCTGTTCTTTCCGATCGTCGGATACAACGAAGACAACCTCGACATCATCCATACGATGCTGACGGATGACGCAACGATCCTCGGACTGTCTGATGGCGGTGCGCATTGTTCCTCCATCGTCGATGCCAGCGTCCCAAGTTGGATGCTGATCCATTGGGCTCGGGATCGCTCACGGGGGCCTCGTCTGCCATTGGAGACGATGGTGAAGCGCCAGACCAGCGAGACAGCGGACTTCTTCGGCTTTCACGACCGGGGGCGATTGGCTGTCGGGAAAAAGGCCGATCTCAACGTGATCGACTATCGAGCGATGCGACTGCACATTCCGGAGGTCCGTTACGATCTACCGATGAACGGGCGGCGGTTGGTTCAACGCGTCGACGGCTACCGCAACACCTTCGTGTCCGGGGTGCAGACGTTTGAGAACGGCGTCTTTACCGGGGCCACGCCCGGCCGGCTGGTGCGCGCCCGGGCGGTTTGAGCTACGCCCGTCCGGTCCAGGTTACATTGACTAACAGGGTGGGCGGTGCCACGTGTGACCCAGGCATCTCTAGCGCGCGGCGAGGGACAGAAAATGGAAAATCGTAGACTGGGCCAATCATCATTGCAGGTATCGCCGATCGCGTTGGGCTGCAACGTGTTTGGATGGACAGTCGACGAAAAGACGTCCTTCGCCCTGCTGGATGCCTGGGTCGACGCCGGATTCAATTTCCTGGACACCGCCGATGTGTATTCCCGCTGGCACCCCGGCAACGGGGGCGGCGAGTCTGAAACAATCATCGGGAAGTGGTTGAAAGCGCGAGGCAACCGCGGAAAGGTCGTGCTGGCGACCAAACTGGGAATCGAGATGAGCCCTGGGAAGAAGGGGTTGTCTCGGGCATATATGCAGAGCGCCGTCGAGGCGTCGCTGCGGCGGCTGCAAACCGACCATATCGACCTCTATCAGTCACATCGCGATGATCCGGAGACGCCGATCGAAGAAACGCTCACCGGCTATGCCGACCTGATCAAGCAAGGCAAGGTTCGCGAGATCGGCGCATCAAATTTCTCTGCTGAACGATTGGCGGAGTCACTGAAGATCAGCACCGACAAGGGACTGCCGCGCTACCAGAGCCTGCAGCCGCACTATAATCTGGTCGAGCGGACGGAGTTCGAAGGGCCGTTGGAAGATTTGTGTCTAGCGGAGAAGGTCGGTGTCATCGGGTATTACTCTCTGGCAAGCGGATTCCTGACCGGCAAGTACAAGTCCCGAGCTGACACGGAAGGTCGCGCCCGCGGCGGCGGTGTCGGGAAGTATATGACTGACCATGGATTTGGGGTGATCAAGGCGCTGGAGGAGGTGGCGGCTCGCTATGAAGCCAAACCGGGGCAGGTTGCGCTTGCATGGCTGATCGCGCGTCCGAGCGTCACGGCGCCGATCGCGAGCGCGACGAATCTGGAGCAGTTGGCGGAACTGGCGGAGGCCGCCGAGATCGATCTTGACGCGGAGTCGATTCAGAAGATCGATGTGGCGAGCAAGCCGGCATAGCCGGGCGGGCGGTTGTCCTTTGGGAGGCAAAACTGATCTTTACGGCGCGGTCCGCACAGGCGCAGGATACCTGGAGTAATTAGACGACTGGAATAATCCGGTCGCGCCAGGGAGACTTCGCCATGAATGCCACACGCGCGATCTCGCGCCGCTTGCTACTTGGCGGCGGCGTCGGGCTGCTCGCTTCGCCCGCCGTCATCGGTCGTGCCGCCACTGCCACCCGCGGTGTGACCGACACCGAGATTATCATCGGGACGATGACCGATCTTTCTGGCGTCACCGCCGTGCAGGGTGTCAATAACGCAAACGCCGTGCGTATGGCATTCGACGAAGCGAATGCGCGCGGAGGCGTCCACGGCCGCAAGATCCGCTGGATCGTGGAGGACATGGAATACATCGTCCCCAAGGCTGTTCAGGCGATGAACAAGCTGCTCAACCGCGACGATATCTTTTTCGCACTCGGAAATGGTGGCACTCCGCACAACGACGCGGTAATGCCATCGATGTTCGAGAAGAACGTGCCGAACGTTTTTCCGCTAACCTGCGCCCGCTCCATGTATGAGCCATTCAACCGGCTGAAGTTTGGGCAGTTTGCCTCGTATTACGATCAAATGCGCGCCGGAGTGAAGTATTTCGTGGAGCAGCGCGGCAAGAAGGTCGTCGGCTCGATGTATCAAGATACCGACTTCGGCAGGGACGTTCATGCCGGTGTGGTGGCACAGCTTAAAGCGATGGGACTGACGCTGGCCGCTGAAACGGCTCATCGCCCGACCGACACCGATTTTAATGCGGCGATTGCCCGCCAGCATGAGGCCGGCTGCGACCTGATCTGCATGGGCACCATCGTCAAGGACACCACGATCGTCCTGCAGACCGTGCGAAAGATCGGCTGGGGGGTGGACTGCTGCGGACAGTTCGCCAGCTATTCCACGGCAGTTGCGGAGGCGCCTGGAGAGCCGGCGGAGGGGTTTTACGCGATGGCCCCCGCTCTCTACCGCTACCCGGACGATCCGAACCCGGCGGTGCAGGCGTTTACCGCGAAATACCGAAAGGCGTTCGGCATCGACGTGAATTATCTGGGTGAGGCCGGCTACACTTGCGCCAACTTCACCCTCGCGGTCCTGGAGAAGGCTGGCCGGGACCTGACGCTCGACAGTTTCATCAACGCGATGGAAAGTATGAAGGACTGGCGCGACATTTTCGGCGGCCCGGCGCTATCACTGAGCCCGACCAATCATCATGCGTCAAACCAATCCTTCCTGTCCGTGGTCAAGAACAAGCGTTGGACCCCGGTGACGGATGCGCCGATGAGCTTCTAGGTCGCTAACCTCCATCCCAACAACCGATCTGGTCTCTCGGTTGTTTACGGCGGCTTGTCACTTTTACTTACTGTTAAGTAATAAATATCGCCTGCGGAAGCCGAAAATGGTCTAGCTGTACACTCTTCCGGAGTTCGCGTTTCAGCAGCTTGCCAGCCGTGTTGCGCGGCAGATGGTCCACAAACACAATCCGTTTCGGACGTTTATAGGGCGCGAGATGCTCTCGAACCAATGCTTGCAGCGCAGCCTCTTCGAGCTGATGGCCCGGGCGCACAACCACGAATGCCGTGACCGCCTCGATCCATTTATCGTCCGGTAGCCCGACCACCGCTACTTCCGACACGGCCGGGTGAGTAAACAGCACTTCCTCCACTTCCCGGCTCGCGACAAGAACACCGCCAGTGTTAATCACGTCGCGGATGCGATCGACGATATAGAGGTACCCTTCATCGTCGAAATACCCGACATCGCCGGAATGGAACCACCCTCCGGCGAACGCCTCCGCGGTTTCGGCCGGCTTGTCCCAGTAGCCCACCATCAGGTGAGGCGAGCGGTGCACGATTTCGCCGTGTGTACCAGGCGGCACGTCGTTCATGTCCGGATCGACGACCCGGGTCTGCACGTTCAGGCAAGGACGCCCGCAGGAGGCCGGACGTGCATCATGTTCCTCTGGACGCAGAACCGTAGCCAGCGGCGCGATCTCGGTTTGGCCATAACAGTTGTAGGGACGTGCGGCAGGCAGCCGCTCACGCAGTTCTTGCAGTACCGGAACGGGCATGATCGACGCGCCATAGTAGATTTTTTCCAGCGAGGTGAGATCGCGGGCGGAAAAATCCGGATGCCGCAGCAGGGTAATCCATACGGTTGGCGGCGCGAAGAAAGAGGTGATGCGCTCCTGCTCGATCAGGCGAAGAACGACGTCCGCCGACGGTGACTCGATCAGGATAGTGCGAGCGCCGACAAGCAACTGCGGCATGGTGAAGGCGTGGGTTTGCGCCGTGTGATACAACGGCAGAGCGGCTAATGCGCGGTCGGTTTCGGCATAGTCCATGCCGTGAATAACCGAGTAATACTGCGACATCATCGCCTTGTGCGTCATCATCGCGCCCTTGGGCGACGCCGTCGTGCCGGATGTATAGACGATCTGCGCCAGGGAGTTGTCTTGCATGTCCGGCTCCGGCGCGATCGAACCGTGGGGGTCGAGCGCGACGGCTACCATATCGTCGAGCCGGTGAGTTGGAACGTCGATCCCGTTAAGATTGCCATCGAGGGTCGCTCCGGCCAGCACCAGCCGAGACCCGGACTGGTGCACGATGTAAGATAATTCCTCGCCGGTCAGCGCGTAGTTCACCGGCACGTGGACGAAACCGCCGCGCAGGCAGGCAAGCCAGGCGATGAAGTAGGCATCCGAATTCCGCCCATAGACGGCAATCCGGTCGCCCGCGGTTAGGCCCAGCTCGGCGAAATGGCCGGCGACGCGATTTGCCGCATCATCCAAGGCTTTGAAAGACCAGTCCCGGCCGCCGAACACCAGGGCCGACCGATCACGAAACAGGAGTGCAGCCCGGCTGATCGCATCGCCTACAGTGTTGCGACGAATCAGATCCACGCTACGCCACCGCCTCGGCTTCGATTTCGACGACCCAGCGCGGGTCGGCGAGGCCAGCAACGAACAGCAAGGTGGAGGCCGGTACGTGGTCTCCAAACATTGCGCCGCGCGACTGGCGATAAGCGTCCAGCAGACCACGATCGGTGAGGAACGCGGTTGTCTTGACGATATTCGCCACTGTCATGCCGTTTGCGGTCAGCACGGCGCGCAGATTGGCCAGCGCCTGAGCGATCTGGCCCTCGCCAGAGGTCGGCACCGACCCATCGAGCGCCATGCCGACCTGGCCGGAGATAATCAGGCGGCGGTAATCGCCAGTCACCTGGATAGCGTGCGTGTAGCCGGTCGGCGCGCGCACGGCAGGCGGGTTGCTGCGGGTTACTTCGGCAGGCATGTCGTCACTCCCTGTAGTTGTTGTTCGACCGTAGGTCGACGCGCGCGTTGGCAAGCATCTGATCCAAGAAACGGCGTCCGAACGCCGGAGACATCCTGAACCGGGTGAATATACTCTACCGCTCGAGCCAAGCCATCACTTCGTTCCTGATGAACACCATGTCAGCCGGATTGGCAATCGGATTGCCGGCTCGATGACCCCAAATGCTCGGGATAGGCTGCAATGCAGCAGCGGCGAGGAACGGCAACTCCGCCTCGTTGTCCGCGGTGCGGAAATATAGATCCGTGGCGCCGGGCATCAGCAGGACGCGCGCCTTGATGGCTCGCAGAGCGGCGGCGAGATCACCGTCGTACCGGGCGTTGGCGCTGATGTCGGACGCGTCCCAGGTGCGAAGCTGCGCATAAAGGTTGGCGGCAGGGCGAGCGCCGAAGCGATCCTCCCAGTCGGTCTTAAGGAAGGTTTCCAGATCGGGTGCGCCAAGGTTCGGGGCCGGTCCCGCCGCCAAGTGCAGGCCGGCCCGATAGAAATCCTGACTTAGTGCCCAGGCGGCGTAGATCCGCCCAAAGGCCCGTTTCGCGGCGCGTGGTTCGGCGGAGAAGCGGCCATTGCCGATGTGCTGCGGCGCGGCCTCGAGCGTTGCCATCAAGGAGCGCAAGAACACCTGGTTATGCACGGCAGTGCGGGCGACGCCGCAGTTGACGACGATCCGCTCCACTGCGTCAGGGAACAACGCCGCCCAGTGGTATGCCTGCAACGCGCCCATCGACCAGCCGTACACGCAGGCAATGCGGTCGATGCCGAACAGGTCGGAAAACGCGCGCCGTTGGACCTGGACGTTGTCGTAAATGGTCACCAGCGTTGGGTAGTCCACCATGTCGGACGGCGACGACGACAGGCCGTTGCCGAACATGTCGGGGATGACGATGAACCAGCGCTCTGGGTCGAGGATCTTGTCCGGACCGATCAGCCACTCCAGGTCCGGATGCTGTGCCCCAAAGCTGGTCGGATAGATGATGACGTTGTCGCGGGCTGCGGACAACGTGCCATGGGCCTTCCAGGACAGCCGGGCGGACGGGATACGGGTGCCGGATTGCAGTGTTAGGTCGCTTAGTTCGAACGTGCCTTGCTGAGTTGGCCAGGTCATTGTGTTTCCGCCTGTCGGGTTCGCCAGTGTCCACTATGCTGTACGAAACTCGAATCGGGCAGGGTGTTTTTGCTTGCATCGGTGTGCAACCCCGCGTAGAAAGTACGCGAACAAAAACAGAACTCGGATCCCATGTCTGACGCCTCCCGATCGACCCAGTTCCCCGAACGCCTACGTGCCCAAGCGATCGCCGCGCTTATTCCCTTCTTCGTGGATGCTCGCACCTGTGACGAGGCGGCGGCCCGCGTTGTCGCCGAGAGCATGCTGGACGAGTACAAGGCCGGCACGCCAAAGGAACTGCAACTTTCGACCCAGATCATCGCCCTCGGCTGGGCCTCGCTGGCGTGCTTGAGCGCGGCGATGGTGGTGAAAGATGAATTGCTGGAAGAAATGCTTCGTCTGCAGGACGCTGCCCTCGCGCTTCACCGCTCCTCGCATAAGGCGACCAAGGCGCTGGAGGCGCGACGCAAGGATCGGGCGAGGAATCCTGGGGCGCTGACGCCGGAGAACTCACGGTGGGATGAGGGGGCGTTTCGGTTGGCGATCAATCAGGCGATGGACAAGCTGCAGCATGCGAACGCCAAGCTGGCCGGGTTCATGACGCCACAGGCTGAGCGAAAGCCAAAACTGTCGTTCTTGAGCGGCGAACCGATGACGCCGGCAGTGTTGGCGCGGCGTCGGCGTAACTAGCGGTCCGATCCCGACAGAAGCATCCCATGCAGTCGGGGTGAATCGGTCGGCAAAATCAGAGACGAGTGGTTCAAACGGACGGCATTATCCGTCTGATTTGAACCACCAGTAACTTCGTCGGAAGCAAACATCCGATAGTCGGCACGGCATCTCGGCGAGACCGCAATGCCTCACGCTGTCAGCCAAGCGTCGCTGTCAATATCGCCACTCGATACACGTAGTACAGCACGTCCCCTTCGCGGCGAACATCAATCCCCATGGTATCTCGCTCCGTCTGGGCCGCGAACAGCGCGGTAATCCTGTCCGCATTCCCCGGCAGCGGAAATGATCGTGCGAGCAGACCTCGCACATCGCCCCGCAGCTCGTAGTGCTCCACCGTCGGCTCAGGCAATCCGGCGTCGCGGAACAGCCCGGTCAATTCCCCCAAGTTCAGGGCCCGAACATGCGAGGGGTCGCGCAGCACCTCAAGCCTGTTTCAAGCCTCCGCCTTCGCCTTCTCGTCGGACGCATACATGTCCACCACGATGATCCGCCCCGCGGGACGACAGATCCGTTTCATCTCGCGCAGCACCGCGAGCGGATCCTCGAAGTGATGCAACGAGAAACGCGTGACGACGATGTCGAAACTGGCATCAGCCCAAGGCAAAGAGCGCACGTCGCCCTGCTGCCACGCAACGTTTCCTAGTCGCTTCTCGGCAGCCAGCGCACGCGCTCGCTCGAGCATCGCCGGCGTCATGTCGATGCCGGTCGCATGCCGAACGTACGGGGCAAAGGCGCAAACAATGAGCCCCCCGCCACACGCCAGATCAAGCACGTCGTCGTCCGAGCGTGGCCGAGCGGCGGCTACGATCTTTGCGAGCGCATATTCGTCAGAGATCGGCGCGGCGGTGCTGAACGGTATCGCCTGGCGGGTGAACTGATCGCGAATCAGATCGTCATGGCTGTTGCCGCTCATGGTAGCCCCCTCGTAGCTGACGACATCTTGGCATGTAGATCACACACGCAAAAGGTTCTCGCGCGGCGCCGCATCCGCAAATCCGGCGAGACACGCGTCCAGCGGCCGTGAAGCAGCGTATATCTCGGAATGTCATAGTCCTCACGGCGACGGTGGGGGCGCTTCAAGCCTCTCACCAACCATTCACGGAACTCTGTCGCGCGGCCCCTGACGCGGTCGGCAAACCCGCCGCTTTTGAAACTCGAGGCGTCTGCCCGCGGGCATCCGCCACTGCCAGTTCACTCCGGGCGTTTTTTTTATAGACCGAGATGGTCATCAAAGCCCCCGCCGGTTCTAGGATCGTCGCCCTCAGATGATGGGCAAGACAGTAACCAACCGCGGTATGAGCGATGTCACCGTGCACAGGAAGAGGCCGTCCTTTTCGTCATATTCCTTATTTCCTATCCAGCTCTTTCAACGTCGAATGGTTCGGCAAGATGGCCGAGCGTTATGATGGGCGCACGGGCTGACTCTTTGATTGCCGGATCACGTCGTTAGCAGGTTTGCGGAAAAATCCTGAAATCCCGCACAGTGAACTCTCTGATTGGCTCGGGAAGCTGCATCATGAACTCTGGAAAGGGGAGGCGTATTTCATGGGCCTGAGAACGAAATTCAATCTGGCGGTACTGGTGGCTTTTCTCATCGGATTCGCCGGGTCCGGGTACTTACTGCAACGACTCTTCATCGAAAACGCGCGGCAGCAAGTACTGCAGAATGCGCGAATCATGATGACTTCAGCGGATGCGATCAGACATTTCACCGACACCTATATCGCGCCGCTTGCGGAGCCGATGAACAACACGGGGACCAAGTTCATTGCGGCCTCGGTGCCATCGTTCGCGGCTCAGACAACCTTCAAGGATGTACAAGCCCGTTTTCCTGACTTCACGTATCGAGAACCAACGCTCAATCCCACGAACCTGGTCGACCGGGCATCGGATTGGGAGGCGGACTATATCAACGCGTTCCGTAACAAGTCTGGTCTGAAGGAACTAATGGGCGATCGCGATACGCCGACCGGCCAAGTGCTCAGTCTCGCTCGGCCGATCGCGATAGATGACCCGGGTTGCCTCGCCTGCCACAGCACGCCGTCCGCGGCACCGGCCACGATGATCGCGACCTATGGCCGAAATAATGGCTTCGGCTGGCAACTGCACGAGGTGGTCGGCGCGCAGGTCGTGTCCGTGCCGATGGAGCTGCCACTGCAGCAGGCGCGCCAGACCTTCATGACATTCATGTTGATCCTGTTCGGCATGTTCGTGGTGATCGTCGTCATTTTGAACGTACTGTTGCACTACACCGTCATCAAACCCGTAGTAAGGTTATCCCGGATGGCTAACGCCGTCAGCCTGGGGGATGTGACCGTGGAGGAATACGAGCGCAAAGGCCGTGATGAGATTGCTGTCCTGTCAAACTCCTTCAACCGCATGCGGCGCAGCCTCGATAGCGCAATGAGGATGCTGGATCCATGAACCAGAGGCATCGATGAACCAGCAAACGCGGCCTGGAGCGATCGGGCGCTACCAGATCCTGGACGTCGTTGGCAGCGGTGCGATGGGCACGGTCTATAAGGCGCATGATCCAGCGATCGGACGCGACGTCGCGATCAAGGTGGTGCGGATCGATGCGGACAACGCCCAGGAGCGAGCCGCGGCGACTGACCGCTTCCGGCTCGAAGTCCAGGCGGCCGGGCGTTGCAGCCACCCGGCAATCGTCGGGGTGTATGACTTCCTGGATCAATCCGGCGATCCAGCTATTGTCATGGAACTGGTGGACGGGACTAGCCTATACCGAACCTTGCGTGACCCGGAGCGCCGTGCGGCATACCCGTTGCCCAGCGTTCTGCACCAGGTGCTCGAGGGGCTGGGCTACGCCCATGGCCAAGGAATCATCCATCGAGACATTAAGCCTGCGAACATCCTGGTGACCCCGTCGGGGCAAGCAAAAATCGCGGATTTCGGCGTGGCTCGGCTAGCCGGTGCCCACGCCACCATGGCCGGCGCCATGCTTGGCACCCCCAGCTACATGGCCCCCGAACAGTTAATCGATGACCGGGTCGATCATCGAGCCGATCTGTTCTCGGTCGGCGCAATCCTGTACGAGATGCTGGCAGGTAAATCACCTTTCGCCGGACGCACGGTTCCCGAGACTATGATGCGATTGTCCGGGCCAAACCCCGCCGACATGGCCCCAGTCGTGGCGGCTGGCTGTAAGATGTTTGTTCCGGTGTTACAGCAAGCTCTCGCCAAGGATCGGGAGCGCCGCTTCCAGACGGCGGGCGCGTTCGCAGCAGCACTTCAGGCCGCCTCGTCGGGGTCCCCAGCGGCCGCCGAGGACGATCCCGGCGCAACCATCGTGATGGCGTCGCAGCGCCGGAAACCCTCCGCGTTCGATCCGGCACTTCTTCAGCGCGTCGAGTTACACCTCGCGCGGTTCGTGGGGCCGATCGCTCGGACGATGGTGGCAGAGGCCGCGCGGCAGGTTGGCAGTCCGGGTGACCTTTATGCCCTCCTGGCGCGGGACCTGCCGGATGCGGCGAATCGCAGCCTGTTCCTGCGTTTGGTTGGAGGCGGTCGGGTGGAGCCGAGCCTCGGTGACCGGAGACGGCCGGGACAAACCATGGCTCCGCAGACCATGGCCCCGCGGACCGCGGGACCCGAGACGATGGCGCCTCAAACGATACCGCCCCCCCCGATACCGTTCCAAACGATATCACCCCAGACGATACCGTCCCAGACCATTCCGCCCCAAACCATTCCGCCCCAAACGATACCACCTCGAACATTTGGTGCCGGATCGATTCCACCCGCGGCCGCCGCCGCTGCCCAGGCAGCGCTCGTCCAATATGTTGGTCCCATCGCTCGGGTCTTGGTGCGGGATGCCGCCGCCCAGGCAACATCCCGCCGGGACTTCATCGAGCGGCTGTGTGCTCACGTCACCAAATCAGAGGAGCGTGCTGCGCTTCAGCGCAAATTGCGGGCGGAGGTGGAACCGAAACTGGTCTGAGTGTGACCGTAGTCGCTTGCATGTCGTTGCCGGGGCCAAAGGCATTCTACGGTGTCCCCGTTGCGTTTTCCGCTATGCGGGTTCGGCCGACTATGGATCGGCACTTTCGATCTGCGGCGTAGTGAATGGTTCAGCTCGGTGGCCCCCTTTCCGCGCAGAGTCTTCGATGTCTGGCCTATATAGGCCCGGCATGTGGGCAAGAACGTCGGTCATGTCATCACCGACCGACAGCGCGGCGCGCCGAAGGCGCCCGGGTACAAAACCTCCCGCACGGCCACGCCGACGTACCGGCTAACATTGTCTCCCCCCGGCTTGCGATAGTCCTGCGCGTTTGCCAATGCTGCATCACGCTTCCTCACAGGTTGACCCGTCCGCATGAGCGCAACCATCGCTGACTCAATAATGCCGGATAACGCCGCCTTCGCAATGCGTCTGGCACGCAACATAAAGGGCGAGGTGCTGTTCGACCGCGCCAGTCGGGGCCGCTACAGCACGGACGCCTCGATCTACCAGATGGAACCGGTCGGCGTGATCGTCCCGGAAACCGTCGACGACGTCGCCGCCGCGATCGCGATCGCCCGAGACGAGGGCGTGCCCGTCTTGGCGCGTGGCGGCGGCACGAGCCAATGTGGGCAGACGGTCAACCGGGCCCTGGTGATCGATTGCTCAAAACATCTCCGCCGCATCCTAAATGTCGATGCCGAGGCGCGAACTGCCTTGGTTGAGCCAGGCCTTGTTCTGGGCCACTTGAACAGCAGCCTGCGCGGCCACAACCTGTTCTTTCCCGTCGATCCCTCCACCCATGCCCGCTGCACCATCGGCGGCATGGCTGGAAACAACTCCTGTGGCTCCAAGTCCATCCGCTACGGCTTGATGGCGGACAATGTCCGGTCGATCGAGGCCATCCTGTCCGACGGATCCCAGCATCGGTTCGGGCTCACCCCGGACAATCTGAGCGACAGCATCCCCTCCGCAATCGCCGACCTGATCCAACGCCTGCGCGTCCTGGGCACATCCGAAGCCGAGGAGATCGCCGCCCGCTTTCCCAAACAGCTTCGCCGTGTCGGCGGCTACAACATCGACACCCTGACCCCCGCCGCCCGGGCGTCCGGCCGTGACAATCTCGCCCGTCTGCTGGTCGGATCCGAGGGAACCCTGGCCTTCTCGGCCGCGGTTGAGCTGACCCTGCAACCGGTCAAGCCGCGCAAGGTGCTGGGCATCTGCCAATTTTCAACGTTTCGCAAGGCGATGGAAGCGTCTCGGCATATCGTCGCCCTGGAGCCCGAGGCGGTCGAACTCGTCGATCGGACCATGATCGACCTGGGCCGCGCCATTCCGATCTACCGGGCAACGATTGACCAGATGCTGATCGGGGAGCCTGACAGTTTGCTGATCGTGGAGTTCCATGGGCACGAGGACGGGCCGCTGATGATGAAGCTGGCCGAGTTGGGGACGCTGATGGCCGATCTGGGCCACCCTGGCATAGTCCGAGCGATCGATCACGGGTTCCAGGCGGATATCGCGGCAGTGCGAGAGGCCGGGCTGAACATCATGATGTCGATGAAGGGCGACGGCAAACCGGTCTCCTTCATCGAAGACTGTGCCGTCGATCTCGACGACCTCGCCGACTACACCGAGCGTCTGAACGGTGTGTTCGAAAAGCACGGCACCAAGGGCACCTGGTATGCCCACGCCTCCGTCGGATGCTTGCACGTGCGACCGGTCCTGAACATGAAGGACCCGGCCGACGTGATAAAGATGCGCGCGGTCGCTGAGGAAGCCTTTGCCCTGGTGCGCACGTACAAAGGCTCCCACAGCGGCGAGCATGGCGATGGCCTGGTCCGCAGTGAATTCCATGAGGCGATGTTCGGTCCGAGCATCGTGCGGGCGTTTGAGGCGGTGAAGGACACCTTCGACCCGATCGGTCTGCTGAACCCAAACCGGATCACTCACCCGCCACGCATGGACGACCGCACGCTGTTCCGCTACGGCCCGGGCTACGGTCCGATAAGCGATTTCACCCCCCGGCTCGACTGGTCCGACCATCCCGGCCCGTTGGGCGGTATGCTGGGTGCGGTCGAGATGTGCAACAACAATGGCGCCTGCCGCAGTTTCGACTCCGGCGTGATGTGCCCCAGTTACCGAGCGACCCGCGACGAGATGCATCTGACGCGCGGACGAGCCAACACGCTGCGGCTGGCACTCACGGGCCAATTGGGGGCCGACGCCATGATTTCCGACGCGATGGCCGACGCGATGGCGCTGTGCGTGTCCTGCAAGGCCTGCAAACGCGAATGCCCCACTGGCGTCGACATGGCAAAGATGAAGATCGAGGTGACCGCTGCCCGTACCGAACGGCACGGCGCTAGATGGCGGGAAACGCTGATCGCAGAATTACCGCGGTACGCGCCGCTGGTCTCGAGGCTCCCAACATTGGCCAACCTGCGCAACCATGTGGCGCCGTTGCGCTGGCTGACTGAGTATTTTTTGGGATTTTCCGCCGCGCGACGATTGCCGAAATGGCGCGCTGACAGATTTCTCGACAAGGAGGCCGCGGCGGGGGCACCTACCTCGCGGCATGGCGAAGTCTATTTGCTGGCCGATACGTTCAACCGCTACTTCGAGCCGGAAAATCTGCGCGCAGCGCTTAAAGTGCTCGCTGCTTCCGGCTATCGCGCCGTGATTCCCAAGACTGATGGGCTGCCGTTATGCTGCGGCCGCACGTGGCTCGCCGTAGGTATGGTCGACAAGGCGCGCGAGGAAGCCGCCCGCACCATGGAGCACATGTCGGAGGATCTGCCGATCATCGGATTGGAACCATCCTGTCTGATGACATTGCGCGACGAATTCAGGTCGCTGCTGCCCGGCGCGGCGACCGACCGATTCGCCGCAAAATCCATGCTCCTAAGCGAGTTTTTCGCTCGGGAGAAGCCCGATCTAGTCCTTCAGGCACTGCCCGGGACCGCGATAGTGCACGGACACTGCCATCAAAAGGCGTTCGGCGCGTTTCCGGACGCGCTCGCGATGCTGCGGTTGATCCCGAAGCTATCCGCCCAACCGATCGTTTCTTCGTGCTGCGGAATGGCGGGCTCATTCGGGTATCAAGCGGAGACCGAAGCGACGTCTCGGTCGATGGCCGAGGCAGCCCTGCTGCCCGCCGTCAGGGCTGCTCCCCAACACCACTACATCGTCGCCGATGGAACGTCCTGTCGGCATCAGATCCGGGATTTGTCCGGACGGGAGGCGCTTCACTCGGTCCGGCTGATGGAGCGGGCGCTGATAGCATAACGCCGGTCTACCGGATCACAACCGCTGTGCCGCGCGCACCAGCGAATCGAGCGCGCTTAAGAAGCGCGAACGATCCTGCTTCGTCAGAGGGGCCGGACCGCCGGTAGTCACACCCATTTCCCGGAGATGACGTCCGACTTCACGGCTTGCGAGGGCGTTGCCGATATTGTCTGCGGTCCAGATCTTACCATTGGGTGCGACAGCGCGACCACCTGAGGCAATACAGCGCGACGCCAGTGGAATATCGCTGGTGATGCAGACATCCGCCTTCGTCACCCGTTCCGCAATCCAGTCGTCAGCGACGTCAGCGCCGGCTGCGACAGTGATCATCGTCACGTTTGGCCGCCCGGTGGGCCGGATCGGTCGCGAGCCGTTGGCCACGACGAAGACCGGCAGGCCCAGCCGGTCCGCGACACGATAGACCTCGTTGCGCACCGGGCAGGCGTCGCCGTCGACGTATAGAGTGGTCACGCGGCCGAGCGCATACCCCGGTTGCCGCGGTCGTTGTAGCGGCGACGCTGTGCCTGGCCGGGCGCACCTGGGCGCTTCGGTTGGTGCGTCATCGGGCCCGGAGCATCCCCCACGACCGCTATGGAGAAATTCATCTGACGTTCGATCTGGCGTAGCACGCCACGCTCCGACGGGTCGCAGAACGAGATCGCAATGCCGGCTGCACCGGCACGAGCAGTCCGGCCGATCCGATGGACATAGCTTTCCGCCTCAACCGGCAGATCGAAATTGATGACGTGGGAAATTCCGGTCACATCAATTCCGCGAGCGGCGATATCGGTGGCGACCAGAACGCGGGCCCTGCCATTGCGAAAATCCCGCAGGGCCTTCTCGCGCTGCGGCTGGCTCTTATTGCCGTGGATCGCATTGACCTGGATGCCCGCATTCTCCAACACCCCGGCCACCTTATTGGCCCCATGCTTGGTGCGGGTAAAAACGATCACGCGGGTCAAAGCATCTTCCTGCAGCATGGATAGTAGCAACGATTGCTTGCCGCTCTGCGGAAGATGGTGGACGAATTGATCGATCTTCGGCGTCGTCTCTTCTTTGCGGGCAATCTCCACGCGAACGGGGTTGCGCAACAGGCTGTTCGCCAGGCTCGCTACCTCGACCGGCATCGTGGCAGAGAACAGGCAGGATTGACGCTGCGGCGGCAGCGCCGCGACGATACGCCGAATATCCTTGATAAAGCCTAGATCGAGCATCCGATCAGCCTCATCCAGAACGAACTGGCTGACAGCACCGAGGTGCAGTTCGCGGGTCTGCATCAGATCGCAGACGCGGCCGGGGGTGCCGATGACGATATCCGCCCCACGACGCATCGCCTCAACCTGCTTAAAGCGGCTGGCCCCACCGATGATGACCACGGTGCGCAGACGCAGGTTGATGGAGAGCGCGCGGACGGTTTCATCGATCTGCAAAGCCAGCTCGCGGGTCGGAGCGAGTATCAGCGCCCGGGCTACAAAGGGTGCCGGCCGGATCTGCTGGGCTGCGAGGTGCTGAAGGATCGGTAGGGCGAAAGCGGCGGTTTTGCCGCTGCCGGTCTGGGCAATGCCAAGCAGATCTTTGTTGGCCAGCAGAGGTGGGATGGAATTGGCTTGAATTGGGGTTGGGATTTTGAACTTGCGCATCTCGATCGCGCGCAATAGCGGCTCGGACAAGCCGAGGGCCGTGAAAGTAGCCTGGGTCAAGATGTAGTTGTGCTCCAGCGCCCGTCCCACTTAGGGGAGCGGCAAACGCCCGTGAGTTCATCGCCCCGCGCGATTAAATGGGGACGAACGGTTTTCAGATCAAATTTCCGGAATTTCGGACGAGGTAAACCGCCCGTTAATCACGCAATCACGGAAAGCCGACCGCTATATCGGTTAGGAGTTCCGGAATTGCAAGGGCTTTTTCCGCCGCGATGGCGGGCGCGTTCAAGGCCGATACATTCGTGTAGACGAGAATTACCAATCGAAAAATCAACAGAGTTCAGGGAGGATCCGTGAGATGGACACACTGACACATCGCTGGTTCGAAGGAGTATGGAACCAAGGGCGTGAGAGCCTTATCGACGAATTAACCACCGAAGACGCGGTCTCCCACGGCCTATCAACTGCAGAGGGTGATCAAGTTCGCGGGCCAACTACATTCAGGCCATTCTACCGGCGGCTGAAGGCCGCGTTTCCCGATATCCATTTCGCCGTTGAGGATGCCGTCTCTGAAGACGACAAGATCGCGGCCCGCGTCTTGGTCACAGGAACGCACACGGGTCTCGGACTTTCGATGCCTCCGACGAACCGAGCGGTTCAATTGCATGGAATGGTCATTGCTCGAACGAAGGACGGGAAAATCGCCGAGGTCTGGAACAATTTCGACTTCCTGTCGCTGTATCAACAGTTGGGACTGCGATTAGTCTAGCGACACCGGTGGCCTGCGACCCATCGCCACGATCGCCGTGCTGGAGGTCCGACGTTTGCCACCTGAGCGTTGGGCGAACCAAAGAACACCTAGGGATTCAATGGGCAGCGACCGAAAGGTATCGGCGATGTAAGCCCGGGGGATTCGTCGGTATTGCGTATTATCCGCCCGCGAACTTCGCCAGGAGGCGCACATGCGAGCGGATGCCGTGGTGAAAGCAAGCTTCCTCAAACTTTTCATTGGGACTGTGCACCTGATCATCGTCCAGCCCAAACCCCATCAACAGCGAATCCAGTCCAAGGATCGAGCGAAGCGATGTTACCACCGGTATCGACCCCCCGCTGCCCACCATGAGTGCCGGCTTGCGGTATTCTTCGGTCAGCGCGGCAAGGGCCGACCGGACATGGGGACTGTCGACGTTAACCTCGATGCCCGGCGCCCGAGAAAAATCCGCGAACGTGGCGGTCGCACCGGGCGGTAAGCGGTCGGTAACGAAACGCTTGAACTGCTTCATCACCTCATCCGGGTCCTGCTTCGGCACCAGCCGGAACGAGACCTTCGCCGATGCTTCCGACGCGATCACGGTCTTGCTGCCAGCCCCGGTGTAGCCTCCCCAGATGCCGTTAATGTCTGCGGTGGGACGTGCCCACAACCGCTCCAGCGCCGGATAGCCGCGTTCGCCTACCGGGGTATTCAGGCCGATGCCTGACAGGAATCCCGTCTCGTCGAACCCCAAGGCATCCCATTGCGTCCGCTGCGAATTACTGACCGGCGTGACGCTATCATAAAAGCCGGGCAGCTGAATGCGCCCGTTCTCGTCCTGCAACGCGCCTAGAATTTTGGTCAACGCGTTGATCGGGTTGAGTGCGGAGCCGCCATACAGGCCGGAGTGCAGATCGCGGTTCGCCGCCTTCAAGGTCACCTCAGCATAAGTCATGCCGCGCAGCCGAGTGGTGATGGCGGGGGTCTCGACGTCCCACATACCGGTGTCGTTGATCAGCGCCATATCCGCAACAAGATCCGCCTTGTGGTCCCGCAGGAATTTGTCGAGGTTGACCGAACCGACTTCTTCTTCACCTTCGATCAGCACGGTGATGCGGGCAGGAATGCCACCCCCGGCCTCCTGCCAGGCGCGCAGCGCCGCGAGGAACATCACCGTCTGGCCCTTGTCATCAACCGCCCCACGGGCCACGAAGCGCTTGCCGCGCGGGCCATCGACGTATTGCGGCTCGAACGGATCGCTGTGCCAGAGCGACACCGGATCGACCGGCTGCACGTCGTAATGGCCGTAGAACAGAATGTGTGGCCCGTTGTAATCCAAAGGCCCATTGAGATGGGCAACGACGACGGGATGGCCGGCGGTGGGACGGACGACAGCATCAAAGCCCAGTGCGGCTAATTGGGTGCGCCACCATTCCGCCGCTTTGACGCATTCGGCTGCGTATGCCGGTTGGGCACTGATCGACTTGATGCGCAACAGGTCAAACAGGGTGGCGCGCGAGTCTGCCAGATTGGCGTCGGCATGATGCAGAACGGATGCGACGGTCGATTGGGATGGAGCCGGCATGACACTCTCCACTGTCGAGAGCCTCCTGACTAACGCAAAGCCCTGAGCGCGTCACCCGAGCGGGAAAGCAAGGCTCTGTCCCTCGATCCAACAAGGGCATAGTATCTGATTTCAATTCTAGTGGCTTGCCTCGCCCGGTGACTAAGCACCGGAACCTGCTAAGACTTGCGCATGCAAGTGTGCTTGATCGTTCCCGGGCCGCTCGCGACGGTCTCCGGTGGCCATACCTATGATCGACGAATGGCCGACGGCTTACGCGCACTCGGACACGAGGTGCGCGTCGTGGAACTCGACGGGCGGCTGCCCGACCCAGACCAAGCATCAATCTACGCCGCTCGGACGACCTGGGCAGGGCTGCGCGCCGACAGCGTAAGACTGATCGATGGGATGGCGCTGCAGGCGTTCGGCGGCTTACCGCTGCATCAGGTGACAGCACTGGTCCATCATCCCGCCTCGCTTGAGACCGGCTTGCCCGATGAAGCGGGTCATCGTCTGCGCGCCACAGACGTGGCGATGTTTCAGGAACTACCGCGCCTTGTCGTGACAAGCGACCAGACGGCTCAGCGTCTGATCCGCGATTTCGGCGCCCACGGTGAACGGATCAGCGTCATCATTCCTGGGATTGACGATCTGCCACGTTCGGCTGGTTCCCCCGGGCCTGGATGTAACGTTTTATCGGTTGGCGCGCTGATCCCGCGGAAGGGGCATGATGTGTTGTTACGCGCGCTCAGCCGCCTGCTCGACCTCGATTGGGTCTTGACTATGGCGGGTTCGGCTGATCGCGATCCGGGGCACACATCGAGCTTACGAGCGTTAGGAGAAGAGTTGAGGATCGCACATCGCGTGCGTTTCATGGATGACGTGAACGAAGCGGTGTGGAGGGCAGCCGATATGTTCGCGCTGACGTCCTATTTCGAGGGCTACGGTGTGGCGATCGCCGAAGCGATGCGTCGTGGTCTGGCAGTGGCGGTCACCAACGTCGGTGCCGTGCCGGCGCTGGTGACACCTGAAGCCGGCGTGGTGTGCGCACTAGGCGACGTCGAGCAATTGTCGAAAGCAATGCGCCGGTTGATCTTCGACCGGCCGTTGCTGCGGCATATGGCGGATGCAGCATGGCGATGTGGCCAGTCGCTGCCATCATGGAATGAACAGGCCGCGCGCCTCGCCGCTGTGCTGGCCGATAAACCTTAAAACGAGGGAGGGCCGACAATGCTGTTAGGTGCGATCGCCGATGATTTCACAGGTGCGACCGACCTGTGTTCGATGCTGGTGCGCGGTGGGATGAGGACGGTGCAGCTCATCGGAATACCATCCACCGCTATGCCCCCACCAGACGCCGACGCTGTAGTGGTAGCGTTGAAATCGCGTACCGCTCCGGCGCGAGAGGCGGTGGACGGATCGCTCGCCGCATTGCGATGGCTGAGGGCGGCCGGTGCTCGGCAGTATTTTTTTAAATACTGCTCGACCTTTGACAGCACGGATCAGGGAAATATCGGTCCGGTCGCGGACGCGTTGATCGATGCCCTGGATTGCGGGTACGCGCTGGCATGCCCAGCGTTCCCGACCAATGCGCGGACAGTATATCTGGGCTATCTGTTTGCCGGCGGAAACCTGCTGAACGAGAGCGGTATGGAGCACCATCCGCTGACACCGATGACCGACGCGAACCTCGTGCGCGTGCTGTCGCGCCAGACAGAAGGCACCGTGGGTTTGGTCCCCTTCACCGTCGTGGATCAGGGCGCGCATGCAATCCGCGACGCGATGACCCGGTTGAAGGAACTCGGTCGGCGCTATGCCATCGTCGATGCCATCACGGACGCGCATCTCGTTTCGATCGGTGAAGCCGCGGCCAGCCACGCACTCATTACTGGCGGGTCAGGCGTGGCGATGGGACTGCCGGCAAACTTTCGGCGTGCGGGCTTGCTGTCGGACGCAATCGATCCGGGTGCCTTGCCGGTGATCGAGGGTGCCAGCGCGGTGGTCGCGGGATCATGCTCCAGAGCGACTTTGGCGCAGCTTGGTTATGCGCGTGACCATCTGCCGGTGTTTGAACTCGACGCGGTGACAACCCCTGACGCGGCGGCCCTGAGCGCTGCCGCACTGGCATGGGCGGCCGACAAGATCGGCGACAAGCCGGTGGTGATCGCGGCATCGGCGCCCCCGGACAAGGTCGCTACGCTGCAGTCACATCTGGGCCGCGAACAGGCCGGTGCGCTGATCGAGGATGCCGTCGCACGGATCGCCGAAGGCCTGATCGCCAGAGGGGTGCGTAAGATGGTTGTCGCGGGCGGCGAGACCTCTGGCGCGGTCGTGGGGCAGCTTGGCGTGAGGTCCCTGCGCATTGGTGGGGAGATCGACCCAGGTGTGCCCTGGACGCTTGCGTCAGGCAGTGGCCCCGACCTGATGCTCGCACTGAAATCGGGAAACTTCGGCGCAACCGATTTTTTCATTAAAGCGTTTCATGTGCTGGAAGGTCGATAGATGCTTGCAGGAAACATAAACGAACATGAGACCCGCGTACTCCTAAGTGAACTCGGGGCCAGCCTGTTCGCACGCGGTTTTTCCGTTGGAAGCGCCGGCAATATTAGTGTCCGTCTGCCGGACGGATTTCTGATGACGCCAACCAATTCGAGTCTGGGCAAACTCGACCCTGAGCGCCTGTCGAGATTGGATCCGGATTTCAGACATGTCGGCGGCGACAAGCCATCCAAGGAAGTGTTCATGCATCGTGCCTTCTATCAGGCGCGCGAGGATGCCGGAGCCGTAGTGCACCTGCATTCGACGCAGGCCACAGCGGTGTCTTGCCTGCCGGATGTGGACCAATCGAATCCGATCCCGCCGCTGACACCATATTTCGTCATGCGGGTCGGGCGGCACATGCCGATCATTCCGTATTACCGCCCCGGCGATCCAGCCATGGAACCGGCGATCCGCGAAGCGGCCAAGAATGCCCGTGCGGTGCTGCTGGCAAATCATGGGCCGGTCATTGCCGGCAGGACGCTCACAGACGCGGTTTATGCGGCGGAAGAACTGGAAGAGGCCGCCAAGCTCTTTCTGATGTTGCGCCGGCAGTCGCCTCGCCTGCTGAGTTCGCCCCAGATTGACGATCTGCTCGCCACGTTTGCGTAAACTGCGCGCCGCGAAGGCCGTAAAAACCACGCAAAGAAAAGGCGCCGCTCGGGCGCCTCTCCTTTCAACGGCCGAGTCAGGCGATTATTCCTTCGTTTCACTCGCGGCGACAGGTGTCGCCTCCGTCGCCGGCGATGAGCCGGCCATCACCTTCATCTTACGCAAGGCCTTCTTCGCCATCAGCTTTTTCGCGGTGGGCTTCTTGGCGGCTTGCGGTTTCGCTACCGCTTTCCTGGGTGCGGCCTTCTTTACCGCAGCCTTCTTCACCGCTGCCTTCTTCGGCGCAGCCTTCTTCACGGCCGCCTTCTTCGGCGTGGTCTTCTTCGGTGCTGCCTTGGAGGCAACCTTCTTCGGCGCGGCCTTCTTCACCGCTGCCTTCTTCACGGCCGCCTTCTTCGGCGCCACTTTGGCAGCAGCCTTCTTCGGTGCAGCTTTCTTGCCAGCCGGCTTTTTCGAAGCGGCCTTGGCGAGAGCCTTCGCCGGAGCAGCCTTCTTCGCGGTGGGCTTCTTTGCCGCTGCCTTCTTCGTCGCGGCCTTCATCGCCATAGCCTTCGCCTGGGGGCGGGAGGCGCGCGGCGTCTCGATCGTCGTGTCGTCAGTGCTCACCTGTAAAACTCCTTGTTGAACGTGGCGTCTTTGTAGTGCGCGCTTTGGACGAGGCCGTATTTCGAGTTGTCACCGCGCAGGCCTCGACGGGTTTGTTTCAACGGCAAAACCGGCTGGACCCATATGCCATCGCGGCACATGTCGATGGGCTTTCTTGACTCTGTCTTCGGCGTTCCAAGGTCGCGGTCCATTGACCGTCCTTCTGCTGAACGTCCTCGCGCGTCGATGGTTTAGCCAATGAAGTGAATCGATTCGCGAACACGGATTCCGCTATTCATCGCGGCGACCACATCTGTCAACGAAAAGCAACCGTTCCGCCGCATATTTGTCAAAAAACTTTCTGTGCGCAGCGTTTCAGTCACGTATGGAAAAACCAAACGCCGCGACATTGCTGCCGCGGCGGGTTTCCTCGTCGTCGGTAGAAGCCAATCAGCCGCGCTGATCAATCGGAACGAACTTGAGATTCTCTGGCCCGATGTAATTCGCCGTAGGACGGATCAATTTGTTGTCGACGCGCTGTTCCATCACATGTGCAGCCCAACCCGATGTGCGTGAGATCACGAACAGCGGTGTGAACATCGACATCGGCACACCAAGCATGTGGTAGCTGATGGCCGAAAACCAATCGAGGTTGGCGAACATCTTCTTGGCATCCCACATCGTCGCTTCGATACGATCGGCGATCTCAAACATTTTCATCGATCCGGCGTGCTGCGAAAGCCGGCGCGCCACTTCCTTAATCACCTTGTTGCGCGGGTCGGCGGTGGTATAAACCGCATGGCCGAAGCCGATAACAACCTGCTTCGCCTCTATCCTCTTACGAATATCGGCTTCTGCTTCGTCGGGCGAGCCATAACGATTTTGGATCTCGAAAGAGACCTCATTGGCGCCTCCATGTTTTGGCCCGCGCAGCGCACCGATGCCCGCGACGATCGCGGAATACATATCGGCGCCGGTACCCGCAACGACCCGGCAGGCGAAGGTCGAGGCGTTGAACTCGTGCTCCGCGTAGAGGATCAACGAAGTGTGCATCGCCCGCACAAACATCTCGGCAGGCGGCTCGCCGTGCAGCAGATGCAGGAAATGGCCGCCGATGGAATCATCATCGGTCTCCACCTCGATGCGCTTCCCGTTATGTGCGTAGTGATACCAGTATAGCAGCATCGATCCCTGGCACGCCATCAACCGGTCAGCAATGTCGCGTGCGCCTGGCGGGTGCTGGCTGTCCTTCTCTGGCAGAACGCAGCCCAGCGCGGACACGCCGGTGCGCATCACGTCCATTGGATGCGAAGCCGCGGGCAGTGCCTCCAGCGACTGTTTTACCGCCATCGGCAGACCGCGCAGCGACCTCAGCTTTGCCTTGTAAGCGCCGAGCTCAGCGCGCGTGGGAAGCGTGCCATGCACCAGCAAGTAAGCAATCTCTTCAAACTCGCAGGTGTCCGCGACATCGAGAATATCGTAGCCGCGATAGTGCAGGTCGTTGCCGGAGCGTCCGACGGTACATAACGCGGTATTACCCGCGGTCACGCCGGCCAGGCCCACACCCTTTTTCGCGCGGTTCGGAAGCGCCGTTGTCTCGCTCATTTGGGTTCTCCTTGGTTAGAGATTACCGGGCTCGCTTAAAGAATACCGGGCTTGCCCGCCGTCAGCGTGCCCGCGGGCAAGACGACGTTCAAACGGTGCAGTTCGCCAGCCGGCAGGCGCGGCAAATCCTGAACGGCTTCCAGAAATCGATTTGCTTCCCGGGTGCTGATGATCCCATCGGTCAGGATCTGGAACTTCCGGATATAGTCATCGCGACCGAACGGCTTCGCGCCCAGCGGATGAGCATTCGCGACGGCCATCTCATCTTCCAGCTTCGTGCCGTCGCGCAGAAAGACCTCCACGCGGCCGCCAAAGGACAACTCATTCGGATCGGTCGCGCGGTAGCGGCGCGTCCACTCAGGGTCTTCCGTCGTTTCGATTTTGTGCCATAGCCGCACGGTGTCCGCACGCGCGGCCCGCTTCGGTGCATAGCTGTCCACGTGGTGCCAAGTGCCATCCTGCAAGGCGACCGCAAAGATGTACATGATCGAATGGTCCAGCGTTTCGCGACTTGCTTTCGGATCCATCTTTTGTGGGTCGTTGGCGCCGGTGCCGATCACGTTGTGGGTATGATGGCTAGTGTGAATCAAGATTTTTTCCACCTGATCGAACTCAGTGATTTTTTCGCGCATCCGGAAAGCCAGATCGATCAGCGCCTGCGACTGATATTCGGCACTGTGTTCTTTCGTATAGCTGTCCAGGATCGCGCGCTTCGCTTCTCCAGGGGCGGGTAGCGGCACAACATAGTGCGCCTGCGGTCCGTCCAGCATCCATGCCACGACGCTGTCCTCGCCTTCGTAGATCGGGCTGGGAGCCCCCTCGCCGCGCATCACGCGATCGACCGCCTCGATCGCGAGCTTACCGGAATGGGCCGGCGCGTACGCCTTCCAGGAACTGATCTCACCCTTGCGCGACTGACGCGTGGTGAAGCTCACATGCACGGCCTGCTGAACCGCTTGGAAGATAATATCCTGCTTCAAGCCAAGCAGTGTGCCGATGCCGGCGGCCTGCGCCGGGCACAAATGAGCGATGTGGTCGATTTTGTGTTCGTGCAGGCAGATCGCACGCACCAGGTCGATTTGGATTTCATAGCCGGTCGCAATACCACGGATAAGGTCGCGGCCGGATTTCTCCATCGTCTGCGCGACGGCGAGGATCGGCGGAATGTTGTCGCCTGGATGCGAATAATCGGCGGCCAGAAAAGTATCGTGCATGTCCAGTTCACGCACCGCCACGCCGTTCGCCCAGGCAGCCCATTCCGGGCTGACGCGTTTTGAGCTTGGAACGCCAAAGACTGATGCGCCGGCCTTATTCGGACGCGCCAGTGCCATGTCACGCGCCGAGACGATGCTGTGGCGATTCGAGGAAGCGATGGCCACCGAGGCGTTGTCGATAATGCGGTTGACGATCATCGCCGCCACATCCTTGCTCACGGCGATCTTATCGGCGGCAACCCCGGCAATCTTCCAGGCGAGCTGATCCTCCCGCTTCAACCCGGCCTTGGATGGGCTGACCTTGACGTCGTATTCGATCATTATGGTTCTCCATCTTGCGCGGCCCCCCAAAATCAGGCCAATCGCTGTGCTTCGTAGTGTCGCGCCAGCGCAACGGCAAGTAAGAGAGATTGCTTAGCTGGGTAACCGTGGCAATCTGGGGAGCCAGTAAAGGAGGAACCCTTGTCCCGCATCATCACCGTGGCCGCCGCTCAGTTGGGGCCGATCCAAAAAGCGGAACCACGATCTGTCGCCGTCGCTCGGATGGTCCGGTTGCTGGAACGAGCGCACAAGCGCGGCGTGGAGCTGGTGGTGTTTCCAGAGCTAGCACTGACGACGTTCTTCCCCCGTCACTATCATGAGAATGTCGCTGAGGCGGATCCCTGGTTCGAAACGGCGATGCCGTCGAATGCAACCGCGCCGCTGTTCGAGACGGCACGACAGTACGGGATCGGATTTCACCTGGGCTACGCAGAGATGGCGCATGAAGCCGACGAGACCGGTGTGATGCGCAAGCGGCGGTTCAATACATCGATCCTGGTAGGACCGCAGGGCGATGTCCTGTTGAAATATCGAAAAGTGCATCTGCCCGGCCACTCGGAATACGATCCGAAGCGTGTGGTGCAGCATTTGGAGAAGCGTTACTTCGAGGTCGGCAACCTCGGCTTTCCGGTGATCCGCGCACCGATGGGTGGGCTGGACGGGATTAACATGGGGATGATAATCTGCAACGATCGTCGCTGGCCCGAAGCGTGGCGCGTGTTGGGGCTGCAACGCGTGGAGTTGGTGTTACTTGGTTACAACACGCCCAGCCTGAACACCGAAGGGGCGGGGTTCGAGGCACATCACCTGCGGGTGTTCCACTCGCATCTATCGATCCAGGCGGGGTGCTACCAGAACGCCTGCTTCGCGGTCGCCACAGCAAAGGCAGGAACAGAGGATGGGGCCGAGCTGTTTGGGCATTCCATCATCGTCAATCCACAGGGTGAAATCGTCGCCATGGCATCCAGCTGGGATGATGAACTGATCACCGCGGACTGTGATCTAAGCATGTGCACACTCGGGCGCACGACGATGTTTGCGTTTGACAAGCACAGGCGCCCGGAGGCGTATACGCGGATCACCCAGCAGGTTGGCGCGGTAGATCCCGTGGTTTGGCAGAAACCGGAAGCGCGTTAGGGATTTGTTAAAGTTTTGTATCCATAGTGCAAAGCCTGCAGATCGACCGTGCGGAGACACCTCCTGACCAGGGGCAATTCTGGCAATGGGGATCGGTCGAAACGAGGTCCGTGACTTGTAGCCTGCGGCGCAGGGGTTTGGGTTCTCTAAACCATCACGTGCAATCGGAACCGCGGCGCTTCGAAAAGCCCGAGGTTGCCATGTCGTCTCATCCCCAACGAAACCTCGGCGCCCGAAACACATCTCAGACGGGACGGCACTGTGCTTTTCCGTAGACAGGAACAATCGATGACTTCCAACGAAACTGGCGGCCCAATCAGCGACATGCTTGCTTTGGCCACACGAACTGCTGATTCCGGAAACGACCTGGCCATCGACGCGGGACAAATCATTGCGAAGCGTGTTGCGCTGGGATTAGCGGCCGCAGTCGATCCGATGGCGGCGGATCATGCCGAGTTCGTGCGCATGGTGCCGGAGAAGGTGGAGGCCTTTTCCGCTGCCGGAATCGCTATGTTTGAACAATCTGAACTGTTCAGAAATCAGATAACCCGCTTCGCGTCCGATGAGGTCATGACCACAGCTCGGGCAACAATTGAGATGGCGACTTGCTTCACCCCCACGGCCATGCTGGAAGCACAAGGCAGGTTTGCGCAGGCTTGGTGGGACCGTGCCGCGTCCAACTTCGTGGCTTTGGCCATGATGACTCTCAGTGCGCAGGCTGCGACCATCGGTCCGCTCCAGTTGGCGGTCGCGGCCAATAAAGAACGCCTGGCCTAACCGCCGTCGGCCCACGCCGTGTGGAGGCCGCCAGGCAGTGCTTGGCTTCGCCACCAGACCACGCTGTTCTGATCAATGGTCCTCGAATGGCCCCTCCCCGAGCAGCATTCCCATCGCCAAAGCCGTCGCGGCCTGCGACGGCTCGATCAACGGAATGTCGACCGCATCCCGTATCGCCAGTCGATGGTGTGCCATTCCGGTGCAACCGAGGATGATCGTTTCCGCCCCCATCGCCGCAAGTCCCTTTGCCGCCACGATCAAGGCCGAGCGGGCCCCCTCAGGGTCCAGAAGCGCGTCCATTGGGACATTCAGCGCAATTTCGCCGGCCAGGCGGTCCTCTAGCCCCATCGCCCGCAGCGCGGCGCGGTGACGAGCCTTGGAAGACTCCACAAGGCCAATCACCCCGAACCGCTCCGCACGGGCGACCGCCGTCGCGACCGCCGAGCGAAAAATGCCGAGGACCGGATGAATGGTGACGGCACGCAAGGCGTCGATGCCGGGATCGGACGCGCAGGCGATGATATAGACATCCGCGCTTTCTCGCTCGACCAGCCGGCACATCGGCTGCACGACTGAGTGCCAGTC
The DNA here is from genome assembly GCA_963772355.1 of uncultured Alphaproteobacteria bacterium. Taxonomy (GTDB): domain Bacteria; phylum Pseudomonadota; class Alphaproteobacteria; order Acetobacterales; family Acetobacteraceae; genus Rhodopila. The sequence continues at coordinate 3,832 of CAVYXX010000159.1, read as the reverse complement.
CTGCCAAGTGTAGATGGCAGGAGGCCCTTCCCTCAACGTGACGACGTCCACGACCGGCCCCGAGGGGACGCGGAACGGCGCGATCGCCGCCGCGATTCCGGCGGAGCACGTTTCGGAGGAATTGGGGTTGATGATTAGGATACGACTCATGCCACAACTCCTCCGCTGATTGGGTCCGCCATCAAGGCCAGCGCCGTTAGTCCAATTCGTCGCCTCCGAACGTAGCGCCGTTAGGTAGCCGCGTCGCGCCACCGATCGCGACAAGGCGCAGCCGGTGCCGGCAACTCTGGGTGCCTTCCGCAGTTGTCTTGAGCCGTCCAAGACCGATATGGTGATGCGGCGCAGCAAGGCCTATCATCTGCGGCTTACCGTCGTTCGTCCGTTGCCGCTGCCATGCTTCAAGAACGACCTGAAGGACCTGAGTATGACCCCCGCCCCCTGGCAGCCCGACCGGTCTGTCAAACCGAACCCGTGGCCGCATCCTCCGATGGCGACCGCCATTGGCCGTGGATTGCTAGGCCGCTGCCCGGCCTGTGGCAAGTCGCACCTGTTCAACGGCTTCCTGCGTGTCACCGCTGAGTGCCGTAACTGTCATGCCCCGCTGGGTCTGGCCCGCGCGGATGACGCACCTCCGTATTTTACCATTCTGCTCACTGGTCATGTCGTCGTGCCCCTGATGTACGTCGTCGATCGTGTTAACGAGCCGCCACTTTGGATGATGTGCGCCATCTTCCTCCCGCTCACCTTGGTCATGGCGTTGGGGCTGCTGCGTCCGATAAAGGGTGGCACCGTGGGACTGATGCTCAACCTCAACATGCTGAAAAGCGATCCTGGCGAAAGATGACCGGTTCTGCCGTCACCGCGTCCCGACTGGATCGTGTGATCCTGGATGGAGAGTCGCCCAATAACTTACCCCCGTATGTCGAGGCGGATCGAGAACAGGCAGTTGCGGACCTCGCCGCGGCCAACCATTTCGCGCCGTTGGTGGGGACCGATCTGCCAGGGCCTTACGCTCTCCATTTGTCGATCCAAGAGGGCCGGTTGATCTTTGACGTTCGCAATGTCGCCGGGAACCCGTTGACCGCGATTGGTCTCGCGCTTGGGCCTTTCCGGCGGCTCGTAAAGGACTATCAGATGCTGGTCGACAGCCATATGAAGGCGGTCGAGGAAGGCCGGGAGCAACGAATCCAGGCCATCGACATGGGACGGCGTGGGCTTCACAACGAAGGCGCTGAGCTTATGACTCAGCGTCTCGCGGGCAAGATCGACATCGATTTCGACACTGCGCGGCGGCTGTTCACACTGGTCTGCGTCCTGCATCAACGGGTTTCCTCGAGATGACGATCAGGCGATGAAGATCGACGGCAAGTCCTTTCGCTCCGTCTGGCTCGACGAGGACGACCAATGGTCGGTCCATATCCTGGATCAGACCAAGCTTCCTTGGGCGCTGGACGTCGTGCGCCTGACAACTCGCGATGAGGCTGCGCATGCCATCAGGGCGATGCAGGCCCGGGGTGCGCCGCTAATCGGCGCTGTCGCCGCCTACGGGCTGTGCCTGGGGTTGCGCTCGGATCCGTCAACCGACGCGATGGAGCAGGATGCAGCGCTGTTGAACGAGACCCGCCCGACAGCGGTCAATCTGCGCTGGGCGCTAGACCGCATGCTCACCCGGCTGCGTAATACGCCGGCGGCGGAGCGTGTCGCGGTGGGATACTCCGAGGCTTCGCTGATCGCCGACGAGGACGTGGCACAGAATCAAGCGATTGGCCGCCACGGCCTGCCGTTGATCGAAGGCGAGGTGCGGCCCGGACGGCCTGTGAACGTGTTGACGCACTGCAATGCCGGATGGCTGGCAACTGTTGATTGGGGGACTGCCCTGGCGCCGATCTACACTGCGTACAACGCGGGAATCGATGTGCATGTGTGGGTTGATGAGACTCGCCCGCGAAACCAGGGCGCCGCGCTCACCGCGTGGGAACTGGGTAAGCATGGCGTGCCCCACACGGTGGTGGCGGATAATGCAGGTGGCCACTTCATGCAGCACGGCATGGTCGATCTGGTGATAGTCGGCGCCGATCGCGTGTCGCGAACCGGGGACGCCGCCAACAAGATCGGCACTTATTTGAAGGCCTTGGCGGCGCGGGACAATGACGTTCCCTTCTGGGTGGCAGTCCCATCGACAACAATCGACTGGACGCTGTCGGACGGCGTTCGGGACATTCCGATCGAGGAACGCTCAGCCGCCGAGGTCACCGACGTGACCGGACGGCTTGCGGACGGCACCATCGCGACGGTGCGTGTTGTTTCAGCCGACAGCCCCGCCGCCAATCCCGCTTTTGACGTGACCCCTGCCCGGCTGGTCACCGGTTTGATCACCGAGCGCGGGCGTTGTTCGGCATCGTCCGAAGGGCTGCTGAAGCTGTTCCCGGAGCAGCGCTAGGGCATGATCGCGCTCAGCGGAATGTCGCTGGCGCGTGATTTGCGATCAGACAAAGTCACCGTCAGTTCAAATGGTCTGGCGGCTAACGAAACAAGACCGGTTAGCCCGTAGAAAATCGCCCTCTACTTTTTGCTTTCCTTCGTCACGCTAGTTTTTCCGGCGGCTGGCTGCGGACGCAGAAAGGTCGAGGCAACCACGCTTGGCTTCTTTTCGGCCTTCGGTTTTTTCTCTTCGCGACCTCTGGCTCCCCGTCCCTTTGACATCTGATTTCTCCTGTCGTCGCTTTGGGTTTATGGCGCGTGCCTCTCTGCGCTGTTTGACCGGAGAAGACACGATTAGCAAACAAGCGAGGCACTTAAGCATCGCCAACGGATCCATTGATCCGATATCGGCACGTGTCAACTCGATTACCAGGGGGCGGCCGGCCTTATTCGTTCACCGATGCCACTTGATTAGCCGTTGAGGCCGACCGTAGCGTTCGATAGTCAAAGCCGATACGAGAGGCGTAATGCGCTGCTTGCCGATCCTGCCGTTGCTGCTCCTCTCCGCTTGCCTGGGAAGACCAATGTCCGACGCTCACGTCCCGCCCTTCGCCAAGATCCCTTACGAGCCGTTCTCGCGTGAGGCAGTGGTCGCCATCGCCTTGCGGGAATGGCGGCTGTTCGGGCAGAACGTCGCCGATCCGGAAGCCGACGCGACGCGGGTGGTAAAACCTGAACGTGAGGAAGGCCTGTGGCAGCGGGTCGGCGAATATTGGTGGCTGGGTCTGAACGCCGGATCGGCGGAGAGCGCCTGGACCGGCAAGCACGACGCAGATGGCACGGTCTTTTCTCCCGATGTTGACGGGGACTACGCTTGGTCTGCGGCGTTCATTTCTTACGTAATGCGGATCGCCGGTGCCGGGCAACGCTTCCCTTATTCGGGGGATCATGCCGACTACATCAATGCGGCTCGGCGTGTCTCGCTGGGGGAAACAAAGTCGTGGCTGGTCGCGGCCGAGCGCGTGCAGGACTATGCGCCTCGGACTGGAGATCTGATTTGCTTTGGACGTGGCAAAGCAAAAGGGCTCCGATTTGACGACTTGCCGACGCCGAATTTGTTCCCGTCGCACTGCGATATTGTCGTTGATACGGCCGTGCCGGGACGGATTACGGTGATCGGTGGAAATGTCGAAGATTTCAGTCACAATGAACACCGTACCGGTGACCGCGGATGGCAAGCTCGCAGCTCCGGAGGGCGTCGTGCTCGACACGCGATTTCCGTGGATGGCGGTGTTGAGGCTGTTGACTGAAGGCGCTCCGCCGGCAGCCTGATCAAGCCACCAGCTGCGGCTCAGTTCCGCCCGCTGCGATCACGCTCCAGACTACATCGCACGCCGTGCCGACATCGCAC
>CAVYXX010000158.1:0-34739 GCA_963772355.1 uncultured Alphaproteobacteria bacterium | reverse complement strand
ACAGGCTCGTCGGTATGAAAAACGCGCGCGCGCGGTCCAAAATATACAGCGTATGCAAAAGTTGCTGTGCGCGAGTCCTTGCATAATCTTTTTCCTGGTTGGACGGAAGACGACATGCATAGCCGTGGCGGGGGTGGCCTAGCGGAGTCCCCGCCCAAATTGCCACCGACCGATAAGAACAAGGAAATGCTTCTGCGTGGGCTCTCGATCCGAAACGAGCAACTCCTCTAAAATCTTCTTTCGCGCCCGGTCTTGGGCCCGCGCGGCTAGTGCACCAGGTACAGCGCCATCGGCGGAGGAGATTTTCCGGCATTCGAAGCCGGTTCCCCCGTATGGAATGACGGCCCCCTCTGCGATACGCCCGGAGCCGTGATGTGAACCGTTTCACAGATAGGCAGTTGGGGGCTCGGCCAAATTGGTCGTCGCTGCTCGATGCATATCCCCCGCACGAGCCGGCTTCCCCAGGACCTGAACTCGCGGGCCGCTTCGGCGGTCGGTTTTCTTTAGTCGGCGTCACGTCCCCGCCCGGGCGGCATTCCGCCTGTCGTCGGCGCAGCGCGCGGCGGCCTCTTCATCAGCACGAACCCCGACGCCTCCAGGTGCTGCTTAAGCCGCTTAGCGGTGACCCGCGCCAGCATGTCGTCGGCATGGTGCACTCGTTTGCGGCCTGGTAGAGCAGTGCGAACGACAGGGTCTCGGCGATCTCATCTACGGTGGCAGGGCGGAGGGAAGAGGCGTTGGGCATGGCCGGATCGGTAGCCGAGGTTGAGAACATGTCGAGAGCATCAGCGGCAGCAAAAAGGCCGGGCATGGTGTCCCGGGCCATTATCGTGCAGCCTAGGTCAGATTAGCGTTTGGTCGAAGCTTGCGCGCCATATTGAGGCCCCTGGTGGCCAGCCGGTACACCTGACGTAGGCAGCGCCCACACTGAGGCCCAAGGCGACAATGGCGGCAATGATCATGGTCTTCATCGGATTGCTCCATCTATTCGTCGGGCGGCCTCGTAGATTTATAATCGACGCTTTTCAATTGATTGAACAATTCTACCGTTACCTGATCCGCCACGAGACCGTCCGGAAGGTGGGGGTGGTCAGGCCGCGCGCCGAAACGGCCGGCATCGCAGCGTGATATCGTGGTGGTGATTGTGGCCCATGATTTGCCAGTTAACGCTGGAGCAAGAAGTGGCGTGGCTATCCTGGGTTTGCTGGCGGGCTGCACACTAAACCGTGGGTAGGCGGGCGATGCCGATAAAATATATGAAAGCCGGGCTTTAGGCCTCCAGAAACGGCGCGCTACCGCCGTTTCCCAGGCAGCGACGCCTCGAACGTCATCTTCCTTAAGGCCCCCAGCACCTCCCCCATCGCCCCGGCGCGCAGGAGGTCCAGCGGCGTGCGGTCGGTATCCGTCATCGGCTTTTGGAGCCATTCGGCGCCCATTCCCGCCGCTGTCAGCGCGATGTCCATTTCGACCAAGGATAAGACGACCTCGGCCTGTGCGCTATTGAACCTAAACCTTGGGCGCTTACCACGGTCCGGTAGTTTGCCGTCATAAGCGATCAGCTCCAACGCCTGGTCGTCGGGGACGCGCCAGCGCTCCATGAGGGACCAGAAGGTGGCGGTGGAGGGCATGGCGGACGTTGAGGCTACGCTGGTAGCTACGCATCGAGATCGGGATCGATGGACCCGTCTTTAGCAAGGAGCTGCGCCAGCGCCTGACCTTGGGGCGAGAGGGCGTTACGGCTGAGGAATTCCGGCCCATCGACCTCCGTGGCTTGGCCGCCTGACGACAAGTTCGGCTCATGGCGCACGGTGTATCGTCCGGTCTCGCCGTCGTGCAGCATGAGCCAGCGGTCGCCGTTCGAGCTGGTGTAGAAGGTTGTCATGGTGATCATTGGGTGGTCCTCGGTAAGGGCGCCAAGAGCAAAGCGTGGCTCAAGGTGGTGCGATGCTACGGCAGTATCGCCCTGGCCTGTTCCTATGCCCCTGGCGGGGCAGTCGCTTTGGAGGTGATTTAAACGGCCTGGCCAATTTAAGCGGGATCGAGCCGCCTCGCATTCCTTTATCCAGCCATTTGAGGCGCATAATATAACATCTTGACGCCGTGGACACGACATTCGACGGCTCTAAAGGTCTAATTCACCGTTTGCCGGCAGAACGGAACCGAGGCTCGGCCCACCGGAATGCCAACAGATGATATCGATATCGATAATTGAGACTAAGCTTACGCGCCTTCTTCGCGGTCCTTCTTCCTTCATGGCCGCAACTTGAGCCTCGGTGGATGGCAGAAAGGCCACGTATAGGAGAGATTGATGCGTCTACCCCGACTTCGTTGGCTGCCACTTTGTACTATTGGCCTCAGTGGATTCGATCGCAAGGTCGTGAGGGGCATTGTTTATCCCAGATTTACGACTCGTCCCCTGTTGGTGATGTCGGCGCAAGTTGCGCCGATATCTCTTCCGACAGCCTGATCCACTCTGCGATATTCGCATCCCTTCCAGGACCCTCGGCCCGAAGCGCCTGGCGGGCGTGAGGGTGCAGTGAGCAAATTCGGCATTATGAGTTTTTCCTGAGAACAATTCAGGGTATGGCCTTGTACTGCTACTTTTTGAGCGGTGATTCCACGTAAATCTGATCCAGCACTTTTAGCATGACGGCATTGGCCGTCACTTGCCCCTCGGCGGAGAGGGTGAGATTGGTCCACACAATAAGTGTCACGTCGTTGGCCGGATCGTGGCCGATGAACGAATTGAAGCCGGGCAGTTCGCCGCCATGAGAATAAATACTGTTTGGGCCAAAGCTGATCTTGGCGATGCCATACCCGTACTTTTGCCCGTCTGGTTTAGCCGGGTCCTCGGGCGCCAGGCTCGCCAGCCATTTGCGCTGCATCTCGGCATTGAGAACTTGTCCACGGACCAGTGCGCGTATCCATACCGCTTGATCGTGAGCGGTCGAGATGGTGCCCCCGGCCGCCCGCGCATAAGACGGATTCTGGTCCGTGTCGTCATTGGGCTTCAATGTTCCTGCCTTGATCTTCGCTTGCGTCTCGGCGGGGTATGGCCCGTCTGCCAAAGCGTAGGAGGAACTTCCGTACAGGTAACCGTGCGAGTAGGGTTCTGGCATCGTGTTCACAGGGGCAGCAGGCAGAAGGGTTTGCTTCATATCGAGTGGGGTGAACAACCGCTCCTTGAAAATAACCGCCAGCGGCTTCGCCTCGACCTTCTCGGCGATCAGGCCCAATAACAGGTAATTGGTGTTGCAATACTCAAATCTCTCGCCCGGCGCGAACCCGGGCTGATGCTTATTTGCGATGTCCAGCAACTCGTCCGGGTTCCAAGTCTTTGTGGGGTCATGGTCAAGGCTTGCCGCAAGCTCCGGCGCCATAGTGTAATTGTAGAGGCCGCTGCGCATGCTCAACAGCTGGGTGATGGTTATGACGCCTCCATTGCGAATGCCTGTGACATATTTTGAAACCGGATCACCTAGGCCTATTTTCTCTTCCTGAACGAGGAGCAGGATTGCGGCGGCGGTCATCGTCTTGGTATTCGACGCGATCCTGAAGTACGTGCCGACTTGGGGAAGCACCGTCGTGCCGATCTTGGTCGTTCCTGAACCAACAATGAACTCTTTCTGCGGTGTGCGCAAAAGAACCGTAGCGCCAGGAACCATGAGCTCCTTGATTGCCTTATCCACAGTCGTCTGAAGCGCAACTTGGTCGATTTGCCTCAGCATCGCGGCAAATGCCCCTCTAATTCCAAGCCCCGCACATAAAACGCTGAAGGCGCATAGTATCTGAGCCGCCGATGTCCAAGTTTTCTTTTGCACTATCATGTCTCCTCCTCCTCGGCAGGGCCGTGGGACCGTAGTTCCTTTACGGCCTGTAGACAAGAATTGGAGATGGCGGACGGCTTGCGGAGAGACCTGGCGCGGAGGTTAAGGTTACTCGGAGGGTTTCGTTGTGGTCGAGATCGTCGTAGGAGCGCCGATATGCATCGTCGCGCCAGTCTTGGCGGTAAATGCCGACGCCTCAACTGCGATGCTCTGTGTTGAGAACTCACCAGCAATATCCGCGATCTTCCGGATCGATAGGCTTCGGTTGACAAAGAACGGCGGAGCTTTCTTCGCTTCCTGCACCATCACGGCGTGCTTGAGCGCTACGGCCGTGCCCCGTGCCTTGCGGCTTTCAACAAGGCATTGCGTGCGGCGTCGTTGCTAGATCTCGACGAGATCTGCGAGGCCGCTGATCAGTTCAGGGCCGTCGGCGGCACGCACGCACGCCGCGCCGCTGGTGGCGCATGCCGCAGCGTATGTAGCCCTGGACGATGGCATTACCTGGCCGCAAGGGATCGCTAATGGAGGTAATCCGCAACCGGATAGGCCTGGGTTATCCACAAAGCTGGGGGTAGCCAATGAGGCCGATATGATAAGGCGCTACGCTGTGACGTAGCCCAACAAAATAGGTCGCAAAGATGAATTGGTGGTTGCCGGCAGCTACGCTAAGCCTAATCCCCTCCTTTACAGAAGCCCACAATCAAACTTCCCTGTGGGCTACGACAAGTAACTTGGGAGGTGCGCGTTGGGCTCAATCTCCCGGCGTGAAAGTCTACCCCTGGTGATCGTCGCTGGCAGCCTGGATTATCATCCCGCTGCCAAAGCAAAGATCGCAACGCTGGTCTTCGATTGTCTTCGCCCCATGACATTGAGGGCAGACATCGATGACTTCGCCGCGAACAGAGTTCCGGTGGTAATTGGGGCGATGCAACGGGAGCGCTCGGCCTCTACTGGGTTTGAACCCCATGTAGGGAAGAACGCTGCGAGGGCCGCAGTGGTTGCGTCAGAGCGACGTCGGGACGTCCTGTAGCAACCGGCCACAGCAAATCTTGATAGCAACCAGCGGCGTTCTCCGCGCTTGTTCCTGCAGGGCGCACCGGGCCGCCCACTAGTCGGGAGATTTGTATGACAGAGCATATCGTAGCCGTATACAAGACAGAGGCACACGCAACGGCAGCGGCGCGAAGCTTGGAAAGTTTAGGGATACCTCCCACCGCGATTCGCCAATACGCGGAGACTGTCCCTGCCAAAACCGAACCGGTAGAACCCGCTTCGACACATACATCGGGAGGTGGTTTCTGGGCCTGGCTGTTTGGGGACGAGTTGATGACGGAAACGACCCGTTCTATGTATACGGATGACATTTATGATCGCAGGGTGGCGGCTGGAAATGTTGTCCTTAGTTTAACCGTTGCTGATACGAAAATCCACGAGACGATTTCCGCGCTGGAAGCCCACAATCCTGTCGATATAGACGAAGGATCGGAGGAGATAGCGCAGCCGGGGGCTGGCATGACGCCGCCTGAGGGACTGGCGGCCGGGAGGGCAATGCCGACCGAAGCCGTCGCCCAGGCCGGCGTGGCGAGTTCCTATCCAGGCGGGCGTGTTGCTCCCGCCGCGTCGCCGGAAGCGGTTTCCGGGAGCGCGACTCCTCCACCGGCAACGACCGGCAAAGGCGAAGAAGTCATCCCGCTTTCGGAGGAACAGCTTGAGGTTGGGAAGCGCGCGGTTGATCGCGGCACGACGCGCATTCGCCGCTTTGTAGTCGAGAAACCAGTGGAGCAGGACGTGACGCTGCGAGGTGAGCGCGTCACGGTGGAACGGCGCACGCCAATCGCTGCGGAGCGTGCTCCGGGAGCGGGCGCATTCGAGGAACGGGTGGTGGAAGTTCGCGAGACTGCGGAGGAGCCGGTTGTTGCGAAAACTGCCCGCGTTGTTGAAGAAGTCGTGGTGAGCAGGGAGGCGACCGAGCGAACGGAGACAGTGAAGGATACTGTCAGGCGCGAAGAAGTAGATGTTGCCAAGGACGGTGACGTGAAGCCGTAGGGACTGGGTCGCTTCTCCCGCATGCGGCCCCCGCTCATGGGGCCGCGCCTTGATCCCATCATCTTTTCGAGCGGCTGAAGCGTGAAATAAGGCCGCGCGTTGGTCTCGGGTCAGGAGATCCGTAATGGTGCGTCATCTTTCACTGGCAGCCTTAATCGTCGTGGCGGCTTGTTCCGGCCCCAAACTGCCGCCGCCGAATAGTGCGGAGGCTTATTACGATGCTCGCCAGCAGGCCGTCCACGTAGCTATGAGCAGGTTAGCACCGCCGCAGTCTGCCACCCTCGTATCGGCGTCGGGGTTCCATTATCAAGCACCAGCCTTATCGCTGCTGAGCGGCCCGCACGTCGCCTACAACCCGCCGCCCATTATCGGCCTCGGTATCGGCGGTTTCGGATTTGGCTCCTCAGGGGTCGGTTTCGGCTCGGGGGCCGGGGTCGGTATCCCGGTCGGCAAGCCAACTGTGGCTGAGGTCAGCGACCAGTACATCGCATCCGCTATCCTTCCGACACCCGTTGACTACAGAACTAACTGGGGCGCCTACCATGTGGAGCTGTCCATCGGCGGCGGGTTGTTTGAACTGCCAGCACCGCCGCCCGGGTGAGATTACAGGCTGGATATTAAGCCGAGCGTTCACCTCGATGAATTACATGGCGCATTGTTGAATGGCAGAATGAAAAACCCATGGATCAAGAAGAATGCGGCGATGAGCATCGTCCTGACTGCCGCAAACGCCTGGGTCGGAGCGTTCAGGGGGCACACAACGGCGGCGACGAAGCGGAACATGGCCGCAGCAATGAAGCCAGCACTGAAGAAGAAGCGTAAGCACCGGGCGTTTTAACTTCCGCCCTTCCTGCCGAAGTTTTCCACCACAGCGACCGTCGCCGCATCGTTCGGCCTGTCTGGCGTGCCATCTAGCAAGGGGAGCGGCAGCTCCGCATGTGGCACGCTGGCCGCCGCAGCAAGGTTAACGAGGTCCTCGATCCTGCCGTCCTGCTTTTCACCTCGCAGCACGACCTCAAGCGAGCCATCCGGCAAGGGACGTTGGAGTGCGGACGCCTCCGACCACGGAGCTCTGAGCCAAATGTCAAATTCCTCACTCGTGGTAAGGATGGCCGGCATGGCCTGCGGATGCACAACAGCGATTTCGGCGTTCGGCTCAGTCGTCAGGAAGCCGAACAGATCGGCGGTCACTTCGCCTTCCCTGACCTTCCTGATGGACGTCCAGCGCGTCCAGATGCCGGCAAAGAATGCCAGCGAGCGATCTTCGTCGAAGGCGAACCAGATCGGCTGCTTCGATCCGCCGGCTGATAGCTCGTTTTCAGAAAAGCTGGTGAAGGGAACAAGGCACCGGCTTTCCGGCCCGAGCCACCTGCGCCAGTGAGGAGACCCGGCATTGCGGATGTTGGTGACGCCGGGGTCGGTCTTCTTGCCCTCTAGCGCGAACAAGGGCGACGGCATGCCCCAGCGGGCCAGAACGAGTTCTCTGCCATCCCTGCCGTCCCTGACGATGGGCGCGCCATAGTCGGGGAAGATGCCGGGGAGCGGCGGTAGATTGCCGGTTCGATCGTGCATAGCCCGGGTGGCGGCGATGATCGCCTGCTGGCCTTTGGTCTGGCTGTAGAGGTTGCACATATCGGCGTGGGTAGCATAAGTGGCGGCGACAGCGCGAGGAACGGACGGTGCAGCCCGGAGGAAGGCAACCAGCCCTCTGACGTCCGGCGTCACAATACCTGGCGTTATCGTCGCCTAACCGGCGGTTTCCATTTATCGGGCATCGTCTGCTCCCCCTCCGCTGCCGGGGTTGAGAGCTATGCTCTGTCAGTATCGCGGTTTCGCTTCTGGGCTTCTTCGTGGTCCTTCTTTGCTTTACGGCCGCGAGTTAAGGCTTAGCAGATGGGGTTGGGAGGCCACGTGCAAAAGAGCTGATGCGCCGCTTGACGTTGACCCCGACGGCGCCCAGCGCCGCGCCGCGCGGGCTCGGAAGAAATCCCAGTAGGGAGAAAACTGCCCTCAACTGGTTGGCAGACTGGGCGCTTTTCTTCCCATTCACTTGACCCGTCCCTGCCAAGCGCGCAGCATTCCGGCGCGGACTACTGGTGTGCATACGGTCCGCAATCACAATTCTCTTCTCATAGAAAAACTCGCCCCCTAGTGTGGTAGCTGGGGGCTTTTTTATTCTGCTCACTGGCGCGCGTCATGGGGCCGTCTTTCCTCGAACACGTGTCCGCACCCGCCAAGAGCCTGTACTTCCAATGTCCCGCCTACCTCCACGGATGATGCGAGCGTGAGGCCAGTGGATGCTTCCATTTCCCGTGATCGGCGATCGCGTTGTGTTGCCTTGATTTATTCCCGGAATGCGAGCAAACGTCAGGCATCTGCTTCTTTCAGAGTGAAATCTGCGACTGGATTACAACAGCGGGGTTCGGATATGGATCCCAAGACGACACGCAGGACTTTGGCCATACTGGCGGCTGCTGTCGCCCCCTGGTCGCGTTCCACCTCATAACGATGCCAGGGGAGAAGTATGGGGATCCCGCTCGCTTTCTGATCGAACAGAAGTAGTCACTTACCCATCTGCCGCACGTTTGACGGGATCTGATCCACTGTCTTGGAGCTACGTGATCGTTGCTGGTGCCCTGGCGGCATTTCTGGCTTTCGATTTCCTCTATCCACCGAAGGCGCCTACGCACGACCCGGCGGATGGGGACCCCGAGGAAGCCGCTCGTGGTCATGACCTGATGGAATGAGGAAATGACGCACCTCGAAGCCATACGGTTTCTTTTTCTGGACGCCGGGCAGGCTGGGTTTCAGCGTCCGAAGACGCTAGCGATCGCCTTTAGGGACGGCCACCTGTTTCGGCAGCACGCGCGGGCCGAACGGTGAGGAGATGCACTCGGGACTGACGGTGGGACAAGCATCAGCATGGGTTGCTGGTCTGCGTTTGCGCCGTCCACCCTCAGACTCATGGCGAGAACCGATCCTGCGATGATTTTACGGCCGACCATTGGCTCTGGCGAACGCGATTGACCGGTCGGGCGTCAAGTGCGAAGCGTATTCTTAGTCGCCTTGTCTGACCATTCTATAAGCCAACATATTCTGCTGTATCGGCGTCGTCCGATGGTGACGCGATTGCATAATATTCCGACCGGCTGGGCCGCCTTCCGGGCATTTCGTCAGACCCCGGCGCCCGAGTTTTAACAGCTACATGGCTAAGACACATCTCGGCGCCCGGCCTCACAAGAGGAATACCGCCCGGCTGGTCCGCGTATCGAGTGGCCAAATTGAGCAACCCGCGTCTCGGGCCTTGCCTGCGGGGTAATTAACCAAACCTGGACAGGTCTGGGCTGACAGAGTGATGCTCGGCCCGCGATCAGTGGCCCGGCAGGCCAAGGAGCGGCAATGGACGTTGCTGACTGGCTGCGAGCGCTCGGTCTTGAACGGTACGAGGCGGCATTCCGCGAGAATGAGGTCGGTGCTGAAGACCTGTGTCATCTCACCGCCGAGGACCTTGAGGGGCTCGGGGTAGCCGCTATTGGCCATCGACGTCGGCTTTTGGTCGCTATCGCCAAGTTGCGGGACGACGCCGCCCCTCTGCAGACGCCCAAGCCGACCGACGATCACTCGGCCTCTGCTTCTGCATCTGTGGGCGAACGCCGCCAGCTCACCGTGATGTTCTGCGACCTCGTGGGTTCGACGGCGCTGAGCGAGAAACTCGACCCCGAAGAGCTGCGGAGCCTGTTGCACGCGTATCGAACCCTCTGCGGCGATGTGATTGCGCGCTACGACGGATTTGTGGCCCGCTACGTCGGTGATGGCATCCTGACGTATTTCGGCTGGCCCATTGCGCACGAAGAAGACGCCGAGCGCGCCGTGCGGGCGGCCTTGGAGATCGTTCATACCGTCAAGCGGGCCTCGACCACCGAGGACTTGTCGGTCCGCATCGGCATCGCTACCGGCCCGGTCGTCGTGGGTGAACAGGCCGGCAAGGGAGAGCAGTCAAAGCTGGCGGTGGGCAGCACGCCCAACCTCGCCGCGCGTCTGCAGGGACTGGCCGTTGCCGACCAGATCGTCATCGCCACCTCGACCCGTCGCCTGATCGGCAATGCATTTGAACTGGCCGATCTTGGCGAACGTGACCTGAAAGGCATCGCCGAACCGGTTCACGCCTGGCGGGTGGAGCGTGCCCTGGTGACGGAGAGCCGCTTCGATGCCAACCGTGGCGATCAATCGCTGACGCCGCTGGTGGGCCGCGACGAGGAACTGGATCTGCTGCTTCGCCGGTGGTCCCAGGCGAAAGATGGCGAAGGCCAAGTGGTGCTACTGTCGGGTGAGCCCGGGATTGGCAAGAGCCGCATCCTCAGCTCACTGCGCGAACGGCTCGAAGCCCAAGGCGTGCAGGCCCTGCGCTTCCAGTGCTCGCCCTACTACGTGAACAGCGCGTTCTGGCCCATCATCGACAACTTCGAACGGACGCTGAAATTCACCCGCGATGAAACACCGGATGAGAAACTCGACAAGTTGGAAGCACTAATCGTCACGCACTACGGCCGGCCACCAGCCGACGTCCGATTTATTGCTTCGATCCTGTCCATCCCCTGCGAGGCGCGCTACGGGCCCCTGCCCATAACGCCGCAGAAGCACAAGGACGAGACACTGCGGACCTTGATCGACATCTCCGAAGCGGCCGCTCGTAAGCAACCGAGCGTGATGCTGTTCGAGGATGCGCATTGGGCGGACCCCACCACGCTGGAGGTGTTGGATCTCCTGATCGACCGGGTGAAAACCGCGCCCCTACTGGTCGTGCTCACCCATCGGCCCGAGTTTCAATCGCGCTGGTCCGAGCAAGGCCACGTCGGCGCACTGAACATGTCCAAGCTGACCCGGGGGCAGAGTGCCGCGATGGTCTCCGCGCTCACGGCCGGCAAGGCGCTACCCCCAACGCTCTTCGAACAGATCCTGACTAGGACCGACGGCGTCCCGCTGTTCGTCGAGGAACTGACCAAATCCATTCTCGAATTGGGAGAACTGAAAGAGGCAGGCGATCATTACGATTACGCGGGCTCGGCTCGCGCCGTTACCATTCCAACGACGTTGAGGGACTCGCTGATGGCGCGGCTGGACCGCTTCATGCCGGTGAAGGAGATCGCCCAGATCGGGGCGGTGATTGGCCGCGAATTCAGCTACGAGCTGATCGCCGCAGTCGCGCCGATGCCGCAGGCCCAACTCGATGATGCGTTGGTGCAGCTAAGCAAGTCCGGACTGGCCTTTCGGCGCGGCACCCCGCCCGATGCCGTCTACAGCTTCAAGCATGCGCTGGTGCAGGACGCGGCGTATGACTCGCTGCTCAAGAACCGCAGGCAGGAGTTGCACGCCAAGATCGCCAGGGTGATCGAGGTGCAGTTCCCGAACATCAAGGTGACCGAGCCCGAGGTGCTGGCGCATCATCTCACGGAAGCGGGCCTTGTCGAAGCCGCCATGCCGCTTTGGCAGGCCGCTGGCGGGCTGGCGTTGAAGCGCATGGCCCTAACCGAATCCGTCTCCCATCTCAACCAGGGGCTGGAACTGGTCTCAACCCTGCCTCGGTCACTCGAACGAGACGCTAGAGAACTGGTGCTGCGCCAGCCACTTGGAACCGCCTGGGTGGCGCTGAGGGGCTGGGCCGCCCCGGAAGTCTGGACCAGCCTGCATCCGGCCCTGGCCTTAGCGAAATCGCTTCAGCGCCGCGACGCGCTTGTGCCCATCCTCGCCGAATTGGGGAGCAACATCTCTTCTCAGGGGCGCGTCGCCGAGTCCCTGACGTGGCTGGAGGAGATGCTGGACGTGGCGGCGGCCACCGGTAATGCGGACCTGCTTGTCATGGGACACGCAGCAGCCGGCGGCCGCTACTGCTGGGCAGGCGAGTTCATCAAGGCTATGGCAAACTTTGACAAAGTGCTGGACCTCTACGATGCCGAGAAGCATCGCCCCCTAGACATCGTCATCCAAGATCCCAAAACTCTGGCCGGTATCTTCGGCTCGAATTGCACCTGGATCCTGGGCTACCCGGATCAGGCATTGCGGCTGAACGATGAAAAAGATGCGCACGCACGCCAGTGCGGCCACCCCTTCAACCTCGGATATGCACTGAGTCAAGGGGCGCATGTACACGATCATCGCTACGACCATGAGGACCTGCACAGACGCGCCGAAGAATGTGAGCGCTTGGGCCGAGAGAACAGCCTGCCCGTGCTGTGGGCGATATTCGCACCCGTAGGACACGGCCTAGCATTTATCCGGGAAGGCAAACCGGCCCAAGCAATTGCCCCGCTCAAGGCCAGCATCGCGTTTTGGGAAGCGACCGGCGGTAGGCTCGGCAGCCCGACCATGAAGGCGTTCCTGGCCGAAGCCGCGGGGCTGACCGGCGACCTCGAAAATGCACTGCTGGTGATCGAAGAAGCCATCGCCCAAATCGAGCGCCCTGGGTGGGAGGAACGCTATTTCTATGCCGAGATCCTGCGCCTCAAGGGTTGGATGCTCTCGCTCAAGGGCGACCTTGAAGGCGCCGAGCGCAACCTTCTCGCCTCGCTCAACTGGGCGCGCCGCCAGCAGACGAAATCCTGGGAGCTGCGGACGTCAACTAGCCTCGCGCGATTGTGGCAGAGCCAAGGCAAGCGGCAAGCGGCATATGAGCTGCTCGCTCCGGTTTACGGGTGGTTCACCGAAGGTTTTGACACCAGAGATCTCTTGGACGCGAAAACTCTACTCGCCGAGCTGCGGTGACGATGCATATTCGGCGGTCGGATACTCTATCGGCCTAGACAAGCCCGCAGCGGAACTGCCAAGGCCCGCCCCCGTCTAGGCGATCTGGACAGGCGACAGCAAATGGATCCAGGCTGTACCCGACACGTTCTACCGGTGCAATCATGGATGTCCGGAATTTCCTGCGCAAGCTAGACCTTGCGCAATACGAGCCGGCATTCCGCGACAACCTGATTGACAGCCGGGTGTTGCCGAAACTGACGGCTGAGGATCTCAAGGATCTCGGCGTCACGATCGTGGGCCACCGCCGCTTGATGCTTGCAGATCGCCGCCAGGATCGTTGCCTTGACGGCTCTTTGGAAGTCGCGGCGGTTGTTGATCGCCCAGAAACCGTCCAACCAGGCGGCCTCTTGAGGCAGCATGGACGCTCGGCGCGGTCTGTATCGCCGCTGTTCCAGAATACTCATCGCCGGAAAGCCAGTTGATCCGATTCCTATTTGCGTGTACCGAAATGCAACCACGAGCGATGTATGCCCGAGAATGGCTGAAGGATGGTAAAGAAAACGCTGTCGCAAATGCTCACTTCAGGAGCTATCTGCAACGCGAAAATAGTACAGGTCTCATCTACGATCGCGTGATCATGACGCCCGGCGAGCAGCCTAGACGTGACCATGTATACGGAGCATAGTTAAGTGCGCGCGCCACGGGGTGCGTGGGCCATACGTCTGGAATTTCTGCACATGAAGTTTCGTATTGATCTGGCTGCTTT
Source organism: uncultured Alphaproteobacteria bacterium (assembly GCA_963772355.1). Taxonomy (GTDB): domain Bacteria; phylum Pseudomonadota; class Alphaproteobacteria; order Acetobacterales; family Acetobacteraceae; genus Rhodopila. The sequence goes on along the minus strand of CAVYXX010000158.1, from coordinate 21,359 downwards.
TGCGTCCCTGGCACTCGCGGCTGGCTGCACGATGGCGGCAAAAGAGGAAGACGATGCGCTGGTAAAAGCTGGGTTTACGAAGACGATTCCGAGCGCACCGGGAGCGGCCTCCATCGCAAAGTCGAACCCGATCCTGTACCTTCATTTTGTGCATCGTACCGTGAACGGCGTTCCTAAGGTTCTTTATTACGATCCTGTCGCCTGCAAGTGCGTCTATTCCGGCACCGAAGCCCAGTTTGCGGCGTATAAGCAGGCGCAAGCTGAGAACCAGGATATCTATGACCAGATCGACCTTCATCCGCCCTAGTCTAACCGGAGAAGTGCTTACGGTAGTCTGCGTGTCATTTGAACGCGCTAACTCTCTGAGCCCTCCTCCCGCCGCTTGATACCCATTCGCTCGAAGAACGCGGCAAACGCGCGCCTCTGCCTCCGAATCGAGCGGCGGGAGCAGCGTCCACGCCATGCCGCGCGGCGTATGCTGGACGGAGGGTAGCGAACGAGTTTGCCGGTCTCCAGATATGCAAAATAGCACGAGCCAGTGGCGACTTCTCCATTCAGCGCATAGCTCTAATGCCGCGCCGCAGCATTATCATCCGGAGCGCAACCGCCATCTCCTGAACGGAGCCGGACATCTCGCCCGACGATTAGATGGAGAAAATTCCGATGAAGACCATGATTCTCGCCGCCGTTGCCGCAATTAGCTTGGGCGTCGGCGCTGCCTACGCTCAGGGCGTTCCGGCTGGCTACCAGGGCGCGCCCCATTATGGCGCGCAACATTCCAGCTAACGGCTAACACTGACTTAGGCTGCACGGTAGATGGCCGGGGACACCATCCCTGGCCTTTTTGCTGCCCCGAATGTTCTCGACATGTTCTCAACGGTCGGCTACCATCTGGCTATGCCCGACGCCCCCCCCTCCGGCCCGCCACACCGGATGAGATCGCCGACGTGCTGTCGTTTGCACTGCGCTACCAGGGGCGCAAGCGGGTGCACCATGCCGACGACATGAAGGCGCGGATCACTGCTGAGCGGCTTGTGCAGCACCTGGAGGCGTCGGGGCTCGTGCTGATGAAGGGGCCGCCACGTGTGGCGCCAACGACAGCCGGAATGCTGCCTGGCCGGGGCTCGGGCGGCGACGTCCAGGAGAAAAATCCCGACCGCCAGAGCCGCCGATAAGTTGAAGTAAGGTTCGCACCGAGCCCCGTATGGCAGAGCCACAGAGCGGCGATGGCCAACTTTGGCCAAAACCCCCATGTCTGTCCGTAACCTGGGTCACGGTGCACCTGAGTCGATCGATGCGCCAAACATCCACCTACGAGTATTATCGAAGCCGGACATCTTGCCAAAGCGGGCTGCAGCGATCCTGAATGTGATCCGGCCGCGCCTCTACCCCCACGCGGCGGACGATCCAACTCAGGCCACGCGGTGGACACGAAGGCCAGCAACGGCAATTCCGCGAGTGGGTGTGATCCCGCCCATACCTGGACCTTGGGGTGCGCACGCCAGCACCACTTCTTAGCGCTTTCTCACACACGGGCCAGTCAGCAAGTACACCTCTGCCCCGGCGTCCCAATGGAGCCCAGGCACTTCGATGTTCAGATGCCGAGCCTCAACATCGGTTGTCAGACAACCCGAATAGACGGAGAACACCCAATCCCTATCCGCCGGTTGGATTGATAGTATCTGAGGGTGATGTCCGGTTTGCCAGTATATCGCTTCGACGCCCTTCAACCCTTGTCTACGGGCTGTCGGATCGGGACCGGTAGGAAAGTTGAACCTTACGCCCAAATCGTAGAAGTCAATTGGGCCATCTGACGCGAACAACTGTCCCGCCGGTCCACTTAAGCTCACGGTGTAGCGCACGTCCAGATCGCCGATCGCTGTGTTTGTCTGCATCCGGCGCTTGTACCACTCCATCCCCTCTTCGGATCGACGCTGGATCGTGATGTGGATTGGGCCTGTCGCGTTGGCGTCGATCTTCGGTGCATATCGGCCGTCAGGCGACACCTTCACCCCAAAGTATCCCAGCGCCTTGCAGCTCCACTCGTATGGCTGTTCAAACAACTCGTCTGCTCCCAAAGCCGGGACAGCAATCGCAATCGCAAGACCCACTGCCTTCCCGATAACATGACGCATCACACGTCTCCCCCGCAACTCTGGGCGCGATGACGGCAACCGTCCGCCAGGACCGCACCAGCGCATTCTGATTGGTTGCGCGGCCTGGAGGCCGCCGGATCAGTCCTCCTTGCCCAGAAAGAATACGGGCAGCTCCGGACAATGAACGCCGCACAAGTCATAGGCGCTAACGGTCGCGCGTTTTACGCAATCTTTGGACAGGAGGCGCAGCAGGTTCGGAATGCCAAAGCCTTCCCCGTGGCGGGCGATCAGAGTGTCCACATTATACCGCCCTGCCTGGTCGCACCGGCGGCAGGCCACGGCCAGCACGGTGGTGTGCTCGGCAACGTCGCCCAGAGTAATAGACCCCTCTGACACAACTGCCTCCTGAACTGCATCGCGCATCTGTTGTCGATGGTCCCGTACAAGGACCTCAAGCCTTGTGGAGATCGACCTGCCGCCCCGCCAGTCGGACGACTACAAACGTCCGAAAAGTCGAGCCAGCGCTTTGTTCCCGAGATTTACTGAGCCCCACCAATCGCCGCAACTCGCAGGTTGCTCGGGCGTTCACTGCCTGGCAGTATAGAGTAACATCTGGTTGGTGTCGCATATGCGAGACTTGTTGAGATCGTCATTCACCGCATTTCTGCTCTTCACCTATGTGTCGGCGGCGGCGGTCGAGTTGGACGGCGTGGCGATGCCGGAGGCGCAGACTGTTGCTGGGGCACGGTTGGCGCTCAACGGCTTGGCTTTGCGGACATATTCATTTCTCAAGGTACATATCTATGTCGCCGCTCTCTACCTTGAGCACCGCACTTCCGACGCGAAAGCGATCCTCGATTCGGAGCAAACTAAGCTGCTCCGCTTCGCGTTTTTGCGTGACGTAGATGCGGAGACGGCCCGGAAGTCCTGGGCTGAGGCGTTCGAGAGAAGCTGTCCTGCGCCCTGCCATGTGGCAGCGGAAAGCATTGACCGCTTCCTGGCCGCCGTGCCCTCGGTCCGCCAGGGTGAAATCAGCACACTGTTGTTCAACGACCGAGGCATGGACTTCCTTATGAACGGCCGCTTGGTGGGCCGAGTGGCCGACACCGGATTCGCACAAATCATTTTGGCGACCTTCATTGGCCAGCATCCGACATCAGATGAAGTGAAGGCCGGCCTGCTCGGGGTACCAGAGTGAATTTGTCGGCCGTCTAGCCTGACCCGATACTGGCAATCGCCTACCATAAGTAAAATCGCTAGGGGTTAGTCGGCATCACCTGGCCCCTCACCAACCAGTCGCTTGATCCAGGCCGAGACGCGAAGCGGCTGCATGACCGGCCGTGATCGATTGATGTCACTCCGTTGTCGTCGCGCCAGGTCATAAACGCCGCGACGGCGCCGGCGGTAGGCCCGTCGCGTGAGTGGGTTGCAGATGTTCGCTGCGAGGAATTCCAGGAAGCGGAGCGAGCGCGCGCCGGATGCTGCGATCAGGGTCGGCACGACATTCGCGCGGGCGCCGCCGATGAGCCCGGTAACGGTCGATGATGGCGGGGACACCGGCAAGTTTTCGGTGCGGTGGAATTCCGCCGCGAGCATCTCTCTATCCGGACCGCCGGACCGCACACGACACGACGGCGCCGCCGGCTATGGTCGCCCACGGGCGGAAAGACGCACGAACAGGCGCGCTTTCTCTGACAGGTGCGCCTGCTTTGCGCTCCCAGCCGTAATGTGCCGAGCGTTTGAGTGAACCATCTCATAGCCATGAATTAGTCTGGCTATCTATCGCTCATCCCATGAACGGCATTCGAGCGAGATGGTAAAGGCAGCCTTCGCGGCTGCGATGCTTCTGATGTTCAGCGCAAACGCTCGCGCAGACCGACTATATTGCGCGACGATGATCGCGCTGGGTAGACCATCCACACCGCATCCTGTGATTGTTCGGTTGCGACTGGAAATTGGATTGCAATGGTCGCGGGAAACGGGCGAAACGTTGGAAGATGCGGATTTGGACAAGGTCATAGTCGCTTGCGTGGACAACCCGTCAGCCACCACCCAGAACGTGATTCAGACCATAGTTGTCAATAAGATACGGTTAGCTTTCGATGATCATCGGTGAAAGCCGACGCAATAGCTGGCAACTAATCCGGCGAATAGGCGGGCAGGGTCAGCATGGCGATGTTGTCAGGCACCACCAGTTGCCGACCGCGCTGATGCCAACCAGCGCCATCGCAAACCAGCAGAGCCTGAGCGCCGGCGGTAACCTGCGTGCTGACTTCCCCCAGATGCAGGTTCATTGCCTCGGTATTGGCGTGAGGCGTGATCATGGCGGCGCCGACCCCGCGATCTGGACAGATGGCGCCAAACAGGTAGGCAGAATCATGCCGATTATCGCGCACCATCAACGGCCGCGCGCCGACCGGGGCCCAGATGTAGGCGTGAGTTCCTTGTTGACCGACCCTGGCCTCGTCCTGGAACCAGATCTCCAGCGGTACCGGCGTAGCCGCCGTGGTGCTGAGCAGCGCCGCCTTGGCCAGGCTGGCAAAGTTCCTCTTAAACGTCACCTCGGCTTCAGGATCCTTCTTGGGATGCACGGGCCGCGGTTGCAGGCGGGTTAGGCGGAACTGATTAAGCCACTTGCTGATGGTGTGCACATGCACCGTTACGGAAAACCGCTGCGCCACGACGCTCCGCAGATCCACGCAGCGCCAGCGAACGACTTTGTCGGTTGCTGGATCGGGTCCTTTGACGACCAGTTCGCGCAACTCGGCCCTCTGCTGCTCGGTCAACGCGGGCACCCGTCCGGGCGGGCAGCGGGATTTGAGGCCTTCGACGCCGGATGCGTTGTAGCGATGCACCCAGTCGCACAGGGTTTGGCGGTCCATGCCGGCCAGTGCCGCCGCCTCGCCGCGCGGACGGCCGTCGATCACCAGCGCCAGAGCCAGCAGTCGACGAACCTGCGCACTGTCTGGACATTTGCTCGACAGCGCCCGCAGTTCCCCACTGGTATGGTCCCTTCGTGTGAGACCCAGCGCAGCGCCCATCCAATATCTCCGTCATCCGATTCGCATACCCGGACAGCGAATCGAAATAACCGGGCCTTGAAAACCCCAGAGAGTTGAGGTCATCGCGACTTGGTATAAGCGATTTACTTATATGTGACGGTCTATCCGCTCTCGTCGATTGCCATGATGAAAAAGTGACAAGTAACCGATGAGCCTCCGCATTCGGCGGCAGCAGTAAGGTTGTTTTGCCTCTGCCGCCGACCTGCCTTTGTGTGCTCACGCCGGGTGTGGTTAGGCCGGATACTTTCGTGAACTCGCGGCCTTGATCACCGCCGGACCGTCGGACAGGGCGAAGGTGCGCGAGATCATGTCGCTAACACCGATCTCGACCTGCAGCCGCAGGCTGACATCGATGGGCGCAGTCACTCTGTTACTGCATAACGGCTCTATTAGGGGAAGGGGCAACGCAGAACATATGGCCGTCTATTCAGCAACCCAGCCACGGGACGGTTCTCCGGGGAGATTTCCCGAAGCTTCTGACGGTCAGTCAGGTGGGCCGAAACTTGATCGATCCCGCTCGAACCTTCAAGTTCGCCGAAGACCTAAAACCGTAATCGAGAGCCGCCTCCTGATAGGCCGGCTGCGAGGGAGGAACTTAAGAGTGTTACCGGTAACGGCTGGCTGATCCATGCCTGTCGCTGGCTCAACCACGACCCCTGAGCGGGTCCCGCATCTCGCGATTATCACCACCTGCGCGATCGGCGGCACCTTGCTGCAATCGCTGGACCAGACCATCGCCAACGTGGCGCTGCCCTACATGCAGGGCAGCTTCGCGTCGAGCTATGACGAAATTACCTGGGTCGTTACGTCCTACATCACTGCCGCCGCGATCATGACCGCACCGGTAGGTTGGCTCGCGGCGCGGTTTGGACGGAAGTGGCTGTATGTGGTCTCCATTGTGGGCTTTACGCTCACCTCGATGCTCTGCGGCGTGGCGCAGTCGCTGTGGCAAATCGTGTTGTTCCGGCTGCTGCAAGGAATGTTCAGCGCCTCCCTGGTGCCGCTAGCGCAGACGACGCTGTTCGATCTCTACCCGCATGAGCGGCGTGGTTTCGCGATGGCGATCTGGGGCGTCGGGGTGATGATTGGCCCGATCATGGGCCCCACGCTCGGCGGCTACCTGACCGAGATGTACAGTTGGCGATGGGTTTTCTATATCAACCTCCCATTCGGTATTCTGGCTGCGGCCGGCTTAGCCGCGTTCCTGCCGAACACCCGGGGGCAACGCCTGCGGTTCGATTGGCTCGGCTTCACGGTGTTCGCCATGGGCATCGGCGCGTTACAATTGATGCTGGACCGGGGCAACATCCAGGACTGGCTCAGCTCGCGAGAGATCATTGTCGAGGCCGTGCTGGCCGCATTGGGGATCTATCTCTTCGTCGTGCACGTACTCTGGAGCGCCCGGCCGCTGATTCGGCCGGTGCTATTCGGCGACCTGAATTTTACCCTCGGCTTGGTGATGATGTTCGCGGTCGGCACCATCATGGTCTCTAGCCTCACGTTGATGACACCCTGGCTGGAGGTGCTGAGCAACTACCCAGTGGCGACAGCGGGACTGGTGATGGCACCTCGTGGTATCGGCAACCTCCTCACGATCATCATCAGTGGCCGGATCGCGACGCGAATGGACCCGCGTTATCTGGTCGCGGCAGGGCTGCTGATGATGTGCTATACGTTCTGGCGCATGACCGGCTGGACGACGGACGTGTCACAACGCGAAATCATCACCACCATCGTCATCCAGGGCGCCGGGCTGGGCTTTGTCTTCACCCCGCTTCAACTGCTCGCCTTCGCCACGTTGCCAATACCGCTGCGGACGGAAGGCGCGTCGCTGATCAACCTGTCGCGTAACGTCGGCGCCGCGATAGGCGTCTCCGTGACATCGTCGGTGCTAGCGCACAACGCCCAAGCACTGCATGAGATCATCGGCGGCACGGTAACCCCTTTCAACCGGGCGTTGCAGGCGCTACCGCCGCTCAATTTGGGGCATCGCGGCGCAGCTATGCTGGATGGGTTAGTCAATCAACAGGCCCAGATCATTGCCTACAGCAACGATTACATGCTGATGATTTTTATCGCCTTGCCGCCGTTATTCCTACTGGTATTCATGCGGCATCGACAAAAGGTCCCTGGGTCGGCCGGTCGGCCAGCCACGTCTGTCGCGCTCAGCGAGTGAGACGTTATACCCTCAACAGCCGTTGCCATTGCCGGTATCTTCCCCGCCGATACGCACGATCCGATCAACTATCCCTTTGCAGTGGTGAAAACCGGGGACATTCCGCAAGCCCGCGCGCTGGTGATCTATTGTCGGGCCGATCCATTGACGGAGCGAATTCGGATACCAGAGCGCGGCACCTCAGCCGGTGCTGCCTCCAATCGCTGTCTCTACAACGGCGGCGCCAAGAGCTTCATTGAGCTCTTCAACGAGATTCCGGGTCCGCCGATACGACAATTTCAGCGCGCGACCGGCGGCGGAAATTGAGCCGGTTCGCGCAATCTGCTCCAGCACGGCGACCTTGCCCGGGCCGATCCTGCCTCCGGATGCCTGATCGATCCTCATGCTGAGCCGGTCGCCCGCGCTGGCTGCATCGAAGATGCTTACTAGAACGCTTTGGCACGACAGCCAGCAAACCACAGCGAAAGTGAATTGATTGCCTCAGGTGTAAGCGGCTTCCAGCATCCGCCGTATGGTGTCCTCATCCAGGTCAGTTTCGCTGGTTGGACTGGTGTCTAATCGTTTAATATCAACAGCATCTAGCTTTGGCGGAGTTACTGTAGATGTCGCCGAAGGAATGGCTGGCGGAATATCTCGCGATCGTCTCCGTGCCACTCGACGCTGCCTAAGAGCCGATCGACCCATCGAACCTTCCTATATCGCCTCCGGCAATGGATCGCAGAGGTGTGGCATCAAAGCTCACGCCCCTCAACATGCCGCTTGTGTGGAAATCATTGGCGCCCATGCTTGCCGCTGTCGATAGCGCCCGTCTCGCCGGCGATCCAGAACGGGACGGGGACGCTTCTGCTCGAAGCTGCTTCACGACGCCAGGGTCAACCGCTAACGTCGCGCGCATGAACTATTTAGTCTGCTGGTTTGTTCCGCTGCTCTGCGGCTGTGTTTATGTGGATGCGACCGTTCCCGTGGCACCTTTGGATCTCCATGTCTCGCCACCGCCTGCTGAGTACACCCCGCCGTCTTCCTATGTGCCCTCGCAATCTCAGGACCGGGACTCGGACTCGCCAATCCAGCTTCATCCAGGCTGAACCGGTTTCCCGAGCGATCCGGATGAGCGACGAGGACCGATCCTGAGGCGTGGCTGGCGGCGGGCGGGGGACTTTTTCCCGCCAACTCGAAGTTCCGCAGTCGTCACAAACTGCGCTAGCACGGCCTGTCACGAACTTTACAGGGTCTGACGTGGCCCCAAAAACGCCGGCAGCGCTGCGTTGAAGGCGATGTAAGGACTGTCTGGACTATCTGGTCCGGCATCCTCCCTCCATGTCGGCCCTGACTTGTTCGAACGCAGCGCGCCGCTCTGGTGTTAGTGCCCTGATGAGTCGGAGGAATTCGTCGAATGTCGGCTCCTCGGTATCCTGGCTGGGCGCGGCGGCGTTGGTGTCTGGCCGCTCCTCCTCCCCCTCGCTGCACGGGCCGGAGGTAATCGCCACTCGAGGCCGATTGTAATCGCCACCTGAGGCCGGTCGAAACCGCCACCTGAGGCCGGCGAATTCGCCAGTCTGCTGGTGGAGGAAGCCGCCGCTGACATCGAAGTAATCGCGACTACTGTTCCGCCCTTTTTGGCGGGGTAGCAGTAGTGCCGAGACCGAGGGCGGAGATGCGGCGGATCAGGGAAGTGTTACGGTTGCGTGCGGAGTTAGGGCCGAATCTGAGTGCCATATCGGCAGGCGCGAAGCTGGCGCGCTCGACGGTGCGGGCGTATCTGGATCGAGCGGCGGCGGCAGGGCTGGACGCCGCGGCCGCCGATGGGTTGTCGGAGACGGCGCTGGAGGTGGCGCTTTACCCGCCGTCATCGGCCACCGATGGTCGCGCACTGCCCGACTGGGCGGAGGTGGATCAGGAACTGCGGCGCCACAAGCACGTCACGCGCAAGCTGCTTTGGATGGAGTACAAGGCAGCCGATCCGGACGGTTTGGGGTTCAGCCAGTTCAAATTGCGGCTCAGCGAATGGCAGAAGGCCTCGGGGCGAGGCCTGTCGATGCGCCAGGTGCACCATGCCGGCGAGACGGTGCAGGTCGACTACGCCGGCGACACGGTCGCGGTGATGGACGACGGTACGGCGCGTGCGACGCAGATATTCGTGGCCTGCCTGCCGTGTTCGGGGCTGATTTACGCTGAGGCCAGTTGGACCCAGGCGACGGAGGACTGGCTTGGCGCGCATGTCCGTCTGTTTGCCTTCCTGGACGGCGTGCCGGCGAAGGTTGTGCCCGACAATCTGAAGGTCGGCGTCACCCATGCCTCGTATTACGACCCGGTGATCAACGCCAGTTATGCCGCGTTGATCAAGCATTACGGCACGGCCGTGGTCCCGGCACGGTCACGCAAGCCGCGGGACAAGCCGGGGGTCGAAAATGGCGTTTTGCAGGCCTGTCGTTGGCTTCTGGCTCCGCTCCGCCATCGCCAGTTCTTCTCGTTGGCTGAGCTAAACCAGGCGATCGCGCTGCTGCTGGTCGAACTGAACGACAAGCCGATGGCGCCGCCGCGCGAGGGTAGCCGGCGCAGCCTGTTTGAAGCGGTCGAACGCGCCGCCCTCAAGCGCTTGCCGATCGAGCCCTACGTGATCGGCCACTGGGCGATCGGGGCAACCGTCAACCTCGACTATCACGTCGCGGTCGATTGGAACTTCTACTCGGTGCCCTATGCGCTGGTGCGCAAGCGCGTCGATGTCTTCCTCACTCGGACCGGCGTGCAGATTTTCCATCGCGGTGAGCGGGCCGCCAGCCATGCCCGGGTGGCCGGGCAAAATCACTGGGCCACGCTGGGCGAACACATGCCGCCGGGGCACAGCGCGGTGGCCAAGCGGACGCCGGACTGGGTTCGCGACCAGGCGGCCAAGGTCGGTGTGGCCACCGCGGCCTATGTCGAGCGGCTGCTGACCGGGCGCGATCATATCGAACAGGGTGTGCGGTCCTGCCTCGGCATTCTGCGCTTGGCGACCCGCTACCCGGGCGAGCAGTTGGAGGCCGCTTGCGTGCGAGCGCTGTCGGCAGGTGCGAGTTCATCAGGCTTTGTCGAGCACCTGCTCAAGAGCGGGCGGCCACTCGTCGACCCCGTGGCCGAGGATGGCGTCGGCCATCACGGCAACATTCGCGGCCCCGGCTACTACCATTGACGATCGGCGCCACCGATCCAGCAACAAGGACACAAGATGCACCAGCCGACCATTGAGAAGCTGCACGACCTGCGCCTGGGAGCCATGGCCAACGCACTGACCGCGCAACTGCAACAGCCCGAGATTGACGCCATGCCGTTCGCCGAGCGGCTGGCATTGCTGGTCGACATCCAGCATAGCGCGATGCTCACCGCGGCCTTGGCGCAGCGTCTGACCCGGGCGGGCATGCGTCAATCCGCCTGCATGGAAAATCTTGACCTGCGTACGCCGCGCGGACTGGACCGCACGACCATACAGGCCTTGGCCAGCGGGCTATGGATCCGCCAACACCGCAACGTTTTAATCAGCGGGGCGGCTGGCGTCGGCAAAAGTTGGATTGCCTGTGCCCTGGGCAATCAGGCCGCCCGCGATGGCGTCTCGGTGCTTTACAAGCGCCTCTCGCGGCTGCTCGACGAGTTGGCGATTGCCCGGCTGCATGGCCGTCAAGCACGGTTGTTGAAGACACTGGCTCGCACCCGGCTGCTGATCCTGGACGATTGGGCGATGGTCAAGCTCACCGCTGATCAGCGCCGCGACCTGATGGAGGTCATCGACGATCGCCACGACCGTGGCTCGACCATCGTGGCGACCCAAATCCCCCAGGACAGCTGGCACCTTCAGATTGGGGATCCGACATACGCCGACGCGATCCTGGATCGTCTCGTCAACAACGCATATCGCCTCGAGCTCACGGGCAAGTCGATGCGCGGCAACGGCGCCCGTCGGGCGGTGGCGGATCCGGTTGGAGATGAAATAGGCGAACAAAGTAAATAGCTTAGTCTAGTTATCCCCGTTATTCACACGTTACACGGTCGGCAAAAATTACAGCATCAATCACAACAAGAATATTCTAATTGACGACTTCTCTTCTTTCCAGATAAAGTTGTTCGTCAGTGGCAGTTTGCCTCGCCTAACGGCTCGGTGCCTGCGGCCAGGGGTGGCGGTTTCGACCGGCCTCGGGTGGCGAATTGAACCGGCCTCAGGTGGCGAATTCACCGGCCCGCGCACCCTCGCCCTCAATGCCGTCTCGCGCCGCCATAAAGCGATGGCTAATCGCCGCCATTGCCTCGGCACCATCAAGCCAGCGGCCGCCGATTTGTTGGAATGCTTCTGCCACCAGGCTGAGTAGCTTCGGCGGATTCGCGCCAAGCGCCGACAAGTTCCTCGTCGGACTTTGCCAGCATCACCTCCGCCATCCCCGAACCATGGAAACTCCGTTTCGCTAACCTCCTGCCACCGCACTGCATGTGATGGGGTGCGGCAATAGTGGACGGTGGCGGCGATGGTAGCGATGTGGTCATCGCCGGATGACGCGGCCGTGGCAGTGGTAGTCTGCGCTGATGGCTCCGGAGATGTGGAGTTTATTCCGATCGCCCGGGATAGTGCGCTGTTGCCGGTATTATGTAGCAAAGGCCACCACACGATAGAGGCGCGCGGCCAGCCGGTTCTCTACCATATGGGGTATGGCTCAGTCACCGGTCATTTACGCTCTGATAGAGAAGCGCGGCGAGGTATCTGGCCGCATCGCGGAGTTGGAGGAACTCACCCGTCAAGCGCGCGCAGATCTGGCGCATATCGACGCCACGCTTTTGATGTTCGACCCCGGAGATAACGCCAGCCGCGATCCGGGCGAAAGCCCCCGTCAAAGGGCGGTCTGGCTACTTCGCCAACGGCGAAATCAGCAAGCGGTGCGGTGAGGCGATCAGAATTGCGGGTGGTGAACCAGTGGCCGCCGAGTCCATCGTCAGGCAGGCCCTGACCGAAAAGGGGCTAGACCCCGACGACGCTAAATTGCGGCGAGACATGATCCGGCGTTTTTTGTGGGCACTGCACCGAATGCATGTGGCAGGAGCCGTTACGCGCATCGGCCGGGGCTTAGGAGCTAGGTGGGGCGCGCCTGATAACGGCGTGGCCCAGCCCCCTAGTCGAAGAACGTTTCAACCCGGATTGGCGTCGGCCGCCTTGCTCGAATGAAATATCCTCGGATGGCGTTTGGGGTTAGCAATTCATGAGATACCCATCCATTTCCTTTTGCTGACACCCCTGTTGCCATCATGCCTTCGCCCAGGAAACCGACACCAAGAAGATTATCACCATAGGCGACTATTCTTACCTTGGTTGCCGCTCCAGGATTCTGTAACTTGACTTCGAAGTACTTACCTACCTCATCTCCGTCATTCTTCCAGTCCGTTTCGCTGAGCACAATGAGAGCGGGAGTAGGAGCCTGATTTATATAAGGGCTGCAATTGCTGTTGTTGTTTCCTACGGCATTGCAATCCCCCAGGATGCTTGGCGGCCGATTGTCAGGAATACTGGACTGTCCAAATGCGCCGCCATTTATCCACCTTGCCGTCTCCGGTATCACAACAAATACAACCATACCTCCTGCTAGGAGGGCGGCACGCTTGGCTGTCTCTTGCCAGCCATCAGTTTTCGCTTCTGTAACCATCGCAGAAGTATAGGGAATATTGTGAGAAGCACAATGCTTGTGACAGTCCCCGAAATGGCTCGGAACCACCACTCATCCCGAGTAGTCAATTGCCATATAAAGTCCGTCGTGCCGAAAAAAGCGGCCGATATCCAAAATATGATCCGCGCAATAAGGAATTCTTCAAGGCGAATCATGCCCAGACCGATCCCGACGAGGGACAGCGCCCCTGTAGGCCCGACGATACGCAAGATCGTCCCCATTGGAGCGCATTACACCTTATTGCCCAATAGCACATAGACAAGCCGCTCCCGTTCCGTGTAGAAAGTCCACACGGCCCGCAAAGCCATCATCTCCAACGCGCTGGGATTGCAGTCCCGCCGTCAATGCCCCCATAGCAGATAAATGAAAGCCGCGTTAAGCGGCTTTCTGCGCCCTCTGCCAATACCCGCACCAATCCACCGAGGTCGGCGCGGCCATCGCCAAGGTTGCCACAGCGCGAACCTGGGTGCCGTTGGCCACCCGGCGATGGTCCTCCCGCCAAGCGCTCTCTTGAGCGTAGCGGATCAGGCACTTACCCGCGATATGGTGATGATGGCCAATTTCGGCCCGGCGCATCCGAGAGAAGAACTCTTCCGCGCCGTTCGTATAGATGCCGCTCTCGGTGCTGTAGAGCTGGCCATGGTCGATCCGTGAAAGGTCAAAGCCGGAATAGAGCGCATTCCATGACGTGGCTTCGTCCGCCATCAGCTTGGATGCCGGGTGGACCCGTTGAATGATGAAACCAAGACTATCGACCTCAGTCCTAAAGACCGCTGGCACGGCCCGCCACGTTCCTTGACTACCACCACCACCTGACGTTTGCCGTTCTGGTTCTTCGCGAGGCGCCGATCGCGACGGTTCTCTTTATGGTTAGCTGGCTTGATGTAACCACCGAAATACCCGCCATCGACTTCTACCGTCTCGCCATCGCCACCAACGCGCATACCCTTCAGCTCGGTTGCCATCGCCTCCCGCATCTTGTGGCACAAAACGAAGCTGGTCTTGTATTGACAATCCAGGTCGCGGGACATCGCGAGGGCAGACTTGCCCTTGACCTCGTTGACGAAGATCGCGATCGCCGCAAGATAATTCCGCAACGGCATCTTGTGATGGGCTGCGATCTTCGCTGCGGTCTTCGCTTTCAAGACCTTTATTCAAGCCAAGCGGCAAGCCGACATCGCGCAGAATGCTCTGATCGCAAGTAGTCGGCCTTGGGTTCGAATCATTGACGCGACAGTTACTAAGCTTGAGGTCCAGAAGGACCAAGTTTTTGCTTGGATCGATTTCTCGTATAAGGCTATCGGGCCTTCCCCTGCGACAGCCGTAATGGTTTCCCAAAAGCTGCTCATCCCGAGTGCTGAGCATTTCGCTTTCGAAGAGGTTCGCAAACTGTGCGCCGAAGAAAAAGCATCCGGAAAGGTCACGGGGGATGCACTCTTTCCTGGCGAGGACGGGAAGATTACTCGTGGCTTCGGACGGCCAATGAACGAGTTGATATCCGCTAGAGACGCCATTTTTCGGCAAATGATCAATGACCGGACTTCAAGCCTTTGGGGCTGATGAAACTAAGTCGGTCGCGCCGCAATTGGCTAAAGCGGCCAACTTCACAGATTTCGGTCTTATAGCTTGTTTGATCTACACCTTCGCAGGGTCGAATGAAGTCCACGTAACGAGCTTTACCGCGCAACTTACCCGCGTTCGTCCGGATGGCAACGGCTCTGAAACATTCGATATTACCACACCGATGACCATCTTGCAGGCCGACTTGAAACTTACCCCTACCATACTCGGTAAAATTGCTGATTAGCAGAAACGTTGTCGCAGCGGCGGCAAGGAATGATCCGCCAAGAGCAACGACACAAACTCGGGGGGCGCTCACGACGCACCTCCGCATTGAAGTTGGCGATTTGCTCTCAATTCCGTGAGGTCAGCGATGGTGGCAGCTGCTACATAACACCGGCTGTTGCCGTTCTCTCCCAATGGTGATTCCCTCTGTGTTGCCCGGTGCCCGCCGGGCGCGGATCGCGGCGCAGGGGTCAGGGCCTCACCCTCACCCCCAGATCGATCGCAACAACGGGTTGCACATCGACAAGAACAGTGCGGATCATTGCGCAACTAAGCGGGCGCAATGATCAACAAGCAAATTGAATTAGTTCGAAAACCCAGGCTCTTCTAAGCTGTGGGTCGGTGGTTCGAATCCACCAGGGCGCGCCAAAATCAATAGGTTATCCAAGGCGAAGTTGTCAGTTGTCATAACGGTTGTCAAAACCCTTTGGGTCGCCTCGTTCGCCATCATCGCTTTCCCTTTGCAACCAGACCCAGGGATACAACCTTTAAATCCGTCCCCGACGCGTTCTCCCAGAGCTGCATCGCGCCGACCGCCACTTCAGTCCGCCGCGGCAAGTACGTGTCCACGATCCGCTGGCAATACTCGATCCCCCAACCCGTCACCGACGCAATCTGCGGTACCGTCGCGGCAGCCTCGGCAAGGCGGACGACGCCGGTGCGGCGTAGATCCCGCCGCTGCTTTCCGGTGACGCCGGCGGCCTTGGCGATAGCGTCCCAAGACCGACAAAAATTTCGGTAATGCCAGGCCAACCCGGTCGGGCTTGGCACGAGCAATAGGTTTTTAATTCGCTGACGTGATGTGCCGAGATCGCCCTTGCTTAATACCGCTTCCGTTGCCAAGCGTTCTCGAATTAATGGCTCAAGCTTCCGGTGTACAGGAAGGTCCATCAGCGCACCCGTCTTTTCCTGCCGAAGCAGGATGAACAGTCGGTCGCCCCTTTCGTTAACGCGGTTCGTCGTCATCGCCAGGTACATCAGACGGTCGCTGAGCGGTGTAGATTAGTAGCATGATCGCCAGCTGCTACGAGGCATTCGCGTGCTTCAGGAATGCATCTTCCTCAGCGTAGCTCCAGACGGGGTGCGCGGCGGCGTCGGCAGCATCTCAGGACGTAGTGCGGGATTGTCGTGTACCCGACGCAGCTTGACCGCATATCCCAGCAAGATCCGAAAAAGCGCGATAATCTGGTTGGCCTTGCGCGGCCGGGTGGCAAACCCGGCCTTGATTTCTTCGATCGCCTCCGGCCCGAAAACGCGGTAAGGAAGATCCCCGTACCGTGTCCGCATTTCGTCTAGGTAGCCGCGATACAGCTTCTGAGTCCGAGGACTAAGTTTGGTCTGAAAGTCTGGGCGAGCAAGGTAACGTGTGATCAGCCAGGCGAAGCTGTTGCTGTCTTGCTGCACCTCCCCCGCGGCCGGCAACGCAGCCCGCTGTGCCGCAGCCTGCCGGTCATGACCAAGCGGCTTGCCAGTTTCGCGGTCGTAAAAGTACTCGATGAGTGTTCCGTCGGGTCGCCCTTCACGGACGACTTTAAGCCCCGTCGTCCTTGGTCGACCCACTGCTTCGTCCTTTCCATGTCCCGAATGCCAATGAGGGCGTACCATTCCCAACGTCGGGCTGGTCCAGCCCCGCGTCCCGGAAGGCCGCAGCGTCTAGCGAAGGCCGATGCCAGGTCAAGCGGCCGCCTTTGTCCCCGCGCCGCTTGGGCGCTGGCCAGAGCCCCTTAGCAACCTCGGCGGCGAACACGTCCACACTAACTCCCACGTAGCGCGCGGCTTCGTCCCGACCGAGGAACAACGGCCAGAACGGCAGATCGGCGAGCGGAGACCGCCGATCAACCACAATCAATCTCTAGTCGAGTGTCATCTTCCAACGGGTGACTTAAATGCGGAGAGACGCTTTCGCAGCCATCCCTTGTTCTGCTAGACTCCTCCAGGACAGCTCCGGGACCCCTGTTGCACCGGAACAGGGCGGCCCCGCAGCGACCCGCGTTTGTAAGAAAGCGCATCGGGCGCATCCCCGAGGACATCGGACAAGATAAATTACTTCTCCATTGGCCGCGGTGCGACGGAAGCGCCAGCTCATGAGCGGCACGTGACCACCAAGCCAAAGGGTCGTTCTCGCCGTCGATCTCAATCGTCACGAAGTTGTGGCTTTCTGCCGTGTTCAACTTGCTCGGGGCTTCCAGTCAACCCTGGCATCAGGCGCCGTCGAATCCGCAATGTTAATCGTTGCGAGTTGGTCGCACCGATCTATCTTTGGGCGGCGGATCAACGGTTCCGAATAGCTCCGGATGCTCAGCCATGATTTCCTGCGCGAGTCTCTACGATAGAGTATGACGACCCAGTCATCATCCTCCGTAGGCCGGCAATCTTTCATTCCATATTGTCTATTCCTTCTCCGACGGTTCGCGCGACGCATCAAAGGACGGTGCAAGCAATCGCTCAACCATTGTCAGTCCTCCCTTGATCAGTTTAGACTGGTTATACGCACCACGATGGGGGACAACAGGTTGCGTGGAAGGCTTTCCCCGCCGTCGCAGTAAGTGTCGTATGCCAACTGACACAATTCCCGCCAAATGTCCTCTGGCATATCCGAGCAATCGCCCTCGAAATTGCTGTCGATCAGGACAAACACGTCGCTGCATTCGGTGGGCTTCTGGCCTTTCTGGTGCCATGTCGCGGGACTATTTGCGGGATCATTCAGCCAAGCGAGAAAGTCCTCCCGCTTGAAGATATCTGGCGCATTGACCACCAGCCCGACGGTCTTCACCGGATCTGATAGATTGCTCATTTCGTCCCCTTTCGCCCTTCAACGTTAGTCATGGGCTCGACCTGTTGCGCCGATTCCAAATTGAAATTGACTAACCAATAAGACGCCGAATGTTTCACGTAATCCCAATTCCGCGGTCGGTTGCCTCGATGTCCCTCATCCCACTCGCACGACCCAAACTGGGATGGCACCTTGCCCGCCAGAAAGGGCTTCTCCCAGCGTCCAAAGGTGAACTTGTTTACGTCCTCAATCAACGTCGCCTGCACGTCAGGATGCGTCAGATTCCGCATGACGCGCTTTGTCCAGTGCTGTTTGAAATCGAAATATAGCATAATCATTCCCATAACGTTGTTTGCAGACTGTCAGGCGCGCGGCGTCACGAGGATATCACGTCGATGACCTCGCCGCCGTCATCGCGCTCGGCGGCTTCTAAAAACTCAACAACGACATCATCAACCGCAATTCCGAAGGCGAATAACGGGCCCTCGGGATCGATCACCGCTTCTGCGCCCCGGATGTGGTGCGCGACGCGGCTTCCGACAAGCTGGCCTTGGTCGTCACGCTCACGCGGATCGGGAACTTAACTTCGTAGGGTTTTCCAACGGTTCGGCATCGTGCACGGCATATTCTTCGCCGGCGGAACCCGGCACCTCGGTGACCCAGTAGCCGACACGACGAAGTGCTCGCCACGGTAAATCGAAGTGGTGCCGTCGCCGTTATTGCAGTCGGTCCAGACACACGCCGGATCGGTGCCCGGTGGGATGTCAGCCAACGGCCCCTCCTCCGCGTGGGTCGGCTTCCAGGTCTCAAAAAAAGTATCTTCGGAAATTACAATAAGCATCAGAGTTCCCTTTCATGTGTTACGGTCCGCAGCACGAGCGTTCAGACCTGCTTCAGGCGGATGATGGCCTCGGCCAGACGCTGTTCCGCCTTCTAGCGTTCGTCTTTATCCTTTGTGTCAAGGTTGCAGATCTCGACATCAACCGGCCCATCGGCGTAAACCGATTTAACCAGTCCGCCATTGACGGAGATGACGACCTTGCGCACGTCGTTGGGGCCGGCGCCGCGCGACGCCTCGCAGCCCAGATGTATCAGCAAGCCGTAGATTTTAATGTGTTCCTTCAGCATGAAGAAAAACAAAGTTCCATGATTTGTCTAGCTCGGGCCGCCTGACAACGCAGTTGGTTGGCCGCCCCTTTGCCAAGCATAATTCATTGCACTCGCATGGGATGTTGCCCTCATCATATCATTTTTCGTACCCTCCTGGGATGAATTGCCTGCCGTCTCCTCGAAGCGGCCCGGCCGGTGGATTGCCTCCAAAGCTTCGTCCAGCTGATCAATCGGGATTTCTTCGATTTGATCGACACGCCAGCGGGACGCTATCGGGCCGCGGTCGTTCATAGCTCGGACAAAGTCGCTGGGCATCCAAAACTTGAACATGAACTTCATTTCTTCAATCAAGGGGTGCCACTCGAACACCATGTTCACCGTAAGAACTGCTGTATAGGCAGACATTAGCTTTGCTCCTACTCGTTTCCTTGTAACCATAGACCTTCAAATACATCTCATCGGTGGCATCAGCGTTTGCCTCAAACATTGTCACCCCGTTGCAGTAAATTCGCTGTCCAGAAAAATTCCAGCCTGGCTCAATGTAAGAGCAATCCAGCGTCAAGGTTCCAAACATTTCATTGGCTTTGGCCAACACCGGGAGCGGTGGACCCCACGCGGTGTCAATGGTGAAGTTTAGGGGGTCGGCCGTCGTGATCTGAGTCCCTGATGCATTCCATTTTGTCCCCCAATGCCGGCAGTTCCACTCATACCAGTGCATCGCACCATGCTCTGCCGTCGCGCGCAGCCCGCGGCGACCGGCCTGCTCAACCGCCGGGTGTGAATCCAAATAGGCGCGTACCAGCTCAACCGTTGGCGCCTCCTCTCCTGTCAGCGCATGTCTGAGCAGCATCCGCCCGCCCAGTCCAACTGTTCCGGCGCCTCCAAAAACATAACAGAGAGGTGCCCAATTCATAATCTTTTTCGTTGATGTCGATTTCCTCCAAGGTGGATGGCATCGGTAGAATGGTCGAGAAATCGAATTCACCATCATCCGCCCGAAAGCAGCGGCGAACTTCCGCGACATCGGCCCCGGGCCAGCAATAAGGACGCGTGTAGTGCACCAATTTGGCATCGTCGAACTCCTAATTGTTGTTTGTGCTGAACAGGCCGGCTTGCCATTCGGGTTCAACTGGCTCAATTCCCTGGAAGATCAACCGGATGCGCCGGTCAACCAGGTCCCTCTCGACCGTGACCATGATTGCGCGGGTTGCGGCCTCGTTGGTGGCCTGCTCCTCAATCATGGCGTTGGCTTCAGTATTATATGTTGGCACAGTGCCTATCCTTTTATAGGAAGACCCAGCCTTATCCGAGTCTCGTTCCGGCGGGTCAAACAGTATTTCGCGGCTTCCCGAAGGTAATAGTTCTATGTAGTAAGTGGACAGTTCTAGGCGGCGAGAATAACTTGCATCGCGCCTGAACCGGTCATACGTATCTGCCGTCCATTCCAACTTTAAACCGGTCGGTACGTATCATCGGTGCATCCCCAACTACACCGGTCACACATATCATCCATGCCATCAGGAACCCCCGGACGCGTGCATGGCATTGCAACGACTTAAAAGTTTATTCGAGCGTGGATGGTATCCGACCGGTTGGTTGAAAACCGTCCGCCCCCCTGTGTCGGAGAGTTGCCGCCCGGATAGGACCGGAGCCTTTGGGGGCGCAGGAAGACGAAGTTGGAGGCGTGGAACACGGCCAGCGCCCAGTCCAGGCCGCTTTTGCGGCCAAAATCAATTTGCTCCTGTTCCGCCCGCCGCAGCGCCCGCTCGAAGGTTGCGAACCCGAAATCGGCCAGCGCCATGTAGCGATAAACGAAGCTCGGATCATCGCCAGAGATTTTGGGTTCCCTTCGGACGGTCCTCCCCAGCGCGGCGGGCTGAAACTCCAACTCCTCCATATCTACCAGTTCATAGTAAAGGTCGTCGGTATCCGGAAACATAGTTCTACGTGTGGAGGCGATGGTCTTGACCGGAGATGACCGCCGAGGTAAGCAGTGGTGTATGACTTCTGAAGAAGCGCGGGCCTACTTGCTCGCCGAATACGCAGTCAGCGCAATCGAGTTGGATGACGCCGATCATCTCGCTACGCTGCGGGCGCGGTGGGCGTTGTTCGAGCAGCAGGACGGGAGGGCTATGGAAGCCCTCGACGTGCTGGAAAATCATGGGCGCGAGGAGATTACGAAATAGCAATGAGGGAAGTGGCAGATTGCCCGTCGGACCGGAATCGGAACGGTAATGACGATAATGAATAGCGTTTTATCGCTCAGCGGCGCGGCGCACAGCTTTTGCCGCTGAGACTCTGCAGTCTGAAATCCGCGCCGCTGAGCGATAAAACGTATTGGACTAACCCGCTCCCCCTGCCATCAGGGCTATGGGCGTTGAATGCAGCTGGATGCTTCGCTGCGGTGTCAGCGGAGCATTCCGAGGGACCGGGCACGCGAGGGCGGAAACGGATTTAACCAACAGGCTGAGGCAATCGAAGCTGTGGGCGGCTATCACAGCTTGGATCTGACTTTTCGAACTTCATGCGTGCGCACCTGGGGTCGTCGTAGCCCAAACGTCCCCACCCGGATCAAGCAGGTGATTCGACTTCATACGGTTGGAACTCCGATCTCGGATC
>CAVYXX010000157.1:0-38608 GCA_963772355.1 uncultured Alphaproteobacteria bacterium | reverse complement strand
TCCTCCTCTCCGCGAGTTCCTTGACCGCCACACGTGCCGAAGCGTCATGACGTTCGTAGTCCGGTCCGACCATGCAGCCGGTCGGGATAAACCAACCCAGACGTGACGCATCACTCTGCGGCCTCCGACGCAGCCAGACCGGGAAAGGCCCGATGCCATTGGCGTTTGGCGAATAGGCGGAAGCGATCCAGGTAGAGATACACCACCGGTGTCGTGTAGAGCGTCAGGACTTGGCTTACCATCAGCCCGCCGACGATGGAAATCCCCAGCGGGCGGCGCAACTCGCCGCCGTCACCGAAACTCAGCGCCAGGGGCAGGGCGCCGAGCATCGCTGCGCTGGTGGTCATCATAATTGGACGGAAGCGCACCATGCAGGCTTCGAAGATCGCCTCACGTGGGTCGAGACCGAGCGTTCTTTCGGCGTCCAGTGCGAAGTCGATCATCAGGATGGCGTTCTTCTTGACGATACCGATCAGCAGGATCACGCCGATCGCCGCAATGAGGCTGAATTCGATATGGAACATCAGCAGCGCCAGCATCGCGCCGATGCCGGCCGATGGCAGGGTGGACAGAATGGTGATCGGGTGAATGTAGCTCTCGTAGAGGATGCCAAGCACGATATAGATGGTGCCCAGGGCAGCGAAAAGCAGCAACGGCATGGTGCTCAGAGATCGCTGGAAAATTTGTGCCACCCCCTGGAAAGAGCCACGGATCGAAGTCGGCATCTGGATCTGCCGCATCGCCCGCTCGATCGAGACCGTCGCATCGCTCAGCGACGTTCCGGGTGCCAGGTTAAACGAGATGGTGTTGGCGACGAAGGATTCCTGGTGGTTCACGGTCAGTGCCGTATGGCCGGCGCGAAAGTGGGCGAGGGTCGCGAGCGGGATCATCGTTTCCTTGCTCGTGCTGACCGCGGCCGCCGATGACGCAGTGCCCTCGCCGATGTTCGTCAGCGCGTTAGTCGCCGCGTTGCGCGCGGAACTGGCCGCGATGGTCGCGGCGGTCGCCGCGCCGGCGGTCTTCAATGTAGCCACCGTACCCACAACGGCATTTGACGTTTCGACGCCTGAGGCCGGTCCGCCAGATGTGCTGACGTAGATATCCTTCAGCATTTGCGGGCTCTGCCAGTAGTGAGGGGCCACCTCCATGATCAGGTGATACTGGTTGCGCTCCTTGTAGATGGTCGAAACCTGGCGCTGCCCGAATGCGTCATACAATGTGTTATCGATCTCTTCGGCGTTCACCCCCAGACGGCTGGCGGTAGCCCGGTCAATCTCCACATCGGTTTGAAGACCTTTCTGCTGCTGGTCCGAATTGACGTCGCGCAGCACCGGGTCGTGTTCGAGCGCGGTGAGCAGTTTGGGCGCCCATTCATAGAGATCTGCCGCATTGTCGGCCTGTAGTGTGTATTGATAGGCGGCGTTGGTTTGCCGGCCGCCGGTTGTATTGATGTCCTGGACCGGAACCAGGAACAGCTTAGCGCCCGGTACGACCGAGAGCGCGCCACGCAACCGGTTCATGACCGTCTCGTTTCCGTCACGCATCGCCCGTGGTTTCAGCGAAGCGTAAATCGAGCCCTGATTTGTTGCCCTGGCGCCTCCGTTGGCGCCGGTAAACCCGACTACCGACTCCACCGCCGGGTCATGTTGGACGATGTCGCAAAGCTGCTTGAGTTTCTGCTCCATCGCCTGGAACGAGATGCTTTGGTCAGCCTGCAAGCCACCAGCCAACCGCCCGGTGTCTTGCGACGGGAAAAATCCCTTTGGCACAACAATATACAACGCGACGTTGAGACCAATGGTGATAAGCAGCACCAGGCTCACCAGTAACGAGTGCCTTAGTGACCAGGCCAGCGTTCGACCGTACAGCGTAATTGCCCGGTCGAGCAGCGTTCGCTTTGCCGGCGTTTGGCGGTCGGCGGGCTTGAGCATCAGTGCGCACATCATTGGCGTCGTGGTCAGCGAGATGGCCAGCGACACGATGATCGAAATCGACAGCGTGACGGCAAATTCCCGGAACAGGCGGCCGATGATGCCACCCATCAGCAGGATAGGCAGGAACACTGCGATCAGCGAGACACTCATTGAAACGACGGTAAATCCGACCTCTCTGGTCCCTAACAGGGCGGCCTTGAGACGCGGCATGCCGTCCTCAACGTGTCGAGAGATATTTTCCAGCACAACGATCGCATCATCGACGACGAAGCCGGTGGCGACGGTCAGGGCCATCAACGATAGGTTGTCCAGACTGTAGCCCAGCAGGTACATGGTGCCGAAGGTGCCAATGATGGACACCGGCACGGCGGTAGCAGGGATCAGCGTCGCTCGGGCACTGCGCAAGAACAGGAACACAACACCCGTCACCAGAGCGACCGCAATAAGTAAGGTTATTTCGGTTTCGTGCAGACTGGCGCGGATCGTAGGTGTGCGGTCCATGGCGGTTAGCAAATCGATGTCCCTTGGCATGGCCGCCAACAATCGCGGGATCGCCGCCTTTATCCCGTCTACGGTATCGATGATGTTTGCGCCGGGCTGGCGAAACACGATAGCGAGAACCGCCGGCTTGCCTTGGGAAATTCCGGCATGTCGAATGTTCTCGACCGAATCCAGAACGTCAGCCACGTCGGACAGCCGCACGGCGGCGTTGTTGCGATAAGCGATCACAAGCGGCTTGTAATCCGCCGCGCGGGTCGCCTGGTCGTTGCTATAAAGCTGATAGTGAAGAGACGCTGTGTCGATGGACCCTTTCGGACTGTTGGCGTTCGCGGACGCAAGTGCGGCGCGAACATCTTCCAACCCGATGCCGTATTTGAACAACGCGGTTGGGTTCAGCTCCACGCGCACCCCTGGGAGGGACGCGCCACCGACAATAACCTGACCGACGCCGCTGAGCTGCGACAGCGTCTGCGACAGCACACTCGCCGCGGCGTCGTAAAGCTGTCCAGGCGTGAGCGTCTCCGAGGTCAGTGCGAGGATCACAATCGGCGCGTCGGCCGGGTTAACCTTCCAAAACGTCGGATTGCTACGCAGGGTGGTCGGCAGGTCCGCCCGGGCGGCGTTGATCGCTGCTTGCACATCGCGCGCCGCGCCGTTGATGTCGCGGCCCAGGCCGAACTGCAGCACGATCCGCACTGATTCGACCGAACTGATGGATGTCATCTCGGTCACATCGGCTATATTGCCAAGGTGGCGTTCCAGCGGCGCGGCGACGATGGAAGCGACGGTTTCCGGGCTGGCTCCTGGCAATATCGCCTGGACTGAGATCGTCGGGAAATCGACTTGCGGCAGCGGCGAGACAGGCAACTTGAAGAACGCAAAGATCCCCGCCAGCGCAATGCCGATCGTCAGCAACGTCGTTGCTACGGGACGCGCGATGAACGGCGCCGAAATGTTCATTCCGCTTGGCTCACTTCCGGCTTTAGCCGCCCATGCAACTGGCCACAACGAAGCAAATCCAGACCTGACGCATTACTCGGCGGCCTCCAGACCGGGAAAGCTCGGATGCCATTGCAAGCCCGGCGGGCCGACCCCTTATGCTGACTGTGCCGCCGTAATGTCGGCGCGGGCCAGCTCTTGTGCGGCGCGCAGAACGCGCTCGATTTCGCTATAGCCCGCACAGCTATCGTTGAAGTCCGCAATGGTCGTCTCGACCCAGCAGCGGTCGCTCCAATCCTTGGCGCGCGACACACCCGGCCTGATCGCCCGCGCGAGGTATTCCAACGCCCGGTCAGCCTGCCTCCCGGCAACGATGTTGCCACCGAAGTAGCTAGCACCGAGCAGGCACATCTTGCCGCCGTCCCTGAACATGAAGTGGCGCGTCCACTTGCCACCACCCTGAAGTCGGTCCTCCATGAGTTCCAGCGCCTGCAGCGACTTCGTGGCTACCGGATCAGCAATCCCATCGAACGGCATCGCTTCCTCCTCGCTCTCGCCGCGCTGCTCCCGTCACAACGGGCCGGCGAAGGATGAGCGACCATTCGTCCCGTCTATACGCGAGCGCGTGACCCGCTTCGGTCCGCCCACACCGGCAGCGCCGATCCGGTCCTCCATGAGTTCCAGCGCCTGCAGCGACTTCGTGGCTACCGGATCAGCAATCCCATCGAACGGCATCGCTTCCTCCTCGCTCTCGCCGCGCTGCTCCCGTCACAACGGGCCGGCGAAGGATAGAGCGACCATTCGTCCCGTCTATACGCGAGCGCGCGACCCGGCTTCGGTCCGCACACACCGGCAGCGCCGATTAACCTGTCATTTTGAAAATTATTTGGCGCAGTCAGTGCCCGGATCGGCCACGATTTGCACCGGTCCTCACTATTGCAGGCGATTGCGCGATGGTGGCGGCCTTACTTGCAGGGGTATTTCTGATCCATGAACTGCAGAAGAGCTTCCTGCGAGGGTGTTCCGGTGCTGCCGGATGACCGCACCCAGCTTGCGAACTCGGCCATCGTGGCGGCGCGGGTCGGGGCCGGACTGGTGAGGCAGAACAGCTTCTTGCCCGCGGCATGCTTCTCTTCGGAATCGAACGTCCCCTGGGCATAGCCGAGGCAGAAGTTCAGCTTCGCCGCCCCCACAGGGTCCTTTCCTTTCTGTGCACACAACTCGGCCAGTTCCCCCGCCGTCCGGGCATGCAGCGATGCTCCCCGGGCGTGCGCGAGGCCAGACATCGCCGCCAGCACGGCAATGATAAATAGACGGTTCATGCGGTGATCTCCTTCTTCCGCGCCAGATTGTCGGCAACCTAAAAATGTCACTTTGCTGGGCGGCTCACTGCCGTGGCGGACAAGCCCCCGGAGCCCAAGCTACCGAGCAAGCGCACTGGCGGCTGGTGCGCAAGATATTGTTCAAAAACCTGCGCCAAATAATTTTCAAAATGACACCCCTACCCCGTCTTTGGGGGAATCTTACGCATGATAACGCCGTGTTTCTCGACGGCTAGTCCAACTATCTGATTGGACTCCTGGAGCGACGGCAGCGAGCCAAACCGGCTTCCAGAACGTACACTTAGGGCTCCGATAGATCCGCGTGCTGCCGCGGGCGCCGTCTGGGCCGGACGGGAAGGGGCAGAGCGTAAACGCACTTGCTCACGCCGGTCGGCACCCCCATGCTTGAGAACCAATATTCGTCGTTTGTCTTTGATCACCGGCGCCCGATCGAGGAGACATCCCCATGATTACCGCCATCGTCCTGTACGACCTGCCAAACACTATCGGTCTGGAAGAATGCCGCGCGCATTTCGCCAAAATCGCCCCCGACTTTCTCCGTATACCCTGACTCTGCAGGAATCCGAAAAAGCCCCTTGCGAATCAGTTCTGCCGCGATTCTAGTCCTGGCATGATCCGCGCTGGCTTCCTTGATCCCGAATCGCGCAGCGACCTGATTGACCTGGCTCGCGACGGTTCCGTGGCGCATCGACTGGCCCGGCGCGCCAACGCGCTGGTGTTGTTGGATGGTGGGATGAGTTGCGGTGAAGTCGCGGAGGTCCTGTTGTTGGACGACGACACCGTCCGTACCTGGTATCGGCTATACAAGGACGAAGGCATCGAAGGCCTGGCGAGTTTTGGTTATGACGGCAGCACGTGCCGCTTGAGCGATGCGCAGCAGGACAAACTGAGGACCTGGATCGCCGAGACGCTGCCTCGGACAACCCGCGAGGTTGGCGTCTGGATCGAGACCGAATGCGGCGTCACCTATGACAGCCGGTCTGGGCTGATCGCCCTGCTGCACCGGCTGGACATGGAGCATCGCAAGCCGAAAGCAGTGTCATCCAAGCTGGACCCTGACAAGCAAGCGGCTTTTATCAAGAGTTACGAGAATCTGTTGAACCACATTGGCGACGATGAAGCGGTGCTGTTTGGCGATGCGGTGCATCCGACGCATGCGGTGCGGCCGGTGGGGTGCTGGGCGCCGAAAGACACGCCGGTCGCTGTGGAACAAACCAGCGGCCGGCAGCGGCTAAACATTCACGGTGCGATTGATCTCGAGACCGGCCAGACCCGTATGATCGAGGCGGCAACGGTGAATGCGATCAGTATGATCATGTTGCTGAGAGCGATCGAGGCGATGTATCCGGGCAAGCGGTTGATCCATCTGTTTGTGGACAATGCTCGCTACCACCACGCCAAGCTGGTGCAGGCTTGGCTGATGCGACCGGGGTGCCGGATCAAGCTGCATTTCATCCCCGCTTATTGTCCGCATCTGGATCCGATCGAGCGGCTATGGGGGTTGATGCACAAGCATGTCACCCACAATCGATGTCATGCGACATTCGCCGATTTCAAAGCGGAGATCCTCACGTTCTTGCGCGAGGAAGTACCCAGGAGATGGCACACCTATTGTGATCAAGTAACGGATAACTTCCGTATCATCTCGCCCAAGGATTTTCGGGTTCTGACCTGAGCGGGGTATATCCCAGGCTTCGTCCGCAAGCAGTTCCTCTGCCGGCGCGACGGCAAAATCGCCGGGGGTGCCTATATGTGGGAGAGCCAGGAGGCCGCCGAGGCCTTCTATTTCGGACCGTGGGCTGAGGGTATTCGCGCACGGTACGGATGTGAGCCGCGGATCAGCTACTACGAGACCGTTGCAATTGCCGACAAAGTCAGCGGCACGGCCGACGCTTTGGATTGTCCAGCAGGCAAAGGGTAGGGCAGGGGTAGGACAAGAACGTTGCTGCATGCGCGGGCCAAGTCGTGCACGGCTTGGCGGTTTGCTGCTGGATCGGAACAGTCACTCAAAGCACGGCAACGGAAAGATCGCTGCCCGAGGGGCAGTGCCGTGCCGTGGGTAGCGATCCGTCGCCCAGTGTTGGGGTCACCAGACGATTTGTTCAAAACTGCACGCTAGTGCCCCCCTACCAGAAGCCGGCGTCGTGCCGCAGACTTCACAGACTTCAAAGCGCTTGATGTATGGGCCGATGTCCGATTTTATTTCCGCCACCAATGACGTGTTCGAGGTCATATACGGTGCCCGCGCCCAACGTCACCTGCGGCCCGACCCAGTACCAGAGGAGTTAATCACTCGCGTGATTGACGCCGCTACGCGTGCGCCGTCGGCTGGCAACGCACAGAATTGGCACTTCATCGTAATCCGCGACCCGGAACAGAGGAGGCGGATTGGTTCCCTGTACCGTAAGGCCTCCGATATCGCCGAAGCCGTTTACAAGGCGCGCAGCCGACCTGCTCATCTCACGGAGGGGCAGTGGCAGCGCATGCTCATCGCAGGCGCACATTTGTGGGAGCATTTGGGCGACGCCCCGGTGCTGCTCGTCCCTTGCCTGCATCAGCGCGATCTGCCCGCGCGTGACGCTTTGGATGCAGCGTGGCGCGAGCATTACGACGCCGAGCGGATTTATATCGACCGCATCCGCGGCGCCAGCATTTACCCCTCGGTGCAAAACATCATTTTGGCCTGCCGCGCCCTTGGCCTCGGCACCGTTATCACGACCAATCACCTTCGTATCGAAGCCGAGTTCAAGGCCATCCTCGGCATCCCCGAGGACGTCGATACCTTTGCGCTGATGCCTATCGGGTGGCCGGAGGGTCACTTCGGGCACGTAAATCGCCGCCCACTCCGCGAGGTCGCACACGCAGACCGCTGGTCCGAGGCGTGGCCTGGTTTGATGCCGACGTAGCTCCCCTCTCGGCAAATCAGAGGCTGACGGCGGAGCGCTGGTCCACCTCAACCGGCGTCAGGCCGCCGGTCGCCGGCTGAGCGTGGCTCCGTCAATCCCGACCTGTCCAGGTTTGGCCGATTACTCGCGCCGGTTATGATTGGGGCGGATGAGCATTCTTTTTCCATCCCGCCAAGCGCCGAACCCACCCTCAAGATATTCGGCTCTTACGCCAGCGTAACGCAGCCAGGCCGCCACGCCCTGGCTAAGTTTCAGGCCGTCGGCGCAGACGACGGCAACAGATCGCCCGGCATACCTGCCCGCCCAAGATGCGACAGTTTGATGGTCGCGTAGAACGCTTGCGGGCAGCGCTCGCGGATCGGCGGCATGATCTTCGTCCGTGCGGACATCCAACACGAGCGGTGCGTCGGGCGTGCCGACCAGGCGATTGAGCTGTGCGACAGTAATGACTTCGGGCGTAGCCATGGCGTCCCCTCCAAGCGTGGAGCACGGACGCGATACTTTGGCCAAAGCCTCACGGGGCGATCGCGGTCAGCCCCTTCCTACGAATCTGATCAGAACCGGGTCGAGTGTCAACCCAATTCCAACGCCCAACCGATGCATTGTCTCGGCACCGCCGGCGGCAAATTCCACTGCCTCGCCGGGCTCAACAGCGGCGCTGCCCGTCTCACGTACGACGATCGCAGGGCGCTCTCAAGCGCCTAATCTCGGCGGGGCTATCGACTTCGTCCCAATTTTTCTTGCGCGCTGTACCCATGGCCACCAAGACAGGCTTGAGGTTGGATTCTAAGGTACGCGCTATGCTCTCACTGTTGGGACCTGCTGCGCTCTCGCTGCGGAGCAGCTTCGGCAGCGGAACCTGGCTAAGGTCCGTCGTCGCTATCGCCACATAGTGCCGGAATGTGGCTTCGTCCGCTTCCGCGTGATGCTGATAGTGCGCGAGGACCGCGCCGAAATCGGCACGAGTCGCTTACCATATCGCGTCCGATTTCTATGTGCCGGCTCGCCAGCGTGATTATCACCTTAATGTCGAGGGGTCCGGCACAAACATCGCCACGATCATTGCCGATGGCCACCGCTATGCCATAAACGACAGAACTGACGTAAAAACCATAAGTCGGATGCTTGGGCTTGCTGCCCAAACGCTCGCTGAGCATATTTAGCTCGCTAGCATTGTAGCTCGTGCCGACCGTCGTGTCTTCCACCACCGTCACCACATGCACCTTAGTAAGTGGCATTGGTTGGCAGGCGGACGCGATCATGAAAGCTGCTGTCGGCACTATCGTCAGCATTAGCGGCATCGAGATTTGCCTCAGCAATTGTTCTGCCACCAGTAGTTTGGACACACGGCAGTCGTTACGGATACGGCTCGGGTTATGCTTTCCCCAACCGGACGGATATTGCCAGCGTGCTCAGTTTGGTCAAGCACAAGCCGATGGCGCGGGGACTGACACCTCGACGGTATCAGTCAGGCGAGATCGATAAGGCAGGAAGCATCTCGAAATCCGGCGACGGCTTGCTACGCTCCTATCTGTTCGAGGCGGCAAATGTCTTACTGAGCCGCGATGCCCGATCGTCAAAGCTCAAAACATGGGGGCTTGCCCTTGCCAGTCGGATCGGCATGCGTCGGGCCAAGGTCGCCGTTGCCCGCAAGCTATCCGTCATCATGCATCGGGTCTGGAGGGACGACCGCGCGTTGCCGCCAGGGCGAGCGCAACAGCGAAGGCCCACGTCTTGGGCGTGGTTCAGAAGAGGCCGTTTTTGGGTTACAGATGCCGCGCCGAAACCGCCGGCCCGTGATGGCTGGATTTCGCTTTGAAGGCGGTTCGGTAGGGAGGCGGCCAACCTCCCTGGGTCAAGCGTGGCGGGGCTGAAGTGGCCCGAGGCCCAGAAGCGTCAGCCAATGCGGATGGCCTTGGCCGGTCATCAATTCACGTGGGCTCTTGCCGTTGCGTTCGGCACGTCGGCTGCGCATGAAGCGCCGATGGTTCAAGAAAATCGCAGCAAGTCCAAGTATGAACCGCCCAGGTGGCGGCGAAGCGTGAAGTAGTTGCGCAGTCGTGAATTGAGGTTCTCGACCAGCGAACTGCTGCGCGGTGTTTGCGCCATAGCCTGGCTGACGGCGTCGAACAGCGTATGGAATTTGCCGCCCAGCTTCGCCCGAAGTCGATTCCATCCCTGCCAATAGGCGGTTGAGGTGCTGGACGATCGGTGCAGCACGCAGGCTTCACGCACCAGCGGCTCGGCAATGACATGGGCCTGCGCAATGTCGACAAGTTTGGCGTCGAGCCTGCCGGCGAAGGCGAGCAAATCGTCACGTTGATTCTGCAGTGCAACGCGCAGCGGGCGAATGCGCCGCATATCCTCGGGCTCACGTTTCGCCAACTCCTCGACGATGAAGTCGAACAGCACCTGCCGCGTGGCAAGGGCTGGCCCGGCCAGTGCCAGAACGTCATGGCTCAACCACTGGGTGAGCGTTCGGATGTCGCGGGCCAATCCTTGTGCCTGGGCCTCGGTCTGCCGCGCAAGCTCCACGGCCAGCTTGTCGTTCGGACCAAGCTGACCCGTGCGGTCGATCTTGGTCTCCAGCTTCTCGCAACGCGACCGGGCGCCCTTGGCGAGGCGCGACAGCGTGTTGGCGAGGCCTTCGTATTGGCGCGTGATGTGAAACACATCGCCATGGCACGGTATATCGTTCCAGGCGGCTTTTTGCCCAGCGCGTAAGCCTAGTCCTGCATCGGCAATCGTGTGGTCAGGCTTCAGTCCTTGCCTGGCAGCGTCAAGTAAATGCACGCCCCAGGTGTCGGCGTCGCGATGTTCCGCCACAGCCAGGAGATAGCAGTAAGTCGATGCCGCATCGACACCGGCCAGCACCGGCTTTGCGCCCTGAAAGATCTCATCGTGCAGGCCCACACGAATACCGGACAGGTCTTGGTCAAGGTTGACGACACCCGCTTGCCGAGTGGCCAACTGGAGCACGTGATGAATGGTGCCGATGCTGATGGGCACGCCCAGCAGGTCACGCACGAACTCCACGACGCCGCGATAGGAACTGCGACAGATCAGCGTCAGCGCGACGATCACCTGGCGCAGCCATGTCTTGGTGACGGTCAACTGGAACAGCACATCGTCTTCCGGCGCGCCAGATAAGAACACCTCATCCAGTGCCGCACCGGCTTTGTGCGCTTGCTGGTAGACGAATTTGCGGCTTACACCGTGCCGGGCCGACAAATCGCTGACCGTCTTCGATCGCGCCAAAGCCTGAATGGCCAGGTCCTTGCGGTCACTCTCCGGCGGCATCGCCGCTGCGCCAACGCATCGAGCCATATTCGCACCACACCCGAAAATGTCAGCGTGCCATCATCCGCTCAAACAGGTAAACCGGGCTTCGCGTGTGACCCTGATTTATTGGTTTGGGGTTTCGGCACCCGCCGGTATCCGGTTGCCGCACGCCTGGCATTCCCACCACCTCGTGATCCGCCCCCAATTCCGACGTTCGTGCAATCCGTACCTCTGCGGCACGGGTATGCCCTTTCTCTCGGAACACCAGGTGCACAATTTGACCAGACCGCCGCTGGTTGCCGGTTTGCCGGGTTCCTCGGCCATGCCGTTTGCCTCCTACCTGGAGAACGGCGAACGTGCTTCAGGTTTCTCTCAATTGAGGGATGACGGGTTTGAACCACTCGTCGTAAGTGTTCACGGTCTCGCGTATCTCTGCTTGTAGCGGTGCCGGTTATAACCTCCAGCTTGACGCCAGCCGCTGGAGGTCACTGGCGGCGCGCGTTCGCGGTGGGGCGTGCAGTATCCATTGCCGTC
Organism: uncultured Alphaproteobacteria bacterium; assembly: GCA_963772355.1. Taxonomy (GTDB): domain Bacteria; phylum Pseudomonadota; class Alphaproteobacteria; order Acetobacterales; family Acetobacteraceae; genus Rhodopila. The sequence goes on along the minus strand of CAVYXX010000157.1, from coordinate 27,169 downwards.
CGGCTGTCCATGCCGCCGCCATCCGGCATAAGCGGGAGCGCCATAGCGAACGGCTCGCGCTCTCGCATGTTGGGTCTGCCCCATGAACGCCGGTGCTACATGTGCCCTTCTTTCACGACCTGTCCACGCACTTCGCCGGCCGGGTTGGCAGCCGTATGAACATTGAAATAGGCTTGGTCACCCATCAGCGCCTTGGCCTGATCGTCGGTCAAAGTCGCTGATCCCTCGAACGGGCCATTGGTAACGCCCGGAGCGGGTACTAACACACCCGCGTTCTTACCCGGCTCCGCTGGCCCGTGAAAATGAGCCGCTGTCGCATTGCCGCTTAGTCCCGATACCGTGCCTTTCCAGGTGAGCTTCTTGGTACCCGTATCAAAGGTCGCTGTCAGGTTGCCCGTACCCTGGCTTGTCGTGGGGGGAACCTCCGAGGTGCCTTTGAGATCAGCCTTATATGACATCATCTCGGCCAGGGCCGGGGTGGCGGCGAGCGTCGCAACCACGGCAAGCATCGGGCGGATGTACTTCGTCATTCTTAGTCTCCTTCGGTTTAAGCTGATCTCGAAAACTAATGTTCGTGGAGCTGTTTGCTTTTCTTTGTCTCTATTTTGAGACGGTCATGGCGACGGCGTTCGCCCTTTTTCGGGGCGTCCGCGGCAATTGGACACTGAGCCGATTTCTGCGGCCGAGCAAGACAGCGTCGCTGGGGTTGCGGTAAGGCAACCAGTCAGTGGCCGCGACCAGGGCCGCCTCGGCGCTGGGGATCTGGCCGGGGTAGATTCTTCGGGTTGCGGCATAGGTCACAAACGCCAAACCCAACCGAAGAGGCATGCTGAGCGCCCAAGAAGTCGGGTATCCAGCCCCGCCCGCCGCACTGTGGACAGGGTCGGAGCGGTGCCGATCGTTCAGCCGTGATTTGCTGCATGCGATCACGGATCGCCTTCCAGTCATTGGCGATTGGCTCTGCCATCGGTGCCCCCTCCCGAAGGGCCTTGACTGCGTCGGCCCGATCCCCGCTTAGCACACAACCCTGCGCTCTAACATCCGGTCGCGCGCCGTGGGACGTCTGTCGCATAAAAAGCCCCGCAAGGCGGGGCGTCTTCGGATTGGAGGCGAGATCCTGAGGCGGTAACGGAGTAGCTTTTTAGAGGGGAAAGACTTCTTCCTCCAGTTTCTTAATCCGCCGCACGTGGTCATCAAGCTGGGGTGTTATGACCTTGTCGAGACGGCGATTGACTTCCGCAAAGCCATTATCCATATCTGCCTTGGTTGCCATAGTTTCGTGTATTGCAGCAATTGCCCGCAGTATTTTGTCCGTATCGGATTCTTCTTTCATAGTATGTAGTATACGCTTCTCGTAGATGTGGGCAAGTCGTTCTGGGCGCGGCGCGACAGTGACCCACCGGCGCGTTCCCCTCCCCGCTCAGGTCGTGGGCACGAAAAAAGCCCCGCCGAAGCGGGGCTCTAAGTTATTGGCTTTGTCATTCGGGTTTTGAGCGTTCGCGGACGTGGTGGATTGAAGATCAGCGGGTCAAGTGCTGTCCGGGGAGGATGTGGTGGACTTGGGGCTTGAGGTGGCGGATGCCTCAGCGGGGCCAGTTCCGACAATGACCGTGCGGGTGGCTGTGCCGACGTTGCCGGCCTGGTCGGTGGCGGAAAAGAGGAGACCTTCGAAAGACTGCTTTCGAGCATTCTTGATGGGAGTTACACTAGCCTGTCTTATTCAGCGCATAGCTGCGATTCGCAAACCGCAATTGTACAACGCATTGAATCCACGCATAGATCCGGTGTCACTACCGCCCCGTCCACCGGATCGCCGCGAGTTTCGCTATGTCCGCACCGTTTGGCCCCAAAAACCCCCCGCCGTTCGGCTTTCCCGCCATTGAGCGCAAGAAGGTGGTGGCGGCGTTCGACGGCGGACGCATCACCTCCGACGGCGGCGTGCTGTTGCTCGGCGCGGTGGAGCGACAACTCGGTATCGCCGATACGCTTGCGTCGTTGATCTCAGACCCGCGCAACCCACTCTACGTGACGCATAGCGTCACCGACATCCTGCGGGCACGGATACTGGCGATCGCCTGCGGCTACGAAGATGGCGACGACCTGGATTTTCTGCGTACTGACCCCGGGTTCAAAGTGGCCTGTGGTCGCCTGCCCGACAGTGGCGATGATCTGTGTTCACAGCCGACGGTGTCGCGATGGGAGAACGCGCCAAGCCAGCGCGAGGTGATGCGCATCACATACGCCATGATTGACCTGTATTGCCGCAGCTACGATCGTCCGCCGGCCGCTGTCACCTTCGACATCGACGACACCTGCGACGTTGTGCACGGCAATCAGCAATTGGCGTTGTTTCATGCTCATTACGATGAGCGATGTTTTCTGCCAATCCACGTTTATGACGCCGCCAACGCCCGTCCGATGGTGGTTTTGTTGCGTCCAGGCAAGACGCCGAGCGGCGAGGAGATCCGCGGCCATGTGCGGCGCATGGTGCGGCGTATCCGCCGCCACTGGCCGCACACGCGCATCACCATTCGTGGCGATTGTCATTACGGCCGCCATGAGGTGATGACGTGGTGCGAGGCCAACGGCCTGCACTACATCTTCGGCCTGTCCAGCAACGTCGTGCTCGAGCAAATGGTGGAACCGCTCGCCGACGCGGTGCGCGCGCAGCGTGCTGAAGCGCAGGCGAAGCTGGTTGCACTGCGTCGTACCGAACCGCCCGTTGATGCGGGCTGGTTGCGCCGCGCCGAGGCGCAGGCCAACGCTGTGCGTCGGCACACCGAAGTCAGATACGGTGCCAAGTTTTGGCGATGCCAGCGGCGCGTCGCCGCGCGCATCGAGGCAACGCCGAAAGGTCTCGACATCCGCTACGTCGTGACCAACCTGGTCGGCGGCAATGCGGAATGGCTCTACGAGACACTGTACTGCGCGCGCGCCGGATGGAGAATTTCATCAAGCTGCACAAGACGCAACTTGCCTCCGACCGCACCAGTTGCCGCTCACCACTGGCCAATCAAGTCTGCCTGGTGTTGCACACTGGCGCTTACTGGCTGCTGTTGAAAGTCCGTGGCAATATCCCCAAGCTACAGCCACTCGCCACCGCAGAATTCAAAACCCTGCAGATGCGCTTGATCAAAGTCGCCGCACGGATCAGTGAAACCGCGACGCGGGTGCGCATTGCCTTGGCGGCAGCTTGCCCAGAAGCCGAACTGTTCGGTGGCTTGGTGCGCAGCTTCCAACCCGCCGGACCATGACCGGTGGGGCGTGTGCCCCTGCAATCACTACGTTCCGAAAACCCCAACGCCTGGCATTTCCGTTCTGAATTCGCGCTGAAACCAGTGCGTAGGACGGCTACGCCCTACGCACTTTTGGCGTGATCCCGGTAAATTCGTGAATAAGTCAGGCTAGGAAGACAAAGCTATCACCCTAAAGATACGCACATCACCTTTGGCCGCGTCAAATTCGTACGTATCCTTGCCGGTTTGTAGCAATACGTTATTGAATGCGTCGTAGACAGTGACTGCGCCAGGAAAAGTGATCTTCTTGTGCCCCGCTGTCTCCGCGGTTAGCGAGACATAGGATTTGTTGGCGTAAAAGACGTCGCCAGTATCGGAGTAAATATGTCCGCCAGCTGCACGCGCGCCGACAAATGGCGCAACTCCCAGCAGTATTCTTGGACTATGGGTTGGTTGCCCAGCTATCGCGCTGAGGCGCAAATCTATACCAAATACATCCTGAAGACCAAGCCGGACGCGAAGATCGAACCGCGTGACGGGATCGGGCAGGATCAGCGCCGGCGGTGCCTTCACGCCGCCCGAGAGGCCGCTCCACTTGCCTTGCGACGCCACCTCGCCTTGTCTCATACTCAGTCCTCAGCCACGCGGCCGCGGCCCGGGGGAGCCGGTCGCCACTAGGCTGCGCAGCCATTTGCGGTGATGCCGCCACGCCCAGCCCGGGGTCACATAGCCCTGCGTCATCGCCCGAACCGAGCCTCTCACCCAGATCGCCGCATAAACGTGCGTGATCCACACGATGATCGCCGCGACGGCCGCCAAGCTGTGGATCAGCACGGCGATGCGTTGCTGTCCGATCGTGGTGTACGCGGCGAAATAGACCTCCCAGATCACGATGCCGCTGGCGAACAGCACCGGGACGAGCAGCGCCATCGACCAGAACACGAACTTCTGGCCGGCGTTGAAGCGCGGCACTTCAGGAACGCCCTCCTCCTCGTTCGCCAGCACCCGGCGGATCGCGAGCATCCACGCCAGATCGTCCCGGCTCCACATGTTGTCGCGCCAGAATTGCACGATCAGCCCGGCGTAGCTGACCAGCAGGACGATGCCGATCCACGGATGGATCGCCCGCGTCCATTGGCCGCCGCCGAACAACCCCGAAAGGAAGAAAAGCATCGGGTGGAACATCGACAGGCCCGACAGGAGCAGCAGTACGAAGCAGCCGCCGGTGATCCAGTGGTTGATCCGCGCCGATGTGGTGTTGCGGGTCAGGGTGCCCTTGGGATGTGTCATTTCGGTCTATCGGACGGATGCAGCAGATTCTGCGCCTCCGCCTCATCCTCCGGCTGCACCTCGTTCGGTCCGGCGACCACCCAGTGCAGGAAGCCGGCGATGGCCGCGGCCGCGATGCCTGCCAGGGCCACCGGCTTGAACAGGCCCTTCCAGGCGGCGACGAAGGGGCTGATCCGAGGATGGTCCGGCAGGCCGGCATAGATCGACGGCTTGTCGGCGTGGTGCAGCACATACATCACATGGGTGCCGCTCACGCCTGGCGGATCGTAGAGCCCGGCATGCTCGAAGCCGCGCGACTTCAGGTCAATTACGCGCTCGCCGGCCCAATCCGTCATAGCGGTCTTCGACCCGAACATGATCGCCCCGGTCGGGCACGCCTTTACGCAGGCCGGCTCCAGCCCGACCCCGACGCGGTCCGAGCACAGCGTGCACTTGTATGATTTATGATCGACCGGGCTGACGCGAGGGATGTTGAAGGGACAGCCTTTGATGCAATAGCCGCAGCCGATGCAGTTCTCGCTGATGAAGTCCACGATACCGTTGGCGTATTGGACGATCGCGCCGGGAGCCGGGCACGCCTTCAGGCAGCCGGGATCCTCGCAGTGCATGCAGCCGTCCTTGCGGATCAGCCACTCTAAATTGCCCTTCTCGTCCTCCCACTCGGTGAAGCGCATCACCGTCCAGGTGCTTGGAGAGAGATCCAGGGGATTATCGTAGGAGCCCTCGAAGTAGCCGATGTCCTGCCGCAAGTTGTTCCACTCCATGCAGGCGGACTGGCACGCCTTGCAGCCGATGCAGCGGCTGACGTCTATCAGCTTCGCGACTTCCGGTTCGTGGTCGCGGATCGACGGCGGCGTCAGGGTCGATGCCGACCGTCGGATGTAGTCCTGGGACTGGAGGTCGGCCATCGGTTGCTCCTTCAGGCCACGGGGACGCTGGTCTTTTCGACGTTGACCAGAAACGCCTTGAATTCCGGTGTCTGTGTGTTGGCATCGCCGACAGACGGCGTCAGCGTGTTGGCGCCGTAGCCCTTGCGTGCCTGTCCAGTAAACCCCCAGTGCAGCGGCACGCCGATCACATGCGTCGGCTTGCTGTCCACGGTCAGCGGGCGGATGCGCTTGGTCACGTACGCCTTGCAGACGATGACACCGCGTTTGGAGGTCAGACGGACCCAGCCGCCCTGCTCAATTCCCTTCTCCTTCGCCAGAGCTTCGCCGATCTCGATGAATTCCTCGGGCTGCAGGATTGCGTTGATCAGTGCATGCTTGGTCCAGAAGTGGAAATGCTCGGTCAGCCGGTAGGTGGTTGCCACATACGGGAAGTCCGGCGCGGTCCCGAACACCGCCCGATCGTCAGCGAACACCCGCGCCGCCGGGTTGGTCCGAACCTTCGGGTGAAGCACATTCGGCGACGGCGACTCGAAAGGTTCGTAGTGCTCTGGGAAGGGACCCTCCGCCATCTGGTCGCGGGCGAACAGCCGCCCGACGCCTTCGGCGTTCATGATGAACGGGCCAACCCCATCGGACGGCTTGGTGGTCGGGGCATAGTCGGGAACGTCGATGCCGACCCAGCGGCTGCCGTTCCACTCGATGATCGGCTTGTTCGGGTTCCAGGCATGGCCTTCAAGGTTAGCACTGGCGCGATTGTAGAGGATGCGCCGATTGGCCGGCCACGCCCACGCCCAGTTCGGCGCGATGCCCTGCTCGCGCGGGTCCGTCGCGTCCCGGCGAGCCATCTGGTTGCCCTTCTCGGTGTAACATCCTGAGAAGATCCAACAGCCCGAGGCGGTGGTGCCGTCGTCGCGCAACTGAGCGAACCCGTCCAACAACTGGCCAGCGTGCAGTGTGGCCGGTCCAGCCGCGTCCTTGATGTCCACCAACGCCCGCCCATTCATATCCTTCGCCAGTTCTTCCGGGTCCGGGTCGATGAGATTCGTGTAATTCCAGGTCAGGTTCAGGATCGGTTCGGGGAACGCTCCGCCGTCCTTGCGATACATATCCCGCATCCGATGGAAGATCCCAGACATGATCCAGATGTCGCTCTGCGCTTCACCCGGAGGCTCGGCGGCCTTCCAATGCCACTGCAGCCAGCGCGCCGAGTTGACTAGCGAGCCGTCCTCCTCGGCGAAGCAGGTCGTTGGCAACTGGAAGACTTCCGTTTGGATGCTGGCCGGGTCCGACGGGTTCTGCGGGCCAAAATCCTCCCAGAACCGCGACGTCTCGGTATCCAGCGGATCCATGACGACGAGGAATTTCAGCTTGCCCAGCGCGCGGCGGATCTTGCCGCGGTCCGGAAACGCCTGCATCGGGTTGAAGCCCTGGCAGATGTAGCCGTTCATCTGGCCATTCGCCATCATGTCGAAGGCCCGGATGATATCGTACATCGGGACATCGAGCTTCGGCAGCCAGTCATAGGCCCAGTCGGTCTCGGTCCCCGCCGCATCCCCATAGAAGGCCTTCTGGAAGCTGACGAAGAACTTGCGATAATTCTGCCAGTAGCTCGTTTGCCCCGGCCGCAGCGGCTTGTACTGCCGCGTCTTCATGTACTCCTCGAGGGTGACTTCGTGGTCACGCGGCAACGTCAGATAGCCCGGCATCTGATTCGACAGCAGGCCGACATCGGTCAGCCCCTGGATGTTCGAATGGCCGCGCAGCGCGTTCATGCCGCCACCCGCCACGCCAATATTGCCCAGTAGAAGCTGCACCATCGCCATGGTGCGGATGTTCTGGGCGCCGACGGAATGCTGCGTCCAGCCGAGCGCGAACAGGCTCGTCATTGCCTTGTCGGGGGCCGCTGTGCTGGCGAAGACTTCGCAGACCTGCACGTATTTGTCCTGCGGCGTGCCGCAGATGCGCGACACCATCTCCGGCGTGTAGCGCTCGACATGCTTGCGCAGCAGGTTCATCACGCAGCGCGGGTGCTGCCAGGTCTCGTCGATTTTGGCGTAGCCCTGCTCGTCGAGTTCGTAGTCCCAGCTCGATTTGTCGTAGCTGTGGGTATCTTCCTTGTAGCCGGTGAACAGTCCGTCCTCGAAGCCGAAACCTTCATTCACGATCAGGCTGGCGTTGGTGTAAGCCCTTACATAGTCGTGCTGGATCGTGTCCTTTTCCAACAGATAGCGGATCACGCCGCTCAGGAACGCGATATCCGTCCCCGGACGGATTGGCGCATAGAGGTCGGCGACTGAAGCCGTGCGGGTGAAACGCGGGTCGATCACCACGAGCCTGGCGTGGTTCTCGATCTTCGCCTCGATCACCCACTTGAAGCCGCACGGATGCGCCTCGGCGGCGTTGCCGCCCATCACCACCACCACGTTGGCATTCTTGATGTCCTGCCACGTGTTGGTCATTGCGCCTCGACCGAATGTTGGAGCCAGACTGGCCACCGTCGGTCCGTGTCAAACGCGGGCCTGATTGTCGAAGACAAGCATCCCGAAAGAGCGGGCAATCTTCCAGGTCAGGTACGAGGTTTCGCTCGATGAAGCGGACGCCGCCAGCATGCCGGTGCTGAGCCAGCGGTTGACCGTGGTCCCAGCGGCATTCTTTGCGACGAAGTTCGCGTCGCGGTCCTGCTTCATCAGCGTGGCGATGCGGTCGAGCGCGAAATCCCAGGGGACCTGCTTGAACTCCTTGCTGCCCGGCGCGCGATATTTCGGAAATTGCAGGCGCGTCGGCGCGTGCACGATATCGAGCAGCGCCGACCCCTTCGGGCACAGCGTGCCGCGATTCACCGGATGGTCCGGATCACCCTCGATGTGGATGATATTGGATCTGGCGTTCTTCGCACGGTCGCCGAGGCTGTAGATCAGGATGCCGCAGGCAACCGAGCAATAGGTGCAAGTGTTGCGGGTCTCGGTCGTCGCCGTCAGCTTGAACGGCCGGACCGACGCCGCCAGGGCCTTGCCGGCGGCAGTAAACCCGAGGGCGGCAATACTGGACACCGCAAGACCGGCGCCGGTGAGCTTAACAAACCCGCGGCGACTCAATTCCAAGGCGGCATGCTCCCCAACAGGCCAGCGACAACCCGGCTTCGCATTGGCTTTCAACATACGCGACTGTGGGTGCATCGCAATCGGGAGCGGATCAATTTGTGGGGTTACATTCAGATACAGGATTGAAATACTTGTGAGTGTCGCGGTCCTGCGACCGTTCTCGCGGTGCAGCAGGAGTACCAACTATCAGGCACCGAAGACGATCCGCTCGCGCCGGTACATCTGACGGATCAGCCTGAGCACGAGTGCGATCTCTGGCGATCGATCACCTTTCCGACTGCTCATGATGATCGGCGAGACCGGCGTGGTTCAAAATCGGCGATTTTTGGGTAACACGGACGCGTCGGAACGGCCGGGTTTTGAAGCCGGATTTCGATCGGCGGGTTGTCGTGTGCGGGAGGCCGGCCGGCCTCCCCAGATCACGCTTGCTGGGGTTGAAGCGCGCCGAGGCCCAACAACGTCAACCAGTGCGGATGGCTTTCGTCGGTCAATAATTCCCGCGGGCTGTGTCCGGTTCGCTCCGCGCGTTGACTGCGTATGAAACGGCGGTGGTTCAAGAAAATTGTAGCAGGTCCAAATACGACCCACCCAGATGACGGCGCAGCGTGAAGTAATTGCGCAGTCGCGAATTGAGATTCTCCACCAGTCGGCGATTGTATGGTCCGGCTTTAATCCCCGCTTGGTGGCGTCCAGCAGATGCATGCCCCAGGTGTCGGCGTCCCGGTGTTCCGCCGCCACCAGTAAATAGCAGTAAGCCGAGGCAGCATCGACGCCGGCCAGCACGGGCGTCTTCCCCTGGAAGATCTCATCATGCAAGCCCACTCGAACGCTGGACAGGTCTTCGGCATCGTTGACGATGACGGCGTTCCGAGTGGCGGCCTGAAGCTCGTTGTGGACGGTGCCCAAGCTGATCGAGATGCCCAAGAGATCACGCATGAATTCGACAACACCGCGATAGGAGCTGTGGCGGATCAGCGGCAACGCGACGATCACCTGGCGTAGCCATGTCTTGGTGACCGCCAGCTCAAACAGCACGTCGTCTGCGCCCGCAGGCAGAAATGCATCATCCAACGCGACACGAGCCTTCTGCGTCTGCGCGTACACAAACTTGCGGCTCACCCCGCGCCCGATTGCCAGATCGGTGATCGTCGCCGATCGGGCCAATGCCAGAATGGCCGGGTCCTTGCGCTCATTGTCTGGCAGCCTTGCCGCCGCGCCAACGCCTCGGCGTGTAACCCTCCTTTGAACCACGCCCGTCCCCACCTAATCTTGTCAATTATTTATCCAGCCAAATGTGACTGCGCAGGCGGCTCAGGCTTCGGCGCGCGCCAGCTCGATGAGTGCCGACCAGCGAAGGACATATATTTCGCTTTACCATCGTTTTCCCCGCAGTACGCGCGCACGCGCGCGTACTTGTGGCGAAACTCCCTGCATAACATCATCATGAGGCGGCCCGGCATTGAGCACGCGGTGGCCTTTGCCGGCTTTGAAGGGGCTACATTCACCAACGCGCCAAACGCCGGGGTGATTTTCGTTGTCCTGAAGCCGGCAGCAGACCGCGGCGCACCTCGTCGACCGCCTTGGTGAACAGTTGCACGACATGGAACCAGTCCACGGTGACCGCAGCGTTTTCGAAGCTCTCGCCCACGGCGGCGATGAACGCGCCGCTCATGTCGCAGACCACCTCGGCGATGCGGCGAGCCGCCATGTTTGGCCAGGAAAGCGCGAAACTTGACCACCGTTTCTTTGCCGTGTCCCGGGGTCACGAACACCACCGGCTTTTCGCTGCGATCAAGATCGATGAACACGGTCACGTAGGTGTGGCCCCGCTTGGCCGCGGTCTCATCCAGGCCGACGGCAGCGAGCTTGCGCAGGTCCAGGCGCTCGACGGCGCGGCCGACACAGGGCTCGACGATACGCCACAACCTTTTGTCGGTGATCTCGATAATGCGCGCGGCAGCCAACACCGGCATCTCGCGCACCAACATCAGGGCCGCCTGCTCGAACAACAGAGTGAAGCGGCTGCCCTCGCGTGCCCAGGGGGCGGTGATCCGTAGCACGCCGTGCTCGTCGCAGTCTGTGCGTGGGATCTTGGCGGTGATGTAGCCATGGTGTTGGAAAACGTTCAGATGCCGCCAAGTGAATTCGGCGAACTCGTGGGCTTTACAGGGCTTGCCGCAGACCGGGCAGGGAAACAGGCTGCCGCGGTCGGCGGCAACCTCCAAGTGTAATTCGTGCGGCTGTTTGCCGGTCTCCAAACGCTGATCGACCAGTCGCCACGAAGGCGTTACTCCAAGCCCCAAAGCCAATACGGTATTCGCGTCCATACCCGTCCCGCTCATCTCGATCTGCGTCAGTGTGCCAGCGTGCTCGCGACCCTCCAGGACGCTGCGCGTCGCTGCGCGATGGCCGGTGGCCATCCTGGACCGTCACTGTGCGCGCTGGAGGGGCGTGTGCAGGTCGGGACGAGAGGATGGTCGCTGCCCAGTCGAACCAGAGGATGATACTGGCAGCGCATCAAGTGGGGACGCCAGTCCCGCTAGAAAACCCCGATATCCATTTCGGACGTCGAGGAGGCAATATTATCCGGCGCACCAGGTTACAACACATTGAAATAACGTGCTTTCCAGATCGGCACTTTTGGCAGCGAGGTTACGACAAGGCCAACCTGTGTAGTGCCGCTATCGCGAGGCGCCATCGCTCCGCCTGACGATTGGCAGGGAACACTCTCATTGTGCAAGGCTGCGGTCATCATGGTTGTCAGCATCCCTTGGTCTGCCGTGTCGGATGCAGTGCCCCAGTCCGGGGGAATTTCTCATGCGACAGCTGGTCGCGTAGCTTATAGGCTCACACCAAGGGCGCCGAACAACCAAAACGCCGAAGTAAGCCACACCACCATAAGAATGGCGAACAGTACCCCTCCCACCATAGGCAGCGCCCAGCCGGGATAGCCGCTTGTGCGGACTATGAGGACTTTGGCGAAAAAGGCGCCGTAGAAAGAGGCGCCCAACAACGAGTGAATAAAGGCGCGGGCATCATATGTCCCGAAACCGAGCTTGAAGATGCAATGGTAAGCGGCCGGCAGAGTGAGCAGAATGGCCGCCCGCCCGGACCAGCGATGCAGCAGGGGATAGAGGCGGCCTTCTGGCGGGAAACGCAGGTTTTCATAAATGCGTGCTGCCGTCAGCAGCTGACCCAATCCCAGCAACAATGCGGCCGTCGTCAGCCAAGCCTTCATATGCAACGTGTCACTGAAGAAGAGGCGAAAAAATGGTGTTTTGTAGGGCTGCACATCCGTCCGGCTCGCCACAAGGCCGATAACAAGCGCGCTGCCAACGAAAAGCAGGAGGGGACGCACGAGCAGCCTCGGACCGGGAGAGCGGCGTCCCGCGCCATCGAGATTTTCGCTCATAATTGAACTCCGGTTCGCGGTTTCCTGCGCACCTGATCCAACAGGCCGTTGAGGGACGGATTTGCGCGCGGGTACGTCCTGCTCCTGATAAAGACTCGTTTGGGCCGCCAAATATTTGATGCCGGCGATTGGTGTTGGAATTGATCTGAGGCTTTCACTGGCGGTTTGAGGGCATCGGATCATGCGACGAGGTCGATGAATTCGTGCGAAGGCCCTTTTGAAGAGATATTGCCAGCCGTCGACGTTTCGCGTGACGATTTGCGCTGAGGCGAGCAAGGTCCAAAGCGGCGGTTTCGGCGTTTGGCAGGAAGGCTTGCGTTTTTATCCGCCGCTTGAATTCTTCGTGCAAACGTTCGATGGCGTTCGTCGCGCGGACCGATGTCCATTGGCTCGCTTCGTCCAGGCTGTCAAGCTGATGCCGCCAGCGAGAGTGCACCGAAATTTTTTCGCGCACCGAGAATAAACAGGGGGTGCGCCGAGTTTACTCTCCGATCGGCGCGGAACCGAACAGGAGAACTGACATGGTGATCGAAGAAGAGAAAGGCATCGACCGCCACCACGCGCTCGAATGTAGGTGCAGGACTCAGCGTGGCGGACTACGGCACGCCGGGGCTTAATCGCTAGTCGATGCTGCGCTGAAAAGTGACGCTACAACTCAAGGAGATGAAAAACATGGCGCAAGAGACCGCCCAACGGGCCCGATTTCTGACCCAGGGTGTTGCGCTCGCAGAGTTGGGTGACCCGCGCCTCGATGGGGGATCGGAAGGAGCTTCTCTTACTCGGACCGCGAGAAACGGCATTTGTCTTCGTCGCCGGAGGAAGTCTCGGCGCGATCCAGATCGGGATGTTGGTGCGCAGTATCGGACATCTTGTGTGGCCGGACGTATGCTTGTCTCTCGCGATATTACGACGAAAAAACCTTTGGCTTGGTGGTGGTTGCGAGAACCTTTATGGCTCATAACGATCTTTGGCGGACACAGCGCACGGGGGTATTTTTGGCGGAAAACTACGGCTTTCGGCTGCTTGTCCAGGGGCCGAAGGAAGTCGGTGGTGCGGTGCGGTTCCTAGTGCTGCGTCGGGGAACCGGTAAGTTTTGGCGATTATGCAGTTGACATAGCAAGAGGATAGTGACATGAATGTGATCGACAGGCCGGCGCTGGATGCGAATGAGATTGAGGTTACTCCGGAGATGGTGGAGGCGGGAATGGAAGAGTACAGCGCGCGTTGGCTGGGCCTTCGCGACGCAGATAGTAACGTAGCTGCCGAGATGCTGCGAGCGGCATTTTTGGCTATGTATTCAGTTCTGACAACACAGAGGCATGGATCTTCTCAAACAGAGATGTATGTTGAGTAATATCCGTGCTGAGCTTTTCTAGTTCAGGCATTTCGACCGAAATCATACGAAAGCTGAGAGATTTTCTAGCGGTGACCTCTAGTCTCATTGCTGGAGCATATTTGTCTACAAGCCAAGGATCATGCACTACTCTGTTTCTCTTTTCGGCTAGAGACTTTGTGGCCTCTGCGAATTTATTTAGCTTTCGGAGTTCTTTTTTGACGCCAAGAAATCTGGCGAGAGCAATATAAGCGTCTAATTTGCGTGACGATCCTGCAATCTGCGCAGTGACGCATAAGCCTACCTCAAATTGAATTTTGCCCAATTCTATGGTCTTATAATCGAGCCACAGTTCGAACCACGACCATTCTGTGATCACTCTACCGACTGTTGCGTAATGCAATGATTCTATATCACGAACATCGGCCTCAAATTCTGGTTCTGACGATGGATCACCCATGTTATCCTACTTCCATGCGCAATTCAGAACACCGACCTGACGAATTCAGCCCGGAAGAAATCGCCCAACGTAGGGACGCCGCAATCCGTCGCGCCCTAACGACCCCCCCTCGGTCGCAACAAGCCGAGCCTAGACCGCAGACACCCAAGGGGAAAGCCCAACGCCAGCGACGCTCGCTTGAGAAGGAACGTCCACTTGCTCATAAATCATGATACAGAGATTGAATTGCCATTATCTCCCGGTTCTCTGCGCGCCACTGTGACAGAGTTAGGGATACTTTTCCGTGAAAATCGAGGTCCGAGCGACTGTATCAACGGTTTTCTTGAGGTTCTCAATCAAATTAATAAATGCGCCGTTATGAAAATGCCTTTCGACCCCACAATGGTCGCAGGTGATATTGACAGCCTGTTTCAGCCAACCGATTTGCTTAGGTGTTATCTGTCCGCAGTTCGGGCGCGGGACTGGCCACAAGTCAGTATCATTGAGCAAGAGATATGCTCCCTATAAAGGGTTAAGCCACGTCTCAATCGCAGCGACGCAAATCTCATACGCCGTTGGCCACCTAGGGCGCGGGTCGTGAACCAGATTCTTGATACATAAGCCGCTTGCCCTGAGCGCCACGGATCGCCCGATGGGTCCGTTCTGTATCGTCAACCCCGAGCCGCACGCGATTGTTGTAACGGAAATCGAATTCCGCTACGTAGCGATGCAAATGCTGTTCGCCGCAATGCTGGTAAATGCCCTGCATGCCTCTCTTGAATACACTATAATAGCTTTCTGCTGTGTTCGTATGGATGTAGCCGTCCCGCACATACTCGCCTTTGCTATGGGTGGTATAGTCGTGTCCAGCGAAGTGCTTGTTGATATTGGCATACTGCCCAGCTTCATCGGTCATGATGTGCGAGCCGTTGTTCACATGTGCCTTGATGATCGGAAGCAGATCGGCGGCTGATGTTCCTGAGACGTGGAACGAGCGTGATTTGGCCCCCTCCGGCCGACGTTCGATCAAAGTCATCACCGCGTGCTTGTGGGCATAGCCGCGCCGCACAGGGACGCCTTTCTTCTTGCCGATAAAGGTTTCGTCAACCTCGACGATCGCACCCGTTCCGCCCATTGGGGTGGTGTCTGCCCGGTTGCTCATGCACTCGCGAATACGATGCTCCATGAACCAAGCCGTGCGGTAATTGACTTTGAGCATCCGATGAAGCTGATGCGCACTGACGCCTTTCTTGGATGCCGCCATCAGGTGGAAAGCCAAAGCCCACTTGCTAAGTGGAACGTGGCTGCGTTCCATGATAGAACCGTTTGTGACAGTGAACTGTCCCTTGCAAGCATTGCACTGCAAAAGTCCTGACCGATGGCTCTGACCCTGCAATCGCGTCAGTCCTTCAGTCGCTCCGCAATGCGGGCAGAACGGACCATTTGGCCAGAGGATGGATTCAAAATGCGCGCGGGCTGCGTCGTCATCATGAAACATCGGGTCGGTAAGATCGGTCATCACTATCTCCTGACCGACACCCTACCTGCCTATCCGGACTATGTCAACTGCATAATCGCCTAAGTTTTCAGATACCCTTATCGGTTCCGGAACTGAAGAAACCGTGCGGGCCGAAATGGCTTCGGCCGTACGGATGGCTGAGAGGTGCAAAGCGTTCCGACATTAGGATCCTGTGTGGCTCCTAAGCTGGGTGCTTGGCCTGGCTGGCGGAATCGGATCACCCTTTCCCAGCGATCGGGCTGCCAAGGGCGCTGGGCATCACACTTGATAAGCGACCTTTGCATGCCCCCCGCTTCCCTGTCGCTCAATCGCCGCGGCTGGCGCTATCCGCGTCATCGGCCAGTCGCTTAGGACCTTTCCGGACCGAGGTTGCGATCGGCAAGGCTCTTCAGCTTTGGCCAGGCCTGGAGCCGGCCGCGATAGCTGCCGGCGTTACCGCCGAGCGGCGGTACTGCCGCCTGTGCCCAAGAGTTGGCTCGAAAGTGAAGGTTCCGCCTCTCTCCGGGCGGGGCTTCGGCAGAAATTTCGATGTCCCGCTGATCGCATGAGTGGTGGAACGCGATCAGGATCTTGTCTGACAGGCGCGCGGCCGTGCCACCACGCAGAGATCGAAGACGATCTAGCCGCGCAGGATTGGCACCGCGTCGATCTTCGCCGACAGCAATAGCTGGAACACCGTGTTGCTCCCGTTGGAGAAACCGACATCGACGGCGGCAAGGTAGTATTCCCACATGCGGCAGAAGCGCTCGTCATAAAGTTGAGCTGCACGGGCGCGGTTGGCCGCGAAGCGCCGGCGCCAGTGCTGCAGCGTGTAGTGGTAGTGCAGCCGTAGCACCTCCATGTCGGCAACCCATAAACCGGATCGTTCGGTGGCGGCGAACACCTCGGACAACGACGGCACACTTCCCGGCGGCCGCATGCCGCCGATGCAGTGCACGAAGGCGAAGCCGTTGTCGGCAAGCAAGTCGCGGATCTTGCCAAAATAAGCGTCGAAATGGCCGATACCGACATGCTCCGTCATGCCGACGGAAACCACCCGGTCGAAGCGGCCTTCGAGGGCGCGGTAGTCGAGTTCCCGGAACTCGACCAGCCCCTCGACGCCCGCGGCCGCGGCGTTCTCGCGGGCGATACGGAGCTGCTCGGGCGAGACGTTGATGGCGGTCACCCGCGCCCCGGTGGTCGCAGCGATGTGGATAGCGAAGGCGCCCCAGCCGGAGCCGATCTCGGCCACCGTCATGCCTGGGCGCAGCCGCAACTTCGCCGTCGCACGCTGCAGTTTTTGGAGTTGCGCCTGTTCCAGGGTGTCGGTCGCCGGGTGTTCAAACACCGCACACGAGTAGTTCAGGTCGTCGTCGAGGAACATGCGATAGAGGTCCGTCGAGAGGTCGTAGTGGTGGCGGGCATTGGCCGCCGCGGCTGTCGCGGGATTGGTCTGGTGCCAGCTCTCGGCGGCGCGCCACAAGCGCCGCAGCAGCATCTGCCCCGGATGTGCCGCGAGCCCGCCGCGGTTGGCGGCGAACAGCTCCATGAAGTCGCCGACATCCGAACCGTCCTCGAAGGTGAGCGTGCCGTTCATATAGGCTTCGCCAGCGTGCAGCTCGGGGTTGAGGAACAGCTTGATGTAGAGCCGGGGATCGTGCAGACGGACGGTGATGGTCGGACCGGGGCCGTGGCCGCCGAACGAGTGCACCGAGCCGTCGGCTGCGATCAGGCGCAGCTCGCCGTGGCGGATGAAGCGGTTGAGCAAGTGGGCCAGCAGCCGCATCGGTATCACCCTTCTCCTGGCCGCGAAACACCCATATTATTTTCAAGACCATAACTTAACGACGACGGCGGCGGCGTCATGGGCCTGAGCACGCCCGGCCCGCGCAGCGCTTCAAGGCATTGCTGGCGCTGCTCAGGCATTATACCGGGCTGGGCAACGCGCTTCAGCTCCTGCGCAATACGTTTAGGAGTGCAACGTTCCTGCAGCAGATCGGGCAGGATTTCCTTCCTGGCCACGATGCTGACGAGGCTCACGAAAGGAATCAGCGCCATGCGCTTATCAGCCAGGCTGAAAGCGCACTCAGTTTATGGGCCACCACCGTCGGCACTCCGGCGCTAGCGAGCTCAAGCGTAATCGTGCCGGATTTACCGAGCGCAATCGTCAAGGCGGTGAAAGAATCCTGCTTCTCGGCGATGTCGACGACCAGCATCTGCGAAGTCACGGTGCCCTTCACGTTGCGCACCTGCGGGCTTGCGAGGGCAACGACCTTATACCGTCACTCACGAAGCCCTGTCCGAAGGTGCAACGAAAATCATCTCGTTGCGACCCCGGGGGATCAACAAGCTACTAAAACCCGGGCTCTACTTTACCACGACCTGGCCTGCATGAACGGATGCAGGCCACAGACGTAGGGAAAAGTCCCAGCCTTTTCGAACTTGTAAGTAAATGCGCTGTCGGTATCGAGCACTTGGAACGTACCCCGAGAGCGGTCAAAAGGATGCTGTGAGGAATATCGTCCTGGTTGGTCCAGGTCACCTCGGTTCCCTTGGCTGACGGTTAGCTTCTCGGGCCCAAACTTGAAGTTGTCGATCCTGAGCTGGGCCGCCATCGTCGGACCAGCGAGCGGAACTACCGGAACAATCAGGCAGGCGCACAGCAGAAGCCCGCCGTTGAAACGCGCCCGGTTTAAAACTCGAACATGGAAGCCTCTCCGTTCAGCCGGCCAGCGGTGTATCGACGATGGCGAGCGGCGATTTCGTCGTCACCAGGCTGATCTGGGTCGTGCCCAGGTAAGTTCTTCAACTCGCCGGGCGGCACCGGCGCCGGGCCGGGACCTTTGGCGACCCCGGGCACGCCCTGCGGAAACGCCGTCGAGCGTGCGGTGTGGAAGGCAACGTGGCCCTCGACCTTCTGCATCACCTGATGAATGTGGCCATTCAGTACGGTGACGGATCCGAATCGTTTCAGGTAAGTCAGCGCCTGCCCGCCGTCCTTCGTGCCCCAGCCCCAGTCCTGGTAGACGATCCAGAGCGGCACATGCGCGAACACCACGATCGGCGTGCTGGCCGACAACCCCTTTACGTCGTTTTCCAGCCATTCAAGCTGCGCGTGGCCGAGATCGCCCAGTCCATTGCCCTTGCAGGTTGACGACATTGACCAGACCGATGAAGTGCACGCCGTGGGCATTGAAGCTGTACCAGCCGTCGCCGTGCGTGCCTTTTCCGTAATGATTGAGGTAGCTCTTGCGGTTGTCCTCCAGGATGTCGTGCTCACCGGGCACGGTGTAGACCTGCAGATTGGTCGCGCCCAGCAATTGGGCACCGGTGTCGAACTGCTCGGCCTTCGAAAATGTGTGATATCGCCCGTGTGGATCAGGAAGGCGGGCTTGTCTTCCATCGAAGTTACATGACCAAGTGCCTCCTGAAAAGTGCCGGCGACGTCGGTGTTCACGGGCTTGTTGAAGCCCAGATGACTGTCGCTGACCTGGGCGAATGTGAAGCCGGTCTCGGCCGCCTCGGCCTGCCCGATAATGCGCGCCCGCGGGATGCCGCCGGCGATGGTCCAGACCATCGCGCTGCCCGCCCAGGTCATGCATTTCAGAAATCCTCGCCGGTCGGCGTTGTATGTGTCGATACTCATGCTCGCGCTCCATTAGGGCCCGATCTGGGTGACCTGGCCTAAATGCATTACCGAGCGACGGGGGCGGATATTCCCACAGCAGAAAAAGATTTTTGGGCAGGGATAAGGCTAGGGGGCGAGAGTAAAAACTACAGATTGACGGAGACGTTGCTGGACATCGACAATTCGTCGGGCAGAGCCTGCTGCTCACGCCTTTCCTCGTTCCCATCCGACGACCCAACGATTGCTTCGCAACAGCATGCAACTATCGGCGACAGTATCCGGACCAGCAATTCGAACTGCAGAGGATGCCGCACTGAATGCGGCGTTCCGCCTCGCCCGCTCGCTTGACGGAAATACAGCCGACGCTGGGGACACTCGAGCAGGACGCCACGTCCCGGGGGACAATCTCCAGGTGTTTGCTGTTGATCATCGTGCGCAACTGCGTTCTCGACTGGCTGAAAGACACTCGCTCGGGCCAGCAGCTCTTCCAACACGGGCCGGCTGATCTTGACTGGACCGGCCACCCCATGTCCCGAGGCGTTGCTGCTGGACCGGTGTCGGTATCGGAACACCCGGCACTTGGTCGGCCGAATACCGCGAGATGCTGATCCAGCATGCTCCCAACCAGGCCCAGCAAGATCATGCAGGGCCCTACGCGCAGCCCTCGGTGGGGCCAGTGATCAGGTCTCTGAGAATAAATCGTCGAACAGCCCGGTCTTTTCCCTGCAAAACTCGCCGAAATTCCCCGGGGCAGGAGAACCGCGCCATGTCTAAAGTCGTGCTCGCCACCTTTTTTGCCGCAACCAGCAACGCTGACGCGCCGGATGATCTCGCTCATGAGCCGGCGGGCACATCGCCACCGCCTGCCAACACCGGCACAATCGTCACCGACACAGGCCATAGCTCCAACGAACGAGAGCCCGTCGAAAATGAACAGAACGTGGACTTCGCCTCGCACCTGCTGGCCGCATTCCAGGAGGAGCCCAGGGAGGCGCTGATCTCGCGCGAGGAAGCGAAGGGCGCGGCCGCCGAGACCGAGCAGTTGTGGGCGGCGCTTCGGATAGTATGGACAGCGCGAACGACGCTCGGACTTGGGTCGAAGTGATCAACGATCGGCCACGTGAGAACCACAGACGGCGCCTTAACCAGCGCCGCTGGACCAGTGGCGTATCCGGTCGAGCGCGCGGGCCGTTATAGCGCGGGTGGATTCTGATCCAGTGGAACCGTGCGACAAGCCCAGGGCGGACGCCCGGAAGTGGTCGCTGCGGTGATTCAGCGGCCCGCTCCTGTTGGCGTCGTGCGAATGCACGTCGCAACGGCTCTGCATCATCAGATCCGCTTTCGGGACAAAGCGGTACTACGTCGCGCCCACCGCCCGCCGGGACGAAGTTAACGAAGACGCATGATAAAGGAAGTCACGATGGATCTGCATGAATACGAGCGCCTTCTCGCACCAGCGCGCGAACGTTTCGCGGCCAGCCCCGGCGTGCGAGCGATACAGTCAAGCCAAGATGCCGCCTTTTTGGAATCATTCCTGCTGCATTTCTCCGCACTTGGATCGAGGATGACAGCCCCCGTCGAAGGTTGGATCTGCGCTGCGGCCGAACGCTGCGCCGCTATTGGACTTCCGGAGCTGGCACGTGCGTTGCGCGGGCACGCTCGGGCCGAAGCGGGCCACGACCTTATGATGATCGCGGATGTGAGGAGCTCGCCGAACACGCTTCCCGAAACAGCCGACGTTTGGTGTCCGCGCGTTCCCGTTCGCTCTCATGGCATGTGCGCGCGCCTCTGGAGAAGGCGTGTGATTCGGGAGATCTGTCGCTGCCGAATTGGCTCGACGAGGTCAGAACGCTGCGTGGATCGATCTTCTTCGCGGGCGGTCGACGACCGCATTTTCGAACTGATGAGTGCTTCTCTGACCCTGATCCGGTTGACCTTTACGCCCACCACGTCCTGGCATACGACGGACCGAGGCTCGTTGGCTGTATCCGGGTGTATCGCTTGACCGCGAATGGTCCTGCCTGTGTCACTGAAAGGATCCTTGGCGAGGAGTTCATTCTCGGAAGTGCTCCATCAACAGGGAGCCCAGCGCTCAGACACTGTCGAGATCGGGCGTTGGGTCGTGCATCCCGCATACCGTGCGAATGGTCGTCCAGGCACGCAGTTGGCTGCCGCTGCCGCGACGCTCGCAATAGCACTTGGGGACGGCTCTGTTGCCCGGCGAGGAATGGTTATGTGCTCTGTCGGGACGGGCGACCAGCAGGACTTGAATGCTTGCCCATATCGGGCTCACGGCAGTTCCAGTGGCCCAGCCCATCAGATGCGACGACTTCAACGATGATGTCCGTGTGATGCACTGCATCGGCAGGGACCAGCTAAACCCCCGGTTTCGCAAAGTCATGGATGAAATGGCGAAGACGATCGGAGTTATAATTATGCCCGGCCCCAAGACCACCGCTGATCCGCCTCCGGCGTAACGGTTGCCCGCTGGCCCGCTCAGGTAGTCTGACGATTGGTAAGGGTTTGGGCGGGTCGCTCATACGCGACCCGGCGGGTGGTGTATGACTGAGCTGGCGTCCGGGGCGTTCAGATCCCGACCTGCAACGCCTCGTACGCCTTCAGACGCGCAACCGCTATCGTTGAACTCGATACCTGCTCAGTGGCTAATGTTGAGAAGGTTGAACAGCCTTGTCCGTTCGCCAGAGCCTTACGAAGTCGGCAAGCTCGTTGGCGCCAAGATCGGAGACGACCCAGAACGTCATCCCATCCTGGCTCCAGCGTAGGAAGTTGTAGCCGCTGCGGCTACCCTCGGTAGGGCCATGGTCCAAATGGCCACCCTCCGGCCATACGTACAGATCGATGACATGCTGGCGTCGCTGGTATATCAATGCCGCGACAGACTTGCCGGCGAGGTAGTCAAGACGGCCGCCGGCGAGTGGAAAGCCTTCTGCCCTGAGGTCCTTTACGGGGGCGCGAAGTTGACGCGCCCGTCGAACCAGGGCTTGACCGTGTGTTGGTCGGTGGACACCACGTCCATCAGATGGCCAGGCTGCAGCGCCCGGATGTGGTCCGAAACTACTGCGTCCGGGAGACCGGTGGCAGACGGCAAGAGGAATACCAGCGCCAGGCAGGCGGCTAACGCGAAGCCGCCGCCGAAGGGTACGACCTGTCCCAATCGTGGTCGGGGCAGGCGATGCCGCCAGAATACACGATTATCGTTCGCGCCGCTTGGACCTTGTTCCGCAGGCGCCGCCATGGCGATGAGGCGTGCTCGCACGGCTGACGACAACTCGTCCGGTGCTGGGTAATAGGGCACTTCGAGGCGCATGCGCCTCGAAAGCGACACGAGCTCCGCCTGCAACGTGGCGCAGGTCGAACAATGTTCGAGATGAGTTCCCACCGCCGCCGCGTCGGCTGGCGCCAGCTCGCCGTCCACGTCGGCCTGGATCAGCAGCCGCATCGTCGTCCAGTCGTCGGCTTTCATGCTGTCCCTCCTTTGGCTTGACTACCCATCAAGGCCTGACGTGCACGCCAAAGCCGCGACATGACCGTGCCGATCGGCACGCCAGTGATGTGCGCAACTTCTTTGTATGAGAGCTCCTCCAGTTCGCGCAGCACGAGGCACTCCCGCAACTCCGCTGGCAGCGCCGCCAGTGCCTGGTCCAGTCGGGCGAAGCCCTCGCGGCGGACAAGCGCCGCCTCCGGGTCGTCTGCCGAGTTGGCGATTTGCCTGGCCGTGAACTCACCGTCCGCCGCCAGACCCGCGTTGTCCAGACTCGCTGCGCCACTGCGCCGTCGCGCGGCGAGCGCGCCGTAGGCAGCGTTTCGCACGATGCGAAGCAGCCAGGCGCGCCCGTCGCCGCCCCGGTAGGAGCCGAAATAGCTCAACGCGCGAAGCGCCGCGTCCTGCACGACGTCCTCGGCCAGGGTGGCATCGCCCACCAACCAGCGGGCCAGGTTGTGTGCCGCATTGAGATGCGGCAGTACGACCTGCTCGAAGTCCCCCGGGCCTGGCAAGGTCATACCACGCTCCTGCTCGGTCAGGGGACCCGCCTCATGGCCCGCCGCGTCCAACATGCCGCACCTATCCCGGTGCAAGACTAGCAGGCCGCGGCAGGCGCTGCACCGCCGGCAGCATCCCGGCCATCACTTCGTCTTTTCGGACGAAGTGATGGTAAAGCGCCGCCGTAACGTGCAGACCGATCAGCGCCAGCAACACCAGAGCAGTCCAGGCGTGCACCCGGTAGAAGACTTGGTGAGCAAGCGCCCTATCCACGGGCAATAATGGGCGCAGGACGACGTCGCCGAACAGCATGGAGCGGCCGCCATGCAGCATGCTCGCGGCCAGGCCGAGCAAGGGCTGCACGATAAGCGCCGCATAGAGTGTAATGACGCTTGCGCGTGCTGCGAGGCGCTGGACTGCCGGCAGGTCGGCTGGCAGCGGTGGAACCCGGGTGTGCAGGCGGAAGGCAAGTCGCACCCAGGTCAGCAACAGGATCGTTACGCTGAACGACCTGTGCAGCACGATCAGCCAGGCCTTCTCCGCCGGGCTGGAAGCGCCATCGATCATCCAGGCCGCCAAATAGGCGCAGAGCAACAGCGCCACGGTGCCCCAGTGCACCGCCTGCATTGCACGCGTGTAGCCCAGCACGCGGCTGCCGACCCTCATCGCAACGCCGCCCCCGTGCACGTCACCACCACCGTGCTCTGCATGTGGGGATGCAGGAACGTGAAGCCCCCAGCGTTGCGCGACGGCAGCATTCTCGATCTCGTTTGTCGAAATCCATGGCGATCTCCTTTGGCTCGTCGCCTTAGTATGGATCGGGGCTCGGGGTGGTTTATTCGCATGCGACGCAAATCTTTTTCGTCCTGTGAGGGCGCCGGTCGTGTGCCAGCACTCGCGCACGGTCAGCGATCCCGAACGGAAGGTCCATCGGTAAAGAGGGCGGGGGCGTCTCGTTAGAGCGCGCATAGCCCGGCCCAGAAGACCAGCAAGCCGGAGATAATCATCAGCACAGCAAGACACGGGACGATAGCCGTTGTGACCGTTCGGAGGGCTATTCGTTTCCTGGCCATATAGGACATGAGCCACCAAACTGCTTGAGCACTAAAGCACGGTTAACCGCCGCAATTCAGCCAGTTGTGTTGGTTACCGGTCCGCTGCTGCGGGGCCGCGTCATGGCTGAGGGATTGGGCGTTCGCGACGCCGATACCAAAACTCAGGGTAGCGAAGGCCGCAAGGATCATCTTCAAATCTCCTGACAACGGTCCACAACCACATGCGGAGAGGCTGAGTTGCTTCGGTCAGCACGGAGAAGACTGGACTACAATGCCGTTTATTCCCCGCGTTGTACGCGCGCCGCGCACCCGATCCGCGAGTGCATAGGACGAAACATTTTCGCGTCACCTGCGGCCAATCAGGCGCGGGAAAATATCTATGATCCTGAATGCGTTAAGGCAATGCACTGTAAGAGGGGCAAAAATGCGGGCACGCCTGCATTTTTCTCTTGCTGCGGCTCGAACTCCGTACGATTCCTGGCGAATGTGCCGCTTCCACCCAACCCAGCCGCGCAGAGCTTGAGTCTCTGCTGCTTGAACTAATCAGCAAAGTCGCTGCCCTGGAGAAAACTGCTTCCGAGCAGCGCGAAGAGATTGCCCGGCTGAAAGGCTTGAAGGTCCGGCCCACGATCAAACCGAGCGGCATGGATAAGGGCACCGAGCCGGCGAAGCCCGGCGAGGGCAAGCGGCGGTTCCGCGGCAAGGTGACACCGCGGGTTGGCATCGAAGATCAGGTTGTGAAAGTCGCGGTCCCGGACGGATCGCAATTCAAGGGTCATGAGCCGTTTCTGGTGCAGGATCTGGAGATTTCAGTACGGGCGACCTGTTACCAGCGTGAACGTTGGGTCGCGCCGGATGGCCAGACGATTTTGGCCCCGCTGCCGGAGGGGATCGACGGCCATTTTGGTCCCGAACTCCGCCGCTTCGTGTTGATGCAATACCATCAAGGCCAGTCGACACTGCCGCGGCTGGCGGCGCTGCTTGGCTCGCTGGGCGTGGCGATCTCGAAGCGTCAGTTGCAACGTCTGCTGACCGACAAACAAGCGGATTTCCTCACCGAAGCCCAGGATGTTTTGCGCGCCGGGCTGGCGACCTCGCCGTTTGTCTCGGTGGACGACACCGGTGCGCGCCATGCCGGGAAGAACGGTTTTTGCACGCAAATCGGCAATGACTGGTTCACCTGGTTTGGCACCCGCGGATCGAAGAGCCGGCTGAACTTCCTCGACCTGTTACGCGCCGGTCATACCGATTACGTACTCAATGACGCGGCCTATGATTACATGCGCAAACATGCCTTGTCAGCGCCGCTGATCGCCCGCCTAACGACCGAAACGCAGACCGGCTTCGCCGATCAGGCCGCCTGGCTGGCGCACCTCGGCCGGCTGGGCTTCGCCAGCCTGGACGTCACGCCTGATCCGGTGCGGGTTGCCACCGAGGGCGCCGTGTGGGGCAGCGTTCAGGCGCACAAATTCCTCTGCGAGAGCGTGGTGCTGAGCGATGATGCTGGACAGTTCAACGTCGGTCGGCATGCGCTGTGCTGGGTCCACGCGGAGCGCCTAGTGCATAAGCTGGACACCTTCACCGACAAGCATCGCGCCGCGCAGACGCGGGTGCGCGGCCTGATCTGGGATTTCTACGCCAGTCTGAGGGCTTACCGGCTCAAGCCAAGCGCGCGCCGGGCGGCTAACTTGCACGCGCGGTTCGACCGTATCTTCCTTCGCCGCACCGGCTTCGTCACGCTGGACCGCCTGCTCAAGCGGCTGCATGCCAACAAGACCGAGTTGCTAATGGTGCTGGAGCAGTCGGAGATCCCGCTCCACACCAACGGTTCGGAGAACGACATCCGCTGCTACGTGACCCGACGCAAGGTGAGCGCCGGAACACGCAGTGATGCTGGCCGCGATTGCCGTGATGCGTTTCTTGGCCTTGCCAAGACCTGCGACAAACTTGGCATTGCGCTCTGGGACTATCTGGGCAGCAGGCTCAAGGTCGCCGGGCACATCCTCGTTCAGCCGCTCGATCACTACGTCAGGGCCCGGTTCCGGCCGGCCTGATCGACCGCCGCACCTACGGTTTTGCCCCTCTTACAATGCACTGAGCGAGAGTCGCAGCCAAATTACACGCTACCCATAGCTAGCCGCGGAGCCACCATTTCCCGGCTTACAATACTATCTCAAGCCCAAGCTTGCTGATCACGCGTTCTTACAGCGTGGTGACCGCCTCTCGCCATGTATCGTGTGCTTGCGCCCGTATGGATAGACGCCGTGGAGAAGACGTAGAACAGAGGGCGTTTTGACGTCATCGAGCTCCGCAACGTTCGGTGTGCCATGCGCCCCGCCAGCTTCCAGCGCGGCGGTGATCGGCACACAAACGGCTGGCACCCGAGTGGTGCAGCGAGCCAGCCAAGGTTTTTCAATGTTCATTGCGTTCTCCGCGACGACGCGGCTCAAGTTCGACAACGCGATCCTGCGATTCCGCGCTGGGCGGTCTTAGCATAATTGCTTCGCTGCCGGGCGGCGCAGCCAAGCAGGAGCCAGCACTCGTTTTGCTCCAGGCTCGTAGTTGCTGCGTCCGCGCTTCGATCTCGCCGGATGTTGGTTGACGGTGGTGACCATACACGATCGGCCCCGGTTCAAACCGATGCCCAGTAACACATGCCTCGGTTCCGTCAGCAGTCTGTGCCGTCGCAGTTTCGACGGAAATCAGTATGGAACCAAGAAGAGCCAACGCGACAAATTGCGGTTTCATAATGCACTCTCTTTGACGTTTACTTCGAATTGCTCCGGATAGGTTCAGGATCGCGGAGCCATTTCCGGCGCTCGCGCGGACTATCGGCGGCAGGGCCCACCTCCTGAACCTAGGCCATCTCCTGTGCCACCGTTGCCTTCGCATTGATCGAAGCCCGGGGTGGTTTATTCACATGCGATGCGAGATTTCCACGTGATCGGAATCGGGGAGAAGGGATGGGGTAGGTTCGAGATACGCTTAAAACTGGTCACAAGGCCGAGGGCTGGCTGGCGGGGGCACGCTTCGGGATTTCGCCGACGATCCCCGCTGGCGATGTTCTTCTGGATCTGTCGGATGCTGAAGTCCGTGGATGCGGCGAGCGCTTCGATCTCGTTGACGATGCGCGGTCACGCCTTTCACCCCGGTATTCTCACAGCGATGTGACAGAACCATGCGAATAAACTGCCACCGCGAAGGGTCTGCCATACACCGGAACAGCGAACGTCCTCGAAACAAGCCGCAGGATAGAACAAGACTGATCCTTCGGCAGGACTGCG
>CAVYXX010000156.1:0-109023 GCA_963772355.1 uncultured Alphaproteobacteria bacterium | reverse complement strand
GTCGCATTGGACGCGCCGGACATCAGATAGGGAATGTCGGCCTCAGCCGCCGCCTGCGCCAGGTAAAGCTCGGCGTCGCGACGGAATGCGCCCGCCATGCCGGTGGGTGCGATACCGAACGGACTGGCATAGCTTCGATCGAACAGCCTCGCTCGTTGCTCGCGCTTAGAGGTGTCGACGTAGTAGCGCGGCACCAAGCGAAGGTCACGGAAGGCATTCGCATTCGTGCGCAGGCCGACCTCGTCCTCCACGCCGCCTTCTATAAAGTCGAACATAATCTTAGGCAGGCGGCGCGTCGCCATGCGTTTCAGGTCGTCGATGTTGATCGCACTGTCGATGCGGCTCATTTTGTCTAGATCCCCCCTTCTCGGCCCAAGCGTAGCTCCCTTTAAGCTTTTCAGCCGCACACTCAGCCTGACAATTCCTTACCGGCTCAACTCCTTCGTCATCTCGTCGATCCCGTTCACCGTAAGCGGGAACATCCGGCCTTCCATCAGGTCATTGACCATATTGATCGAGCGCACGTGTCCCCAACTTTGTCTAGGTGTAGGGTTCAGCCACGCGCTACGGCGGTAGTGTGAGGACAGTCGCTCCAGCCAGACGACGCCGGGTTCCTCATTGTAATGCTCCACGGAACCGCCTTGCATGGTGATCTCGTAGGGACTCATAGCCGCGTCTCCGACGATGATCAGCTTGTAGTCTGGACCGTAGGTGCGGAGAACCTCCCAGGTCGGGATCACCTGCTCGAATCGGCGGCGGTTGTTCTTCCATACCTTCTCGTAGGGAAAATTGTGAAAATAGTAGTATTCGAGGTGCTTGAACTCCGTCCTCGCGGCGGAAAACAGTTCCTCGGTCAGCCTGATGTGGTCGTCCATCGATCCGCCGACATCGAGGAACAGCAGAACCTTCACCGTGTTGTGCCGTTCCGGCACCATTTTCAGGTCCAAGCTGCCGGCATTGTTCGCGGTCGAGCGAATTGTATCGGGAAGATCCAGTTCGGTCGCCGCCCCCTGCCTGGCAAAGCGACGCAAGCGCCGCAACGCCAGCTTCATGCCACGCGTGCCGAGTTCGACGGTATCGTCCAGATCCTTATAATCCCGCCGGTCCCAAACCTTCACGGCGCGCCGATGCCGCGATTTATTCTGCCCGATCCGGACACCCTCAGGATTGTAGCCATACGCACCGAACGGTGACGTCCCTGCCGTACCGATCCATTTTGACCCACCCTGGTGCCGGCCTTTCTGCTCCGCCAGCAATTCCTTTAATCGGTTCATGATGGCGTCGAGCCCGCCCAGCGCCTGGATCTTCTGCATTTCCTCGGGCGATAGCAATTTCTCGGCCAGCTTGCGCAACCATTCTTCCGGCAGATCTTCGACCTTCACGCCCTCCGGCGGCTCGAGGCCCTTGAAACACTGCGAGAACACCCGGTCGAACTTGTCGAGATAGCGTTCGTCCTTCACCAGGGTCGCGCGCGCCAGATAATAGAAGTCCTCGACACTGTACTCCGCCACCCCGGCTTTCATTGCCCCCATCAGGGTCAGATATTCGGTCGTGGATGCCGGCAATCCGGCGGAACGCAAGGCCAGGACGAGGTGCGAAAACATCAGGCGCCCCGCCGAGCCAGGAAGGCGAGGCGCTCGAACAGATGCACGTCCTGTTCGTTCTTCAACAAGGCGCCATACAACGGCGGAATGACCAGGTGCTTTTCGTTGGTCCGCAAGGCCTCGACCGGCAGGTCTTCGACCATCAGCAGCTTCAGCCAATCCAGCAGTTCGGAGGTCGCGGGCTTTTTCTTCAGGCCGGGCACTTCGCGGACCTGAAAGAAGACGTTCAGTGCTTCCCTCGTCAGGTCCTTGCGGATGTTGGGATAGTGCGCCTGCACGATGCGCTCCATCGTTTCGCGGTCGGGAAACCGGATATAGTGGAAGAAGCACCGGCGCAGAAAAGCGTCCGGCAGTTCCTTTTCGTTATTGGAAGTGATGATCACCACCGGTCGATGCTTCGCTTCGACCGTCTTGCGTGTCTCATAGACAAAAAATTGCATCCGATCGAGTTCCAGGAGCAAGTCATTCGGAAACTCGATATCGGCCTTGTCCACCTCGTCGATCAGGACGACCGTTTGCTCGTCCGCCTCAAACGCGTCCCACAGTTTGCCACGCACGATGTAGTTGCCGATATCATGCACCCTGGGATCGCCCAACTGCCCGTCGCGCAGGCGGGACACAGCGTCGTATTCGTAAAGACCTTGCTGAGCCTTGGTGGTGGATTTGACATGCCACTCGATCAGCGGCTTGTCGAGCGAGGCGGCGACCTCGTGCGCGAGGATGGTCTTGCCGGTGCCGGGCTCGCCCTTGACCAGCAACGGACGTTGCAGCGTGACGGCTGCGTTGACCGCTACCTCCAAATCGCGCGTCGCGATATACTTTTCGGGTACTCTTTGAATCCGGCCACTGACACGGTCCTCTGGCTGTCTAGAGGGATTGTCGCGAGATTGGCCGTACTGGGCAAGCGGTGGGCGCGCCGTTGTCTTCGCCGTCCGTATCCCTTTCTAGCGGATGCCTGCGCTCCGCCCTGGGCTATAACCGGCCGAGCGATGCTCCGGTCTACGGCGGCGGAACGACGCGGTAGTAGACACCGTTCGCACCATAGGCGGGGGCGACCCAGGTTCCTGCGCACTCATAGGCGTGAGGAAGGATCCGGTAGATACAGCCGGACGGTAACGCCGCGTACGAGACCGGAGCGGGGGGTGGCGCGTATACCGGCGCTCGGACGGCGTTAGCTGCAGCGACACCGACAGCCATTCCGGCGGTCGCACCGACCACAGCACCGGCAGCAACCGCGCAGCCGTTGCAACCGGATGCCGAGTAATACGGGACAGCGACCGGCGGGTGATAGGCGGGATAACCTGCATAGGCCGCGGAACCCGGCGGATGATAGGCTGTCGCCCCCGAGGCATTGGTATGCACCGCACCTTCTCCATAAGCGCCATATGAGCTGCCGCCGTAGGCGTTCGTGTGCTCGGTACCGCCTCCGTACGCGTGCGCGCTGCTTCCACCGTAGGCATTGGTGTGCTCGGTGCCCTCGCCGTAAGCATGACTGGAGCTGCCGCCATAGGCGTTCGTGTGGCTGGTCTCCCCATAGGTGTGGCTTGTGCTTCCGCCATAACGATTAGCGGTCGACCACGCGCCTGCCGGATGGGGGTACAGGCCACCCAGAAACAGCGCTCCGGTCACAACAAAGATTGGTCTCACGAAATTCTGTCTCATCATCATGGTGACTTTGCGACCGGCTGAGCCGCCCCGGCCTTGGAGGGCTTCGCGCTCCCGAGCGGTTTGAGGCCGGGTGGCGCGGACGCATGCGCGGGCCGGTCGAACTTCATGGGTGACGCGCTTTTGGCCTTCTCCGACGTGAACGCGTCCGCTGGAATTTCCGCATCGATCTGCCAGTTCGACAGATCTAGTTGATGGTGCAAACCCAGCGGATCCGCGCTGTAGACCGCGCGTACGCGGCGCGGCAGCTTGTCGTCGACGCCGATCCAGATCTGCAGGAACACGTCGCGATTGGCCCATGCCAGCATCTCGGTCTTCGTGTCGCCAACCGTACCCGACGGACCGATGTAGAACGCAAGGATCGCGCCGTCAGCCATCGCGGCGTAAGGATCAGCCACAAGCAAATCGGTGAACGGGTAATAGATGTCAGCGGTGTCGTAGGCAGCCTTCAGCGCGCCGTCGATCGTCGGGGGGGCATCGGCAACCGCAACCAGATTCTCTGCCGGCG
Source organism: uncultured Alphaproteobacteria bacterium (assembly GCA_963772355.1). GTDB lineage: Bacteria > Pseudomonadota > Alphaproteobacteria > Acetobacterales > Acetobacteraceae > Rhodopila. The sequence goes on along the minus strand of CAVYXX010000156.1, from coordinate 105,246 downwards.
CGTAGGCCATTATCGACTTACCGTCGTAATAGAACTCGGATGCCGGTCCGTCGCCTGGAATGATGACGCGGAGCTTGTCGGGCCGCTGCATGGCGACGTCGTAGCGCACGGTGTAAAGAATTGGCGGCCCAAGCTGGCTAGGATATTCGTAACTTGCCACGGCAGTGAACGACATCGACTTCGCGGCCGCCAGTCGGGCGCTTGCGGCCTTCAGCAAGTCCATCGCCTTCGGCTCGAGTACCATCTTCGTGGGCGCCCCCGGCTGAGTTTTTGCCAGCGGCGGGCCGGGTGGTTTCGCCTTTGTGTCCTGTGCCCGAACCCCCGTGGTCGCGCCAAAGGCAATCATCAAGCCACAGGCAGCAATAGTAAACGATTTGTCGAGCTGCATTTTGCGCTCTTTCCCTGATAGATAGTGGACTTCTAGAATCAACGCACGACGCGCCGCTCCCGATGGGCGATGGATCGGAGGCACTGTAGGTCTGATTTTCCAACCGTTTCTGTATCGCACTTGCCGAACCGCAAGCTTGAGTAACCACCGCGCTGAGAGTCCGTGCAACACCAAGCACGCTCGCCCCCCGCGGCAGTCCGTGCTCCACTCGATAACCGCTGTAGCCGGCCATAGGTCCGCGCGCTATGCGTGTTCGGCAAAATCTCCGTGTCACGCCGCAATTCCCTCGACGGGTGCCAACGCCAACCGCCCGAGGATCATGTCGGCCGCCTTCTCGGCAATCATCATCGTCGAGCTGTAGGTATTTGCTGACGGCATACTCGGCATGATCGATGCGTCAACCACCCGGATCCCCTGCAGACCATGGATACGCAGTTCGTCGTCGACAACTGACGTCTTATCCGTCACGGGCCCCATCCGAGCGGTGCCGATCAGGTGGTACGCCGTGGAACCATACTGCCGCGCATAGCTCAGCCACTGGTCGTCCGTATGGACATCGGGACCTGGCAGCGAGTTCGGCTTCGAAATAGGGCGCCAGCGCGCGCGTGTGCAATAGTTGGCGAGCCCAGTGCATCCCCTTGACCAGCACACGCTGATCCATCGGATCCTTCAAATAGTTCGGCTGAATGATGGGGTCCAAGAATGGGTCTGTGCCCCGCGCGCGGACATAACCACTACTCTCTGGACGGTGCTGCCACACACCGCAGGTCATCCCAGGGTAATCGTCCAGCAGCCCGACGAACCCCTGCTTATAGCTGGCGGGGCTGAACACGCCCTGGATGTCGGGCTGGCGCATCGTCTCCTCGGTCTTCCAAAACCAATGCACGATCGACGGGACCACAGCCAAGATGCTCGGTTTACCCACCGCCCAGCGAGCCACTTGCCCCATCAGCCCTATGCCGCGCGACATTTCATTCATCGTGCGGATGTTCTTCACGCGGGCAACGACGCGCGTCGAGTAATGGTCTCGGAAATTCTCGCCCACCGGCAGATCGGCGACCACCGGCACCCCGAGGTCGTTCAGCAGCCAGGCGGGTCCGACGCCCGACATTTGCAGCAGCTTCGCGGTGTTGGCGGTGCCGGAGGAGACAATCACCTCCTTGCGCGCAACCACCTCACGGCTTACCGAGCGATCGCGATCGTGCACGTAATGCACCCCAATCGCCCGTGTGCCGTCGAATAGGATGCGCGCGGCGCGGGCACCGGTGCGCACATCCAATCGGCCGCACGCACGCGCCGGGTGCAGAAAAACCCGAGCGGCAGAACGGCGAAAGCCACGATGAATCAGGCGCTGGAAGTAGCCGACGCCCATCTGATTGTCGCCGCTGTTGTAGTCGTCGCAGCGCGGCATACCGAGTTCCTGGGCGCCTTCGATAAATGCCTCCATGGCAGGATGCAGCCAGTCGTTGTCAGTGACCGGCAGACTGCCCTGGCGCCCGTGAATCCGGTCGTCCCCTGCCCCGAGACGCCGTTCACCCCGCTTGAAATACGGGAGAATATCGACATAGCCCCAGCCGCGATTGCCGCGCTGGGCCCAGTGGTCGAAATCCTCCCGCTGACCGCGATTGTAAATCATCCCGTTGATCGAGCTTGACCCACCTATCGTCCGCCCCTGAGTTGTGGGGATGCGGCGACCGTTGATGCCCTCGCCCGGTTCGGTCTGAAACTGCCAGGTGTAGGTCGGGTTGAACAATATTTTGATAAAGCCCGCCGGAATGTGGATGTAGGGGTGGCGATCCGGCGGTCCGCACTCCAAAACGCAAACTGTGACGCTCGGGTCCTCGGTAAGGCGGCTGGCCAAAACCGAACCTGCAGCCCCACTGCCGACAATCACATAATCGAACGTATCCGCCATCCCGGGTCCCCTATCGCGCCGCCTGTTTGCTCGACGGACGGTTTCATTCTATGCTGCGGTTTCAGACCAATCCAAGCCACGAGGTCCGCGCATGGAGTATGTCTGCGACGCTCCGCACAATCTCACCTGGTTCCGCCTTGTCACGGAAGGCGAAGCCGTCGCCGAGTTGCTGGAAATGCGGCACGCGGTCGAAAAGCACTACCGGCGGGAGCGGGAACGCGCCGCCGACGCGTTTCATCCCACGACATCGGTGTTCATCGAGCAGGATATCAACAAGGAAGCCCATATCAGACGCGCGATGCCACAGTTCCTGACGCTGCGCGACGCGGACGGAAATGCGCTGGTCACCGCGATGCTGCCCGCGAAGGGAAAGGCCGGCGGCGGCTGCATTATTGTCGGACCAGGTAACGCCGATCCTTATCCGGAACACAGTGACGCAATCGCCGCTTTGGCGAAGCATTTCGGAACGACCCTCGACCGGAGCAGTTGCTACCCGTATCGTCGGTAACGTCCGCTGGAGGTGCACCTATGGCCATCACGTTGGAGAAGTTTGCTGCAGACTGCCGCGACACCCTGAAGTCACAGCCCGGCACCCCCGGACGGGAACAGGTCCGCAGGCTGGTGGAGCAGGCTTTGGCGGATCCAAATTTTGTCGCGACCTACATCCCGCCCGGCACTCCGGAGCGGCATCTGCTCTATGAGGATCCCGAGCTCGGATTTGCCATACTCGCGCATGCTTATGTCGGAGCAAAGAGCAGCAAGCCGCACGACCACGGCCCGTCCTGGGCGATCTACGGGCAGGCGGCCGGCGAGACCATGATGACCGACTGGGATTGCGTGGCTAGACCAACCGATGGTGCGCCGGGCAAAGCCGTTGCGATCCGAGACTACGTGATGAAGCCTGGCGATGCGTACCTTTATGATGTCGGTGTGCTGCACTCGCCGGAGCGGAAGGGCGATACCCGTCTGCTGCGGGTCGAGGGGCTGAACATGGCGAAGGTGACGCGGTTCCCATACGAGGCGGTGACACTCAACCAGGCTGCGGAATAGCCCGCCATCTGGAGGGCGCTCGTCTCACCCCATGCCCACGAGACGCATAGGCGCGCCCTTGGCGCAGGCCACGATCTGTTCGAAGCATTCACGGAAATAAAGCTCGAAATTGTCCCATTCCGCCCATCCGAGATGCGGCGTGCACAGAACGTTGTCCATCGAGAGGAAGGGATGGTTGCCGCCGATGATGGGTTCCTCATCGTACACGTCGACCGCCGCATAACCGGGACGGCCAGCGCGCAACGCCGCCAGCAACGCACCCGGTTGGATCAGGTCGGCGCGGGACGTATTGACCAGCAGCGCGGTAGTCTTCATGCGCTCCAGATCTTCCGGCCCAACGATGCCGCGTGTGTCGGGACGCAGGCGGACGTGCAGCGTTAAAACGTCGGAACGCTTGAACAGATCGGCCTTGCTGGTAGCGAAATCGTAGCCTGCCGCAGAGGCCTTCGCGGCCGACGTGTCTCGGCCCCAGACCAGCACATTCATCCCCATCCCTTCCCCGGCCCGAGCGACGATCGTTCCGATGGCTCCGAGACCGAAAGTGCCCAACGTGCTGCCCGCGAGGCGATGCGACAGGGTGCAAGGCCACTCGCCGCGGCGCATCCGTTCGGCCTCCAACGCGATATTGCGGCGCGAGGCGACGATCAGCGCGATGGTCAATTCGGCCGGAGAGGTCGGAGAATTGCTGGCCCCGGCGGACACCAGAACCCCGTGGTCCTTGCATGCCTGAAAGTCGATCGTCGCCGCCGCTCGTCCGACCAACGCGATTAGCTTCAGGTTCGGCAGCCGCTCGATCAGCCTTCGAGAGAAGCTCACGCGTTCGCGAATTGCGACAACAATCTCAGCCGGGCGCAAGCGCTCGACGAGTTGATCCAAATCAGCCACGGGCTCACGGTAGCGAACCACCTCGTGGCCAGCCAGGAGGGAGAAGCAAGACAGCCGATCGACGATGTCCTGATAATCATCAGGAATAATAATTACCATACCACGTTAATCCATGAATTCGCGTAGCAAGCGCCCCCAGCCGAAGACCGGCGCGTGGTATCCTGCCAGCCGCAATACCGCCCACAGACTAACCTGATTTGTCGTCAGCACCGGCTTGCCGATCGCCGCTTCGAGCCGGTCCACGATGCCTAGTGTCGACCAGTTGCCACCGGCCAACGCCACCGCCTGAGCGTCCGGCCGATCAACCGCAATCCCCATATCGTAGGCGGTCTGTTCGTCCAGCAGACCGATCTCCAAATCGCTGACGCAGCCAAGTGTACTGTGCGCCACGACTGAACGTCCACTTGCCGCGATCGAGGCGACGGTGGCCCCGTTGAGCGCCTCGCTCCAAGGGGCGCCGAAGCTCAACCGCTTGATATCGAGCGCCGCCAGCGCCTGGATAAATGCGACGGACGCCGTCGTTGCCTTCTTGCTCGAGACGGTTTCGATCCGCTTGATTAGTTCTTGGTCGTATCCGATTCCCTTAGCGATGGCTGGAGCCGTGGTTGACAGCACGATCGCATCGACATCCGCATCCGCGAGTTTCCGGCTCTCAATCTCAATATCCTCGACGCTCCCCGGAACGGCGGCGGACAGTTCGAGCGTGCTCGGCGGCAGACGGGCGACGTGTAATGTGATGCCATCGGGCATGACGCGGGGGAACTCGAATTCTTGGGTGGTATTGGATGATGGAAGCAGCAGGCCGATCCGCCTGCGGCCCTGGCGCGATGGCATGATCTTGGTGTTCCCCTAGAAGCGCCGGGACTGTCCCAAACCGCCGGGTCGGTGTCAAACCAGCCTTTCGTGATCTTTTCATTCCTTAAGACAATTCCTGTAACCTTTGGTGCAGCAACAAAATTGCCAAAAATGTTGATTGCCGTCCCGAGAAAGTCGGGTGGGTCGTGTTCGAAGCGGCGGATGGGCCGCGTGAAGCACGGCCCACCGCGCGAGTGCAGATGCCTTTACGGCCCCTTGCCGTCGTCGCGCTCGACAGCCGGGTAGTATTGCGGCGTTTCCCGGCGATCGAACATGCCATAATCGCGGATGGATCGCATCGCGCGATGGCGAAGCTGGCACCCCAGATCCGCCGGATGCCAGTCGCGGACATGATCGGCCGCATGCCAGGCGGTCAGAACGAGCATTTTCCCCGGATTGTAAATGCTCTCGTACACGTCGTAGCCGACCAGTCCCGCATGTCCACGATTAAGCCCGAGCTGATCGACAAGGATGGATGGATCGGTGTTCGGCGCTACTCCCCCCAAGGGCGCGAGCTCGGTGATCGCGATTGCCTTCGCGATGCCCACCTCGGTCACATCGAACCGTTGCTCCTGCACGGAAATGCCATCGGGCGGATGCGTGTCAGTGGTGATTTCACATACACGCAGATGATAATCTGAGAAAATACCAGCCCGGCCCAGCTCCTGGATGCCATGGTGATTGCTCTGCACCCGCCAGCGGATCACGGCCTTTTCGTCGCGCCAAGTCGACAGCGACAACACCCAGCCCGGCCGAAGCTTGCTCTCAAAGCGCTCGTTGTCGATAAAGCCGTCGATTGTTTCGATAATGAGTTTGAGCTCCTTGGCATGGGCCAAGTATTCGTCTTTTTTACCCTCTGCCGGCTGTACCTCGAAAACGACTGCAAACATCCCTGGGTCCTCTTCTCTGTTGTGGCGTCATCAGGCGGTTACAGCAGCGTCGTCTCCGGAGAGAAACGCCACACTCTCCCGCCACAGCGCAAGCCGCGCCGATTCCAAGTGCATCAAGTGCGTTCCGCGACTGATTTTCACGTCGCGTTTGACCGGTGAGCGCGCGAGTGCGTCCCATAGCCAGCGCGCGTCAGCGTCGGTAACCAAACTGTCCCACTCGTCGCGCAGGATCGCAGTGGGTGCTCTGATCAGCCCCGGGTCGTAAGCGAGTTCACCTGTCCATGCGCGCGCGATTTCGGCGCCGGGTCCGGTGGGCACCTTCACCCCCGCCGGATCGCGGCTCCCACTGTCTGGATCGCTTTCGAGATAGCGCTCCGCCCAGTCCTCAAAGTGTCGACGTGATAGAACCTGTGGCTCGGACGCGGGAACGTCCTCCACGAACCGCTTATACTGGTCCGCTGCAGTGACCACGCGCCAGGCTGGTGCGGGCGTTTGCGCCCGGGCGGAGCCGTCACGGCGCGCGATCGGTGCAAAAAACGCCAGGCGCTCGACCAGATCGGGATGCGCCCCAGCGAATTGCCCAGCGACCATGGTCCCCCAAGAGTGAGCCAAAAGCCCGACCCGCGCCACGCCTTCGTGCTGCAAGATGAAGCGCACCGCGACCTCCAGTTGCCGCGCGGCGTCGTCGGTTCGGCACAATGGGCCGTGAGCGTCCGCCGGTGCATTCATCTCGGGGTAACGATCAGAGCCGCCGAAGCCCTGAAAGTCGAGCCCCCACACCGTGAATCCGGCGTCGCAAAGCACATCCCGCCAGGAGCGTCCGTCAAACCGGTGGGCGATCGAAAGCGCAGAGGGAAATGTCGCGCCATGTACGGTACAGCACGATACGCGGCGGTCCTTCTCTGCCGTCTTCGACTTTTTCAAGACGGCGCAGGAATAGCCGCAGCCCAGCGTGCGGCCCTGCAATCCAGTAATGCTCCTCGCGTGGATCGAGCCTCGGGATATTGCCTGCATTCTTGGTCAACGTTCGGTCTCCCTGTAACGATGACCAACACGTAGGGAGCGCCGCTCGGGAAGTCGCTAGCTTACAGTTCGCTCACGATCAAAGCGTTGGCATACACGGCCTCTGCCGAAGACATCTTTATCGCGCCCCTTCTACCATCGAGTTGCAACTTCACTTCCCGCCACCCACGGTAACGCGCCATAAACGCCTCATCACGCCTCACAACCCGCACGCAAAACCCAGCCATGTGGATCGGCTTGTCGCTCACCGCGGGCGTGCAGAACGCGCTCTGGGCTGACCCACGTCTGGCAGGGTCGTGAGCCTGTGACCCGGCAGCGGCTCCACGGGAAATACATCCAGTGCCGCACGACGCAGTTCGCGCCCCGAGCCCGATCCTTCCGACCGAACTCGGGGCAAGTGCCGGGGAGTTAAACTAGCGATTGAACGTAGAGTGACCGGAAGCGGTGCCATCCGGCCAGTTCACCTGGGTGTGCCCGACAAAGGTGTTGCTGGCGCTGATGCCCTGATACTTTCCGGTTCCGCCCGTGTATTCGAAGGTCCCGTTGCAGGTTTCGGTGTCACCCAGGCACTGCCAGGTCGCGTATGCCAGATCGCCGCTCGGATCGCTGACTATGCAATACCCTGCCGCTTTACCTTTCTTGTTGTTGAGATCGAGGTCATTGGACCCCGGACATTTCCAGCCGGTATGATCGAGTGGGCTCCCCTTGCCCTTGTCATTTATGAAGGTGCCACTGAACTCCCCGACCCAGTAGATATGTCCCTTTTCGAGCTGAAACACCTTGCCTACCGCTAACCAGCCGAAGTCCCCGGTCACCTTCCAGTCCTCGGCCCGCGCTCCCCTTGAGAAGATCAACCCGGTGGAAAGGGTAGCCACTGACAGCAATAGCTTTGTGCTTTTCATAGTATCCTCCCGCCAAAATATTTTGGTTGCCTTCGTTTGCCTCTACTTTGAGACAATCTGCGCGTCATTGAGGCGCAGTTCATCGCGACAGGGTTGCGCCACGAATGTCAAGCGAAATCTGCCATTCGCAATCAACAGAAGCTGCTCTGGTACGACGACAAGGCGACGAGGACCTAACGGCCAAACCGGACCGCTGTGGGCCCCTCTTTTCGCGAACCTCCCTTAAGTCAATCCTGTGCTTACGACTCCCGAAGGATGTTTTCCCGCCCCCTTGGTCATTCCCCTCCAGGAACCCGCCTCAGCATCACAACCCGCACGCAATATCCAGCGCCATGCGGATCAGCTTGTCGCTCGCCTCGGGCGTGCGGAACGCGCTGTGTGCCGACAACGTCACCCTCGGCAGAGTCGTGAGCCTGTGGCCCGCCGGCAGTGGCTCCACGGGAAAGACATCCAGCGCCGCATGGCGCAAGCGCCCGGCTTGCAACGCCGCGATCATAGCGTCCTCATCGACGATCGCCGCGCGGGCGGTGTTCACCAGGATCGCCCCCGGCCGTAACCGCTCTATCCGCTCTGCGCTCAGGAACCCACGTGTGTCATCGTTCAGCAGCAGGTGGATCGACAGCACATCGCTCTCGGCCAGCAGTGTATCCAGATCGACGAACGTTACTCCCGGAGCAGATTTGGGCGAGCGGTTCCAGGCCAGCACGCGCATCCCGGACCCGGCGGCGATCCGAGCAACCTCGGCCGCGATGCCGCCAAAACCGAGCAGACCGATCGTTTTGCCGGTGAGTTCCAGGCCCTCGGTGCGAATCCAGTTGCCGGCCCGCATGCCGCCGTCCATTCGCGCCAGGCCGCGGGCGGCCGCCCACATCAGCGCGATGGCATGCTCCGCAACCGCCGTATCGCCGTAACCTTTGATGGTATGGACGGTGATGCCGATGTCGGAGAGTTCTTCGGGGTGCATGTAGCTGCGCGCGCCGGTGCCCAGAAAGATGATGTGCTTCAGGCCGGTGCAGGCGCGCATCGCATCAGTCGGCATCTGCGTATGATCGTCGAAGCAGAAATCGTAGCCGGCGAGCAGGCCGGGCAACGCCTCGGGCTTGATATCGGCATGCTCATGCACAGTCATCGGCGGGTCGCCCGGCCGGGAGACATTGCGGAACACCGAGGCCAGATCATCCACGGCATCCAAAAACAGGCCCTTCATCGTTCGCTCCTGACGCAGAAATCGCCGCACTCTGTGCAACGACGCGGTGTGGAGCAAGGAAGAACGCAAGCACGCGGCGACCAAACCAGCCGAGGCGTCCGGTCTAGGTCGAATTCCAGCCACACCGATGCTCTTTCTAGTGGCCGCAAAGGGCACATGCTCGCGATGACCCGTCACTCAGGCCCGAAGATCTGCTAAACGCAACAAAGATGCCGCCTCCTACCCCTACCCTTCCCCGGTTCGACCCACGGCGAAACCCCGCCTGGGCCAAGGTGGGGGCACCGTATTCAGCCGCATCGGCCGGTTCGGCAGAACCACCGAGGCGGTCACGGAAAGCGCGTGCGTCTTTATGGCTATTGCGCTGGGGCTTTATCGCCTCGGTCTGGCTGTCCCTGGTCGCGGCGGTGATGGTGCTGTGGTTCTGCCGCGACCTTCCACTCCCCGAATCGGCGCTGGACGCCGTCCGCCGCCCCAGCCTGACCCTGCAGGATCGGTCCGGCCGCGTCATCGCCACGTTCGGCGATCTGGTCGGAGAACCGCTCCATCTGGCGCAGTTTTCCCGCTACCTGCCGGCCGCCGTGGTGGCGGTGGAGGACCGGCAATTCTATCACCACTTTGGCATCGACCCGATCGGGCTGCTGCGGGCTGCCTGGGTAAATGTAACCGCCGGACGGGTCGTCCAGGGCGGCTCCACGCTCACCCAACAAGTCGCGAAAACACTGTTCCTGTCGAACGCCCGGACCACCAAGCGGAAGGTGCAGGAGTTGTTGCTGACGCTTTGGCTGGAGCGGCATTTCACCAAGCAGGAGATCCTGGAGATCTACCTGAACCGAGTCTATCTCGGGTCCGGAACCTGGGGGATGGACGCCGCCGCAAAGTTGTATTTCGGCGTCTCGGCGCGGCGGCTGAGCCTGCCGCAGGCCGCCGTGCTGGCGGGGCTGCCGCGGGCGCCGTCCCGCTTCAACCCTCGGATCAACCCAGGGGCTGCGTTCGTTCGGGGCACCCAGGTGCTGAACGCTCTGGCCGAGGCTGGCGCGATCACGACTGATCAGGCGCAGGCGGCTGCGGCAAAAATCGCGTTTCCGCCCAGCCCGATTGCACCCGGATGGTTCGCCGACTGGGTGGCCGAACAGGCGCAAACGACGTTGACCCCGGACATCGACGCGGTCGTCCGCACGACGCTCGACAGCCGAGACCAGGCGGTGGCAGAGGCGCGACTCGGGGCGCTGCTCGATGGTCCAGGAGCGGCGGCGAACGTCGGCCAGGGCGCCGTGATCGTAATCGACGCGTCCTCCGGCGCGGTTCGGGCAATGGTCGGCGGACATAATTTTCACGACAGCCCGTTCAATCGCGCCGTCCTGGCCCGAAGGCAGCCGGGCTCGGCGTTCAAGCCGTTCGTCTGGCTGACCGCACTGGAGACCGGCATGACGCCGGACGACACGGTGCTGGACGCACCGATCCGCATCGGGAACTGGAGCCCGGTCAACTTCGAGCGCCGCTATGCCGGCGAGATCACCCTGGAGGCGGCACTCGCGCAGTCGATCAACACCGCCTCGATCCGCCTCCTGTTGCAATCCGGCGGCGCCAAGGCCGTTGCCGCCACCGCTGCTCGGTTGGGGATCAGCGACAAACTGCCGCACGACGCCTCACTCGCGCTGGGCACGGGGGAGGTCGGGCTGCTCGAACTGACGGCCGCCTACGCGCCGTTCTTCAATGGCGGTAATCGAGTGACCCCGTTCGGGCTCGATCGCATCCCGCACCAGCCGCAGCCGGTGATCGAGCTCGAGCACGCCGAGATGATGGCGCGCATGCTGGGCGCCGTGGTCAGTCAGGGCAGCGGCCGGGCAGCGGCGGTGCCGGGGCGCATGGTGGCTGGGAAGACGGGCACGACACAGGACTCGCGGGATGCCTGGTTCATCGGGTCGGTCAAGGGGATGCTGATCGGGGTCTGGCTGGGCAACGACGACAACCAGCCGATGAAGGGTGTCCTCGGGGGCGGCTTGCCGGCCCGATTGTTCCACGACATCGCGGTGGGCATCGAATGACGAGGGGTGCGTCCGCCGGGCCACCTGTCCCGGCACCGTGCTTGGAATAGGCGACCCGGAGGAGCCGGAAATCACGACGGGGATTGGCCCTGCGCTTCCAGTCAGGCCGAATATGGGCTAGTTCTAGTCTCCTATCGGTAGCGCACTTGGTTGGAGACTAGCTAGGAGGTCGCCATGCGTAGATACATCTTTACCGTGATCGCGGTTTTCAGCTTCGCGAGCGGCGCGCTCGCGCAAGGCGGCGGGGGCAATGGTTCGCCACCGAGGGAGATCGGCAACCGGGCGAACGGGTATGACTACCAGCCAACCCCGAGCGAGCTCGCTCTGCGGGAGAAAGCCGCCGGCATTGTGCCCCCGCCGGCTCAGCAACGGGCTGAGAATCAGGAACTTGACAGCCTCGACAAACAGCTGCTCCAGAGCGAGGGCCTGAGCACCAAGACCGTTCCCAAAATAACCGAGAGCAAATAGTCGCCGAACGGCTGTCGTCGGATCGGCGCTGTTTCGCGGCAACGGGCTGCAACTCGCCGTCCAATGATAGTGGGTATTGGCTTGCCATGCGGCCAAACGGCTGAAGTCGAGCTAAGCTAAGTCATCGAGCCCTACAGCACCCGGGGAATCTGCCCACTTGCCTTGACCGGGCCTACACTTGCTGTAATAAGCGACACACCGCTTGTTCGATACTGTGGCGTATTTGTGGGGACCATTCTGGTGAAGTCATATAATAATCAACGTCTTCCCGGGCGCCCATCAATATTTGGGCTGACGAGAATTGCAGCGACGCTTGTCATAGGCGCCTTTGGGTTGACCCCCGCGGCCACGCGCGCCGAAGGTCAGTGCGTTGTCGATCATCAGGGCGTCCCCGCCGACATCCAGGCAATATTCGACAAACCGTTCTACAACGGGGCGATTTGGGGACTGCATGTTGTTGACCTGGATAGCCGGAAGACCTTAATCGATTTGCAACCGGACTGCCTGTTATTTATCGGCTCCGTTCGGAAAGTTTTCTCCGTGGGTGAGCTGGTGAACCAGATCGGACCCGACCATCGATACAACACTCCTGTCTACCGCCGCGGTGAGGTGAGCGCGGACGGCGTCCTGCACGGCGATCTCGTGCTGGTCGCGTCGGGTGACCTGACGATGGGTGGCCGAACCAATTCGGACGGCACCATCGCGGTCACCAACTATGACCACAATGAAGCCGATTCGCTGGGCAATGCGGTCCTGTCAGCGCCGGATCCGGTCGCGGGATATCGGGCGCTCGCGAATCAGGTCGCACAGCAAGGCATCACCAGGGTCACCGGCGATGTCATTATCGACGACCGCCTGTTCCAGCCCTTTGACTTCCGAGAGCAGCTTTACGTGCGGCCTATCTTCGTCAACGACGACGTTGTGGACGCGTCGATCCAGCCAACCCATGTTGGTAAACGCGCCCAGCTTGAGGTCCGACCCTCTCCTCCGCCCTGCGGATAAAGAACAAGCTGCATACCGGAGCGGCAGGTTCCGAGGACACGCTCAAGCTCGACCCGGAGCTGCCCCAATGGATCGGCCAGCGCGGCTGTTCGGCGACGATCGAAGGCGAACTCCCGATCGACTTCAAGCCGGCGTTCACCGGGACATTCCCGCTCGTCCAGACGTTCCGGATTGTCGAGCCTTCGAATTACGCCCGCACCGTATTCATCGAAGCGCTCGAGGGCGAAGGCGTGACCGTTGACGCACCCACGTGGCTCAGAACAGCGCCGACATGCTGCCCGACAGCGGGTCCTACCAGGCAGATAAGCGGGTCGCCGAGCTGACCGGCCTGCCCTATTCGGAGGGCATGAAACTCATTCTGAAGATCAGCTATAATATCGGAGCCGATACCAGTCTGGTGCTTTTTGGGCTCACCCAGGGCGTCGACAATATGAGCGACGCTCTTGACGTGGAACGGCGCGTTCTTCCGTCGATCTATGGAATACCAAACGATCAGTTCCAGTTCTTCGATGGCTCCGGCGGCGGTGACACCGTCGCGACCAGCGCGGCGATCATCAAAATGCTGACCGAGCTGCGCGGCCGCCCCACATTCCCGACCTTCTTCGACGCGTTGCCAATTCTGGGCGTGGACGGCTCACTTGCCGTCGTCACGGACTTCCAGTCCGACCCCACGCTTGCCGGAGCGACAGGGCAGGTACGAGCGAAAACCGGCACCTACGCCGCCGGCACGGCCTCTCGACTTCTGCTCAAGGGCCAAGCCTTCGCCGGCTATATTGCTGCAAAAAGCGGTAAGCACCTCGTTTACGAAGTCGTCGTTAATAATGTCCCCGTCACCAGTATCAGCGACGTGGTCCAGGTGTTCCAGGATGAAGGCACCGCGTCGGCCATGCTTTGGCGAGACAACTAGACTATCTTCGCGCGAAGAGTTCGGCTCGAAAACACGCCGTCGTGTAGTCCTTGACAATCCCTGCGGAAGTGTAGGGGCAGCCAGCGACGATCCAGTGCTTCGGCAGCACAACAAACCTCTCACCTCGCGCTCCGTGCGCCTAACGACGGTCAGGCAATCCGGCTGGCCTCGTAGCGCGTTAGGTCTCCTCGCCAGCACATCCGACAACGCCAAATGCGAGATCGGCCGGACTTTGACGCTTGGTGTCAAGGACGGAAAGCGCTCTGGACATCGGTGATCGCGGAGCGGCATCCGATCTGGCCCAATCCCAGCCACGCTGCTCCTGATCTTCAATGTAGTAACCAAGGATCCACTTTGACTCCTCAAGGTTCCAGGCCGCCTGACCGGCGCCGGACCGTGCGTCGATCGCGACTCGGGCAGGATATTGCCGTCAGCGTCCTTCTGCAACGGCGGTAAGCCCCCTTTTCCGGCCTTGGCGGCGATAGCAGTGCGCAATCCGACCATCGCGTTCTCGTTCCAGTAGTTCCAAGCCGCCTGGATGTCTTTGGCTCCGCTTTGCAAGGCCTTGGCGCAGGCGCCGGCCAAAGCCGCGCAGAGACCGCCGCCGGTCCGGCTTGCCTCGGCGGCTGTGTCAGCTTGATTGAACACGGCGGGTAAGTGTTCGACCTCACCAAACAGGAATTCGATTTGGCCGCGGAACCGAGCGTCGGTGATGAAGGTCCAGAGTGGCTGGCCGCCGATCGCCACCGTCCCGGGTAGAAAATGCGCGGCCTGCATGCCTTCCCAGTCGATTTCCCAGGATGGTCATGGTTCGGTCGGAGGAGAAATTCTGTTTTTGTCCTCTTGCGCAGGTGACGGTGCCAGATAGCCTCGTGCCGCTTTCCCGCAACAGCTGAATAAGCGTAAGCACTCTTGCCGCACGGACATTACGGCCGAGATTGTGGTTGAAGGCCTGTGCCCTCGGGTTGCTGTTGCGCCCGATCCGTCCCTGGAATTCGCCAAGCTGCCTTTGCTCGGCGTCAGATGAAGGGGTTCGTTTCATGAGTTCGCCCCAACCGCGGCCCTGTGAGCACCTGTCCAATGACAATATCATGGCGATGGTAGAGACGTCGATCTTGTTCGCAGCCTTGGCCGCCCGGAAGGGGGACTGTCTAGACATCGGGGATAGATCAAGACTGGAAGTTGCTCTCATAGGACCGCTGCCGGCCATTAAATTGCGCAAATCGTCTTGAGATTGGTTAAGCTGACAATGCCGTGCCTCGCGATCATGCCCTGGTGAGCACTAAAACGACATAAGCCGGGCGTAACGATCGCGGCAGAAGGCAGTGTTGCCAAAGGTCTGCTGAGCGACGCGGCTGCGCTTCACGAAGAAGCCGATTTCATGTTCGTCCGTCATGCCGATGCCGCCATGCATCTGAATCCCTTCGTTTCCGCACAGAAGGAAAGTCTCATTCGCCTTAGCCTTCGCAAGACTGACCAGGGCGGCGGCATCGTTGGCGCCACTGTCCAGCGCCGAGACAGCAGCAAGAACGGCGGAGCGGGTCATTTCGACCTCGCAGAACATTTGCGCGGCACGGTGCTTCAACGCCTGGAAGCGTGCCGATGGCGACACCGAACTGTTTGCGTTCCTTGAGATATTGCACAGTGCGGTCGAACGCTTCCTGCGCGCTGCCAAGCATCTCCGCCGCGAGCGCAGCCCGAGCTCGGTCCAGGGCCGGATCCAGCAGGTCCGCGCCGCCTCCGGTGCGGCCCAGCACAGCGTCATGCCCGACGGCCACATTGTCGAGGCGAATAAGTGCGGCGTTTCGGCTGTCCACCATCGTCGGGCGCGTGCGGATGGCGGCCTCCCCTGGGACGAGGAACAACGTGATCCGTGCACTGGTGCGCGCGGCAACGATCAGAGTATCGGCGATATGGCCGTCCAGCAAGAAGGTCTTGCTGCCGTTCAAACGATAGCCCGAGCCGTCGCGTTCGCCGTTCAGGGTGATCTGGCCGGGTGCGTGGCCGGTGCCTTCTTCCAGCGCCAGCGCGAAGATATGTTCGCCGGCCAGCAGCGGAGGGAAGTATTTGGCTTTCTGTTCTTCGGTCCCACCCAGCGCCAGCAGCGAGGCGCCCAATGTCGCGGTGGACATCAGCG
Organism: uncultured Alphaproteobacteria bacterium; assembly: GCA_963772355.1. Classification (GTDB taxonomy): domain Bacteria; phylum Pseudomonadota; class Alphaproteobacteria; order Acetobacterales; family Acetobacteraceae; genus Rhodopila. Next base: position 89,572 of record CAVYXX010000156.1, on the reverse strand, counting down.
GTGAGGCGGTCAGGGTGCGGCCGGCGGCCTCCATAACTTGAGCCAATCCGGTCATGCCGAACCCCGATCCGCCGTCGTCCTCGGCGATCAGAAAGCCGGTCCAGCCAAGCTCCGCCATCTGCCGCCACAGCTCGCGCGAAAAGCCGTCCGGATCGTTAGTGTCACGCAATTTCCGTAGTGCGGTGACAGGGCTGCGTTCGCGGAAGAAATCCAGCGCGGTCTCGCGCACCATCCGGGCTTCTTCAGACAAGATCAGGGGCATCGGCGTTCTCTTCGTTCGACCCGCGCTAATCCGGCAGGCCAAGCACGCGCTTGGCGATAATGTTCAACTGGACCTCTGACGTCCCGCCCTCGATCGTGTTGGCCTTGGAGCGAAGCCATTCGCGGGTATAAAGCAGTTCGTCAGGGGTGAAGCCTTCGCCCTCCCAGCCGAGGCCCTGAAACCCCTCCGCCTCCAGCAGCATCTCGTAGCGGCGCTTGTTGAGTTCGGTGGCCTGCAGCTTGAACATCGCCGACAGCGGCCCGGGAGTGGCGCCCGCCTCAGCTTCCTCGGCGGCGCGTCGGCGGGTTAGCTGGAAGGCGTGGGCGTCCATGGCATAGGCGGCGACGCGGTCACGCAAGATCGGATCGGCGATCTGACCGTCCTTCTCGCCCGCGTATTGTTTGGCCACGCCTTCCACCGAGATCTCGAACTTGGCGACATTGCGGGCGCCGATGCCGCCGATGCCCTTGCGCTCGTGTTCCAGCAGGCGCTTGGCGATGGTCCAGCCCTTATTGAGCGGCCCGACCAGGTTGCTAGCGGGAACGCGCACATTCTCCAGAAACGTTTCGCAGAAGACCGAGGCGCCGCTGATCAGCCGGATCGGGCGTGGCCGAACCCCCGGATCGTCCATGTCGATCAGCAAAAAGCTGATGCCCTCGTGCTTTTTCGCCGTGGGATCGGTGCGGACGAGACAGAAAATCCAGTCCGATTTATGCGCGTTGGACGTCCAGATCTTGTGGCCGTTGACCAGGAAATGCTCGCCTTGCAGCACGGCGCGGGTGCGCAGGCTCGCAAGGTCCGATCCGGCTTCCGGCTCGCTGTAGCCTTGGCACCAGCGGATGTCGCCGCGAATGATCGGCGGCAGGTGCGTCTGCCGCTGCTCCTCCGTGCCGTATTCCAGCAGCACGGGACCCAGCATCGAAAGGCCCATGCCGCGAAGCGGAGGACGGCAGGCGAGGTCTTGCATCTCCTCTTCCAGGATCAGCGCTTCGTCGTTCGACAGGTCGCCACCGCCGTATTGCTTCGGCCAGGTAGGGGCGGTCCAGCCCTTGGCAGCCATGCGGTCGAGCCATTGTTTCTGCTCCGGACGAACGTATTTTGCCTGCTTGCCGCCGGCGACCTGCTCGTTCTCCGGCATGAAGGTGCGCATGGCGGGTGGGCAATTTTCCTCCAGCCAAGCGCGCGTTTCTGCGCGGAATGTCATCGGCGTTTCCTGTTCGGTTTCCTGCGGGAAGCTGACCACCCTCCCGCCGCGGGGGCAAGTGCCGGCCAACCATTACGCCACAGCCGCGGTTTGCGCCCGCGCCCATGGAAAACTTTCCACAAAGTTGACGATCATCCTCAATCCGCCGAAGCTGACGGCGAAGTACGTGGGAAGGCTGACGGACGCGTATCAGACCTCGCAGGACGCGGCACAGTGACCGGATACAAGGAAGCGATTAGTCCTGAAGCTTGGCCTGTAACACCAACAGTGTCGGAGTAAACTATGCAAGCACAAGTATCCGGCGCGTGTGGCGCAATCGTAGCACTGCTCCTGCTCGCAGGTTGCTCCGGAGGTTCAGGCTTGGATGTTCCGAAGGTGGAGTTTACGACGCCATCTAGCGCAACGCAGATCACATCCGACAGGCCCGAGGTCCCCGGCGGACCTCCGGCCGAGCCACCACTATCAGTGCCCACTCCCAGCCAGTAATAGCCCCGCGGAGGCCCGACGTTTCTGCGCGTAAATGCGGAGCGGCGGTATCGGGCGTCTGCTCTTCGGCGGGCGCCGACACGTGGCCATCCCCTGCGTGACCGGCAAGTGGCGGTCGCCGTGCGTCCCGCCCTCTACGCCACCACCGCTATCCGCGACCGCGCCGCCCAGTGCCATCCCACCACCAGAAAGGCGATCAGCACCGGTGGCACCACGGTCAGGTTCAATACATCCCACCCCAACATCTGCTGCACCGCGCCGGAGGTCACCGCGGTCACCGCCACGCTGCCGAACACGATGAAATCGTGGGTTGCCTGGACGCGGACCCGCTCCTCGGGCGCGTAGGCCGTCGTAAGCAAGGTCGTTCCCCCGACAAACATGAAGTTCCAGCCAACGCCCAGCAGGATCAGTGCGATCATGAATGTGGCGAAGAAGGGCGGCTCATAGACGTTCAACGCCACACAGCCGAGCGTCAGGCGTCCACCGAGCAGGATGATCTGATGGATGCCGAACCATTGAATCAGCCGTCCGGTTACGAAGCCAGGAGCGAACATCGCCAGCGAGTGCGCCCGTATAACGTCGGCGCTCGCCGCTACACCGAAGCCGCAGATCATCATCTGCAGCGGGGTTGAAGCCATGACCAGATTCATCGTCCCGTAGCCCACCAGCGAACTGACCACCGCCGTGACGAAATCGGGGCGGCGGAAAATCACCCGGAACGGCAGCGGAATGCCGCTTCTTTTCAAAGCCGGAGGCACCCGAACGAAGCTCAACAGGATCGCCGTGATGATCGGCAGGATTGGCAGATACAGATAGGTTGCGAGGAAGACATGATCGGGGATCAGCGCGTGGGTCCGCTTGACCATCTCAGGCCCCACGATCGCCGCCACCACCCCTCCGGCGAGCACCAGAGAAATCGCTCGCGCCTTGGCGTCGGGATCGGCGACCTCCGCTGCCGCGAACCGCAAGTGCTGGGAAATGCCGAAGCCGAGCCCGGCCGGGATCGCGCCCAGGCAATAGATGGCGAAATTCCCGCTGTAGATGCCCAAGGCAAACGTCACGCTGCCGCACATCATAATGCCGCAGCCCAGCCAGAAGCCACCGCGCCGGCCGATCCGCGGAAACGCGTATCCGGCTACCAGCGACGCACTCATGACGGCGACCATCTGGATTGCCATCGGCAGCGTGTTCAACGCCGTGCCGGACAGTTTGTAGCCGACCAATGAGGTCATAACGGTCTGTCCCGACATCACCGCGTTCATCAGCGCCTGGCAGGCGAACAGCAACCAGACATTCTTGTTCATCTTCTCGGACGCCCCTGGTCACGCGCCGCCGGTATCCCGCCCTGCGCAAACGGAGTTAAAGTGGCTCCAACCCTCCCTTGTCAGAGCAAGCGGTTCTCCATTGGCCTGACGCACCATGACCTCAGGCAGTCCCGAATGGAAGTGTCCGACCTGAGAGACTGGGATGCCAGTTCGGCCAGCCTCGCGCCGCAGAGCGTCGGAACAGGCTGCTGGCACCGCCAGCAGAAGCTCATAATCGTCACCGCCGGTCAGGCATGTGACCAGCCAATCCGGCCCAGCCGCCCGAGCAGCCTCCGACAGCGGCACCTTTTCGGCGAACAACTCCGCCGACAGCCCGCTCGCTCGGCAGATGTGGCCAAGATCCTGAACCAGACCATCCGATAAATCCATCCCGGCCGACGCAATGCCGGCCAGTGCCAACCCAACCCGCGGCTGAGGCAGTCGATAGCGGTCCAACAGAAAACCGGTCGGATCGACCAGCCGGCCCTGCGCCACTGCCAGACCCAGCGCGCCATCGCCGATCGTTCCCGTCACCCAGATCTCGTCCCCGTCCTGAGCGCCGAACCGACGCACGGCGGTCTCCGGCGCCACATGCCCGAGAATCGTCAGCGACAGCGAAATCGGACCCAGCGTCGAGGTCGTGTCGCCGCCCAGCAGCGTCACCCCGTAGGTCGCCTGGTCCTGCGCCAGCCCGGCTGCAAATCCTGCAAACCAAGCCTCCGGCGTATCCTTCGGCGTCGAAATGGTCATCAAATAGCCCAGCGGCACCGCGCCCTTCGCCGCGAGGTCGGAAAGGTTCACCCGCAGCAGCTTGCGGCCGACAAGGTCTGGCGGGTCGTCCGGCAGGAAGTGGACGCCTGCGACCATCGCGTCCGCCGTCAGGACCAACTGCCGTCCCGACGGCGGCGTCAGCACCGCGGCATCGTCGGCCAGGTCGAGCGCGCCCGGGCCCGCCAGCGGACGGAAGTGGCGCGCAATCAGCGAAAACTCAGCCGGAAGAACCATCCGCAACCCCCTGCCAGCCCGGCCGAAATCAACAATGTCGATCCCTCCCGCAAACGCTTATGATCCGCCAGCCGTGTTCAATCAGCGGCGGATCGGCCAATGATGTCACCCCTCACCGCCTTGACAAAATCGGCCGCCCTTTGCGCCTGGACTGCTTATCACACCGCAACGCGCTAACCGCGGCATCATGGCGCGGCGCAAAGAGTGTCGCCTGGCCGGCGGCCGCGATCCTTCTCTGCGTGGTGTTGCTCGCGCCGCTGTTGATCGTCGACGTCCCGCCCTTGCTGGACTACCCGAACCACCTCGCGCGCATATTCGTGCTCGCCTCGCTGCCGCTCGACCCCATTCTTGCGCGGTTCTACGCCGCGTATTGGTCCATCATCCCGAACCTTGCGCTCGACCTTGCGGGACCCCCGTTGCTTCACATCCTGCCGGTGCACGTCGTTGGCCGCCTCCTCATCGCCGCCGCCATCCTTCTGCCGGTGCTCGGCACCATCGCCTACAACGCCGCCCTCGGCGGACGATGGTGGTCGCTCGGCGTCGGCCTCGTCGCCTACAATAGTTGTCTGCTCGGCGGCTTCCTGAATTTCCAAATCGGCATCGGAGTGGCACTGCTGCTCGCCGCCGGATGGCTCCGCTGGCGCGAACGGCATCCGGCCTGGGCTATCGCACCGGCAACGTTGGGCGCCCCCGCCCTGTTCGCCTGCCATATGATGGGTCTGCTGTTCTTCGCCCTGCTCGTCGGCGGCGCCGATCTGTTCCGGCTATACCGCGATCCGGCCAGCGTCCTCCGGCGCGCCGCTGCCCTGCTGCTGGTCTTCGCCGCGCCCTCCGTGCTCTACGCAATCTCGCCCCTGCACCAGCTCGGCGGCGGCGCCGAGTTCCTCCCGCTCAGTCCAAAGCTGCTGCAGCTCGCCACGACATTCGTCAACTACAGTTGGCCGCTCGACATGACAACCGCCGCGGCGGCGATCGTACTGCCCGCGATCTGTCTGCTGCTGCGATTGGGCCGAGTGCCCGGCCCCGCCGCCGTCACCACGACGCTGTTGCTGATCGTGTTCCTCGTGGCGCCCTATGCCTGGAAGGGCACTTACGCCCTCGACACGCGCTTCGCCATCATGCTGGGCTTCATGGCGTTCGCCGGTTTCGTCCCCGCGCGCTGGCCGCCGGGATTTCGTCGCGCCGTCGCCGCCGGATTGGTGCTGCTGTTCGCCACCCGCATGGCGCTACTGATGACGGCGTGGGCGGCACACGCCGCCGACCTCGCCGACCTGCGCGCGGTTCTCGACCCGGTTCAGCCAGGACAAACCGTGTATGTCGCCGAGGCCGGCCTTCAGGAAGCGCCGGCCTACTGGAGCGCCAACCCGCGCTGGCGGCTACTCTCCGACGGCGCCCGAACCGACGAGCACCTGGGCGCGTTCGCCTTGATCGAACACCGAGCCTACTGGCCGTTCGAGTTCGACAACGCCTCCCAGCAGCCCATCGAAACAAACGAGCCCTACCGAGCGCTCGCGGAGCGCGTCGGCAGCCTGCCCGACCGCGCCGAGGCAGCCGCCGCCGACGTCTGCGGCTTCGACTACGCCTTGCTGATGGACGCGGATGCGGTGCCCCCCCTGCCCCCCGAGCGCTTCCGCCTGCTGGCTCAATCCGGGTTCGCCGCGATCTACACCATTACGGAGTGCAAACCGGGCCCGCAATCAGCGGTTTCCGGCGTCATCCCACGCAGACCAGAGCCGATGCAGACCTGGTCGACCTATTTCCCAAGCCTGCGTCTACGATAGCCCGTTTCTTTCTATACGGTGGCATGTCAGCATCGTCTCTTCCGCGTTCCGGCACGGACACGCAGCATGGATCGGTTCCGAGTTTTCATCTCAGCGGTGACCAGCGAGTTCGGCAGCGCGCGGGACGCCCTGGCCAACGATCTGCAATCGCACGACGACCTGATCGTGCGTGTCCAGCGCAGCTTCCGCTACGAGGACAACGCTGGAACCCTGCTGCACAAGCTGCGCAACTACATCGAAACCTGCGACGTGGTGATCTTCCTGATCGGCGCGCGCAGCGGGACGGGGTTCCCCACCGCGATCGAAGCCGAACTGTTTCGAGGCGACCTCCCACTGGAGGTCACCGAAGCATCCTACACGCAATGGGAGATGTTTTTCGCCCGGCGTTTCGGCAAAAAGTGCTTGATCTATCTCGCGACTGATGAATTCAAGCGCGACAAGCTTGCCGCCCCGCCCGGTGACCGCCCGCACCTGCAAACGAACTTCATCGCCTACGTTAAGGCACCTGGCCCACAACGGACCTCAGTCAGCGGCCGTGATGAATTCCGGGCGGAGGTTCTGAAGGACCTGCTGCGTAGCCCGTTGCCTCCGGGCGTTTCCGCCCGGATAGTGGAACAGCTGGCCCCGAAACCCATCGACCTCCACTATCCCTCCATCGGCCCCTTGTTCAAGGGCCGCAAGACCTTCCTGGACCGCCTGCACGCCAGCCTCACCCGCCCCAACGGCGGCACCGCCGCAATCGCCGGCAGAGCGGTGCACGGCATGGGCGGCGTCGGCAAAACCCGAGCCGCCGTGGAGTATGCATGGGCGCACCGCGACGACTACACCGCCCTGTTCCTCTTGGACGCCGAGACCCCGGACAAACTGCACACCACCCTCGCTGCCCTCGCCGCCCCGCTTCACCTGCCTGCCGCCACGGCACAAGAGGAGGCCGTGCGGTTCGAAGCCGTGCTGGACTGGCTCAACGCCAATCCGGTCTGGCTTCTGATCCTCGACAACATCGACACCGAGCCCGCCCTCGCCGCCGCCAACCACCTGCTCGGACGCCTCACTGGCGGCCACGTCCTAATGACCAGCCGCCTGACACAGTTCCCCCGCGGCGTGGAACGTCTGGACCTCGATGTGCTGAGCCTCGACGACGCAACGTCCTTCCTGGTGGAGGCCACCGAAACCGGCCGCCATAGAACCCAAGGTGACGCTGCCGACGCACGCGCCTTGGCTGGGGCGCTTGGCCAATTGGCCCTGGCCCTGGAAATGGCCGCTGCGACGATCGAAGCCCGAGGCTGGAGCTTCGCGAAATACCAGGAAATCTGGCAAGGCAATCGCGCCCGCGTGGTCGGCTGGGCGCGCCCGGAGATCACTGGCTATCACCACGCCGTGGCGGAGACCTGGCAGGCCTCGGTGGATCAACTGACCCCGGCCGGGCGCGACCTGCTGCAACGTCTCGCATTCCTGGCCCCCGAACCGGTACCGGAATCGCTGTTGGATGTGTCGGTGCTCGGCGCGACCCCAACGGACGACCCGCACGCCGCGCTGGACGATTTGACGAAATACTCCTTGGCCACCCGCGATCCGGAAACCGAAACGTTTCTGCTGCACCGCCTCATCCTGGACGTAACAAGGCGTGGGTTGGCGCAGGCGGGGACAGAAAGCCTCCGCCTGACCGAGGCGCTGGGCTGGATCGACGCATCCTTCGCCGGCAACGCACAGGATGTCCGGAGCTGGAAGATACTGGACCCGTTGGCGCCGCATGCCGAAGCGGTCGCAGGCCACGCCGACGCAGCGGGCATCGCCGACCCGACTGTGGAGTTAATGGGCCGCCTGGACATGCTCTTCGTTCGGATGGTCCGGGCCGTAGCTGGCCTCGTCGATCGCCAGCGCGCGGCGCATCAGCGGTTCCGCCTCGCCGAGCCGGTTGGTGGTTCTCAGCAACTGGGCGAGGTTGTTGAGGCGCGATCGCGACGTTCGGATGGTCCTGGCCGTAGCTGGCCTCGACGATCGCCACCACGCGGCGCATCAGCGGTTCCGCCTCGCCGAGCCGGTTGGTGGCTCGCAGCAATCCGGCGAGGTTGTTGAGGTCGATCGCTGACGTCCGCGATGGTCCTGGCCATCGACTGGCCAGCTCGGCTCGACACCACGCGGCGCATCAGCGGTTCCGCCTCGCCGAGCCGGTTGCGTTGCTCGCAGCCACGCAACGCGGCTCGGCGAGGCGGATCCGCTGATGCGTCCGCGTGCTGGCCATCGTCGAGGCCAGCTATGGCCCGGACGCATCCGGACGTCGCGTTCCGCCTCACCAACCTCGCTCAGTTGCTCGCAGCAACGCAGCGACGGCTTGTTGAGGCGGATCCCGACTCCGGATGCGTCCGGGCCGTAGCTGGCCTCGTCGATCGCCAGCGCGCGGCGCATCAGCGGTTCCGCCTCGCCGAGCCGGTTGCGTGGCTAGCAGCAACATTGCGAGGTTGTTGAGACACAATCGCGATACGGAGGTCATTTGGCTGGAAGTTCACCTCGGCATCGCGAGAGCACGGCGGGACCAATGTTCGGCGCGTCGGTGCAGTGCCTTTGCATCGCGTCGCGCGCGACCTCAACAACCTCACCCTATTGCTGCAAGCCACCAACCGGCTCGTCGAGGCGGAACCGCTGATGCGCCGCGCGCTGGCGATCGTCCTCGTCTTCCAGCGCGACACCGGCCACGCCCACCCGCACCGCGACGCGGCGATCGCCAACTACACGCGCCTGCTCGCCGCCATGGGCAAGACCGAGGCGGACATCAACGCAACGCTGGTGGCGCTGGCGCGCGAGGCCGGGCTCGACCCGGGCTAAACCGGCGCCGTTTGTGTCGCCCACTACGCGCAGGCATGGCCGACGGCTCTCGGAACCTTCGCCTCCTGCCGAACGCCGGTAGCCCTCGTTTGGGTGCGACAATATTGCCACTCTCCGCCGTCACTGGTAGCACCACCCATTGCAGATGAACTCCTAGTAAGGATATTGCCATTTCTGCATAGCGAGCCTGAGACCGGTTCTCTCAGACTTGGCCCCAGAACCCAGCATCGCCCCACGTCCGCGTGGCGAGCATTAGTGTTGCGTGCGTCGCTGTCGCCGCCAGGCGCTCAACCAGGTAGGATAGACCCATGATCTTCCGCAAAGCACTCTTGGCCACAACGATGTTGATGGTCCCTCTCGCTGCAGAGGCGCAGACGGTGAATGAGCCGGTTACGGGCGTCTACGTCGGCGCAGCCGGCGGCTTCAACATCAAGGTCAATCCGAATATCAATAACATCACGAGTAATATTCCCGGTGCCGGTGGGCTTAACACGCCCAATGCAAACTTTTCGACTGGAATTGGTGCAGCGGCTGAGGGAGCGCTGGGCTACGGACTTGGTAACGGGATGCGTATCGAGCTTTCCTGGGACTGGATGAACAACTCATTCTCTCGGACCAGCACAACCACCAGGGTAACCGGGGTGGGTCTATCCACGGGCGCCAGTGGCCATGAGAACGTTTGGGGTCCAATGGTCAATTTTGACTATGACTTCTTGGACCTTGTTCCACAACTGGTGCCCTATATCGGCATTGGCCTGGGCTATCAGTGGGCGGCGTTGAACAACTTCTCGACCACCGGCACAACTCCGGCCGGCGACGTGGCAACCGTCAGATCGGGCAATAGCCGTGCAGGATTCGCAGCACAGGGCATTGTCGGTGCAGCGTATGAAATTCCGTCTGTACCGGGCCTGGCACTTACCGCCGAATATCACATAATGGCAATAACCGGGACCCGTACCTACGATGCGGGAGTTACGGTCACCACGCCCGGGGTCGGCACCCGTATCGGTTCAGGCTCATTTCAGTTGGGGCATGAGCTGGACAATACATTCGTGTTCGGCATTCGCTACGCCTTCGGAGCGCCGCCGCCGCCGCCGCCTCCGGCTCCCGTGGCGATGCCAGCCCCGGCACCCGCCCGCAGTTACTTGGTGTTCTTTGACTGGGATAAGGCGGATCTGACTGATCGCGCGCGACAGATCGTCTCGGAAGCCGCAGCGAACTCAACCAAGGTTCAATACACGCGTATTGAAGTAAATGGTTACACCGATACCTCCGGCACCCCGAAGTACAATGAGGGCCTGTCAGTGCGGCGCGCCAAGGCGGTCGCGGCGGAGCTGGTTAAGGACGGCGTGCCAGAAGCCGCGATCGCGATCCAAGGCTTCGGCGAAACGCATCTACTGGTGCCGACCGGCGCCGGCGTTCGTGAACCTCAGAATTGTCGCGTGGAGATCATCATCCACTAGCTAGTCGAACGGTCGAGGAGCTGGATGCTTGTCCTCCTTTCCAGGATAGGAAAGGGGGAGATCCGGCGATATCGTGCGGGTCGCACTTGCATCAGAGGCTCAAAATGCGTGCAGGACTTGAGCGGCTTGTCACCATCATCCTTGTCGCCTCGATCGGCGGGTGCGCCGCATCTTCACCGCCGCCTGCCCCACCGCCGGCATCATTAACATCGCCGGTTCCGTTCGACGGCACTTATCGCGGCTCGATCCGGGTGACATCCACGGGCGTTCCGCGAGACCAAACGAGCTGGTGCGACACGCCGCCCGCAATTCTCTGGCCCTCCAAAACAGCACATTCAACTACGTTCTGCTGCATCCCAACGTCCCTAAAGACTCACACTATTCCCTATCCCCCACCTTTGCGGTTGCCGTCGGGTCCGATGGCTCCTTCAACGCGACAAGCCAAAATGGCGAGGCTCAGATGGTCGGCCAGATTACCGGGTCGCAGTTGGCCGGCAAGATCAACGGCACTGCATGCAACTACGCCTTCACCGCGGAGAAGTCTTGAAGCGATGACGTAGCCTAGCCTGACGGGGCCCGGCGATCGTCTGCCGGATTTGCATAGCGCAGCGGCGGCCAGCAACCTAGGTTGGGCGGCTCAAAGAGATGCTGTAGCTTTCGTCGGCCAGCCCCTGACCGTCGGTTCATCGTCGAACTCCCTGAGGTCAACACCATGGCGGCCCTCAATGAACGCGCTGCGGGGCTCTCGCCGACAACCCGTGGCCCGCCGCCTGCCTTCCACCTGCTGGCCAAACCGAGCGGATCCACCTGCAATATCGACTGCGCATATTGCTTCTTTCTATCCAAAGAAGCGCTCTATCCGAACGACAAGCACCGGATGTCCGAGGCCACGCTCGAGGCCTATATCAGTCAGTTGCTTGAGTCGCACCGCACACCCGAAGTGATCGTGGCGTGGCAGGGCGGCGAGCCCACGCTCATGAAGCTCGACTTCTTTAGGCGTGCCGTCGAACTCGTCGAGCAGTACCGCCGGCTTGGCCAAACGGTGCAACACACCTTTCAGACCAACGGTATCCTGATCGACGAGGATTGGTGCGCCTTCTTCAAGCAGCGCAACTTTCTCGTCGGCCTCAGCGTTGATGGTCCGCGCGAACTGCATGACACCTATCGGAACGACCGCCGCGGACAGGGCACGTTTGACCTCGTGATGCGCGGTTGGCGGCTACTGCGTCAAATTCAACATTCTATGCACAGTCAACGCCGCCAACGAGAATCACGGCAGCACTGTCTATCGCTTTTTCCGCGACGAATTGGGCGCGAAGTGGGTGCAGTTCATCCCGATCGTCGAGCGTGCAACCGAGGCGACGGTGCAAATCGCCAGCCAAGGCTGGAGCGAGCGGCCCGGTCAAAAACGTCTGCTCTATACCCAAACCGGCAATCTCGTCACGGCGCGCACGGTCGGCGGCGAGCAATACGGCCGCTTTCTGATTGATGTCTTCGAGGAGTGGGTGCGCCACGACATCGGCACAGTCTACGTCCAACTGTTTGACGTCACGCTGGAAGCCTATTTCGGCCGCCATTTGCTATGCATCCATGCCCCTACCTGCGGCCACGGTCCCGCATTGGAGTCCAACGGCGACCTCTATTCTTGCGACCACTTCGTCGAGCCCCGCTTTCTGCTCGGGAATATTCACCAGACGCACATGCAGAAGATGGTGTCCTCACCAGAGCAGCAGAAATTCGGCCAAGACAAGCGCGACACCTTGACCGCCCAGTGTCTCCGATGTGAGCTCAGGCCGCTTTGCAACGGCGGCTGTCCGAAGGAGCGATTTGCGCTTTCGCGCGACGGTGAGCAAGGCCAGAATTACCTTTGTTCGGGCCTGGAGTTGTTCTTCACCCACACTAGGCCCGCGATGCGGACCATGGCCGAACTATTGCGCCGGGGGCGCCCGCCGTCCGACCTGAGGAAGCTGGTCGCAGCCGAGGATGCGAAGCGCGGTCCCTACAAGCCTTGTCCCTGCGGCAGCGGCCGAAAGTTCCGCTTCTGCCACGGCGACCGACCGCCGCCTTCAACGTCCAGCAAAGTAACTACCGCGACGACCGTGCCGAGGGAAGGACAACTCCGGTCTCAGGCATTGGCAGGCGGCGAGGGTGGAGCAGCCCGGTGACGCGGGCCATCGCGACCGTTTATAACCCAGCGTAGTTGGAGGGAAAACACTCATGGCGACGAAAAAACCGAACATCTTGATCCTTTGGGGCGACGACATCGGCTGGTGGAACATCAGCTTCAACAACCGAGGACAGATGGGCTATCGCACCCCGAATATCGACCGGGTTGCGAATGAGGGCGTTGCCTTCACCGATTACTACGGCCAGCAGAGTTGCACAGCGGGCCGGGCCGCGTTCATCACCGGGCAAAACCCGATCCGTACCGGCCTGACGAAGGTCGGGATGCCGGGTTCCAAAGTCGGCCTGTCAGCGGAGGACCCGACGATCGCGGAACTGCTGAAGCCGCTCGGCTACGTGACGGGCCAGTTCGGCAAGAATCACTTCGGTGATCGGGACGAATTTCTGCCGACCGCGCACGGTTTCGACGAATTTTTTGGCAACCTTTACCACCTCAATGCGGAGGAAGAACCGGAGAACCCGGACTATCCAAAGAACCCGGAGTTCAAAAAGCATTTTGGACCGCGGGGCGTGCTCCACTGCTGGGCGGACGGTAAGGGGGGGCAGAAGATCGAGGACACAGGCCCGCTGACCAAAAAGCGGATGGAAACCATCGATGACGAAGTCACCGGCCACGCGCTGCGTTTCATCGAAGATACACACAAGGCGGACCAACCCTTTTTCATGTGGTATAATACCACGGCGATGCATTTCCGCACCCACTGCGCCGAGAAGCACAAGGGAAAAAGCGGCCAGGGGGACTACAATGACGTCATGGTGGCTCATGACGAGAATATCGGCAGGATGCTGGACAAGCTCGACGAACTCGGCATCGCTGACGACACGATCGTTATGTACTCGACCGATAACGGACCTCACTACAACAGTTGGCCAGACGCCGGCATCACACCATACCGCTCCGAGAAGAACACCAACTGGGAAGGCGGCTGGCGCGTGCCGGCATTCGTTCGCTGGCCCGCAAAGTTCAAGGCCGGCACGGTGCTCAATGGTATCGTCAGCCACCAGGACTGGCTGCCAACCTTTCTGGCCGCCGTGGGTGAGCCGGACATCGTTGACAAGCTCCACAACGGGCACAAGGCCGGCGCCAAGACGTTCAAGGTGCACATCGACGGATATAACCTGCTCCCGTACCTGACTGGCGAGGTCAAGGAAAGTCCTCGCCTGTTTTTCTTCTACGTCAGCGACGACGGCGACATTCTGGCGATTCGCTACAACGACTGGAAAGTTGTGCTCATGGAGCAGCGCGCGAAGCAGTTGGCATGCTGGTTCGAGCCGTTCGTGAAGTTACGAGCTCCGAAAATGTTCAATCTTCGTCGCGATCCGTTCGAGCGGGCTGATGAAAATTCCAACACCTATTGGGATTGGGTCATCTCGCATGCGTTCTTGGTCTACGGCATGCAGGCAATAGTCTCCAGTCAGATCGAGGACTTCGTGAAATTCCCGCCGCGGCAAAAACCGGCCTCGTTCAATCTGGATGCGGTGCTCGCGCACCTTCAGGACGCCTCCGGGAGTGCTCACCACTAAGCTTCCGCCTGAAAGCAATTGGGAGGGACGTGTCGTGCAGACGAGGGCACGGCACGCATCTCGCGCAATCGGTGAAGTAGGTGCTGGACGTGACAACCGACAACGAGCCTGCGAGCAACGCGCCGGTTCAGGTTGGCCCCGATCTTGGCGTGGTGCGCATGATGATGGCCGCGGACCGGACTTTGATGGCTTGGATCCGCACATCCCTTTCCATGTTCACCTTTGGCTATACCCTTTACAAAGTCCTCCAAGAGGTAGCGGCAAAGCTCGAGCTCCACGAGGCTGCCCCGCGAAACGCCGGGATTACGCTTACAGTTACTGGGACCGTGGCGCTCATACTGGGGAACATCGAATATTCCGCCGCTCCTACAAATTCAGGCTCGCGCGGCCGGCGTTGGTCATGTCTGTGCTGATGTTTGCAGGCGGGTTTTTATGCATCGGCATTGTTTCAAAATTGCTCTGAGAGGTCGCAAATCGCGGCCACCTGACCGATCGGCACCGTCAATGATTTGCCTGCTTTTCCAGATCCGACAGCAGCGCCTTAACCTGCGGGTCGTTCGGATTTAGCTGCGCCAGTTCCCGGGTGTATGACAGAGCTTTGGGCAAATCGCCCGAACTGCGCGCGCCCGCAATAAGCGCGACCAGGACATCCCGGTCTGCCGGGTGCTGCTTGTGGGTCTCGGTCAGCACAGCCCGCGATTGCTCCGGTGACCCCGTGCTGTTCAGGGCTACCGCGTAAACATAAGCATAACGGACGTTGTCAGGCGCCAACTCTGCTGCCTGACGTAGTAGTGGCAGTGCATCGGCATAGTTGTGCTGACGCACCAGTGACAAACCCAGCGCATGAAGCACATCGGCGTTTCGTGGATCAATCGCCATCGCCTTCCGCAACAGTTCTTCGCCCTGCGCGTCAATGCCACGCATCCGATCAAGATCCGCAAGGTTCAGCAGCGCCGGCACGAAATCGGGATCAAGCCGCAGGGCTGTCCGGTACTCCGCCTCCGCCTCGGTTGGCTGCGCCAGTCGCGTGTGCAGCAGCCCCAGATTGAGGTGTGCCTCGGGCCGCTCTTCGTTGGTCAATTCCGCGGCGACCAATTCGTCGTAAGCAGCGGCAAAAGCACTGTGTTGTTCGGGGGACATCGTCTGCGCCGGCAGGCCAGCCACAACGCGCGCCGTCTCTGTCCGAACCACCCGAATCGGATCGCGCAACAACGTCAAGGCAGCTTGGGTAGTGGCAGGCGAGGCGCTGGCGGACAGCGCCCGCGGGGCCGCCATACGGACCAGCGGGTCAGGATCCGCCACGGCCGACGCTATCGCGGCGCCTGAGGCCGGGGAAGCGTAATGCGGCAGCAGCGTCAACGCGGTTGCCCGAGCGATCCCCGGCTGATCGTGATCCAGGATCAATGTATCGAGGCGACGCTCCGCACCCGTACTACCCGTTCGCCCCGCATAAAGTGCGGTGCCATAGTGGTATTTGGTTTGACGGCCATTGGGATACCAATCGGCCACGGCGCGCGCTGCCCAGTCCGCGGCGCGGTCATGGTGACATTGGGTGCACGCATTCGGCGTCCCGATCGACGTGGACAGATCAGGCCGCGGCACGCGAATGCTGTGATCGCGCCGATCATCCACGATCATGTAGGTCTTCTTCGCCATGTGGCAGTTGACGCACTGCGCGCCGGCGCTGCCCGGCTCGTGATGATGATGTTCCGCAACATCGAACCTCGCGGGCATATGACATTGCGCGCACAGGCCGTTCCCCTCGGCACGCAAGGTCGCGCTATGCGGCTCGTGGCAGTTGGAACAGGTGACACCGGCGCGATACATGCGGCTCTGCACGAACGAACCGTACTCGAATACCTCCCCGTCAAACTGGCCATCCGGATGGTACAGCCCGGGTTCCAGCAATGCCGGTAGATATGAGTCAAGAAATGGCATGCCCGGCTGCGGCGTCCTTGTGATCGTCGCTCGGCGCGCGTGGCACCCGGCGCAACTGTCGAGCTCCATCGAAGCGAGTTTCTCGGTCCGCCGGGCAATCCCTGTTTCCGGATTCATCTCCCACCGGCCGTGATCGCTGGGCTTTAGCGATAGCGTCAATCCCAGCCGATCCGCGTCAGCCAACGGCGGCTTCCCCGTCTGGGCCCAGTCGACGTGGTTGGAGCCCGGCCCGTGACACGCCTCGCACGACACGTCGACGTCGGCCCAGGTCGTTCGGTAGTCGTTACTCCTAAGATCGTAGTTCTTCTTGAGGTTGGTCGAGTGGCAGCCGGCGCACATGTAGTTCCAGGTCTGGTCCCGCCCCGTCCAATGCACCGGATCGCCGGGAGACAATTTCCGATCCGGGTACAGCTGGAACCAGCGCTGACCACCGTTTTCCCGCGCGCGGCTGTCCCAGGCGACACCCAGCGCCTGCAGCCGGCCGCCGGGAAAGCCGATCAGGTATTGCTGGAGAGGATCGACCCCGAAAGTATAGGCAATCTGATAGTCGTGTGGTTTTCCGTCAGCGCCTTCCGTTCGCACCATGAACGCCTCGCCGGAGCGACTGAAGCTGGTCGTGACCCCACTCTGCGTTTGATCTGCGGCGTTGAACGCACCAAGCACCGTGTCTGGCGTGGCGGGCTGCATAGCCTTGGCGTGATGCGATGTCCGCCAGAGTGCGGTCTCGGCCGCATGACATCCGGAGCACGCGGCGGCACCGACGAAATGCGCCGGCTCTTCCGCCCTTGCCGACAAGACCCAGAGCGACACTAACAGCATGATGCCGATAGGCGCGCGATGGATGAGGTGCCTCGCCGCACGGGCGGACCTGCCCGCCTCGCCTTCCTGACCCGCCCGAACCATCCCCTGATGCGCTGACATGCCGCTGCTACTTGCCGACCATGGACAAAGCGTTCCGCAGCGGCGCGTCGGAAAGTCGCATGAACCCCTCGTACGGGGAACTGAGCTCCAGAATAAGGAAAATCGCACCGGCCACCGATACGGCACCGATGAACAGCACGACCAGAAGAGTCGCATTGAAGCGGGTGAGAAGACCGAAGCCAAGAAACAGCATACAGATCCAGAAGACCAACACCGTCAGGAACGGCCAAGCGAAAGACGAACCGGATTGTTCGTACATCAGCAGTCGCGTTTGCCCGAGGTTCTGAGCGATCTGCATCGCCTGGCTCTTCAACGTAGCCTGCGAGTTGTTTTTTGGCTCGAGCGATTTCAAGCTGACGAGGAAGTCGCCCGCCACACCCTGTGTTGCCCTTGGATCAAGCTCGGCGGCGCGTGCGCCGTCTGACGACCATATCCGGTCATGAACGGCGGCAAGCCCCTGGCGCAACAAATCGCGCGGTTCCTTGGCGTCTGGACCGTAGAACGACAGCACCCGGTCCAGCAGTATGACGTTGGCGGAAAGCGACTGCACCTCGTTTTGCTGCGCCTGGTAATGGCTGCTTCCGGATGCGATGAGCAGGCTGAGGACCAATGCCGAAACGGTAGCAATCAAGCCCAGGACGAGCTTCACGACATCCCTCGATCCCGCGTCCAGGTGATGGTCCGGCACTTTGAAGTTCAACACCATGCCCAAAAGGCCCATGCCAAACGAGCAGCCGAAAATGATTGCCGACGTCTCGAGCGAGTTCATCGTTGGTGGCATCCGGCGGCCCGAAGGGTCAGCGCCGAACCCATCTCACTTAGGCCTCGGTACACAAGGCAAGTCTTTCCCAGACTTTTAATGCTTTTCATCCTTCCCCCAATTTGATTGGCGCATCGCCAGATGACAGATGGGCAAATCGATGATGCCGTAGACCGACGCTATCCTGTTCGCGCCAGCCAGGCTGACGATGGTCTAGAAGGTAAATGTGACCGCAAGCATGGGACCCTTGACCGTCATGGTTTGTAATTCCGCATCGCTGCTCTGATTGAATGTTAGATAGCGGTAAGTGAGCGAAAGATCGGCCAAGCGGGTGTGGTAGCCGAGGCCGGAGGCGATCTGCCAGGTCAGATTCGAGCCACCTGCGCCAATATCGAAGTAATAAGGGATGAACAGCCCAGCGTTGCCAAGGCGCACGCGGCCGCGAAAGCCGCCGATGCCATTCCAGATGTCACTGGACGAGGACACGCTACCGCCGCGCCCGAAAAGCGCGCTGTTGCCTCGCGGTCCTCCGACCGCAATCCCGATGCTATGATCAAGCGTGCCATTCAGAGCAAGAAACCGAAACCCGGCGATCGCATCGAAGTTGCCCCAGTTTCCCTCAGCCAAGGTATACCCGCCGGCCAAGGTCCAGATCGAGGAGGTTAGGTTCATGCCGACGTCGGCCTGAACGCCAGTCGAGACCGGAACCGGCGGTTCGTTAGGCGGCCTGACGGACCGGAACCGGGACGCCGTGCTGCTCAGGTTCATATAAATGAAGTCGGTCAGGAGCGAGAATCGCCCGTATTGAGCGTCAGCCGCAACCATCGTCGCGAAGTTCAAGTGAGACAGCAAGTCGCCGAAACCGATCGATGTATCGGTGGACGCCGTCCCGCCCCCAACCGCGGGCGGCAGGTCGAAGTTCATGGTTGTGTTGATGTTGGCAATCCATAGATACGGCGCGATATCGAAGGTCCAACCGGGGATCGTCGGCTGCCCTAGGCTGATCGGTTGCTGCGCCCACGCGCCGGATATTCCTCCGGTCGCGATCATGATTGTCATACCGATAGCCATGAGGATTCGGTTCAACATCAAAAGTTCCTTCGCCTCAATTATCAGTCCTGAATGGACCGAAACTACCCAGAAAAACAATCGAATCGGCGCCGAAAACCGATGCGAGCACTCGCATTAAGCCAGGCAGTCGGATCGAGCAATTAATCAGAAGATGAAGGTGACCAGCGTGCGGAGTTGGCAACTCGAGCCGGCTTCAGCCCGAAATACCCTCGGCGAAGTAAAAAACTTCATAACGGTTACAAGGTCCTCTTCGGGTAAGCAGATCCAGCTCATTTTCTTGCTTCCCCCGCAGCTCGTCGTTGACGTGGGTCCGTGGCCGGGGCAACCGGTTGGGGAAGAAGTCTAGACAGCACGCCGGCTGGCGCGTTCCCGGGCCAGCGCTCTATCATCGGCACCCGCGGGGGCGCCTATGTTGACTCGGCGTTATAGCAACCGCGAACGAATCTCCGACATGAGCAGGCTGACCGCAAACTAGGGATTCGCCTATGCATTTTCGGCAAGCGGACCCCCGTTGTGATGGCTAACGCACAACGGTTATGACGGAGCCACAAGGCGCCTTCTCAGAACGCCGCAGCCGGAGTCAGACAATCTGTCTAAGCATGAGATGCCCTCGGGTAACGAAAGCGCGATCGCCAAATCTCGGAAATTTGCCGAATCTGCATAGTTAATGTTGGACACCGGGTAGACAGGGATGGATAGATTTTAACGAAGCGCGAGAACGCGCTGGGTGGGGAAGCCATGTGGTCAAGCGAGATCATAGAATCCGCGGACCCGGACGAATTCATCAGTTCCATCCGGCCGCACGGTTGCGAGATCCTCGTGACGGAACGGGGATCGTTCGCGGCACGCAGCGTAATGATCGATATCGACCGTTTGTGTTTGCAACGGTGCAGCGAACGTCTGGCTCGCCTCGTCGAGATAGACACGCCCAGATCAGGGATAATATTTCTGACCGAACCTGGGCCAAGCATGTTTTGGAACGGCGCCGAGATCGGAGTGGAAAACCTGGCGCTGTTCGGTCCTGGCCGCTGCATTTCTCGACTGTCGGGAGCCACAGGTTGGGGAAGCATGTCACTCGCTGCAGACGATATGGAGGCCATTTTCACCTCCCACTTCGGGTCCAGTCCGATAGCGGCGCCTGGTAGCACGGCGATTACCACCCCACCGCCCGCCGCGCTGATGCACCTGCGATCACTGCATGCTGCAGCGAGCAAAATGGCGGAAGCCTCGCCAAAGTTGTCAATGCAATCGGCATCCACACGCGGGTTAGAGCAGTCGCTGATTCAGGCCATGCTGGATTGCATCGACGTGCAAAATCTCCGCGCGGATACCACAGCCCTACAGCATCACCGGCTTATTATCCGCCGGTTCCGCGATATCGTGGCATTGCATCCTCTCAAGCCATTGCACGTCCCGGAAACGAGTCACGCGATCGGTGTATCCGGCCGTACCTTGCGCATGGCTTGTCAGAAGCACCTTGGAGTAAGCCCCACGCAGTACTTGCTACTTCGTCGCATGCATCTGGCGCGGCGAACCTTGCGGCAGTCAGATCCCGACGTCACCAGGGTGACCGATGTCGCAACAACCCTCGGGTTCTGGGAACTTGGACGGTTCAGTGTCAATTACCGCCAAATCTTTGGCGAATCACCCTCCACGACCCTGCGGGCAGCAGCCTCCAACTGCATCGGCTAAGCTTCCGCGTGAACGTGGTCTACGCTCGAACGCCCTTCCGCGGCATCCCACATAATCCGGGGATCAAAGGTTTCAGCCGCAAAAATCGTGAGTATGACGCAAGCGCAGAACGCCACCGCGCCGATCCCGGGCTCAATGGTGACGATCCCGCCGAATTGAACAAGAGCGCCGAGCAGAGCCTCCATGAAGATGTCGATCATCGACCAACGACCGATCCAGTGTATGATGTAGTATAGCCGAGTTCGATCTCGCAGCCACTTTGTATGCCCGGTTTGAACAAAGACCAACATCAAGGTAAGGCCGACCATCTTCAGCATCGGCACGGCGATACTGGCAAAGAACACCAACGCGGCCAGCGGGTACATCCTCGAGTGAATCAATTCCTGGACGCCGCCCAGTATGGTGCTCGGTTGCCCGGCGCCGAGTTGCATCACAGTAAGGACCGGATACAGGTTCGCGGGCACATAGGCCACCGCCGCGGCAGCGACCAATGCCCATGTCCTCGCAAGGCTGTCCGGTTTTCGGGCATGCAGCGGAGAACCGCAGCGCGGACACCCTGCCCTCTTGTCGTCAGGTTCGGCAACCAGCGTGCAGGTTTCGCATCCGATCGCCCCGGCCGGAAGCCGCCCTGTAGCAAGCGCCATGCGTGACAAATTGCGGGCGCGCCCGCTGTCGAATGCATCCCAGATCGCCTCCCGATCCAGCGCCCCATCTGCCCAGACGATTACGACGGTCAGTGCGAGAAGAGCATAAACGCCAGCGTTCAGCTCAATCTTCACTACATCACCGAGCTTCACGTAGGCGACGAAGACGCCCAATACGAAGACCTCGATCATCGACCAGGTAGTGAGACGCTCGACCCAAACGAAGATACGCCGAAGATGCGGCGGAGGCTTCGCTTCGCGGACGCGCAGCAGCACGTAGATGGTACCGATCAGCTTTGCCAGCGGCGCGGCAACCGTAACGAACACCACCACGATGGCGAGGCTGCTCATCCCCCGCTCTTCCAATTCCAAGGGGCCGGAGAAGATCCCTGCCCCGTGCACGATGCCTGATGTGCTGACGGTCATGAGCGTGGTCGCGCACATCACCCCCAGCAGGATCAAGGCCGCGACCGCCAACGCCAAACTATGCTCAAGCGGGTGACGCCGCGCCTTGCGCAGCGCGGTTCCGCACCGTTCGCAGTGGGCGGTGGTGCCCGGTGCGAGCGCGGGTTCAATTTGGAACAGTCCGCAGCCCGGACATTCGCGAAGGCTTGCCTCTACTCGGCCAGCCGGCTCCTCCGCCATGAACGGCGAAGTCATTTACGATGCGACTTGGTGGCAGGCGTGGGCTTGACTGCAAGCGTGGGCTGGGGGGCCAGCATCACCGCGATGCGGTCAGCGACCTGGGCGAGCGCCGCGCTCGTGGCCGCTATCTGGCCTTCGACACTGGCCGACGGTGGGGGTTGCGATATGTGGAAGCTACGCATATCGACCGACGATCGTTTATCGAACGACACGGACGCCTGAGCAATCAGCAGCAGTTGGCCATCGCGATCCAGATCGAGCCTTTGCACCTCAAGCTCGATGGTCGCATCGGGGGATGATCCACTCAGAGCGCCGCTGGACGCATACACCGTGCTTTGAGGCAGTCTCTGAGCAAGATCCTGCACCAGCACGCGTCCCAGCATCGCGTCGATCGGCTCACCCCACCACGAGCCGGGCCTCATTACGATACGATAATCCCCCGACGTTTGTACGATCGGGTTGCGCGCCAAATACTGCGCGACCCCTACGCCGTGCACAGCGATAATCTTGGGAGCACCGGACACCACCGCGCCAGGCACCGGTGCAATCGTGTAAAGGGTTGGATCCGGTGAGGAGCAAGAGGCGGCGGCCAGCGTTGCACACATCGCCACAGCGAGCCGGAGCCGGCAAAAATATTTCATTGGGCGTCTGTTCGACCCCGCACCAGCGCTTCCGGATGACGGGTCAGCAAATCTGCCAGCGACTTGAACGATCGCACCGCATCGGTAAGTTGCGCCATCATCCGGTCAAGATCGCGATGAAACTGGGTATCGTTGCCGTATCCCGCATCGACCGAGTGAAGCAGTTGATTTGATTGCTTCAATGTCGCTTGCAGCGTGGCCGCTATCTCGGGAAATTGCTTCAAAGCCGGACTCAAGTCCGTGCTCAAGCTTTTCATCACGGCCTGCGCATCGGTCATCGTCACCGGCCAGCCCGTTCAGCGTCTGCTGAAGCTCCGGGCCGTTGGTGAGCGTACTCATGTTCTTGGTCATGGCCGCCAGATTTTGACCAATGGTGGCAAACGGAATTGCATTAACGTTGCGCAGCAGGTCGCCCGCCGACGCCTGGAGACCTGACAATCCGCCGGATTCGGTGGTCGGGAAGACAAATGCCCCGTCCTGCTCGCTCACCGTGGCCGCGGGCGCGTCCGGCACGATGTCGAACGACACTAGCATCTCCCCAGTCAACAGATTCCCGCTTTGAAGTGACGCGCGGAACCCTTTCGACGCTAGAGTCTGGACCGCGTCCTGGGAATCCTTGAAGACCTGATGGCCTACACCCACGATTCGCTCTGGAGTAACCTCCAAACGCACCGGCGCAACAATATTGTCTTTCGCGGGATCATAGCTCAGCCGAACATCCGTGACCTGACCAACCTTCAGGCCGTGCACCACAACCTCGGAGCCCACGCCAAGGCCGCGCACGGAGGAGGAAAAATAGACCAGCAGCGGGATTTTCCGGCTATACGAAGCAGCCTTCGCCGCATCCTGGTTCACAAACAGTGGGAACTCGTGGTTTTCGGCGCTGACCTCGCTTGACTGCCCATTCGTCGGCGTCTCGAAGGCGATACCGCCCAACAGCAAAGCGCGGACTGATTCGAGCTGCATCTCCACACCGGCACCACCCAATTTCACCGCTATGCCGGAAGCATTCCAGAAACGGGTTTGATCGTGGACATAGGTGTCGAACGGGGCGCGAACGAACGCATGGATGGTTACGTTCTCCGCCATATCCCCGATGTCCCAACCCAGCACCTGTCCGACTGACAGGCCGCGGTAGAAAACTGGCGAGCCGAGGCTTACCGACCCAAGCTGGTCCGATTTGAGCAGGAACGTGCGCCCCGGGACGTCGCTATCCAGCAGCGGCGGTTCCTCGCTCCCGACGAATTCGTGCTCCGCTTTGGCAGCTGAATCTCCGGGCAGCATCCCGATATAGGAGCCGGAAAGCAGCGTGTTGAACCCCGAAATGTTACCGGCGAACAGGCGCGGCTTTACCACCCAGAATTGCGTTCCGCTCGTCAGGAACTGTACGGCCTGCGCAGTCGTCGCGACCGAAACAAGCACGCCTCGCCGGTTCTTCGTAAACTCGAGGCTCTTGACCGTGCCCAGGACAATGTCTTTGTACTTAAGCTGCGATTGTCCCGCCTGAAGCCCCTCGGCGTCTTCAAACGAGATGACGATGCGTGGCCCTTCCTTTGAAAGTGTGTCCCAAGCCAGCCATGCGCCAATCGCGATGGCGATGATCGGTATCGTCCAGATCACCGGGAATCGCCGTGACCGGCGGACTGCCGCTCGGTCTAGGCTTCTGGAGTCAGTCGCGCTCATGATGCTGTCGCTGCGAACATGTCACGCATAGTAGCAGAATCCTTGCAGAGCTACTTCGAGAGAGCCAAGCGTCGGCAAAGCATTGATGCGCCGAGCGTTAGGGAGGCTTTGTCGCGGCTGTTGGAAAAAAAAGCTATGCGATTTCGGAAACACTTACAATCCGCCGAACGCGGACACAGCAGCTTATTCGATGCCCACCGAGTTTCGCGTCGCCCTTCCGGAGCACGGTCGAGCATAAGCGATCAATCAGCGCTGCCGGCTAACCTGTTTAATATTTTTTGATGACTGCCCCGCCGTTGGGCCCGACGCACCCGGCGTGGTAGACGCCATTGGCGCAAGTCACCGTCCTCGGCGGCGGCGGACGCTTATGAACCACCGCCGCGCCATTGGGCCCGACGCATCCGGCACGGTAGACGCCGTTGGCGCAGGCCACGGCATAAGCCGCCTGGGGCATTGCCAAAACCACGACGGCCGAAAGGCTAAGCGTGCACAGGGCCAGCACGAACGCGTTTGTCATCAAGGGTAACCTTCTAGAGCCTGAGGCGGGAAGTTGAGCCAGCGGACAGAGGCCCTCCCCTACTGCCGCGAGAACTCTGTCGCCCTTGTCACTGGCGGCGGGTTCCACTTCCCGGTCAGAGCATCGCTTTCCGGCGCGTAAAGCCGCATCGTGACGTTGAACGGCCCCTGCGGCGCCGGCAGCCAGTTAGCCTCCTTTTCCGCGCCAGGGTTGGCGTTTTGGATGTAGAGATCAAGGGAATCGTCCGCTTTGTGTTTGAACGGCATCCAGCTGCTGAGGGCGAATCGGTTGATGATATTCGCCACTTGATAGCCGTCCGTATCATAGAGCGTGATTGACCAGAAGGCGCTCACCGGTGGCATGGAACCTTTCTCGAAATGCAAAACATAGGCGTTGGCGCCATCGAGCGACTCGCCGCTCGAGTCCGCAAGATTGAGCGGATAGATAGCGTCCTCCGGCAAGTTTGCCCCCAGTCCAACTTGGGCGATCATGGCGCGCTTCAGGTAGTAGTTGCCGTAGACACCCATCGTATCGGTATTCATCGACCAGCCGTTTTCAACACGCGCGAGGGTGCGGACTTTCCACGCCATCAACGCCAAAGCCTCCTTCGGCGCGGAGGCGAGCGCGGTCCGGACAACAGGATCGACCGCGCCGATATCAAAACTCTGTCCACGCTCGATGCCGATCCTGCGCATCTGAGCGACGATCGGTTGATCGGTACTATGCGGCGGCTGCAACTTGAACACTTCGGCTGCGTAGGCAAAGAACTCGGCGCCCGACATTCCATCTACGGCAATCTTCGGCGGCGTCTTCATGTCGATGCCAGGATCAACCGTGCCAGCCGCTGGCTCGGCGGCCATACCCCAGCGCGACAACGGCGTTACTTTAAGCCCCGCCTGGATGGCGTGCACGGCACCGTAGTCAGCCGGCCCGTCGGTCTTGGTGCGGCCGATAATCCAGACATAAGGCGTGGGTGCATCGATGCGAACAACGGACGCAGGCAGCGAGCCGCTCCAGCCCGGTGGCGCTACAGCATAGTCGCCGGCTTGGGTCCCCGTAGTACGCCAGCCTGGGGAAGCGAACACATCGGTCCACATGTCGAGCATAGGCAACAGGTAGTAACGTCCATTTGTATCCGGAACCGATACGACCATCGGGTCCTTGATCAGGTCGAGCCAGGCGCTGCTGTAAAGCGTATCGAAGTTCGGCCGGACCACAGCTTTCATGTCAGCCGGTGGGAACGCAGTCAGGCTGACAAACGTGTTCATCGGCCCGTGTATGCCCTCGGGCTTGGCGACGTTGGTCAACTGCTTCCGGGTCAGTTCCATCGTAACCAGAGGGTAGAAATAGACGTACGCCGCCACACTGATGGCGCGTGCTTCCTGCTCGTTGATCGGGTTGGCCGCTGCCATCACGGCTGACCTGACGGGCACCAGCCCACGAGCGTGGCGTATACCACAAAGCGCGATGGCAGCGCCGAAACCGTGTCCATTCAACATTCTCCTTCCGCGTGGATGTCTGGATTTGCCGGATGTCTAAGGTTGACCGACGGCGGATAATGCCAAGGCAGAAATGCAGCGGTGTAAATCGCCGCAGTGGACGGTCGGCCTGAATTGCAAACCCATTTATGTGGGCATCGCCACCCCAGATCTATACAAAATTGGCAGCAAGAGTTGGACGTATCATAACCTGCCTTGTCCGAGCCTATCGCCGATCAAGGTGCTGCTCGCGGGCAGCTTCTCGATCAGCAGCCGAGCGCCGGCGTGGCCGTTCATCTGGTCTCGGTCAGCAGCAGGATCATGGGCCTGCCCTGCTCATCACACACCGCGTGGGGCTTGGAATTCAACCCGCTCTTGGTGCGTCCGGTGCAGCGCGAGCACCCCTTTTTTCCACAGGCTTGCGGCCGTCCGATTTGCTCTGAGATAGGTTGCGTCAATCACAATCCGCTCGCGACCGGACCCCTCATTTGCCAATCCAGCAGAAATCCGCTCGGACACGACGTCGACTCCAGCGGACGAAGCGGTTATACAGGGTCTTGCGAGCCATACTCACTGGGCGCATCCACGTGACGTCCCTCGCGACCCGCGCCTTCGTCTGCGGCCACCGGGACTTTAGCAGGGCCGCGCAATGGCGCGGCCGGAACGCCAAGGGGCTTAGTTTACTGAGGCTTGTAGACTGGCGCCGGCGCAGAACCGTGCTGGCCGGCAACGTAGCCCTGTTGATAGGCGCTTTGTTCGTTGGCTTGCTGATTTTCCTTGACGTGGTTGTACACCAGCCCGCCAACTAGCCCCGCCCCAGCACCAATCGCAGTGCCAAGCGCCGCGTTGCCGGCAAGGGCGCCGATGATCGCGC
Organism: uncultured Alphaproteobacteria bacterium; assembly: GCA_963772355.1. Lineage (GTDB taxonomy): Bacteria > Pseudomonadota > Alphaproteobacteria > Acetobacterales > Acetobacteraceae > Rhodopila. The sequence goes on along the minus strand of CAVYXX010000156.1, from coordinate 62,672 downwards.
CGCCGGTGGCCCCGCCCAGTGTGCCAACGCCTGCGGCCTTCTGCTGCTGCGTCATGTTCTCGCAACCACCCAGTATCGCGAGACAGGCAGCAAGCGCGAGTAATCGTCTCACAATCGTAAACTCCCTACACTATTACGATTTGCCCGGGCAAGGAAAGCGATGAGTAAGAAACTCATACACTCCATCAGCCGGCGGCAAGCTGGCCTCGGAGGGGGTCGCCTTGGCCCAAGCCACGAACTCCACTATCGCCTGGTTATGAGTTGGGGGCGGACTGGGAAGGCAAAATGCCGGCTTTCCGCGGGCCGCATTGACCTGGGCCAAAACCTGATACGAGCCGAGCAGATAGCCCCGGCAGAAATTCTGCGCCGCGGTTGTCATCATGGCATTGGACGACGACGTGTCGGCGCACAACTCCGCCAGCGCGGCCGTGGTCGGCACCCCAAGGGTATCTTCGGTGGGCTCGCTCCGAGCGCCGACCGCTATGGTCGTCGCCGCAACAATACAGGCCGCAAAGAGCGGTCGTTTCATCTCTCCCCCCTAAATTCGCACACCGGGTTGCGCCCCAACGTGTCTGTACGCGCGTGAGCTCTCCTCTTTATACCGCCCTCTGTAGCGATTCGCAACCGGGGCACCACCAGGACGCCCTGAAGGGTTCGGCGGGGAAAGGCCGGTCGCTGTTTCCATGTAACTACCCACTGGGCGTCTACCGTGTACTGAAAGAAGAAGGCGTGGCGGCCGCCCGTCATATGTTTTGCGTGCCCCACCCACCGCCTACCCCAATGATGCAGTTGCACCCTTCCTCAAATGGGCCGACGCAAATCCGGACCAGTAGAACCAGCCCCGCGCCGACGGCATCGCCCGCTACTTGACCAAGACTTATCCCCGTGCCCGGCAAGCAATAACATGAGCAAATACGTGAAATTGCCAATTGCCGTTGTTGCCTGCGTCGCTCTGCCTGGTTACGCGACGGGCACCCATTCCAGGCCCCCGCCACCTCAATCTCAGTAAAACAGTGCGGCAAGGGCACTACTGTCGTGCTTATTGCATTGAGATAACCACAGCATCCCCACCAAGGCTCAACATCAGGCCGGTCCGCTTCGCCTTCAGGTGCATGATCACACCTTTCTCGTTGCGGAGCCAGAGGTCGCCCGCGCTGTCGTTACCAACGACAAAGCCATATCGACCCTGAGCATACGCCCCCGGAAAGTCCGCCAATCTATTCAGCCCATAGACCTCGCCCTGGGCATTAATCGTCGACGCACCGATTCCGCCAACGCCAAGCCCTCCCACGGCGAACGGATAGCTCTGACCGCGGTAGTTCAGCGTTCCGCTGCCACCGCCGCCGCTGCCGATAAAGGCCGCTTGAACCTGATTTATGTCCACCGTGCCGTCGGGCTGCTTCCCAGCCACCGTCTGCTCATTCATAGGAGGTTGCGAGGAGTTGGAGCATCCGGCGATCGGCAAAAGGGCGGCAATAGCGAGTGCGAATAGTGCGCGACGTGTTCGGTCAGCACTGGGAATCCGATGATCCCGGCGACGAAACGCCAAACTGGATGTGGGTTGACCGAGCCTCATTTAAAAATTCCCCCTGCAAGGAGATGGTTTGAACAGTTGCGTCAGCCTGCCGGTTCAACGCCGACCAAAACAGCTTCAGTGATGATCGCCGTGATGGTGTCGCCGATCTTTATGAGCTTCATGCTCTGCTGCCCTTCGGGCGTGACGACATCGATCGTTCGAATCCGCCCGCCGGAGGGATCGACGAGAGACACCGTGTGTGCTGTAGGGTCAACCCCTACCACCAGCCCGGTGACCACCGTCTTGGTTCCGGCGGCGGCGCCAGGTTTCTCACCGAGCGCTGCGCGCGCGCCAGCAACAGTCAGGGAGTCGATCCGGAAGCTTAGTCCCTGCCGGCGCGAGCACGTAGGCCGTTGAGGTGTAGTAATGAGCGACGACGGTATCGCCGGGCTTGACCTGCGGCAAATTGCGGACTTCCTCGTTGACCTTTAGCACGAATGTACTGCCGTCCGGCGCCTGAAGCGTCACCGTTCGGGTTTCCAGGTCGACCGTCTTGACGACCGCTCGGGCAGATACAGTCTCGGTGTGGGCAATGCCCCCCATGTCGGAAGCCTGACCGAAGGCAACGGAGGACAAGCCCGGGTGAGGAAATCCGGGATAGGCCACCAACAAGCCCAGCGCGCCAGCCGCGGCTATGCAACCTGACCTAATGTTCATTGTGTACTCTCCTTAAGATGACGGCAGCTTGCGCGACGGTGCGCCGCCGGCATGAGGGGAAGCTATGTGCCGCGTGCCGACAATCCCCGCTATGCGAATTTGGCACTTCGCGCCATTTCCTGACCGATATCGCGGGATTGGTCTTGAAGGGTTCGGCCGAACCTCAGGACCTCTTGGCATCCGCTACTCCGCGGCCTGACGCCATTCGGTTGGTGTCATGCCCGACCATCGACGGAAGGCTCGGGAAAAGGCACTTGCGTCCGCGTAGCCGAGCGACCAGGCGATTGATAAAATTGGCGCAGAGGGATCTCGTAGCAGTTGCTGCGCACTGTCGTATCGCGCGTCTTTAAGCAATCGGATGAAGCTGGTCCCCTCCTTACTCAGAAGCCGATTGAGTGTGCGTGGTTTCAGTCCCATCTCCGAGGCAATAGCCGGCGCTGAGGGTCTCTCGATCGCGTTCCAGGAAGCTAAGATCGCTCGGATCTGGCCCACGAGATCTCGACGCTGCCGCCGCTGATGGTGATCCCCGGCAAGGTGGCCAAGTGAGGTGGCATCGTCGCGGCCGAGCCAGGCGCTCTCGAACTCCAATGCGGTCACGTCGGCATCAAATGATACCGGCGCTTGCAGTAGCGCGGTATGTCGCGAAGGATCGGGCGGCTGCCGATACGCGAAACGAACGACCGCAGGACGCCACCGCGGTCCGCAAAGGACGTGCAAAATGCCAGCGGCAAATCCCATAGCGCAGTCGGCTAACTGATCACGCGCAGCCAGGTGGGTGGGCAGACCAACACATTCGATAGCGCACTTATCCCCGAGCACGCTCATAGATAAAAGCGAATTCGGGGAATCTCGCCGGCCGCGAGATGATACGCATCAACGGCGCGCCCAACTGAGCATCATCCGGCGTTCGGTTCCCATCTAGACCAACAATTCGGGATCCGGCCCGCAATCCAACCAGCAAACCGAACTCCGTCAGGCCAGTGGCCGCCGCCGCAGATTTGAACACCCGGGCCAGCCAGGCAACAGGAACGACCCGCTCGGGATCCGCAAACCGTTGTCGTTGATTTTCGGTTCGCCCGAACGCCGTGTCAGCGCTTATTCCCCGTTCTTGCAACATCTCTGGGATGAGCCCGGCAGCGCCAAGTCGAAGCAAATTTCGGCCTTCCAGAGGGCGATGGGACACGTTGGTTGCCCTATTTTCCGCGCACACCATGCACGGCGGAGGATGGATAAGCCGGCAGCCTCCCCATTGACGATTTCGCCGTTCTACTCACGCGCCGACACTGTCGCTATGCAGTTCCGGAATCACGACGCCGTCGGTCCCAACGCAGAGCGGACGAAGTCGTGATTTCGCTGTTTGGACTGGATTGGCCGCGCACCGGTGGTGGCGGTATCACCCCCGGCCTAAATTTAGGCTGCAACGGAAGTATTGACCGCGCGGCCACAGCGCCACGCATGCGCCGTGACGATCAGGCCTGGTCCTCGGCGTCGGCCACTCCCTCAGCTTCTGGCGCAGCCTCGCGATGACGCGTGTGCGGTCTCCAGCTCTGAGACCTTCAGCCCTTCCGCGAGCGCGTTGATCCAGGAGCTTGCAGTCCCATTGCAGGCGTCGAAGATCTGTTGTCCCTTTTCGGTCAGAATGACGAGTTGCGCCCGCCGGTGATGCGGGTTGGCCCGGAACGCGACCAGACCCTCCTTTTCCAGATCGTTGACGATGCGCTGAATGTTCTGGCGGTTCGCGCCCATATCGCGGGCAAGCCAAGCCACCGGCTGCGGACGCTCCGCCGCGACGATGCTGCCCAGAACATGCCAGCGGGCACTGGTCAGGCAAAGCTCCGCCACCAGTCGGTCCCCCGAGGCAAGCATCCTGTTGCTGATCAAAAATCAGCTTTTAAATCAGTGCTGTATGTTCGTTCCGAATTTCTTGAATTTCGCAATTTAAAATCCTTATAGAAGCAACGCGGGTGCAATTTGCGTATTTTGCTTTGATTAAGTGGGGAAATTGATGTGTCCAACGGCTGGTCGGCAAGCTGCGTTGATTGCAAGGCAGTTCTTAGCGAGAATTTCCGCCAGCCTGAGCTTCCATGCCCGCACTGTGGATCCACTGCGCGGGCATTCTCCCTTGAACTGGCAGACACGCGTGAAGTGCTAGATATGTTAAAGACGCGGGGTTACCGGGCTGGGGTAAGCCGCAAAAAAGGACTCTTTATAGAGTTCAAAAGCGGCCTTGAAGCGCAGCGGAGCCGGGGCGGTGCAATCGCACAGGTTGTCCAGATCTTTGATAAAGATCGTCATCCACCTTGGTATACTGAAACCATGACGATGCGCGACACCGGCGAGGTTATCCGCCACTGCTCCGAGCCGCTCGCTGAACACAGAGACCGTGGTGCCGCTCGCAAGCGAGGCTCGCGCAACCGCGATGACGGGACGGGAGACTGACATTCTGGATTTTGAAGTGGTCCCCGAAAACTGGACAGGCAGCTAATACCAAGTCGCCTAAACATTGACACACGCCCAGCTGCGCTGGCCGAGTGAGCGAATGCGGTCTGGATCGTCGATCAGGAAATGCCAGGCCTGTTTGCAGGCCTCGACGATGTCCTCGTAGCTGTCCCAGACCCTGGAGCAGAGTTTGTTTTGCCGCAGGTAGTCCCAGACGTTCTCCATCGGGTTCAACTCCGGCGAATAGGCGGGCAGGGTCAGCATGGCGATGTTGTCAGGCACCACCAGTTGCCGACCGCGCTGATGCCAACCAGCGCCATCGCAAACCAGCAGAGCCTGAGCGCCGGCGGTAACCTGCGTGCTGACTTCCCCCAGATGCAGGTTCATTGCCTCGGTATTGGCGTGAGGCGTGATCATGGCGGCGCCGACCCCGCGATCTGGACAGATGGCGCCAAACAGGTAGGCAAAATCATGCCGATTATCGCGCACCATCAACGGCCGCGCGCCGACCGGGGCCCAGATGTAGGCGTGAGTTCCTTGTTGACCGACCCTGGCCTCGTCCTGGAACCAGATCTCCAGCGGTACCGGCGTAGCCGCCGTGGTGCTGAGCAGCGCCGCCTTGGCCAGGCTGGCAAAGTTCCTCTTAAACGTCACCTCGGCTTCAGGATCCTTCTTGGGATGCACGGGCCGCGGTTGCAGGCGGGTTAGGCGGAACTGATTAAGCCACTTGCTGATGGTGTGCACATGCACCGTTACGGAAAACCGCTGCGCCACGACGCTCCGCAGATCCACGCAGCGCCAGCGAACGACTTTGTCGGTTGCTGGATCGGGTCCTTTGACGACCAGTTCGCGCAACTCGGCCCTCTGCTGCTCGGTCAACGCGGGCACCCGTCCGGGCGGGCAGCGGGATTTGAGGCCTTCGACGCCGGATGCGTTGTAGCGATGCACCCAGTCGCACAGGGTTTGGCGGTCCATGCCGGCCAGTGCCGCCGCCTCGCCGCGCGGACGGCCGTCGATCACCAGCGCCAGAGCCAGCAGTCGACGAACCTGCGCACTGTCTGGACATTTGCTCGACAGCGCCCGCAGTTCCCCACTGGTATGGTCCCTTCGTGTGAGACCCAGCGCAGCGCCCATCCAATATCTCCGTCATCCGATTCGCATACCCGGACAGCGAATCGAAATAACCGGGCCTTGAAAACCCCAGAGAAGTCGAGGTCATCGCGACTTGGTATAAAGAGAAGAGTCCCAGCCTGGGAATGGCCGATTGGCCGGAGGTGAGACTTGTCGAATACACGGAAGAAACACGGTCCCGAGTTTAAGGCGAAGGTGGCGCTTGCAGCGATCCGCGAGGAGGGCACGGTAGCCGAGCTATCGAGCAAATTCGGCGTGCATGCCAGCCAGATCCACGCGTGGAAGAAGACGCTGCTGGACGGGACTGCGACGCTGTTCGCTCGGGACAAGGCATCGGCGAATAGCGGTGACGCGGCGGAAACGCAGCTGGCACCTTTGTATGAGAAAATCGGCCAGTTGACGGTGGAGCGGGATTTTTTGCGGAAAAGGTCTGGGCCATGAGTTCCGGCGAACGTCGCGCGCTGGTCGACCGAGACGATCCTGACCTCTCGATCGCGGCGCAATGCCAGCTGCTAAAGGTCGCGCGCTCGACGCTGTATTACCAACCGGCGCCAGTGGACCCGGACGACCTGGCGCTGATGCGTCGGATGGACGAGCTTTATACGAAGTGGCCGTTCTACGGGGCGCGGCGGATGGTGGCGGCGCTGCGCCAGGATGGCGCGATAGTAAACCGCAAGCGCGTGCGCCGGCTGATGCGGGTGATGGGACTGGAGGCGATCTACCAGAAGCCCAACACCAGCAAGGGGCACCCGGATCACAAGGTTTATCCGTATTTGCTGCGCGGCTTGGCTATTGAGCGGCCGAACCAAGTGTGGTGCGCCGATATAACCTACATCCCGATGGCCAAGGGCTTCGTGTATCTGGTCGCGGTGATGGACTGGTTCAGCCGCCGGGTTCTGGCTTGGCGGGTTTCGATCACCATGGAGGCGGATTTCTGTGTTGAAGCGCTGCAGGAAGCGATCGCCCGGCATGGTCGGCCCGAGATTTTCAACACCGACCAAGGCGTCCAGTTCACCAGTGCCGGGTTTCTGGAGGAGTTGGAAAGCCGCGGTGTCCGGGTCAGCATGGATGGCAAGGGGCGGTTCCTGGACAATATCTTTATCGAGCGGCTTTGGCGCAGCCTGAAGTATGAGGACGTGTTCATCAAAGCGTATGGCTCTGTTGCGGAAGCGCGCCAAGGCATTGGCGGCTGGCTGCTGTTCTACAACGAGGAGCGGCTGCATCAGGCGTTGGGCTACCAGACGCCGCGTGCGGTTTTCGATGGCGAAGCCCACGAGCGTGTGGACAACGCCTCCGCTTTGAAGGGCTGCGGCGTAGCCCACAGGCTCGCGGGCACGGAGTTAAAAAGGGAGTTGACCTATGTAGAGTAGGGTCTATACTTAGCTATTACTTCGTCCCTTGGATCGGGAGGGAACGGGAAGCGCAGCGGGACTTCTCACGTCACCCCGGTTCCTGTCCAGCCGATGGGGTCCACCTCAGAGCCCTATCCCTCGGCCGAACTCGCGGAAGCCAACCGATGGATCGAGGAAGCGGTGCAGGCCGAGATCGTCCGAGCCCGCAAACCCGCCGCCGGCGTCAACGAAGCCGAACCCATCATCCCGCCGGAAAACCCACCCACCATGGCGGCGGCGCTGGACGCTTTGGCCGCGGAATCCCGCCGACGCATCGAAGATGCCGAGGCCGCCCTCGCAGCCCCAAGCCCACAGCCGGCAAGACCGGCCCCTCGCCCGGTCCCCACGACCAAGCCCGCGGCCCGCAGCGCTGCCTGGGCCAATGCAATGGCCGAAATCGCCCCGGGATCGCCGGCCTTCCGCCCACCGAGCGCCGGCATCCGCGCCGCCGCCCTGGCCAGTGCCGCCAACCACCTCATGACCGGCACCCCCACCCAGTCGCCGAGGATCAGAACGCCCGCCCGGTAAGGGCGGTCACACGCTGGATCGGGAAACACCCTCCGGCCACACGAAACACTGTCGTAACCGATCCCGTCCGGCTAGGATCGCCCACGTATCGGATCGAATCGACGCAGAAAGGACAGGGGCCGATGTTTGCAGTTGGGAAAATGGTCTATCACAAGACCGGTAAGCACAGCGGCACAGTTCTGGAGTGCGACGGCGATACCGTCTATTTCGTCCAAACCAACGGCGTCGAAATGGATTTCCCAAGCCGCGAGCTGACCGCCACGCCGCCACCGGAAAAGAGCCCGGCAACGATCATCGCAGATAGACTATCGCGCGTCCTCACCATGGACGACATCACGTCGGAGCACCGAAGGGTCCTTTCGATCATTCCGCAACGAACGATCCAGTCAGTGGCGTCGCTGTTCGAGCGAAAGCCCAACACCAGGCGGTTCAGCGCGCTCGATCCGGCTCAGAAGCTCAACTTCATCGCCGAAGTCACCGCGGTGCCCTATCGCACCATGAAGGAGTTCAGCGATCAGCCAGGCACCCTGGCACTGATGATGGGACGCGGCCTCTCCGTCAGCCTCGGCTCGCGCTAATACCCTGCCACCGTCAGTGATTAGGAGCGTGATCGCCGCCAACTGTCCGGAATGGGGCTTCCTTTTCCCTCCGTATACCCCTTGCCACCATCGCTCATGTTGAGCTCTCTGACGGCCCATTCGCCGATATTGTACCAGATGTCGGGGCCAGGGCAGTTGCCCCGCAAGTTTTCGGCCTCACCTTGCCGATGCGCGAACACGAACGAGATCCCATACGTCTGCTGCAAATACTTAACGAGATCGCAGCCGCCGCCGATCTGCTGAGAGGACAATACGCTGCGGCCGTATTTGCTCCCCTCCCAATAGTTACCGCGCTCATCTGGAAAATTTCCAACAAACTCGACCGAAATGGCATCATCGTTAAAGGCGCTGGAAGCCACAAGATAGGCTTCTACCGGATGGAGTTGCACGATGCTGCCGTTTGGCAGGACCACAAAATGTGCATGAACCGACAGGTAATTGTCGGGAACCGATCCGCGACTGAAGGACGTCTGGTGCAGAACAACCGTGTCGATTTGCGACGACATTCGATTGCGTATGCGATATTTGCGGTCCGAATTCGCGGTCTTGTCCAAGATTTCCGGCGGGAGCCACATTCCAACCATTGTTACCTCCAGACGATTGCCGTCGAGACGAGCCTAGACTTGGCATAGCTACCCGCGAGACGCTCCTGTCGACTCCGTCTGACATGCATCATTTTCGGACAGCTTTCGGCGGGAGAACGCGTCTATCCGATGAGCGCCACCGGGCAAACGCCACTCATGCCCCAAATCGTTCACATCGCGGAGTACGACCGCTCCAGCTAGGTTTTCGCCTGCACCTTCGCCCACGTATCCCGCAGCCCGACCGTCCGATTGAACACCGGCCGCCCCGGCTTCGAGTCAGGATCGAGCGCGAAGTACCCGGTCCGTTCGAACTGCACGGCCTCACCCACGGGACTGGTCAGCAACCCCGGTTCGACCAACGCGCCGGTCAGCACCTCCAGCGAATCCGGGTTGAGGTCATCCAGCGCGTCGCCGTCGGCCCCCGGATCGGGCCGGTTGAACAGATGCGAGTAGAGCCGGATTTCCGCCGGCACCGCGTCGGCCGCCGCGACCCAGTGCAACGTCGCCTGGACCTTGCGCCCGTCCGGCGAATTGCCGCCTTTCGAAGCCGGATCATAGGTGCAGCGCAGCGCGACAACCGCGCCCGCCGCGTCCTTCACTATTTCCTGGCAGGTAACGAAATAGCCATACCGCAGGCGGACCTCCTTGCCCGGCGACAGGCGGTAAAACTTCTTCGGCGGATGCTCCATGAAGTCGTCCTGCTCGACATAGAGCTCGCGGCCGAAGGTCACCTGCCGACTGCCGGCGTCCGGATTGTCGGGATGGTTGCGCGCCTCCAGCGTCTCGGTCTGGCCTTCCGGATAGTTCTCAATGATCAATTTCAACGGGCGCAAGACCGCCATACGGCGCGGAGCGATCGGGTTCAGGGTATCCCGAATCGCCGACTCGAACATCGCGACATCGACAGTACTGTAGGCTCGGGCAACGCCGACGCGGCTGACGAATTCCCGCAGTGCCGCCGCCGGAACGCCGCGCCGCCGGATCCCGGCGATAGTCGGCATCCGCGGATCGTCCCAGCCGCTGACATGGTGCTCGGTCACCAGCCGGGTCAAATGGCGCTTCGACAGGATGGTGTAGCTGACATTGAGCCGAGCGAACTGGTCCTGCCGAGGGCGGGACGGGACCGGCAAGTTCTCGATCAGCCAGTCGTACAGCGGGCGGTGATCTTCGAACTCCAGCGTGCAGACGCTGTGCGTCACATGCTCAATTGCGTCTGACTGGCCATGGGCGAAATCGTAGGTCGGATAGATCGACCACGCGTCGCCGGTGCGCGGGTGAGTGGCATGCAGAATGCGATACAGCACCGGATCGCGCAGGTTCATGTTGCCCGAGGTCATGTCGATCTTGGCGCGCAGCACGCGGGCGCCGTTGGGGAACTCGCCGGCGCGCATGCGGCGGAACAGGTCGAGGTTCTCCTCCACCGAGCGGTAGCGGAAGGGACTGTTCTGACCGGGTTCGGTGAGCGTGCCGCGCTGCGAGCGCATCGCTTCGGGGGCCGTGTCGTCCACGTAGGCCTTGCCGGTGCGGATAAGGTGTTCGGCCCATTCGTAGAGCTGTTCGAAATAGTCCGAGGCGTAGTAGAGGTGCTCACCCCAATCGAAACCGAGCCAACGGACGTCGCGCTGGATGGTGTCGATGAAGAGTTGCTCCTCCTTGATCGGATTGGTGTCGTCGAACCGCAAATGACACTGGCCGCCGAACTCGTTGGCGATCCCGAAGTTCAGGCAGATCGACTTCGCATGCCCGAGGTGCAGGAAACCGTTGGGTTCGGGCGGAAAACGGGTGACCACGCCGTCCACCCGGCCGGCATCGAGGTCCGCCTGCACGATGTCGCGGATGAAATCTCGGCCCGCTTCGGTCGTCGTCGTCTCGTTGTCCACCATGCCTCCGGCTCCGGTATGCCCGCCCTGACCGGACGAGCGGGGCACTCACTACACTTATGGTGATGCTTTGGCGACTGACAGAACGGCAATCAACGACCAGGGGTCACCCCTCGCCGCTCCTGGCGACGAACACGCTCCCGATGCGCCGTGTAAAGGCCGCTGGCGGCAATGATGGTGGCGCCTGCGATTGTCCAGATGTCCGGGAGGTTGCCAAACACCAAGAAGCCCAGCACGGAGACCCAGAGCAGTTGGCTGTAGAAGAACGGGGCGAGCAGTGACGCAGGGGCGATGCGATGGGCCAGGATGACCACCCACTGGCCGCCGGAGGCGAGCACCCCAAGGACCAAGGACAGCCCAAGCTGTTTTGGGGTGGGCCAGATTGCTTGGAAGGGCAGGATCAGGCTCAGCACCGCGGTGCCGATGCCGGCCGACCACAGGACAGTGGTCTGCGGGGTGTCGGAATTGCTGATCTTGCGGGTGATGATCAGCGCGAGGGCCCAGCAGAAGGCACTCGCGACGCCGAACAGCGCGGCGGGCTGGAAGCCGCCCAGGCCAGGGCGGACGACGACCAGCATGCCGAGCATACCGACGGCGACCGCGGCCCATCGGCGAGGGCCGACGGTTTCGCCGAGCAGCGGGATGGACAGGATGGTAATCAGCAGCGGAGACAGAAAGCTGATGGTGGTCGCCTGCGCCATGGTCATCTGCCGCACACCGTAAACGAACAGGATGGACGAGCCGACGACGCACAGCCCCCTTGTGATCTGCAGGCGGGGGTTGCGCGGCAGGATCGATCGACGGCGGACGAGGCACGCCGCCGTAATCAGGAACAAGACGTAGCGGATCCAGATGAACTCGACGATCGGCAGGCTGCCGCTGAGGTATTTGGAGATGGTATCGGAACTGCCGAACAGCACCGTCGCGCTGACGGCCAGTGCGATGGCCTTGATAGGATCGTCGGGGAGCATGCGGGCTTATAGCGGGGTGGTTTCTGACGCGACACCATTACCGGCGCGATCAGGTGACCCGGTAGACCTGCCTGGCTGCGACATCCCGGTAGAGGTCGACCCGGACGCCGTCCCAATGATAGTCGAGATGGCGCCCCTGGGTGGGGAGCGAAGCGCGGTCAGGGTAGAACAGACCCGCGCATTCGCCGCCCGGCTGGCGGACGCTGGGGTAGACGATGCCATCGGACCCCAGGGCTCGCAGGCTGGAACCGAGCGTCTGGCCGGCGGCGTAGTCATTGGGGTCGAGGACGGGGTCGGTCCGGTCCAGGGATCGAAGGTCGTGCAAACTGGCGTCGAGGTCGAGGACGATTTCGCGAAACTGAGAGGTCCAGCCGCGCGGCTGCGCGGTGGCTGCCATGAAGCGTCCGTGGTGGTGCATCGTTTCGAGCACCGCGGTTTCGAAGGTCTTTGCCACGTAGAGCACGCCGTACCGGCCATCGCTGAAGCGGCTCGGGCGGTCGGGGCTGACGTGGGTGAAGGGTGCCATCAGGTATGAGGCACCCGGGCCACTTACGCGCCGGCTATGCGGCACCAGGGCGAGGTTGCCGATGGTCTCCATCAGCCGCGGGTTGGTCTTCATCTCGGCGGAGATCAGTAGCGGCCAGTCCGCGGGATCGGCGATATCCTCGAACAGGTCGACGGGCGGATAGAGCGAGCGGATGATTCTGACGGCGCGCTGCCACGGGATTTTGGCGCGCCCGACGCGGGAGGGGTCGGTCACCAGGCGCCGCGTTCGGCGTCCAGATATCGGCGGACACGCATGACGTCGGTGAGCTCGCCGCCGAGCATGACTTGCAGGGCGGAGCGGTTTTCCAAGGCCTGGTTGGGGAGGCGGGGCCATCCATAGGCTCGTTCCGGATCGCGGAAGATGAGGCGGAGCGCTTTGTGGATGCCCATGAGGTTGGAGAGACGGGCTTTCTGATCACGTCCGATGCGGCCGATCGCGCCGGTCTTCCAGCGGGCGAAGGTGCGTGACGAAAGGTCGAGCAGGATGGCGGCTTCGGTGTCTGAGACTTTCCAACGGCGGAAGAGGTTCAGGCAGGCGCGGAACATCGCCTCGGCTTCCGCATCGGTGATGGGGACGGAGAGGAAGTCGGGCGCGGCGGTGGCCAGGGGGGTGAGCGGCATGTGTGTTCAATGCTGTTTGGCGTCATATTAGGATCCGGACGCCATTTGGCAATAGGAACGAGAGTGTTTACAGGAGATCCTCTCGAGGCAAGAAAGCTGGTATCGTTTCAGGGTGCTTAAGAGGAAACAAAGGAGGCCAAATCGATGGATCAAACGACCCGGGAAAACCGGCCCAATCTGCTGCGGAAGCTGCCGATGCGGCTGCATCATCACGCTTACACCACGGACGACCATGAGCGAAATCGCCAGTTCTACGAGGATGTCCTGGGGCTGCCTTTGGTCGCGATGTATGTGGAGCGGGAGTTCCTGGAAGGCGAGTGGGTCGAGCTGGGGCACGCGTTCTACGGGCTGGGTGACGGCAGCGCACTGGCGTTCTTCAACATGGCGGATCGGGTGAAGCAGGCGGCGATGCGGGCCAAGGAACAGTCGATCTTTGTCCATATATCGTTTCTGGTCGATCAACCGACGCAGGATGAAATCAAGTCACGCGTGACGGAGGCTGGGATTGAGCCCTTTGTCCTCGATCATGGATTTTGCGTTTCCCTCTACGTGAAGGATCCAAACGGGCTGCTGCTTGAATTCACGGTGGATCACGAAAAGGCTTCGGAGATCGCCGCTGAAATGGCGGTGACGGCACACGACGACATGCGCCGGTGGATGCGCGGTGACCGGACGGTCAATAATCGCTGGCGCCGGGGCGCGGCGGGGGCGTCCGCCTGATCGCAAAGCACCGGCGCAAGACTGAGGGCGGCACTTTGGAACGTCCTTGCTGGCGATGAGGGTGTCCAGGGAGCCCCCGAGAAGAATGGCGGCAACTGCTCGCCCGAGCGGCAGCGCATTTTCGTGGGCCAACGCCCTACAACTTGACGGTGTCGGATAGACCGAGGGAAGGATGGCTCGGACGACCGAGGTGAAGGATACTCTCGATGGTGCGAATGCGATGGACCGCTGTTCCATTGGCGACGATTATACTGCCTCTACACATTGCCTGCGGCGAACCGGACGCGTTTCCTGGCGGCTCGTACGAGATCATTTCTCGGCTTGAGTTGCCGCATGTCGAGCGCTGGGCGATCGACCAGACGAGGAGGATCTGTCTTGTTAGCAACTTGAAAGAGAATGAAATCCCCATACCGGTGCTCAGCGCAAACAATCCATTCGCAAAGTGCGGCTCGGCGAATCTGAGCATTCGCGGTGCCACGATCGAATACGATATCGTCTGTCCCGGCCGCGCTTCAGCGAAGGCGCACGCAAATTATATCCTCGATGCTGTGGGGTTTAACGGTCGTGTAGCCATGGTCCTGGGGGGAAAGAACATGACCATGACCGAAGTTGTCCACGCGCGTCGGTTAGGAGCATGTGATCCTGAACACCCGGATGCCCCAGACAATGCCGCCGCCTCCGTGGCCGCGAACTAGCGTGGAAGTGGGATCCTGGTCGGGGCGGTGATCGTCGGCGTGGAAGGCACGGTGAGAGTTAGTGCAAGGGTGAAAAAAACGACTTTCACCACAAGCTTCGTTTTATTGCATGATTTAGGTGCCCAGGGACGTTCGGCCCAACGCGGTCATGCTTTAGAGGGAGGGTTGGACCGGAGCGGTCGGAATGCTGCAACGAGTCAATCATCGCGCTGGCCCAGAGTTGGGGGTCCCATGCCTGGTCGCGCGGGTCGTTTGTTGCGCCATGCGGGCCTTTGGCGGGGGTCGTGCGAGGGCGCTGGGTGTCGACCTTCGCCTTGGCCTGCTGGATGACGGCCATTATCTCGGCTTCCCGCATGTCGTCGATTGGCTCCGGCATCTCGGCGGGGGCGGCGGGGATTTCATCGCCGAGGCGCTGGTCGAGCGCTTTTTCGGTCTGCAGGGTGGAGCGGTTGAGGTTGTTGGCGCAGCCCCGGTAGCGGAGGCGCATCGATTGTGACATCGCGGCGGTTTTGGCCTCGGCGAGGACGTCGAGGGTGGTCATGCCGAAGGCGATGATGTGAGCGGCTTGCAGCATTTCTGCCCGTGTGCGGGTTTCGTAGGCGGCCAGGGTGTCAAGGATCTCGGACCGGGCTTCGTGTTTGTCCCTGGAGGCGCCGATGAAATACGGCATCAGGAAAGCGATGAGCGTTTCAAGAAACGAGTTGGGTTGGGCAGCCATGGGTCGGTCCGGGGTGCAGTTGCGGATTTGTTCTAGCGTGGGTCGTGGGCGATTGTCAAGAACATAACGTGAATTCTGAGGTGGTTTGTAGCCGCAGTGTAGGGGGCAGGTTGGCCGTTGTTGGCCGTTTGAGGAGCGCGTTGGCGGCGGTGGGTCATTTTGGCGTAAACCAAGCGACCCTGGGCGCTAGTGGTTCAAATCGGACGGATGGTACCGTCCGTTTTGAACCACTAGCCTCTGATTTTGTGGGCCGATTCACCCGACCGCACGGGATGCTTTTGTCGGGATCGGACCGCTAGGTTTTGATAATAGTTTCATGCTATTATCGCCGTATGACCGACGACACGCGCAGACAGCAGATCGCTGCCAAGAAGGCGGAGCTTGACCGGCTGCGCGCGCGTGCGCCCGGCGGCTTGAGCAACTTCGAGCATACGCAAGACCTCGAACTGACCTACACATCGAACGCCATCGAGGGGAACACGCTCACCGCCGTCGAGACGACGCTTGTTGTCGAAAAGGGCATCACCATCGGCGGCAAGCCGCTCAAAGATCACCTTGAGGCCGTCGATCACTTCGGGGCGCTGCACTATGTGCGCGAGCTTGCGCGGCAGACCGATCCTTTGACGGAATTGGACGTGCGCAATCTGCATCGGCTGGTAATGCTGCGTTCCGCACCAGAAATGGCCGGGCGTTACGCCGATCAGGGCCGTTTCGTGCTGACCGACGCCGGACGCCACAGCTTTCCGTCACCGGCAGAGGTGCCTGCCCGCATGGGAGATTTCGCACACAGGTTAGGTTGCGCACCAGCGACACCGGCAACCGCGTTCGCTGCCCATCGCGAGCTTGTGGACATTCATCCTTTCAACGACGGCAACGGACGCACCGCTCGGCTCCTGATGAATCTCGTTCTCATCCGGGGCGGCTATCCGCCGGTTGTCGTGCGGCCCGAAGACCGTCCCGCGTATATAGACGTCTTGCAACAGGCGCAGGCTGGGCGGGGCACGGCGGCATTCGACAGGCTGCTTTACGAGCGACTGGACGCGGCTTTGGAGGAGTCCTTAAGTGCCTTGCGGCAGGCGCTTCCCGCACCCGCCAACCCGACGCGCGACGACGCCGAGCGATAAGCGAAAACCAGCGTGAGGCTGGCAACCGCCGCCGCGCGTCATAAGTTGAGAATTCCGAGACATGCTTTGGCGCTTTAGCGTGCACGGGCCGGAGGTAATCGCCACTCGAGGCCGATTGTAATCGCCACCTGAGGCCGGTCGAAACCGCCACCTGAGGCCGGCGAATTCGCCAGTCTGCTGGTGGAGGAAGCCGCCGCTGACATCGAAGTAATCGCGACTACTGTTCCGCCCTTTTTGGCGGGGTAGCAGTAGTGCCGAGACCGAGGGCGGAGATGCGGCGGATCAGGGAAGTGTTACGGTTGCGTGCGGAGTTAGGGCCGAATTTGAGTGCCATATCGGCAGGCGCGAAGCTGGCGCGCTCGACGGTGCGGGCGTATCTGGATCGAGCGGCGGCGGCAGGGCTGGACGCCGCGGCCGCCGATGGGTTGTCGGAGACGGCGCTGGAGGTGGCGCTTTACCCGCCGTCATCGGCCACCGATGGTCGCGCACTGCCCGACTGGGCGGAGGTGGATCAGGAACTGCGGCGCCACAAGCACGTCACGCGCAAGCTGCTTTGGATGGAGTACAAGGCAGCCGATCCGGACGGTTTGGGGTTCAGCCAGTTCAAATTGCGGCTCAGCGAATGGCAGAAGGCCTCGGGGCGAGGCCTGTCGATGCGCCAGGTGCACCATGCCGGCGAGACGGTGCAGGTCGACTACGCCGGCGACACGGTCGCGGTGATGGACGACGGTACGGCGCGTGCGACGCAGATATTCGTGGCCTGCCTGCCGTGTTCGGGGCTGATTTACGCTGAGGCCAGTTGGACCCAGGCGACGGAGGACTGGCTTGGCGCGCATGTCCGTCTGTTTGCCTTCCTGGACGGCGTGCCGGCGAAGGTTGTGCCCGACAATCTGAAGGTCGGCGTCACCCATGCCTCGTATTACGACCCGGTGATCAACGCCAGTTATGCCGCGTTGATCAAGCATTACGGCACGGCCGTGGTCCCGGCACGGTCACGCAAGCCGCGGGACAAGCCGGGGGTCGAAAATGGCGTTTTGCAGGCCTGTCGTTGGCTTCTGGCTCCGCTCCGCCATCGCCAGTTCTTCTCGTTGGCTGAGCTAAACCAGGCGATCGCGCTGCTGCTGGTCGAACTGAACGACAAGCCGATGGCGCCGCCGCGCGAGGGTAGCCGGCGCAGCCTGTTTGAAGCGGTCGAACGCGCCGCCCTCAAGCGCTTGCCGATCGAGCCCTACGTGATCGGCCACTGGGCGATCGGGGCAACCGTCAACCTCGACTATCACGTCGCGGTCGATTGGAACTTCTACTCGGTGCCCTATGCGCTGGTGCGCAAGCGCGTCGATGTCTTCCTCACTCGGACCGGCGTGCAGATTTTCCATCGCGGTGAGCGGGCCGCCAGCCATGCCCGGGTGGCCGGGCAAAATCACTGGGCCACGCTGGGCGAACACATGCCGCCGGGGCACAGCGCGGTGGCCAAGCGGACGCCGGACTGGGTTCGCGACCAGGCGGCCAAGGTCGGTGTGGCCACCGCGGCCTATGTCGAGCGGCTGCTGACCGGGCGCGATCATATCGAACAGGGTGTGCGGTCCTGCCTCGGCATTCTGCGCTTGGCGACCCGCTACCCGGGCGAGCAGTTGGAGGCCGCTTGCGTGCGAGCGCTGTCGGCAGGTGCGAGTTCATCAGGCTTTGTCGAGCACCTGCTCAAGAGCGGGCGGCCACTCGTCGACCCCGTGGCCGAGGATGGCGTCGGCCATCACGGCAACATTCGCGGCCCCGGCTACTACCATTGACGATCGGCGCCACCGATCCAGCAACAAGGACACAAGATGCACCAGCCGACCATTGAGAAGCTGCACGACCTGCGCCTGGGAGCCATGGCCAACGCACTGACCGCGCAACTGCAACAGCCCGAGATTGACGCCATGCCGTTCGCCGAGCGGCTGGCATTGCTGGTCGACATCCAGCATAGCGCGATGCTCACCGCGGCCTTGGCGCAGCGTCTGACCCGGGCGGGCATGCGTCAATCCGCCTGCATGGAAAATCTTGACCTGCGTACGCCGCGCGGACTGGACCGCACGACCATACAGGCCTTGGCCAGCGGGCTATGGATCCGCCAACACCGCAACGTTTTAATCAGCGGGGCGGCTGGCGTCGGCAAAAGTTGGATTGCCTGTGCCCTGGGCAATCAGGCCGCCCGCGATGGCGTCTCGGTGCTTTACAAGCGCCTCTCGCGGCTGCTCGACGAGTTGGCGATTGCCCGGCTGCATGGCCGTCAAGCACGGTTGTTGAAGACACTGGCTCGCACCCGGCTGCTGATCCTGGACGATTGGGCGATGGTCAAGCTCACCGCTGATCAGCGCCGCGACCTGATGGAGGTCATCGACGATCGCCACGACCGTGGCTCGACCATCGTGGCGACCCAAATCCCCCAGGACAGCTGGCACCTTCAGATTGGGGATCCGACATACGCCGACGCGATCCTGGATCGTCTCGTCAACAACGCATATCGCCTCGAGCTCACGGGCAAGTCGATGCGCGGCAACGGCGCCCGTCGGGCGGTGGCGGATCCGGTTGGAGATGAAATAGGCGAACAAAGTAAATAGCTTAGTCTAGTTATCCCCGTTATTCACACGTTACACGGTCGGCAAAAATTACAGCATCAATCACAACAAGAATATTCTAATTGACGACTTCTCTTCTTTCCAGATAAAGTTGTTCGTCAGTGGCAGTTTGCCTCGCCTAACGGCTCGGTGCCTGCGGCCAGGGGTGGCGGTTTCGACCGGCCTCGGGTGGCGAATTGAACCGGCCTCAGGTGGCGAATTCACCGGCCCGCGCACTTTAGCGCCCCGCCGAGCTGTCGCCAGGCCTCGGCGAATCCGTTGTTCGCGGGGCCGCCAAGCAATTGCCCTTTCACATCCCCGCATCGGTTAACTTGGCAATGCCGTCGTCGGCGATTGCCAGACCTCAAGCCGAAGGCAGTCACCCAAATCGCTCGGCAGCGCGCTGCCTCGCCTTCTCCGCTTCCTCCTCTCGGTTGCGCGGCGAGGCGTTCGTTTCCAGCCGGTTGATGAGACGGCGGGCGACTTCGTACACCTCCTGGACCGCGTCGCCAAAGGCGGCCTCATTGGCCTTCGAGGGTGTGTTGAAGCCGCTCAGCTTACGCACGAATTGGAGCGCGGCTGCGCGGACCTCGTCATCGGTCGCCGGCGGATCGAAATTGAACAAGGTCTTGATGCTGCGGCACTGGTCACTGTCACCGCACCGACGACAACCGGGACTTTCCACAGGAGAGTGACAATCTTCATTTCGACGCCCTCGCTGTCGCCATGCTTCCTAATGTAGGCCCGGGTCTTCCACCGTCTGCCGCTCCAGAATTGAGGCTATGTCGCGCTTGTCGTGAAGGATACGGATGACGGCCACTAAATCAGGTTGCATAAGGTAGTAGACCCGAAATTCGTCAAAGCCCTTGACCGGCCACGTCCGCAAACCGGCCAGCCGGGAATTGTTGATGTATCTGGGCGCGCCGGCGGTGGGCATGGCGACCAGCGCATCGACCGCTTCCATGACGGCAGCGCGAAACCGCCTTGCGATGTCCGGAAGCGCTTGCTCCGAATACCACTCGAACTGCCTCAAAATGTCGTCTTCGGCGGATGATTGGATAAACCGCTTCACGGAGCCTTGCGGTCGTTGTGCTTATCGATAATCGCCTCGGTCTTTACCTCCAGCCGCTTCCAGAAGCCGTCATCGAGCGGGATGCGCTTCGAGGCCAACCCTTCCAGCAGCAGGGCCTCAAGGCGGGCGTCTTCCTCCTTTGCCTGCGCGTCCCGGAGCAGGCTGCGGAAATATTCGCTGACGTTGCCGAAACCCTTGGTGGCGAGTTGGCTATCGATGAATGCCTTGAGAGAGTCCGGCAGAGATATGGTCACAGTGGTCATGGCAGCCCTTCCATAATTTGAGACATTTTACCAGATGTAAGAATGAATAACAATAGATAAGGCATCTCCCGTGCCAGCCAGGCCCTGGTCGCAGCGGCGCAGGAAGGAACGCAAGGGAGAACGACCGAGCCAGGCGCTACTCTCACGGCTGTGCTGGCCTTTAGCGGAGGTCACTCAACCACTGATCCGAATAGTCCACTTCCATATCGCACTTGGCGCTCCCCGGGGAGCTTTTTGCAGATGTCAAGAATTCCGAGACATGCTTGGCGCTTTAGCGCCCCGCCGAACTGTCGCCATGCCTCGCCTGCTCCGTTGTTCGCGAGGTTGCCAAGCAATTGCCCTTTCACATCCCCGCATCGGTTGACTTGCCAATGCCGTTGTCGGCGATTGCCAGACCTCAAGCCGAAGGCGGTCAGCCAAATCGCTCGGCAGCGCGCTGCCTCGCCTTCTCCGCTTCCTCCTCTCGGTTGCGCGGCGAGGCGCTCGTTTCCAGCCGGTTGATGAGGCGACGGGCCACTTCGTACACCTCCTGGACCGCGTCGCCGAAGGCGGCCTCATTGGCCTTCGAGGGTGTGTTGAAGCCGCTCAGCTTGCGCACGAACTGAAGCGCGGCTGCGCGGACCTCGTTTTCGGTCGCCGGCGGATCGAAATTGAACAAGGTCTTGATGCTGCGGCACATGATCAGGCTCCCGGCTACCGCTTCGGGATAACCCCTGCTCCACCCGTCAGCAACGAGCCGGGCAAGGGGCCCTGGGCCGATGTCTCGGCGCGGTCAGCAAGCCTGAATACCGTCGGATAGCGGCGCTGTCGAAATCGTGCGAGCGAAGCTGCCCTCCGCCGGCAACGGTGACCGAGTCATACCACCGATGCGCGTTGCATGAATTAAGGTCTACTAACCAAAATCGGAGCATTGAAAAATATGGACTTTCCGGTGCAGAATTCCGGTGCAGAAACATCCCATGAAAGTGGGCTATGCCAGGGTATCGCACGGCCGCTTGATGCTCATCGTGCTCGGCGGCTTGGCCGAGTTCGAGCGTGAACTGGTCCGCGCGAGGATGAGGGACGCGAGCGTGCGAAGGCGCGGGGCGTCAAGCTGAGCCGCCCGTTCAAGATGACGCCCCACCAGATCAGAAGGCGCTGCGCCGTCGCGACGCCGCCGAGCCCTATCCGGGAGATCGCCCGCACCTATAATGTGTCGCACAGCACGATTTCGAGGCTCAAACCGTGAAAGTCCCTCGCACAGGGCAGTGGTCGCGAGACGAACTTGAGGCACGCCTAGCGGCCGTAGAGAGGATCACGAGACTGTTCAGGTTGGAGCGTGTTGTTTACCTCGGTGTGACCGTTCTTGCGTTGGCAATGCTTCTCCTCAGTGCCGGCATGCTCGTTTGGAAAGGGACGGCCGGCCCAGCCGAACTGTCAATGCTGTTTGGATCGTCCGGGATGATTACCTATAGCGCGGTCGAGTGCTGCTGATGTGGAACCGAGCGCTCGGCTTCTTAATATCGCAGAGCGGCAGCGAACCATGAGCGACTCCCCAGCTTTCCTAAAAATCCGTGCAGCGTCTCGCCATGCTGCCTTGCTGACCGCCATTGGCGCAACGATCGCTTTTGCGAGCATCATATACTCCGCTGTTAGCCTGCAAGATGCCATCCAAGAAAAAAAGGACCTGACCGCACAAATCTTGGACCTCAATTCGCAGATTGCTGACGCCCAAAAACGTCTGGATGAAAAAGCGGTAGCGTTAAAGCAAACAACCGCGGAGATCTCTCATATGGAGGCGGCACAATCCAGCCTTCAGGCGAGAGTGGCCGAGTTGGAGAAGACAATCGTCGGCAGGGACGCCGAACTGAGCAAAGTGCGGGAACAAATTTCGCAGGCAAGATGCGCTCTCTCAGCATCCCGTTCTGCAATCGAAGCGTTCCATCAACGTGCATATGAAGCGGCGATAGGGCTATATTCAGAGGCCTTGGCTTGTGATCCGGATAATGCATATCTGCTAAACTTGAAGGCATACAGCCTATTTAAGGCTGGCAGGATCGATGAAGCTTTGGCCGTAGAGCGTCAAAGTGTGAGCGCTGATCCAAATTATGCCTGGGGCTACTTCGACCTAGCACGATTTCTGTGTGCTGCAGGGCCTAGAAACTTTGCCGAAGCCAAAGCCGCTATTAGCGATGCCATTCGGCTCCGACCAGGACAGGAGCAGGTAATGCGTGGGGACGGCGAATTTATGAGGCTGTGCAAGGGCCTCTTGCCCTGAGGCAGTGAGAGCAGATGGGGCCTACCTCCTATATATGAGATCGCCTCTATCGGGCTGGCTCAATCGGGAGCGGATGGCCATCGCTGTGTACCCGCATAAGGCGATTTTATGGCGATGCGAGGTCAGCTTAGGAGACTGGAGCCATGCCCCGCGCTGACTTGCCTCAGTAAATCAGCCTTCAGCGTCGGGAACGTGCACTACAGCTGTATTCGTATCACCTGCCACAAGCGCTGACCCATGTACTGATCCCCCAATTGAGATGAAATAACCATCCTTACCATCCTTTGATCGGGACAGAAGCAAACGACGAGCTAACATCCTGCTCACGGGGAATAGTAGTGGAATGACAGGAATCAGGAGCAATGCTTGTAGCCAATTGACAGCCACAACCGACAGCGAAGAGATCGGTATAAGGCGGCCGACGATAGGGATCAAGTATAGCAGGGATGCAAATAGCAGGAAGCTCCTTAAAATGTCTTCATCTTGCTGTTCGAGACGGGCCGACTTTTCAATAAAAGCGACGTCTTCAGTTTCGTTTACGTCGTACAGTTTAAGCGATGGCGTCTCACCATCCACTATAAAGCCAAAGAGCAATTCTCTTTGGGGAGGCAAATACGTGATCTTGATCTTCTGTTTGCCCCGACAGCTTCCGGTGCGGGGTCTATGTGGAGGCCTAATTCCGGCTCGATATCTGGCAACAGGAAATCGAGAATTCTTGCGCTATCTCCAAACGAAAACCGGACCTCCTCGTTTCTGACTACAGAGTTTCCACTGTTTTTTAGAACGCACCTCAATTGATAGAGATTGCTTACTTCCTCCCCGCGGAATAGGATTTTTGCCGAATGCTGAAGTTCCTGCTTCAAGGGAGCGAGTGCTCGGTCGCGAGAGATGTCAAAAGATATTTGTTTCTTTGGCTTACGTCTCTCCCCGATTCGGTAAATTGCATAACTACCTATAAACGATAGTACCGCTGCCACGATCGCGATTGCAACTTTTTGCCAGAAATCTTCCGCCGAGTTGCCTGACATGCCACCGATGGGTTGGGCGAACGCGCCAGTGGGCCTTAGGATTAAAACCCAGCTCCCACAGAGCCATCGCAGAACTTGAGAACGCAACACTCTTATTCTCCCGCTGCACCCACTTATTGATGTGACCTCATGCTCACACAGCCGCGAAATCGTCGCCTGACTGACGTTGTAGTTGTGGGCGACGCTGCGCTGTGTCTCGCCTGCGTCGATCCGCTTGCGTGCTTCTTGCTGTTGGTGTAGCGTCTAGTGAGGGTTTGCGGCTGGA
This sequence comes from uncultured Alphaproteobacteria bacterium, assembly GCA_963772355.1. Taxonomy (GTDB): domain Bacteria; phylum Pseudomonadota; class Alphaproteobacteria; order Acetobacterales; family Acetobacteraceae; genus Rhodopila. The sequence continues at coordinate 39,010 of CAVYXX010000156.1, read as the reverse complement.
CTTGACGCCATTAGCCTTGGCGTCGACTCGGCCACGGGCCGTGCGCTCCATGATGCGACGGCGTTCGAGCTTGGCGGCAACCCCGAGCATGGCGAGCACCAACTCGGCGAAGTCGGATGAGGTATCGACGACTGGTTCGGCCAGCGAGCGCAGGGCCGCCCCGGCGCGCTGCATGTCGCGGGCGATTATCAGAAGGTCGGTCGTATCGCGCGAGAGACGGTCAACCGCCGGGATCACCACCACGTCGCCGTCGGCTAGCTTGGCCATCAGCTTCTTGAGCTGGGGCCGCACGGCGGTTGCGCCGCTGATCTTTTCGCGGAAGATGCGGGCATACCCTGCGACCTTGAGCTGGGCAACCTGGTTGGAGAGGTCTTGGACGCGGGCATAGCCATAAATCATGCTGGATTGTGTATCAGAAATCTGCATCAGAAAAGCCCAATCCGATCAAGGGCCTGATTTTGAATTGCGGAGCTAAAGGGCCGCTGGCAGTCGCGCAACCGCCTCCGTTGGATTCAAGGCCATTTGCGTCGAGGCTCGTCACGCGCAACGATCATTGCACGAAGGGCACCGAAGTCGGACTGTTCGGAGTTTGCAAGTGAGCGGTGCTCGGAGCAGACTGACCGGTGCCAGGGCGTCGGCGTGTTATCCAATTTGGAGGCCGGCGCTTGGGCGAGGCCGCAACCGAATGACAGTAGATCGTGGATACAGATCGAAGGGGCAGCGCATTGTCTGGTGCTAATTAAAGCAGTGTGATCAAAGAACGTTTTGAATCTGGGTGACGCTAGAGATGAATGCTGTTCCGTCTCTGCACCTGATCATTTTGCGGGCCTGTCGGCATAGGACTAGATTATGAGCCGCTTCGAGAGGAAGTCCGGAAATATGTTCGATGCTGGGAAATAAATGACCACGCTTGGTATGTAATATCCCCGGATGATGATGGAGAAATAAAGCAAATCTAAGTAAGTTTCTCCCAAAAACAACACCAGAATGCTGTACAATAACACCAGAATGCTGTACAATATGGCAAGTTCGGCCGCCCATGCTGGTTTACCATACGACAGTTTATACTTTGGCCTGGCGCGTGCCGACATGGCCCGATCTGACACCCGGAGCAGGCCCCCGCTACTGTGGCCCACTCAGCTTTGTCACGCGCAATTCTGCCTGGCTGTGGATCCGTAGCCGGAACGCACGTTGACGCGCCGACGTAAGCCAGGCTATGAATGCGCATGGAATACCATATAGCATGCGCATAAATCGCGCCTCAAGTACGTCGACGGCGAAGCGCCCGGTCAACCTCACCATGAACGCCGATCTCGTTGAAAGGGCGCGGGAAGCGGGCCTAAACCTGTCCCAGCTCGCCGAAGGGGCCATTGCAACCGAGCTCGCTCGGCGCGCGAGGGAGCGATGGGACGCCGAGATCGCCGAGGCATGTGCAGCGCACGAGCGCTACCTGGAGGAGTATGGGTCCGCCAGCGACCTGCTTCAGGCTCATTTGGAGGCCGAGGGCGGGCACGATGCCACTGAATAGCCCGCGCCGTTACGACATCATGCGCCACCGTGTCCGTGGTATGAAAGCGCCCTACTTAGTCGTCTTGCAGCACCACGATGTTCCCTCAACCACCCGCATCATCGCTCCGCTCACATTACCGCAGCGCGGAGACCATGACAGTATAGCCCCACCGGTAGACGTGAATGGAACCGAATACCGGGCTCGGCTACTCGACCTGGCGGCGTTTCCACGCTCGGTGCTGCTCGAGACCGTGGCGTCGGCGGAACGGGCAGCCGATGCGATCGTTCATGCACTGGACATCATCTTCGGTGGATACGCGGTCGGCCGGCCACAGCGAACCGCGGTAGCGTCCGCTCGAGCACGTCGGTGAGCCAGGCCAGCGGATCGACACCGTATGGGCTTGTCGGATTACTGTGGACCGAGCTTATCGAGGTGCTCGGGGTGTGCGCTCGTTGCAGGTCGCTACGAACAACTCGGAAGCCGGGGATCGACCATGACGCCATGTCCACGCACGCAGTTTGCGGTATCCCGCCGGTTCTGGCACGAACCGGGACAGGGTTCGCAGCGATCGGCGATACTAGTATGACCACGGTTGAGATCACCTATCGATACGGGCATCGAGACCTCCCGGCTCGGTCACACCCGCAAGATGCCGCCGCGGCCAGGCTTCGGCTCGACGACGGCAATCGCGCATTCGCCGCGCTGTTACGGGACCGCTCCGGGGCGACCGAGGCGGCACGGCACATTATCGATGTGGCCTCTGATGATTTCCTTCTCGCGGCGGGTGGGAATGGTGTGCCAAAGCAATACCCGTTCGCGGCCATGCTCGGTTGCTCCGATGCGCGTGTGCCGATCGAACTGATTTTCAACGAAGGTCCGAATGACCTGTTCGTGGTTCGCGTCGCCGGCAATGGAATTAGCGGCGACGTGCTTGGCAGTTTGCGGTACGCGATGGAGCATCTCCGAGACAGTCTGCGGCTTGTCGTCGTATTGGGGCACAGCGGCTGCGGCGCGATACTGACCGCGGTCGATATATTCTTGGAACCTAGCGGATACCTGCCGTTGTTGGCCAATCATGCGCTGCGCGGCATTCTTGACCGGCAACTCATAGTCGTTCAGGCGACAGCCAGGAGACTGACCAGCGTGTTCGGCACGGATGTGACGCGACACAAGCGATATCGCGAGGCACTGATCGAGGCGTCAGTCGTCACGAATGCCGCTCTGAGCGCCTATACGATTCAAGAAGAACTGCGCGGAACTGGCCCGCATGGAATGCGCGCCGTCTACGGCGTGTATCTCCTGGAAAGCCAAACCATCTGGGCACCCGCCGGGAGGACGGATGGGGTAACTGGCCTCGCTGACCCTCCGGAAAATCTCGCGTCATTCCTTGAGTTCGGCGAGAGGATTGTCTCCTCTGACCGGATCGCGTCGCTCATTTCATCGGAGTGACCAGTGCTTCCGGAATCCTGGGCCAGCAGCAACCCCAAACAAAAGCACGATCCAGGACTGTAGACCTGCGAAACACGACGTCTTCTCGTTCTGTATTACATTGCGATATAGAAACGTTCATTCGTGGTAGAAGCGTCCCCCAAGCCCCAGCGAATCAGCATTTCTGGCCAACTCCCGATCCGCCGGGTGCGTGAAGCTGTCGTCCAGTGTCGCGTCCAGGAGGTCTATCTCACACTGAAGTGCCGGCGCGCGATATGGTGGCAATTCGTGCATCAGCCCTACCAGCATCGCCCGCAGCTTGCGAGCGATTTGAAAGTTGGAAGCGCCGTAGTAGCGGATCTCGCTGCACGACAGCTGGACGCGGCGTAGCAGCGGCCCCACGTCATGCGTGCACTCCTCGGGTGCTGGTGCGGCTCAGTAGATCCCAGGCACGAAGCGTTGGCTCGACTTTTTCGGGCGCTGGTAGTCGTCCGACTGGCGGGGCGGCAGTTCGATCTCCACCGGCTTGAGGTCCTTGTACGAGACCTTCGACAGCAGATGGGCGATGCAGTTGAGCCGCGATTTCTTCTTGTCGTCAGAGTTGACCACGTACCACGGGCTGATCTTGGTGTCGGTCTCGGCGAACATCGCGTCCTTGGCGCGCGAATAGTCCACCCAGTGACGGCGCGATTCAACGTCCATGCCGCTGAGTTTCCAACGCTTGATCGGGTTGCGCATGCGCTCCTGAAAACGCACCTCCTGCTCCTCGTCGTTCACCGAGAACCAGTATTTCGCAAGGATGATACCTGATTTGATCAGCATTTCCTCGAACAGGGGGCACGCGCGCAGGAACTCGCGATACTCCTCGTCGGTGCAGAACCCCATGACGTGCTCGACACCTGCGCGGTTGTACCAACTGCGGTCGAACAGCACGATCTCACCCGCCGACGGCAACTCCGCGACGTAGCGTTGGAAATACCACTGCCCGCGCTCCTTCTCGGTCGGCGTTGAAAGCGCCACGACGCGGCAGATGCGGGGGTTAAGTGGGTCGGTGATGCGCTTGATGACACCGCCCTTCCCGGCCGCGTCGCGCCCCTCGAATATCACGCAGACCCTCAGCCGGTTGTACTTCACCCACTCCTGCATCTTGATCAACTCGATCTGAAGATGAGCGAGTTCTTCAACGTATTTGAAGTCCTTAGGCGGTACGTGTGGCGTGGATTTGTCGGCGAGGATCCAGTATTGCTCCGCCTTCGCCGTCTCGGCCGCCTTTTCCAGAATCTCGCCTCTCGGGGCTTCAGACTTCCTCTTCTTTGCCATCGCATCCCTCCCGACGTCGTGTGCCAAGAGCCGATGCAGCCACTCCGAAGCGGGCACACCTCCTGGCTCACCACAACAATCCCGATTTTACTCTTGATAGCGTATTTTGCCGAGAATGCCGGTCAAGGCCGCACCGCTTGACAGCCATGCTCCCAAGCTCAAAATCGTGCTGTGCGAGACGATGTTCCCTCGATCACCACCATCATCGCTCCGCTCACGTTGCCGCAGCCCGGAGACCATGACAGTCTAGCCCCACCGGTAGACGTGAATGGAACCGAATACCGAGCTCGTTCACGCACTGGGCATCATCTTCGGTGGATACACGGTCGGCCGACCACACTGAACCGCGGTAGCATTCGCAGCCGAATGGATCGCATCTTCATTGTGCGCGACGTCCGTAACCACCGCCGCCCGGGGTCTCAATGACGAACACGTCGCCGGGTGCCAGTTCGGCTCGGTCGGTCCCGGTCAGGGTGGTGCGCGAGCCCTCCGAGCGCTCCACCCATTGCAGGCCCGGGGCGCCGTCGGCGCCGCCGTCCAGGCCGAAGGGGGCGACCTCGCGGCGCGATGAAACGATGACCGCTGTCATCGCCTCCAGGAATCGGATGCGGCGGATGGAACCGTCGCCGCCGCGCCATTTGCCGGCGCCGCCGGAGCCGTGCCGGATGCCGAAGAACTCCAGCCGGACGGGATAGCGCAATTCCAGGATTTCGGGGTCGGTCATGCGGGTGTTGGTCATGTGGGTCTGGATGGCGGAGGTACCGTCGAACCCCGGGCCCGCGCCGGTGCCGCCGCAGATCGTTTCGTAGTATTGGCGCGTTGCGTCGCCGAACAGGAAGTTGTTCATCGTGGCCTGGGAGCAGGCGATAACGCCCAGCGCGCCGAAGATGGCGTTGCAGGTGGCCTGGGAGACCTCGGTATTGCCGGCGACGACAGCGGCACCGGGCCTCGGGGACAAGAACGTTCCCGGCGGGATGATCAGGGTCAGCGGCTTGAGGCAGCCGTCGTTGAGCGGAATATCATCGCCGACCAGGCAGCGGAACACGTACAGGACAGCAGCGCGCGTCACGGCGGGAGGCGAGTTGAAATTGCCCTCGTGCTGCGGGCCGGTGCCGGTGAAATCCACGACGGCGCTGCGGGTTTGCTTGTCGACGCTGATGGCGACGCACAGGTCTCGGCCGTTGTCCATCTTGTAGCCGAAACGGCCGGAGCCGATCCGATCGATCACGCGGCGCACCGACTCCTCGGCGTTGTTCATGACGTGGCGCATATACGCGCTGACCACCGGCCAGCCGAACTGCGACACCACGCGTTGCAGCTCCTGCACGCCCTTTTCGTTGGCGGCGACCTGCGCCTTGATGTCGGCGATGTTCACGTCGGGACTTCTCGCGGGGTATTTCGCTCCTGACAGCAGTTCGCGAAATTCGGTCTCGCGGAAGTGGCCGCCATCGACCAGCAGGAAGTCGTCGATGACTACGCCTTCTTCCTCCAGAGTGCGGGACATCGGCGGGGTGGAGCCGGGGGTGGTGCCGCCGATGTCGGCGTGATGGCCGCGGCTGCCGACGAAGAACAGGATGTCCTTGCCGGCAGAATCGAATACCGGCGTGATGACGGTGACGTCAGGCAGGTGGGTGCCGCCGTTGAACGGGTTGTTCAGCGCGACGACGTCGCCGGGTTTCAGGGTGGAGCGCCGACGGGCGAGGACGGTGCGGACGCTCTCGCCCATCGCGCCGAGGTGGACAGGGACGTGGGGCGCGTTGGCGACCAGATTGCCGTCGGCGTCGAAGATGGCGCAGGAAAAGTCCAGGCGTTCCTTGATGTTCACGCTCATCGAGGTGTTTTGCAGCACCGCGCCGGTCTGTTCGGCGACGTTCATGAACAGGTTGTTGAACAGTTCCAGCAAGACCGGATCGGGCCGTTCGCTGCCGGCTGGGACGCGCGTGGGGAGGGCCTCGGTGCGGCGCAGAATCATGTGGTCGAGCGGCGTGACTTCGGCGGTCCAGCCGGGTTCGATGACGGTGGTGGCGTTGGCCTCGCGGACCAAAGCCGGACCGGCGATGCGGTCGCCCGCGAGCAGGGCGGTGCGCTCGAAGACCGGAGCCTCCACGTCTGAGCCATGGGTGAACATGGCGACGCGATCGAGCGGTGCGGGCGCGCCGGTTTCACGCGCGGACAACGTGGCCTCCGCGGCGACGGTGCCGGGCAGTGTGGCCTCGGCGGCGACGGTTTCGACCACGACAGGCCGGTCAGGCGTCGCGAAGCCGAACCGAGCTCTGTGTGCCGCGGTGAAGTCCGACAGGGTGGTTTCGAGATCACTCAAGGGAACGATCAGCGCGGCTTCGGTGCCGGCATAGCGCAGATGGAGGGATTTGGCGGTCGTCACGTCCTCGGGTCTCGCGCCTTGGGCTTCCAGGGTCTTGATTCCCTCTGCTGCGAGTTTATTGGCGAGATCTTCAAGACCTGGCAGCGCGTCGGCGCTTAGAGGGATTTCGACCGCTTGTTCCTTCATTGTGGTCTGGTCGGCGAGGCCCATGCCGTAAGCGGACAGAACGCCGGCGTAAGGGTGGATGAAGACGGTCTCCATCCCTAGCGCGTCGGCGACGAGACACGCGTGCTGGCCGCCGGCACCGCCGAAGCACTGCAGGGCGAAGCGGCTGACGTCGTGGCCCTTCTGCACCGAGACCTGCTTGATCGCGTTGGCCATGTTGGCGACGGCGATCTGCAGGAAGCCCTCGGCGACCTGCCGCGGAGTCTTTTCGCCGCCGATTTCCTTGGCCAGATCGGCAAACTTCCGCGTGACCACCTCGGCGTCGAGGGTTTGGTCGGCGTGAGGGCCGAAGATTGGCGGGAAGTGCTTGGGCTGGATTTTTCCCACGCAGACATTGGCGTCGGTTACCGTCAGCGGGCCGCCGCGGCGGTAGCAGGCGGGGCCGGGATTGGCGCCGGCGGAGTCCGGGCCAACGCGCATACGAGCGCCGTCGAAGTGCAGGATGGAGCCGCCGCCGGCCGCCACCGTGTTGATCGCCATCATCGGCGCACGCATCCGCACGCCGGCGACAGCGGTCTCGAAGGCGCGCTCGAAGGCGCCGGCATACAGCGCGACGTCGGTGGACGTGCCGCCCATGTCGAAGCCGATGATCTGGTCCAGCCCGGCCATCCCGGCGGTGCGCGCGGCGCCGACGATGCCTCCGGCGGGGCCGGAGAGGATCGCGTCCTTGCCCTGGAAGTTCTCGGACGCGGTGAGGCCGCCGTTTGACTGCATGAAGTAGAGCCGGGTGCCGGTCAGTTCGGCTGCGACCTGATCGACATAGCGGCGCAGCATCGGCGATAGATACGCGTCCACGACCGTTGTGTCGCCGCGTGGCACCAGACGCAGCAGGGGGCTGACGGCGTGGCTGGCGGAAACCTGAGTGAAGCCCGCGGCCTTGGCCAGTTCGGCCAGACGGCGTTCGTGTTCGGGGTATTTCCAGGCGTGCATCAGCACGATGGCACAGGCGTTGATGCCGTCGGCCTTGGCTTTGGCCAGGACGGTCTGGGCCTGGGATTCGTCGAGCGGTTCGATCTCCGAGCCGTCGACGCCGACGCGCCCCTCGATTTCGGCTACCTGTTCATACAGCATTGTGGGCAGGGTGATGGCGAGGTCGAACAGGCGGGGGCGAGCCTGATTGCCGATCCTCAGAGCGTCGGCGAAACCCTTGTTCACCAGCAGTAGGGTGCGGTCGCCTTTGCGCTCCAGCAGGGCGTTGGTGGCGACGGTTGTGCCCATTTTGACGGCCTCGATCTGTCCGGGCGGGATGGGTTCGTCCGGACCAACCCCGAGGACCGCTTTGATGCCGGCGATCGCGGCGTCGCGGTAGCGCTCGGGGTTCTCCGACAGCAACTTGTGGGTGGACAGTTTGCCGTCGGGATGGCGCGCGACGATGTCGGTGAAGGTGCCACCGCGGTCGATCCAGAATTGCCACATCGTGCTGTTATCCCGTCTCGTGTCTTTACACATGAGGGCAGAGGCCGGGGTCGAGAGGCAAGCCCCGGTGTTTGGGGGCCGGCGAGCTTCATCGCCCTGCCCTTCCCGATTTCACATGTTGGCACATCTTCACTTTTCGCTTATCTGGTCGAAAAAGAAACATTTCGAGCTGCTTTGAGTTATTATGGTTCTCGATACGTGTATTGGCACGTGCAGCATGACCCGCGCGACGAAACCAGCGGACCGAAGCGTAAAGTGTGGAGGCCAAATGTCAGGTCGTTCAGCGGGAGGTTCTCCAGGGCTGTCGCCGCGCGAGCGATCCAGGCTGGCCGGTATTCTGTCGCGGCTGTCCTCTTCCTTTGACAGCGAGCGAGCCGCCGCCGGCCTGTTGGCAACGGCATTCGTCACTAAGCACAATCTGATGTGGTCGGACCTGACCGAGCTGCTGCGGCCACTGCCCGATTTACCGGTGACTGCGGTTGATCCGGAGTTAAAGCACGATCCGCAAACAAAGCATGATCGGCGACGAGGCGGGAAACAGTGGCGAGGATATTGCCGGCGCCGGCGGAGTGGCCGGGGTTCAGCCCTCGACCTGTCAACTTAGATTGCCGGCGGCTTCTCCGGCGGCTGCGCAGCGCCTTGGGTTCTGCCTCTCCTGTTTCGGCAGAATTTTATAAACATCAACGCCGACGAGGCTGCTGGGGCGACCTTGAGCGCCAGCATCCTGAGGTCATAACCCAGATGCCGCAGCAGGCCGATGGCAAGGTGTGGAACGCCGGCTGCGACATTCATACCGCGCTGCAACAGCTACCGAACGGAGACACTGCGGCGGAGGCGGCTGACCGTATAACCGGGCATGCCACGTCGCTCCGGGACGCCAGATGGACGCTCCTCACGGGTGCCGGCGACCGGCTGGCCACCAGAAGGCGCGAGGCCGCCGCCCTCCCGGCCAATGCCCGCAAAGCGGATGGCCGCGTTGCGCGGGGCAGTGGCGCCATCTTCGCGCTGCGGATTGGTGATGCGATCGCCGCCGCGGTGCCGCCCGGGAGGTAAATACATGTCATGCGCCGAAAACGGCCGTTGCTAGGCCACCGAGGCAGGAAGCCATCCCGCAGTCAGACAATCTCGATCGCGGCTATGTAGTCCCGAGCGTCCGACGCCAGCCGGGCAGCGACCGCCGCTCGATGCTGAGCATAAAGTGCGCCATTCAGCGTCATCTTCTGAGCACCAGTCCAGAACTCGATCTCCTCGGAGCCCCAGGCAATGAACAGCGCGCGATGTCGCGCATCCGTGGTGTGGAAATAGAAGGCGCCCAGTGCCAGCGACAGAGCGCCGTTGTCCGCCCGCTGAACCGAGCCGATCTGAAAATTGCCGCTCTGTTCCGCAAGAGCCTGCAGCTCGAACACCCGGACTGCCCCACTCTTATCCGCCAGACCTTTCAAGGTGGTCAGCGTCTTCACCAGGATGGCAAGCTGATTTCCCGTCGCGATCGTCATGATCACGTCCAGCGCCGACTTGTCCAATGTGTAGGAGCCGGCCTTCTTAACGCGCTTGGTGAAGGCAAAAGCCTCACCGACCCATCCAAGACGTGCAAGGACGTCTGTATAGACGTGATACCATGCCTCCGTCGCGGCGAAACGATCGTGCTTTGCGCTCGCGGCCCGCTGGGCGAGTTGCGTTGAGAACAGCACGTCATTGAATTCGCCCTCGGCCAGTCCGGCGACAAACGACACGACCGCGCCCGCGTTTACCGCGGCACGGAGGTTCTTGCCGACTGCTTCCGGCGCCCGCTGCCCGTCGCCGCGCGTGACGCCGATCTCGGGCCTGGCTCCGAAATCAGGACGCAGACCCCGCAGACGATCGTCACTGGCCAGATCGAGCGTTTCGACGAAACTGACGTTGGTCATGGCCCCTGCTCCGGTTCAGGTGCGTCCTCTCCGTCGCCACGGATTGCCTCCCGCATGCGACCGACATGCTCGACGCCCTCGGCGTGGCCGAGCACACGAAATCCGGCCTCCGCCTCATCAAGCACGCCGAGCGCCTCGTCGCGCTGCTCGGCAAAGGCCAGGATCTCCGCAAGCTGGATGCCGATGAAAGCAATGCCGTCCGGCAACCGGAGCTTCTGGGCAATGCCGAAAGCTTCAGCCAGCGCGTCATAGATCTCCTGGATGCGACCTTGTTCCAGGCCTCCCGCCGCGATGAGTCCAGCAGCTATCTTCTGCAATGTGGCAGAACGCGAGCGGACGTCGCCGAGGCGTTCGTAGACCGGCAGCTGCTCCTCTGTTCGGATGCGCAGCGCCTCGTCGGTGTCGCCGCGGGCCTGCAGGATGTCGGCGATCTGGCCCATGGTGATCGCGCGCGAGCGGACGTCGCCGAGGCGTTCGTAGACCGGCAGCTCCTCCTCGTTTCGGATGCGCAGCGCCTCGTCGATTTCGCCGCGGTCCTGCAGGATGTCGGCGATCTTGCCCATGGTGATCGCGCGCGAGCGGACGTCGCCGAGGCGTTCGTAGACCGGCAGCTCCTCCTCTTTTCGGATGCGCAGCGCCTCGTCGGTTTCGCCGCGGTCCTGCAGGATGTCGGCGATCTTGCCCATGGTGATCGCGCGCGAGCGGACGTCGCCGAGGCGTTCGTAGACCGGCAGCTCCTCCTCTTTGCGGATGCGCAGCGCCTCGTCGGTTTCGCCGCGGTCCTGCAGGATGTCGGCGATCTGGCCCATGGTGATTGCGCGCGAGCGGACGTCGCCAAGGCGTTCGTAGACCGGCAGCTGCTCCTCTTGGCGGATGCGCAGCGCCTCGTCGGTTCGCCGCGGGCCTGCAGGATGTCGGCGATCTGGCCCATGGTGATCGCGCGCGAGCGGACGTCGCCGAGGCGTTCGTAGACCGGCAGCTCCTCCTCTTGACGGATGCGCAGCGCCTCGTCGGTTTCGCCGCGGGCCTGCAGGATGTCGGCGATCTTGCCCGTGGTGATCGCGCGCGAGCGGACGTCGCCGAGGCGTTCGTAGACCGGCAGCTCCTCCTCTTGACGGATGCGCAGCGCCTCGTCGGTTTCGCCGCGGGCCTGCAGGATGTCGGCGATCTGGCCCATGGTGATCGCGCGCTCGCGGACGTCGCCGAGGCGTTCGTAGACCGGCAGCTGCTCCTCTTGTCGGATGCGCAGCGCCTCGTCAACCTCGCCGCGGGCCTGCAGGATGTCGGCGATCTGGCCCATGGTGATCGCGCGCGAGCGGACGTCGCCGAGGCGTTCGTAGACCGGCAGCTGCTCCTCGTTGTCGGATGCGCAGCGCCTCGTCAACCTCGCCGCGGGCCTGCAGGACGTCGGCGATCTGGCCTGCCGCAATGGCGACCATTCGCTCGTTGCCGGCTGTCTGGAACGCGGTCAGCGCGCCCCTGATGAGATCCTCGGCGGCAGCTACGGCGCCAGTTCGCGCGAACCGCTCGCACGGCGCAGATCGAGTCCGGCATGCTCTATGGTCGCGTCCCAGTCGTCCGGCCGGGGCGCCCGAGCGGGGAACGCAAGCAATTGCCCCAGCAGACCAACTTCGCCGACTAAATCGGCGCATTCGACGCCAAGCCGAAGAAAGCCGGGATTAGCCGCATAGCCCGGCGGAAGTGCATCCACCACACGCTCCACCAGCGCCAACGCATCTCTGGTGGCGCCCCGGCCCCGCGCCAACCATGCCGCACCGGAGAAACCGGCTGCCTCTAAGATCTCCGGCTCCGCCTCAGCTTCCAGCGCCACCAGCGCCGCGGCCACCCCACGCTGGTCGACCGGAAAGCCGCCATCATCCCTCCGCCACGCCGTGGCCAGGCACGCTAGCGCCGCGCGCGCCAGGCGCGGCCGGTCATCCGGATCGAGCGGCAACGCCACGGCCGTGCCAGCGCATTGCAGGCAGCGTGTGCCGTGAATTCGATCTCACGGAAGTCGTCGAACAGCCCGAGCGCGAGCAACCGCCGAACTGCTGCCCTGGCGTCCTCCACGCCCAACGCCGCACCAGCCGCCTCCAGCGCCGCGCGCGGGATCGGAACCTCTTCTGCAAACAATGTTGCCGCGGCAAGCTGGCGTTCCTGGTCGCCGGTCAGCGCCGCACGGTAGGTCGCAAACGAGACGCGGGCAAAGAACGCCGTCAGCGCGTTCTGCGAATCCTTCGCCGCCCCGGCCTCGATCAGCGCCTGGATCTCCGCCGGTGGTACGCCGGTTTCGCGATAGGCCGCGATCTGCGCAAGAGCCTGTTCGGCGGCCGCCAACTCGCCCGCGAGCACCGGCCGGGTGAGAATTGCCTGCAATCCCGGATTGCCCGCAGCCGCGGCGAGTGCTCGGCTCAGCAGATCCTGCACCGCTTCGTCGGCCGCAGCGTCTTCCCGTCCCGCCACCCGTTCCGCGGCCCGCAACTGCTTCAGCCGCTCGCGCTCCGGCATCGGCGCCAGCGGGATGCGGACAAGCGCCGCCGCCAAGTCGCCGCCAGCACCGTCCGGATGGCGCACGTTGTAGCGGCTTGTGAGCAGCAGCCGCGAGGCCGTCTGCCCTTGCGCAAAGGCACGCAGCACGGCGCCGATCGCCACGCGGTACTCGGCTGTCACCCTCACCGCCGCCTCAGTGTCGGCCGGCGTTGGGGTCTCGAGAATGCGCTCGAGGTCGTCCACGATCAGCACGATCGGGCTGGCGTCGAGCGGGCCGTTCAACCAGCTCTCCAATGCCTCTTCCAGGCAGGCGGGATCGGCCTTCACCGTCTCGCGCCAAGCCGACCGCTCGGGTCAGCCGCTGCGCCGGCGGTAGCGCCGTCAGAACCTCGTCGAAGATGGCCAGCGCGTCGTAGCGTTCAAAGATCAGCACAGGCCGATGAGGAATCCGGCTGAGCACCCGCGCGGCCAGGCTGGATTTGCCGAGCGCCCCCATGCCGTGAACGAGCACGCCGGCGCCGTCGCGGAAGGCACGCAGCACAGACTGGATCGCGCGCCGCCGGCCAACGAATTCGGCCCGCGTCGCCACCGGCACGCGCTTGCGCGTAGGGTCGAGGAACGCCCGTTCCAACATTCGGCCCAGGCTGCGTCGTCGCGGTTTGCCCGCCGCGCAGAGCGGACCGCCGCCTTGCGGGCCGAGATAGACCCGCGCCAGGTGCCAGTGCCGGCCGCGCTCAGGCAGCTGGCCATGCGCCGCCAGCAAGGCCCGGCGCGCTAGCGCAACAGCCCGCGGCACCGCCATGCCGCGGCCCAACTCGCCATAAAACAGTTGTGCAAAGTCGATCGCGTCGCGGTCGTAGACCGAGCCGTCCCAGCCCACCACGTTGGCCATCTGCGTCACCAACTGACGGCAGAACGACACCGCGGCATCCGATCCCAGTTCCGCCGTGCGGCAGGCGGACAACACCGCCAATGGCGGCCGTGCCGCCCCAAACGCCTCGATGAGTGCGCTGGCGTTGGCTAGTGCCACGCCGCCTTCGGCGGTCTCGAGCAGCAGCACTGGCCCCTGCACCTCATCGATGCCGCCATGGCAGGACAGGTGAACCGTCTCAAACGGCCCTTCCTCCGAGCTCAGCCGCCCCCGAAGGAACGCGAGCGAGCCGGTCTCCTCCACCACAACATGCACCCGGCCGTCGCTGCGGGTCGCCGCAAGCACCGCGGCCTCCTCGCGCTCGAAGTCGAGCACGCACTGCCCCTCCGGCGCCGCCGCCATGAACATCAACTGCAGATCGTGATGGCGTGGGACCCAGCGCGTCGCTGCCGGCGGACCAACCCGGCGCACGACAGTGAATAGTTGCAATGCATCCTGCGCCAGGAGACCGCTCTCACGCGCAAGGAGCTCCCACGGAGCGTCCAGGAGGGCGATCTCCCGGGCTTCCTCGCACCGCTGCATGCCGATGTCGAGCACGCGGTCGCCCCGGCCATCTGCCCACTTACTCGCCCAGCCCGCCTCGTCCAGCCATGCAAACATCTCCCGCCCGATCGCCGCAAGCTCGGCTTCCTCACTGCTCGATCTGGCCATTTCATACCGCTTTGACCAGTCCGCCAGCCGATCGGCCCGAGGGTTAAGACTGACATCACCGCTGCCTTCAATCGTGCACAGCACCCCCTCGCCGAGCATCGTTAGCGCGGCATGTGTCATGGATGGGTCCTAACTATCGGCATAGACATGTTAAATGAGATCTCAGGATCGAAGAGTAATTCGACGAACTTCTGCTGATCTAATGCCAATTCTTTCCGTAATGCCGAACGTACCTGGGCACCACTGCTCCAGTTCGTGGAGGTAAGAGTGGAGGGTAATGTTTGTATTTCTCGAAGCCGGCTGATCTCCTCTCGCTGAACGTCAGAAACATCTCTAATCCAGGTCTTCTCGAGTTCCGTCAATGCTAGATATGCAGCCCGGGACATCTCATCGGATTGCAGGCCATCTGGATACAAAACGCGAGGGAGCGAACGGGCGAGCGGGTTTATCGAGACGGAGTGTATTTCTCTTACTATCCCATATGAGTTGAACAAGCCAAGTGCTAAAAGTCGCGTTAAAGCGGTGACGGCGTCCTCGACACCTAACGCCGCCCCCGCTGATTCAATTGCCGCCCGAGGAATTGGAACTTCCTCCGAAAAGAGCGCACCCGCTGCGAGCAGTCTTTTCTGACCTTCGGTGAGTGCCGTTTGGTAAGTGTCGAAAGAACAGCGCTCGAAGAACAGGGTCAGCATTTCTCGCGACGGCTGACCGGTTCCACATGGGGCCTGTCGAATCTCAAGCGGCGGTGTACCTGTTTCTTGAAAAGCCGCGATCTTCGCCAAAATGTCCTTGGCTACGTCGATGTCACCAGAGAGTATCGGCGCGGTTAGAATTGCCTGGAGAAAAGGATTACCCGCTGCGGCAGATAGCGCCTCCGTCAGCAAGACGGTTACAAATTCATCGATTTCGAGTACCCTACGCGGCCTGCCAGTCTCTCAGCATTGCGAAGCTGTCTGGCTCGCTCTTGCGGCAGCATGGGTGTCAGTGGGAGCCGGACTAAATCAGCAGTTAGATCTCTAGTATTGTCATCAATCAAGTGGATATCGTATCTGCTGGTTAGCAATAGTCTCGATGTAGTTTGGGCCTCACCAAAAGCCTTCAACACCGCTTCTAACATCAAACGGTACTCAGGCAATATCGGAACGGTTGTCCGAGAATGGTCCGGACGAGGTGTCTCAAGAATATTCTCTAAGTTGTCGATGATAAGTAAAATGGGTTTCTCATTTAGCGCTTCCGATAGCCAACCCTCGAGGGCCTCAGTGAGGTTAACAGGACTTTCCTGGACCAGATCCCTCCACGCTTTTCTTTCGGCTCTCTGTTGACGAAGAGGCAGCGTCTTTAGCACCTTGTCGAATATCGCCAGCGCGTCGTACTTATCAACGATTACTACCGAACGGCGCGATGTCCGGCTTTTGACGCGCGAAGCTAAGCTTGATTTCCCGATCGTGGCCATGCCGTGAATCAGCACGCTTCGGCCTCTTTGAAATGCTTGCAGTACGCTTTGAATGGCTCGGCGTCGCCCCACGAACTCTCTTCGTGTGGCCACTGGTACCCGATGTTCGTCGTCAAGATGCTCTTCCCGGAGTTGGACTGGCATGGCATGCTTTGGTTTTTCGGGAGCGCAAAGTGGGCCGCCACCAGTCGCACCGATATAAACACGCGCTAAGTGCCAATGTCGCCCACGCTGCGGATCTGCATAATGCCATCTCAGCAAATCGCGGCATGCCATCGCCGCTGCTCGCGGGACAGATGAGTTGAGGCCAAGCTCTCGGTAAAAGTCCTGTGCAAAATCAGAGGCGTCTCTATCGTAAACAGGGCCGTCCCACCCGACCACGTTCGGTACTTGCGTCGTTAATTGGCGAGCAAATGATGCCCTTAGCCCTTGCTGAGGTTTTTTGGCCGTGGAGCAAGCTGATAGAACGACCAGTGGTGGTGGAGGTGTGCCCAGTGCTTTCAGTACGTCGCCCGGAGTTCACTGGATCGACCTTACCCTCTGCTGTCTCGAGGAGGAGTACCGGGCCGTGGCGGTCGATGCGACCATGGCACAGAAAGTGCACTGCCTCAAACGGGCGCTCGTTGGAAGCGAGGCGAGTTTTAAGGAATTTGAGCGCACCGGTCTCCTCGACGACTACGTGGACTCGACCATCGTCTCGGGTCGCATCGAGTATTTCAGCCTCCTCGCGCTCAAAATCAAGGTCGCTATTCCCCTCTGGCGCCGCCGCCACAAACATTAGTTGTAGATCGTGATGGCACGGCTCCCACTTCGTCGGAGCCGGCGATCCGATTCGGCGCGCCACGATGAGCAGTTGCAGGGCATCCTCTGCCAATGGCCCGCTGTCAAGCGCCAGCAGTTCCCATGGGGCGTCCAGGAGGGCAATCTCGCGCGCATCCCCGCGCCGCTGCACACGAATTTCAAGTGCACGATCACCGGGGCCGTCCGCCCAGGTGCTTGCCCAATTCTGTTCGTCGAGCCAAACGAACATCTCCCGTCCGATCGCCGCCAAGTCCGCCTCATCGTTGGACAACGTGGCCGCCCAGTACCCGAGATGACCAGTCCGCCAGTCGGTTGGCCGCATAGGCCAACCGGGCGTTAGCACCGCCCTCAATCGAGCACAGCAAATCCTCGCCCGTCAGCGTGATTAGTCCACGCGACACCCTTTCCCCCGCTCAGACGATCTCCAGGTCAGCTCACTACTGTCCGGTTCGGTGAATGACATTTCCGTGGAATCCATTGATGCATAAAGCTTTCCGACAGTTCGTTGCTGGGGCGGATTTGAATGTCCGGTGGCTCTTCCCGACGATCTCGCGGGGAGGGCTTGGTCATGAACACCGGCAGGACGCTTTTCGCGCAGCTCATGGATTTTCTGCCTTGGAGCAGCTTCGACCGGATTGTCGCGCGCTACGGCGGCAACCGCGCCGTGCGCAAGCTGTCCTGCGCCGCGCAATATCAGATCATGGCGTTCGCCCAACTGACCTATCGCGCGCGACATCGAGGCCTGCCTGTCGGCGCAAGCGTCAAAGCTCTACCACATGGGGCTTCGCGAACCGGTCCGTCGCTCCACCCTCGCGGATGCCAACGAGTCGCGCGATTGGCGTATCTATGCCGAGTTCGCCCAACGACTCATCGCTCAGGCCAGATGTCTCTACGCCAGCGAAAGCCTGGGAGCAGAGCTGACCAACAGCGTCTACGCGCTGGATTCCACCACCATCGATTTGTGCATGTCGGTGTTCCCCTGGGCTCATTTCCGCTCCACCAAATCCGCGGTGAAGATGCATACGCTGCTCGATCTGCGTGGCAACATTCCCAGCTTTATCCATATCTCGAACGGCAAGCTGCACGATGTTCATGCGCTCGACATGCTGATCCCCGAACCCGGCGCGGTCTATGTGATGGATCGCGGATACATCGACTTCGCCCGCCTGCACACGCTGCATCAGGCGGGCGCCTTCTTCGTGACGCGCGCCAAGTCCAATCTGCATGCGCATCGGATCTATTCCGCGCCCACCGACCGAGCGAGCGGCGTGATCGCCGATCAAACCATCGCATTGGACGGCCCTCGTACCCGTCAGGACTATCCGGTGCATCTGCGGCGCATCCGCTTCCGCGACGCCGAAACGGCTAAGACACTGGTCTTCCTGACCAATCAGACCGCGTTGCCAGCATTGACCATCTGCGATCTGTACAAAAGCCGCTGGCAGGTGGAACTCTTTTTCAAGTGGATAAAACAGCATCTGCGGATCAAGCGGTTCTACGGCACTTCGGAAAACGCCGTGAAGACGCAAATCTGGATCGCCGTTTCGGTCTATGTGCTGGTGGCGATCGTGCGCAAACGGCTCAACCTGGAGGCGCCGCTCTACACATTGCTGCAGGTCTTTTCGGTGACGGTATTCGAAAAAATAGAGGTCCAGACTGCGTTCTCTCGTGAGGCCGACAGATCCGAAAACTTGCAAGACGAGAAACAACTGAATTTATTCGGATTTTGACCGGACAGTAGTGAGGTCAGGTCAGCTATGTAATCAAACATCCGCGGACAGACGCGCAATCATGGCTGGCGGTGTTTCGCGCAGAGGCTCTCATTTTACGTCGCCTTCCGCGCGCCCGTCCAGAACTCGATCTCTTCGGTACCCCAGGCGATGAACAGGGTGTGCCCGCGCGTGTCAATTGTGCGGAGTAAAAGGCCCCAAGTGACAATCGACAGCGCACCGTTTTCCGATTTCTGGGCGGCACAGGTCTGGAAATTGCGGCTCAGTTCTTTGAGCGCCTGAAGCTCGAACACGTGCAGAACACCTTGCTTGTCGGTCAGATGCTTCAGCATATCGAGCGTCCGCACCAGGATCGCCAACTGATTGCCGGTGACGATTGTCATGATCACGTCGAGCGCTGACCGATCGGATCATGAAAGATCCGGTCTAGCCGCGGCATTCTCCGACGGCATGGCCGCACCGGCTGCTTCCAGCGCCGCGGAAGCAGCAGCACCGGTCCCCGTCTCTTGTCGATGTTACCGTGACACGACAGATGCACCGCCTCGAATGGACCCTCCTCCGATACCAGTCGACGCCCGAGAAACTCCAGCGCACCGGTCTCCTCGACAATAACGTGCACCCGTCCGTCGCCGCGCGTCGCCGCCAGAACGGTCGCTTCCTCCCGCTCGAAGTCCAGGTCGCCCTGTCCCTGCGGGGCGGCCGCCATGAACATCAACTGCAGGTCGTGGTGACGCGGCTCCCAGACCGCTGCCGGCGCGCCGATGCCCCGCGCCACCGTGAACAGCTGCGTCGCATCCAGCCCCAGCGGGCCATTGTCGCGTGCCAGCAACTCCCACGGTGCATCCAGCAGCGCAACTTCGCGCGCGTCGTCGCGCCGGCGCACCCGGA
Source organism: uncultured Alphaproteobacteria bacterium (assembly GCA_963772355.1). Classification (GTDB taxonomy): domain Bacteria; phylum Pseudomonadota; class Alphaproteobacteria; order Acetobacterales; family Acetobacteraceae; genus Rhodopila. Next base: position 19,937 of record CAVYXX010000156.1, on the reverse strand, counting down.
TCTCGAGCTCACGGTCGCCAGCCCCGTCCGCCCAGCCGCTCGCCCACAGCGCCTCGTCGAGCCAGCGAAACATCTCGCGGCCGATCGCCAGCAACTCGGCCTCAACGTCGCGCGCCGCAGCCGCGTCGTAGCGCGCCGCCCAGTCCGCCAGCCGAGCCGCGGCAGCGGCGTAGGGCAAACGTGTCTCGGCGCCGTCCACCACTGAACAGAGCACGCCTTCGCCGTCCAATTCGATAAGCGCCCGGGACATATTCCGTTTCCGCCTCCCCGCGGTCGGTCGTCGGTTACACCCGGGCCAAGCGACGGACTATAGTCGTCCCCCGCGGTTATGGTTCGTGCTGTCGCGGTGGCGACCGCTGCCACTTATTGCTCATCAGCTTTGACCAATAGGCGCAGTGTAGCAAATCATTTTTTGTCAGCCGCTGGAAAAGTGTCACAAGGAGAGGCGGGCAAAGCGGGATGACGGCCTTTTGCTGCGCTAGGTATAGCCGCTCGCCATCATTTGCGGCCATACCTGATTCCTCGCCTAATACTACTCAATTATTTGGCTGTACTTTATTTATCAACCTGCCTTTCCTCGAAAAGGCCGCAGTCTCTGACCAAACCACAGGGTGGCGCTTAAGACCCGCACCCCGCCTTCCCGAAAGCCTCCCGAGCCGCCTGCGCCAACTCCTCCGCCGACATCGGCGCGCGCTGCGGCGTCGCCACCGACCACATATGGCCGAACGGATCCTCCACCAACCCGTAGCGGTCGCCCCAGAACATGTCTTGCACCGGCATTTTCAACGTCGCTCCGGCTTCGACGGCGCGCTGCGCCACCGCATCGACATCCTTGACGATCAGATGGATCGTCACCGGCGAGCCGCCCAGCGCTTTGGGCGAGAGCATGCCAAAATCCCGGTTCTCATCGACCAGCATCACCGATGATCCGTTCACACAAAGACACGCGTGCATCAGCTTGCCGTCGGGGCCAACCAGGCGAACCATCTCGGTCGCTCCGAACGCCGCCTTGTAGAAGTCAATGGCCGCGGCCGCACCGACACAAACCAGATGCGGCGACAAGGCATGCATACGTGCCGGCAGTGTTTCACTCATGATTATCCTCCTTCGGGTTTGATTGACGGAACAAAAGCGCGAAGTACCGGCGCAAATGCGCGATGCTCGCGCTGGCGGCCGAGGGATCGTTCTTGGCTTTCGCCAGGATGAACCCCCCCTGTAGGACCGCCTGTGTATGCAGCGCGAGGCCGTTGGCCGTCACACCGCCTGACACCCCATACAATTCGATGGCCGCACCCAGATCTGCCTCCAGCGTCTCCGTATGACCGGCAATGCTCTCGAAACAGGCATCCCGGATGGCGGGGTTAGTTAGAAACGTCTCCTGCGCCATTGTCCCGACCAGGCAGGTGAACTCGGCCGTCGTCCCGGCGATCAGCGCGGCGCGGAAATCGAGGTAGCCCATCACCCGGTCCAGCGGATCGGCAAACCCGTGATAGGGTGCCTCAGCGAACAATCCGCCGGTCGTCATCGACCAATGCGCCGCCGCCGCGATAGCGAGATCTTCCTTGCTTCTGAAGTGGTGGAAGAACGCGCCCTTGGTGACGCCGGCCGCCGCGCAGAGTTCATCTACCGAGGTAGCGTGATAGCCCTTTTCCCGAACAATCCGCAAAGCCGCGTTCAACAGACGATTTCGCGCCGTCTCGGGCTTGCTGACAGGCTCTTTCGATGTCCCCATGCCCTCACCATACCGACCAGTCGGTATCAACATCAACCCACGATGGCGTGATCCGGTTGATCTCCAAGCCGTTCCGCCGCACTTGCGAAAACACCGGGCTAGTCTCGCGCGCGCATTGTGGCCCGGATTTTGCCTAGCCAGTTGCGTCGGAGACCGCCGCACGATGTCCCAAGCCGCCGCCGATCCGCGCCTGGACTGCGTCGACTGAACCGTCGGGAACGGCGAGCTTTAACTCGATCTCCCGAGGGGTCGGTCTATCGGACCGCTCTTGCCTTTGGTGGGTCATGCGCCGGAAACGCGCGAGTGGGCGTCGCGGCCGAGCGGAGCGGCGATCAAAGCCTTACGGCACGGCCCGATTTAACCGATGACCGCGCGGGTCAGGGGGTCGGTCATTACGAGGCCGAGCAGAACGGTCAGCCAAAAGATCCCGGCGATGGCGAAGCTTTTGGCGATATCGGGGGCGGTGAGCAAGCGCATGAAGCCTAGCGCGCCAAGCACGCCATGCCAACCGACGGCAGTATCAGGATCGAGCGGAGGCCGTGTGGGATGGCCAGGAACGAGACGGCGAACTCCAAAGCCGCTGCCAGTAGCAGGGCCACCCAGGTCAGCAGGTCGGATCGGTGCCGGGGCTTCATCCGCGACCGACCAGATAGATGATCGGGTACAGGACTATCCACACGATATCGACAAAGCTCCAGTACAGGCCGACGACTTCAACCGGCGTCAACCAGCCGTCGGCAAAAGCGCCGCGCCTGCAGCGCGATCCAGCCGACGAGGCCGACGCCCACGATCATGTGCAGGGCATGCAGCGCGGTGGCGACGAAGTAGAACGACCAGAACATTCTCGCACCGCCGGCGTGACCGTGGGTTTGGCGGACCACATCACGGCTGTTCGCCTCCTCGGGCGCCGCGAACAGTGCCAGCAGATAGTGCGGACTGATGCCGTCGTACAGCGGCCGTGCCTGAGGCTGCAGCAGCGTCACTGTCCCATCGTACGCCCGAGCATCGCTCCAGTCCTCGAAACCATGCCGGGCGGGCAGGCTCCAGTTCGTCTTGGCAGCGGTCTCGGTGGGGCCGTCAGCCAACGTTATCGAAATTACGACGCGCGTCAGGGCGTCGGCGAACCCTGGTACCCGTGAACACCGGGTTGCTGTCGATGATCACCAGCGTTGTCACCCGTCCGGCGGTCATGTCCGCGATCAGGTCCCGCAGCGAGGCGGCGTGATCGACCGGATCGGGTTCCACCTGTTCGATCAGGTCGTAGGTCTGGCCGCGACCGCCGAGCGCCTCGTTCATCGCGTGGACCAGGGTGTGTACAGGCGCCGGTTGGGTTGGTCCGGCATGGATGAAGCTCCGCCCCCGCATCGCCTTCAAGTCGGCGAGCAGCGGCGCGAACCAGTGGGGCATATCGGAGGGAGGGTCCCCGCCTTGTACCGAAGCGGCCAGCGCCGGCACGATGCGGGCAAGGTCGCGCGGCCCGGTGATGAAGCGATGGTCCGCTGCCACCCCCGTCAAGGTCGGCGTCGACTTCGATCGCGTACGCTCGGTTCATCCGATCGGTTCGAGTCGGGTTCCGGCGGGTGGCGAAATCCCGGGCGAAGCGCCGGTGGCCGGGCGCCCCGTCGAACAGGTCGCTGTCGATCGTCAGCAGCAGATCGACGCGATCGAGTTTTGGGACCAGGTCGACCGGCTGGCCATAGGCGCGTATCGTGCCGGCGGGGACCGCGTCGCGTGACACCGGTTCCCACCGATGCCAGTGCATGCCCGGATAAAGCTGCTTCAGCGCGGCGATCTGTCGCGCGAGCGTGGGTGAGGTCGTCGTGCCGGTCAGGATACGGAAACCCTCGCCGTGCGACTGGGTAATCGCCTCGCGTTGGGCCGCCAGCGACGTCAGCAGCAAAGACCACGCCTGCGGCTCCCCCTGGCGGATCAGGCCGCGGCTGCGGTCAGGGTCGTAGAACCCGAGGATCTCGGCCTGGCCGTTCGCGCTGGTTCCGCCCAGGCTGGCGGGATGCGAAGGGTTGCCCTCGACCTTGATCGGCCGCGCGTTGACGTGACGGACCAGGATGCCGTTGGCATAGCCGCCGACAACGCTGGCGGTGGCGAACAGGTGACTGCCGGCGGAGACCGCATCGATGGGGGTCAGGACAGGCGGGATCAGCACCCCGCCAGGCGCCCCATCGTCGCATCCGCCCAGACCGGCCAGGGCCAGGCCGGCGGCCATCAGCGTCAGCGCACCCCGCGCCGGTCGCGTGGCGCCGCAAGGGCGGCGGCAAGCTGCGGAAACTCGGCCGAGGCGCGGGCTACGAACGCCGGGTCACGCGAAACCGGTCGAGGCCGCGCCATTGTCCGCTCAGCGATGGCATATCGAGCAATCCGTCAGGTTGCAACCACCGACATGGTACTGCTGGGCCAGCGTGGCCGGGGACGGCGTGTCGGGCGTACGATGCCAGTCGGCGTTGGTGATCGCTTCGGGCGGTCGCAGGTTTCAGGGCGGGATCGCGGTGGCAGTCTAGGCAGAAGCCCATGGTCAGCGTGCGTGCCTTCTGGGTCAACGGCATGTCCTGGATGGTGCCATGGCAGCTTTCGCAGCCGACGCCCTTGGCGATGCGGATCTTGTGATTGAAGTAGACGTAGTCGGGAAGATCGGTGACGCGATGCCAGGTGATCGGGATGTTGTTTGCGAGGCTCTCACGCACCGGCGCCAGCATGGCGGCGTTGGTCCAGATCTGCGAATGACAGGTCATGCAGGTGCAAGTCGGCGGTATACCTGCATCGGCCGCGGTCTCAACGGTCGTGTGGCAGAACCGGCAATCGATACCGAGGCCGGCCACGTGATGCTGATGGCTGAACGGCACCGGCTGCTCCACGAACCAATGACTATGGCGAACGTAATCGGTGCGTGGCCAAAGCCACCACCACCCCATGCCGCCAAGCATCAGTCCCGCCGCACCAATCAGCCCAAGCTTGGCGGCGAGGTTCGCCACCGGCGAGAAGATCGCTGGCATGCGTTACGGAACTCGCCCGGCTGCCGCCCCGCCGTGATGGCAAGGACGGGGACTCAACTAATGCCCCGCCTCGGAGTTGCCGCCGCGCGGGATCGTGAGAAGAAGAAGCAGGCCGATGCCTGCTTGCCCGTCATTCCTCAGGCACAATGAGTGCCAGGCCGCTCTCGGGATCCTTGCGTTTGTGCAGGTGCTTTGGCGACTCGGTCAGCACAATTTCAAGTGTCGGGCGAACATGCGCCTCGAGCAGATGGCCGCCCATCGCCGTTCCGTCTGATCGGCTAACGACCGCATGCACATGCAGCGCAGGCTCGCCGTCCGGGCCTTGCGCGACATCGCCCACGAACGACACCACTTCGATCTGCTCCCGCACTGGGATCTTCCGGTAGTCCTTCTTCTCCCAGTCGAAGAAGCCCAGCACGGCGTCGCTGAAGGCGCCGATGCCGGTGATCTGCGCTGCGCCCAAACCCTGCTCCACGGCAAAACGTTCGACGCTGCGGACGGCCTCGTCGCCAGTTTCGAGCACCAGCACGTAAGTCTTTTGCGGACCGTCATTGATCAGCTTGGACTGCATGGAACCTCTCCGTTTATAACCGATGAATTCGCTTTCGCTTCGGCCCTGTGGACCTTGCGAGCAAGCACGCACCGCATCCGACGGCGGCCAGCAAAGTCAGGCGATCGCCTCCACCGTTGCGAATTCGTGGTCGGAGAAGAAACGTGGCGTTCGAGGCACCGCCAGCCTTCGGTCGATGACCCGTCGAGTCTGCTCGTTCCAGCAGGGGTGTGACGTTTCGCCAGCACGTCATAGCCGGGATAGCGGTCACGCATCCTAGTTGTGTCCGTCAAGCTGGGTGGCGCCGGCAGCGGCGGCCCGTCGTATTGCCTCATCCAGGAATGCTCCCGAACGGGTTAGGCATTGCCTCACCAGAATGCTCCCGGCGCGGCGTCACTTTGTCAATCGGCATCCAACGGGTATTGCTTGAGATCTGGCACATGCGGGCGGCGGCATGATGGGTCCTGCGCGAGCAATTCGTCAGCCTTACCCGCGCTTGGGGAGGGGCGTTGCCATCACCTCCCGTTGTAGTGGCGTTCGGAAGTCGCGGCTGAATGCGGTGTGATCAGGCTTGCCTTACGGAAGCAAACGACCCGGCGCCAACCGGTGCCGGGTCGCATCACCGGGCGCGGTCATTGGCGTCCCCGCCTGTGCCGCGAGGCAATCGTAAACTTGTCATCAGCGGGCCTCAAATATCCCGGGGGTTCGGGGGCAGCGCCCTCGCCTCCGGCCGATCAAAGCGCGTGCTGGGAGCGTCACCCACACCAACCGGCTTAACTGTTAACCAAGACGAGCGCCTGTCGTTTACGACCATAATGGGAATGACTGTTCAGCGTTACGGAACGGATTGGAGCGGGGACTGTGCAGCGTGATAGCCCGGAGCACTGCCGCCGAACACCAGTTGATGTGCATTTTCCCGCCGCCACACTTTGACACGGCGCTGTAGCGTTCGCAGCAGTTTGTCCGGGTAGATATCTGGCTGCTCCCGCTGAAGCCGCTCGAGCAGTTCTCGCGACGTCCGCCATGGCTCGACCTCGAACCACTCACGTATTTGCGCCGTCACCGACAGGAACGGATCAGGGCAAGTCCGCAAATATTTGCGGCCCTTTTCTTTCGGCTTACTCGTCGGACGTACCTCACCCTCGTGCCAAGACGTTCGAAGGCCTTCCAGGAACTGCTCTAGCGTTGGCGCACTCACCGACACCATTTCGCCAGTTACCGGCCGATCTGCAATCTCGACGAGCTGCTTCTGGGCAAGGCGGATCTCACTCAACAGCCGCACCGGATCCAGAGTCGCCTGTAGAGCACTGAGGCGAGCTCGTACCGTCTCGCTCGTACGCGGATCGGCCAGCAGCCGCTGATACGGCGTCGCTGGTGGGTAGTAGCGCTTCGTGACCCTCGCTCCATCACGTTTCTTACTGGCCAGCTTAAAAGACGGCTGAAAGAAATTCACAAATAAACGAACCGACATATACAGTCGACCCAACGCCGCTGCCGCCTCCAGGCCCACGTAGCGTCGGTAGCCCACAATGCGGCGCACAACTGCGCCGTTCTTCTGCTCCACCCATGCTTGATCGTTCTTGCGATACGGCCTACAGCGTGTGAACTCCACACCGGCGTCCTTGCAATAGGACTGTACGGTCTCATTCATGAACACGCTATCGTTGTCAGTATCAAACCCTAGCAGAGGAAACGGCATCCGCTTGCGGACCTCGCTCAACACCGCAATCAATACCGTCTGCTCCCGGACCAATAACGGTGCACACTCCGTCCAGCCGCTCGCAATGTCGGTCAATGTCAGCGTCTGCACGAAACTGCCTTCTGCCGTCGGCCCGCTATGCGCGACCAGGTCGGCCTCCATGAACCCAGGTGCCGGATCATCCCAGCCATCAAATGTTCGAACCGGCACGCTGCGCCGGACCCCGGTCGAGGATGCCGATCGTCGACGCCCTCCTCCTGTTGCTTGCTCCTTAACCTTGCACAACGATCGGTCGATGGTCGCCGCGCTCATTGCCAGCAGACCGCTTCCCACCTCCGGCGCGAGTTTGAGATGACCGTGCCGCTCCATTGACTCAACGAGGATAGGTATCAACGGTCGCAACCGCTTGCCGCATACCCGGTCCGACGCCTCCCAAACCAAGATCAGCGCCTCGCGCACGGCGTCGTCATAAACCCTACGTCTCCGACGAGGGCCGGAGGGCTCACTGCGAATCCGAAGCAGACGCATCGCATGCTTGCGATGCAGACCGCTCACCGCTGTGAACTCGTCCAAAATGCGGCTGCGATCTTTGCGAGCGGACCGGGCGTACCGCTCCGCCACCACCGCCACCAACTCATCCCGTGTCGCCATGCTGATCCGCCTCATGCTCGCCCCCGCCGAACCCCGGCGGGGAGCAAATTACGTGAGGCAACAGACCGACACTGGGGAGCATTTCAGGTGAGGCAATGCGACCGTCCACGACATTCTGCTGCCAGTTTCGCCACCCGCCCATGGCACGGTGAATGCCCCAGGCGTGGAACCCGACTCCCGCCACCCCCATCAGCATCGTCAGCCGCAGCCAGACGCGGGCCAGCCACCGCTGCCGACGTTTCGGCGCGATGGCGGCGTTCAGCAGAAAGGCCGCGCCAACCGGCGGGAGGGTGACCGGCGCGAACATCGCCTTGTTCTGGAACGCGCCGCGGAAGTGCAGCAACGCCGCTTCGGCGCTGGTGCCCAGCAGCCCCAGGCCCACTGAGCGCGGCGAGCGCCCGCCCAGCCGGGATACCCACCAGGCGCGGCGGCATGTGACCTGGCGTGTCGCGTACCCCGCGGCGCCAAGCAGCCCCGCCAGCAGGATCGCCATCGGGGCACCGATCGGCGCGCCATAGAACAGGTTCTGCCAGTCCAGCCGCCCCGGCCGTTTCAATACGTTCCAGATATGGAAGCCAGTGCCGGCCAACCCGGTCGCCGCTGCCGCGACAGCGGCGCCGTGACGCCCCCGATGGACATCTGGCCGCCGGTCGGTCGTGCCGTGCGCGCTGATCGCCAGCGTCAGAGCAGACACCAGCAGCGGCGTATACATCGCCCGATTGGCGAAGCTGCCGCGATAATGTTCCACTGCGCTGTCCATCAGCACCGACGCTGCCAACAGCGCCGAACCCCGGTTCAGCCGTCGCGCGGCCCTGACCGTGGCCGCACGACGATCCGCTTCGATTTGCAGGATGTCCAACTGGTCCAGCATCGATTGCAGCGCCTGGCGGGACGCGGTCATAGCGCGAACCGTGCCGCATCGGCCGCCTTCAGCGTCAGGCCCATCCCGGGCCGGCTCAGGTCCGGCGTGATCATGCCATTGCGGACCTGGGCAGCACCGTCGAACAGCAGTGCCTCCAGCCGGGCATGGTCATGGAAGTATTCGAGGTGGCGCAACCGTGGCACCGCGCAGGCGACGTGGCAATGCAGCGAAGGCGCACAATGTCCGGACAGATCGAGGTGATGGGCCTCGCAAAGGGTCCCGGCTGCCAGGAATCCGGTGACGCCGCCGCAGCGGGTGGCATCGGCCTCTGCACGTCCACCGCGCCGGCGTCCAGCATCAGGCGTATGTCGTCGAGGTTCCAGGCATATTCGCCAGCGGCAACCTCAATCGACGCCGGCATTTGGTCGCGCAGCCAGCGGAGCCCGGCCAGGTCATCGCCGGATACCGGATCCTCGAACCAGCGCATCCCTGCGTCGACGCCGCGTTCGGCCATGTCCACCACTTGCCTGCGCGACAAGGCGCCGTTGGCGTCCGATGAACAGCCCGGCCTCGCCGATCGCGTCGCGAGCCGCGGCCATGCGCTGGGGATCGCGATCGGGATCAGTGCCGACCTTGATCGTGACCCATCGGCAGCCCTGCCCGACCCAAGTTGATCACGCAGCCGGGCGTTGTCGTAGTTGGTGAAGCCTCCCCTGCCGTAGACCGGCACGGCGGACCGCCGCATGCCGAGCAGTCGCACCAACGGCAGATCGAGCAATCGCGCCTTCAGATCCCACAGCGCGATGTCCACAGCGGAAATGGCCGTCGCCGCGATGCCGGATGCGCCCATGTTGCGAACCTGTCGGCGCATGGACTGGTGGGCGAACGGAATATCCCAGATGTCCTTCCCCGGCAGCGTCGGTGCCAACGTGGCGTTGATCAGGCTGGCAGCCTCCGCCGCACCATTAGGTGTAGCCGAGGCCGGTCATTCCGCCAGCCTCGACGTTCACCAGGACGATGACGGTGCTGTCCCAGGCCAGCGTTCCATCCGCCTCTGGCCCATCCGTCGGCACGCGCAAAGCTGTCGCGTGCACCCGGCCGACAGGAGTCTCGCCCCGCATCGCACGGCTAGGACCGATGGCCGGGCAGCACCGAACTCAGCACTTCCTTTGCTGTGTTAACCAACACGCTGCCTTCGTCGGGGTCGCCCTTGACCAGCGAGGATGCGAATGCCTTGGCCTGCGCCAGGGTGATGTGCGGCGGCAGCGGGGGAACATTCGGGTCGGTCTTGACCTCCAGCACCACCGGACGGTCGGAAGTCAATGCCTCCTCCCATGCCGAACCGAGCCGTTGCGGCGTGTCGACAAAGATCCCGCGCAGCCCGATCAGTTCAGCGAACCGGTGATACGGCACGTCGGGGATCTGCTGGGTGGCGGTGAATTTCGGATCGCCCTCCATCACGCGCTGCTCCCAGGTGACCTGGTTGAGGTCCTGGTTGTTGAACACGCAAACGACCAGGTGCGGATTTGACCACTCGCGCTAGTATTTTGATATCGTTATTAGTTCCGCCATGTTGTTCATCTGCATCGCGCCGTCACCCACCAGGGCCACGACGGGCCGGTCCGGATGTGCGAATTTCGCGGCGATGGCATAAGGCACCGCGGCGCCCATCGAGGCCAGACCACCGGACAGAGACGCCATCATGCCGCGGCGGATCCGCACGTCGCGTGCGTACCAGTTGGCGCAGGATCCGGAATCACTGGTGATGATCGCCCGCTCCGGCAGGCGAGGCGACAATTCCCATGCCACGCGTTGCGGATTGACCGGTTCCGCGCTTTGCATCGCCCGTGCAGGGTTTCCCGGCTGTCGCCGGTCAGGCTGACCTCCATCGGGTAGCGCAGGCTCAACATGTCGGGCTTCAGGTCGATCTGCACGCCGCGCGCCTGGCCTTCCTTCGGCAGGAACTCGGAATACGGGAACCCCGACCCGATCATCAGCAGCGTGTCGCAGTCCGACATCATCTCCCAACTCGGTTTCGTCCCCAGCAGGCCGATGGAGCCGGTGACCCAGGGCAGGTCGTCCGGCAGGGCGGCTTTCCCGAGCAGCGCCTTCGCCACGCCGGCACCGAGCCGGTCAGCGATGGCGATGACTTCGTTGGTGGCGTGGAGGGCACCCGCGCCGACCAGGATCGCAACCTTGCTGCCGCTGTTCAGCACATCCGCTGCGCGGCGCAGGTCCTGTTCGTAGGGCACGGTCCGCGGATCGGTGTAGCCAACCCCGGAGTGGATCGTGCCGTGCTTGCGTGCCGGCGGCTCGTATGGCTCGTCCTGCAGGTCGTTGGGAATTACCAGGGCGGTAACGCGGCGTTCCGCTTTCGCCACGCGCACGGCGCGGTTCGATCAGGTGACGGACCTGGGGCACCGTGCTGGCCTGCTGCACGAACGCGCCGGCCACGTCCTTGAACATGCTGACAACGTCGATTTCCTGTTGGTAGTGGCCACCCAGCGCCGCACGGGCCTGCTGCCCGACAATCGCCAGGAGCGGGACGTGATCCATCCGCGCATCGTACATGCCGGTGATCAGATGGGACGCACCGGGACCCGACGTGGCGATGCACACCCCAAGCTCACCCGTGAACTTGGCATACGCCGAGGCCATGAACGCAGCCATCTCCTCGTGGCGCACCTGGACGAACTGGATCTTGTCGGTACCGAAGCGGGCAAGGCCACCCAGCAGGCCATTTATTCCATCGCCGGGGTAGCCGAACACACGGCGGACGCCCCACTGATGCAGACGTTCCCAGAAGAAATCGCCGACTGTCTGTGCCACACCGCCCTCCGTCTTCATTACTGATCCAGGGAACCCGGCAGTCGCGCCGGCAGTTGCCTGGTGTCTGCAAATTTATCGAACCGTCCCGGTTCCGAAGTTTATTCCGCACGAGTTACGGTTGGTCCGGTTGTCTGCAAACCCTACCGCCCTCCTAAAGTTTCGGCTGTGCCATGCGGCGATGCATTTCCGCTAGCATTCCGGACGGCATGATGTTCGCTATCGCCGATTGCAGTTTGTTGTGCCATCCGCTCACCACGTCGCCCTCGGCCTTCACCATCGCACCGAAGCCCGTTTGCGCGACTGCGGCCGCATCATCATCCTTCTTCTTCTGTCCGACCTTGGTGTCCACCATGTCGGCCCGCTCGAAGAAATCGGTCTCGGTGGCGCCCGGCATCAGGCAGGTGACCGACATGCCGGTGTCCTTCAGTTCGTGCCGGAGGACGAACGAGAAGCTGTCGAGGAAGGCTTTGGTACCGTTGTACACCGCCCGGTAGGTGCCGGGCATGAAGCCGGCGATCGAACCGGTAATCAGGATGCGCCCTGCCCCGGCGCGCTGCATGTCCCGACACACCTTCTGCACCAGCAGCAAGGTTCCGGTGATGTGGTGTCGATTATGTCGCCAGGCGTCCGGGTCCTGGTCAAGATAAGGCACGGCCCAGGCCCCGCCCGGCATTGGCGAGCAGCGCATCCACCTGGCGCCCCTTGGATGCGGCGTAGAGCCGATCGACGCCTTCCGGTCCGAACAGTCGGCCTGCACTGCCTCGACTGACCCAGATCCCTGGCGGAGTGCGGCGGCCGCCTGCTCGATTTCGGGTTCGTCGGCAGCGATCAGCACATCGTATTCGTTTCCAAGGCAGATTTTTGCAAGTTCGAATCCGATGCCGGTCGAGGCACCGGTGACGATAGCGAATTTTCGTCCATTGGGAGCCATATCTTGTCCTACGCTTCAGGGTTTCAGGACCACTTTGATGCAGCCGTCTTGCTTGTCACGAAACGTCTTGTACATCTCGGGGCCTCGTTCCAACGGCGCCGTGTGGGTAATGACGAACGACGGGTCGATCTCGCCGTCGACAATCCGCTGCAGCAGCTTCGGCAGGTAATGCTGCACCGGAGTCTGCGCCATCCTGAAGGTCAGGCCGCGGTTGATGGCGCTGCCCATCGGTATCTTGTCGAGAAAGCCGCCGTAGACGCCAATGATCGATACTACGCCGAAATTGCGGGTGTTATGGATCGCCTGGCGCAACACGTGCGGCCGATCCGTGCCGAGGAACGTCGCGACCTTGGCCCGATCGAGCATCGAGTTGAAGCTGGCCGACGTGTGCGGCTCGGTGCCGACCGCGTCGATACAGGCGTCGGCGCCGCGGCCATGGGTCAGTTCCTGGATGCGGTCGTAGACGTCCTCTTTCATGAAGTCGATGGTGATCGCACCGGCCTTGGCTGCGAGGCTGAGTCGTTCCGGCACGGTATCGATGGCGATCACCCGTTCGGCGCCCAACATGAACGCGCTGCGGATGGAAAACTGCGCCACCGGACCACAACCGAAAACGGCGATCGTCTCGCCGCCTTTGATGTCGCAGAACTCCGCCCCCATGTAGCCGGTCGGGAAAATGTCTGACAGGAACAGCACCTGTTCATCGCTGAGCCCCTCGGGGATCTTGATCGGCCCGACATCGGCGAATGGGACGCGAAGATATTCCGCCTGGCCGCCGGGATAGCCGCCCAGCAAATGCGAGTAGCCGAACAGCCCCGCGGGCGAATGTCCCCACAGCTTCGACGCCTTCTCCGCATTGGGATTGGAGCGCTCGCAGCCGGAGAAGTAGCCGCGTTGACAGAAGAAGCATTCGCCGCACGCGATGGTGAACGGCACCACAACGCGGTCGCCAACCCGGAGCTTACTGTTCCTGGAACCGACTTCGACCACTTCGCCCATCGTTTCATGCCCCAGCACGTCGCCGTGCTGCATGCTGGGGATGACGCCGTCGTAGATATGCAGGTCGGAGCCACAGATCGCGCAGGCCGTTACTTTAATGATAGCATCACGTGGATGCTCGATACGAGGGTCAAGGACGCTTTCGCATCGCATGTTGCCTTTGCCGTGCCAAGTGAGTGCTCGCATGTCCCGCTCTCCAACGCCCACATCTTAATGCCGGCGCGCGGAGCGGGTTTTCCCGGGGTAGGTCGCAAACGTAAGTGATTTGCCTCGGCGAGCCCCGCGACAGCCCCTGCGCGCCGAAAGTCCCCGTCCCTTGATCGATCTCCGTCGAGCGCGCAGCATCCTGTCATAAACCTTCTATCCGAAACTCGCCCCCCAACGTGGTAGCAGGGGCTTTTTCATGCCCGTATCTGAGCGCAACAAAATCAGCGAACGGCTGGCCGCTGCGCGCCCGAAGCGCGAGCTTTCCGCTGAAGTCGTCCCAGTTTTTGGGACGACGCCTACTCAGCCGGCGCTCACAAACCCCCGAAGCGTCTGCAAACGAGTCCTACTTCCCGCTGTCAGCCGCGGATCGCTTCGTTGTTGGCACAGCCGCCGGCTCGGAACTGTCCTTTGAGACGGGAGTGCCGCTCTTAGCCAACCCAGGCGGGGGCCGGGGCGTGGACGTCGCTTGGGAGGGATCCGTAGGCGGTGCAACGGAAGTTCCTCTCGGCCCTTCGCCCGTCTTGGATTCGCTCTGAGAATATGCTGGTGAGATGAGCTGCCGATCATCAGTGCCAGCGGGATAACCGCCAGCCGTGTCCTGATATTGCTCACGTTACCTTTCCTCCGGGTTCTAAGTTGGACGAGGTCAACAGACTGCCTCACCACACACCGGCGACAACGAATTGAAAGGGGCAAAGTTCCGGCCGGCTTGTTTGGCGTCCATCTCGCGGCCTTGCAGCACGAAGCGCATCTTCAGTGTTTGTCGATCTTTCACGAATTGCTGTGCCGCTCGGTGGGTTTTGCTGCGCCCAAACCGCCCTCGTGTATTCAAATAGAAATCAACCCGGCGCTTATTCAAGCAGTAACGAACATGACGCCAAAGGGGCAGGCGCGTCCGCCATGCCGCGGGCAGGGATGCTTCCAACTCTCCCGGCGCCGAACGTCCCGACCCTTGACCCATCCCCGCCCCGCGCGCAGCATCCCGGCGCGGATCATAATCCGCAAAGCCCTTAGGTTGAGATGGTCAACGTCGCCCCCCTGGGTTAGGCAGGGGGCTTTTTCGTGCCCCTTGCCGAAATCGCGCTCCGCTGGGACGGTGCAGCGCCGGAGGCGTAGATCCATCTTCACTTCGGTTTCCTCTTCGGAAAGCCGGAAGTCTATGGTGCTTTTCACGACGTTCCGGGGATACAGCGTCATGTCCAGCACCACTCCAGACGACGAAAAGCCGAAAGTTGCATCGCCGCGTCGCCATCTTCGCCCGGAAGAGGCCGCGAAACTGATCGCGGCGGCTGGTAAGCGCGGTCGCTATCCCGAGCGTGATAAGCTGCTACTGCGCCTCGCCTATCCGCAGGGCTTGCGTGCCGCGGTTCTCGGTGCGATCAGACCCTCTCCACTAAGCGCTCGGCACCGGCCTTGAGATCCCGAATCATTTTGCGCACTTTGTTCCATCTCAGCCGTGCGCGCCGTGCGTTATTTTGGCCTTCCGCATCCGCTCCAGCCCCTCGAACGTCCGCGGACCGGTGGACTTGCCTCCGTGCAACCGGCACCGTCCGTTTGGCATGGCCGGTTAAGTTATTGATCTCGATCCGCCGCCGCACGACGGTGGATCTCGGCCTTGCGCGTTGCTTCCCGCGCTCAAGCCCACGGCGGTGATCCACTTCTCGGAGCTATATCAGTCTGTCGCGCCGGGGTCGGGGCATATGCCGCCTTGGAATGATCTCCTCATCGGCTCAGCGTTGGCAGTCCGAACAGGTGAGCCATGTCCACCTCAAACAGGACACCCAGATAGACCGTGTGCGTAATGTTGCCGCTCGGCGCGGGGTTGTTCACCTGGTCGGGATGGGACATGAACCCGAAGAATGGCTTCAGTGTCATGCCGGGCGCGACGGCGATGCCGTAGTACACCTCGTAGGAGATCTCCGACGCACTTGCCTGGCCGCCAGTGGTTTTGGACAGAACGCTGTTGATGCGCTCCGTCAGGCGGGGGTTCACGTCGACAAGGCTCACCGCGAGACCGAGCGTATCGTAGGGTCGCGGGGCGAACACGCCTTTGTAGTAAGCGCCGGCGAAGGCCATCCGTTTGACGTTGGGTTCACCGCTGGTCGTCCAGTTCGCGCCGCCGAACACGGTCAGGCCGCGATCGGACGCGTCGGGGCGGTAGACCATCTGCTGGGCCTGGACCCAGACCTGGCTCAGGCCGTAATCCAGCTTCGATGTCCCGCCGGCCAGGATGCGGTTTTGGCCGTTGGTGTTGAGCAGGGGATCGGCGTAGGTGCCGGTGACATAGAAGCCGCCCACTGAAAAGGCGCGCGGGTATTGATCGTTCTGCACAGTCGTTCGGTACCCGAACTGGACAGGAAACGTGGCGCCGTTGGCATAGTTGAGCCCCCAGTCCGGGCCGGGAAAACCGCCGTGGTTGGTGGTGGCGGCGACCGGTTGGTTCTCGTAAACGCCGATATTGGTGTAGAACGGGCCGGCGATCCGGATCTGCGCGACCGCGGCCCATGATGACGCGAGATAGGGCGGGTAGCCCCTGTCGAACGTATAGGCGGCCGGCGTGCGGCAAAGACTGGTTATAAATGTGCAATAGACCTCGGAGCCGTCGAACTGCGTATAGGCAGGAAGCCGGCCCAGACGCAGGTTGACCTGCTGGTTGAACAGGTTCTGCTCATAGGACAACTCGTTCACGCGGAACGCAGGACCGTCGCCGGCGAAAAGGCGGTTGTTCAGGTACGTGCTGCCGGACCAGGCGTAGAAGGGCTGGCCCGCCAGATCGTCGAGCAGGAAGTGAACGGCGCCGCCGGTGATCCCGGCAATGCGCTCCATGTCGAGATCGAAACCCAGCTGGGTGAATCCCTGGAACGACAAACCTCGCTTGACGCCGCCGCTGACAGTGGCGATTTCGTCGGCGAGGTTCCTGGCGATGATGTAGATGCCGTTTTCCGCCAGCGTTTGCCCGAAATCGGAGCCGAGCGGTCGCAGGTTGAACAGATAGCCGCCTTGCGTTCCGGATGGCGGGAAAGTTTCCGGCGGCTCGAGCGGTATGAGAAGGGGCGGGAGGGTCGTGCCAGTCTGAACCTGTGCCCCGGCGATCGCCGGGAACAGGATTATCGTCGCGAACAAGACAAACCAGTAGATCATGGTGATCTCATTGGTTCGGGCGCTGGGCTCTGTTAGCACTCGCGCCAAGGTTTTCGTCTCACGAGGGAGTGACCCAAGCCAGTGAAACGGCTCCGATTTTGAGGATAGGGTTTGAGCAGACGGCGGCGTTCCGCAAACCGAGAGGGGGCAGCGGCGAACGCGACGTTGCAAATCCGTGGCCTCGTTCCAGGATCACCGGAAGCACGAGTTCTGTCAGCTTGGAGTGGGTTGTCGCACAAGGCGTGACGTGCTGCCTCCAGCCTTAGAAGGCGGTGAAATGCGATGGGAGATTGTCTAGTGAAGCGCTTGAACTGCCGGCGCAGCGATCGCTCGGACGAAATACGGGTATGCAGGGGTATCAACGCCGCGAGCGCGGCGAGGAGTCACTCCCCAACATCGGATTGGTGGCGACGACCTGGCCCGTTACCAGCCAGTCGAACAGCATGCGGATGGCGGCGAGATGCTGCTTGACGCTCGGCTTGCCAAAGTCCGGTTGCAGCGCCTCGATATAAGCGGCGACATGCAGCGGCTCGATAAAATGGATCTCCCTAAGCTGGTGATGGTCGCACCAGGCGAAGAAGCGAACGCAGGCCCGGTAATAGGCCTCCCTGGTATTCCGGTTGCGGATAGTGGCGGCGAAGAATCCCATAAACGGCGGCTGGCGCGATCGCCGATCATGCGCGGCACGACCATGCCGTCCAATAGTCCGGCCGGCGCCTGATCCGCCTTTATGATAAGGTCCTGATTTATGCTAGTTTAGTGTAACATAACGTTTAGCGTTTTGTGATACAGAGATGAGCAAGAGGAAAGTATCACTAGACTATAGGCAAGCAGGGCAAAAACCCATTTTGGCGACGACGTTCCGGGAGGCCCATAAGTTGCCCACGAGTGCAGTGACAACCCCTATGTAAGCGCCGGAGCGCGTGCTGGAGCTGTTCATGCATCAAGATCGATGGTCTGCTGTTGTTCTGCTCACCGCTTTTATTGCGGCTTTGCTCTTCTCGGTCGGAGTGGCCGCCGCGACCCCGCCCGGGAGTAAGAAGGTGATCGCAAACCTGTTCGAGTGGCACTGGACCTCGGTGGCCAGCGAGTGCCAGAGCTTCCTCGGCCCCTACCAGTATGGATACGTCCAGATCTCGCCACCGCAAGAACATGTACAGGGCGAGCAGTGGTGGGTCGCCTACCAGCCGGTTAGCTACCTGATCGAGTCCCGCAAAGGCACCCGAGCTCAGTTCCAGTCGATGGTCGACACTTGTCACAACGCGGGGGTCAAGGTGATCGTCGATGCCGTGATCAACCACATGACCAAGCGGGAGGCCCCAGGTACGGGCTGGGCCGGCTCGGCTTACAGCCACTACGATTATCCCGGCAACTACCAAACCCAGGACTTCCACCATTGCGGACGGAACGGGAACGACGACATCCGCAACTACCAAGACCGGTACGAGGTGCAGAACTGCGAGCTCGATCACCTCGCCGACCTTAACAGTGGCTCGGAGTATGTGCGCACCAAGCTGGCCGGTTATCTCAATGACCTGCTCTCGCTCGGCGTAGACGGCTTCCGGCTGGACGCCAGCAAGCACATGGCTGCCGATGACATCGCTGCGATCAAGGTGAAGCGGTCCGTGTCGGCGTACTTAGTGCAGGAGGTCATTTACGGCAGCGGAGAACCGATCCAGCCGATCGAGTACCTCGGCAACGGCGACGTCCACGAGTTCCGGTACGGAAATGATCTCGGCCGGGTCTACCGCCGCGAACGGCTGGCGTACCTCGCGAACTTCGGGGAGGCTTGGGGCTACCTGCCGAGCGATACGGCCGTCGTCTTCGTGGACAATCACGACACCCAGCGCGGAGGCGGCGATGTCCTCACATACAAGGATAACGCGACCTACGCATTGGCCAACGCCTTCATGCTTGCCTGGCCGTACGGCTCTCCTACGGTCATGTCCAGCTACGAGTTCAGCAATCGGGACCAGGGTCCGCCATCGGACACGTCCGGCAAGACCAAGAACTCGACGTGTTTCACTGGCGGGTGGCGATGCGAGCACCGCTGGCAGGTCATCGCCAACATGGTAGCGTTCCACAACGCGGTCGAGGGCGCCCCGGTTGTCAACTGGTACGACAACGGCAACAATCACATCGCCTTCGGGCGCGGCAGCAAGGGTTACCTGACCATCAATAACGAGGATATTGCGATCAATGGCCGGAGTTACCACAGCAACCTGCCGGCCGGAAGGTACTGTGACGTGATCCACGGGGACTACGCCGGGGGTTCTTGCACAGGCCCGGTTATCATCGTCGACACTGCGGGCTGGTTCCAGGCGGATATCGCCGCCCACGACGCGGTGGGGATCCACGCCGGTACGCGTATGGACTGAGCTTTGAACTTATGTCCGTAGCGAGCCATGTGTGTCTTCCAGCGCCCCGGGATAAGAGACTTTATCCAGGCGACAACCGCTGACACAGGGGAGAGGACACGGTCCCGGTCAAGTTCAGTCTGTTAAAGAGTTGCGGCATGGAATTGCCGCGGAGAGGTCAGGAACCATGTTTTCCCGCGAGCCGCGACCGAAAGCAGACACCTCGTCGGCGCCCCACCGCGTTCGCGAGACTTCGGCAATGACGGACGCGCTGGCGACCCGCCCCAGCGCACGCACGGTTTGCCCATGCGGGGGAGGGTGCCCGCGTTGCGCTGGGCGGCAGGCCGAGCAGAGATTGGCCGGCCCCAGTCAGGACAGCCAGCCCGTTAGAGAAGCCGATCACCCGCCCCCAGCGCCGGATTTCTTACATGCAAGACTGGCCGTTGGGCAGGCTAACGAACTGGATTGCCGACCTGGTGACCGGAGCGACCTATACTATTCAAGGGGCATCACTGCCTATTCAGCCTGTACTCCGGGAAACCGAGAAGCCACATGGATGTCGCGCCTGCCAGCCTAAACGAAGCCCTGACAAATCCCGGCAGGCCACTGGAGCCGGTCTTGCGTTTCGACATGGAGCGTCGCCTCGGCTACAACCTTTCCCGAGTGCGAGTACATTCCGATTCAGACGCCGCACGTTCGGCGCAAGAGATAAACGCCAATGCCTACACGGTAGGAATTAACATTGTGTTCGGCGCGAACCGGTTTATGCGCACACGCGCGCGGGGCAGCGGTTGCTAGCCCATGAGTTGACGCACGTCGTCCAACAACAGAACGCGAGCGAGTCACGTATGGGCGCGGTGCAGCGCGACGATGGCCACAGCAAATTCGGAGATTCAACGACCGCCCCGTCGATTTCGAGATTTTCGTGGCGGATCCGAAGCATCACAAGGACGTCGGGTTTGCCTCGAAGA
>CAVYXX010000155.1:0-86741 GCA_963772355.1 uncultured Alphaproteobacteria bacterium | reverse complement strand
GTATGTCCGATAAGCTCGGCATGATCGCCTATGGCGACAACAGCCAGGAGGTCTTCTTAGGTCATTCGGTGACGCAGAACAAAAACGTGTCTGAAGCCACGGCGCGCGAGATCGATAGCGAGATCAAGGACATTATCGATCGCGCCTATGCCAAGGCACGGCGGCTGCTGACTGAGAACGTTGAAAGGTGACCGTTTGGCTCGCGGGCTGCTTGAGCATGAGACGCTGTCCGGCGACGAAATCCGCACGGTGCTGCGTGGTGAGCCGGTGATCCGCAAAGTTGTGGATGAGCCGGCCCCAGAGTTACGCCGCGCGTCAGTTCCGCTACGTCGGGCCGGTCGGCAGCGGCGCCTCCGCCCTCCGGTGGGGCAGCTCCCGCACCTCAGCCGGGCTGACATGACGCGAGGGGTTGTTCTGAAGCTGTTGACGTCTCGAACATGTTGCGGCAACGAAGCGCCGTGTTCTACCGGCGGAAGCATCTCCTTGCGATCGAAGGGCTGGAGCCACCGGCGATCAGCCGACTGCTCGATCTGGCGGAAAGCTATGTGCTGCTCAACCGGTCAGGCAAAACTCAGCGCGACCTGCTCCGTGGGCGCACACTGATCAATCTGTTTTTCGAGGACAGCACCCGCACCCGCACCAGTTTCGAGCTGGCCGGCAAGCGGCTGGGCGCGGACGTGATCAACATGTCCGTCTCCACGTCGTCGGTAAACAAGGGCGAGACGCTGATCGACACCGCGGCCACCCTCAACGCGATGCACTGCGATCTGCTCGTGGTCCGGCACGATCAGTCCGGCGCCCCAAACCTTCTGGCGCAGATCGTCGATGCGGCAGTGATCAACGCCGGCGACGGCACGCACGAGCATCCCACTCAGGCGCTACTGGACGCCCTAACCATCAAGCGGCGGAAGGGCCGCATCGGCGGTCTGATAGCGGCGATTTGCGGCGACATAGCCCATTCGAGGGTTGCCCGGTCCAACATCCATCTGTTGACAACGATGGGATGCCGGGTACGCGTCATCGGTCCGCCCACGCTGATCCCCGCTGAAGTGGCCGACCTCGGGGTAACGGTATTCCACGACATGGCGGCCGGCCTGGCCGGGGTGGACGTGGTGATGATGCTGCGTCTGCAGCGCGAGAGAATGTCGCGCGGGCAGGTGCCCAGTGCCCGGGAATTCTTCCGGTTCTACGGTCTCGACGGCGAAAAGCTAGCCTACGCCAAGGCCGATGCCATCGTCATGCATCCGGGCCCGATGAATTGCGGCGTGGAGATTGACAGTGCAATCGCCGACGATCCGGTACGCAGCGTGATCAAGGATCAGGTCGAGATGGGGGTAGCGGTTCGTATGGCGGTGCTGGACATGCTGTCGCGAGGCGACCAACGGGATGAGTCCTGACACGCTTTTCTCCGGCGTTCGCATCCTCGGCAACGGTGTTGACGTGCTGGGCGATATGCTGGTGCGCGATGGGCTGATCCAGGATTTTGGCCCGTCGCTGAGCCGTCCGGACGGCGTTACGATGATCGAGGCGGACGGCGCGGTGCTTTGCCCCGGACTGGTCGACATGCGAGCCTCGGTCGGCGAGCCGGGTTTCGAATATCGTGAGACCATCGCCTCCGCCGCGATCGCCGCGGCGGCTGGCGGGATCACAACACTAGCCGCCCTGCCCGATACCCAACCCGCCATCGATGACCCGGCCTTGGTTCAGTTGCTGCGTACCAAGGGCGAGGAAACCTGTAGCCTGACCATCCTCCCCTACGGGGCCGTCACACGCGGCTGCCGCGGCGAGGAGTTGGCCGAAATCGGGCTGCTGCGGGAGGCTGGCGCGGTGGCGTTCACCGACGGGTCGCGCGCCATCGGGCCGGCTCGGCTGATGCGGCTGGCTCTATCCTATGCGCGTGGCTTCGGCGCCCGAATTGTGCAGCATCCGGAAGAGCCGTCGCTCGGCGGCGGATCTGCGACCGAAAGTGAGCAGGCCACGCGCCTGGGGTTGCCTGGCATTCCCGCCGCCGCGGAGGCAATCATGGTGGCACGGGACATTCGGCTGGTCGAACTGACGGGCGGGGCGGTCCATTTTGCACATGTCTCGACTGGGGAGGCCTTGGAACTGATCCGGCAAGCCAAGTCAGCGGGACTCGCCGTCACATGCGATACTGCGCCGCCCTACTTCGACCTGAACGAAACCTCGATCGGCGATTTCCGGACCTACGCCAAGCTGTCGCCGCCGCTGCGGAAGGAACATGACCGTCGAGCCGTCATCGCCGGGCTGGCTGATGGCACGATCGATGCCATCGCTTCCGATCATCAGCCACGCGATACCGACGACAAACGGCTGCCCTTCGCCCTGGCATCGGCGGGAGGGTCTGGTCTGGCGACGCTGCTGGCGGTGACCTTGGCGCATGTCCACAATGGCTCGTTCGCGCTGGCCGCCGCCATCGACCTGCTGACCTCCCGACCGGCGACCGTGCTTGGGGTTGATGCTGGTCGGATCGCCAAGGGCGCCGTTGCGGATCTGTGCCTGTTCGAGCCGGAGCGCATCTGGAAGGTCGAGGCCGGGACGCTACCCGGCAAGGCGCAGAATACGCCGTTCGATGGGCGTGCCCTGGAGGGTGTGGTGCTTGGAACCTGGAAGCGGGGAAAGCGGGTGTTCGGGTAGTGGCTTGCTGACAGAATCAGCCAAGGCCCCGCCGCAGCTCAGCGCAGGAACGGGTTACTTGCCTTCTCTGCCCCGATGGTCGAGCCGGGACCGTGGCCACACAGAAACGAGATGTCGTCGCCGAGCGGCAAAAGCTTGGTCTTGATGGCGGTAATCAGGGCGGCGGTGTCACCATAGGGAAAATCCGTGCGTCCGACCGAGCCCTGGAACAGCACATCGCCCACCAAAGCAAATCGTGCCGCTTTGTCCACGAAGACCAGCGACCCTGGCGTGTGGCCGGGACAGTGCAGCACGTCGAAGCGATGCGGCCCAAGTCTCAGCACCTCGCCCTCCGCCATCCAACGGTCCGGCGTAACATTCGACGCCTCGAAACCAAAGGACTCAGCCTGCTCGGCGATGCCGTTCAGGAGAAATTCGTCGCGCCGGTCGGGCCCCTCTATCGGGACCGGAGTGCCGTATTTGGCCTGGAGTTCATTCTGTAAGGCTGACGCCCCGCCGGCGTGGTCAAGGTGGCCGTGGGTCAGCACGATCTTCTCGATCACTGCGCCGGTTTTGTCGCTCGCGGCCAGGATGCGATCCACATCGCCACCTGGATCGACAACCATGCCAGCTTTGCTCGCTTCATCCCACAGGATCGCGCAATTCTGCTGGAAGGGCGTCACCGGGACAATGGCGCCGCGCAGGCGGGTCTGATCGGTCATGTTCAGTGCAGTTTCGGCGACTTCAGGAAGCTTGCCCGGTCGGCCGAGCGTACCGCCACGCGCTTCGGTGAGCCGCCGCGTTCGAGTCGCAACCGGACTTCGGCGCCGGCGCTGCCGGACGACCAGACGCGGCGCCACAGACCGGCGAGATCCGGGATTTCCTCATCATTCACCGTCAGGATCTTGTCGCCGGGGCGCACACCCGCCTGCTCGGCCGGACCATTGTCAGCGAGGCCGCCGACGACAAGGGTTTCGTCCGACTCGGTGGCGTAGATGCCGAGCCAGGGACGGGCGGGCCGATTAACCCGGCCATAACTGAGTAGATCCTCCAGGATCGGCGCCAGCAGTCCGATCGGCACGACCATGTTCATATCAAGCCGCCGGCCCTTGGAGTCGCCCTGTTGCAGGATCAACGAGCCGATACCCATGAGCTTGCCGTCCGTGCCGATCAGACCGCAGCCACCCCACAGTGGATGCGCCGGCGCGGTGAAAAGCGCATCGTCCAGCACATACTCCCAGTAACCGGCGAATTCCTGCCGGCCGACGACGCGGGTTTCGATCGCATGGTGGCGTCCTCCCCCGGCTGCGAACACCGCCTGATCGCCGACCTTCAGACGATCCGAATCACCCAGTTCGAGCGCCGGGACATCGAGCTTGCCCAACGCCTGCACCAAACCGAATCCACTCTCCTGGTCCTGCGCCAGTGCATGCCCAGGCACCGCCTGACCGTCGTTCGACGTAATCCAGAGGGTCTCCGCCTCCGTGATCAGATAGCCAATCGTAACGATCAGCCCCGCGCTCTTGATCATCACCCCGCTGCCCGCGCGCTCGGTTCCCAAAGAGTTCGCGGTGGAGGCGTCTGCCGGAATGTAGGATTTGAGATTGACGACACCTTTTAGCGCCCGCTCGAGGTCGAACGAGTAGTCGCTGGGGTCGGGCTGCAGATTGGAGGGGATTTCCCACTCTTCTTTCTTCATGCCTCGACGTCTTCCCTGATTTGGTCGGCCCTTCGGTGGCGTATCGGTCATAGTGTGATTATATCGGACTTTTCCTCGCGGCCGACAATGCCGCGGGCTGTAAATGAACCCTTATCAACCACCGCCAGCCTGGCGGTTCACCGCCAGTTCGTCCGGCGAGAGCTGGAAGCCAGCGATAATACCATAAGAGGCGCCCGACTTCTCCTTCGAAACCGGCAGGTCGAGATCAATATCACCGCTGCTGATGAGCAACCGGTCCACATTTGGCGGAAACTGGACGTGCACCGGATACACTTTCTTGTCGCGCACGTTTTCCCCCTCGGCCACCGCCAGGAATACCGCCACGTCGGCATCGCGGCCCTTCATCGCCGGCCCCCGCAGAACCGAAATCGAAATTTGAACCACGGCGGGAAGTAACGACTTATTCTCTCCGGCCTTGCATTTGCCTTGAACCGAAACAACCCGTGCTTGCAGGATCAGGTCTCTCAGATCATGCGTCGGACCGACGGCGGCATATCGCGTGAGGTCCGCAAGCGCCGGAACCAGGCGAGCGTTTGGACACATCGGGGCAAATTCGCTGCGGCCGGGGCCGCCGCAACCGATCAGCGGCAACACGAGTGCCGGGACAAGGAAAATAACGGCTGCACGCAAATGAGAGAACATTGACAACTCCGCGAGACCGGAGGATCACCCGGCAACCGCCCTTGAAGGCCGATCATTGTGCCGCCCGGCAGTGGGATGGGCAATCGACGGTTTGCGCATGCTCACGCTGACCATCGAATTGTCCAAGCATTCATATTAGGATCTGAGACTTCCGCGAGGTCCCCGGCGCCGTTCGCGGGCTATATCCTACAGGGCGGCGCGCAGGTATTGAGGTGGAAGCTCAGGCTTTACCCCCAGCGCCTTAGCGGCCCGAATGGGCCACGCGGGATCGGCCAGCATTGCCCGCGCAAGCACGACCACATCGGCCCGGCCGTTGGCGAGGATTTCGGCGGCATGAGTGGGCTCGGTGATCATGCCGACCGCTCCGGTGGCGATGCCCGCCTGGTTGCGGATCGCGTCGGCGAACGGGACCTGATAGCCAGGATGCAAGGGGATTTTCTGCTCGTGCGATACGCCGCCCGAGGAGCAATCGATCAAATCGACCTGTCCCGTCGTTGCCAGTTTGCGAGCGACGGCGACGGTATCTTCAATTGTCAGGCCGCCCGGCACCCAGTCGCTGCAGGACAGGCGCACCCACAGCGGCAGGTCCGCTGGCCACTCGCCGCGGATCGCCTCGACGGTTTCCATCAGAAAGCGGGCGCGGCCGCTCAGTTCGCCGCCATACGAGTCGTTGCGCTGATTGGACACCGGCGACAGGAAGGAGTGGGCGAGGTAACCGTGTGCGCCGTGGATCTCCACGATCTTGAAGCCGGCCTGGCGAGCCATCCGGGCAGAAGCCGCAAATTGGCCAATAATGTCACCGATCTCCGACGTCGAAAGGGCGTGCGGGACGGTGGCACCGGGAACCGCAGCCTGTGCGCTCGGAGCGAGGGGCACCCAGCCACCCTGGTCGACCGGGATCGGCTTGCCGCCCTCCCATGGGACCAGAGACGAGGCTTTGCGGCCGGCGTGGGCGATCTGCATCCCGGGCACCGACCCGCACAGGGTGATGACCGCGGCCAGGCGGGTTAGCAGCGCCTGATGTTCGGCGTTGTAGAGACCGAGGCAACCGTGCGTGATGCGGCCCACGGCGGAAACGTGCGTTGCCTCGGTGAAAACGATACCCGCGCCACCCGCCGCTCGAGCACCGAGGTGCTGAACATGCCAGTCGCTGCCCAGCCCGTCACGGGCACTATACTGGCACATCGGCGACACAACGATGCGGTTGCGGGCAGTGACCGATCGAAAGCTGATTGGCTGAAATAGCAACGGTGTCGGCATGAGGCGGTCCTGACTGGAAAGTGGCGAGGTCGATATAGCGTGATATTCGCGTGTTGAAACAGGAGCCCGAGCCAGGATTATGATGTCCGTTGGGCGCGTTTGTGTTGATAAGCGTATAAACGCCGTCAGGAAGGTTGGCTCACCAGCGCTGCGAACTCTCGGCCGAGCGGATAACGACGTTCCGCTCACATTGCGGGCAATGGCTTTGGCTCCCCGTCACCACGCACTATGGCCTCTAGCACGCGTTTTATTCGATGTTGTCCGGTCGCCAAACCAGACGCCGCGAGAGAACTGATGACATGAATATCCTATCGATCCAGTCCTGGGTGTCTTACGGACATGTGGGCAATGCCAGCGCAGTCTTTCCCCTGCAACGGCTCGGGGCTGAGGTCTGGGCGATCAACACTGTCCAGTTCTCCAACCACACCGGTTATGGAGATTGGACGGGCGCAGTCTACTCAGGGCAGTCGGTCCGGGAGCTGGTGGACGGTATCGCGGCACGGGGCGCGCTGGAACGGTGCGATGCGGTACTAACGGGGTATGTCGGTGGGGCCGACATCGGCGATGCGATCCTGCACGCGGTGACATGCGTGCGGCGAGCCAAGCCAAAGGCGCTGTATTGCTGCGATCCGGTGATTGGAGACGCCGATACCGGGGTGTATGTCCGGCCCGGCATCGAGGCATTTTTGCGCACCCAGGCTCTGCCGGCCGCTGACATCGCGACCCCGAACCGGTTCGAGATTGAGCGGCTGACCGGGCTCGACTGCTCGACCTTGTATGGTGCCAAGCAGGCGGTGCTACGGCTGCGGTCGATGCTGCATGGGGACGGACCGGCGTCGGTGCTGCTGACAAGTTTGGAGACGGAAGGCACGCCAGCAAATTGTATTGACATGATGACATTCGCAGACGGGGCGTTTCATTTGCTGCGAACGCCTCGGCTGCGGCTGAACGTCAACGGCGCGGGGGATGCGGTCGCAGCATTGTTCCTGTTCCATCAAATGCGGACCGGGAGCGCAGTGGCGGCGCTGGAGGCGGCGGGGTCCGCGATTTATGGTCTGTTGCGGCGAACGGCGGAGGCAGGCTCCAGGGAGATCCTGACGGTTGCGGCGCAGGATGAATTCGTGACACCGACCCGGATTTTCGCCGCGGCCGTGGTGTAGCAGGGATTATTGCGGGCTTATGGCCTCGCTCCAAGCCGCTCGATCAGCGCCGTGGCGGCCGCCGGGTTCAGCTTTTTGAAGCCGCTGATCACGTAGAGGAAAACGTCGCGGCCGGTTGCCTTCGGTTGATCCTCACCAAAGGTGTCGAGTTCATCGGCCAAGCCACCCGATGCCCACTGCCGTGCCCGATGC
Source organism: uncultured Alphaproteobacteria bacterium (assembly GCA_963772355.1). Taxonomy (GTDB): domain Bacteria; phylum Pseudomonadota; class Alphaproteobacteria; order Acetobacterales; family Acetobacteraceae; genus Rhodopila. The sequence goes on along the minus strand of CAVYXX010000155.1, from coordinate 79,133 downwards.
GCCCACAGATCGAGGGCCTTGGCAGTACAGCCGTGTGGTTCGGCCTCTTTTGTGCCCATGATGCGTGCATAGACGAATGGGGCGGTCGGGTCGGAGATCTGGGGATAGTCCGAATTGCCCGCGACCACGACCGCAACCTCATGATCCCTGGCGAGTGCTATGAAATCCGATGTTCGGAAGCTGTCGTGGCGAACTTCGACCGCGTGCCGGATTGCTCTCCCTTCGACGCTCTTCGGCAACAGCTTCAGGAAGCCCTCGAAATCCTCGGGATCGAATTTCTTGGTCTGCATGAACTGCCAGTTTATCGGCCCAAGCTTATCCCGGAGCTGCATTACCCCACTGGAGAAAAAACGCTCGATCGATTCGGCCGCCTCGGAGAGCACCCGCCGGTTCGTCGTGAACCGCGGACCCTTAACCGCAAATATAAAATCGTCGGGCGTTTCGTCGTGCCACTTGGCGAAGCTGGCCGGCTTTTGCGATCCGTAATACGTACCGTTGATCTCGATGGACGTTAGTTTGCGGCTGGCAAATTCCAGTTCCCGCTTGTGCGTGAGATCTTTCGGATAGAAGGTCTCGCGCCAAGGTTCGTAGGTCCATCCGCCGACGCCGATGCGTATATTTCCCGTTCGAGGCGGCACGATTTGACTCCCTGGCTGGGGTTAGACGGGCGACTGGGAATGTTGAACCGTCAGCTCCGCCATACCGACGGGAGTTTCGTGGCCAGAAACCGTGCCAACGCCGCGTTAACTGCGACAGGGTTCTCCTGCGCCATCCAATGTCCGGACTGGACCACGACCTCTGTCAGATCAGCGCAATTTTCGCGCATCGGTTCGGCAAGCCCCGAGTTAATGGTCTCGCAGGTGTAATCAAATGCACCGTGCAGGAACAGCACCGGCATCGAAAGCCGGCCGTTGTCCCGTGCCTGCGCCGCGTAGGCAATATTGCGCCCATGATTCATATACCAGGAATCGGGGCCAAAGAATCCGTTGCGCTCGAGCGAAGCGACATAGCTGTTCAGATCGGCCTCGGTCAGTACGTCGGCGTCCCGCGGCACCGCCGGCGCCCGTCCGGCGCCGCCAAACCAACCTCCATCGCGACGAACCATCGCGGTGCGGGACGGTTGGCCCTTGTGGGCCGGACTGCCCTTGCGGAACAGCGCCTTCACCGTGTCGGGCACGCTCACCTCGAACGCCGATCGCGCTTTGTCAAAATTCTCTTCATAGAAGAGTTGGTATTCCCATTGGCCAGCTGGGAACTCCGCCGCCGGATAAACCGAGCGGTCGACCAGCGGGATGATGTGGGCCGGCGCAAATCCGCTCGGCAGATAGGGCACGCAGAGGTTCACGATGGCTAAACAACGATCGGGATGCTGACTGCCCAGGCTCCAAACCACCGGGCTGCCCCAGTCGTGACCGACCCATACCCCTTTGTCGCCGCCAAGTGCCTCCAACAGTTCAATCATGTCGCCAACACTGTGCTCCAGCGCGTAGTCTTCATGGCGAGAGTAGATCCCGGAGCGGCCGTAGCCGCGCATATCAGGGGCGACACACCGGAAACCAAGCGCGGCGAAGACCGGCAGTTGATGACGCCAACTGATCGAGAGCTCCGGCCAGCCGTGGACGAAGATCAGAGGTGTCGCATCGGTGGCGCCGCAAGCCAGATAGAATGTCGTGTGGCGTTCGGTGCGCGCGACGTGTTCGGTAATCGCGTACATCGGTTCTCCCGCGTCAATCTCGGACTGAATTACTCCGATCGATGGGCGGCGGCAATTTGGCAACTTCGGCCGGGCAGCGGACGGATATCATTCAACTATAGAGTGTATAAATAAAATTTATGCACTCATCCGACACGCGTGCCGAAGACTAAACAACAAGAAGTTGTGGTCGCTGAGCGTTTTGCCTCCGAAGTCATTGTGGATGACTTTGTTTTGACAGATCGCTCGGTTGCTCACTTATCCGGGATCGTCGACAAGTTTCCCGATAGAGAGCAGCCAAGCGGTGAGCAGTGGAATTGATGGTGAAATCGCTCTCTACACGGCGGCGTCCGTTCGCGCCAAATCGTTCACGCAAGGTTCGATCTGCCACCAGGGTGGCAAGTCGATTGGTCAAATCTTCGATGGAACCCGGATCAATCAGAAAACCTGCCGCGTTATCGATGCCGAGGTCGGGTATGGCCCCGACCCGCGTCGTGACAACCGGAATACCGGCCGCCATAGCCTCCAGGACCGCGACCGGAAGACCTTCGTTGTATGATGGCAGGACAAATACCGCGGCAGAGGCGAGCAGCGCCTGGGCTTCCTCGGGCCCGATCCAACCTGGAAGCGCGACGCGGTCGGCGATCCCCAAGGCAGCCGCTTCAGCGCGAAACGCGTCCAGATTCCCGTTGCCGGCAATGACGGCATCCCATCGCAACGCACGAAGGCGCGGCGAGGCCAGGGCACGCAACAGGTCGGACGTTCCCTTCCTCGAACCGAGTACGCCGAGATACACAATACGGCAGGAGCCATCTCCGTGGTTCTGGGGCATCGCGATCGGCAGCGGGACCCCGTTGGCTATCACGAGCACCTTGCAATCTTCGATGTTCAGGCGCTCCACCAGATACTGCCGCCAAAATCGGCCGATCACGATAATTCGCGCGGCGCGTGCCATCTCCCTAGCGAGTATTCCGCGCAAGCGGGGACCTAATTGGTCGCTGAAGACAGCAAACTCGGAACCATGAACGTGCAGAATTGTTGGCACATTGAAGAAACCGGCTACACGCATCAAAACCAGCTTCCTCACGGCGCTTCCGCCGAACGACATATGGATATGCGTAACATCCGCGCGGCCGCGCGCACACGCGACGGACAACGAAATCAGACAGCCAAGGAAGTGGAACGGCATTTTCCAGAACGTTCCTTGTCCGTAAGAATCGAGAACGCGCACTTCGACGTCCGGCAGGCCGTGGAAAGCTGCGAGGAGGTATCGTGCCATGCGGCCCATGCCACCGCGACCTTCGACCCCGCCCGGCGTTATATACATCACTCGGATCGTCTCGTGCAGCGCTCGCGTCACGATCAATCCACCTGACTGTAGCTGAAGCGCGAAGCAGATGTTCTCATGTTCCACCAGTGCAATATTTCAAGATGGGCAACCAGTCGGATCTTGGCAGATCCGAGCGACGACCCGGGCATTCTTAAAATCTTGGTCTTGGATCCCAATCCTCCAGCATGATCACGTGATCTCTTACGTTGTAGGAAGCCCTGGTCGGTGAGCGAAGAACAAGTACCCTCTGAGGGAGCAAGCCGCCTCTCCCTCGCCATCACAATGCAGGACCTTACCGGCGGGGGCGTGGAACGCCAGACTTTAACCCTCGCCCGTGAGCTGCAGGAAAGAGGTATTGCGGTCACCCTGCTGGTCAATGAGGCCGCTGGTGAACTGCTCGGTAGCGTTCCCGCGACGATACGGTTGGTTGATCTTCAGCGTCGGCGCACGTCGAGGGCGATTCCGGCGTTGGCAAGTTTCCTCCGGCGGGAGCGACCGGACGTCCTGCTGGCCAATCTCAACCACAACAACATTGCCGCCGTTCTGGCCAATATATTGGCCGGAATGCCGACCAAGGTCATTATTTGTCAACACAGCGTGTTGTCAGCCGACTACTTGCGAACCAAGGGCTGGTCGCATCGCGCGACACCCTCAGCCTACCGGCTCCTGTCCCCGGGGTTCGAACGAGCCGTCGCGGTTTCCGGTGGAATTGCCCGGGAGTTTCGTACGATCTCGCATATTCCACAGCGCAAGATCACGGTGATCCACAATCCGGTAATCGGGCCGGATTTCGAGCGTCGTTCCGACCAACCCGCCGAGGACCGATGGCTGAACGAACCTGGCCGGCCGCTGTTCGTCACCGCCGGCCGGTTGGTCGATATCAAGGACCACGCGACGCTGCTGCGCGCCTTCGCGATTTATCGTCGGCGCGCCAACGGCCGCCTGCTGATTCTCGGATCAGGGCCGCTTCGCGACAGCCTGGGCGATTTGGCCAACGAGCTCGGTGTGCATGACGCTGTGGACTTCTTGGGTTTCCGGGAAAACCCTTTGCCTTTCTTCCGACTTGCCAGCGCTTTTGTGCTGAGTTCCTACGCCGAAGGTTTCGGCAATGTCCTCGTCGAAGCCATGGGTTGTGGAACACCCGTGATCGCGACGAATTGCGAGCACGGGCCAGCCGAGATTTTTGACGATGGGCGTTATGGCGTGTTGGTAGAGCCACGAAATGCACAAGCACTTGCCGACGCGATGATCAGAGTGTCTGAATTTCCAGATCTATGGCCGGCATCGTTGCTCAAGGGTCGAGCCTCTGCGTTCAGCACAGACGCTTGCGCCGCGGCTTATCTCAAGCTTTTCGAGTCCATCGTTCCCCGGCGGCGATCACGTGGGCAATCCAGCTTAGCTGACGCCCGAACACAGATTGGTCCCGGCTTCCATCCAGGACCCGTCGAAACTCGACCGCAATAGTTACGGACGGACTCATGCAAATAACAGTGCACTCGGCGGCAGTATATCAACGACCCGAGTTCAGAGTGGGTCATCGGCACGGATACGAAGGGGGTGAGCCGCTCGATCGAACGGTTCGCGTTACCCGCAGCTATCGCACGATCAACTAGCTAATCGACCTTGAGCATGTCTCGGTTCCCGTCGACGAAGGAGTTAGGTAGTGCGTAATGTCTTGATTATTGTCGAAAACCTTCCCGTTCCACTTGACCGGCGTGTCTGGCAGCAGGCCACCGCCCTTGTTCGCGCAGGCTTTCAAGTGTCGGTCATCTGCCCAAAAGCTGGCAAACACACGTTGGCCTTTGAGGAGCTTCAAGGCGTTAAAATCTATCGGCACAACCTGCCGGTCAAGGGCAGCGGCGTGTTTCGTTATCTGGCGGAATACGTCTGGGCGTGGTTCGCCGAACTATTTCTGACGATTAAGGTTTTCTCCCGGCAGCGGGTCGACATCATTCAAGCATGTAATCCCCCGGACAATATTTTTCTTATTGGCGTCATCTTCAGGTTTCTATTCGGGACTGTTTTCATCTTCGATCATCATGACCCGTTCGGGCAACTTTTTGCGCTCAAATTTCCACGGAAGGTAACACTTCAACGGATCGTCAACTGGTTCGAGCGTCGCTCCCTACGCTCGGCTGACCGAGTTATCACTACGAGCGAGCAATTACGCAAGCTGGCGACAGATCATTACAATATAGGATCGGATCGAATTGCCTTGGTCCGGAGTGGCTTCGATCTCCGGCGGATGCCCCAGGTCAGTGAGGATCGCGATTTGAAGCGCGGCCGTCAGTATATGGCACTGTACGTCGGCGTCATGGGAGAGCAGGACGGCATTGATGTTCTGATCGAGGCGATATCGATTGTCGTGCATCGGCTCGGCCGGCAAGACATCCAGTTTATTCTGGCCGGCGACGGCGATCAGTGTGCCGCAATGCAGGCGCTGACAGAGCGACTGGGGCTTGGTGCCTACGTAGAGTTCACTGGCTACCTCGAAGGCACTGCTCTGTATCGTTTATTGGCAACGGCTGACATTGGTCTGTCTCCGGATCCTAAAAACGATTTTAATGATAAGTTGTCTATGAACAAGATCCTGGAATACATGGCTTTCGAGCTGCCAATCGTTCAGTTCGATCTGAATGAGGGGCGCGTGCTCGCCGACGAGGCCGCGATTTACGCTAAAGACAACGCGCCGGAACAGTTTGCATCTGCAATAATGGAATTGGTCGACGATCCTCAAAGGCGCGCCAGAATGGGAAAGCTTGGTGCTGCGCGCATTGGTGGCATGTTCTCCTGGGACCGCCAGGAGGAGATTTATATCAACGTATATAGGTCGCTGGCTGAGAGTTGTGCCTCGCCGATCATCCTGCAAACCCCAAGCCAATCTGGTGTATGAGGAGCCAAAACTGCTGGCCGCCTGCGCCTTTGCCGGCGATGCGTGAGTTTCCACATGGCATGGTCGGCGTCAGCGGTGGCAAACCAACTCAGCGGCGCATAGGTAGCATTCGACTCAACAGGGCGTCTCGCAGAACGAACTGGTGGTATAACGCACCGAGAACGTGCAGCGCCGCAGTTCCGAGTAGCAAGTAAGCAACGATCTGATGGACATCGCCCATTTCGGCGCCCCAGGATGATTCTGCTACCACCAATGTTGGCAACGGAATAACTCCGAGCAACCACACCGTCCATCCTCGCGCATTCGCATTGATCCAACCAAGCAGCGGCAGGACGATCAGAATTGCGTAGAGCAGAAAATGCGTCAGGCGTGACAGCAGTCTGAGGGAAGGCGGCAGACCAGTCGGCGGCGGCGGCACTTCGCTGACCGCACGCCATCCCAGACGAACCAGCATAACCAGAAGAATGACCACCCCAACCGCCAGATGCCACGCGATCAGACCGACCGGCTTCGTGTCGCGATGGATATCCGGCATCGTCCATGCGACGGCGAACTGAATCACCAGCAGAACGACGATCAGCCAGTGTAGGCTTCGGGCCGTGTTGTTATAATGGATCGCAGCCATGGGGATTTCGCCCCTACAACAGGAACAACACGGCCAGGCTGAGCACGCCGGCGGCGATGCAGTAATAGGCGAACGGGTTCAGCGCCCACGAATCGTGCTGGCGGAAATAGCGCATCAGGAACGTCGTGCTCAGCAACGCCGTAATGCCCGCCACCACCGCGGCGACCAACGACATCGCCAGCACGCCCTGCGGCACGTGCTCGTGCATCAGCTTTGGCACTTCGAGTACCGTTGCCCCCAAGATGATTGGCGTCGCGATTAAGAAGGAGAAATGCGCTGCTCCCTCATGATTGATGCCGCGCAACAGACCGCCGACGATCGTTGCACCGGACCGAGAGATACCCGGGATCAACGCGGTGCACTGCCAGCAGCCAATGGTGAACGCATCCATTTGCGAGAGCGTCGAGAGATGTCTCTGAGCGCCACCTCCTCCCCTCAGCCGCTCTCCGAACAACAACAACAACCCGTTCACGATCAAGAAGAAAGCCGCGATGACCGGCGAACCGAACAGGCCGCGGACAAACTTCTCCGCGATGAAGCCGAGCACGACGGCAGGAATTGTGGCGATCACCACGAGCAGGAACACGCGGCGGCTTTCCTTGGCCTGGTGAGCCCCACTGGTACCGAGCAACCCGGTAAGGATGGCCCACCAATCCTGCCAGAAATATCCGAGCAGCGCAGTCGCGGTCCCCAGGTGCAACATCACCAGGAACGGCAGGAACTCGGGCGAGTTTTGGTCGATGCCCCAATGCAACAAGGCCGGCAACACCACGGCATGTCCCAGGCTGCTGACAGGAAACAGCTCTGTTGCCCCCTGGAGGATGGCGATCACGAGGGCTTGTATAATGTCCATAAAAGGCTCCGGCCAATTCGATGCGGCAGCATAGAGGATTCGTGGCCGCGCCTGCACCGGCATCGTCCAGGCGGCTCGGGTTAGATCAGGCCCCTCGCGATCGCCAGCAAGCCACGCAGGTAATCCGACCCGTTCGCCGGATGGTCGGAGACACCAATCCGCGCCCGATATTCAGCAGCGAGATCACTATAATCGGAAATCGCGTCGGACTCACTCAGCCAGTTACCGATGGACCGAAGCTCGGTCCACAGCGGCTCGTAGTCGTTGCAGCGAAGATCGTCGGCAAGTCCTTGCAAAGCCACGGCAATCGCAGCGCTGGCCGTATCGCGGACATCGGCATCGACCAGTCGCAGGCGCCATTCCGCCGCGCGCTCCAGTTCCTCTATCTCCGGAGGTTCAGGCGTCATGTCTCCTCAATCGCTCAGTGGACAGATCAACCGTCGCTAGTTCTTCCAATCGCGATACATCGCACGCATCCGAGATGAGGCGAAGCCCCGGCGCAGACGCGAGGGCGCATTGGACAGATCGCGCTACTGATGAGTATCCTGCCCGGCGACATCCGAAAGAGGAAACCAAGAATGAGCGTCACTTGGACCGAGGCGAACCGAGAGATCGCCGGCATCAAACTTCACGTCGCCCGATCTGGGAGGGGCCCGACGGTGTTGGTGCTGCATCATGATATCGGAACGGTCGACCGGCTACACTTTTATGACGCGCTCGCAGCGAAGTTCGATGTGGTGGTTCCCCACCATCCCGGCTGGGGCAAGTCCGAGCGGCCGCAATGGATGCGCCATCCCCGCGACATCGCCGTGATGTACACTTGGCTGCTGGCCGATCTCGACGTTACCGGCGTGTCATTGGTGGGCCTCGGTTTTGGTGGCTGGATCGCCGCCGAAATGGCAAGTCAGGCGCCTCAAGTTTTCAAGCGGTTGATCTTGGTGGGCGCCATGGGAATCAAGCCGCCTGAGGGCGACATTGCCGACCAGGCGATCGTTTCATATATCGATTACCCGCGTGCCGGGTTTCATGACCAGGCCGCCTTCGCGTCGATCTATGGCGACGTCACCACCGATCAGTTGGAGGCGTGGGATATCGCGCGCGAAATGAGTTTCCGCACCGCCTGGAAACCTTACATGTACTCACAAACATTGCCGCATTTGCTCGGCGGAGTTCGTACCCCGGCGCTGATCATCTGGGGTGACGACGACCAGATCGTTCCTCTTAGCGCCGGTCACGCCTATGCACGCGCTCTGCGCGAGGCGACCCTGACCACGATTCCGGACTGTGGACATTTCGCCGAAATGGAAAAACCCGATGCTGTCGCCAAGTTGGCGATCGACTTCCTGTCGCAGAACTGAAGGAGGCTTGTCTCATGCATATGATGTATTTCACCGAACAGCCAATGGCGGCCTATGACGCCAAGGCCGGCCTGGACTATGGCGCGACCGCGCTGACATTTTCCAACAAATACTTCGATCCGAATGAAGGCAGCCGGCTGTATAACGAGTATCTCGAAGAGTACATCCTGGCCGAGGAATCCGGCGCCGATGGCATAATGCTGAACGAGCACCACAACGCTCCGTTCTGCATGCAGGCTCGGGCCAACATGTTCGCCGCGATCCTCGCCGCGGTGACCAACCGTGTCAAAATCGTTATGTTGGGAAATCCGTTGCCGCTGACGGAAAATCCCGTGCAGCTCGCCGAAGAACTGGCGATGATCGATATGGTCTCGAAGGGGCGGCTGGTGTCGGGCTTCGTGCGCGGCGGCGGACAGGAACAGTTGGCGAATGGGGTCAATCCGGCGTTCAACCGGGAGCGGTTCATCGAGGCACATGACCTCGTGCAGAAAACCTGGACGGAGATCGGACCATTCCGCTGGGAAGGCACTCACTACCAGCAGCGTGTGGTCAACCCTTGGGCGATTCCGATGCAGAAGCCGTATCCCAGGGTGTGGATTCCGGGTGTGCTATCGAAGGAAACGGTTATCTGGACGGCGCAGCAACGCTATCCGTATATCGCTCTGAACACGTCGATTGAAGCGACGAAGCAGATCCACGAGACCTACGACAAGGCGGCCGCAGAAGCCGGTTACACTGCCGGTCCGCAGGATTTTGGTTACCTTATCCGCGTGCATGTGCAGGACACTGAAGAAAAGGCGTTGCAGAACGCACGCCAGTTCATGTGGATGCAGGGTGAATTTACTGGTCTCGCCAATCCGGTGTGGGCGAACCCGGCGGGATACTTCTCGCCGTCCGGTCGTCGCGGTTTTGTCGAATTCGCCGTCGGCCGAGCGAAAAACCCGCGTGGTAACCCGACCTTTGAACAGCAGGTGGCGGATACGATGATCATCGCCGGCACCCCGGACCAGGTGATCGAGCGTCTGAAGTATCTGGTGCGGGAGACCCGGCCGGGCATCATGGGCGTCTGGGGAAATGACGGGACGGTCAGCAAGGAGGACCGTCGCCGGTGCATTCAGCTTTTGTGTGGGGAGGTATTCCCGGCGATCAAGGAATACGGCGCCAGTTTGGGTCTGAAGGACCCATGGGAGGCAAACGCGCCGGTGCATCTACGTTACTCGAAAGACATTCCGGCGCAGAAGGTAGCAGCCGAGTAGTCGGATCAGCTGCGAAGGGCCGGATTCACCGGTCCTTCCGCGCTGCCTTGTGCCCGTCAAGCGCAGCGGGTTATCCCTTCGAGCTTTCCAGCACATAGCCCTTGCCAACCATGCAGGTTCGGATCTCGGCACGGACCATCCGAGGCCCAGTGATCGGGGAGGTCATCCAGCTCCAAGGGTTATCCGCGTTCTTGATATAAACCGTGTGGGAGGAAGACGTACGGCACGCCTCCAGGTCTGTTTTATAGTGGTCCGACATGTGATCGCCACGGATCGGCGGATCATAGGAAGCGCACCCGCTGAGACCGATTAACAGGGCGGGGACAATAACGAAGGCGCGGGAAGAGACCATGTGCCGGACGTTACAGGGATGCCGCAAATGCGCCAATGCCTCGAGCCGAACGTTGATCCTCTCAGGCAAGTGGCGAATCGACGCACGTAGGGGACGCGGTGCTCCTCAAGTTCAGCTCCGCTTGTCTAGATGTTCGAGCAGCGCCACCGCGCCGGGTAGCTCGTGCCGCCGCTCCCGCAGCAACTTCTCGCCGCCAACAGCATAGACGGCAACCGCCGACAGAATGTCGCGCAGCCTCCCGGAGGCATCGGCATTGAACGGCAACACGCAGCCGCCGGTGCGCTTCGCGAGATCCCAGAACACCTCAGCATCCCGGCGCGATGCTGGGTCCGCCGTGTCGTGCAGCACAATCAGCTTGGTGCCCTGCGCACCCATGGAGTCCGCGATCCGGCGGCCCTCGTTCAGAACTCTCTTCGAACACGTCGCCGATATAGACCACCACGCGCACCCCCTGATGCTTCAGGCTAGCTGAGAGGATTGGAAGCAGCCGGGTTAAACCGGCCTCGCACGCAACCCCAGCGGCTCGGTCGCGAAGCGTGGCGGCGTCTTTGGTGAAAGGCGTGAAGGTGTGCACGCGCGAGCCGCCGTGCACGGCGAGCGCCACGTCCAGTTCGCCGGGCAGCGCTTTCACCAGTGCGTCCGTCACCCGCCGCGCGACCGCCCAGGCTGGCTCACGCGACGCTGTGGCGTCCACTGCAAAGATCAGGCGCGGACCCCTCGGTGCGCCGGCCTCTACCGGCGGTTCGGCGTGGCTAGATGTCGGGAGGGCGGCCGTGGCAGCGGTTACCGCGGTCGTCGCCAGCGTCTTTAGGCGGGCCAACAAGCCGTCGGTTCGGGCCGGCGCCGGTGGCGGTGCATCGTCGGGGATCAGGACGAAATTCGGCTTTTCGGTCATGGCCATCTCCAGTGGCACTGATCTAGATACGCGTGGACGCTTCGAGAGGTTCCGAGGGCAACTTGCGCCTTCACCGCTCGGGCTCGCTACGATCTCCTCATAAGCCGAATTTCAATCCGGCCTGATCGTGCCAACGGCTTGACGGCCTACGTCCCCAGTGTCTCCACAATATTCGCCAGCGTCGGCACCTGCGCCGACGGCCCGACCGTAGCCAGCGTCGGAGCAGCCCGGAAATGCCGAGCCGCCGCTCTACGGACATCGGCTTGGGTCACGGCGTTGATCTTCCCCAGCACTTCCGAGGTCGGGATCACCCGTCCGAATGTCTGGATCTGCCGCGCCAACTGCTCGCAACGACTGCCGGTACTCTCCTGCGACATCAATAAACTCGCCTTCAACTGTGCCCGCGCTCGGTTCAGTTCAGGCTCAGTGATCGCGGCCTGCACCTTGCCCAGCTCCGCCAACACCACGGGCATCAGTTCCGCCGCCTCGCTCTCGCCGGTGCCGGCATAGATACCGAACAGGCCGCCATCCTTGAACGGTGCCGCGAACGAGTAGATCGAATACACCAGCCCCCGCTTCTCGCGAATTTCCTGAAACAGCCGTGAGGACATGCCACCGCCCAGTAACGTCGACAACAGCACCGTCGGATAATAATCCGCATCGCAATATCCGACCGAGGGAAACCCCAGGACCACGTGCACCTGATCCAGGTCCCGCTCCTCCCGGAACTCCCCGCCGTGATAGCTCGCATCATCGACCGGCGGAGGCGCGCTGCCAGGCAAATCGCCGAAATGCCGTTGCACCAGATCGAGGACTTCCTCGTGCCGCAGCTTGCCGGTCGCCGCCACCACGACGTTACTGTTGGTATAGTTGCGCGCCATGTAACCGGTCAGCACCGACCGAGGCATCCCCCGGATCGCCTCCTCCGACCCTAGCACCGCCCGTCCGAGCGCCTGGTCGGGATAAGCCGTGGTCTGGAAATGGTCGAAGATGATATCGTCAGGTGTGTCGTTCGCCTGCCCGATCTCCTGCAGGATGACGCCACGCTCACGCTCGAGTTCCTCGGGCTCGAACACCGAGTGGGTCAGGATGTCGCCGATGATGTCGAACCCGAGGGCGGTGTCTTCCTTCAACATCTTCACGTAATAGGCGGTCTGCTCTCGCGCCGTGTAGGCGTTGATGTGGCCGCCGACAGCCTCGACCTCCTCGGCGATCGCCGCGGCGCTGCGGGTTGTCGTGCCCTTGAACGCCATGTGCTCCAGAAAGTGGGAAACGCCGTTCTCCACCTCGGCTTCGTTGCGCGAGCCGGAAGCGACGTAGGCGCCGATCGAGATCGTCTCGACCCGATCCATGCGTTCGGTAACAACCGTCAGGCCAGACGGCAGGCAGGTTAGTTGGATCGGTTCTTCCATGGTCGCGGGTTCTCTTCCAGAATGTCAGTCGAGTGAATATGGCGTCGGCGCGGCCGGCGCAACAAGGCGTGTGCCGGCGGTTTCTTCTTATCGTGTGTCCTGGCCTGCGGTTTGCTCAACGGCGGCTTTGGGAATAAAGGTTCGCAAACCAGGAGGATATCCAATGACTGTGACCGTTGGTTATCACGCTCATGTCTATTTCAACTCAGCCACCCGGCCGGTCGCCGAACGCCTGCGAAACGCGATCGTCAGCAAATTTGCTGTCGAACCCGGCGGCTTCAGCGACGAGCCCAGAGGTCCGCATCCGATATCGCAGTTCAATGTTATGTTCCAGACCGAGGCTTTCCAGCATATCGTGCCTTGGCTGATGTTTAATCGTGAGGGTCTCGATATTCTTGTTCATCCGCTGACCGACGATATGGTGGATGACCACACCGTCTACGCCCTGTGGCTTGGTACCCCGGTCAAGTTGAACCTCGAAACCATGAGACGCGAGGGCTACCCTGCTGATCTGTTGCCGGCGGCTTCCCAGCCGATCTAATCCGAGATCGCGCTGAAAGCTTGCGCGGCAGCCGCGCCGTCCGCGGCGAGCCCAGCCATACTTACTCAGCCAGCACGGGCGCCGGGGCAACAAATGGCTTAAGCACAATAGAGAGGGCGATCGACACCACGACGTTGGCGATCAGCGCCCAAAGTGCGATGTAGCCGGGGAAGGTGGTTCCGCCAAGCGAGACTGTGAAAACCGCAACCTTGAACCCCGTCGTTGAAGCCATCCAGGTGCCGACCGCGGTTCCCACGGCCCAGCCGCCCAGCAATGCCCAGCCATTCAGCATCCGCAGATAAAGGCCCAGGATCACCGACGGTAGCACCTGGATCATCCATAGCCCGCCCAACAACTGGAACTGCAGGGCATAGGGCACCGGCACAAAGATGATGAATACCAGAGCACCGGTCTTCACCAAAAGGGAGGCGATTTTCGCCACCGATGACTCCTGCGCGTTGGTCGCGTGGGGGGCGAGGAAGCCTCGGTAGATGGTACGGCTGACGATGTTGGCACAGGCTATCGACATGATTGCGGACGGCACCAGCGCGCCGATGGCTATTGCAGCGAACGCTATACCGGCGAACCATCCGGGGAAGATGGCAAGGATCAAAGCCGGCACAGCGAAGTTGTTGCCGTAGCGCTTGAACCCATCTGCGAACTCAGGTTCCGTGCCTACGTGCAGTGCTACAGCCATGAAGCCCAAGAGCGCCAGCAGGCCCAGCACCAGCGAGTAGGCCGGCAGCAATGCGGCATTTCGGCGGATGGCGCCGGGGCTCGAGCTGCTCAGGATCGCCGTTAGCGAGTGAGGGTAGAGAAACAGCGCCAGCGCCGATCCTAGGGCCAAGGTCGCGTAAGTACCTGTATGGGCCGTAGCTGTCGCCGACCGGCGCCGCCAACGTCAGCTTCGCGGCGGGGACCCCGGCAAATATCGGCCCGAATCCGCCCAGTTTAAGCGGCACGAAGATGGTTACAGCGATAACCACCAGATAGATCAGGAGGTCCTTCACCACCGCGATCATTGCCGGAGCGCGGAGGCCGGACGTGTAGGTGAAGGCGGCGAGAATGACGAAGGCGATGATCAGGGGCAAGTCGCCGATCACCCCCTCGCCCGAGACGCCCATCGCGCCGATCACAACCTGCATGCCGACCAGTTGCAGGGCGATGTATGGCATAGTTGCCACGATGCCGGTCACGCCGACCGCCAGCGCCAGCCACTTGTTGCCGTAGCGCCCCAGCACAACGTCGGAGGAGGTGACGTAGCCGTGTTTGTGCGCCAGCGACCACAGCCTCGGGAAGATCAGGTAGAGCAGCGGATAGATCAGGACTGTGTAGGGGACGGCGAAAAAACCGATTGCACCGGCGCCGTAAACCAGGGCGGGGACAGCTATGAAGGTGTAGGCGGTATAGAGGTCACCCCCGAGCAGGAACCACGTGACGAAGGTGCCGAAGCGGCGGCCACCGAGGCCCCACTCGTGCAGTTCGGTCAAGTCGCCGGCGCGCCACCGAGCGGCCCAAAAGCCCAACCCCGTGACGAAAACAAAGAGCGCGACGAAGACCGTGAGGGCGGCCCAGTTCATGGCGACGTCCTAGCGTTCAGCGTTGTAGATGATCGCGGCGATGGCGGCTGAGATGACGACCCACGCGAGCTGGTACCAATAGTAGAATGGAAAACCAAACAGTTCCGGCGTCAGACGGTTGTACGACGACACCCACAGCATGGCGATGAACGGCAGCACAAAGAGGACGCGGAGCCAGTGCCGTTTCGGCTCGGGACCAGGCTGCGTGGCCATGCTTATCGTTCCCTTCCCAGAAGTCTTGCCGTCAGTTGGCGTCTAAGTGTCCCGATTTCGGCGCTTCAAACAGATAAATCGTTGCCCGTCAAACGGTTGGCGGACTGGAAACGGGCTCCCTCAGCTGTCGGAACTGGAACTAAAAAAGGTGTGTAACATCGCCATCCGACCCCCCAAATGGTCGATGCCGGGCCCGCTGAGGGGCTCGATGCCCGCTGCTTGAGTCTGGCGGCTTACGTAGTGCAACGATCCAGTCGTGCCAAAATCTCGTCTCGCGGCAATCTGCGCCCAATGAATACCAGCTTCGACTCCCGCACCACGCCGGGGCTCCAGTCGCGTCCGATGTCCGAGCCCATCATCATGTGGACACCCTGGAACACCACCTGCTGGTCCAGCCCGTCGAACGCGACGACACCTTTGTAGCGCAACAGGTTCGGCGCATGGTCCGCGATCAGGCCGCGAAAGAACGCTTGCAGGCGTTCCTGGTCGAACGGGACCATAGTAGTGAACACAAACGACTGCACCTCGTCGTCATGCTCGTGGTGATCTTCTGCCAGAAAGCCTGGCTCGATTTCCAGAATGCTGTCCAGCGAGAACCCGCCGATGTCCAGCAGATCCGCGATTGGGGTCGCACCAAAATTCACCGGGCGCACCGGCGCGCGCGGATTGATGTGGCGCAGGCGGGCACTCAGCCGGTCGCGGTCCGCCTCGCTCACCAGGTCGGACTTGCTCAACAGGATGCGGTCGGCGAACCCCACTTGTTCCTGGGCCTCGTGAAAATCGTCGAGTTGCTGGCCGGCGTGTTTAGCGTCCACTACGGTCACAATGGCATCCAGCGCGTAGTAGGCGGCGATCTCTTCGTCGATGAAGAAGGTCTGCGCGACCGGCGCCGGGTCGGCAAGGCCAGTGGTTTCAATGATCACGCGGTTGAAGGCGTCCGCCCGCCGCTCGCGACGTTGACGCAACTCGCCAAGGATACGAACCAGATCGCCGCGCACGGTGCAGCAGATGCAGCCGTTGTTCATCTCGATCACCTGCTCCTCGCCGCCGGACAGCAGCAGTTCGTTATCGATGCCGGCGTCGCCGAACTCGTTCTCGATCACCGCGATCCGCTCGTTGTGCCGCTCCGTCAGAATGCGATTGAGCAGCGTGGTTTTGCCGGCGCCGAGGAAGCCGGTCAGGATCGTGACAGGAATTTTCACGTGATTACGTGCGCCGGGCCCACCGCGCCCACCGCAAAGCGCTTGGCCTGCAGTTGCGGGCGCGAGGTAAGGCTCTTCGCCACCAGCAGTGTCTCTGCCGCGTCTAGCCATTGCTCGTAATAGGTCTTTGCAGGCGCTCCCGACGCTTCGGCCGCTGCGGCGCGGGCGACCTCCTGCGAGAAGCAGTCAACCCATTCACCCCAGGTGAAATGTCCTCCTTGAGCGAGGTTTACGATGATCGCGAACGCCCTGGCCTCCCACGGTTCCGCGAAGATCAGGTCAGCATCGTCGAAGTTCGGCAGCGCGCGAGAAAGCAGCGGTGAACCATTGGTGTCAGGCACGACGATCAGTCCGGATCCATGTAGTCGTCGAACACATCCACCCGCAGCGTGTCGCGTTCAGCGGCGGTCGGACCCCACAACTCCCGCGCGGTGAAGCGGACGCGGTAACAATGCTGCGGATGCTCGCCTTGGCCGTGCGCATGAGTATCGGGGAAGGCGAAGACGCCGTAATCGAATTCAACGATGCCGATCTTGTCGCGAATGTAGCGCGGCAGCCGGGTGTGCGTGCTCGGATTGAGGTTGCGCACGCGCACACGGTCGCCAACACGGAAGCGCGGGGCGACATGTTCGGCGACGCGAGCGGACGCCCCGGTGGCAACCACGGTAGGCACGATCTCAGCGGTCAGCAGCATCAGTTCGCCTCCTGCCGCAGTTGCTCCATGCGAGCGTCGAGTTCCGAGCGCGTGACGATGCCACGCTTGAGCAGCACTTCCTCGAACGCGTACATCCAATGCTCGTAATAGGAAAATTCGAGGTAGTGCGCCGGCGGGATGTTCTCGATGGCATGACGGAACTCGTCCACCGTATAGCCTGCGAATACGAAGGTGGAGGCGAATAAAGCGAAAGCGCGCCCTTCCCACGGTTCGTGGAACACCGGCTCATTAGCTTCGGCAAGCACTGGCCCAAGCCCGTGCATACCACCCAGATCGTGAATACCGTTCATGGCGCTTTCACCTTCGCCACGCCGATCATCGAGTCTCGCGTGACCAACGCGGCCAGTTGTTCCTCGGTCATTCCGTCAGTTCCCGCCGGCCGTTCCGGCAACACCAGGTAGCGAAGCTCGGCGGTGGTGTCGGACACTCGAACTTCCGTGGTTTCGGGCACCTCGGTGCCGAACTCCTTGAGCACGCCACGGGGATCGGCCACCACGCGGGCGCGGTAGGGGGCGGATTTATACCAGATCGGAGGCAAGCCCAGCGTCGGCCAGGGATAGCAGGAGCACAGCGTACAGACGACGACGTTGTGGACCTCCGGCGTGTTCTCCAGCACCACCATGTCCTCGCCTTGCAGTCCGGAGAAGCCGAATTCCTTGATGGCGGCAGTGGCGTCGGTCAACAGGCGCTGCTTGTACGCCGGATCGACCCAGGCGCGCGCTACCACCTTGGCGCCGTTGCGCGGCCCGATCTTGGTCTCGTAGGTATCCACCAACGCGTCGAGGGCCGCAGTCGAAATCAGCCCCTTCTCGGTGAGGATGGATTCCAGCGCCCGCACCCTGATCGCCTGCTCCGACTGCGCCGGCCCTGTGTGAGGTTTCTGCATGTTATCCCCTGGATCGCTTACTTACTGGCCGAAGCGCCGGCGGCCCCTCGGCTGTCGGCATTTGAGCGAGCTGAAATCGGCTGGTCAAGCCATCCACATCGCGAAGGACAACACGATTTCTTAGACTGAGCTACGCCTACCCAAGCCGTCAACGCTAGGGAGGTTACGTCGCCGCCGTCATTGCCGCGCAAGGCAAGCCGATCGAGTTGTGGTGGCAGGACGAGGCGCGCATTGGCCAGCAAGGCAGCCTGACCCGCGTCTCGGCGAAGTGCGGCAGTCGACCCACGGCGCCACGCGATCAGCGCCACCAGTCGGCCTATCTGTTCGGCGCGGTCTATCCAGACCGCGGCGTCGGCGCCGGGCTCGTTTTACCGCGCGCCGATGTTCATGCGATGAACCTGCTTCTGCGAGAAATCAGCACGCAGGTCAGCCCGGGGGCGTTCGCCGTGCTCACACAGGATGGCACCAGGTTTGTGATCGCCTGCTTGTGCCTGACAACATCGGGCTGCTCCATTTGCCGCCCTACTCACCCGAACTCAACCCGCTTGAAAACCTCTGGGAGTTCCTCCGGCACAACGATCTCAGCTATGCCACCTATGACGCGATTGTGGACGCCTGTTGTATCGCCTGGAACAAACTCATCGCCGCACCCGTACGTATCCGATCGATCGCCACTCGCGACTATGCCAAAACGGTCAACTCATGAAGCGCTTGGTATTAGACCTCGATCTCTACGCAGACCGGCACGTGATCCGAGCCGCGGGGCCAATCGCGCGCGTCACGCAGTATCGTTTGGCTCCGCAGGCTGGGCGTCAGGTCGGGCGTGACCCAGACATGGTCCAACCGCCGTCCCCTGTCGGAGGCGCGCCAGTCTTGGTTTCGGTATGACCACCACGAGTAGAGCTTCTGGTCCGCCGGAACGAAATGCCGCACCGCGTCGATGAAGCCGGCATTCATCCAGGCGTCCAGGCCCTCGGTTTCCGGGGGTGTGTGGCTGACCACGCCCAGCAGCTGCTTGTGGCTCCAGACGTCCTGTTCCAGCGGCGCGATGTTCAGATCACCCACGAGGACCGACCGTTTCAGCTCGGTTCGGGCGGCGAACCACAGCCTGGCCTCGGCAATGAAGTCGAGCTTATGACCGTATTTCGGGTTCTCAGCGCGATCCGGAATGTCGCCGCCGGCCGGGACGTAGAAGTTGTGCAGTTCCACCGGGCCGCTGGGCGTCTGCAACGAAGCCGCCAAGTGCCGGCAGTCGCCCTTGCCGCACCAGTCGGGCGCGGCGTCGTGCAGTTCCAGCGGCACCCGCGACAGGATAGCGACGCCATTATAGCCCTTCATGCCGCGAAACACGGTGTGCGGATACGCCAGCGCCTCAAGCGCTTCGGCCGGAAATAACAGGTCCGGAACCTTGGTCTCCTGCAAGCAGATGACATCCGGCCGGAGAGCCTCGACCAGTCTGTCCAGCAACCCGACACGCAGCCGCAACGAGTTGATGTTCCAAGTCGCAACGCGTAGCGAAGGCATCAGAAGAAGACCGTCGGTATGATCGCGTAAATCACACCTCTGGCCTGCGACCTTGGGCGATCACGCGATGCGGGTCGTCACCGTACCGACGCCCTCGACGACGCCCTCCAACAGATCGCCGCGCTCAACCGCCGCCACGTTTTCCGGCGTCCCCGTATAGATAAGGTCGCCCGGCGCCAATTTTACCAACCCGGACAGGTAGGCGATGGTCTCCGGGACGCTCCAGATCATCTTCGACAGGTCGGAGGTCTGACGGACCCGGCCATTGACCTTCAACTCGATCAGTCCGGCCGCGGGGTGGCCAATCTTGGAGGCAGGCACCATCAAGCCGATCGGCGCAGAGTGGTCGAAGCCCTTGCCCATATCCCAGGGCTTACCCTCTTTCTTGGCGGCGTTCTGTAGATCGCGGCGGGTCATGTCTAGCCCGGCGGCATAGCCCCAGACATGCCGTAGTGCGTCGGCCTCCTTGATGTTCGCACCGCCTTCGCCGATCGCGACAACCAGTTCCATCTCGTGGTGCAGTTGGGTGCTGCGCGGAGGGTAGGGCATGTCGGCATCGTTCAGCAGCAAGGCGTCGGCGGGCTTCATAAAGAAGAACGGCGGCTCCCGGTCCGGATCGCTGCCCATCTCCCGAGCATGTTCGGCGTAGTTGCGGCCCACACAAAAGACACGCCGAACCGGAAAACGGCCGCCATCCACGACGGGAACGGCAACAATCGGAGGCGGGGAGATGACGTAATCAGCCATTCGCGACACCTTGCTGTGGATCAAGGCCGGGGCAAGCGGACAAGACCAGGGGACCTAAAAGAGCCGGCCGGACATAAGCGAAAGAGGGATTTCAGGCAATGGCGGGCAGCAGCGCACGCTCAGCGAAGGGACTGTACATTCAGGTTCTGCTCGGTGTCGTGCTCGGCGCGGCGCTCGGGTATTTCTGGCCGGCGCTAGCGGTGCAAATGCAGCCGTTCGGAGATGCCTTCATCAAGCTGGTGCGCATGATCATCGCCCCGATCGTGTTCGTAACCGTGGTGGTCGGAATCGCGAAACTTTCCGACGCCAAGGAGGTCGGGCGGATCGGCATCAAGGCCATCGTATATTTTGAGGTAATGACCACGATTGCCATGTTTATCGGCTTGGTCGTCGCGCATGTCATTCAGCCGGGCGCCGGACTCAACATCGACCCGGCCACCTTGGACAGCAAGTCGATCGCAACTTACGTTAACGCTCCGCACCTCGACGTTGTCAGCTTCCTGCTCAACATCATTCCCAATACCGTGGCCGATGCGTTCGCCAAGGGCGAAATCCTGCAGGTGCTGCTGTTCGCCGTGCTGTTCGGCCTCGGCCTGTCTCGCATGGGAGACCACGGCAAGGCCGTCGTGCACTTCCTCGACGAGACCGGGGGAGCCCTGTTCGGGGTAATCGCCATCATCATGCGGGCCGCTCCGCTCGGTGCGTTCGGCGCAATGGCGTTCACGATCGGCCGCTACGGAATTGGGGCACTGGCGCAGCTTGGGTTCCTGATGCTGTGCTTTTACCTCACCTGCGGGCTCTTCATTTTCCTGGCGATGGGCGCCGTGGCCGCGCTTATGGGGCTGAATATTCTGAAAATCCTCCGGTTCGTGAAGGAGGAGTTTCTCATTGTGCTGGGTACTTCCTCGTCCGAGGCCGCAATGCCCACACTGATGGAAAAGCTGGAGCTGCTGGGCTGCGGCAAGTCCCTGGTCGGCCTGACCGTGCCGCTGGGGTATGCGTTCAACCTGGACGGGTCGTCGATCTATTTCACCATGGCCATCGCCTTCATTGCTCAGGCGCTGAATATCCCGCTGAGCTGGAGCGACTATTTGCTCATTCTGGCGGTCCTGCTGTTGACGTCGAAGGGCGCGGCCACCGTCACCGGCGGTGGATTTATCACGCTGGCGGCGACGCTGGCGACGATGAACGGAAAGGTGCCGGTTGCGGGGATGGTTCTGCTGCTGGGGATCGACCGGTTCATGAGCGAAGCGAGGGCCATCACCAACCTGTTCGGCAATGCCGTGGCGACGATCTTTGTTGCCTGGTGGGAAGGAATGTTGGATCTGCCGAAGGCGAGGGCGATCCTTGATCGGCCCGGGGGCGTCGAGGCGGCGGTTCTGGCCGAGCAGGGGCGGTAATCTGGCAGGATGAGCTTTTCATCGGCGCTCCGGTGGTAGAGAACACCAGGCTGATGGTCCCGGATCGCCGCAACCGGGCAACGACGTCATCGAGCGGCTATTTAAGCGCACACCGAAAGGATGATTATGGCTCTTCCGACATACGATATTCTCGGCATCGGAAACGCGATCGTGGATGTCGTCGCCAGGGCGGAAGATAACTTCTTGTCGCGGCACGACATGCACAAGGGGGCGATGATCCTGATCAACGCCGCATCGGCGGATCAGATCTATGCCGCGATGCCGCCGGGGCAGGAAAGCAGCGGCGGATCAGCCGCCAACACTTGCGCCGTCGCCGCCGGCCTGGGCTCCCGGGTCGCCTACATCGGCAAGGTCGCGGACGATCAGCTAGGCGGCGTTTTTCGCCATGATATCAATGCCGTCGGCGTGCATTTCCCGACCGCTGCCTTGTCCGGCGGAGCGCCGACCGCTCGCTGCCTCATCCTGGTCACGCCGGACGGCCAGCGCACGATGAACACCTTCCTGGGCGCGTGTGTCTCGCTGACCGAGGCCGATGTCGATCCAGAGCTCGTTGCCGCTTCGGCCATCACCTATCTGGAGGGGTATCTCTTCGACCCGCCCGCCGCTCAGGCTGCATTCCGCAAGGCCGCCAGTGCTGCTCACGGCGCCGGCCGGCGGGTTGCGCTGTCACTGTCCGACGCGTTCTGCGTGAACCGTCATCGGGCGGCATTCCTGGACTTGGTGGCCAATCATGTGGACATCCTGTTCGCGAACGAGACCGAAATCACCGCCCTGTACGAACGCAACAGCTTCGAGGAGGCCGCCGAGGCCGCTCGGAAAGACGTTGCACTGGCCGCGCTGACCCGAAGTGAGGCCGGTAGCGTAATCCTGCATGGTTCCGAGACAGTGACGATCAAGGCCGAGCTCACCACGATGGTAAACTCGACGGGCGCCGGGGATGCTTATGCCGCTGGGTTTCTGGCCGGCCTGACCTCGGGCAAGAGCCTGCACCTATGCGGCCGTATGGCCAGCATCGCCGCCGCCGAGATCATCAGCCACTACGGCGCCAGGCCCGTAACGGATTTGCGCAAGCTGATGCCTGCCGAGTGAGCCGGTTTGTCGGGTCGCTTAGACGCGGTTAACATCCACCGGCAGATTTGGGAGGGACAGCCGCGATGACGACGACGACATTCGAACTCGGGGACATGATCGTTCATCGGATCATCGAGATGGAGTGCGGCTTCACTCCCGCGCTTGAGTTTCTTCCGAAACTGACGCCGCAGATGCTGGACGAGAGCCGATCCTGGATGAAAAGCCCAGAGGCCCTGGACGATCAGGATCGTCTGGTGTTGTGCTTCCAATCCTATATCGTGCGCACCGGCAAACACGTGATCTTGGTCGATAGTTGCGTCGGCAACAATAAAGACCGCCCGGCGCGGCCGGTCTGGCACATGAAGACGGACAACGTATTCATGCAGGGCCTCGCCGAGGTTGGGCTTACGGTGAATGACATCGATTTCGTTCTCTGTACGCATCTTCATGTCGATCATGTCGGCTGGAACACGCGTTTGGAGAATGGCCGGTGGCTCCCGACCTTTCCAAAGGCGCGGTATCTGTTTTCGAAAACCGAGCTGGATTTTTGGCTGACGGAGAACGACAAGACGACGGTGCCGCCGATCGTCGACAGTGTCATCCCGATCGTCGAAGCGAAACGCCATGACCTTATCACCAGCGATCATGCGGTGAGCGATCTGGTCCGGCTGATTCCGACGCCCGGCCACACGATCGATCATTACGCGGTCACCTTGGGCCGGACCGGCAAGGATGCAGTGATCACCGGGGACCTGATCCACTCGCCGCTGCAGGCCAAATGGCCGGATCAGGCGATGCGTATCGACTACGATCCGCTGCAAAGTTCCGCCACGCGGTGGAAGTTCCTGGAATCGGTTTGCGACACCAATACGCAGTGCTGCTTTGCCCATTTCCCGTCTCCGTCACGCGGATACGTCAAGCGATGGGGCGACGGCTTCAAGTGCGAGTATATCACCGCGTAACTATCGGCCGCGACGCTAACGTCCGACCAAAAACCAATCATGGGGGAGCAATCATGCGGACCGCCGACGCCATCGTCGAAATCCTCAAGCGCGAGGGCGTGACGACGCTGTTCTGCTTCCCCACCACTCCGATCATCGAGAACGCCGTCGCCGCCGGCATCCGCCCCATCATCTGCCGACAGGAGCGCGTTGGCGTCGACATGGCCGACGGCTTCGCCCGTGTCACCAACGGCAAGCCGCCGGGCGTTTTTGCCATGCAATATGGCCCGGGCTCCGAAAACGCGTTCCCGGGTATCGCCACGACCTATTCCGACTGCGTGCCGGTGCTGTTTCTGCCGCTGGCGCAGGCGCGCGATCAGTCGCAGATCTTCCCTACCTTCCGGTCCAGCCGGCACCTATGCCTCGGTCACCAAGCAGGTCGAGGAGATTCGGACGCCGGATCGATCGCGGCGTCATGCGCCGGGCATTCAGCGCGCTGAAGAACGGACGGCCGGCCCGGTGATGGTCGAGGTGCCGCGCGACATCGTCGACGCAGAGACCGGCACCGACGCCGTCCCCTACACACCGGTGCGGCCGACCATCTCCGCGGCCGATCCGCGCGACGTCGACGACGCGGCGAAACTGCTGATCCAGGCCCGATGCCCGGTGATCCTGGCCGGTCAGGGCGTGCTGTACGCCGAAGCGTCGGCGGAACTGGTGAAACTCGCGGAACTGCTGCAGGCGCCGGTCATGACCACTGTCGACGGCAAAAGCGCCTTCCCCGAGGACCATGCCCTGGCGCTTGGCTCCGGCGGCAACACGTTCAGCGGGCCCGGCCGGCTGTTCCTGTACACCAAGGCGGACCTGATCTTCGGCATCGGCACCGGCCTCAACAGCCATCCGCTGACCACGCCGCCGCTGCCGAAAAACGTGCCGATCATTCATGCCACCAACGATACGCGCGACCTGCACAAGTCGCATCAAACCGAAGTAGCGCTGCTCGGCGACGCCAAACTCGTTCTCGCCCAACTCGTCGAGGCGGTGAAGGATCGGCTCGGCGGCAAGCTGCCGAATCGTCGCCCGCCGCCGAGATCGCCGCGGAACGCGCGGCGTGGCTGGCGCGCTGGGAAGCCAAACTGACGGTCGAAGGAAACCCCGATCACGCCGTATCACGTGATGTCGGAGTTCATTCGCGTGGTCGATCCGGCCGGCGCGATCGTGACGCACGACTCCGGCAGCCCGCGCGATCAACTGCTGCCGTTCTATCGCGCCACGCGCCCGCGCGGTTATCTCGGCTGGGGCAAGTCGCATCAGCTTGGCACTGGCCTTGGTCTGATCATCGGCGCCAAAGTCGCCGCGCCGGACAAGTTCTGCGTCAACTTCATGGGCGATGCGGCGTTTGGCATGACCGGCCTGGATTTCGAAACCGCGGTTCGCGCCGGCATCCCCAGGCTGACCATCGTTCTGAACAACAGCACGATGGCGATCGAGATCCCGCACATGAAGCTGTCGCACGACAAGCACAAGTCGCGCGATCTGGGCGGCAATTACGCCGACACCGGCGACCGACTCGGCGGCTGGAGCGAGCGTGTCACCGATCCGGACGATGTCGCCAACGCGATCCTGCGCGCCAAGCGGGCGACCGAGGACGGCCGACCTGCTTGCTGGAATTCGTCACCAGCGCGGAAACCGCGTTCTCTCACCGGAATGGCGCGGCCGCTAGCGGCGTGTGATTGTTGGCAGGCGGGTTTCGCTTTTAGCCGCGAACCAGCGACAATTGCCGGCGGGTATGCTAAAGCATCGGTCATGAGTGTCGCGGTTCGTCTGCCGATGTCGGTCGCGGAATTCCTTGCCTGGGAAGAGAGGCAGGAACTGCGCTGGGAATTCGACGGGTTCCAGCCGGTTGCGATGACCGGGGAGACACTCGGGCATGAAATAATCGGCGGGAACATTCGGATTTCGCTGCGAAACCGTCTGGGCGCCGGGCATGCCCGTGTTTTTGGCCCGACCTTGAAGATCGAGGTCGCGGGCCGCATCCGCTACCCGGACGCGTTTGTGGTCTGCACCCATCCTCCTATGAAGTCGACCGTAATTCGCGACCCCGTCGTAGTCTTCGAGGTCCTAAGCGAAAGCACGTCCCGCACCGATCGCATCGAGAAATTGCGCGAGTACGGCGCGACACCTTCGATCCAGCGCTACGTCATTCTCGAACAGGACGCGATCGCGGCCACAGTATACGTCCGCAAGGGCACGGACCTGGTCGTGGAAACGTTGACCGAGGCCGACACGCTGCGCATGCCGGAGATCGACGTCGAAGTGCCGTTGGCTGAATTCTACAGCGGCATAGATCTGACTGACGAGGCGACCGCCCAGGCGGAATAAGCACCATGACGAGCGAAAAAGGCGTCGCGGTAATCGAGGCTGCTCTGGAGAATATGTCGCCGAGCCCAGGCGTGTATCGCATGCTGGATGCGAAGGGGGACGCGCTTTACGTCGGCAAAGCGCGCAGCCTGAAGCGCCGGGTTCACTCCTACACTCAGGTTGGGCGCCTCCCGGAACGTCTACGGCGGATGGTGTCGGAAACGGTCTCGATGGAAACCGTGACGACCCATACAGAAGCCGAGGCGCTTCTGTTGGAAGCGAACCTCATCAAGCGGCTGAAGCCGCGTTTCAATATCGTTCTGCGGGACGACAAATCCTATCCTTGGCTGATGCTGGCCGAGGACCATCCCTATCCGCAGATCGTCAAGCATCGTGGCGCACAAGTACCGGAAAGGCAGCTACTGGGGGCCGTTCGCATCGGCCTGGGCAGTCAATCAGACCGTCACCGCCATGCAGCGCGTCTTTCTCCTTCGTTCCTGTGCAGATACTGTTTTTTCGACACGAACGCGGCCCTGTCTGCTGTTCCAGATCAAGCGCTGCTCGGCACCATGTGTCGGCCGGATCGAGGCGGAGGATTACGCGAAACTGGTCGCGCAGGCGAAGTCTTTCCTCGGGGGCAAGGCCAACAGCGTGCAAAAGGAACTCGCTGCAGAAATGGAGCAGGCGGCCGAATCGCTGGAGTTCGAGCGGGCCGCCGCAGTGCGCGACCGGTTGCGCGGCCTGACCTTCGTGCAGGGCAGCAGCGTGATCAATCCGGCCAGCCTGACCGACGCCGACGTCATCGCCGCGTGGCAGACTGCCGGCCAGACCTGTGTGCAGGTCTTCTTCGTTCGAGGCGGGCGAAACAACGGCAACCGCGCCTTCTTTCCCTCGCACACCAAGGCGGAGGAAGCACCGGAGGTTCTCAGCGCCTTTATTGGACAGTTTTATGACGATAAACCGCCGCCGCCGTTGCTGCTGGTCAATCAGGTACTATCCGAGCACGCGCTCATCGCGGAGGCGCTGTCGCTGAAGGCCGGGCGCAAGGTAGAGATCAGCCTGCCGCAGCGTGGCGAAAAGCGCGCGGTGGTGCTGCACGCGGAGACCAATGCGCGCGAGGCACTGGAGCGAAAGCTGGCCGAGACCGCGGGGCAGGCAAAACTGTTGCAGGGCGTGGCGGAGCTTTTCAAATTACCGGGCACGCCGGAACGCATTGAGGTGTATGACAACTCGCACATCATGGGCACCAACCCGTACGGCGTGATGATCGTGGCCGGGGCCGAGGGCTTTACCAAAGCAGCCTATCGCAAGTTCGGGATTCGCGGCCCGATCGCTCCAGGTGACGACTTCGGCATGATGCGGGAGATGTTGCAGCGTCGTTTCTCCCGAGCATTGAAAGCGCAAGCGGAGGGCGAGCCGCCGACGGATTGGCCCGATCTGCTGTTGATCGATGGGGGCGCCGGGCAGCTTTCGGCGACCAGGGAGACGTTGGCTGATCTCGGGGTGTTCGACGTCAAGGTGGTGGCGATCGCGAAGGGACCGGACAGGAACGCTGGCCGCGAATGGTTGCATGTGGATGGCATGGAGCCATTCCAATTGCCGCCGCAGGATCCGGTGCTGTATTTCCTGCAACGTTTACGCGATGAGGCGCATCGCTTCGCCATCACAACTCACAGGGCGGGCCGGTCCAAGGCGATTACCAAAAGCGAGTTGGACGAGATCGAGGGTATCGGTCCTTCCAGGAAGCGAGCCTTGCTCAACCATTTCGGATCGGCTCGGGGGGTGAAGATGGCCGGTCTGACGGACCTGGAGGCAGCGCCCGGCATCAATCGTGAAATTGCCGGGCGAGTCTATGCCCATTTCCATCCAGGCGCGCGTACCACCAGCGGTTCCTGAACGCGGTCATCGCACCGCGGTCCTTGCAGCCGCTGTCTTCCATGATCAATATTCTGATCGTTGCTCGGTTGCCTCCCGCCGTCGTGGTAGGCGAATGCCTACCATCCACGGATTTGCTTCGACCGACACCGTGAGACGCGGATAGCCGACCTGGCGCCGACCATGACGTTGCGTCGCAAGTCCGATTTGCTTTATCGTTTCTGGTCCAATGCGGCGCAAGACTGATCCTCGGATCATCAATACGGTGGCGAACCAGGCTACCACTGTGCCAAAGGTCCCCGATGGCGCCGCGTCATCGTTTGCTCGGTCTGTTGTTGCTGATCTCTCTGGCCGGATGCGCGGGTACGCCCGCGGTCGATTGCAGACTCACGATGATCGCACAAATTCCGTTACGTGTGCAGGACCGTCTGCTCGTTGTGCCCGCCGGGATCAACGGAACATGGGTCCATCTGGTGGTCGATAGCGGGGCAGAGCGCACCACGATCAGCGCGGCGGCGGTGGCTCGGTTGAGACTGCCGCATGACCCCCGTTACACGGTTCAGTCCGTCGGGATCGGCGGGACCACCACCTCGACCGATGTGACGATCGACCGGCTGGTGCTGGGGGGCGTGCATTTTCCGATCGAGCGGGTCGCGGCCGGTGCCTTCGATCTGCGCAACGGATTGGGATTGGACGCCGATGGGCTGCTGGGTGCCGATTTACTGTTGGCCTATGACATGGATATCGACGTGCCGGCCGGCGTGCTTACGCTTTATCGCAACCGCCTGTGCCCAGACACGCAGCCGCCGTGGCAGGAACCCTGGATCGAGATCGCCGGCGTACGCACGCGCAGGGACCGCCTGCTGGTGCCGTTCGAGTTGGACGGTGCGGAGGGCATGGCGTTGTTGGACACCGGGGCGCAGGGGAACGTTCTCGGGGTGGCAATGGCACGCCGGATGGGTCTGTCCGAACAGGTGCTGGCCAGCGACCCCGCGGTTCGCAATGCCGGGACGGGAGGCGTGATCATGTCTCGCCGGCATAAATTCAACCGCCTGCAAGTCGGTCCGGTCGTGGAGGCATCGCCCGAGATGATGATCCTGCCATCCGATTTCGGGGTCGGTGATGCTCTGCTCGGGGAGCAGTTCCTGCGCGGTCGCCGCGTCTGGCTGTCGTTCCGCAACCGGCAGATATTCGTCTCGCGGCGTTTGGTCGAATGACCGCCGATCAGGCCACCCTGACGCCGCCAACCGGCTGAATATTCGTTCCAGCTCGGTCTGCCAAATGCGCCGGCGGCACTGTCGAAATTCGCCGATCAGCCAGCCGTCACTGGCCGCAGCGCCAGAGCCCGCCAGAAGGGCCGCTCCCACCCGGCGGTACCCTTCGACTTAGGGCGCTGCCTCCCATATAGTGGATGCCACCACCAACGGATGCCAGCCATGGCCACCAAGCGAGCCGTTACAAAGAAAAAGGCCCCGGTCATGCGGGCTGCCCGCTCGTCCCTTTCGGACGAACGGCAACTAGAGCAATGGTTCGCCGAGTTTGACGCCAAGGTGGCGGATCTCACCGCTCGTCAGGACGCCTTTCTACACTACCTTGAACTGCATCAGCCGCGGCAGAGCTGAGCCCAATTGGCGCTCCCTGGCATCGGGGCCCTTATCGGCCTGGTGCGCCGGGTCGACCGGCTCTTCGAGAACGTCGAAAAAACTCAGCGCGGCCTTGAGGCGCTCGAAAAGCGCGTCAGCGCCGTGGAAGACCGGATGACGGCACTGGAGGCGAACCAGGAGAAACTGATCATTGAAGCGCGGGCAGCATCAGCCGTAGCAGCTAGCGGTGCAGTCACGCAGCACCTTGTCGAGATGTCGCGGAGGATCGGTGCCCTGGAAGCAGGCGGTCAGAGGCGGATTGAGTAGGAGTGCCTGCGGATCGAAAGATGACAAACATGCGCCGATTTGATCAAGCAGTTCGTCGAACATTACGCCGCCTACGCAGACTACGAGTCCATCGCCACGCAGTTAGGTCACGTCACATTCTTCCTGAAAATGCCTGTAAACAAAGGTGGTTGCTCATCCCCTGAAGGAGCCCAGGCAGCCCGAACCCGACGGCCCCGATTAGAAGCGTCCCCCAGGAGTTCCGCAGAAGCCCGTTGACGGCGTAATCTCGCAGCGCCAGGCGCATGGAATTTGACCGCGACCACGGTCTCGCCTGAAGCGCCCTGCCTTATAGCTTCTCCACCTGCGAATACTCCAACTCGACCGGAGTGGACCGGCCGAAGATCGAGACGCTGACTTTCAGGCGCCCCTTTTCCTCGTCCACCTCCTCGACCGTGCCGTTGAAGCTAGTGAACGGACCGTCGGCCACCCGGACCTGCTCGCCGATTTCGAACAGTACGGCCGGCCTTGGACGATCGACGCCTTCCTGACTCTGCCTCAGGATCCGGTCGGCTTCGGCTTCGCTGATCGGACTCGGTTTCGTCCTGCTGCCCAGAAATCCGGTCACCTTCGGCGTGTTCTTCACCAGATGCCAAGCGTCGTCCGTCAGGTCCATCTTTACCAAAACATATCCGGGAAAGAACTTATGTTCGCTGTTGATCTTCC
This sequence comes from uncultured Alphaproteobacteria bacterium, assembly GCA_963772355.1. Classification (GTDB taxonomy): domain Bacteria; phylum Pseudomonadota; class Alphaproteobacteria; order Acetobacterales; family Acetobacteraceae; genus Rhodopila. The sequence continues at coordinate 48,795 of CAVYXX010000155.1, read as the reverse complement.
GCCCGCGCTTGACCTCGATAACATTCTCGGACGGTACCAGCACGGCCTCGAACTGATCCGCGAGACCTTTTTGGGCAGCTTGCTCAGTGATCTGTTGGGCGATCTTTTTCTCGAACCCTGAATAAACGTGGACGACGTACCAATTCTTGGCCATTCCCGGAACCCTTCAGATGCCCACATTGAACAACGCGCGCACCCCAAGGCCGATCACCTGATCGACGACGAAGAAGAAGATCGCGGCGGCCGCGGCCATAGCGAACACCAGGCCTGTCGTCACCATCGTCTCCTTGCGGCTCGGCCAAGTCACCTTGCCGATTTCCGCTCTTACTTCACGTACGAATTTTGCCGGTTGGAAAGCCACGTTCGTAAATCCCTCCATGATCGCCCGCCGGGTCCCAAGGTGTGGCCCGCAAGCTGGCAGGGGTGGAGGGTCTCGAACTCTCAACCTCCGGTTTTGGAGACCGGCGCTCTAGCCAATTGAGCTACACCCCTACTTCGGGCCAGCGCTTGAACCAAGGACGATCGGCCCATGGGATCGGACGCAGCGAAGGCGGTAGAAAGGATGCGCGCGCCGCGTTGTCAAGCGATTATGCCTGCGGCCCCCACGAGGCCCAGAACCCCAGCTAGAATATCAGTCGACGGTGTTGTTCATGTTCCTATCTTGTTCTTGACATCTGCGGTTTGCTGTGAGATCAAATCCTGTGAACAGAGTGCGAACTCGACCAGATGGTGGGACATATGGAATCGCAGATCGACAGGGACGCCATTGCCGCAATGGAAAACGCGAGTCTGCCTGACGCTTGGCCGGCCGAGCGATTTCCTTCCCGCCAAGCCGCGGGCCGGGGTGCCGTCAGCAACCCGCACGTCCGATTCGACACCTTCGGCTCGTCGCCGTTCGATGATGGTTGGGACACACTGACGCAGGATCTTGGCGACCTGCCCCGGCTCGACACCACCCTGACCCGCAACTCATCCCGGGCTGCGATCAGTTGGAACGCGTCGCCGGACATCGGCTTCGACCGGGCAGTCAATCCATACCGCGGCTGCGAGCACGGCTGCATCTATTGCTACGCGCGCCCGACGCACGCGTATCTTGGTTACTCACCAGGCCTGGATTTCGAAACCAAGCTGATATTCAAGCCCGAGGTGGCCGAGCTGCTGGAGAAGGAACTGCGCAAGCCGGGGTATGTGGCCAGGACCCTGGCACTCGGGTCCAATACCGATCCCTACCAGCCAGTGGAACGTACTCTAAAGCTGACCCGCGCGGTGCTTGAGGTATTGGACCGCTACAACCACCCGGTCGGGATAGTGACCAAGTCATCGGGCGTATTGCGAGATCTCGACATCCTGTCGTCGATGGCGAAGCGGAACCTGGCACGTGTCCATATCTCCGTCACCACTTTGGATGCGCGTCTCGCCCGGGTGATGGAGCCTCGCGCCGCGACACCCGCTCGGCGTCTGCATGCGATCGCCGAACTCACCAGAGCCGGAGTGCCGGCGGGCGTCTTGGCCGCACCGATGATCCCCGGGCTGAACGACGCCGAAATGGAGAAAATAATGGAGGCGTCAGCCCGGGCCGGCGCCCGCCACGCCGGCTACGTCCTGCTGCGCTTGCCATTGGAACTGCGGCAAATGTTCGAGGAGTGGTTGCACACCCATTTCCCCGATCGGGCCCGGCATGTGCTCAGCCTGATCCGGCAGACGCGCGACGGGAACCTGAACGATCCCCGCTTCCACCACCGCTTTACCGGCAAGGGCGTGTATGCCGATTTGCTGACGCGACGGTTCACCCGAGCGGCCCGGCAATTCGGGTTCGGCGAGGTACGAACCCAACTCGACTGCGATCGTTTCACCGTCCCCGCCGATGCGATGGAGGCCCCGTCCAGCCAGATGTCGCTATTCTGATCGCTGCCTCCGGGATGGGCTGAGGCGGCGATTGACGCCGCGCGGAAGCCCACCCTATCTTCACCTACTACTAAGTAGGGGCCCGCTGGCCCACGGGCAGGGAGGCCTTTGGCAGTGCAGGACGCTGCGCGGATTTTGCAGCTTGTCGTCAACGGTGCGGCATCCGGTTGTATTTACGGGCTAATCGCGCTTGGCTTCGTACTGATCTACAAGGCGACCGAGATGGTGAACTTCGCCCAAGGCGATGTTATGATGCTCGGCGGCTTCGTTGCGTTCACCCTGATCGCACAATTCCACCTGCCCTACTGGGTCGGTGGGTTGCTGGCAATCCTGATCACTGCCGCCTTCGGTTATGCACTCGATGCACTAGTCATCCGACGAGTCATCGGCCAGCCGCAATTCGCCGTAGTGATGCTAACCCTCGGACTTGGCTTTATTTTCCGCGCCGTCGCCGGAATCACCTGGGGCTATGACTCGGTCGGTTTCAACACGCCGTTCACCAACAAGAGGGCCGATATCGGCGGCCTGATCCTGGGCGAGGACAACCTGTCGATCATCGTCGGCACGGTCCTGCTGTGTGGCATTCTGTATCTATTCTTCAGCAAGACACGTGTCGGCGTCGCGATGCAGGCCGCGTCGCAAAATCAGCTTGCGGCATATTATATGGGTATTCCGGTCCGCACGATCTTCTCCCTGATCTGGGCGATCAGCGCGGGTGTCGCCTGCTTGGCCGGCATTCTGCTGTCGCCGGTGTCGATGATCGACGTGAACATGGGGTTCCTCGGCATCAAGGCATTCGCCGCGGCGGTGATCGGCGGCTTCGGCAGCATCCCCGGATCGCTGATCGGCGGTGTCATTGTCGGCATTGTCGAGCAGTTCGCCGGTTACGACCTGCCCGCGGGTTTCCAGGAGGTCACGTCCAACGTCGTGCTGCTGCTGATGCTATTCATCCGGCCGCAGGGCCTGTTCGCCGAGCGCATGGGAAAGCGGGTCTGATCGATGCGCTACTTGTTCAGAACCCAGTATCGGCAGGATATCGCGCTGTGGCGGCATAACGGCGACCGCTTCTGGTACAGCCTGCTGGCGGTGCTCGTGCTGATCGCGCCGATGGTGTTGGGCGAATTCTATATCGGTGAGCTTGGCGCGGTTTACATCTTCGCCATCGCCGGTGTCGGGCTGATGCTGCTGGTCGGCTACACCGGTCTGATCAGCCTCGGGCACGCGGCATTCCTTGGGATCGGCGCCTATGTCAACGCGGTGCTGCTGGCTCAAGGCGTGCCGTTCCTGGTCACTCTGCCGGTCGCCGGGTTGTTCACCGCGCTGTGCGGCGCCGCGATCGGCCGGCCAACCTTGCGCATGAGTGGGTTGTATCTGGCGATCGCGACTCTGGCGTTCGGCAGCATCGTCGGCACGGTGTTCCAGAAATGGACCGCCATCACAGGCGGCTTCGACGGCTTCGCGGTGCCGACCCCGACGATTTTCGGTTTCCCGATCGAGGGTGCGACCGGCATCTATTACGTCTCACTGGTCGTGCTGGTATTTGTGCTTTGGGTTGCGGCGAATTTGCTACGGTCACCGATTGGCCGAGCCATGGTCGCGATCCGAGACAGCGAGGTCTCCGCCCAGAGCATGGGCATTCATCTGGCTCGATATAAGACGATGGCGTTCGCGATCAGCGCAGGCATGACCGGGTTGGCCGGGGCGCTGTTCGCGCACTATGTCCGCTATCTCGCGCCGGACGCGTTCGACGTTTTACTGTCGGTGCAATTCGTCACGATCGTATTCGTCGGTGGTCTGGGGTCGTTGCGCGGTGCGATTCTGGGGGCGATGTTCGTCCGGTTGCTGCCACAGTTCATAGCCGTGGTCCGTGACGATCTGCCGTTTGGGATCGGCCGGCTGCCGGGGCTGGAGCCGTCCCTGTTCGGCCTTGTGCTGGTGCTGGTCATCCTGTTCCAGCCGGACGGCCTGAACGGCATGTGGTTGAAGGCCAAAACGTGGTTTCAGGCCTTCCCGTTCAAACGCCAGACCGGTTTTCGCCGCCAGAAGGCCTACGCCAAGTCGGAGCGTCTGCGATGATCCTGTTCCAGGCACAGGATATCTCGGTTCGGTTCGGCGGCATCCGGGCCGTGGACTCCGTCAGCTTCGACGTGCGCGAAGGCGAGGTCTTCTCCATCATCGGTCCGAACGGGGCCGGCAAGACCACGATCTTCAACTTGATCAGCCGCATCTACAGTTCGACCTCCGGAAGGCTGATCTTCGAGGACAAGGAATTCACCCACACGCCGTCCTGGCAGATTGCCGGACTGGGCATCGCCCGCACCTTCCAGAACATTGAACTGTTTCCCAATGCGACGCTGCTGCAAAACTTGCTGATCGGCCGGCACTGCCACTCCCGCGTTGGCTTCGTTTCGCAACTGGCGTTTCTGCCGTCGGTCCGCAAGGCTGAACTGGCGCATCGGGAGAAGGTGGAGGATGTCATCGCCTTCCTCGGGCTGCAGCGCTACCGCGGTGCGCTGATCGCCAACCTGCCCTATGGTGTGCGGAAGGTCGTGGAACTGGGCCGCGCCCTGTGCATCGAACCGAAGCTGCTGTTGCTGGATGAACCGTCCTCCGGACTGAATGTTGAAGAGACCGAGGGCATGGGATTCTGGATCGAGGACATCAAGAAGGACCTCGGTATTACCGTGATCATGGTCGAGCATGACATGTCGCTAGTGAACCAAGTCTCGGATCGAGTAATGGCGCTGAACTACGGCAAGGTCATAGCGATGGGCACGCCCCGGGAGGTGCAGTCCCATCCGGAAGTGGTCAAAGCCTACCTGGGTGGGGAGGTCGCAGCATGAGCGAGGCGCTGCTGCGGGTGAACTCTATCGAAACGTTCTATGGGCCTATCCAGGCGATCCGCGGCGTGTCGCTGGATGTGGATCAGGGCCAGATCGTCACCGTCCTGGGTGCGAACGGCGCTGGAAAAACCAGTATACTGCGGACGATTTCGGGCATTTTGGACCCGGAACGCGGCCAGGTCATGTTCGAGGGCCGCGACATCGCTCGCAAGCCGCCCGATCAGGTCATGCGTCTGGGCATCTGCCACGTGCCGGAGGGGCGGGAGATCTTTCCGTTTCTGACGGTGCGGGAAAACCTCAACATGGGCGCATACACCCGTCGCGACGCCGCCGGAGTTGCGAGCGACATCGAACTTTGTTTCGATTACTTCCCTCGACTGAAGGAACGGGAATCGCAACGCGCCGGTCTCCTCTCCGGCGGCGAGCAGCAGATGCTGGCAATCAGCCGAGCGCTGATGGGGCGCCCAAAGTTGTTGTTGCTTGACGAACCTTCGCTCGGTTTGTCGCCCCTGCTGGTCCAGCAGATTTTCGGCATCATCCGTCGTATCAATCACGAACAGAACGTTTCCATCCTGCTGGTGGAACAGAATGCCCATACCGCATTGCAGACAGCGGACTTCGGCTACGTCCTCGAAGTCGGCCGAATCGTCGCAGCCGATACTTGCTCGGCGCTGATGCAGCGGGCCGATATCAAGGAGTTCTATTTGGGCCAGAAAGAAACCGGTGCACGCGGCACGCGGCGCTGGAAGAAGAAACGGTTGTGGAACTGACGATGAGCCAGTCGGCCACCTCCATTCCCGGGCTTCTATCGCAACGCGTAGCCTCCAACGGCAGCGAGACAATCCTGCGGATCAAGGACCGTGGCATCTGGAGGACCGTTACTTGGTCTCAGCTTGACGCCAAGGTCCGCGAGATCGGGATGGCACTACTGTTGGCGGAGTTCGCGCGTGGCGATGTGGTGGCGATCCTGTCGGAAACGCGGCCCGAGGCAGTTTACGCCGATCTCGCGGTCCTGGGTTGCGGCGCGGCCAGCGTTGCCATCGACCCTGACGAGGAGCCGGATCGCGTTCGCCATCTGCTGTCGTCCAGCGGAGCCAGGCTGGCTTTCGTGGAGAATGAAGAGCAGCTCGACAAAGTGCTGACGGTCCGCGATCGCTGTCCGGCTCTGTCCAGGATCGTCGTGTTCGACATGAAGGGACTGCGCGATTTCGCCGATGCCGACTGCGTCAGCCTGTCGGACTTTATCCAGGCTAAAACACCAGCGGATTGGTCCGCCGCGGTTCAGGCAATCCAACCGGATCAACCCGCGGTGATTCAGTTTCCCCGCGGCGACAGCCTGGGGCGCACCCTGACGCATGGCGATCTGGTGCACATGATGAGTGTCGCCCGAGCCCGGTTGCCGATACGGCAGAGTGATGAACGTCTGGTGGTACTGCGGCTGTCCGACATCACTGAGCGGGTTTGGGGCCTTTACCTGGCGCTGGAGACAGGCTGCATCAGCAACTATCCGGAAGGCCCCGATACCATCATCGAGAACCTGCGGGAACTTCAGCCGACGATCCTGGGCGCAGACGCCGAGGTTTGGGCGCATCTGCAGGCTCTCGCCACGGTGCGCGTGAAGGCGGCCACCGCTACGCAGCGATTGGTTTACGAGTGGGCCTCGCGGGCCGGCCGGGCTGGCGGCCCGATCGGACGATTGGCGGACCTTCTCGTACTCCGCGCGGTGCGGCGGGAATTCGGCCTGAACAGGCTGCGCCTGGCGTATGTCGGCGGGACGGCCGTTGGTCCTGCGGCGACGGATTGGGCGCTGAGTCTCGGCATCGCAATACAGCGGGTAGACGATGTCGTGGTAGGGTCCGGCCAAGCCGACGCGCGCTATAGGGCCTTGCTGCAGAACGCTTACGCGTAACAAGGGCTACCAGCGCAGCGCGCTGGTGTGGACAGGCGCGTCCCAGAGTTGCTCCATTTCCGCGTCCATCAGGGTCACGGTCAGCGAGCATCCCGCCATATCGAGCGAGGTCACGTAGGACCCAGTCAAGAAGCGTATGGGGCGCACGCCTTTCCCCGCCAGAACGCGCCGGGCGGCATTGACCATCAAATACAGCTCCATGGCCGGCGTCCCGCCAAAGCCGTTGACCAACAGCAGACAATCCGCATTCGCGGCCGGTGCGAGATCGCGTATTATCGCACTCAGCATCTCCTCGGCGATCGCGTCCGCCGTGGCGAGTTTCACGCGCCGGCGTCCGGGCTCGCCATGGATGCCGACACCCATCTCCATCTCGTCCTCGCCGAGGACAAATGTCGGCTTGCCGGCGGCCGGCACCGTGCAGGACGTCAACGCCACGCCCATCGAGCGCGTCCGGCTGTTGACCCGTGTTCCCAGCGCCTGGAGCGTGGCGAGGTCCCCACCGCGTTCAGCCGCAGCGCCGACGATCTTCTCGACCACCAACGTGCCGGCGACACCGCGTCGCCCGGTGGACCATGTCGACGCCTCGACGGCCACGTCGTCATCGGTGACGATCCTGGCAACTTGGCCGCTCGCCATTTCCGCCGCCATGTCGAAGTTCATGATGTCGCCTTCGTAGTTCTTGACGATCAGCAGGCAACCGGCGCCGCCGTCTACCGCCGCCATCGCCTCCGTCACCTGATCCGGCGTCGGCGAGGTGAACACCTGCCCGGCGCACGCCGCGTCCAGCATTCCGGTCCCCACGAAGCCTGCGTGCAGCGGCTCATGGCCCGATCCACCGCCGGAGATCAAAGCGACCTTGCCCGGCGTCAACTGTCGGCGGCGGACATACTTCCGGCCCTCGCCAAGCGTGACGAGATCGGCGTGCGCCGCCGCGAATCCGTCGAGGCTTTCGGCGAGAACATCATCGACGGCATTTATAAGCTTCTTCATGGCGATCCCCCGTTTTTTTAGGATTCGAGGCTTTCGGCGAAACGACCGATCTGGCGCGCGAACCGCACGACCATCTCATCCAAGGCCCGATTTTTTGTCGCGTCGCCGAGATCGGCGACGGTCACGGTAATACTGCGCGTCCGCGATGTCGCGTGGCCGCTATCACGGCGATCCGGATGTGCCAGCGCATAGGCTTCGAGAAATGCGTCTCGTTCAGCCTGCGAAAAATGACAGAGCTCGAACACCACGTCGAGATGCTGCGACGGGATCGGCATCGCGTAGGCGGGATTGGCCATCTGTGAGACGAAAGACCGGTTGGTCCCCAACGCCGTGGCAAGGCGCTGGCGCGTGCCGGAGGGGCGATTTTCCAGCACGCATTGCAGCACCCGCTTGTAGCCCGCGACCGGCGAGGTTGCGGCCGGAGGCGCGCTTGCCCCGCTCATGGTCCCGTCGCCGCAAGAGTAGTCCCAGCCACCGCCCGTTTCGCGCGCGCCAGCAAGCCAGGCGAGACGGACAGCGAGCGCAAGCCCGTCGCCAGAAGTGCTGGCAGCACGGCCGGGTTGCCGCCCGCGTCGCCACACAGGCTGACATCGCGCCCGATCCGTCGCCCGTGTGCCACCACGGCCTCGATCAGCCGCAGCACCGCAGGGTTAAGCGGATCGGCGAGGTCCGCCACGGCCGCAATATCGCGACCCGCGGCGGTGACATATTGGGTCAGATCATTCGAGCCGATCGAGAAAAATGCCGCATCGAAGCGATCGATGGTGATCGCCGCCGCGGGCACCTCCACCATGATGCCCAACGCCGGCCGTGGCACGGGTTCGCCGGTGCGCGCAAAGGCGGCGATCTCCGCATCCAGCAGAGCACGTGCGGCTTCCAGTTCATCGGGCACGGTGACCATCGGCAGCATAATGCGCACCGCGCCGTGCCTCGCCGCGCGCAGCAATGCACGCAGTTGCACGCGAAACAGATCCGGATGGCGCAGCGACAGACGCAGGCCGCGGAGTCCCAGGAACGGATTGCTTTCGTATGCTTCGGTTACGCCGGGAATCGGCTTGTCGCCCCCAGCGTCCAGCGTCCGGATCGTCACCGGCCGCCCGCGCGCCCACTCGGCCGCGGCGCGATAGACCGCATACTGCGCATCTTCGCTCGGCAGGTCTCCGGCGCCGTGAAACAGGAACTCGGTGCGGAACAGGCCGATGCCGTCGCAGATCGCCGGATCGAGGTGCGCCAGTTCCTGGGCGCCGATGATGTTGAGGTGCGTCGCAATGCGTGTTCCGTCAGCCGAACGAGCCGGTGCGGAAAGGTGGGCGTCCGCTTCGACACTGGCGTTGTCCGCCTGCTGCGCCAGGCCACTAAAGCGGTCGCGTGACGCCGGCAGAGGGTCGATCACCAGCTCCCCGGTCTCGGCATCAACAAGCACCTCCTTCCCGTCCAGCGCCGCCGCCGACCCACCCAGGCCAACGATCATCGGCACCGCACGCGCCCGGGCGAGCATGGCGACGTGGCTGGTGGGGCTGCCCTCAGACAGCAGGACCGCAGCACCACGATGCCAGTCAATCGCTAGAAATCTGGAGGGCGGCAGATCGCTTGCCGCAACGATGGCACCCCGCGGTGCGGTTACACCAGCAACGCCGGGCCGGAGCTTCGTCAAGACCCGGTCGCGGATGTCCTGCAGGTCGGCAGTGCGGGCGCGAAAATAAGGATCATCGGCCGCCGCATAGCCGGCGATTTCAGCGTCTACGGCGGCCTCCCACGCGGTATCCGCGGGCGCTCCGCCGGCGATGGCGACCCCTGCCGGTGCCACCAACTCATCGTCCTCCAGCATCGCGACCTGGAAGGCGATTATCTCCGCAGCCTCGGCATCCACCCGCGCCTGCAGCGATCGTGTGTCGGCCAGCGCGCCGGCGACCGCCTCACGCAAAGCGGTTGCCTCGATCCCCGGATCGCCACTGGGCCGTCGCTTCGGCGCCTCCGACAAACGTAGATAGACGACGCGCCCAGCAGCGTAGCCGGGAGAGGCTGGCCGCCCGAGAACGCGTCGTTCAGTCATCACCGGGAGAGGGTTCGGGGTGCTCCTCATGGAACCGGCTTTCGACCAGCGCGACCACCGCCTCAGCCGCCGCCGCCGCGTCAACCCCCGAGGCCCGGACATGCAGCACCGCATCGCGCGGCACCCGCACCCGCATGACCTTCACCGGGCTTTTGGCATCGACCCAGGGACCATCGGGCGAGACCGCGATTTCCACCGCGCCGGAAAAGGTTTTCGCGAGCTGTGTTAGCTTAACCGCGGGCCTGGCATGCAACCCGGTGGCATTCTTCAGTATTACCGATGTCATGACATCAGTCATCGTTATCCTTTCGTAGCCTATTGCGGCGACAATTCTTCCGCCGTGCGGCGCACCGCATCCAGCGATGAGCCGCCAGATGCTTCCGTCGCGGCAATCACCGCGCCTTCCACGATCGGCGCATTGCAGACCACCACGCGGTCACGGCGGTCTTCATCGAGCATCTCGATCGCCATCTCACTGTTGGTCTCGGCCCCGCCAAGATCGACGAAGATCACAACGCCGGCCTCAGACCACGCCTGGTCGATCGCCGCCAGTATCTTCGCCACGTCGGTGCCGAGATTGCCGTCCGGATCGCCGCCGGCATAGGCGAGCTTCACGCTGTCGCCGACCATCTGCCGCACCATGTCCGCGGCTCCCTCCGCGACTTTCGGCGAGTGCGAGACGATAACGATGCCGACCATTGCTGATGCCACCCCTTCAGCCTTTCAGCGCGCGGCAGACTGCCGCGACCATCAATTCTGTGGAACGCGCGCCGGGGTCCATATGACCAACCGAGCGCTCGCCCAGAAACGATGCGCGGCCGCGAACCGCCCACATAGGAACCGTTGCGCTCGCCGCCTCAGTGGCGACCGACGGCAGACGGAAAAGCAGATCGGGTCCGCCTTCCTGCAGCGCTAGTCGGACGGGCACCAAAACGTCCAGCATCGTCTTCTGTCCCGGTTGGGATTTTCCCCTGGCCTTAACCGCCTCCACAGCGCGCGCAAAAGCGGTGGCGAAATCCGGCGCGGCGGGGATCTCCTTGCCCAGCGCTATGAACAGCGTGCCATACAGGGGGCCGGAGGCGCCCCCGACCTTCATCACAAGCTGCGTGCCGATCGCGCGCAGTGCGTCCGGCAAGGGTTTATCCGCGAGGGTGGCGCTATCGGCGCGGACAGCCTCGAACCCGCGCTTCATGTTCAGCCCGTGGTCGCCATCGCCGATCGCCTGGTCGAGCGCGGTGAGTTCGTCCGCGTGGTCAATCACCACCGTGGCGACCGTTTCAATCAGGCGACGCAGTGTCGCGGCATCGATGGTGTCATTCATGCTCTGACCCTTGTGCCAGCCTGGTCGAAGAACAACGGGCTGACGAAGTTGATGTCGACTTGGTCACCCGGGGCCAGCCCCGAAATCAGGATCGCTGAGCGTGACGAAGTCATGATCCGCCAGATGAATGTGCAGGTGGTCCTGATCGCCGAGATGCTCCACCCAGGTGACAGAACCCATCCCTCCCGAACCGTTGGCCTTGCTGATCCGCACGTGCTCGGTTCGCGCACCAACCGTTTCCACTGTCGACGGCGCCGCGAGTTCGGGGACCAGCCGGCGCGGCAGGAGGTTGATCGTAGGACTGCCGAGACGCGTGGCAACGTAGGTGTTCATTGGGTCGCCATAGATTTCACGAGGTGAGCCGATCTGCACCAACCTGCCATGCTCCATTACGCCGACGCGATCGGCCAGGGTCATGGCCTCGGTCGGATCGTGCGTGACGAACAGGATCGTTGCGCCGAGGTCCTGCTGAATACGCTTGATCTCAACTCGCAGGTCCGCCCGAAGTTTCGCGTCGAGCGAGGATAACGGCTCATCCATGAGGTAGATCGTGGGCGAACGAACCAGTGCGCGGCCGATCGCGACCCGTTGCATTTGTCCGCCAGAAAGCGCGGTGACGCGGGACGAGAGCTTGTCCTCGATGCGCAGCAGGCGCGCGACCTCACGAACCCGCGCATCAATGCTCGCTTGCGGCACGGCGCGGATCGGCGCGCGGAGCGGGAAGGCGAGGTTCTCGAACACCGACATATGCGGATAGAGCGAAAACTGCTGGAAGACGAAGGCGATATCGCGCGCCGCGGATGGGGTCCGCGCCATGTCTCGCCCGCCGATCAGGACAGCGCCGGCATCCGGCTGCTCCAGTCCCGCGATCAGGCGCAACGTCGTGGTCTTCCCGGCGCCCGTGGGGCCGAGCAGCACGACAAATTCACCGTCGCCGACGGTCAGCGACAGGTCGTGAACCGCCGTCACGTCGGGGAACCGCTTGGAGATGCGTTCCAGCCGGACTTCAGCCATGTGGTCCTCCCGTACGTCGGGAGGCCGCATAGGCGCCATCATGGAGCGCCGTCAGGATAGCTCGGCCGGAGGATGCTTCGAACACGGACAGCTTGTCGCCACGCATGGTTAGCCCGACCTGCTCGCCCGGTGCGACGCGGATCTCGGAAGACATGCGCGCCTTCACCGAGCCATGGTTTGTCCGAACCGTGACGATCTGAGTTGTTCCTATGTATTCGGCGCCGAACACCTCGCCGCGCAGCCGCGAGTTGTTGCTGAGCCGCAGGTGTTCAGGGCGCACGCCGAGAACGAGTTCGCCCGGGGCTTGCGCCTCTCGCGGTGACGGGATGGCGATAGTTGCGCCGTCGATCTCGACTTTTGGCACACCGGGCTGTAGCGCGCCGTGGAAGCGCAGGAAATTCATTGGCGGCGAGCCAATGAAGTCGGCGACGAACATCGATGCGGGTCGGTCGTATATTTCGCGTGGCGGCGCGAGTTGCTCGATAATGCCGTGGTTCATGACCGCGATTGTGTCGCCCAGCGACATGGCCTCCGTCTGGTCGTGGGTCACGTAGACCGTTGTCGCATGGAGCCTGTCGTGCAGCGCGCGCAATTCGCCACACATCAGGTGGCGGAACTCTGAGTCGAGCGCACCGAGCGGTTCGTCCATCATGAAGGCCATCGGCTCGCGGACAATGGCGCGCCCGAGCGCCACGCGCTGCCGGTCGCCCCCGGACAGGCGCGACACCGGCTGATCGAGCAGCGGTGTGATGCGCAGGATGGAAGCGGTTTGCTCGACGCGGGCGCGGATTTCCTTTCGCGGCACGCCTTGCGAGGCCAGTGGATAGCCGATGTTTTGACGCACGTTCATGTGCGGGTAGAGCGCGAAGAGCTGGAAAACAAAGGCGATGTCGCGCGCAGAGGCACGACGGTAGGTCACGTCCTCATTGCCGAGCAGAACACGTCCCGCGGTCGGCAGTTCCAGGCCGGCGATCATTCGCAAGGTCGTGGTCTTGCCGCAGCCCGACGGCCCGAGCAGGCAGAAGAAGGTGCCGTTCGCGACGGTGAAGCTCGAATCTTTCACCGCAACGAAGTCGCCGAAGGATTTCTGTAGATGTTCGACCTGGATTTCCGCCATCCGGGTCAGTCCGGGAACTTCGAGACGATGGTGTACAGCACGACGCCGCCGAGCGTGACGAGGAACGACCAGGTGTAGAGCACCAGGGCAAACGGCTGCATCAACATCACCACGCCGGCGCAGATCATGCTGATTGCGCCCCACTCCCACGGGCCGCGGCGGAATATGCGGCGAGAACGCGAACGGCCGCTCATTTCCGCACCGCGCCGAAGGTGATGCCGCGCAGCAGATGCTTCCGCAGCAGCACTGTGAACACCAGGATCGGCACGAGGAAGATGGTGGTGCCGGCCGCAACCGCGGGCCAGTCCTGGCCGCCCTCTCCAATGATGATGGGGATGAACGGCGGTGCGGTCTGCGCTTGGCCCGATGTCAGCAGCACGGCGAAGGCGTATTCGTTCCATGCGAAGATCATGCAGAAGATCGCGGTCGCAGCGATGCCCGTCGCCGCCTGCGGCAGCACGATTTTGCGAAATGCCTGAAGCCGCGTGTAGCCGTCGATCATCGCGGCTTCCTCATATTCGCGCGGGATCTCATCGATGAAGCCCTTAAGCAACCAGACCGCAAGAGAAACGTTCACTGCCGTGTACAGCAGGATCATACCGAGCTTGGTGTCCGACAGGCCGAGTTGGCGGAACATCAGATAGATCGGGATGGCGACTGCGATCGGCGGCATCATGCGAGTAGACAGGATGAAGAACATCAAGTCGTCGGCGAGCGGGATGCGAAAGCGGGAGAACGCATAAGCCGCAAGGGTGCCCAGTGCCACCGCGCAAAACGTCGATCCAAACCCGATGATGATTGAATTGACGAAACGCGGGACATAGTTCGATGCGCCGGCCACCACCATGCTATGCGATCGCGCGATTTTTTCGCAGACGCCGGAGGCCGGCGGCAATTGCGCCATGTATTCCGCTGTCTGGCGCGATTGCTCGGTGAACAGGTTGCAGTAACCCTCGACCGTAGGCTGGAACAGGATTTTCGGGGGATAGCTGATCGAATTGGGCGGCGACTTGATGCTGGTGGCAATGATCCAGACCAGCGGCACCATTGTTATAAGCGCGTACAGGATGATCAGCGTGCCGGCGATCCGTTTCGCGCGCGTCGTTGGCTCGACGACAGAATGCGCCGTAGTGATACCGATGTTCATCGCTGCTTCACCCGGTTGAGCGCTTTGACGTAGATGTTGGCCAGACCGAAGATCGTCACGAATAGGATGACGGCGAATGCGGACGAATAGCCGGTGCGCCATTTCTCAAAGGCTTCGCGCTTCAGCGTGATCGAGGCAAGTTCCGTGGTTGAGCCGGGGCCGCCGTTGGTGAGCAGGTTCACCATATCGAACATCTTGAAGTTCTCGATGCCACGGAACAGCACCGCGAGCATGATAAACGGCAGTGCCATCGGCAACGTAATGGTCCAGAACTGCCGCCACGGGGAGGCGCGATCGACCTCGGCTGCCTCATAGATGTAGCCCGGTATCGACCGCAGGCCGGCGAGGCAGATCAGCATGACGTAGGGCGTCCACATCCAGACATCGACGATGACGATCGACCATGGCGCCAGCGTGACGTCGCCGATCATCGAGAAAGACGACGGCGGTATGCCGGTGAACAACGAGATGACGGCGTTGAACAGTCCGGTCTGTGGTTGATACAGGAACGTCCAGAAATTACCGACCACGGCGGGCGAAAGCATCATCGGGATCAGGATCACCGTGGTCCAGAACGCATGTCCGCGAAATTTGCGGTCGATCAGGTAAGCGAGCGCGAACCCCAGGCACGTCTCGATCACAATGGTCGCGACGACGAAGCGTGCCGTGACTTGCATCGCCTGCCAGATATCGGGGTCGTGGAGGATGTCGATATACTGATCGAAACCAATCCAACGCAGCGGCACGTTCGGCCGGTTTGCCCGATACCCGGTGAAAGAGAGCCTGATTGTCCAGATCAGCGGAAAGATGTTGATGGCCAGCAGCACCAGGATGGTTGGCGTGATGAACAGCCACGCCACCGCACGATCCGCCAGACCGCGAACCGGGCGCGCGATGGCGATCGGGGTCGCGCGCGCCACGCGGGCCGCCAACGAGGTTTCGGTTATTTCGTCCATCGTTTCCCGACTCTCGTCATGCCGGCCGGTGTCCCGTGGATTGCGCCCTGGGGCACCGGCTGGATGATGATGCTCGCGTCTAGTCGATCTTGCCTTCTTCCTTGAACACCTTGGTCCAATCAATGACGAGCAGATCGAGTGCTTCCTTTGCCGTGCCTTTGTCGGCAACGACGTAGTCGTGAATGCGCTTCTGCATATCGAGGAGTAGTTCCGCGTAGGCCGGTTCAGCCCAGAAATCGACGACGATCGACATCGACTCCAGGAATTGCGGCGCGAACGGCGCGCTTTTGATGAAGCCTGGTGCGTTGACGACGGACTTAGCCGCCGAGTAGCCGCCGAGTTCCCACCATTTCTGTTGCACCGCCGGCTGCGCGAACCACTTGACATACTGTAGAGAGTCGGCGCGCTTGTTCGAATAGGACACGACAGAGATGCCCTGGCCGCCGAGTTGCGTGGCGTGGTACTTCTCCGCGGGGTTGACGAAGAAACCGATCTTGTCGCCGCCCACGTTGGGATCCTTGTAGAGGCCCGGGAAGAAAGCGAACCAGTTCATCTGCATCGCAACCTGGCCCGACTTGAACGCGTCGAGGCCTTCCTGCATGTAAGCATTTGTCATGCCGGGCGCGGTGCAGCACTTGTACAGTGCCTTGTAGAACTCAAGCCCTTTGATGGCCTCGGGCGAGTTGACGAAACCCTGCATGGCGTAGGGCTTCTTGGGGTCCTCGTATTTGAAGCCCCAGTCATACAGGACGTTCGTCACGCCCATGGTGATGCCTTCGGAGCCCCGCTCGGTGAAGATATAGGCGCCGTAGACTTTCTTGCCGTCGATCTCACGGCCTTCGAAGAACTGGGCGATGTCTTTCAGCTCATCGTACGTCTTGGGCGGTGCCAGTGCGCGTCCGTACTTGGCCTTGAAAGCAGACTGCAGCTCGGAGCGCGCGAACCAGTCTTTTCGGTAGGTCCAGCCCACCGCATCGGCCATCGCTGGGAGCGCCCAGTAGTTGGGGGTATTCTTCGGCCACTCGGAATAGCCAAGCACGGTAGCCGGCATGAAGTCGTCCATGCTGATGCCTTCTTTGGTGAAGAAGTCGTTCAGCTTAACGTAATGGCCGTTTTCCGCGGCGCCGCCGATCCATTGGCTATCGCCGATAATCAGGTCGCAGAGTTTGCTTTTGGAGTTAAGCTCGTTCAGGAACCGGTCGGCATAGCTGGTCCACGGCACGAATTCATATTTCATTTCGATGCCGGTTTTGGTAGTGAAATCCTTGCCTAGTTCGACCAGCGCGTTGGCGGGATCCCAGGCGGCCCAGCACAGTGTCAGCGATTTGCCTTGCGCGAGCGCCGGAGAAGCCGACGCGAATACTGCGCCGATAGCCGCGCCAGCGGCCACAAGAGCAGTAGAGATACGACCTACCATTCGTTCCGTCCCTCCCTGAGCGGCCCTCATCGCGGGCCACGGTTATCGTTGCCTGTGTTTCGCCAGGATCTCGCCGCAAGCGCTTTATCACTTTCGAATTCCAGCGACGTGTTTAGTAAAGCATCCGTCACTAAGCGTGTCAACTAAACATCCGGGCCTGTCGCCGGTCTGGCGCGGCTGACCGGCTATGCTTACGGTGAAGGCGAGCTTCCTGGTGTCGGTCCATGTAACGTGAATTATTCAACCACAAGCAACGAGGAATAGTTTGCACCCGGCGTTGCTGAGGGCTTACCGGAAGACCCGCTACGAGGCTGCCGGCACCCAAATCCGCATCGGCGCCTATAGCGCTGCCACCGACCGACTACTGTTGACGCACGGCGCGCAGTCTGCCGCCCTGATCACGGCCTACAATCCCCGTTCCCACATGATGCCGCTTGCTTGGAACTGCCGGATGCAGGCGCGACTACTTCAGGCCCTGCGCCTGCGTCGACTCTTACCGGCGAGAGGATTTCTGGGGCAGTGGTCCGAAGCGCATTTTCTGGTCTTCGGCGACCCTCGGTCGATACGATGGCTGGCGCGGCGTTATCGTCAATACGCGATCGTGATCGTCCGTCTTGGGCAGCCACCGCGCCTCGCAATCATTGGGTTTGACTATGTCTGCTGAGGTCTGGAAGGACCTATCTCGGCGACCCGAAGTCGATCCATTTCCGGGTCCACCGGAGTCAGCAGTTCCCCTGCCAGCGGTAAATCCTCACTGTCTTTGATCGCATTTAGAACCGCCTGTGGATCTGCCGCCACCGCCATCGCTGCAGACTTCCTCATCAACACGATTTTTCAAGGCCGGACTATCGCGGCGCATCTCCTCCAGAAGCGCGATAATCTTGGCTGACTTCTGCTCACTCAGGATTGCCAGCTCCAGCGTCAGCTGCTCGCGATAACTCGCCAGCTCGTCCTCACGCCGCTGCGTCGTCAGAATGAGTATTGTGAGATAGAGCGCCAGAAAACCTAACGCTCCCTGAAGCCACGCAAACGATGGGTCATCCCAAGGCGCTTTTCCTGACACCAGTATCCCGACGTTGCCGACGATCCAAAGCCCGATAAAGACGGTCAAAGCTGCGATGAATTGGGGGCGGCCAATCCAGGCGGTCAGGCGCTCGACAAGCTGCTGAAGGCTTCCCGCTTCCTCGCGATGGTCGGCATGCAGCTTCGCGATCGCTCGGATGGTGTCTTCGATGTGCGCAGGAAGAATAGGTATTTCGTCGGCCATGCGCTAACGCTCCTAACGGTTCGATAGAACGCAACGACGTGCACTTCCGATCATGGCAATCACGCCAAAACGGAAAAGTAATCCCGACCTCATACTAAGATCTCGCTATTTCTCGCCATGGCACAGCATCCAGCTGAAAACCCGGCGGAAGCGACTTAACAAAGCGACGCGCCACACAATTCAGGCGCATCAGCCTGCTTGGTCAGCACGTAACGGTGATAACACGGACCGGCTGCCAACCGACAAGCCTCCTCCGCGTTTGCGGCAGGTCGAAGGAGTTATCGGTGAGAAAGTTTGTGACAGTCCTGGCGGCTTCCGCTCTGGCCGGATGCGCTTCGAATCCGCTACCGCCTCCAAACAGTGTGAAGGCCAGCTTCGATCCTCGCGCTGCCGTAGTGACGCTGGTGGTGAGCGACATCCAGCCCCTTTCGACGGCTGACCTTCTGGGACCGGACGGCAAACGTTTTGTGGCCAGCGCGGTCACACTGGTAAGCGGGCCTCATGTGGATTACAGCCCGCCCCCTTCGATCGGACTTGGCATCGGCGGGTTCGGATTTACCGGATGCTGCAGCGGCTTCGGGTCAGGCCTTGGTGTCGGCTTGCCTCTCGGCAGCCCGAGGCCGACCCATGTCAGCGATCAGTATATTGGTTCCGCGGTGATCCCTGTGCCGCAAGACTACAATCAGAGCTGGCAAACCTACCGTGTGGAAATCCAGGTCGGAAACAAGCCACTCGTCGTAGCCGCTCCGGCACCATCCGCCGGGTAATAGTTTAAGGTGGGCAGAAAACCACTGGTTTTCTGCTCCACCTTCTATTCAGTCAGTATTCGTCGCGCACGTTGCCGCCAAAGGCTGCGGCAGCACTTGCGACAAAAGCACCGATCAGTAACGACAACGCCGTAAAGATCGCAAAATTCGCCGTAGCCTTGCGTGCGGCGTCCGCTGTTTCACGCGCTTTGGTTTCTGCATCCTTGGCGCTGGCGATTGTCCCATCCACCCGTTTTTCCGCATCCGCCTGCGAAATGCCGGTCTTGGCTGCGACAAGTTGCGCGAGATAGGCACGATCAGCAGGCGGGACGTCACCGTTCCGGATGCCGTTGGCCAGGATGCGGCTGGCTTGAGAGGCTGCATCCTGTGTACTCACCGCATTGTCGATATGGTCAGCTCGGAACAGACCATCGACCGCGTAGCTCGAAGCGCCGGACACTGCCGCCTGCACGGCGCCCCCGGCTACCGTCGATGCGGCATGAACCCCACCTCCGACAACCGAAGATGCCGCAGCCGCGACAAGAACGGTTCCAATTATCGTGGCAAGCGCCCATGACAGGAAGCCATGGGCGGTGTCGCGGAAGAAGACTTCATGCGTGTGCAGGCCAGTCCATTTGGTCCGCAGCCGTCCGGCGACAAAGCCACCGAGTGCCGCAGACAACCACTGGACCACAATCAGCCCAATACCGGCGCTGATCGTAAACGTCGTTGCCGAGGCACCCACGTTCGGCCATGCCGACACCGTGGTCAGGCCGAGGCCCGCACCCAAAGATGTTAGAACAACCCCGATGGCAATAGCAGCGACAGCACCGGCGACGACTGCCGCCCAACTTACCGCCGACGCCGAGGATTTGCTGCTGGAAACCAAGGGGCGTTCGCCGAGCGTCGATGATGCAAGAGCCATGATCAATGCCAGATCAAGGCGAGCAGAATGATGATTGGAATCGGAACACCGAGCAGCCAAAGCAGAATTCCGCGACCCATTTTCGTTTCCTTCATATGTTGCCGCGCTTTTCGCGCGAGCACCAAACGACGGGGGCCGGTCGTTGGTTCCCGGTAACGTGGACCTCAACGACCCTTACACGGAAGTTTTAGATCCATAGAACACCATTGGCGGCAGCCATCAGCGGTTCTGTCGGAGGGGCTGAACGTTGGGGCGCTAGCCCCATCGGCTAAGACCCGCGAGGCGCGCTCTGCGCACGACGAACCAGAGCCATGCAATCTGCGGGATCGCGGCAATAAACGGGACCTCCGGCTTGTAGATCGACGGCGCAGCAATGAACAACAGGCAACAGGCACCGCCGAACGTCGCAAACCCCCAGTGTACCAGCGTTACCGTGGTCGGAGGCACGCCGGATCGCTGCGCGACCTGATACAGGTGTCCCCGGTGTGGCTGAGTGACCGGCTCGCCGGCCAGCGAGCGGCGCACCAGGGTGAATGCGACGTCGAACAGTACGCCGGACAGCAGCATAGGCATCAGCAGAAAGGACAGCTCCACGCCGTCGAATTGGCTGGCGACAATCGCGAGCACCGCCAGCATGAAGCCGCAGAACTGGCTGCCGACGTCACCCATGAAGATGCGGGCTCTGGGAAAGTTGAACGGCAGAAATCCCGCTAGCCCTGTCGCCAAAAGCCCAGCCGCCGCATACGCGAACCAGCCGCCGTGGTGCTCGGCGATGTCGACGATGAACAGGCAGGCGATGAGTGCCACTCCGCTGGCGAGGCCGTTCAGCCCATCAATGAAATTCATCGCGTTGGTGGTGAACAGCAGCCAGATCATCGTGGCGGTGATGCCGACCCAGGCGGCCGGCAACGGGCCGAGATAGGGAATCCGGAAATCGGTCACATAAAGGCCGCTGCCGATCGCCACCAAGGCAGCCAGCAACTGGGCACCCAACTTGACGATGAAGGGCCAGTCGAACAGGTCGTCGAGGAAGGCGACCAGCGCGATGGCGACGGATGCCTCGATTACGCCGCGGAAATAGGGGTCCGCGAGGCGGGTAAACTCGGCGAAGCGGTAGAGCACCGCAATGCCGACCAGGAAGGTCAGGACAATACCCACACCGCCGCCTTTGGGGATGGGCCGGTCGTGGGCTTTGCGCGCCTCGGGCGTATCCATAACCCGAACCGCGATCATCATGCGGACGGTGGCAGCGGACAGCAGCACGAGCAGGGCAGCGAAGCCCAGGTGTCGGAGAAAAGCGGCAAGGGTCATACGGCGATCCGGCGGGTGGCGGGCGAATCGTCTAGCGTCTTGGCAATGGGCGCGCTACCGGGTGCATCCGCTCAGATCATTCAGCCCCACACATGGGTGTCTCGGATCCGCACGAAGCGTAATTGGTAATCGACAAATTTCTGAGTGCCTCTTGCCCCGTCCCGCCGCCTTGTGCCACCACCGCCGGACGACGCACAGCACGATGCGTGCGACCGAGAGGAATATCATGACCGAAAGTGCTTCGGCACACCTTCCCGTCCCGGGCAACCTGATGCAAGGCAAGCGTGGCATCGTCATGGGCGTCGCTAACGATCGTTCGCTGGCCTGGGGCATCGCCTCGGCCTGCGCCGCGCAAGGCGCCAAGCTGGCGTTCACCTTCCAGGGCGAGGCGCTCGAACGCCGCGTCCGCCCCCTGGCCGCCCAGACCGGCTCGGATTTGGTTATACCCTGCGACGTCGCAGATGAGCCAAGTATTGACGCTGCATTCGCGGCGGTGGCCGAACGCTGGGACGGCCTGGATTTCCTCGTTCACGCCATCGGGTACGCCGATAAGCAATATTTGCGCGGTCGCTATCTCGACACCCCGAAGGCCGCCTTCGTCCAAGCGATGGACATCTCCTGCTACTCGTTCACAGCGGTGTGCCAGCGCGCGGTGCCGATGATGAAGCCGGGCGGCAGCCTTCTGACCTTGACCTATCTCGGCGCCGAACGCTGGGTGCCGCATTACAACGTGATGGGCCTGGCCAAGGCGGCACTCGAGGCATCGGTCCGCTATATTGCCGCCGACCTGGGGTCCGCCGGGATCCGCTGCAATGCGATCAGTGCCGGCCCGATCAAGACACTGGCGGCCTCCGGCATTGGCGATTTTCGCTATATCCTGCGCTGGAACCAGCTCAATTCCCCAATGCGGCGTAACGTGACGATCGACGAGGTCGGGGGGGCCGGGCTGTATCTGCTGTCCGATCTGGCCTCCGGCGTGACCGGAGAGGTGCATCACGTCGATTGCGGCTACCACACCGTCGGCATGAAACATCCGGACGCGCCCGACATCGCCACCGTGGAAGGCTGACGGGTGACCGCATGTCGCACAATAGTTTCGGACATTTGTTCCGCGTCACGACCTGGGGTGAAAGCCACGGCCCGGCGATCGGTGGCGTGGTCGATGGCTGCCCGCCTCTGTTGCCGCTCACCGAGGCCGATATCCAGCCCTGGCTGGATAAGCGCCGGCCGGGTCAGTCGAAATTCACCACTCAGCGGCAAGAACCCGACCAGGTGCGCATTTTGTCCGGCGTATTCGAGGGCCAGACCACCGGCACGCCGATCAGCCTGCTGATCGAGAACCAGGACTTCTCGATCGCGTGACTACTCTGCAATCGCGACGCAATTCCGCCCCGGCCACGCCGACCTGACCTACGACCTGAAATACGGCATCCGCGACTATCGTGGCGGTGGCCGTTCCTCCGCGCGCGAAACCGCGATGCGGGTCGCCGCGGGCGCCATCGCGCGCCTGATACTGGGGAGCGCTGTCCGCATCCGCGGCGCCCTGGTCCAGATCGGACCACATCGCATCGACCGGGATCGCTGGGACTGGCAACAGGTTGAAGCAAACCCGTTCTTCTGCCCGGACCCGGTCGCGGCGCAAGCCTGGGAATCCTACCTGTCGGACGTACGTAAATCGGGCTCCTCGGCTGGTGCCGTGATCGAGATCGTGGCCGAGGGCGTACCAACCGGTCTCGGCGCACCGATCTACGGCAAACTGGATGCCGATCTGGCCGGCGCGCTGATGTCGATCAACGCCGTCAAGGGCGTCGAGATCGGCGAAGGCTTTGCCGCCGCCGCCTTGTCCGGCGAGGCAAATGCGGACGAAATCCGAATGCACGATGGGATGGCGGAGTTCGCCTCCAACCACGCCGGCGGTATTCTCGGCGGCATCTCGACCGGCCAACCCGTCGTGGCGCGCTTTGCCGTCAAGCCCACCAGTTCGATCCTGACCCCGCGCCATTCGGTCGACCGCTCCGGCCACGACGTCGAAGTCACCACCAAAGGCCGCCACGATCCGTGCGTTGGAATCCGCGCGGTGCCGGTAGGCGAGTCAATGATGGCCTGCGTTCTGGCCGATCACCTGCTGCGGCATCGCGCGCAGAACCCCAATGCGCCGGCCAACACCCGCCTGCCAAGGAACTAGGGGTCCAATCGCGACCGAAGCATGCCACGCGGTCGGGTGGATCGGCCCGATATTCGTCTGATTTCAACCGCTGGCCGATACTGCAAACGCAGATTCCCACGAATCGGTGATGCCGCATCGCGCAATAGGCCTGCTTGACCTTTGGGAATAACCCGGCCTCAATGTTTATCTTAATGGCATGATGCAATCTTCGGTGCCCTTGTCGTCAGCAAATCTGAATTCGGCCGGGCTCGCTCCTCTGATCACGCTCGTCGGCGCGCGACACTGGGAGGAGCGGCTGGGGGAAATCCGCGCCCTCGTCGCCTCCGGTCCACGTGCCGGACAGGCGCTTCGCCAGCGTCATTGTATAGAACTCAGCCTGGACAAGCTGCGCCGCAACCCCGGGGCAAGACGGTCCGTGACAGAGACGTTGCTGGGGCAGATCGCCGCCGAAATTCCGTTGATAGCAACCGAACTGACCCAACTTGGCCGCGACCGCCTCGTCCAACGCATCCGGCTCGGTCTCAGCGGCCAGAACACCCTGATCCCGGTGTTTCATCTGATCCGAAGCGCCCTTCTGCAACGCGCCCGAGGCTTTACCGTCACCTTTCCCGGCCTGGAAAAGGCAACCCCGCACGATCTGCTACTAGTCCGCAATAAGATTGAGGCTGAAGTCGCCTGTGACGTCGTCACCGCCGAGGAAGGACGTGGTCTGCATCGTGGTGCCTGGTTCCGCCTGGCCGACCGCATCGATCCCGACCTGCAAATCTGGCTCGCCGCCCATCCCGGACGTTACCTGCTGAAAATGACCCTGTCGAACGGCCTGCGGGGTGGGCTGGACGGATCGAGTGCCGATCACGAAACGCTATCCAAGCTGCACCAGCGCATCACGACGATGTTGCGATCGAGCACGCGGCAGGATCACGACGAGGCGATCGTTTTGCGCCTTGATCCGCTGTTGCTGGCTGGTGCCCAGGCTGAGGACAATGGACTGATTTCCTCCCTCAGGCGGGAATTCGGCCCGGAGGCGCATCTATCGGTGACCACCGCCGGCAACGGCATCTTCGTAATGGCCGCCCGAGCGGGCCAGGAGAATGAGGTGGCCATCGCGCTTCGGCGCCGCCTGGCGGAGCTCGCGCCCGCCCGTCTCACCGGCGAGCGCCCCGGCATCCTATCGGTATTTGTGGAGGATACCGATCGCCTCGAGTGGCGCGGTCTGCGCGACCGCTTGGAACTCGAAGGCGAGGCACGTCAGTTCATGACCGGTCCGGAGGCTCGCCCAGTGGTGGCGGTAAGCTTTGTGTCCCGCTTCGAGTTGTTCGGCGTGACGGGGCCCGATGCCGTGTCGGGCGGCGAACTGCGCTTCCGCAACCCGAGCCACCCGGCCGCAGGATCCGCGGCTCTTGCACCGGCCGTCCTGTCGTCACTGTGATCGCTCAAGCGATACCGAAACGCGCCAGTCAACGCATATTCACAATCAGGCCTCAGCGCTGCCATTTTTGCATGGCTGGATCGGCCGGTCGCGATTCGAGAGGTGAGCATGTCAATTGGGGAATATCGCCGCAAACTTGATGAACTTGACCGTTTGTTGAATGACCCGGATGTTCCGATGCAACCTGACCGCATCTGGTCTTTGCTCGCGGACGTGTCGCTTGCAGAAGTGATTTCGAAAACCCACCCGAGTGTTGCCTCGGCGACGGATCCCCAAGGCGCGCTGAGCAGGCCGTGACTGCCGTGCAGAACATGTGAGCCGGCGAAGAGACAAACCTTGTTCAGCGGCTTCAGCGAACATTGGTGTGGACGCGATCGAACCCGCCAGTGTTCGTGCCCGAGCGAGCCAGCATTGCCGGCAAAATCTGCCACCAGCAGGACGCAAACCGAGCGTATTCGAAATTAATCCTGTATGATATCATTACGGACAGTGAGTATAATTTTTGCGACACATGACAGACGTTTGACGCTCAAGATCGCTGGAACCCCGTCATATTCGTCTCATGGCATAGCGACACGGACGTATATATCCAGATAAAGTTCGTTCCCTCGCATCAAAAAATTCGTTGCGTGATGCGTTAGTTTTGTTGACTGATCGCTTATAAATGTTGCACAACCTAAAGCTGAGAGGGATCAGCGCACCGATTGATCTCGTAGTCACAAGGAAAGTAAATGTCCAAAGCCTTCATCTCTAAAGTCCTTCAGCAATCAACGGAGGTGACCGGCGCCGCGGCGAATCGGGCGACCAACGATCTGATCAACTCCATCGTCAGGGAAATGAAGAAGTCCGGGAAGTTTACCCTCCCCAGCTTCGGCACGTTCACGGTTCGCAAGACCAAGGCACGCAAGGCGCTTAATCCGCGTACCGGCGAATCGATCAAGGTCAAGGCCGGCAAGACCGTTCGCTTCAAGGCATCTCCGGTATTGAAGAAGTCGGTCTGAATCGAGGCGGTATCGCTGGGAACACGCCGGATCGCTGGGCCGTTCCGGCCGCTGAGACCAGCTTCGCGCCAAGTAGCCCCTCCTGAACGCAGATCTACGAGTTCGCCCGCAAAACGCGCGCCCAGCAGAAATTCCTTGTTTCCTTCGGGCCCGGTAATCGGGCTCTCAACTACACCGGCGATCGTCCAACCGGGCACGCCGGACCACCACTCTGTCACCCGCTCGCAAACCGCACGATGTACGGCACCATCGCGGATGACCCCTTTGCCGCCGACCAAAGCGGCTCCGACCTCGAACTGCGGCTTGATCAGCACGATCGCCCAAGCGCCGGTTACGCATAGCGCCAACGGCGCCGGCAGCAGGGTTGCCAACCCGATGAAGCTGGCGTCACACACCAAGGCACTGATTGGGTCCGCGACCGCTTCCCGGGTTAGATAACGCGCGTTCGTCTTCTCATGCACCACCACTCGCGGGTCACAGCGAAGCCTCCAGGCAAGTTGCCCGTGCCCGACGTCCACCGCGTGCACTTTTTCCGCCCCGTGTGCCAGCAGCACATCGGTGAACCCTCCCGTCGAGGCTCCCACATCCAGACAAATCCGCCCCTTCGCGGGGAAACCAAAACTCGCCAGTCCATGCGCCAACTTCAGCCCACCGCGCGATACCCACGGGTGATCCTGCCCCCTGACCTCGAGAGCTGTGTCCTGCAATAGCAGATCCCCCGCCTTGGCGACCCGCCGCTCCCCCGAAAAGACCTTCCCCGCCAAAATCAACGCCTGAGCCCGAGTGCGGCTTTCGACCAAGCCGCGAGCCACCAGCAACTGGTCGGCCCGGGACTTCATTATTCGAGCGGCCGGGTGCCCAACGAACCGTCTGAGCGCTGCACCAGCGCCTCGACGCGAGCCTCGACTTCAGCCAGCTTGGCTTCGCAGTGCCGGCGCAGCTTTACGCCGCGTTCGAACGCCTGCACCGCCGCATCCAGCTTCAGCGTGCCTCCCTCCAGTCCGCGCACGATCTGGTCAAGCTCCGCCAATGCATCCTCGAACGACAACTCGCTGATAGCGTCTTCCGGCATTCTCGGCGGCCTTGCGTTGGTGAGGGAAGGCAAGGGCTCTGGCCTTGACCCGCAAAGGGCCGGCGGCCCTTTGATCCCATTCATTTAGGGGATTTGGGGAGGAGGGGGCAACCGAGGCCTGGCAACCAAATCGTAGCCCCCTCCTTCCCAAGTCCCCTATAGAGCGGTTCCAAGGGGCGCCGCCCCTTGGCGGGGTCGAGGGGCGGAGCCCTCGCCTTCCCTCACATCCGCATAAGTCGCCGGACATGCACCGCAACCGAGGCCGCTAGCGCATCGAGGTCGTAGCCACCCTCCAAAACCGAAACCAGCCTGCCACCGCAGTGTTTTTCGGCAATGGCGACCAGTTGGTCGGTAATCCAGGCGTAGTCGGCCGTTTCGAGACGCAACTGCGCCAGCGGGTCCGCGGCATGGGCGTCGAACCCTGCGGAGATAATCAGCAATCCTGGCGCGAATGCGTCGAGCGCGGGCAGAATGATGTTCGACCAAGCGTTGCGAAAGGCAACACCGCCATCGCGCGGACGAAGCGGCGCGTTGATAATGTTATCGGCAACGCCGCGCTCCCAAGGCTCGCCGGTGCCGGGATAGCATGGGCTCTGATGAGTGGAGGCGTAAAACAGGTCCGGATCGGCGGCAAACATAGCCTGCGTGCCATTGCCGTGGTGCACGTCGAAGTCGACTACCGCGATCCGTTGAATCCCCCACCGCGCGCGCGCGTGCATGGCCGCAACGGCAGCGTTGTTGAACAAGCAAAAACCCATCGGCCGATTAGGTTCGGCATGATGCCCCGGCGGCCGCACCGCGGCGAAAGCCGCTCGGGCCCACCCCTCCATGACCGCATCGACCGCCATGCAGGCGGCGCCGGCGGCGTGAGCAGCGGCCTCTGCGCTGCCATGGCTCATCACCGTATCGCTATCGAGCTGCACCGGTTCACCCAGGTCGGGACGGATCGAAAGGATCCCCTCCACATAGGTCTGGGGATGCACCCGGCTCAGTTGCTCGACCGTGGCCATCGGAGCCAATTCGCGCAGCAGATGGGAAAATTCCGGTGCTTCGAGCGCGGCTAGCACGGCTCGCAAGCGTTCGGCGGTTTCAGGGTGGTAGGGCCCGGTATCATGTTCCAGGCATGCCGGATGGGTGATCAACGCGGTGGTCACTTCAGCTGCCCTCTTTCTCAGGATCTTCCGCGCGGCGGCGGATCACGAAGCTAAATACGCCAGCCTCATCGCTCCACGCCAGCAGGGCGTGACCAGTTTCGCGGCAGAATGCCTGAAAATCAGCAACTGCCGCTCGATCTGTCGCCAGCACCCGCAGCCGCTCGCCGGCCGCCATGCCACGCAGTGCCCGGTTGGCCTTTAATACCGGCAGCGGGCAGTTCATGCCTTTGACGTCCAGCAGGGTCTCGCTCATGCCGGTAAGATGCGTGCGACCGGGCGATTGAGCAAGCAACCACGTCGAGGAGGATTTCAACTGCTCGCGGCGGTGTGAAGGAAGTATGGCCTCTCTAAAAGGGGCAAAGACAATATCCGCCCATCTCCCCGAACTAGCCTTCGCCAGGCCAATCCGGAGCATATTCCCGGGGGGGACTGGGTCACGATTTGCGGTTGTCCGTCGGCGAACCCTAACGGCAATTGTTGAGGCGGGCACGCCACCCAGTAGTTGATCACTTGATGCGCACGGCGATAGCGAATAACCGTGCGCATCTTGGTATGGTACTGCCCCACGAATTGAAACGGCTAGTTCCGGGTGGACCCATGACTCACCATCAAATCGGCATCGACCTGGGCGGCACGAAAATCGAGATCGTGGTTCTAGGCCCCGACGGCTCCGAGGTCATGCGGCAGCGGATCTCGACCCCCCATGCCTACAACGACACGGTGGACGCCATCGCCGCTCTGGTGCGCCAGTCTGAAGCCAATCTGGGCATTAACGCGACGGTCGGGATTGGCATCCCAGGCGTGATCAGCCCGGCTACGGGCTTGGTAAAGGGTGCCAACTCCATTGCCCTGAATGGCCACCGCCTCGACTACGATATGAGCGAGGCCCTCGACCGGGAGGTGCGCGTCGAGAACGACGCCAACTGCTTCGCCCTGAGCGAAGCCACCGATGGTGCCGCCTTCGGCTTCGGCGTGGTGTTCGGGGTTATTCTGGGCACCGGATGCGGCGGTGGAATCATCATGCAAGGCAAGGTCCACCGCGGCCCGCACCGGATCGCCGGGGAATGGGGCCATGTACCCTTGCCCTGGCCAACCGGCGTGGAGATTCCCGGCAATCTCTGCTGGTGCGGCAAGCATGGCTGCCTGGAAACCTACGTCGCCGGTCCGTCCCTCGCGCGTGACTGCGACGGACCCGGCGCCCACGATGCCGGAGCCCTGCCGGCCCGCGCTGCTTCGGGTGACAAGGCTGCGATCGCGGCGATGGACCGCCACGCCGACCGGCTGGCGCGCGGCCTGGCGGTGGTGATCAACATACTCGACCCGGACGTCATCGTGTTGGGCGGCGGCTTGTCGAACATGAGCCACCTTTATACGGAATTACCGCGCCGCATCCCGACTTATGCATTCAGCGATACCATCGCGACCCTGATTCTGCGCAACAAGCACGGCAACTCGTCCGGCGTGCGCGGCGCCGCTTGGCTCTGGCCAAACTGACATGCCGTCCTTGTGCCGCGATTGCTACCTCGTCGCGGACATCAGCACACCCCGCGCCGCCGAAACGGCCCGTGCATCTCACTGTGCAATTTGCAGAGGCGGTCGCGTTGTCCTTCACCGCTCCCTGCTGCGGCTAACCGTTGCCCATATCGACTGTGATGCGTTCTATGCCAGCGTCGAGAAACGCGATCGGCCGGAGCTCCAATCACGCCCGGTGATCGTCGGCAGCGGTACCAGGGGGGTCGTTACGGCCGCCTGTTACGTCGCCCGTATCTACGGTGTGAAGAGCGCGATGCCGATGTTCAAGGCGTTGCAAGCATGCCCCGACGCGATCGTCATCAAACCGGACTTCTCGAAATACACCGCTGCCTCCCGCCAAGTACGCACCTTGATGAACGAACTGACACCGCTGGTGCAGCCGCTGTCGATCGACGAAGCCGTGCTGGACCTGTCGGGAACCGAGGCTTTGCATGGCGCGGCCCCGGCCGTCGTGCTGGCCCGCTTCGCCAGCGCGGTGGAACGGCAGGTCGGCATCACCGTCTCGATCGGCCTCGCGGCGAACCGGTTGATGGCGAAGATCGCCGCAAGCCGGGGCAAGCCGCGCGGGTTCACGGTCATCGATGCCGAGGAAGCCGCATCCCTGCTGGCGCCGGAAAGCGTCCGGCTGTTGCCCGGCGTCGGAGCCGCGTTGGCGCGCAAGCTGGAGACCATCGGGATCACCCGGCTGGGACAGTTGCAAGCTCTGCAGGATCGAGACACGATGCGGAAGCTCGGCGACGATGGGCCCGCCCTGATTCGTCGCGCCCGGGGTGAAGACACACGCCTCGTCAACCCTGCACGCGAAGCGAAATCGGTCAGCGCGGAAACGACGTTTGAACATGACCTGTCCACGGTCGCAGATCTGGAACGCCCGCTCTGGCGCCTCTGCGAAAAGCTGGCACGCCGGCTGAAGGAACAGGATTTGGCGGCCGGTGGCGTGGTCCTGAAGCTAAAGACTTCACGCTTCACCTCACGAACCAGAGCGGGTCGCCTATCCAGCCCAACCGTGCTGCCTGACCGTTTGTTCGACCTGGCACGCGCGTTGCTGGTGAGGGAGGCGACTGGCACAGCGTTTCGTTTGATCGGGATCGGCGCGAACCCATTGCTCGCAACTTTCGACGTCGATCAAGGTGATTTGGCTGACATGATCACGCCGAGACGGGCGGCGGCGCAGGCTGCAATCGACGCGTTGCGCGGGCGGTTTGGCGACGCCGCGATCGCGCGCGGCCGTTCGCTGCGCTGAATGACCGTTCCGCTCAGCGTTTTGGCGCCACCGAAACGATTTCCGAGCGATTTTCTGCCGTTTTTCGCTAAATCTGGTTCGAAAGTATGAACCCTTGAACGAGGAAAGCAGTCTTAGTGCGTGTTTTAATTGGTAAATTTCCGTTCATTCCATGAATACGAAATAGCAATAATGACGATCAGTTATGTCCTTGACTTGAAGATCGTCGGTTTACTCTGTGATATCACGCCATGAATTCGAGGCGAGGACCCCGGTGACACTTCCCACGGCTGCTAAAATACGCCAATAATGGCAACTTCTTGTCGAAAAGTTGTTGGGCTTATCCGAGGTAAAGCCGTTGCCAAATCGCCGAAACTCATGTCCGATCGTGGCTGGAGCGCACAACCGATGCGAGTGCACACTATATCGTCAAGCGATATGGTTCTGTTTTTGTAATATAAGGACCGGAACAAATCCGGTTGGTACACCATTTCGTTACGCGACACGAATTCGCTCGCATGACCAATATCTGATGGCAGCCGTCGCTTCGGTTCGGTGACGGCCGCTCATTCACAGTGAAAGGTACAGGAGTATGATCACTAACGAGGTCAGCGACGGTCTGGCCGGCATCCTGCGAACCGCTATCGTGGAACTCGTCCGGCGTGACGGCCCGGATTTGTCGGCTCGCCAACTCGGGGTGTTCCTGACGTGCTATCTGGAAACCGAGGCACAGACGGTTCGTGGACTGGCCGCGAAGTTGGGTGTGTCCAAACCGGCAATTACGCGGGCGCTTGATCGGCTGTCCGAGTTCGACCTAGTGCGCCGGAAGACAGACCCGTTGGATCGCCGCAGCGTGCTGGTGCAGCGCACCGCCACGGGCATGGCATTCTTGCGTGAGATGCGGACGATCCTTCGTGATGCCGCTTCGACCCTCCGGATCACGGCGGAGCCGGCACAAGCACGCGCGCGCGGAAATGAACCGGTGAGAGCGACCCACTAAATCCCGGGCCGCGGCAGTTCGCGGCCCGGCCGCCCCTATTGCTTCGTGTTGGCCCGGACGCGCTTTCGTCCTCGCCAAACAACTTGGTGCGGGGATGCGTATTTACCAGCCTACTTCTGAGAACTCCGCCCCGGACCTGGAGAAGATTGCCCTATATTCAGAACTAACCGCTGAAGTGGATAGTTTACTATCGGGCGAAGTCGATGTTATCGCTAACTTGGCCAACACCGCGGCGGCAATCTACCACGCTCTGCCGTCGGTGAACTGGGCAGGGTTTTACCTCGTCCGCGGCGCGGAATTGGTTTTGGGCCCGTTCCAGGGCAAGCCTGCCTGTGTACGAATTCCTCTTGGCCGCGGCGTGTGTGGCACGGCGGCGGCCCGACGCGAACCTATACTGGTGCCGGACGTCCATGCTTTTCCCGGCCATATTGCTTGCGACATAGCCTCCAGATCGGAGCTCGTAGTGCCCTTGATCCGCGATCAGATCCTGATCGGCGTACTCGATTTGGACAGTCCCCTCCAGGCGCGCTTCGATGTCCAGGATCAGGCGGGCTGCGAGTCGCTGGTAGAAGTTGTACTCAGCCACCTGGACAACGTTCCGCCTCGCTGACTACCGAGGCTCCCTTCCGCTGCTCGAGATTTATTTACGTTAAAGAACAGTATATATCCGTTTATTATGGCCTTGGTCGTCCTGGCTGCCCCCTTAAGTGAGGCCCGACGCAGGATGACGCCCCGCCATATCCTGTTCTCGGCTGTGAGGGCTCTCACCTCGACCCAAAAATAGCACTCCCGACGCGCACCCAAGTCGCCCCGCACTCGATCGCAATCTCGAAATCCGCTGACATGCCCATCGAGATCGTCTTCAGTCCGTGCCGTGCCGCCCGTTCGGCTAACCATGTAAAATGCGGCCTAGGATCCTGATCCAGCGGCGGCACGCACATGAGGCCAACCAGAGCGGCACCGAACCGCGCCTGACAGGCGCCAATGAATTCGTCCGCCCGATCCCGATCGATGCCGGACTTTTGCGGTTCCGACCCCGTGTTCACCTCAATCAGCAGCGACGGTGTCCGTCCTTCCCGCGAGATGGCGGCCTCGATCGCGTCAGCCAGTTTCGGCCGGTCGAGCAACTCGATCACATCGGCAATCCGCACCGCCTCGCGCGCCTTGTTGGTCTGCAGGCCGCCGATGATGTGCAGGCTAAGATTGTGGTCCGGTCGCAAAGCCGGAAACTTGCCGGCCGCCTCCTGAACGCGGTTCTCCCCATAGACCGTTTGCCCAGCGGCCAAAGCGGCAACGATTGCCTCAACCGGTTTGGTCTTTGACACCGCGACAAGTGTAACGTCCTCAGGCTTGCGGCCGGCGGCGATGGCGGCGTTGGCAATGCGGTCCTGGACGCGGCGCAGATTATCAGAGATTGAATCGCTCATGCGCTTTCAATAAGCCAAATACTGTTTGTCCTCCACCACGGCTGACCCCACCAAACGATGATCGTCCTACGCCCCAGTTCATCGTGGGGCCCATCGGGAGTTCCTGTTGCCAACGATTGGCGTGCCGCGGCGCCATATCCGGCCTCGGGCCGATCCCCTGCGTCAGCAACCTTCCGGAAACGCCTGGACGTCCGGCCTGTAGCGCCAGACACCCCGAGCATGCGGTGCATCCGGGTGCCTCGGCGCCGTCGCGGTCCTCGCGATAGATCCGCCGTGACTTGCCAGGCCGCTAGAGAAACTTTCCCCTGGCGGAAGCATGGATTGATCTGCTGCAATCGCGTGATCATGCGCACGGGAGTAGCGCCGGGCCACCGGATCGCGCAATGATGGGTTTACAGCGGGAGGAACGTGACGTGAGGGCGGAACGAGCACACGCATCTCGAGCGCCGATCCAGCAAGCTCCAAGGCTCGTGGAGGTCGATCTCACTAGAAGGAAATAAGCGGCAATGGCTCGGTCGCGGACTGAAGCATCGCCATGCGGAGATCTTGTCTCCTCGCGCGTTTGCCGACCGCACCTGGTCAAGAACGGTCAGGGGTCGTCCGGCAATGACACGGAGAGCGGGGTAAAGTGCGCGGCCATGACACAGTCCGTTCGCGATCGATCATCCTGCCCGCCGGCTGGTGTTTCCCCGGACGCTTTGGCCTCCCTCATCCTTGTGGTAGGGGCGCCACGCTCCGGCACGACCTGGCTGGCCAAAATCATTGATAGCCACCCCGACGTCCTCTATCGCCATGAACCCGACGAGACGTTGCCCGGTTCGGCCTCGCTGACCGGGGCGGCGTTGGAGGGATTGCTGGCGAACTGGGTTGCCGATCGCGGTGCCCGCTCGGCCAGCAAGCGACCGTTCTTTCCCAAATCCTGGCAGCCGGCCTGGGCCCTGACGCTTCGGACCCTGTTCGCCGGAGCCGTTAGTGCGGCCGCCCGTTTGCCGGCGCCGCTGAACCGGCTCGCGCGGGTAAATATCCCCGACCTGATGCGCCGGCCGGCGCCGCGCGTGGCGATCAAGTCGGTCCGATGGGCCGAGGGCGCAGCGACCCTCGCTCGCTCCCTGCCAGCCAGCCGCACGATCTTCATCCTGCGACATCCTTGCGGCCAGGTGGCGTCGGTGATGCGCGGCAATCACCAACGCCGGTTCGACTTGAAGACCGGGGGTACCGACATGCCGTTCGACGAGGCCGCCACACGTCCCTTCGCCGCCGCCCACGGTATCAGTGACCGATCGTTCCCCGCCCTGCCCGACGCGGCGAAATACGCCTGGAGCTGGCGCGCATTCAACGAACCGGCGTACGCATCGCTCGCCGCTCAGCCGAACGTCTATGTCGTCTTGTACGAAGCCCTTTGCGCTCGGCCGCAAACCCAGGCGCGCCGCATCCTCACATTCGCCGATCTGGAATGGAACGCGCAGACCGAAAACTTCGTGGCCCGGAGCACCCTGCATCAGGCAAATGCCGACTACTACGGTATTTTCCGCGATGCCTCCGTCGCGGCGGAGGCTTGGCGGAAAACCATGTTGCCGGCGGATCAGGAAGCAGTCCGAGCGGTCGTGGCTGCGTCGCCGCTGGCACGGTTCTGGCCTGATCTGATGAATGCGCCGGGATGACTAGCAGCTCGGCGATCATTCTGTCGCTGTGAAGCGCGTGGTCTTGCGTAGGAAGACAGAGTGAATCTGTTGCCCTTCCGGCGATGGCCGCGTGACATTGCACCGCAAAAGCGTCAGAGTTTCTTGGTGAATGTCCTCTCGCCCCCCAGAGCCCGGCTGCAGATCGAGATCGTGCATGATCTGATATGTCCATGGTGCTACCTGGGCGTCCGGCGCCTGCTGCGGACATTGCGCCGCCGCCCCGACCTCACATTCGAGCTGATTTGGCGGCCGTTCCTGCTCAACCCGGATATGCCAAGGGTCGGCATGGCACGCCCGGATTACGTGGTGCGCAAATTCGGCGGCGAGGACCGGGCTCGCAGACTCTATGCCACGATCGGTGAAGTCGGCCGGCATGAAGGGGTGGAGTTTCGTTTTGAACGCATCAAGCGGACGCCATCCTCGGTCGATGCCCATCGGCTGGTCCGCTATGCCTCCGGCTACGGCCGAGCGGACAGTATGGTGGAGGCGCTGTTTGCCGCGCATTTCACCGATGGGCACGATATCGGCGATCACGGCGTGCTGATCGCGGTGGCCTCGGCGTGCGGGATGGATCCCGTCGGGGTGCGGCGCTTCCTGACGTCCGACGACGAGGCCGAGGGCGTCCACACCGACAATCTGCGAGCGCATCGGCTGGGCATCAACGGCGTGCCCTGCTTCGTCGTCGATGGCGCGCATGCGATTGCCGGTGCGCAGGAGCCCGAAGTGATCGAGCGCATGCTCGACATCGCCACGGTGGACGCGGTCCGTTTCTGATGCGTTGGGGCGTGGTGGCGCTTCTGGTGTTGACCGGAATGGCGTCCTCGCGACCGCCGCCGTGTTCGGGTTGCTCGAAGCCGGCGGCCCCGCCTAGCATAAGCGGAGAAACCGGGAATGGAACCGTTCAAATGACCGCTGAAATCAAGGCTCAGCTTGCGCCGCATGGGGTGCTCCGCGCCGGCATCAACCTGTCGAACTTCCTGCTGGTTACTGGGCGGACTGAGGCGGGCGACCCCGAGGGGGTGTCACCGAGCATGGCGCGGGCGATCGCGGATCGGCTGGGGGTGCCGGTGAAGTATGTGATGTTCCCGAAGCCCGGCGAGCTGGCGGACCAAGCCGGCCACGACGTTTGGGACATCGGGCTGATCGGCGCGGAGCCCGCTCGGGCGGAAAAGATCGCGTTTACAGCAGCTTATGCGGAGATCCAGGCGACTTATATGGTGCCGCCGGGGTCGCCGCTGAAGACCATCGCCGACGTTGACAAGCCAGGGGTGCGTATCGCGGTGACGGCGCGCAGCGCCTACGGTTTGTGGCTGGAGCGGAATATCGCTCATGCAGCGCTGATACAGTCAGACAGCCTGGATGCGGCGTATGAGCAGTTCGCGGCGGAGAAGCTGGACGCGTTGGCGGGGCTGCGGCCGCGGTTGCTGTCGGATGTGGCGAGGATGCCGGGGGCGGTGATCCTGAGCGGGCAGTTTACCGCGGTGCAGCAGGCGGTCGGGACGGCGAGGGCAAATGCCGCGGCGGCGACGTGGCTGCGGGCGTTCGTGGAAGAGGCGAAGGCGTCGGGGCTGGTGGCGCGGTTTATCGAGCAGTTCAAGGTGCAGGGGCTGTCGGTGGCGCCGCCGGGGTGAAAGATGGGCTTCGGACTGGGCCGGTCTAGGTGATTTTTGCAGTGGGCGACGGGCGCCGGGTATCTGAACAGAGCTGGAATGCGGATCAGATGGCCTGGGCGGCGGCTCGGTGGTCGGAGATGGCGCTTCGCGCGGCAATGTTGGCTTGGGCAGCGACACGGGCTTCGGCTCGCTTGAGGCCGGCGGCGATGCGCGCGGCTCGCTGGCGCTGTTCGTAGGCCTGAGTCCAGGTCAGGCCCTGGGCCTTGGCGGCGACGGTGACTGTGCGGGTGTTCCCGATCAGGTCGAGAGCTTTTTCGATTTTTGGTTCGGGCTGGATTTTGGCGGGGCTGCCTGCGCGACGGGCGGCCTGGAGTTTGTCCAGGCGACGTTGGGCTTTGTGGGATTCGCGGCTGAGGCTGACGGCGCTGCCTCGGAGGCGGAGGGTTCTGGTTAGCGGCATGTCCGGGGTGGCGGCCTGGCCGAGCGCCTCGAGCGCTTGAAAGCTGAAGCTGATGACGTTGGCGGCGAGGCGGAGTTCGTCCTCGGTTTCGGGGTTGTAGGCGCTGAGCATCTGGCCGGCGGCTTCGCGAGCGGGGTGATGTCGCCAGCGGCGCCGGTGAGGAAGAGTGCGGCGAGGTGGGTAAGGATGGTTTCCAGGGCGGCGGCGGGGAGCGTCTTGGCGACGGACATGGTGGGGTGCCCTTGGGCTGTCGTTCGATGTTTGTTCGCAACGCAAGATAGGTGGATTTTCGTTAGATTGCAAGAATAAAATCTTGCGACGCGCCGCCGCTATCTCTGGGATAGCGGGGGGTACCGGGCGATGGCCGCCAAGGGATTGTTATGCCATTTGGCGACGATGCTGTCGGCGCAAGATAGAAATATCACCCGGCGCGCAAAGCACCCACTGGACATGCCGCGCCTGGCTAGACGGACGTGTTCCCTGTGCTACGGTTTTACCAACAGATTTGTTGGCAGATTGATCAGAGGCAATCAGGACATGCTGACGGCGCGCAAGCTGCGGGTGGGCCCAAGCATGGGATTAGCTGTATTGGTTGTGATTGCAGCGATGGGCGTTCTCACCTCTCCGCCCCTGACGGGACCCAATCATTGGCTGGCCCTGTAGCCAGCAGCATCATATCCGTCGCCGTATTGTCGCTGTGCATAATCATGGCCTCGGCGGCCGTGCGTTCGCTCACTAGGCCAGACAGATCTGGAGGTGAGAAGATCTCGCTTCCGAGCGACCAGACGCTCTCGTTCAATGCCAGTTTTTTGGTTCGCAGATGTTCGACCACATCCGGAGAATTCGAGGGCTTTCAAACGCGCCGCCAGGACGTAGCCTTTGAAGGCGCTGGCAACGAATATCCTAAGATTTCGGGCGGGTCTCGACCAACACTTCACTTGTCGTGGGCGTCGACGGCGCCCAAAATTTGAGCGTATGCGTGCCGGGAAGCGATTCGAATAGCGCCTTTACCTGCCCGGAAATACCGCCTGTCGAAGCTCCTCGAGCCACCCCGCTATGCAACGCAAGGGCAGCGGGTGCCATCACCAGTAAGTCACGTCTCGAAGGTATCATTGTAACCTCATCAATACAGACGAGGATCATGTATCATTAGCGGCACGAATGCTACGGCTTGAACGCCGCTGTTGAGCTCATGCTTCAAGGGACCCTTCACAAAGTGATATCATTTCGGGGAGTGCCCGGAGATGCAGCTAAGGGCCCGTCAGGGATCAACCGCTCGGTCTGAGCGATTGGACGGCTTGATAGTGTAGTTCCATTCGCCGCGAAAATCTGCCCGGACGATGTTTATGGCGGCCAGTTGTTCGTCCGAGACGACGATGCCTTTGGGATACTGGTTGTCGTCGAGTTCGCCGATCACCTTCAGGCCGGTCTTGGTCGTGGTGGCTCCGATTAGATCGATGATGACCTGATAGCTGACCAGCGGCTTGGCACGCCAGTTCATGGTGATGAACGAACACAGCCGATGCTCGATCTTGTTCCACTTGCTGGTTCCGGGCGGCAGGTGGTGGACCGTGATGTCAATATCCAGTTGGCTAGCCAGCTTTTGCAATTCGAGCTTCCACAGCCGCACGCGCGATCCGTTGCTGCCGCCCCCGTCGCAGGTGATCGTCAGGCGCTTGGCCGCGGGATAGCGCTTGCAGCCGATGTCCTGCCACCAGCGGCGGATCGACTGTACGGCAAACGCCGCGGTGTCATGGTTCATCCCAACACTGACCCAACCAGCGTTGGCGGCAAGGTCGTAGATACCGTATGGCACCGCCCGACCCAGTTCCTTGATCAGAAAATCATGCACGCGAACCGCTTCGGGTTCGCCTTGCGGACGCCATTCCCGGCCGGCGTTTTTGAAGTCTCCAACCAGTTCTTTCTTCTTCGTATCAACTGAAATCACCGGCTGCTGCGCCGCCAACGCCGTCGTCACGCTCTGATTGATATGGCTAAACTGCGCGTCCCGGTCGGGATGATCGCCACCCTCATTGGTCTTGCTGTTGGCTTGCAGACTGAACTTCTGCGCTTTTAACAATTCACCCACCACGGTGCGACTGACCCGATGCCCACGCGCCACAAGCTCCGCCCGCCAACTGCCGCAGGCTCTTGCAGGTCCAGCGCAACGGCGACATCGGATCGCCCCTGGCGCCGGGTTCGACCAGCGCCATCAGTTCGCGCAATAGGTCAGGGTTACTGACGACCAGTGGCTTGCGTCCGCCCCCCGCACGTCGCACCCGGCCTGCCAACAGACCACCTGCCTCAGCCAGGTCTTTCAGGCCGCGCCCGATCGTGCTGACCGCGATGCCGGTCGCTCCCGAGACGGCAACGATCCCCCCGTAGCCCGCCGCTGCGGCTTCGGTGGCGGCAAACAACCGTCGTTCTCGCTCGTTGAGGTGCGGCGACAAGGCGGTAAATCGGTCACGAATTGGGGCTGGATCGATCATCCACGAACATTATCGTTCGCCGCCTCTGTCGAGAATCCCGGCTCTAAAGGTCAGCCGACGCGAGTCGGTTGTTCCCGGACAGGCCCTAAACGTTTTGCCCAACCAATTCCAGACGCACCGCCATCGCCGCGACAGCGACTCGACCGCGGTTGGAACTGCTGGCCAGCGTCTTCACCCTGGGCGTTGTAGCGGGTAGCATCTTTAAATGACCGAGCATGCCCCCAAAAGCGGATTGGCCCTCAACACCGCCAACTACGGCGACAAGGATTTCGCGTTGTATTTGCGCCGGTCCTTCGCGAAATCGATGGGCTACTCGCAGGCGATGCTGGACCGGCCGGTGGTGGGGATCGTCGATACCGGTTCGGCATACAATAACTGCCACCGCACGGTGCCGGAGCTGATCGAGGCGGTGAAGCGCGGCGTGCTGGGCGCCGGCGGTCTGCCGATGCCGTTCCCGACGGTGTCCCTTTGCGAGCCGTCGCTGTTTCCGACATCCATGCACTACCGGAACCTGGCGGCGCTGGATACTGAGGCGATGCTGACCGCTCAGCCGATGGATGCGGCGGTGCTGATCGGAGGCTGCGACAAGACGGTGCCGGCGCAGTTGATGGCAGCGGCGTCCGCCGATGTGCCGTCGGTGCAGTTGGTAACTGGGCCGATGCTGGCGACCCCTTTCCAGGGCGAACGGGTGTCGGCGTGCACCGATTGCCGGCGGTATTGGGCGCAGTATCGCGCCGGGAAGGTGACCAAGGAGCGCATCGCGCTGATCGAGGGCCGGCTGGCGACAACAGCCGGGACGTGCGGCGTGATGGGAACGGCCTCTACGATGGCGTGTCTCGCCGAGGCGCTGGGGATGGTGCCGCTGGGGCATGGGTCGATCCCAGCAGTGCACGCGGATCGGCTACGGGCGGCCGAGGAAGCCGGCGCGCTGGCAATGCGGCTGATCGCCAATCCGATCAGGCCGTCACAGATCATGACGGCCCACGCGGTGGAGAACGCGTTGCGCGTGCTGCTGGCGCTGGGAGGGTCCACGAATGCTCTGATCCACTTGACGGCGATCGCCGGCCGGCTCGGGGTGCCGGTGGATCTGCGCGCGCTGAACGCGTTGTCGGACTCGACGCCGGTTCTGGTCGATCTGAAGCCGACCGGCGCGGGGTATATGGAAGATTTCCACGCCGCCGGGGGCATGCCCGCCCTTCTGTGGGAGTTGCGCGATCTCCTGCATCTAGACCCAATCGACGTGACCGGGGTTCCGCTTGGTGAACGGCTGACGGAGCCGCCGTTCGTGGATCGGCGATATATTCGCGCTCGGTCAGAGGCGGTGTCGCCGGTCGGGGGGATTGTCGCGCTGTTCGGTTCCCTGGCACCTCGCGGGGCAATTTTGAAGCGGAGCGCGGCCACGCCGGACCTGTTCGAGACGGAAGCGCGAGCGGTGGTGTTCGACGGGCTGGAAGATCTGGCGAACCGGATCGATGACCCGAAACTGGACGTGGCGGCTGACGACATTCTGGTCCTGAAGAACGCCGGGTCATTGACGCCGGCCGGGATGCCGGAGGCCGGGTATCTGCCGATTCCGTCGCGGCTGGCCCGGGCTGGGGTGAAAGACATGGTACGCATGAGCGATTGCCGGATGTCGGGGACGGCGTTCGGGACGATCGTGCTGCACATTACGCCGGAGGCAGCGGCGGGGGGGCCGTTGGGGTTGGTGGAGAGCGGAGACCGCATTAGGCTATCGGTTGCAGCGCGGTCGCTGGATTTATTGGTATCGCCTGAGGAACTGGAGCGGCGGCGAGCGTCGTGGCTGCCTCCGGTGAAGCCGAAGCGGGGTTGGGATCGCTTGATCGCCGATCAGGTGCTGCAAGCGGATGAGGGATGCGATCTGGCGGTGCTGCGGGCCGGGGGATGATGTGGTATTGTCTTCCCCCGTTGAGGGTTTGGCGTGAGCGTTTCGCTTGACAGACCGATGAGCCTCGAAGAGTTTCTGGCGTGGGAGGAGCGCCAGGAGTTGCGCTGGGAATTCGACGAGTTCGCGCCCATGGCGATGACCGGTGGGACGGCGGCACACTCGGCAATTCAGCGAAACATCTACATCGCGATTGCCGGACGACTGCGGGGCCAACGCTCACGACTCCCCGCATTTTTACTGGTCCACATCTAGCGTGAATCCGGCGCGTTTCCCTACAGCATGTTGAATTGCAGGCGGGTGAAGGTGTCATGGGAAAGGTGGAGCGTTGGCTTGGCGGGCGCCTGAAGGATATTCGTGGGTTTATCGAAGGCCTGTATGAGCATGACCTTCATGCCAAGCGGGTTGATGCCTTGGCCGGGGCCACGTTGGGCGTAATGACCAGCGCGTCGCTAGCGGTCGCGGTGATTGGGCAGGCGCTGGCGCAGGCGCGCGGTCTGGTGACCAAGCACGCGATCAAACAGGTCGATCGGTTGCTCAGCAATCAGAACATCGATGTCTGGGACAGCTTCGCCCGCTGGGTGCCGCATCTGATCGGCACGCGGAAGGAAATCGTTGTCGCTGTGGACTGGACCGAGTTCGATGGCGATGGCCAGGTAACGCTCGCGCTCAACCTGGTGACCGGACATGGCCGTGCCACGCCACTGCTGTGGGTGACCGTCTGGAAAGAGGAACTTACAGACCAGCGCAACGATTTTGAGGACGCCTGCCTGCTGCGACTGAAGCAACTTGTGCCGCCAGATTGTGCCGTCACGGTCCTCGCCGATCGCGGTTTTGGCGATCACAAGCTATTCAAGTTCCTCGATGATCTGGGATTTGGCTACGTCATCCGATTTCGCGGCAATATTCACGTCACCGATGCCGACGGCGAGACGCGTCCGGCCGCCGACTGGGTGGGCAAGTCGGGCCGGGCACGCAAGCTGCGCGGTGCGCAGGTCACCGCATCGCACGCCTATAAGGTCGGTGCGGTGGTCTGTGTCCACGCAGAAGCCATGAAGGAGCCTTGGTGTCTTGCTGTCAGCAATGCCGAGGCCTCGACCGCAATGCAGGTCAACT
Organism: uncultured Alphaproteobacteria bacterium; assembly: GCA_963772355.1. Lineage (GTDB taxonomy): Bacteria > Pseudomonadota > Alphaproteobacteria > Acetobacterales > Acetobacteraceae > Rhodopila. The sequence continues at coordinate 6,606 of CAVYXX010000155.1, read as the reverse complement.
ATTACGCCAAACGTTGGACCATCGAGCCTAACTTCCGCGATACCAAGGATCTGCGGTTCGGCATGGGGCTTGGTGCCACGCGCATCGGCGAACCAACCCGGCGCGACCGGTTGCTGCTCATCAACGCATTCGCCATGGTGCTGCTCACAATGCTCGGCGCCGCCGGCGAAAGCCTCGGTATGGATCGATTACTTAAGTCCAACACGTCGAAGATCCGCACTCACTCGTTGTTCAGGCAAGGCTGCATGCTCTACGAACTGACCCCAACCATGCCAGATCAAAGACTATTCCCCCTTATGGCCCGCTTCGCCGAGACCGTATCAAAATGCCGGTCGTTCAGCGGACTTTTCGAGGTCATTTGAAATGAGGGGATAAGTGAGATCGTCAGCACGTCTTTGTCTTTTAATAAAGCTGATCACTACTGTCCGGTCAAAATCCGAATAAATTCAGTTGTTTCTCGTCTTGCAAGTTTTCGGATCTGTCGGCCTCACGAGAGAACGCAGTCTGGACCTCTATTTTTTCGAATACCGTCACCGAAAAGACCTGCAGCAATGTGTAGAGCGGCGCCTCCAGGTTGAGCCGTTTGCGCACGATCGCCACCAGCACATAGACCGAAACGGCGATCCAGATTTGCGTCTTCACGGCGTTTTCCGAAGTGCCGTAGAACCGCTTGATCCGCAGATGCTGTTTTATCCACTTGAAAAAGAGTTCCACCTGCCAGCGGCTTTTGTACAGATCGCAGATGGTCAATGCTGGCAACGCGGTCTGATTGGTCAGGAAGACCAGTGTCTTAGCCGTTTCGGCGTCGCGGAAGCGGATGCGCCGCAGATGCACCGGATAGTCCTGACGGGTACGAGGGCCGTCCAATGCGATGGTTTGATCGGCGATCACGCCGCTCGCTCGGTCGGTGGGCGCGGAATAGATCCGATGCGCATGCAGATTGGACTTGGCGCGCGTCACGAAGAAGGCGCCCGCCTGATGCAGCGTGTGCAGGCGGGCGAAGTCGATGTATCCGCGATCCATCACATAGACCGCGCCGGGTTCGGGGATCAGCATGTCGAGCGCATGAACATCGTGCAGCTTGCCGTTCGAGATATGGATAAAGCTGGGAATGTTGCCACGCAGATCGAGCAGCGTATGCATCTTCACCGCGGATTTGGTGGAGCGGAAATGAGCCCAGGGGAACACCGACATGCACAAATCGATGGTGGTGGAATCCAGCGCGTAGACGCTGTTGGTCAGCTCTGCTCCCAGGCTTTCGCTGGCGTAGAGACATCTGGCCTGAGCGATGAGTTGTTGGGCGAACTCGGCATAGATGCGCCAATCGCGCGACTCGTTGGCATCCGCGAGGGTGGAGCGACGGACCGGTTCGCGAAGCCCCATGTGGTAGAGCTTTGACGCTTGCGCCGACAGGCAGGCCTCGATGTCGCGCAAACTCTCGCGATAGGTCAGTTGGGCGAACGCCATGATCTGATATTGCGCGGCGCAGGACAGCTTGCGCACGGCGCGGTTGCCGCCGTAGCGCGCGACAATCCGGTCGAAGCTGCTCCAAGGCAGAAAATCCATGAGCTGCGCGAAAAGCGTCCTGCCGGTGTTCATGACCAAGCCCTCCCCGCGAGATCGTCGGGAAGAGCCACCGGACATTCAAATCCGCCCCAGCAACGAACTGTCGGAAAGCTTTATGCATCAATGGATTCCACGGAAATGTCATTCACCGAACCGGACAGTAGTGAAAGCTGATGTCTTCATCACTTAGCCTCGTATAGAAGAATCCATCTATATCGCCATTCCACCATGCGCACCACTCATTCGGCAGATTGACGGAATCCTTAACCGAGTAGGGTGAAGAAGGTTGACCGAGGAAGTGAGGACTACCCAAACCGAACTTCACGTTTCGTATGCCAAAAAATTGCGTGAGGGACGCCTCTGAAGTCAGATACTTACTGAAGCGATTATCATTGGCCACAAGATCAACCACATAGCTGATCTCCTTGTTTGACACTTCAAGAAAATCCTTGACCACAAACAAATGTCGATATTCTTGCTGTTCTTCTGCGGTTTTATCGCTTTGCAGCGCTAATTCTGCGCACCGATTTTCCGCACGAGCCAAGCCACGATGGATAATTGTAGTCGATACAGTGCCGAGATGCTGCGCTCTAAGCCGATTGAGCAGCATTGCACTCGTGCGAACTTGTTCCAAACCACCGACGAATTCGTTCGACACCATCGCCGATGAGGCCGATTTGATGGCCTCTATCAGCGCCCAGGTCCCTGGATCATTGCGACCAGGTGATGGCAATCCACAGATCCTTCATAGAGTTGTTGTCAAGGTACAGCGTTAGCGGCGGATGCGTCGGGTCGGTCAGCGCCGCCGGCAGCGGAATTCTTGCCATCGACCCGGAAAGCATGCTGCCGAACTGTGGGTTCAGGGCCAGAGTGTCTTTGTTGCCGCTTCCATCGGTCTTGTCGTTGAGCGTGACGGTCGTCGTTGCGTTTCCGGGCGCCATCTCCGCGAAAAATTCGATCGCTTCGAGGGATAGCGGCTTCGGTGCGCTGCCGGGCATACCTTGAGTCCACAACGGATACAGCTCAGGCGCCATCGCGAGCTGCAGCTCCGCACTCGGTGTGGCGCCACCTATCGTCGCGTTCTTAAATTTCGCCCATTGTGACGAAAAGTCGTATCTGACCGATAATAAACTGACCGAGCCTATTGTTTGACCACTTTTGATCAGGGCCTGGAGATTGGCGACCGCCGCAGCCCTCAGCTGCTCTCCGCCCTCGCGCCCGGTATAGCGTATGTACAAAAGCACGTCCGTGATGGTGTCGAAGTCGAACTGCGGAAGGTCCGATGGTAGTGTCAGTTGCCATTGGCTGCCCGCCACGCCCGTCATTTCGAATGGCAGGTAGCGCTCATCCCGCAGGTTGGTCTCGAACATGCCGTGGTCCAATTGTGCCGAGCTCGTCACGATCGAAGCGACCGTCCCATAGTAATCGTTGAACCGACCGTCATCGGAGCCCTGGCGGGAATATTTCCCGTTCTGGAGGCTGGTGCTCGTCCGCGTTGAGCTCCTCTGGAGGGTGAGCCTGCAGTTGACGCTGGTGTGCGGGCCCGCGACGCAAGGAATGGTGACCGCCACGGCTCTAAGCCGTCGGAAGTAGTGCCCAGGCCCGTCCAAATCGAAGGCCTCCTCAGGGATTGTGAAGAAGCAGCTTCCGGTGGCCCGGAGCTGAAGCAGCGCCATCGGCGCGACCTGGCGTAGACTGACATGCTTGGTGAGCTCGTATTCGCGCTGGCTCAGGTTCTGGTAGGCGACCTCCATGTTTCTGAGGTCGAATACCAGTCGCTCTCCGGCCAGAAGACCTTCGGGTCCGTCAAGATAGTTGTAGTTGATGTAGCTGAGGGATGAGTGCCCAAGTGAAGTTGCCCCGGTTTTGTGGACATCGGAACGTTTGCGTTCAAGGAGTCCGCGATGGCCAAAACAAGGCTACCCTATGCGCCTGAGTTCCGGCGCCAGATGGTTGAGTTGGTAAATGCTGGTCGTTCACCGGAAGAGTTGGCGCGGGAGTTCGAACCGACGGCGCAGTCGATCAAGAACTGGGTTGCCCAAGCGGCACGAAACACCGGGCACGGGGGCGGCCTGACAACCACCGAGCGTGAGGAACTCAGCCGCTTACGACGTGAGAACCGCCAGCTGAGACTGGAGCGGGAGATCCTCTCAAAGGCGGCGGCCTGGTTCGCTCGGGAGACGAACACGATCCCACCGAAGGGTTCCGGTTCGTGAGCGATCACCAGGCATCCTATCCGATCGCCACCATGTGCCGGCTGCTGGGCGTCTCCCCCAGCGGCTACTATGCATGGGCGAAGCGGCCGCGGTCGCGGCGGGCACAGACAGACGAGGCCCTGCTGGCGGAAATCCGCATCGCCCATGAGGTCTCCCGCGGCACCTACGGCGCGCCGCGAGTTCATGCCGAGCTAGCCGCCAAAGGCCTTCGTGCTGGGCGCAAGCGCGTCGCGCGGCTGATGGCGCGGGACGGTCTCGCCGGTGTGAGTCGGCGCAAATTCATTACCACCACAGTCAAGGGCGGCAATCGTCAGGCGCCGGACCTGGTGGAACGCAATTTCACCGCGCCGGCGCTGGATCAGCTATGGGTGGCAGATATAACCTACGTTCCGACATGGGCGGGGTTTCTCTACCTCGCGGTCGTGCTCGATGCCTGCAGCCGTCGGATCGTCGGCTGGTCGATGGCCACGACACTGGCCACCCAACTGGTGCTTGGCGCTTTGAACATGGCACTGGCAGTGCGTCGACCCAGAGGCGTCATCCATCACTCCGATCAGGGTTCGCAAGGCGGATTCAAGTGATCGTCGCAACGACGATCCTTTTAGCTCGGCAGGGATGATGCTGATGCCCCAACCTGGACAAAGCATAGCGCCGTGCTTGGTCTCGTCCAGGACGAGCCGGCGCTGCGCGCCGGTGCCGCACGCGGCATCCTGGACAAGACCTGCGCGCGGCGCTCTGCCCGAAGACAGGTCGGCTCCGAGGAATGGTCCTTTTGATCTCACCAAGGAATGTAATTTAGATCTGGATGCGGACAAGCGGCAATCAAAGCCAGGATGACGTCGCGTGCAGATACGGGGGTTGGTTCCGAGCGCCGCTCAGCATGGCCGATGTAAACAGCTGGTCAAGCGCCTCAGCCGGGGTTTTCCAAGCCAGCGTCTTTCGAGGCCGAGCGTTGAGCGCAGCCGCCACAGCCGCAATCTCGTCGGCGCTGTGCAGGCTGAGATCGGTGCCTTTGGGGAAATACTGGCGCAGTAGTCCGTTGGTGTTCTCGTTGGTGCCGCGCTGCCATGGGCTGTGAGGATCACAGAAATAGACCTGGATGCCGGCGTCGATCTTCAGGCGTGCGTGTTGAGCCATCTCAGCTCCTTGATCCCAAGTCAGCGACCGACGCAATTGCGCAGGCAAGATGGTAATCGTTCGGGTAATGGCCTCGCATACCGCATCGGCACCATGTCCGGCGAGTGCGGGTCCGTTCTTCACGCGCGCCTCGTGGCCATGGTCGGTCATACGCGGCAAATGCAACAGCAGAGTGAAGCGCGTCTTGCGCTCGACCAGGGTGCCAATCGCGGAACTGCCGAGGCCCACGATGAGATCCCCCTCCCAATGGCCTGGCACGGCGCGATCAGCTGCCTCCGCGGGACGTTTGCTGATCATTATCTCGGAAGAGATGAAGGTTTTTCCTCGGCCGCGGGTGCGCGCTCGCGGTATTCGCAACGCCCGCCCGGTACACAAGCAGGCCGTCAGCTCGCGGCGCAAAGCGCCACGACTTTGAACAAACAGCGCCTGATAAATCGTTTCGTGGCTGATGCGCATGGTCTCATTGTCCGGGAAGTCGACCGGCAAGCGGCGAGCGATTTGCTCCGGGCTCCAGGCCCTTGCCCACCGCCGAGGCTTTCGGGGTCCATGGCGGCGGCCTCTCCAGTGCACAGCCGGCCCGGAAACAGCAACCCCACCCGGAGCGACGACGACACCGGCCAATCGTTCCTCCACATAGGTTCGCAGTGCAGTGTTAAGCGCAAGCTTGGCCTGCTTGGGGCGGCGAGCAGATCGCTCGGCATGCCACTGCGCTGTCGTCGCGCGATACGCCAGGCCGCCACTTCGGGTCGCAGCATTGCGCCGCAGCTCCCGCGAAATCGTTGAAGCGGCTCGCCCGAGCCGGCGCGCAACCTCCCGCCCGGAGCAGCCTTGAACGCGAAGAAGGGCGATCTCCTCCCGCTCCGCAAATGAAAGATACCGCCCGGACAGCGGCTTCGCTGATCGCCGAAACATCGCTGGTGGCATGCCGCCTGCCTTTCGGAACAATCGTGTTCCCACAGCCTGCGACATACCAGCCTTGAGCGCCGCATCCTCACTCGCCATGCCAGCCGCGATCGCCGCCCAGAACCGTCGTTGCTCATCTCGTCCTGCCACCACCGGACGACCTGGTGAGAACAGGGGCGCCCGACCAGACCGATCCGAATGCCGCCTATGTCTCGTCATCGCAACTTCTCCCTCGAGGTGTTGCGACGACCATTTGAGTTCAAGCAATACACATCGATCGAGTTCGGCCAGCGCTGTCGCGAGGCCGACGTGCGTCCATCAATGGGGTCGGTGGGGGACGCCTACGACAATGCGATGTGCGAGAGCTTCTTTGCCACGTTGGAATGCGAGCTGCTCGCGCGGCATCGGTTCAGGACGCCGGCCGAGGCACAAAGCACGGTCTTCGCGTTCATCGAAGGCTGGTACAATCCGCGACGGCGTCACTCATCAATCGGCTATCGATCGCCGGTCGATTACGAGCGCCAGTATCAGGCGACGGCAGTCGATCCCGACGCACACCAGCCTGCCGCCGCGCTTGCGCCCGTCAAGGACAAGCCCTCCGGCGGCCCCAAGAAGGGGCCGTCCTTGACAGCCGCTGCGCGCGACAGCCGCACCATCGTGCGGGTCGGGACGGAAGAATGGCTCCGCCGGGGGTCGAACCAAAGAATAACGCGAAACAGGAGGACAAAGTGACATCAAGGCCGATATCCTAATCCCAAGCCCTCAACTCTCCACCAAACCGGGG